>NZ_QLSV01000009.1 GCF_003268815.1 Flavobacterium lacus | reverse complement strand
TGTGTTTTTGCGGGTTGAGCCGGCGACCAAAGAAGCCGAGCACAGCCCGACAAAAACCAACCTTTGGACGAGGACTTGCAGCGAAAAGCCCGACCCGGAGCTTGTCGCAGGGGCACGCCCAAAAGGAAAGAATTACTTCTGAATTTTCTTAAAATAATTGCAATAAGAGTTAACAACACATTTATCACATTTTGGATTAGTAGGGCGACAAGTTTCTCTTCCTAGAAATGAAATTGCCATTCCGATTTCATTCCAGATTTCAGGAGGAAGCATTTTCATTAGTTGTTTTTCGATTTTGATGCCGTCTTTGTTGTCATCGGTTAGACCGATTCTTGGAGCAACTCGGATGACGTGTAAATCAGCTATGATTCCTTCAGCTTTTTGGTTGGTTTCACGGAGAATTACATTGGCTGATTTTCTTCCTATTCCTTTTAGAGCAGTTAAGTTTTCAAGATTTGTTGGGATGTATTTATCTTCTTTTACGGTTTTAGCGATTTCAATAAGCCAATTTGCTTTTGTTGCAAAATTTCTTACTTTACTGATGAAAGGAAACACCGATTCTACATTTGAAGCGGCTAATACTTCCATATTGGAAAAGCTTTTAAATAATTCAGGTGCGATTTTGTTAATATTGGCATCTGAAGCTTAAGCAGAGAGCACAACCATGAATAACAATTGATAAGGTTTTTGGTAGTCCAATGGATGTTTTTTTCCTTTGTATTGATTAATTAAAGGAGTTAATTTTCTTTCCAATTAGGTGTTTCTTCAAATAAATTCATTTTTATTTTTTAAAATCAATAGATAATGAGTTTACACAATATCTAACTCCGGTTTCAGTTGGACCATCATCAAAAACGTGGCCAAGATGACTTCCGCAAGTGGCGCACAGGATTTCGGTGCGAATCATTCCATGGGATGCATCTTTGATGTATTCTACTTTTCCGGGGATGGATTGATCGAAGGAGGGCCAACCGCAATGAGCATCAAATTTGGAATCGCTTTCAAATAGAACTTCGCCACAAGCTGCACAGCCATACTTTCCTTTTTCGAAATGGAGGTTGTATTGTCCCGTGTGCGGAAATTCAGTTCCTTTTTGACGAAGGATTTTATATTTTTCTAAGCCTAATTGGGCTTTCCATTCTTCTTCGGTTTTATGGATTTTATAGGCCATTACTTTTCAGGTATAAATTTGACAGAAATTGAGTTGGTACAAAAACGTTTTCCGGTGGTTTCTTTCGGACCGTCATCAAAAACGTGACCAAGGTGACTTCCACAGTTGGCACACATGACTTCTACACGTGACATTCCGAAACTATAATCATTTTCATAAATCACAGAACCTTTGATAGCTTGGTCAAACGATGGCCAACCACAATCAGATTCGAATTTGGTTTGGGATTTGAATAACGGATTTTCGCAAGCGGCACAAACGTATTGTCCTTTTTCGAAATGATCCCAGTAGGCTCCAGTGAAAGCTCTTTCCGTACCTTTTTTACGTAATACTTCGTATTGTTCGGGTGTGAGTTCAGCTTTCCATTCGGCTTCGGTTTTGACAACTTTAGGTTTTGGATTTTTTTGCTCCTTTTTTTGTCCCTGACACGCGGTTAATGTGACGAATGTCAGTAGTAAGATTAATTTTTTCATAACATTAAATTTTAATTTTTAGCACTTATCGTAGCCCAGATAGTAGCGGAAACCCCGCAGGACTGAAAGCCAATTTTTCTTCGCTTTTTGGGGCAACCAAAGAAGCCACGAAAAAGCGTTAGAAAAATGGCTTGAAGGCCGAGGAGTTGCAGCGGATAGCTGGATTAGCTTCTGATAAAATTACTGATTTCATTGATTACTTTTTCGTTCCCTAATATTTTTCTATGACCTAAATGATTGGTTATCATTAATTTGCTGTTTTTTAAATGGTTGTGAATGTTGTGGGCACATTTTACATTTACATCGTGATCGTCGTTGTCGTGGATGATTAAAACAGGTGTTTCGATGTTTTTGGACACGACCGATGTGGAATAATTGTTCATGGGTTCGCTGAATTTCTTTTCAAAATGTTCACGCATTCTCTCGCCAATTTGTGGTTTTAGACCTAAATTTTGAATAAAATCGGAGATAATATCCTGAATTAAATCGCCACTACCTATAATTACGGCTTTTTTGACATTCAGGTTTTGTTTGATGGCGTTGATGATGGACATGCCACCTAGGGAATGACCGATGGCAAATTCAAACGGACCGAATTGTTTTTCGAGTTCGATGATAGAAGCGATAAATTCGGTCATAATCGACGAATATCCTTTGCTTTTACCGTGAGCCGGAGCATCGAAACTGATGATGGAAAAGCCATTTTCGATGAGTTCGTCGGCAATTTTGACTAATTGAGTTCCGCGACCTGACCAACCGTGAACGAGTAAAATCTTTTTCGGTTTGTTACCGTATTGGTAGGTTTTAATGGTTTTATTGATGGACGGAATTAAAACATCGTGTTGAATACTTTGTTTATCCATTTGAAATTCCCGTTTCGGAATTTTGTGTTTTATGGGTGTTGTAAAAAGTTTTGCAGCAAATTGAGTGGCTAATCTTGGTGAAATTGCTTGCAAAAATTTAGCGGTTATGAGAATTGGCTTCGGAATCTGCAAGGATTGATTGTCAGATTTGGTTTTTTTTGACATTTCAATAAATTTTAACGAAAGGTAAGATTTAATTTTATTTTTTATAAATTTAGAGTTCATAAAAATTACTTAAAATGCAAAATCAGACGCGTATTGTTATTGAAAGTGTGAAGCCTCAATTAGATGGAGGTTCTTTTTTTATAAAGCGAATTATCAACCAAACAGTTAATGTATCAGCTCACGTTTTTTCCGACGGTCACGATGTGGTGGATTGTTGTGTGAAATTTAAACACGAAAAAGATAAAAAGTGGAGTGAAGTGCGAATGTCTCCCACGGAAAATGATGAATGGGGAGCCGAATTTGTTGTTGAAAAGCAAGGTTTTTATTCCTATTTTATTGAAGGTTGGGTCGATTATGCTTTAAATTGGCAACACGGAACAGAGCGTAAAATTAACGATAATCAACACGTTAAATCGGAATTGTTGGAAGGAGCAGAGTACTGCCAAGCCATTTTGAAAGAAGTTACAAAAGAAGAAAAAGTATATTTGAATGCAGCCATCAAAGCATTTCAAGATGCAAAATTATATGATTCAGCGATTGCGATTGCGTTGTCGGATGAATTACATCAAATTTTTAAAAAATATCCGACTAGAACATTAGCGAATTCATCTTCAGAGTTGAAGGTTTATGTAGATCGTAAAAAAGCGTTGTTTAGCACATGGTATGAATTTTTTCCACGTTCGGTATCAGAAATTCCCGGTAAACACGGAACGTTTAAAGATTGCGAACGATTGTTGCCGCGAGTGGTGGAAATGGGTTTTGATACGTTGTATTTTCCGCCGATTCATCCGATTGGAGAAGTAAATCGCAAAGGAAAAAACAATGCCACTACGGCTGAAAAAGGCGATGTGGGTTCGCCGTGGGGAATTGGTTCAAAGTTTGGCGGACATAAATCGACGCATCCTGAATTGGGATCGATTGACGATTTTAAATCATTGGTGAAAAAAGCCCAATCGATGGGAATTGAAATTGCGATGGATTATGCGTTGCAAGCCGCTCCTGATCATCCGTATGTGAAAGATTTTCCGCAATGGTTCAAATGGCGTCCGGACGGAACGGTGCAATATGCCGAAAATCCACCAAAAAAGTACCAAGATATTCAACCGATTTATTTTGAAAGTGGCGATTGGAAAAACTTGTGGAAGGAATTGTTAGATGTCGCTTTGTTTTGGATTGAAGAATGTGGAATTAAAGTCTATCGTGTTGATAATCCGCACACGAAACCCTTTTATTTCTGGGGATGGTTGATTGGCGAGATTAAGAAGAAACATCCGGATGTGTTGTTTTTGTCGGAAGCTTTTACGCGTCCGAAAATTATGAATGAATTGGCAAAACAAGGTTTTTCGCAATCGTATACTTATTTTACTTGGCGAAATACGAAAGCGGAATTGATTGAATACGTTACAGAGTTAACTCAAACCGAACAAAAGGAATTTTTCCGACCGAATTTCTGGCCGAATACGCCTGATATTCTGCCTTTTGCGTTGCAAACCGGAAATGAATCGGTTTATTTACAAAAATATTTTTTAGCTGCGACGTTGAGTTCAAGTGTTGGAATTTATGGTCCGGCTTATGAATTTTTGGTTCATCAACCGATGGCAAAAGGAAAAGAAGAATATTTGAATTCGGAGAAATACGAAGTATATCATTGGGATTGGGAAGCGAAAAACAAATTGACTACGTTGATTACTCGCATCAATCATATCAGAAAACAGCAAGAATCCTTGCAACAAACTAATAATATTGTTTTTTGTAAAACGGATAACGAACAATTGATTGCTTATTATAAATTTAATGATGCCAAAACCGATCATACATTGATGGTTTGTAGTTTGAATGCACAAAATCCATTGCAGGCTGTGGTTCGTTTACCTTTGGAAGAAATTGGAAATCAACCGGTTAAAGTAACCGATTTAATTACCGGAAACACTTATTATTGGGATAGAGAGTGGAATTTTGTTGAATTACATCCTGCTTTACCTTTTCATTTATTTAAAATTGAACGATAATGAATACAACCAACCAAGATACTTTTACCAGTACATTTGAATTTAAAACTACGTGGGAAACTTGTTTTGATGATGATGATTTTGTCAAGGTTTTTTCTTCGGATATTTTAGAAAATTATATCATTAATAAACGATGGTATGGCGGAAAAGCGAGTACGTTAAAGTACATCGAGGTGGTTGATCAGTTTAAGATAACATCCAAGAAAAACACCTATTATGGGGTGTTGTTGGAAGTGAATTTCAAAGAAGCGTTTTACCAACATTATTTTATGCCGTTGGCTTTTATGGCCAAGGAAGAATTGGATACAAGTACCGTTATTGCTCCGGTGGTGATGGGAAAGCAAACCGGTTATTTAGTTGATGCTTTACATCAAGAAGATTTTCGTAAGTTGCTGTTTGATAATATTGTAAAATCAAAAGAAACGCCCGGATTGAAATTGGTTTTTCATAAAGGTTCATCCATCGAAAAAGAAGATTATCAATCGTCTCGTTTTATGGGATTAGAGCAAAGTAATACGTCAATTATTTACAACGATTCGTTTGTGTTGAAGATTTTCAGAAGAATTTATGTCAGCACAAATCCCGATTATGAAATCAGTCGTTTTTTGACGGAAAGAATGCATTTTGAAAATACACCACGCTATACCGGAAGTATTAATTTGGCTTTGGCCGAAGGGAATATTACGCTCGGTTTGATGCAAGAATTGGTATCGAATCAAGGTGATGCGTGGAAATTTATGCTTGAACAGGCCGACGGTGTTTTTGATAATTTGAAACGCAAAAAAATTAAAATCGATAAATTACCCGATATTGCGATGTTTAAGCGGTTACGAATTAATGAAATTCCGCCCGAAATTATTGATTGGGTGGGTTTGAGTTTGTTTTTACGCATTCAAACATTGGCTTTGCGAACGGCAGAAATGCATATTGCCTTGGGAAGCGATATCCACGAAACGGCTTTTACACCCACCACTTACAATGGCGATTATACTGTTTGGTTGAAAAACAGAATGTTGTATCAGTTTCAAAACCGGTTGAATATCATTGAAAACAGTTTGCATAAATTAGATGGATTGGCGTTGGAATTGGCTCATCAATTTATGGAAAATAAGAAGTTAGTTCGGAAACATTTTGTTGATTTCGATTGGACGAAGATGAAATCGGAACGCATTCGCATTCACGGTGATTATCATTTGGGACAAGTGTTAGTGAATGGCGATGATTTTTATATTTTGGATTTTGAAGGCGAACCGGAAAGCACCATTCGTGACCGAAAAGTAAAACAACCACCGTTGAAAGATGTGGCGGGAATGTTTCGTTCGTTTCATTATGCCATTTATGCAACGATTTTTAACAACAAAGAAAAATATCCGTTTGAACAGGAAGAATTGTTTAAAGCCGGAGAGATTCTGTATAAATATTTTGTGGGTGTCTTTTTGGAAACCTATATTGAAAAAGCTCAATCCGGCAATTTAAACATTGGTTACAACCACGAAATTGACTTTTTGTTGAAGTATTGTTTGCTGGAAAAAGCGGTTTACGAGTTGGGTTACGAATTGAATTCCAGACCACGTTGGGCGGTGATTCCGTTGAGGGGGATTCAGAGTATTATGAATTATTAGATTAAAGAACATATAATATAGAACAAAAAGTATAGAATTGATAATTGACTTTGTTTACAGATATAATCCCTAAATGGCAATAGTGAAAAAACAATATCGTTTCTTTTACTTTTACTTAAGTAGTTATGGAAGTTATGTGAAGGCATTCTATGTAAAAAGACATCAAATAAACTATTAGTATGAAATTTTCCCAAAATGATTCATATGACATAAACCAAAGTATTTCTGTAAAACCAAGTGACAATGCTTTGACAAGTAAAGTTTCAATGAGAAATTATGGAAAATCATTACATACTTTTAATATTGTAAAATAAAAAATATGAAGTCAATATTTTTTTTAGTTTTTACATTAATTTCAACATTTTTATTTAGTCAAGAAAATGATGATTTTGTAAAACGACTTAAAGCTATTAATAACCAAACAATTATTTTCTTTAATGTTGATGGAGTTGATTTTTCAAGTCAAACATTTAGTAATGAATTTTCTGAAAAGGGGTTAAAAAAACTATATAGAAAATATTCCATTAAAGAAAGTGACATTAAAACAAAAGACGAAACATTAAAAAACAACAATTTATTCATCACTAAATTTGAAAATATTGCGGAAAATATTAATCAGATTAGTTCATATTATTTTGTTGAGAATAAAAACAAAACCGTTTCAGTTTTTTGGTTTGGTTATTATGGAAAACAAAATCAAGAATTTGAAAGAAAATATATAAATCTAATTTTGAACGGTGAAATACCAAAAGAAGTTTTTGAGCCAATGACTATTGATAGTATTGATTTTGCAGGACGAAAAATCAAACTTGGAAATAGTTGTTATTGGACAAACATAAACACCGTACAATGTCCATATTACGGAGAAATGAATTGGTCGGTTCACAAAACATTCGAAAGTGCGAAGAACTCCATTGACAATCAATTTACTGTTACAAAAAATAAAAAAGGCGGAAAAGTACTTTCAGAGGAAGATGTTGTCGTTATATTTGAAGGAACAGAAACGAAAGCTAAAAAAGTAATCTATGATTTTATAGGTGCAAAATCATTACTTGTAGGAATGTCAGGAGGAAAAACTTTAACAATTTATTATATTGCAAGTAAAGTCAGAGACAAGTATGTAAGTTGTTGTATGAGTTTTTGGAATAATGACACAATTACAGAAAATGGATTAGCACCTTTATTAGAGAAAGTAATGGAATTGAAAAAATAATTACATTTATTATTAGAATTACGAAATAAAAAAAAACACAATACCTTTAAGGTTAAAACATATGAACCAAGTACAACCACATTCCCTTTTCACCGATTTTGACATCGCCTTATTCAAAGCCGGAAAACATTTTAGATTATACGAAAAATTAGGAGCTCATCTCACGGAGGTCAACGGCGTAAAAGGCGTTTATTTTGCCGTTTGGGCACCGTCGGCACGTTCGGTTTCTGTCGTGGGCGATTTTAATTACTGGATTCAGGGCGAACATCCATTGAATGTGCGTTGGGATGCGTCCGGAATTTGGGAAGGATTTATTCCTAACATTGATAAAGGAACAAAATACAAATATAAAATTCAGTCCAACAACAACGGAATTATCACTGAAAAAGCAGATCCGTTTGCGTTATATTGCCAAAAACCACCGGAAACGGCGTCAGTTATTTGGGATTTGGAATACAAATGGAAAGACAAAAAATGGATGGATTCCCGAAAGGATAAAAATGGTTTCGACAAACCGTATTCGGTGTATGAAGTGCATTTGGGTTCGTGGAAACGCAATTTAGAGCAAGATCGTTCGCTCACTTATTTAGAATTGGCGGAAGATTTGGTGAATTATGTCAAAGAAACCGGTTTCACGCACGTGGAATTTATGCCAATTATGGAATATCCGTATGATCCATCGTGGGGTTATCAGTTGATTGGCTATTTTGCACCAACTTCCCGATTTGGAAAACCGCAGGATTTTATGTTTTTGGTAGATAAATTGCACCAAGCCGGAATTGGCGTGATTTTAGACTGGGTTCCGTCGCATTTTCCCGACGATGCTCACGGTTTAGGATTTTTTGACGGTTCCAATTTATATGAACATCCCGATCGAAGAAAAGGTTATCATCCCGATTGGAAAAGTTTGGTATTTAATTATGGCAGAAATGAAGTGCGTTCGTTTTTGATTTCCAATGCGTTGTTTTGGCTCGACCATTATCATGCGGATGGTTTGCGTGTAGATGCTGTCGCTTCGATGTTGTATTTGGATTATTCCCGAAAAGACGGGGAGTGGGAACCGAATATTTTTGGCGGAAGAGAAAACTTAGATACCATCAGTTTCTTAAAAGATTTTAATGAAGCGGTTTATTCCAATTATGAAGGAGTTCAGACGATTGCCGAAGAAAGTACATCGTTTCCAATGGTTTCCAGACCAACATCCGTGGGCGGATTAGGCTTTGGAATGAAATGGATGATGGGTTGGATGCACGATACTTTAGAATACTTTAAAAGAGAATCGATTTACAGAAAATACCATCAAAATGATTTGACTTTTTCGATGACGTATGCGTTTTCCGAAAACTTTATGTTGCCGCTTTCGCACGATGAAGTTGTTTACGGAAAAAAATCCATTTTAGGACGAATGACAGGAGATGAATGGCAGCAATTCGCCAATTTACGTTTGCTTTACGGCTATATGTTCACGCATCCGGGAACGAATTTACTGTTTATGGGTTCTGAATTCGGTCAACGTGCCGAATGGAAATTTGACGGAAGTTTAGACTGGCATTTGTTAGAATACGGTTATCACGAAGGCACACGAAAATGCATCAGCGATTTAAATGAGTTATATAAAACGAATCCCGCTTTATTCGAAAATCAATTTAGCCCCGAAGGTTTTGAATGGATTAATTATTCCGATCATCAAAATGCGGTGCTGAGTTACATCCGTAAAGGAAAAAATGAAAAAGAAAATTTAGTGGTGGTTTGTAATTTCACGCCGGTAGTTCGAGAGAATTATCGAATCGGATTACCTTCCAAAGGAAAATTGACTGAAATTTTTAATTCGGATAAAGTAGAATACGGCGGAAGCGGCATCAACAATAAAAAAGCCATCAAAATTGAAAAGGAAGCTTGGAATGGTAGGGAATTTTCGGTAGAATTGACATTGCCGCCTTTGGGGGTTTCGGTTTTTAAAATTTCTTTGAAGTAAAATAAGGTTGAATTTTTTAGACCATTAAGGTATTAAGTTTCATTAAGTTTAGAACTCTTAATGAAACTTAATACCTTAATGGTTTAGATTTAAAAAAGACGTTAAAAACTAAATCTTATCTTTTTAATATACTGATTTCCATTTTATCCATAAACGCAAACGTTTGAGTTAATAAAACCTCAAATTAAAAAGTGATTAAAAGTTTCAACTTTGTAAATTTGACAATTATAATCCAATTACTATGATTACAAATACTGAATTAGAACACAAAGGCGATCAGTTTCCTTCCAAGATAGTGTCATTCAATCAAGATGTTGACAATTTTTTTTTCTACACAGAAAATAACGTGGTGCTCAAAATCACCATTCTTCGCGATAGTATGATTCGTTTTCGGTACACAACCAAAGGTTATTTCAACAAAGACTTTTCGTATGCCATAGATAAAGGTCAATCGCACGGTTATAATGAATTGGCTGTAGAAGAGCACAAAGCTTTTTATACTATTACAACCAGCAAAATAGTTTGCAAAATCAATAAACAGAATGCAAAAGTTTCGATTTTTGATTTAGAAGGTTTTCAGATTTTGGATGATGAAATTGGTTTTCATTGGGAAGAAAGCTATGAATTTGGTGGAAACATCGTAAAAATGAGTAAGAAAGCCAATGATGGTGAATGTTATTATGGAATGGGCGACAAAGCCACGCATCTTAATTTAAAAGGAAAACGCGTTGAAAATTGGGCAACCGATCAATATGCTTTTCATCGTGAACAAGAGCCATTATATAAGGTAGTGCCATTTTATATTGGCTTACATCATAACAATGCGTACGGAATATTTTTTGACAACACCTTCAGAACATTTTTCGATTTTTGTCACGAACGCAGAAATGTAACTAGTTTTTGGGCAGAAGGTGGTGAGATGAATTACTATTTCATTTATGGTCCGAAAATGAAAGATGTAGTTACAAATTATACGCATTTAACAGGAAAACCTGAGCTTCCGCCAATGTGGACGTTGGGTTATCATCAATGCAAATGGAGTTATTATCCGGAAAGTAAAGTAAAAGAAATTACCGCTAACTTCAGAAAATTGCAAATTCCGTGTGATGCCATTTATTTAGATATCGATTACATGGAAGGATTCCGTTGTTTCACTTGGAGCAAAGAATATTTTCCGGACCCAAAACGCATGGTTGCTGAATTAGCCAAAGACGGATTCAAAACGGTGGTTATTATTGATCCCGGAATTAAAATTGACAAAGAATATTCGGTTTACAATGAAGCTTTAGATAAAGATTATTTCTGCAAACGTGCCGATGGACCTTATATGAAAGGAAAAGTTTGGCCGGGCGAATGTAATTTTCCAGACTATACTAATCCCGAAGTTCGCGAGTGGTGGGCAGGATTATTTAAAGAATTAATTTCGGATATAGGCGTAAAAGGTGTTTGGAACGATATGAACGAACCAGCCGTAATGGATGTTCCCGGGAAAACGTTCCCAATGGATGTTCGTCACGATTATGATGGAAATCCTTGTAGTCATAGAAAAGCACATAACATTTACGGAACGCAAATGGCAAGAGCAACGTATGAAGGTGTGAAGCGATTCGCGTATCCAAAGCGACCTTTTATCATTACGCGTTCGGCGTATTCGGGTGCTCAACGTTATTCTTCCTCGTGGACGGGTGATAATGTAGCCTCGTGGGAACATTTGTGGATTGCCAACATTCAAATGCAACGCATGTCGATTAGCGGAATGGGGTTTACAGGTTCTGATATTGGCGGTTTTGCTGAACAACCTTCGGGCGAATTATATGCTCGTTGGATTCAGTTAGGTGTTTTTCATCCATTTTGCAGAACACATTCTTCCGGAGATCATGGTGAACAAGAGCCTTGGTCGTTTGGTGATGAAGTGGTTGATATTACTCGAAAATTTGTAAACCTGCGTTACCAATTGCTTCCCTATTTGTATACCATGTTTTGGAAATATGTGAATGAAGGCGAGGCAATGTTGAAACCTTTGGTCTATTTCGACCAAGAAGATATTCAAACCTTATACAGAACAGATGAATTTATATTTGGTAACCAAATATTTGTTTGTCCAATTTTAGAACCTAATGCTGTTGGTCGAAGAGTTTACCTTCCAAAAGGAAGCTGGTACAATTATTGGTCAAATGAGTTAGTAGAGGGAAAAAGAGAATTATGGGTAGCGACGGATTATGATCAAATTCCGATTTTCATTAAAGAAGGAGCTATCATTCCAAAATATCCGGTGCAACAATATGTAGGCGAAAAAGAATTTGAAGAGATCACCTTAGATGTATACTACAAATTAGGTAAAGAAAAGTCTGTTTTGTATGAAGATGCCCAAGATGGATATGATTATAACAAAGGAAGATTTTCACTCCGTACATTTAATTTAACGGGAAAAGAAAAAGAGTTGATTATTCAATTGCATAAAGAAGGAGAGTTTTTGACTAATTATTCAAAGTTCAGAATTAATTTAGTTGGATTACCGTTTAGAATTGATTCACTTGAAATTGATAATGAGAAAGTTTCATTAGAATCAGCCTCTTTTGACGGCAAAAACACCTTGTTAGTTGATAAATTCTTTACAGAATTACACATTGTTGGCAAATAGATTACTAATTTTGTAAAAATAGTAGCCTAATTATAAAAAATATGAAAAGAATTATTGCGTTTTGTTCGTTTAGTGCTCTGATACTAACAATGGGATGTGCTACTAATCCGTTAACAGGAAAAAGTACATTAGCTTTGGTAAATAACAGTTCCATTTTTCCATCAGCCTTTCAACAGTACGACACTTTTTTAAAGGAAAATATAGTCGTTACAGGAACAGCTGATGCAAAAAGGGTAGAATCCGTTGGAATTAAAATCAAACAAGCGGCTGAAAAATGGCTGGCGGCTGTTGGTCAGGCAGACTATCTTAAAGATTACCAATGGGAATATAAATTAGTTGATGATAAGGCTGTGAATGCTTGGTGCATGCCTGGTGGAAAAATTGTGGTGTATACCGGAATTTTACCGGTCACTAAAGATGAAGCAGGTTTGGCAACAGTAATGGGTCATGAAGTAGCTCACGCACTTTTAAACCACGGTCAGCAACGCATGAGTGCGGGAATGTTACAACAAGCTGGAGCAGTTGGAGTTGGATTAGCCGTTGGTGAAAAAAACGAACAAACACAAGCTATTGCGATGACCGCTTACGGAGCAGGTTCGCAAATGTTTGGGATGTTACCGTTTAGCCGAAGTCACGAAAGTGAAGCCGATAAAATTGGATTGATTTTGATGGCGATTGCGGGTTATAATCCGGAAGCATCGGTTCCCTTTTGGGAAAGAATGGGAGCAGCCTCCGGAGGTTCAGCACCCGCTGAATTTATGAGTACACACCCTTCGCATAATACAAGGGTTTCGAATTTAAGAAAATGGATTCCCGAAGCGAAGGCTGAAGCCGCAAAATACGGCGTTGTATTTAAGTAAAAAATAGTATCTTCGAAGCTGTTCTGAAAAGAGCAGCTTTTTTTATGTCTTAAAATTTAACTATGGCAACACTTGCAAAAGGAAGTAAGAAATTAACCAACGCATGGGCTTTTTATGATTGGGCCAATTCGGTTTATCCATTAGTCATTTCATCTTCTATTTTTCCGTTGTATTATGGGTTTTTATTTCCGAAAGAAAATCCGAATATTTTGTTTTTAGGGTATGAATTTAAAAGTACAGCACTCATTAGTTTTGTCACCGCTTTTGCGTTTTTATGTGTTGCATTTCTCTCTCCAATTTTGTCAGGAATTGCCGATTTTGCCGGAAATAAAAAGCGTTTTATGCAGTTTTTCTGCTATTTAGGAGCCATTTCTTGTATTGGAATGTATTGGTTTACAGCGGATAATATTTATTTTGGAATTATCTGTTTCTTTTTTGGATTAATAGGATTTTGGGGAAGTTTGGTATTTTATAATTCCTATTTACCCGACATCGCATACAAAGAACAGCAAGATAGTTTGAGTGCAAAAGGGTATTCGATGGGGTATGTAGGCAGTGTAATCTTATTATTAGTCAACTTATACATGATTATTGGAAAAGAGGGAGAAGAAGCTTTACACGCCATGCGAATGGCTTTTGCGATGACTGGAATTTGGTGGATACTTTTCGCTCAATATGCATTTTGGTATCTTCCGAAAGGAAATAAAAATGCAGATAAGATTACGAAAGATGTTGTCTTAAACGGATTCAGAGAACTGAAAAAAGTTCAAAGCCAATTATATCAAAACCTGAGGCTTTATCGCTATTTGGTTGCTTTTTTTGTGTATAGTATGGCGGTTCAAACGGTAATGTTAGTAGCGACTTACTTTGGTGAACAAGAAATTAATTGGTCAACCGATAGCGAAAAAACAACCGGTTTAATCATTAGTATTTTGGTGATTCAATTGGTTGCTGTTGTGGGTGCGACATTAACATCAAAAGCATCTGAAAAATTCGGAAATATTCCAACGTTGATTGTCATTAACGCCATTTGGGCAATCATTTGTGTGTTTGCTTATTTTGTAACCGAACCGATTCATTTTTATGTCACAGCCGGATTTGTCGGATTAGTGATGGGTGGAATTCAAGCACTTTCTCGCTCTACGTATTCAAAATTTTTACCGAAAACAGATGATACAGCATCATTCTTTAGTTTTTATGACGTTGCCGAAAAAATCGGAATTGTGATTGGTATGGCAATTTATGGAACGATTGATCAAATCACCGGAAGTATGCGAAATGCCATTGTATTTTTGATGGTTTTCTTTGTAGCAGGATTGTTATTGTTGCTAAGAGTACCAAAAAATGAAACTTCAGAAGCGGAATAATTTTAAATAAAATAGCTCCCAAATAGTAGATTCATATTGCAAGTGCAAAGCCACAAATTGCACAAATTAGTATAAATTAATTCGTGCTAATTTGTGTAATTCGTGGCAAAAGAAATAGATTTTTCCTTAAATCATCTTGATTTTTCCCGACCCCGCCACTTTCGTGTCGATTTTTTTAGGATTACCTTTGTATTCAATATCACCTGAACCCGCTACTCGGGCTTCGATTAATTCTGAACAAGTGGTTGAGATATTTCCTGAACCGGAAAGCGTTGCCTTGCTGTTTTCAGATTGTAAACCAAACGCTTCGATATCTCCTGAACCGGATACAGTTAATTCTAAATTTTTAGTTTTTCCGTTTAAAACAATATCTCCAGAACCGGATAATCTTGCTTCTATATTTTGTGAATTAACACTTAATCTAATATCTCCTGAACCTGCTAAATTTACTTCAAAATCAGATGATTTCAATGTGAAATTAGATACAATTCCACCGGAACCAGCCAAACTTACTTTTGAAATTTCTTGAACCGGAACTGTAATTTCAATTTTATTTCCTTTAGATGGATTTAGATTATATCCTTTTTCTGTACGTATTTTTAAGTCGCTTCCTTCGTTTTCAACGAGTATAAATTCTAATAAATTCTCTTCTCCTTTGATGGATATTTTACCCTCTTTTCCTTCCACCAAAGTCACATTGAAAAATCCGGCGACACTTATCGATTCATAATCTGAAGTTGTAATTTCTTTGGAAACTACATTTCTATTTCCTTTAATTTTTTCTTGTCCCCATTGTGCCGAAACAATTGAAACGGTAAAAACAGCTACTAATGTGATTAATTTTTGCATTTTGTTTGATTTTTGATTGATTAATTAGATAAATTCAAGTTTACATTTCCGTAGTTAGACGAAATTGTCATTTTATTGGCTCCACTTTTTTTATAGTAACCTTTATATGATTTTGTGGATTGCGTTTCGACTCTACTACTATATTCTAAGGGTGCTTCACTTTTAAAATTGGCATATTTAGTTGATACATCAAAGTCAAAATGATAGTTTACACTGTGATTCACTTTAATATTGGTGTAACCCGACGAAATTGAAATGTTACTAGCTTTAGCCGAAACACCATTCAATGAAAAATTACTGTAATTGGTTGTTAGTTTTAAATTATTTTCAATTTCATCAATTTTAATGGTTAAGTAATTTCCGCTTCCATCCACATTGTTCACTTTACCCATCATAATTTTCCCATAGTTACTATCATATTTCAGATTATTACCATTCAAAACAGTTACATCAGTATAACTTGTATTCAAATCCAAATTTGTAAAAGAGCCAATCGTTAATCCGGAATATTTTGCATTAATCACGGCGTTTTTTAAACTTTCAATAGTTGATTTTGAACAATAATCAATTTTGATGTTATTGGAGGAATTGTTCAGTTTTCCCATCGAAATCTTTCCGTATTTGCAGAGGATATCTGTGCTTCCGTTTAAATCGTGCGTGACGATATTTCCGTATTGATTTTCAATTTTTACGTTTCCGTTTTTCGGAATTTTCACTGTATAATTTACTTCCATACTGGTTCTTCTGCCGGAGCTGCTCACATTTCCAAAGATAGTTTGAGCCGAATAAAGACTTTTTGTTCCGCCAAATTCAATTGAAATGGAGGCCAATTTTTTATCTACCCAACTTTCGCTATCGCCACTCACAGTGATGACCACGTCGATTTCAATTTTATCTTCGTCCCAAGTTGTGACAAACACATTTCCGTATTTGTTGTCAATGTCAACCGTTGCGTCTAAGTTGACAATAACTGCTTTTTTAACCGTTTTTTGCTTGGTGTATTTTCCGTTATGTTCGTTTGCAAATCCGGAAAGAGCAACAAAGCAAATTAATAATAAACTATATAAATTTTTCATTTTCGATGTTTTTTTGATAACTAATGATTTCAATTTTTTTGATTACTTCTTCCAGAAATGAAATTCGCGTTTGAAAATTCAAAATCATAGCGTGTAGTAATTGTTTGGTGTCCCCATTTTTATGTAATTCGGTGATAATTTTTTGATAATCAAACTCAAATACTTTCATTTGTGCAAGAGCATCGGTGATAATTTGTTCCGTTTCCGGCGTTTGTTTCGATTTTAAATCGTTTAGTTCTTTTTCAACTAATGACGCAAAGTAATCGTGGGTTTCTTTGGTCTGTGCTGAGGCATGCTGCCATTGATTAGTTGGCTGATTGTCATTTTTTAGTTGATAAAAACCAATGATTCCGGCAATCAATAGGAGTGAAGCTGCCAACGAAAGTGGTATCCAGTTTTTCTTTTTCTTTTGAACCGGTTCTGCGTTTAGTTTTTTCAAAAACCGATCAGAATGACCTAACCGTGGAGTTTCGGTATCCCATTGATTATCAAATTGACTAAACAACGTTTCGATTGAATCTTTTTTCTCTTTCACATTCTTTTATTTTAATGCTAATTGCATTCGTAAACTTTCTTTTGCTCTGCTCAAAGTCGTTCTGCAGTTGGCGTAACTGATGTTGATAATTTCGCAAACCTCTTCTAAATCATAACCTTCTATTAATACCAACGTCAAAATCATACGATAACTTTCTTTCAATTTTTGCATGGCATTCATAATTTCCTGAACTTTCAGATTAGTATGATCGATTGGTTCATCATCTTGTACATCTTCAATTTTGTATGCTTTTGCTTCATAATCATCATGATTAAAAAAGCTGTTTTTTTTATAAAAATCGATGCTGTAATTAATTACAATTCGTTTTAACCACGCTCCAAATGCAACTTCACCTTTGAATGTTTCGAGTTTATGAAACGCTTTCAAAAAAGCTTCTTGCATCACATCTTCGGCAAAATGTTCATCTTTCACAATGCGAAGAGCCACGTTATACATCGCTTTGCAATAGCGATTATACACTTCTAGTTGTGCTTTTTGGTTGTTTTGCTTACAGAGCGATATCAGTTGCTCAATATTTTCGTTGGCTAAACTCAATCGGTTGACTTTGATTTGATATAATGACGGCCTGTTTTTTGAAATGTTACAGTTTCGTAAAAATAAAATATTAAAATTTCCCTTAAGCAGAAAGTAATTTTTATATTTGAAAAAATTTTATCCAATGAAGAAGCTCAATTTTTTTACTTATCTATTTATTTTTTGTATCACCGTATTTTCGTCTTGTTCAGATGAATTTGAGCCTATTGATCCGGCGATTCAGATTCCAGGTGATGGAAATGGTGGAAACACTGCTGCTGTTTTTAGTGTTGATTTTAATGGATCTACTTTTGTTGCCAGTAACTATCAAGCCGTAATTACCGGAGGTTCAATTGTTATTTCAGGAATTAGGGCATCCAATGGAGATAGTGTATCTTTTATTGTTAGCGGAACAACAACAGGGTCTTATCCGGCAAACGATAACATTATTATTTATCAACCAGCAGGAACAGAATATGGTTATTTAGGAATAAACCCTGCGAACCCAGATCTAAATACAGGTTCAATTGTTATAACTTCTGTGAATACTATCAATAATACTATTTCCGGAACATTTAATTTTACCGGGTATTGGTCAAATACAGACGAGCAAGGTGTTTTGCCAATTGCTTTTA
The DNA here is from genome assembly GCF_003268815.1 of Flavobacterium lacus. Lineage (GTDB taxonomy): Bacteria > Bacteroidota > Bacteroidia > Flavobacteriales > Flavobacteriaceae > Flavobacterium > Flavobacterium lacus. The sequence continues at coordinate 146,377 of NZ_QLSV01000009.1, read as the reverse complement.
CAAATGGAGTTTTTAATAATATTCCATTTACGAGTGAAAATTATACAGATGATACATTTTTTGCTAAAGTAAACGGACAAGATTTTGTTGATGTTGATATATTCACTGCAATTACATCTGCAGGAAGTATAGAGTTAATCTCCGTTGCCGGTCACGATGCGGATGATAATAGTATCACGGTTAGCGTAAGAAGCGATATTACTCCTGGGACTTATCAAATAACTGGAGGTAATACAGATGTCGTTCAAATGTTCTATTCGAGAGAAGCTACCGATTTCTGGGAAAGAGCTTTGACTGGAACAGTGACCGTGGTAGCAAGAACGGCTACACAACTGGAATGTACTTTTAGTGGAGTTGTAACAGATGGAGAATCAACCTATACGATTACACAAGGAGCATTTGATGTTCAATATGATGACTAAACAAGTATATTTTATAACTAAATCCCGCTTGTCGGGATTTTTTTATGGCATGTATTTTGACTATTGAAAGTAGAGAAAATGCATTTCATCGTTTTTGTACGTTTTTATAACTCAGTATCAACAAGATGAATTATATTTGATATCCTTTATCAGAAAATTATTAATGACAAATTGACCCAATTTAGCATATGTCAAACCACAATATCTTAACACTTGACAAAATGTCACTTCATGATTTCGACACAGAAGCCGATTTAATTCCGCTTCTTACACCCGAAGATGAAGAAGAAATGGCGAATGAAGAATTGCCTAATTCAATAGCAATTTTACCACTTAGAAACACCGTACTTTTTCCGGGAGTTGTAATTCCAATTACTGCGGGAAGAGATAAATCTATAAAACTAATTAATGATGCCAACGCCGCAGGTAAAATAATTGGCGTTGTAGCTCAAAAAGATGAAGATATTGAAGATCCAACCCGAGATGATATTCATCAAATAGGAACGGTGGCTCAAATTCTTCGCGTATTAAAAATGCCTGATGGAAACGTAACGGTTATTTTGCAAGGAAAAAAACGTTTTCAAATCAGCAAAGTCATTTCAGAAGAACCTTATATCAATGCGTTGATTAAAGAAGTTCCTGAAAAAAGACCCAGCGTAACCGATACAGAGTTTGGAGCAATCATTGATTCGGTCAAAGAAATTGCGATAAAAATTATAAAAGAGAGTCCGAATATTCCAACCGAGGCTACTTTTGCGATCAAAAATATTGAAAGTCAATCGTTCTTAATCAATTTTGTTTCTTCTAACATGAATTTAGATGTGAAAGAAAAACAAGATTTGTTATCAATGAATATTTTAAAAGAAAGAGCTCTTTCCACCTTGCGATACATGAATACAGAATTGCAAAAGTTGGAGTTAAAAAATGATATTCAGTCCAAAGTACGTATTGATTTAGACCAACAGCAAAGAGAATATTTTTTGCATCAGCAGATGAAAACCATTCAAGAAGAATTGGGTGGTGTTTCGTATGATCAGGAAATTGATGAAATGCGAGTGAAGGCAAAAGGTAAGAAATGGGACGAAAAAGTTGAAAAACATTTTGAAAAGGAAATTTCAAAGTTACAACGAACCAATCCGCAATCGCCAGATTTTGGTATCCTGCGAAATTATTTGGAGTTGTTTCTTGAATTGCCTTGGAACAATTTTTCCAAAGATAATTTTGATTTAAAAAGAGCTCAAAAGATTTTAGATAAAGATCATTTTGGTCTAGAAGATGTAAAAAAGCGTATCATTGAACATTTAGCGGTTTTGAAACTGCGGAATGATATGAAATCGCCTATAATCTGTCTAACAGGTCCTCCGGGAGTTGGAAAAACATCCATTGGAAAATCTATTGCGAAAGCATTGGGTAGAGAATATGTTCGCATGTCTTTGGGTGGTTTACGCGATGAAGCTGAAATCCGTGGACATCGAAAAACTTACATTGGAGCCATGCCGGGAAGAATTTTGCAAAGTTTAAAAAAAGCAGGAACTTCTAATCCGGTTTTTGTGTTAGATGAAATTGATAAATTATCTGTAAGTCATTCCGGAGATCCGTCTTCTGCTTTATTAGAAGTGTTGGATCCTGAACAAAACAAGGAGTTTTATGATAATTTCCTTGAAATGGGGTTTGATTTATCGAAAGTGATGTTTATTGCCACATCCAACACCATGACCAGCATTCAGCCTGCTTTGAAAGACAGAATGGAAGTGATAAAAATGACCGGTTACACCATTGAAGAAAAAGTAGAAATTGCTCGTCAGCATTTATTTCCAAAACAATTAAAAGAACATGGTTTAACTACTAAACACTTAACCATCGGAAAACGTCAGTTGGAAAAAGTAATTGAAGGATATACTCGCGAATCAGGTGTTCGAGCTTTGGAACAAAAATTAGCACAAGTAATCCGTCATGCAGCCAAATCGGTCGCTATGGAGGAAGAATATAATGTGAAAGTAACAGATGAAGATATCATCAAAACATTAGGAGCACCTCGTTTAGAGAGAGATAAATCGGAAGGAAATGAAGTGGCTGGTGTTGTTACCGGTTTGGCTTGGACGAGCGTTGGTGGAGATATTTTATTTATTGAATCGTTAATTTCTAAAGGAAAAGGCACACTTACCTTAACCGGAAATTTAGGTACAGTGATGAAAGAATCGGCTACTATTGCCATGGAATATATTAAGTCAAATGCTGAATTGTTAGGTGTAAATCAAGAAGTGCTTCAAAACTATAACATACACATTCACGTTCCGGAAGGAGCCACTCCCAAAGACGGACCAAGTGCCGGCATAGCGATGTTAACGTCATTAGTTTCTGTTTTAACGCAAAAGCGTATTAAAAAAAGCTTGGCTATGACGGGCGAAATAACCCTTCGCGGAAAAGTGCTTCCGGTAGGCGGAATTAAAGAAAAAATACTTGCGGCTAAAAGAGCCAATATCAAAGAAATTATTTTGTGTGCAGACAACAAATACGATATTGATGAAATAAAACCTGAATATTTAGCAGGTTTAACCTTTCATTATGTTAAAGAAATGAGCGAAGTTGTTGCGTTGGCTATCACTAATCAGAAAGCTAAAAATGCTAAAACACTATAAAAAATAAAGTAATTTTAAAAAGTTGGTGTCTTAAAAAAGCACCAACTTTTTTATTGACTTATTTTTATTTTAAGATAAATTTACTGAGCAAAAAATAATATCTTCGCATTACCGTTATCAATAAGCTAACTGAGTTCTGTTTATAATGTTTAAAAACTTTTTACGTCTTACCATTGTTCTTTTTTGTACTGTGAGCTATAGTCAAATTGGCGGACAATCCGTGTATCAGTTTTTGAACTTAGTCACTTCACCCAGGCAGGCTGCTTTGGGTGGCAAGATTATCACACATTACGATTATGACGTCAATGCCGGTATATTTAATCCCGCCAGCATTAACAGTGAAATGGATAACCATCTCTCAGTTAATTATGGTAATTATTTTGGTGAAATCACCTATGGTACAGCCGCTTATGCTTACACGTATGATCGTCACGTTCAAACATTTCATGCCGGTGTGAGTTATGTAAATTACGGTAATTTTGAAGGTTATGATGAAAATGGAACACGAACAGCCGATTTTACCGGAAGTGAAGCCGCCTTGTCATTTGGTTATTCATACAACATTCCTTTTTCTGATTTTTATATTGGTGCCAATGCTAAATTAATTACTTCCACGTTAGAAAGTTATAATTCCTTTGGTGGAGCTTTGGATATCGGTGCTTTGTATATTGATGAACGCAACGATATTAATTTTGCCTTAGTGATTCGAAATATTGGTACTCAGTTCACAACCTATGCCGGAACGCAAGAAAAATTACCGTTGGAAATCATAGCCGGAATTTCGCAAGAAGTCGAAAATGTTCCGATTCGGTGGCATATTACGTTAGAAAATTTACAACAATGGAATATTGCATTTTCTAACCCAGCCAGAGCGGAGGGAACATTAGATGGCGGTCAGAATGAAGAAAAAGTTTCGTTTTTTAACAATGCACTTCGCCACGTGATCTTGGGAGCCGAATTATTTCCCGGTAAAGCATTTAATCTTCGAGTTGGTTATAATTTTAGGCGTGGTGAAGAATTGCGAATTGTAGACCAACGCCATTTTTCAGGAATTTCAGCTGGGTTTAGTCTTCGTTTTAATAAAGTACGTTTTGATTATTCTTACTCTAGGTATACTGTGGCAGCCAATACGAGTTTGTTTGGGTTGATGATCAATTTGCAGTAGTTTTCAGTTACAGTCACAGTCACAGTTTTAAGTTTCGAGCAGATTATTTCTTTTGTACTACTTTGTTACACTGAATTGTGTGAGGGATAGCAGCGGAAAGCCCACAGAGAGGAGGCACGACGAACGCGGACTTGCAGCGGATAGCCCGACCCGGAGCTTGTCGGAGGGGCACACCCAAATTAGTTTAAAAGTTTAAGGGTTTAGGAGTTTAAAAGGTTTAAAACCTTGATTTTTGCCATTGTCGTTGATTTTTTGCCATTGTCATTGCTATTGATTTTTGAAAAACCGTATCTTAGCCACTCAGAAATTTAGCTACTCAGCAACTCAGAAAAATGAACCACATTACCATCGCCATCGACGGATTTTCATCCACCGGAAAAAGTACGTTAGCCAAACAATTAGCCAATCATTTAGGCTATGTTTATGTAGATACGGGAGCGATGTATCGTGCAGTGACCTATTTTGCGATGCAGCATAATTTGGTTTCAGAAGATTTTTTAGATGCAGATGGTTTGATAAAAAAATTACCTGAAATCAAACTTCATTTTCAGTTTAATGCCGATTTAGGATTTGCAGAAATGTTTTTGAATGAGGTGAATATTGAAAATGAAATCCGCACCATTGAAGTTTCTCGTTTGGTAAGCAAAATTGCCGAAATTTCGGAAGTGAGAGCCAAATTGGTGGAGCAACAACAAGCCATGGGCAAAAATAAAGGCATCGTAATGGATGGTCGCGACATTGGAACAGTCGTTTTTCCGGACGCCGAATTGAAGTTATTCATGACCGCCAGTGCTCACACGCGAGCCAAACGCCGTTTTGATGAACTGGCAGAAAAAGGGCAGAATGTTTCCTATGAGGATGTGTTGCAAAACGTTCAAGAAAGAGATTATATTGATACCCACCGTGATGACTCACCTTTAGTGAAAGCCCATGATGCGATTGAAATTGATAATTCAACCTTGACCAAAAGAGAACAATTTGAGTTGGTTTTAGATTTAATTCACAAATTTTTTGCTTAATTCTTTTTTGGTTGAAAGATTGCCGTTGATCATGATGTATTTTAAATTGAGCATACTTTCAGTATGTTCCTTTTGAACTTCATACTGAAACAGATAGCGACAATGACCAAGTGTGTAGGAACCATATCCTTGGTAAATCAGATTCAACGTATCATCTAAAATTTGAATTTCTGCTAAAAAAGAGTAACCACAATAACTGGGGGCATTGAATTGAATTATACAATTATTTTCTTCCAACTCAATTCTTTCTATTTCTAAGACCATTACTTCATCTGAAAATTCAGTGGTTAAAGGTTGAACTGAAAATGAGAGTAAATTCATTCCTGAATTTTTGGCGGTTCTGTTTTTTTCGCTATTCAATAAAATTGCATTTCCTTTTAATTCATTTGAGGTTTCATGAGAAAAGGATTGTTCGTCAAAATACGATTGACCCATGCATAAAAGAGGTGCAAAAAGAATGAATAACAATTTTACTAACTTTCTCATTTTTAGACTTTTGATATTCAAATGTAAACATGTGAATTAGTAAAACCTATTTTTTTCGTTGAAGTGCAGGAATCAACGATATAACTTTCATTGATAATCAAATCAATACTTTCCATTTTTTCGTATATGATATTTAGGAATCAATTTGTATTTTTGGATTTATAAAATATTACTATGAAAATCGTTATATCACCTGCTAAATCATTGGATTATGAAAGTCCGTTACGCACCAATCAATCCACTGTTTCTTGTTTTATTAAAGAAGCGAATTTGATAAACAAGCAATTGAAAAAGCAAAAGCCAAAGCAATTGATGGAATTGATGGACATATCCGATAAATTAGCCGATTTGAATTGGCAACGCAACCAAGAACGGGATTTGGATAACTTTACATCGGAAAACTCACGGCAAGCGATTTTTGCCTTTAACGGCGATGTGTATATTGGTTTGGATATTAAAACCTTACCAACCGAAAAATTAGACGTTTTGCAAGACAAACTTCGCATTTTATCCGGATTATATGGTTTGTTGAAACCATTGGATTTGATGCAGCCATATCGGTTGGAAATGGGAACTAAGTTTCCAATTGGTAAAAGCAAAAACCTTTATGAATTTTGGAAAGCAAAAATTACCAAGCAATTGAATAGCGAGCTTCAGAAAGACGAACTATTCATTAATTTAGCAAGTAACGAATATTTTGATGCCGTGGATGTGAAAGCCTTGAATGTTCCTGTCATCACGCCTGAATTCAAAGACTACAAAGACGGAAAATTAAAAATGATTAGCTTTTTTGCCAAAAAGGCAAGAGGCATGATGGTCCGTTACATTATTGATACCAATGCCGAAACCATTGAGGATTTGAAAGGGTTTAACTATGAAGGTTATGCATTTGATGCGAATTTGAGTAAGGGTAATACGTTGGTGTTTACGAGGTAGCATCTTAAATTCTACTAATATTGCTCGACTTTGCAATAGTTGTCTTAATTTATAAAATATAAACTGCATTGAATAATTGGTAGTAATTGTTGGTTTGGAAAAACTAAAAAATCCTTATGCGCCTGTTTTATTCATTTCTGATTCAAAATATGTGTTGGCTTCAGTCTAAAAAAAGTTCGGTTTTTCAATTAGAAAAGAAAGGTTTTACCGGAAAGATAAATTCCGATTTATGGTTTCTATTTGTAAAAATCTACCGTAAATATATAGTCAATTCAACTGGGTAAAAGGACAAAATTATCATCCACAAAATGAAAGCTGGAGTATTTTGGCAGTTTATTCTATCCTCTAGTTTATTAATTTAACAGTAGATTCCTTCTATCAAAACGATGGGGTGACGTTACCCTATAATTACCCAAATAATTAAGGTACTTTTTTTCCAAATTTCTTCCGTTATTCAGAATTCGTTAATAATTAAAAATATAAACAATTGTAAAAATAAAGTTAAATTTTCAAAATCACTCATATTGTGAGCTAATTTTAGTTAAAAAAACTATGAAAAATAAAATTACTTTAACGAGTTTGTTGTTGTTTTTGTGTTTAAATGCATTTGCTAAACAACCTTTTATTACAACTTGGGGTTCAATATTTGGAGGAACACTTATAAGTTTTGAAGCTGTGACAACTGGTCCTGTTGCCTATTCTTGGGTTACACTTCCTCCCGCTGCTGCTGCTTCAGGTTCGGGCACTTTTGAAGGGACAAACGTTACTATTCCTGGTTTACCTCAAGGTGCTAGCATTCGTTTAAGCATTCAACCTCAAAACTTCAAAAGGTTTATTTTAGCAAATAATTCTACTTTTTCAGAAATTAACCAATGGGGAACGGTAGAATGGATAAGTATGGAAAATGCATTTACTACTGAAAGTTTCTTCGGAAGCTCACTTATAGCTGTTACTGCCACTGACATTCCAAATTTGTCTAATGTAACGAGTATGGCTAACATGTTTTCTGGATGTGGACAATTAAACGGACCATTTAATATCAACTTTTGGAATATTTCAAATGTCACAAATCTTTCTGGCATGTTTAGAGGTTGTTTTAATTTCAATCAAGCGTTAAGCCTTTGGAATACATCAAATGTTACTGATATGTCCAGCATGTTTGAAGGAGCAGTAAGTTTTAATCAAAACATCGGTACTTGGAATACGAGTAATGTAACCAACTTGCGCAAAATGTTTAAAGATGCAGAATCATTTAATAGAAATATAAGCAACTGGAATACGGCTAATGTTACAGACATGTCTGAAATGTTCTCTTGGGGTATTTTTAATACTACGCCGTATGGGTTCAATCAAAATATTGGGAATTGGAATACTTCAAACGTCACTAATATGGCTGGTATGTTTAATGGTGCGGTTTTATTCAATCAAAATATTGGCAATTGGAATACATCAAACGTAACTGATATGTCTAACATGTTCAATAATGCTTTTTCATTTAACCAAAACTTAGGCAATTGGAATACAGCAAATGTTACCACTATGGCTAATATGTTTAGGGCTGATTTTAATGGTTTCTTGGTTCCATTTTCTACACTATCTTCCTTTACTAATGGAGGTAGTAACGCTATTCAAAACTGGAATACTGCCAATGTTACCGATATGTCAGGAATATTCTTTAAAGCAGAAAATTTTAATTATAATTTAGGCAATTGGAACATTAGTTCGGTTACTAACATGTCTGAAATGATTGACCGCTCTGGATTAGATTGTCGAAATTATTCACAAACACTTATAGCTTGGAATGCTAATCCCAATACTCCAAATAATATAGTTTTAGGAGCTACTTTTTTAGAATACGGTCTAGAGGCAATTCCTGCTATAAACAATCTTGTTTTTAATAAGGGTTGGGGTTTTTCAGGTCATGATTTCATCAGTACAATTCCTTCTTTTGATTTTCAAACAACGTATTGCCAAGGTTCATCGATTCCGCCTTTACCAACGGTTTCAACAGATGGTATAAGTGGCTCTTGGATACCAGCCTTAAATAACACCACCACTACAACCTATAGTTTTATTCCAAACGATGACGAATGTGCCATAACCTCAGTTGTAACTATTTCGATTACACCTTCAATTGACCCGGTATTTACCGAAGTTTCACCAATTTGCTCTGGTGAAGTTTTAGCAGCCTTGCCTACTTCTTCTAACAATGGAATTATTGGATTTTGGTCACCTGCTCTAAATAATACGGCAACTACAACTTATACATTTACTCCAAATTCAGGACAATGTGCAAGTACAACTTCATTGACAGTAATTGTAAATCAAGCTGCAACCCCGAGCGGTGATTCAAATCAGACATTTTCAGCAAATAGCACTCTAAGTTCGATAGTGATCAGTCCAGTAACAGTTATTTGGTATGCATCTCTGAATGATGCTTTGGCAAATCTTTCTCCTTTACCGTCTGATTTTTTACTTCAAGATGGCGTAACCTATTATGCTATTAATGTTGATGGAGAATGTAGAAGTGAACCTTTCGCAGTAACCGTTTCGCTTACTTTGAGTGTTGCAAATAATGAATTTTCAAATTTTGTTTATTATCCAAATCCGGTTAATTCTATATTAAACATTGCTAATAATACAGTTATAAAACAAGTGGAAATCTACTCACTTCTGGGGCAATTCATACGCACAAAAATAGTGAACGATATGGCTTTTTCAATCGAATTAAGTGATTTACCCAAATCAATCTACTTGGTAAAAGTAAAATCAGAAAATGGAAGTAAAGAATTTAAAATTAGTAAACTTTAAAACAATATTTTAGTTTTTCCAATTATAAAGTAAACCCAAAGCACACAAAATGTTTTGGGTTTTCTTTTTAAATTATTTTCACCTCCAAAACATACCCAATTCCGTGCACATTCGTTAATTTGATTGATTCATCCTCACTCAATTTTTTACGCAATTTAGAGATGTACGTATCCAAACTTCTTCCCACAAAAACACCGTGATCTTCCCATACTTTTTTGGAAAGTTCTTCTCGTTTGATGATTTTATTGGGATTTTCTACAAAAAGAGTCAATAATTCCACTTCTTTTTTGGAAAGACTGATTTCATTTGAGGCCAATAGTAATTTGCTTTCTTCAGGATAAAACTGAAATTTGCCCAATGGAATTCCATCTTCGATTGTGGAATGAGGTTGTTTTATCTTTTTTCTTTTCGGAAAGAAGATAAAAGCAACTATTATACTTAATGACAAAAGCACTATCCAAATAGTATTAAAACTGGAAGTTGCTGTTTTTTCTAAAAAGCGTACTTCAATCGTATAGCATTTTTGTGGCATGTTTCGTCCGCCGCAAGGAATAATATCTTTTTCAACACTGGCATTTTTTAGAAAACTATACGCCACTTCCAAATCTTTACATTGTTTCACTTCCAGTTGATAATGGGAGGGAAGGTTGGCTTTTTGAAAACTTTGTTGAACAATTTTCACTAAAGTGTCCGGGTAAATGGTCAGTTCTTTCTCAAAGGAAAGTTGGTATTTTGATTCTTCTACTTTTTGAACCGGCAATATCAGCGATGTGCTGTCTTGATTGGCTAATAATAATTTATTGCCCACATCCCTTAATGCAATTTTGACTAATTCAGAAAAGGGTTCGTCTTTTTTAGTAGAAGTAAATATCATGATTGCAGCAAAAATGGCTAAGCAAACACTACCATAAAAATAAATTTTTCGTTGATTCATAAGTTATGCAAATAACATACAATTTTGTGATTTTTTAAAACTGTTGACACTTCTTTTACATTTTTTTTACATTTTAAACAATTGATTGGACTAGTTTTACATCATGTTTGTTCGGATAGATGAACTTTATCTTACACACACCATAATAATAAGAAACAACAATGAAAAACATTCCACTAACTATTTTTAAAACAAAAGCAATTTGTCTTTCAATACTATGTTCGTTAGGTATGACATCGTGTGCCGGGCAAATTGAAAAAAACGCTACACCATTAAAATTCATACCCGAACAAACGAAAATTCATGCCGATAGTATCAGTTTAAAAGCAGAAACTTTACCCGAATATAGAGTGGACGTGCATGATAAAGACTATCAAGGAAACCAAATCAGTGGCGTGGTTCGAACTGTTTTTCAAGATAGTAAAGGAAACTTTTGGTTTGGGACACAAAGCGGACTTTGTCGAAACGACAAAAATGGACTTGTTTATTTTGATATTAAAAATCGTACTGGTCAGGGAGTAACGGTTCATGTTATCCTTGAAGACAAAGATGGTGCGATTTGGATTGGTTATGGCGGTGGAATTGCGAAATATGACGGAACGTATTTTACCAATTATCATGAAAAAGATATCCTGACAACCGGCGGACTTTGGAGCATGCTAATGGACTCAAAAGGAACGCTTTGGGTTGGAACTACGCAAGGTGTCTTTACTTTTGATGGCAAAGCATTTACACCGTTTGAAATTCCGGAAGGAAAAGTAAATCCAAACTTTGGAGTTAGCACTTCCAAAATGATACACGCCATTACTGAAGACAGCAAAGGCCATATGTGGTTTGCCACCAATGGCGGAGCGTATAGGTTTGACGGAAATACATTAACGAACATTTCAGTTAAAGACCAATCGCTTTCCAATTTTGTAAATCGAATTATTGAAAGAGCAGATGGTACGTATTGGATTTCAACCGTAAACGGACTTTTTCTCTACGATGGGACTACGTTTAAAAGTATCACCGAAAAGTTATTGGGTAAGGATGAAGGAGTAGGCTGTATTTTTGAAGACAAAACCGGTACGATTTGGTTTATTGCGTATAAGCGTGATATCTATAATTATAACGGCAAAACATTTCAGAAAATTGAAGCTAAAATTAAAATAAGCGATTATATAGTATTGCCCTTTGAAGTTAACCAAGACCAACAAAAGCAAGAAGGTAATTTTTCACCTTTCCCATTTCAAATCTACCAAGACGAACAACAACGACTCTGGTTTGTAGGTTTTAAAGGAGCGTATCGTTTGGAAAACAATGCCTTTGTGAATGTTACTAGAAACGGACCGTGGTAACGGTAAACAATAATCAATTTTATATAAATCTTTAAATCATCAATCATGAACAACAGTTTCTTTTTCGGATCACTCCTTCTTTCGTTCAATTACAATTGTGCGGAAGTCAACTCACAAGACATGGCTCAAAACACCACAGCGGCAGACAGCGTATATGTTGGCCCAACTCATTTTAGCGATGATGTGGTGCGGGAAGATCCGCTTTTCACCGCTATCATCCGCATTGACAAACAAAGCGATAAAGAACATTTACTTTCCATTCAAATGAATTTAAAGAAAAATGGCTATTTTGTTTCGCCTACAGAACCCGGTTCTTTTACAGGAAAATTTACAATTGTGCTGACTGAACCGCAACATGTACAAACCAATGGAGCCATTATCGAAACACCTTTATCAAAAGTAGATGAAAATCATGGTTTTGTAAAATGGGTTCGACAAAACACGCATTACAAACAATCGTTAAAAGTGCTAACCAACGAAAATTTTGAAGTCTATGGCTATATCCAATTTACAATTGAACCGCGTTGTTCGTTAGAAAAAATACCGTTTATACTTTCGTATGTGGATGGAAAGTTGAGTGTGAAGATGGATGGGTGTTAACTGTTGTCGGTTGTCGGTTGTCGGTAGTCGGTAGTCGGTAGTCAGTTATCAGTCGTTATAAAGCATTCGTTAAATCAATAAATAATATGAAAAAAATCATTTCTATATTCACCTTAACATTGGTAGTGGTTGGCGGACTGGTGTTTAGATTTGCTCAGTTCAACAACGACTGGGTTGCTAATCGTGAAATTAAAACGGAAACTCCTAAAAAGTCAATTCCAAAGCCGCTCTCTGCTGATGAAAGGAAATCTGAACAAAAACAGACTAAAGCAGAAACGTTAGAAATCGGTAAATCAGCTTCTGAACTTCATACTAAAATTTGGAGAATATTTCAAGACTCAAAAGGAAAGTACTGGTTTGGAAGTGATGGAAAAGGTATCTATCATTTAAACGGAAACGAGCTGAAACAATTTACAACTGTAGACGGATTAGTGAACGATTCAATACGTGGTTTTCAAGAAGATGCGGATGGAAATATATACATCGAAACACACAAAGGCATAAGCAAATTTGACGGAAGGAAATTTACCACTTTAAAAGTAATAAGATCGTCTCATAATCAATGGAAACTTGAACCGAATGACTTGTGGTTTGGTTTCTACAATGCAAACGATTTATATCGTTATGATGGTGATTCACTTTATGAATTAAAACTACCACGACAAGATTTAAAAAAAGCGTTTGGAATTGACACGCTTATCAGTCCTTTTAATCCTTATTCCGTTTATGGTGTAAATAAAGACAAAGACGGAAATATTTGGTTTGGAACGTTTATAGCTGGTGCTTTCCGATACGATGGAAAATCGTTTTTGTGGTTTGATGAAGAAGAACTTTCCACACTTCCGGATGGAAGAGTTCCAGCAGTTCGCTCAATAATTCAAGACAAAGATGGGTATTTTTGGTTGAGCAATTTTAAAAGCAAATACAAAATCGAAGCAAGCGGATCAGCGTATAAAAAATTAAAAGGAATTGAAAAAGACCATCCTCACTATTTCAATTCCGGATTATCAGATAATAAAGGAAATTTATGGATGGCAACCTATAGCGGTGGTGTCTGGAAATATGATGGAAAAACACTATCAAAGTTTGAAATCAATAGTGAAATAGAAGATGTTTTACTAGTTTCAATCTACCAAGACAAAAACGGTATTCTGTGGTTAGGAACAGATAATGATGGCGTTTACAAACAAAATGGAGATAAGTTTGAAAAGTTTAAATTAAAAAATAAAAACGGCAACTAATTTCTTCTAAATTATTGATGTATTTTCAGCGTCTTAATATAATTTGAAAAGATGATTTGCTGCGAAGTCAGAGACATTCGAAGAGCAGTGTGCAATCAAAGAAGACTAAGAGGAGCAGGAGATTGTAATTTGATAAAAGTATTCATTTTTTTAAAATGTATTTTGTTTTGTTATGTTCTCCAACACTTTCAAACATTTCTAAAGCGATTCCCTTTTTTAAATCCCGACTAGCAGTTGCACTTGAAATGTCTTTAAACGTATTCATATAGTCTTTTCGAGTGAATGTTTTGATTTTTAATTGAATGAAATACTCCAATCGGTCGATTTCTTTTAAAGTTCTATTATTAAACTTAAGTAAATCCGCTAGTGATTTGTCAATAACATCCAACATGTATTCTATGAAAATAGTCGATTTTCCTGATTTGTCACTTAAAGATAAAGCTTTGTAATATTCCTTTTGGGTTTGACTGATTAACGTTTCAAAAGGCAAAAACTCAAAAACAGGATATTCATTTAGTAAGATAAGCGTTTGCCATAATCTTCCCATTCTTCCATTTCCATCTAAAAAAGGATGAATAAATTCCATTTCGTAATGAAAAACACAACTTTTTATCAATGTCAAATCATCTGATTTCTCTAAATAACTAAATAAATCATTCATTAAAAAAAGAACATTTTCATATGGTGGAGCAACATGTTCTACTTGATTACCTTTTACAATTCCGACACCTTTTGTTCTATATTTTCCGGCAGATTCAATTAAGCCAGTCATTAATTCGGAATGAGCTTTTAAAAAACTTTTTTCGGAATGGAATTTATACTTTCCTAAGTTTTCATAAACCTTGATGGCATTCAAAACTTCCAAAATATCTTTTTTTGGTCCTACAATTTTCTTGTTTTCCAATAAAGCAGTTATTTGTTCTTCAGTTAACGTATTGCCTTCAATTTGTAAAGAAGAATGAATGGTTTTAATGCGATTTTCTTTGCGAAGTTGTGGTTTTTGTTTGTTTAAATAAGTGGCATTTACTTCACCCAACTTTTGAGCAATAGTAGTAATTTGCTTTAAAATAGTAGGAGTAATGTCATAAGGCGGTTTCATTGATAGTATCATTTGATAGTATCAAAAGTAGTTTTATTTTGTGGAATTGCAAAAAAATGATAGAAATAATTTAGATTTTACTAGTTAGTTTTTGAACTTTTATGAACGGTTGTTACTTGAATTTTTTCTTCTAAATATCATTTTCAAGTCTGTTACTAAATAAAATCCAACAAAACTAAAAGCACCTAATGCTAAAATGTATTGTTCATTCGGGATTATAAAAAAGAAATTTAGTCCGATTAAAAAAAGACAAAATGGATATGTAAAAAGTCTAATTATAATGTTTTTGGCAGACCATTCTTTTTCAGGTATTTCGTGTTCAGTTTCAATATCTAAAATTTCGAATATTTCATTAAGTTGATTTTGTTTTTCTAATATGTATACTTTTCGAAATACTAAAACTAAAATAATCGCAAAAATAACTACAGTTGAAACAGTTAACCAATTATCTGTAAAGTTAAAATTGGTAAAGTTTTCTGGAATGATTGCTAACAGAAAACCGCTAAAAATAAGTATGATTAGAAATTTTCCAAAGGAATTGAGTTTATCCGAAATTTTTATCAGATGTAAATTATCGTTTAATTCAAATATGAAAACTGTGTAAAAACTACCAAACCAAATATTCTGTTTCCAAATTTTAATATGATTTTTAGATATTTCTCCTTGTGGTTGAAAATTCCCAGAAATAGCATTCCATAAATGATTTAGAAAAGAATCGTTTTTCCTTGATTTAATTAATTTTTCAATGTCTTTTTTGGTTACTTTCAAGATTCTGTGAAATCACTTTTAAATTGTAATTGCCATCAAATATATAAACTTTTTAGAATTTTTGTAATCAGTTTAATTGTTATGAAGTCAATGACATATAAAATAGAATCCAACAAGAGAATTTGGTTTAGATTTAGTAAAGTATAAAGAATAAACAACTATTTATTTTACCGACCTCTCCCCACCAAAAATCTCCTTCACTGCCTCGCTATAACTTTTCGGATTTTGAGCTTTTTTAATTTTTTTCAACGTTTTTTGTGGGTTGGAGAAGGAAGTGGAAAAGTATTCCCAAAAACCTAACATTTTCATTTTGATAGGCGTGGGGCCGGAAAGGGCAGAGTCGTATTCTTGGTAAATCGTGTCGTGAAATTCTTTGAAGATTTGCCAGCGATTGGCCGGGTATTCCGTGGTGTTGTTTTTAATCATACTTGGCAAAAACGGGTCGGCAATCAAACCGCGACCAATCATAAAATGATCAATACTCGGAAAACGTTCTTGCATTTCTTTAAATTTGGCTACAGAAGTGATGTCGCCGTTGTAATAGAGTTTATGTCGAGTATTTTCGGTGCAACGTTGAAAGGCTTCTAAATTCACTCCGCCATTATACAATTGCTTACCTATTCGGGCGTGAATGGCAATGTTTTTAATTGGGTATTTATCCAAAATCGGAAAGACATCCAAAATTTCTTCCGGATGTTCGTAACCCATTCGCATTTTCATCGAAACAATGACATCGGTTTCGTTGTGCACTCGATTTAAAATATGGTCAATTCGTTGCGGTTCGCAAATTAATCCGGAACCCATTCCTTTTTTGGTCACCATCGGGTAGGGACAACCTAAATTCCAGTTGAGTTCCTTGTAACCCAATTCCTGAATGTATTTCACGACAAACAAAAACTCATCGGCATCATTGGTCATCACTTGCGGAATCAATTCGGAGACTTTGTTGTTTTCGGGTTGCAAATCACGTTGGTACGAATTTTTGATCACTAATTTTCCATCCAAACGAATATACGGAGCATAAAATGTATCAATGCCACCAAAATAGTGATGAAACGCATTGCGAAAACGGAAATCGGTAAAACCTTGTAAAGGAGAAGAAAGTAGGGTAGGACTCATGGTAAATATTGAGCCGTAAAGATAAAGGAAAAGGAATAAGCTTGAGATTTGAAAAAATTAAAATTTTGACTATTCAAACAGTTTTTTAAACCATTAAGAAATTAAGGAACATTAAGTGAAAGACCTTAATGAAACTTAATTTCTTAATGGTTTTGAGAACGAAAAACTCAGCCTTAAAGATAAGAGAAAAGGAACGCGCTTGAGATTGTAAAAATTAAAATTAAATTTTTGATTCATCAATCATTTTTTTGAACCATTAAGAAATTAAGGAACATCAAGAGAAAGACCTTAATGAAACTTAATTTCTTAATGGTTTTGAGAGCGAAAAACTCAGCCTTAAAGATAAAGGAAAAGGAATAAGCTTGAGATTTGAAAAAATTAAAATTTTGACTATTCAAACAGTTTTTTAAACCATTAAGAAATTAAGGGGCATTAAGATATAATCCTTTAATGCAACATTAGACGAATTGATTACTTATTTATTTTGAACCATTAAAATTATTAAGGAACATTAAGCTATAAGCCCTTAATGCAACTTAATACCTTAATGGTTTTAAGAGAGAAATATTTTATTTTTAATCAAGTTGACTTGGAAATGTTGTTGAATTTACTC
Organism: Flavobacterium lacus; assembly: GCF_003268815.1. Lineage (GTDB taxonomy): Bacteria > Bacteroidota > Bacteroidia > Flavobacteriales > Flavobacteriaceae > Flavobacterium > Flavobacterium lacus. Next base: position 129,185 of record NZ_QLSV01000009.1, on the reverse strand, counting down.
CAACTCAATTTTATCCAAAACCAACTGAAACGATTCATTCTTTTTGTTACCGATTAAAAACACGATTTCTTCGAATGAATCGCTTTTAAAATTGGGCAAATCTAACGTTCTACCTCTAAACGAAGGATACAATTCACTCAGTTTGATTTCAATGGTTTCCCAATCGCCGGAAGTTTTAAAAGTCGTGATGTACGAGTAATAGGAAGTTGCTTTGTCTTTGATTCGGAATTGATAGTTTTTGCCATCGCCTTTCAATCGAATGCGAACTTTACTGTCTTTTGTCACTTTAATTTTATCACATTGATAACGAACAGACGAAAAACCACCATTATTTTCTAATGAAACGGTTCCGGCAAAAACGCCATTTCCTTCCGCATCAATCGAAAATTTTCCTTGCGATAAACCGCCCATGACACCATCGTCAATGATTCGCCAATCGCGTGGGGAGGAATTTTTGTTGAAGTCGTATATCATTGTTATGTTCAAAATTGTCATCAGTAAAACTAAACCTATTTTCATCTCACACTTAATTTGCATATAAATGTAAGTGATTTAGGTTTTTGGTTTGACTGATTTAACAGACTTTTGTGGAACGTTTACTAAACTTTTTATTCAAGTTCTTTCAGATTTAATACTTTTCGCAAAATCATTTCAAAAGTTGCCTCTGTTGGAAAAGGCATGTTTGAATTGTATATTTTACCTTCGGTATCAATTAAAATAAATCTTGGAATAGATTCAATATTATAATCTTTTCCAAGTTTTCCAATGTCATTTGCATGCAATTGCAAAACAGATTTTGATTTTAATTGAGCACTTACAAACCATTTTTTAACATCCTTATCAGTACTTAACGCAATAAATTGAATATTTTCTTTTTTGTACTTAATGGCCATTTTTTCAAAATAAGGCGATTGATAGCGACATGGTCCGCACCAAGTTGCCCAAACATCAATTACGACATATTTTCCTTTAAAATTTGATAAACTAATGGGTTTCGAATCTAAATTGGTAGCTAAAATCTCATCAGCTATTTTTCCTCTTCCTAATCTTTCATAGGTTTTGAAAAGATGAAGAATACTTTTGTTTAGTTTCGAATCAGTTATTTTATTAGCATAATTTTCAACTAATTGCAATCTGTTTTCAGAAGAATTCGCTTCTTTAATGTTGTTTTTTAAATAATAATAAAGCAATCTGTTTTTGAATTGACTTGGTTCTAAAGTTGAAATGGCATCAATTTCTTTCAGGTTTTTATCAATATCGCGACTATCCTGTTTTGTAAGTTCATACAGTAAGTAACTTAAATAATTTTCATTGCCAATTAAAGATTCATCTTGTAATGTTATTTTTGATTTTAAAAATTTTACATCATCAATTAGAACTGTTTTATCATTTGGAAACAACGCTTTTCTTTTATCCAGAAATTGATTGAGAAGATTGAGGTATTCAACCGTAATTAATTTTTTTTCTTTTTCGATAAAATCTTGTTTTGGAGTGTAATTGTCAGCTGTTTTAAAGGTATTTGCAGCGTTGTATTTATCTTCCCATTCATCAAACAATTCTTCTTGTATTTTTTTTGGGTTATCTAAATTGACACTTTCATTAATTTGATAACTTAAATAACTCCAACTGACACTGTTGCTTTTTTGATAATCGTTTTCTGGAAATCGAGAACCAAATAATTCCGTTTTTAATTCATTATTCATAAATTCAATCGAAGCAAAAATACTATCATTCGAAGCAAATAATAAATCTACCGGTAAAGAATTATCAATGATTATTTTATAATTATCCAACGGAATTTTGTTGCTTAAAACAGTATGAAATTTATTGTTTCTAATTTCTAAAGCGGCAAGTGTATCTTCTATAATTGGATGAATTAAGTATGCTTTTTTAAATTTTGTTTCACTTTTAATTTCACCGGCAATTATTGTTTTTTTATTTAACATTACTTGATGGGTTTGTGACAGGAATAAATAGGAAAATACCGTTATTGCAGTAACAAGCAAAGAAATAACCAATCTTTTTTTAGAATAAAAAAATGCTCTAAAAATAGATTTAAAGCTATACCAATAATAACCCAAAAATAAAAAGAAAGCGGCACCAATTATACTTATTTTTTCAGTAAATAAAAGCCAATTTTCTACTTGGCTACCTTCGGGGTACTTTGCTACCCTTTTTAAAATTTCAAAAGGAAACCAGTCCGGTATTGTCACTAGACTTGATACAATTAAGAAACCGATCAACAGAAAAAAACCGATTAAAACAGACCAAATATAACTTGAAATTTTTACTGCTAGGAAGTATTGAAAAGCCGTTAAAAATAAACTTGCTATAAATAATCGAATGAAAATATGTAATAAATGAAGAAATGGCAAGTTGAATTCTGCCACTTCGGGAGCTTCTACAAACAAATAAATTACTAAAGTAGATAGCACACTAAAAAATAAAAACGAAAAAATTGCAATACTGTTTGCTATTAGAACTACACAAAATTTTGACAAATAGATGGATGTTTTTTGTAAAGGAGTAGTTTCCATAAGTTGCCAACCACCATTTTTATGATCTAATTGCGCTATTTTACTTGTAATTAAAATAATTAACAAAGGAAAGATGAAAACAGTAAAAGAATCGAAAATATCATTTAAGTGTTTCGTAAATATATTGAATGAAAAAGCTACGGGTTTGGCTGTTGCTTCTTGATTAAAAATATAAATTATTGAATAGAGTAATGGTATGATCAATCCAAAAATTAAACTCATGGTATACAAACCAGAACCACGCTTTTTTATATGTTCTCCTTGAATGGCTGTGAATAAGTTGTTTACGCTATTTTTCATTTTAATTTTCAATTAAGTTCATAAACCATTCTTCTAATCCTTCAAGTATTTTAACTTCATAAAGTAGTGCACCTTCATTAATCAATTTTTTTATAAAAGTTGGAATTTCTTCTTTGGTATTCAATAGAACGGCTATTTTATTAGCTTCGTTTAATTGTGTTTTAACGCCATTTTCATTTAATTTTTTTTGCCAATCAGAAGCATTGTCAATCGTTATTTCAATTTTGCATGTGTTAAAACTGGTGGACAATTGATTCATTGTGCCTTCAAATTTTAATTTCCCTTTTGCAATGATGCCGATGTGCGTACACATTTTTTCGATTTCACTTAGCAAATGACTTGATACAAAAATAGTAACGCCTTTTTCTTTATTTATTTTGATTAAAAGTTTTCTTATTTCAACAATTCCATTTGGATCTAATCCGTTTACGGGTTCATCTAAAAACAACAATTCGGGCTCACCTAAGAGTGCCATTGCAATTGCTAATCGTTGTTTCATTCCAAGTGAATATTGTTTGGCTTTTTGATTTTTTGCGTAGGTTAATTCAACTAATTCAAGCACTTCGTCAATTTTGTCAGGATTAATGTTTTTGACTTTTGCGATATACAACAGATTGTTATAACCCGATAAATGAAGATATAAAGCTGGACTTTCCACTAAAGCACCAATCTTGGAAAAAATAAACGGAATTTGTTCATTTAATTCACTTCCAAAGATTTTAATTGCATTTTTATCATCGGGAATGATCCCGGTTAGCAATCGCATAGTGGTTGACTTTCCTGCACCATTTGGACCCAGAAAACCATAAATACTTCCTTTAGGAACATTGATCGATAAGTTTTCAATAATGCTTTTATGTTTTGAATAGTGAAAATTTAGATTACTGGTTTGTATGATGTTTTCCATTTTAAATGTATTGATGTAGGTAAAAGTAAGAAAAAATCCCAAATTCATAACTTTGAATTTGGGATTTTTTGAAAGTTTGTAACTAAATTACTTTGTCTCTTGTGTTGGTTTACTATCCGATGAACTATCAGTAGCTTTCACATCCTCCACTGGATCTTCTCCTTTTAAATAGGTTGGTAAGTTCAATCCGGCCATGTTAAACAAATCATTCAACGGCGGCACGGTTTTCATCATACCTGATACAAAATTGGCAGTAGAACCATTTCCGTTAGCATTATTTCCTGAATCCCAAACGGTAATTTTATCAATTTTGATGTTTTTCACGGCTTCCACTTGCGTTTTTACCAACTCAGGAAGTTTTTCAATTAATAACAATTGGAAAGCTTTTGTTGGATCGCCACCGGCAGCATTCACCACTTCTCGGTAACCTTCTGCTTGTTTGGTCAAAATCTCATACAAACCTTTTGCTTCCGCTTCCATTTTTGCAAAAATAGCATCGGCTTCCCCTTTGGCTTGCACACGCGTTTTTTCAGCTTCGGCTTGTGCATCGATAATTGCTTTTTGTTTGGCAATTTCTGCCGGAATTACAATGTTCGCATTTTGAGTAGAACGTTCTCTTTCGGCACGTGCTTGTTCTGCTTTCTGTTCTGCCACATAGGATTCTTCTAAGGCTCTTGCACTTTGAACTTTTTCAGAGGCTAAAGCGATTCTAAGTGCTTCCGCTTCACGTTCTCTTCGGGTTGCATCCGATTGTGCAATGGCGATTTTGGCTTCGTTTTCCCCTTGAATCGCAATCGCATTGGCTTCTGATGTAGCTACACGTGTATCTCTTTGTGCTTCGGCTTTACCAATGCTTTCATCTTTAAATGCTTCGGCAATACTTACTTCTTTGTCTTTATTGGTGATGGCAATTTTTACGTCACGATCTCTATGCGTTTCTGCAATTTGAACGTCTTTTTCACGATCGGCCATTGCTTTTCCGGTTTCCCCGATTTTTTCTTGCTCAGCTACCGAGATTTTCGCTTCGTTAATCGCTTTCGCTGCTGCTTCTTTTCCCAATGCTTCGATATAACCCGATTCGTCTTTAATATCGGTAACGTTTACGTTGATTAATTTTAAACCGATTTTTTTCAACTCAGAATCTACGTTTTTAGAAATGTTATCTAAGAATTTATCACGGTCCGAATTAATTTCTTCAATCGTCATCGTGGCAATAACTAAACGCAATTGACCGAAAAGAATATCTTTAGCCAATTCCTGAATTTGTTCAGGAGAAAGTCCTAAAAGACGTTCTGCCGCCGTATTCATACTATCGCTTTCTGTAGAAATTGCAATGGTAAATCGACACGGAACATCCACACGAATGTTTTGTCTTGAAAGAGCATTGGTTAAATTGGCTTCAATAGAAAGCGGTTTTAAATCCAAATACTGATAATCTTGAATAACCGGCCAAATGAAAGCACCACCACCGTGAACACATTTGGCAGAAGTTCCTCCCGTTCTTCCGTAGATAACAAGAATTTTGTCGGACGGACAACGTTTGTAACGTGAAACTAAAGTGACAAACAGTACAAAGAATACAAAAACAGCAACAACAATAATAATAAGTGTGGTCATAGGGTTAGGATTTAAAGTTTTTCGACGATTAAGATATTATTTTCAACATTTTTGATTTTTACCACACTACCGGTGGCGATTTTTTCGGAAGCTTCTGTCATGGCTTGTAATTCATGAAAGGCACCTTTCACACTAATCTGTACTTTTCCTAAACCCGATTTAGCCTCGGGAATAGTCAGATAAACAGTAGCCGTTTTATTAATGGTATTTTCAAATTTGAAGGAGTTGTCTTCGCCCAGCTTCAATATTTGTTTGATTAAAATAAAGAACAATCCGATAAAAACAATTCCAACAACAATAGAAATGAAAATTAAAACGACTTTGTTTTCAATACTGTCATACAACGAAATTCCGGTCCAACTGAAACCTAAAAGAAAATTAATTAAGTTTCTTAATGTAAAGATTTCAAATGGCAAATCACTATCGCCACTATCCGAATCTATATCTGTTTCGCCACCACTCAAACCTATAAAAGTCATAATGGTTTGCAATAAAAAAAATAAACTTACCGGTATAGCAATGTACCAATAGCTTTTTAATAAGGGATCTAATCCTTCAAGAAATTCCATAAATATAGTTTTGGTTTGGTTACAACTTTTATACGTGGACTTTTACAAAAAGTTACAAGAGTTTGTTAAATTATTTTTTGAATACCGTTTTTTTGAAACACGTTATTTAGTATAAAGCTAAGATAAAAACACAACTTTAAAACAGTTAATTTTTCAATATAGTCAAAATCTATAGTAGGCATTTATAATGTTGAATATAATTAATTTATGATAATATATCTAAAGTAAATTATTGATATAATGCTTAATGCTTTCAACCGGATTATTTTTAATAAATTTAATAAAATCACTTCCAATTATTGCTCCTTTTTGATGTTTGGTTGCTTGTTGAAAAGTAGTCTTGTCCGAAATTCCAAAGCCAATGATTTGAGGATTTTTTAATTTTAAAGATGCAATTCGCTCAAAATAGTTTTCTTGAATTTCATTAAATCCGGATTGATTTCCGGTGACACTCGATGAACTCACCAAGTAGATAAAACTGTCTGAAATGGCATCAATTTTTAAAATTCGTTCCTCGGAAGTTTGTGGTGTGATTAAAAAAATGTTCTTTAAATCGTATTTTTCAAACAGTTCTTTATATTCCGATTCATAGATTTCCAAAGGCAAATCCGGAATAATTAAGCCATCAACACCTACTTCTTGACATTTTTGGCAGAAATTTTCCACGCCAAATTGCATCATTGGATTAAAATACCCCATGATAATCAAAGGAATTTCAACGCTTTCGCGAATATTCGCCAGTTGTTGAAACAAAACTTCGGTCGACATTCCGTTTTGCAATGCCTGTGCCGAACTCGCTTGAATCGTTGGTCCATCGGCTAACGGATCACTAAAAGGCAAACCGATTTCAATCATATCGACGCCATTTTTTTCCAATTCGGTTATGATTACTGACGTATCATTTAAATTAGGATAACCTGCTGTAAAATAGATGGATAACAGCTTTTTATCTTCTTGCAATTTTTTATTTATTCGATTCATTTCTAGTGTAAATTAAAATAATCAATGTAGGTACTCAAATCTTTATCACCGCGACCGGAAAGATTAATCACCACAATATCAGTAGGTTTAAATTGTTTTTTATCTAAAACCGAAAAGACGTGAGCGGTTTCAATTGCGGGAATAATTCCTTCCGTTTGTGATACTTCCCAACCCGATTGCATGGCTTCGTCATCGGTTATCGCAATAAATTCCGCCCGATTGGTTTGATGTAGATGCGAGTGTAGCGGGCCAACTCCCGGATAATCCAAACCGGCAGAAATCGAATAAGGCTCTGTAATTTGTCCGTCTGACGATTGCATTAAAAGCGTTTTACTTCCGTGGATGATTCCGATTTTACCTAAAATGGATGTCGCCGCACTTTCACCGGAATCGACTCCTTTTCCTGCTGCTTCCACGGCAATTAATTGCACCTTTTCATCTTCTAAAAAATGATAAAAAGCTCCGGCAGCGTTGCTTCCACCGCCGACACATGCAATTACATAATCAGGGAATTCCGTCCCTTCTTTTTCCTCTAATTGAGCTTTGATTTCCTCTGAAATTACCGCTTGAAAACGAGCTACCATGTCGGGATAGGGATGAGGTCCAACTACCGAACCGATGATGTAATACGTGTTTTCGGGATTGTTAATCCAATCGCGAATCGCTTCATTGGTGGCATCTTTGAGGGTTTTTGAACCTGAAGTGGCGGGTCTGACTTCAGCACCGAGCATTTTCATTCGAGCCACATTGGGAGCCTGGCGTTTGATATCAACTTCACCCATGTATATTATACATTCCAGACCCATCAACGCACAAACAGTGGCTGTGGCAACGCCATGCTGACCTGCTCCGGTTTCGGCAATGATTCTGGTTTTACCTAAACGTTTGGCAATCAGAATTTGACCAATGGTGTTATTGATTTTATGAGCTCCGGTGTGACATAAATCTTCTCTTTTCAGGTAGATTTTAGTCTTGTATTTTTCAGATAAACGTTTCGCAAAATAGAGTGGCGTAGGTCGACCGACATAATCGACTAACAAATCCATGAACTCTTTTTTAAAGCTGGGTTCCGCAGTGATTTTTAGGTAATTTAAACGCAATTCTTCGATATTTGGATATAACATTTCAGGAATGAACGCTCCACCAAAATCACCATAAAATCCTTTTTCATCTACTTGATAATTCATAGCAATTGACTTAATTTTTCTTGAAATTCTTTAATTTTTTCTTTGTTTTTGATGCCAAAATCATCTTCAAATTGACTGTTTATATCAATTGCTAAACACTTTTTTGCTGCTTCTGATTGTATAAATTTTTCTAATTTTGGCCATTCATCTAATCCAATTCCACCACTTAAAAAGAATGGAATTTCTTCGTTATAATCATTTAAAACTTCCCAGTCAAATGTTGTTCCGTTCCCGCCCGGAAGATCTCCTTTCGTGTCGAATAGGAAATAATCGATACAATTTTTATTATATTTTAATTCATTGAAATTAAAATTATTATCAATCTTTATTGCTTTAATTACTTTAATGTTAGTTTTTTTCATTTCTAAACAGAAATCAGCTGATTCTTCACCGTGTAATTGAACAAAATTTAGTTGATGTGAAATGATTTTATCGACAATTTCATTGTAATCAGCATCGACAAAAACACCTACTTTTTCGATGTTAGTAGGAATTTTTTCAATAACATTTTCACAATACCGTTTGGAATCCTTCCAAAAAATAAATCCTAAAAAGTCAGGTTGCAATTCACTTATTGAAAGTGTGTTTTCCTGTTCTTTCATTCCACAAATTTTTAATTTCATAGTGATAGTTTTTTGATAAATTGTTTCATCTCATTTTCCGGATTTTCGCTTTTCATAAAATATTCTCCCATTAGAAACCCTTTAAATCCGTATTGTTGTAGTTCTATAATCGCATCTGCATTATCGATACCACTTTCTGAAATTTTGATAAAATCATTTGGAATATGTTTCGCTAATTGCTTACTATAATCCAAATTAACTTCAAATGTTTTCAGATTTCGGTTGTTTACACCAATCAAATTTAAACTGGACATAATCGACTTATCTAGTTCTTTTTCGTCGTGAATTTCCAATAGAACTTCCATGTGCAACGATTGGGCGAATTGCGATAATGTTTTGATTTCTTCTCGAGTCAAAGCCGCTGCAATCAGTAAAATTACATCCGCTCCAAAAGCTTTGGCTTCAATGATTTGGTATTCATCTACCATAAAATCTTTCCGCAAAAGCGGTAAATGGGTTGTGGCTCTTGCTAAAATCAAATCATCCAACGAACCACCAAAATACTGACCATCAGTGAGCATTGATAAGCCCGAAGCTCCGCCGCTTTCATAGTTTTTAACTATTTCTTCCACAGATTTCGATTGATTAATCACTGATTTAGAAGGTGAACGACGTTTGTGTTCTGCGATAATTCCACTCGAACTAGTGGATAAATGCTGCACCAATGAATTCGTTTTTCGTTCAATCAACACCGATTGTTCCAATTGTTTGATCGGAATAACGGATTTTTTCAATGCCACTTCTCTTTTTTTGGAAGCAATTATTTGATCTAAAATGTTCATGAGCGACTCAAGTTTTGTAGTGTTTTTAATTTATCGAGCGCTTTTCCGCTCATCAAACTTTCTTTAGCGATGGCTAAACTTTCATCTATCGACGTTTTTTTCATCATCGAAATGGCCAATGCCGCATTAGCACAAACCACCTCATTTTGCATTTGCGTTCCGTTTCCGGAAAGTATTGTCATGAAAATGTTCGCTGCTTCTTCAACGGTTTCACCGCCTCTGATTTGATATAAAGTGACCGATTTGGTATTGAAATCTTCCGGTTTTAGTATTTTTTCATATGTATTTGAAATGATCTTGACATTACCGGTCAGAGAAACTTCGTCAAAACCTTCTAAATCGTATAAAATGGAAAAATTGGTCGTCGTGTTTTGGTACAAATACGCATACATTCGGGCCAATTCCAAACTAAAAACACCAACCAATTGATTTCTCGGAAAGGACGGATTGACCATCGGACCAAGCATATTGAAAAACGTTTTTATGCCTAATTCTTTTCGAATCGCACCCACATTTTTCATAGCCGGATGGAATAACGGAGCGTGAAGAATGGCAATGTTGGCTTCTTCCAGACATTTTTCCAGATAATCTTGTTGGTTACTAAATTTTACTCCTAAATTTTCCATCACATTACTAGAACCGGAAATAGACGAAACGCCGTAATTTCCATGCTTAGCGACTTTAATTCCAGCACCTGCAGCTACAAAGGAAGCCAAAGTGGAAATGTTGAACGTGTCTTTTCCATCGCCACCGGTTCCGCATAAATCGATGGTTTGGTAGTTTGAAAAATCGACAGGAACACAAAGCTCTAATAACGCTTCGCGAAATCCGGTTAACTCTTCGATGGTAATGCTTCGCATCATATAAACCGTCATAAATGCCGCCATTTGACTGGCATTGTATTGTCCGGAAGAAAGGTTAATCAACACATTTTTTGCTTCATCTTTTGACAGCGTTTTGTGATTGATTAATTGATTGAGTATATTTTTCATTTTAATTTTTTTAATAACGATTTTTAAACCTGACAGGTTTCAAAAACCTGTCAGGTTTCTCAGGTAACGGTCAACAGAAGGCCGACTAACTTTCCAGCCAATTCTCCAATATCTTCTTCCCATGCGGCGTTAAAATGCTTTCCGGATGGTATTGAACACCTTTTACATCGAGCGTTTTGTGTCGGATGGACATGATTTCGCCGTTTTCATCTACGGAAGTGATTTCTAAATCGTCGGGAAAATCATCGGCATTGATGACCCAAGAATGGTAGCGTCCGACTTCAAATTCAGTTGGCAAATCCTTAAAAAGACTATCTTCTTTCTGTAGTTTTACTTTAGATGAAACACCGTGATATACTTTTTCTAAGTTGATTAAGCTTCCACCAAAAACTTCGCCAATGGCTTGCTGACCTAAACAAATACCGAGAATACTTTTAGTAGTAGCATATTTTTTGATGACATCTAATAACAAACCCGCTTCTTCGGGAATTCCCGGACCTGGCGAAAGGAGAATTTTGTCGAATTTTTCTAATTCATCCAATTCAAATTCATCATTTCTATAAACGGTCACTTCGGCATTCAACTCTTCTAAATAGTGAACCAAATTGTAGGTAAAACTATCGTAGTTGTCAATGATTATAATTTTTTTCATCTTAGTTTATATTTTTTCTGCCATTTCTAAGGCTTTTGTTAATGCATTTAACTTGTTATAGACTTCTTGCATTTCATTTTCTTCCGAAGAACTTTCTACAATCCCGGCTCCGGCTTGGTAATGCAATTGATGATTTTTACTCAAAAATGTGCGAATCAGAATTGCGTGATTGAAGTTACCATTAAAATCCATAAAACCAATGGCTCCACCGTAAAAACTTCGGTTAGTATTTTCAATCTGATCAATCAGTTGCATGGCTTTGTGTTTGGGTGCTCCTGTGAGTGTTCCTGCCGGAAACGTGGAAGCAACGAGATCCATCGTTTTGGCTTCGGGTTTTAGTTTGCCTTTTACTTTGGAGACTAAGTGAATGACATGTGAAAAAAATTGAATTTCTTTGTATTTTTCAATTTTTACTTGATTGCAATTTCGACTTAAATCATTTCGAGCCAAATCGACTAGCATCACGTGCTCGCTGTTTTCTTTGACATCTTCGGCTAATTTTTTGGCTTGGATGGCATCATTTTCATCATTTCCGGTTCGTTTGAAAGTTCCTGCAATGGGATGAATTTCGGCTTCACCATTTTTTACAATCAAATGCGCTTCGGGCGAAGATCCAAATAATTTAAAATCGCCATAATCAAAATAAAACAAATAAGGGGAAGGATTGACGTTTCGTAAAGCACGATAAACATTGAACTCATCACCTTTAAAACCCTGCGAAAATCTACGGGATAAAACCAATTGAAAAACATCACCACGATGACAGTGTTTTTTCGCTAAAGAAACATATTCTTTGAAATTTTCATCGGTTAAATTGGAAACCGAATCTCCCACTTTTGCAAAGGAAAAGGATGCGAAGTTTTTCACTTGAAGCAGTTGCTCGATTTCTTCAATATTGGATTGATTATCTAGGCTATGGCAAAATAAATACGCTTCGTTTTTAAAATGATTGATGGCAATAACATTTTGATAAATGACATAATACATTTCCGGAATTGCCAACGTGTTTTCTTTCGGATTGATTTCTACTTTTTCAAAATACTGAACGGCATCATAACTCGTGAATCCGAATAAACCGTTATAGGCAAACTTTAAATCGGGACCGGAAACATCAAATTTTTGCATGAATTGTATCATTTCATTCGTAACAACAGTGTTTTTATCGATGGTTTGTTTCTTTGTAGTTCCATCAGGAAAAAGCGTTGTGATTTGATTATTTTCAACCTTAAAACTCGCAATCGGATTGCAGCAGATGTACGAAAAACTATTATCGCTCGCGTGGTAATCGGAACTTTCCAATAAAATACTATTCGGAAATTTATCTCGAATTTTTAGATAAACACTCACCGGCGTGATGGTATCGGCTAAAACCGATTTGTAAGTTGTATTTAATTTATATTGCTTCATAGTGTGATTGAATTAAAAAGAAAAAGGGCTTGTCGTGTTTGACAAGCCCTTTTGAATATTTTGAAAAATAAATCTACAGGTAGCTAGCTCACGACGTTTGACGTAAGTTGTTCCACCACCAAGAAGTATTTAATACCGTGTTCATTGTTTTATTTTGAATTGCAAATGTAGGGATGTAAATTTAATATCCAAACCATTTTTTTAAAATTAAGCATAAAAAAATCCTAATTTTTCAGAATTGGGATTTTTGAGGTAAAAAAGGTAATCTATTTTCTGCTTCTGACTTTCTCTGCTTTTGCAATAATTGCTTCGGCATTCAATTGGTATTTTTCCATCAACTGAGCAGGTGTTCCACTTTCACCAAAGCTATCTTGAACTGCTACATATTCTTGTGGAACGGGACTGTTTAATGATAATGTTCTGGCAACACTTTCGCCTAAACCGCCTAAAATATTGTGCTCTTCAGCAGTAACTACGCAACCCGTTTTAGCAACCGATTTTAAAATAGCCTCTTCATCTAATGGTTTAATGGTATGAATATTAATTACTTCGGCAGAAATTCCCTTCTCTTCCAATTTTTCAGCAGCAAGCAAAGCTTCCCAAACCAAATGACCGGTCGCGATGATGGTTACATCTGCACCTTCATTTAACACCACTGCTTTTCCAATGATAAATTCACCATTTTCAGGGGTGAAATTGGCTACACTCGGACGACCAAAACGTAAATAAACCGGACCGTGATGGTCTGCAATAGCCAACGTTGCTGCTTTGGTTTGGTTGTAATCACACGTGTTGATAACAGTCATTCCAGGAAGCATTTTCATCAAACCAATGTCTTCCAAAATTTGGTGTGTTGCACCGTCTTCACCTAAAGTTAGTCCGGCATGCGAAGCACATATTTTTACATTTTTATCAGAATAGGCAACCGATTGACGAATTTGGTCATAAACTCTTCCCGTAGAAAAATTAGCAAAAGTTCCTGTAAAAGGAATTTTTCCACCAATAGTTAATCCGGCCGCAATACCAATCATATTGGCTTCCGCAATTCCGATTTGAAAAAAACGTTCGGGATGATTTTTTTTAAAATCATCCATTTTTAATGATCCGATTAAGTCGGCACAAAGAGCCACTACTTTTTCGTTTTTTTGACCAAGTTCGGTCAAACCTGCACCAAAACCGGAGCGGGTGTCTTTATTTCCTGTATTGATATATTTTTTCATTATTATTGTACTTTCAGTTGTGTGTTAATTTTTTGTAATTTAGTTAATTGATATGTTTCTTGTTTTTTATCATTATGATAAACTGTCAATTTTTTAGGTAAAGGGATAGAGAATTCAAAATCAGTATTTGAAAAATAACCATGACAAAAAAGATTTAGAAAGCGTTGATCTATTAGAATGTTATTTTTTTCATAAACTATATCAAAGGCTTTACTTAATTTTTTCTTTTTTGGATTATTGAATTTTAAGAGATTAACTTCATTTGTAACGCTATCGATCTTTTTTTCTGTTGATTCAAAATGATATTCTTTAAAAGTTTTGTTTTTTTCTTTAAGCAAATAGCTTGTACTTTCTAAATAAGTAAATTTCATACCCAAATCATCATTTGAAACCAGAAAGTGATGTGATTTCAAATTTTTACTATCACGTATTACTCCAGAAAGCTTATTGTTAAAATCAAAGTAAAAAGAAAAGTAATAATCACTTGAATTTTCATTAAACATAAAATATTCTCTTGTATTATTTTCAACATTTTCATATTCAATATATTTATCAAAGTAATAATCACTTTCTTTATTAGAAAATGTTGAAAAAAATATTATTGATATAAAAAGTAAATATTTCATTCTAATAACCTAATAATCACCTAAAGTGGCTAGATTTTGTGCCAAAGCATTAGCTAATTGCTCATCATTTGGAGCTTTTCCGTGCCATGCGTGGGTGTGCATCATGTAGTCAACACCATTACCCATTTCTGTGTGTAATAACACGCAAACTGGTTTACCTTTACCTGTTTTGGCTTTGGCTTCTGTCATTCCTGAAATGATAGCTTCGATGTCATTTCCTTCTTTGATTTCTAAAACATCCCATCCAAAAGCAACAAATTTTGCTTTAATATCACCCATTGGCAAAACTTCGTCGGTTGCACCGTCAATTTGTTTTCCGTTTAAATCGATGGTAGCAATGTAATTATCCACTTTATAAGCCGAAGCATACATTATCGCTTCCCAATTTTGACCTTCTTGTAATTCGCCATCACCGTGAAGCGAATAAACTAAATGTGAATCATTATTTAATTTTTTTGCTAAAGCAGCACCGATAGCAACCGACATTCCTTGCCCAAGTGAACCTGATGCCACGCGAATTCCGGGTAAACCTTCATGCGTTGTAGGATGACCTTGTAGTCTTGAATTAATTAACCGAAAAGTTGCTAATTCTGATACCGGGAAATAACCACTTCTGGCTAAAACACTGTAAAAAACAGGAGAAATGTGACCGTTTGATAAGAAAAATAAATCTTCATTTTTTCCATCCATATCAAAACCTTCTTTTCTGTCCATTAAAACTTGGTATAAAGCGACAAAAAATTCTGTACATCCCAAAGAACCTCCTGGATGACCGGAGTTTACGGCGTGAACCATGCGAAGAATGTCTCTTCTGACTTGTGTTGAAAAGTCGTTTAGTTGTTGTGTGTTGGGTTTCATTTTTATGATAAAAGTTAAACTTCGGCAAAGGTAATTCAATTATTATACTTTGACTAATTCGTATTCGTTGAATTTGTGAAAGTTTTCAAGATAAATTGTTAGTAAACCTGAGCTTGTCATCTATAAATTATTCATAAAACAGACGCAGGAAATATGAATTCTTATATCTTTGCCAACTGTAAAAAAAAGATATGAAGTTTGATTTATTGACGACTGATCCTCATTCGCAAGCCCGTGCCGGTTCGATTACTACCGATCACGGTGTGATTGAAACACCCATTTTTATGCCGGTAGGAACGGTTGCTTCAGTAAAAGGTGTGCATCAACGCGAATTGAAAAATGATATTAATCCGGATATAATTTTAGGAAACACGTATCATTTATACCTTCGACCTCAAACCGAAATTCTAGAAAAAGCTGGTGGTTTACATAAATTTATGAATTGGGATCGCAATATTTTGACCGATAGTGGCGGTTATCAGGTATATTCGCTTTCCTCCAATCGAAAGATTAAAGAAGAAGGGGTGAAGTTTAAAAGTCACATTGATGGTTCCTACCATTTCTTTTCACCTGAAAATGTAATGGAAATTCAACGTACAATTGGAGCTGATATTATCATGGCTTTTGACGAATGTACGCCTTATCCTTGCGATTACAACTACGCCAGACGTTCGATGCACATGACGCATCGTTGGTTAGACCGATGTATTAACCACCTAGAAAAACTTCCTTTTCAATATGGTTTTGAACAAACTTTTTTTCCAATTGTTCAAGGAAGTACATACAAAGATTTACGTCAGCAATCTGCCGAATATATCGCCAATGCAGGAGCACAAGGTAATGCAATTGGTGGACTGTCAGTAGGCGAGCCTGCAGAAGAAATGTATGCAATGACCGAAGTGGTTACGGCTATTTTACCGCAAGATAAACCTCGTTATTTGATGGGTGTAGGAACTCCAATCAACATTCTAGAAAATATCGCGTTGGGAATTGACATGTTTGATTGCGTTATGCCAACCAGAAACGCCCGAAACGGAATGCTTTTTACA
Source organism: Flavobacterium lacus (assembly GCF_003268815.1). GTDB lineage: Bacteria > Bacteroidota > Bacteroidia > Flavobacteriales > Flavobacteriaceae > Flavobacterium > Flavobacterium lacus. The sequence goes on along the minus strand of NZ_QLSV01000009.1, from coordinate 112,878 downwards.
GCAAACGGTTCCATCAACATCAAAAATAAAAAGTGGGAAGATGATTTTTCTCCTATTGATGAAATGGGAATTACTTTTGTTGACACCGAGTACACAAAAGCCTATTTACGTCATTTATTTGCGGCAAATGAGTATCTTGGTAAACAAATTGCAACCATTCACAATCTAGGATTTTATATGTGGTTGGTTCGCGAAGCCAGAAAACACATTATAGCAGGAGATTTCAAAGTTTGGAAAGACCAAATGGTTAAGCAAATGAGTCAACGTTTGTAATAATCAGTAAATGAATCATCAAAAAATAGAACTTTCCAATTTTCAGTATGAAAATAATTGATAAATACATCCTCAAACGATATTTAGCCACTTTTACAGTGATGCTTTTGTTGTTCATACCGATCGGTATTGTGATTGATGTAGCTGAAAAAATCAATAAAATTCTGGAAAGTAAAGTTCCGTTTTCTGCTGTTGCTCTTTATTATCTAGATTTTACGATTTATTTTGCTAACTTACTTTTCCCTATATTTTTATTTTTATCGGTCATTTGGTTTACTTCAAAATTAGCGAATAACACAGAAATTATAGCTATTTTGAGTTCCGGAATTTCATTCACTAGGTTTTTGAGACCTTATATTATAGGAGCAACTATCGTATCTGTTTTTGCCTTGTTAATGGGATTCTTTCTGGTACCCAAAGCCAGTAAAGGATTTAATGATTTTAGGTATACTTATCTAAAAAGCAATAGAGAAGTAAGGCAAAATTCGAATGTATTTCGTCAAATTAGCGATGATGAGTTTTTGTACGTAAGTAATTTTAATTCAGTTTCAAAAACCGCTTTCAATTTCACTTTAGAAAAGTTTAAAGATGAAAAATTAGTTTACAAAATCACCGCTAATCGACTAAAATGGAATGAGAAAGATAGCACTTATACCATGTTTAATTATCAAAAAAGAAAAGTTGGTCCTTTGGGTGATATTTTAGAAAAATCCGAAAAAAGAGATACCGTTTTTACTTTTGATTTAGAAGATTTAACGCCCGTTATTTATATTGCAGAAACACTGACTTTACCCGACTTGGTTCGATTTATTGATAAAGAAAAAGCGAGAGGAAATGCAAATATCAATACGTATCTTGTTGTTTTGTATCGTAAATACAGCTTACCTGTAACCGCATTTATCCTAACCATTATTGCCGTTTCAGTGTCCTCTATGAAACGAAGAGGAGGTATGGGGGTCAACCTTGCTATCGGAATCGTAATTGCATTTACCTATATTTTCTTTGATAAGATTTTTGGAACTATGGCAGAAAAGTCAAGCATTCCGCCTTTGTTAGCCGTTTGGTTTCCCAATTTTGTTTTTGGTTTATTAGCTATTTATTTGCTCAGAAATGCAAAACGATAACGTAAAAAGTTATTTACACCTTCATTTAATCGTCTTTATTTGGGGATTCACCGCCATTTTGGGAGAATTGATTTCTTTGGATGCACTGCCATTAGTTTGGTTTAGAATGTTAATGGCAGTTGGTTTTATCGTTCTTTTTATGTTCTATAAAAAAACCGATTTAACTATTCCTCGCAAAACAATGATGGTTTTTTTGTTTTTAGGATTAGTGATTGCTCTCCATTGGCTTACTTTTTTTAAAGCAATTAAAGTTTCTAATGTTTCTGTAACGTTAGCATGTTTATCAACAGGAGCATTTTTTACTTCATTTTTAGAACCAATTCTATATAAAAGAAAAGTAATTTGGTACGAAGTTTTCTTTGGATTACTTGTTGTAGGCGGACTTTATATTATTTTCAATTTTGAAGGAGATTATTATTTAGGAATTATTTTAGCGTTAACCTCTGCATTTTTATCAGCTCTTTTTTCTGTGATTAATGGAAAATATGCCAAAATGTATGATTCAACAGTTATTTCGTTTTACGAACTTTCCGGCGGCGTTCTTTGTTTTTCAGTTTATCTTTTATTAACGAATAGTTTTTCAAAAGAATTTTTTATTCTACAACCTTCCGATTGGCTTTACCTGATTATTTTGAGCTCAATTTGCACAGCTTATGCCTTTATTGCTTCTGTAAAAGTTATGAAATTTATCAGTCCTTATACTGTAATGCTAACTATTAATTTAGAACCTATTTATGGAATAATTTTAGCCTTGCTTATCTTTAAAGACAAAGAAAAAATGAGTCCTGAGTTCTATTTAGGAGCAATAATAATTCTTTTAACAGTAGTTTTGAACGGAATTATAAAGTACAGACTTAAAAATAAACGCGATTAATTTTTTACTTTTTTTTAAAACTTAACATTAAAAATAACTTTTCTTAACAAGATAAAATTCTATCTTTGCTAATCAAACTAAACTAAAATCTGTCGAAACCTATGGAATATTTAGATTTTGAACTTCCTATCAAAGAATTGGAAGATCAATTGGACAAATGCCAAATTATCGGTGAAGAATCGAATGTGGATGTTACCGCAACGTGCAAACAAATTGAGAAAAAATTAGAAGAAACTAAGAAAAAAATATACAAAAATCTTTCCGCTTGGCAACGTGTGCAATTGTCGCGTCATCCAAGTCGACCTTATACAATGGATCATGTGAGAGCTTTGTGTGGCGGAACGTTTTTGGAGCTTTTTGGCGATAGAAACTTCAAAGACGACAAAGCGATGATCGGTGGGTTAGGAAAAATTGGTGGTCAATCGTTTATGATTGTGGGTCAACAAAAAGGTTTTAATACCAAAACCCGTCAGTTCAGAAATTTCGGAATGGCAAATCCTGAAGGATATCGAAAAGCTCTTCGTTTAATGAAAATGGCTGAAAAATTTGGAATTCCTGTTCTAACTTTAATTGATACTCCCGGAGCTTATCCGGGTCTTGAAGCCGAAGAACGTGGTCAAGGTGAAGCCATTGCCAGAAATATTTTTGAAATGTTACGTTTAAAGACGCCAATTATTACCGTTATTGTTGGCGAAGGTGCTTCCGGTGGAGCATTAGGAATTGGAGTAGGAGACAGGGTTTATATGCTGGAAAACACATGGTATTCCGTAATTTCTCCGGAATCATGTTCGTCCATTTTATGGAGAAGTTGGGAATACAAAGAGCAAGCTGCCGAAGCTTTAAAATTAACTTCCTACGACATGAAAAAACAGAAGTTGATTGATGAAATTATTCCAGAACCGCTTGGAGGGGCACATTACGACAGAGAAACAACATTCAAAACTGTGGAGCAATATATTATCAAAGGATATAACGAATTAAAAGATTTATCAACAACCGAGTTAGTAGCTCAAAGGATGGATAAATACAGTAAAATGGGCGAGTTCAAAGAATAATTCTTACATTATTATACTTAAAATCCGAAGCCCTGAACTTCGGATTTTTTTTGGGTTATTAACAATAAAATTTAGTTGTTAACATCCTTTTACTAACAAATACTTCAGGCAATTTTTTATATTATAGTTACTTTAGCCAAATGGAAAATTTACGAAATATTAACCCAATTAAAGTTGATAAAACAACGATAATTAATTTAGAAAAAGGAAAGCTACCTCCACAGGCTCTTGACTTAGAAGAAGCCGTGTTGGGTGCGATGATGATTGATAAAAAAGGGGTTGATGAAGTAATTGATATTCTACAACCGGATGCGTTTTACAAAGATGCTCATAAACATATTTTTGAAGCGATAGTTCAATTGTTTACAGATACACAACCCATTGATTTATTAACCGTTTCGGCACAATTAAAACGAAATGCAAAATTAGATTTGGCAGGTGGTGATTTTTATCTGATTCAGCTTACACAAAAAATTTCTTCTTCGGCTCACATTGAATTTCACTCTAGAATCATTTTACAGAAATTTATTCAACGCAGTTTGATCAAAATATCTTCCGAAATTATTGAAGAATCCTATGACGAAACCACCGATGTTTTTGATTTATTAGACAAAGCCGAATCAAAATTATACGAAGTAACACAAGGAAACATCAAACGAAGTTCAGAAACTGCACAGAGTTTAGTTATCCAAGCAAAAAAAAGAATCGAAGAAATTGCTAATAAAGAAGGATTGAGCGGAGTAGCTACCGGTTTTGATAAATTGGACAAAGTAACTTCAGGTTGGCAACCCAGTGATTTAATTATTATTGCGGCTAGGCCGGGGATGGGGAAAACGGCATTTGTACTTTCAATGGCTCGAAATATGGCCATCGATTTTCATCAGCCTGTTGCAGTTTTCTCGTTGGAGATGTCTTCTGTTCAGTTAATTACGCGTTTAATTTCCTCCGAAACAGGATTGTCTTCCGAAAAATTAAGAACCGGAAAATTGGAAAAACACGAGTGGGAACAGTTGAGTGTAAAAGTAAAAAACCTCGAAAAAGCACCACTTTTTATTGATGATACGCCTTCACTTTCTATTTTTGATTTACGGGCAAAAGCCAGACGTTTGTCATCGCAGCACGGAATAAAATTAATAATTGTCGATTACCTTCAATTAATGACTGCCGGCGGTGGTGGAAAAGGTGGCGGAAATCGTGAACAGGAAATTTCAACTATTTCTCGAAATTTAAAAGCATTAGCAAAAGAATTAAGCGTTCCCGTGATTGCATTGTCGCAGCTTTCTCGTGCGGTTGAAACCCGTGGTTCCAGTAAAAGACCTTTGCTTTCCGATCTTCGTGAATCGGGAGCCATTGAGCAAGATGCCGATATTGTATCATTCATTTATCGTCCGGAATATTACAAAATTGATGAATGGGATGATGATGAGCGTTCGCCAACAGAAGGTCAAGCCGAATTTATCATCGCTAAACACCGTAACGGAAGTTTAGAAAATATCCGTTTGAAATTCATTGGAAATCTTGGTAAGTTTGATAATTTAGATGATTATTCATCCGGTTTTGGTGATTTACCTTCACGAATGAATGCGGAAGAAACCACCTTTATTACCAAAAATCTTCCTTCTGCCAATGAAGCTTTTGGTAGCAATATGAATGCGGAAGAAGACGATTCGGATGTACCGTTTTAAAATTTTACCTTATAAGTCATATAATCATCAACTAATTTATGTGACTTATAAGGTTATTAATTTTATCATTTTCTTCACACAAAATCGTTTATCTTTGACTTAAGAACTTTTTTTGCCAACTAAAAAAATTGCAGATTTTGAAAAAAACGATTTTTTACTTATTTATATTTTTAATTTCCTTCACGGTAAAAGCCAATTTCATCCTTTTGCCGATGGATGAAAGCACGCAACAAAATCATTTAAAAGCCTACGGAATTACGTATTGGGCTTTAGAAAATGATTATAAAGCCAGTTGGTTACTCAATTATCGAGGTGGTTCGTTTTTATTACCGGATGCTCCTGAAATTAGAAAAGAATGCCAAATTCGAGGCGTTTCTTTTGAACTTTTATCAGAAGGTCAAGCCAATCAAATTTTGGAAGAAATAAGTAGTCCATCCCAAAATATGGAATCGGTGGTGTTGGAAAAAGCTCCTAAAATTGCGGTTTATACTCCAAAAGGAAAACAACCTTGGGATGATGCCGTGACATTGGTTTTAACGTATGCCGAAATTCCGTTTAAAGCGGTGTATGATGAAGAAGTCTTATCTGATCAATTGCTTTTGTATGATTGGTTGCACTTGCATCACGAAGATTTTTCCGGTCAATATGGTAAGTTTTTTGGAGCTTACCGAAATGCACCTTGGTACATTGAGCAGAAAAAAGAAGCCGAAGCTTTGGCCACTAAATTAGGTTATTCCAAAGTGTCAGAGTCTAAATTGGCTGTAGCCAAAAAAATTCGTGATTTCGTCATTGGAGGCGGATTTATGTTTGCGATGTGTTCGGCAACCGATAGTTTTGATATTGCTCTTTCTGCGGAAGGCGTTGATATTTGCGAACCGATGTTTGACGGCGATGAAAGCGAGCCCAATTATCAATCCAAAATAGATTACTCCAGAACTTTCGCTTTTAAAGATTTTATTTTGGAAAGAACACCAACTGTTTATGAATTTTCAGACATTGATATGACCACAAAAAGACGAATTCCGATGGAAAAAGATTATTTCACGCTAATGGAATATTCTGCCAAATGGGATCCGATTCCAACAATGCTGTGTCAAAATCATACCATGTTAGTCAAAGGTTTTATGGGGCAAACCACTTCTTTTGATAGCGATTTAGTAAAATCGCACGTTTTAGTGATGGGACAAAATCAGTACAACAGCGAAGCTCGTTACATTCACGGGACTAAAGGAAAAGGAATGTTTACCTTTTTTGGTGGCCACGACCCGGAAGATTATCAACATTTAGTAGGCGATGCTCCAACCGTTCTAGATTTACATCCGAATTCACCTGGTTACCGATTAATTTTAAATAACGTTTTGTTTCCGGCGGCTAAGAAAAAGAAACAGAAAACGTAATGTTCTAAAAGCAAAAAAATCCAAAATTAAAGTTTAATTAATTTTGGATTATTTTATTCAAGTTTGTCGAACTTTTACATCAAATCAACTCAAATTCTCTTCATTTTCCTTATCCAAATATTCCTGAACAATTCCAATGGCATTGGTAACCACATCACTTAAAGCGGTGATAAACGTTCCGTCATCAGCAATATTAATGGCGTGTTTGATGGCTTCAATTTCTTTAGGAATAATTTCGTAGGTAACCGGTCGATTTGCTTTTTGAATTCCTGTTAATATTAAATCTATAATTTCTTGTTCAGTTCTTCCACGCAAGTGTTTTTCTTGACGGATAATAATATGGTCAAACATTCTACCGGCAATTTCAGCACAATCACGAATATCTTCATCTCTACGATCACCCACACCTGCAATAATTCCGATTTTTCGGGTAGCTTCCATATTGCTCAACAAATCTTCGATGGCTAAATATCCAGCCGGATTATGAGCAAAATCAATCATGACTTTGAATCGTTTGAACTCAAAAATATTCATTCTTCCCGGGGTTTGAGCTACACTCGGAATAAACGTTTGCAAGGAAAGACTAATGTCATCCGTTTTAAATCCATATAAATAACTTGCCAGAGTGGCAGCCAACACGTTTTGAATCATAAACTTCGCTTTTCCACCCAAAGTCAGTGGTATATGAAGTGCTTTTTCGATTCTAATTTTCCAATCTCCTTTTTTAACGGTGATGTATCCATTTTCGTAAACGGCGACAATTTTTCCTTCTTTGCTGAGTTTTTTGACTAGTGGAGTATCTTCATCCATCGAAAAATAAGCAATATTGCAACTCAAATCGTTGGCAATTTTCATACAATATTCGTCATCGGCATTCAAAATTGCCCAACCGTCTTTTTTTACACTTCGCACAACGACGCCTTTTACACGTGCCAAATCATCCAACGTATCAATGTCATTTAATCCCAAATGGTCTTCACGAATATTGGTAATCAAAGCGATATCACATCGATTAAATCCTAATCCGGATCGAAGAATTCCACCACGAGCTGTTTCTAAAACGGCAAATTCAACCGTTGGATCTTTCAAAATGTATTCAGCACTAATTGGACCTGTCGTGTCACCTTTTTCCAACATGTGGTTTTGAATGTAAATTCCATCCGAGGTTGTAAAACCAACTTTATACCCATTATTTTTTACAATGTGGGCTAACAGTCGGGTAGTAGTCGTTTTTCCGTTCGTTCCCGTAACGGCAATAATCGGAATTCGACTTGGTTTTCCCGGAGGATAAAGCATATCAATTACCGGTGCAGCTACGTTTCTTGGCAATCCTTCTGATGGAGCTAAGTGCATTCTAAATCCGGGAGCGGCATTGACTTCCAAAATTACACCGCCATTTTCTTTTAATGGTTGCGTCAAATTTTCTGCCATAATATCGATGCCGCAGACATCTAAGCCAATAACTCTCGAAATTCGTTCGGCTAAAAAGATATTTTCGGGATGCATCATATCGGTTACATCCACCGAAGTTCCACCTGTACTTAAGTTTGCAGTAGATTTTAAATAAACCGTTTCGCCATTATTTGGAATGGTTTCTAACGTATAATTCATTTTTGCTAACAAATCAGTTGTGTCTCTATCAACTGTAATTTCCGTTAACACATTTTCGTGACCGTAACCTCTTTTTGGATCTAGGTTGGTAATGTCAATTAATTCTTGAATTGTTTTTTTTCCATCGCCCACTACATGAGCAGGAACTCGTTTAGCGGCCGCAACCAGTTTATTATCAATCACTAACACTCTAAAATCAAATCCGGTGATGAATTTTTCAACAATCACACGACGGCTGTACTTTTTGGCATGAGCCAAACCTTCTACTGCATCTTCCCAAGTCACAACATTAATAGAAGCACCTTTTCCGTGATTTCCATCTAACGGTTTAATCACTATTGGATAGCCAATTTTTTTGATTGTTAGCTCTAAATCTTCTTCATCCACACAAATTGAACCACTGGCAACAGGAATAGAAGCCATGTCTAACATACGTTTCGTTTCTTCTTTGTTGCAGGCAATATCCACAGCAATGTTACTGGTTTTGCAAGTAATTGTGGCTTGAAAACGCATTTGATTTACGCCGTAACCTAGCTGAACTAAAGAATTTGTTCCCAAACGAATCCACGGAATATCTCTGGAGACAGCTTCTTCCACAATACTTCCCGTTGATGGACCAAGTCGAACTCGTTCTCTAATTTCCTTCATTTTTTGAATGTCCGTTTCCAAATCATAATCGGTTCCGGCAATTAATGCTTCGGCAATTCTAACTGAACTTTCTGCGGCAAACATACCAACGTTTTCCTCCGTATAACTAAAAACAACATTATAAACTCCCGGAGTTTTGGTTTCTCTGGTTCTTCCAAAACCGGTTTCCATTCCGGCAAGGGTTTGAATTTCAAGAGCTATATGTTCAATGACATGTCCCATCCATGTCCCACGTTCAATTCGCATAAAAAATCCGCCACGAACACCTTCGGAACATCGGTGTTCAATCATAGTGGGAAACATGGCTTCAAGTCGTTCTTGAAATCCTTCAATTTTATTGGTTGGGAATTGTTCCATCTCTTCCAAATCCAATCGCATTTGAATTAATTTTTTTCGTTGAACACTCCAAATATTTGGTCCGCGAAGAGCTTGTACTTTTAATATTTTCATAAACTTAGGTTGACAGAAAGGTTAGTTTAGTTTTTTGTAATGATTTTGTTAAAAATAAGAAATATTTGTTCTACTAAAATATATTTTTTGCGTGGTTTATCAAAATTTATTTGAAATGGCATTAAAAATCGATTTTTATATTTGATTTTCAGAATTTTAGAGCTTTCATTTATTTATAGATAGCTTGTTCATTTCTGTTATTTTTAATGAATTAATTGTTATTTGCAGAATTCATTTTCAGTAAAACTTCAATTTAGTTTTAAGATTTTGTTATTTTTGCTGCATGAATACCAAAGGAAAATTAATTATTATAGGAGGAGCTGTTGATAAAGGCAGTTTTACTGAAGCGAGTTTTGATAAAGATGTTTCAAAAAATATGAATTTTTTTGAAAAAGGAATCATTAAACGAATCATCGAAGAATCAAAACACAAAGAAAATTCACGGATTGAAGTTATTACTACCGCATCAAAAATCCCAAGAGAAGTTGGTCCTGAATATGTTAAAGCGTTTCAATATTTGAATGCTTCCAATGTAGACGTGCTGCATATTGAAAGGAGAGAACAAGCAAGTGATGAAGAGGTTTTGAATCGGATAAAAGCTGCTGATGTTGTCATGTTTACCGGCGGTGATCAACTTCGATTATCTTCTATTTTAGGAGGTTCTAAGCTGCATGACATCATTTTGGATAAATATAAAAACGAACATTTTATTTATGCCGGAACTTCTGCAGGAGCCGCCGCTGCATCTAACAATATGATTTATCAGGGAAGCAGCCACGAAGCTCTTTTGAAAGGTGAAGTTAAAATAACCAGTGGTTTGGGCTTAATTGATGATGTAATTATCGATACACATTTTGTGCAACGTGGCCGAATTGGTCGTTTGTTTCAAGCGGTTGTTGGAAATCCAAAAGTGTTAGGAATTGGTTTAGGAGAAGATACCGGACTTTTAATAACTCATAATACCAAAATGGAAGCGATTGGTTCCGGATTAGTTATTTTAGTTGATGGTCGTGAGATTAAAGACACCAATTTAACGCAAGTGGAACTCGGTCAACCTATTTCAATCAATCATTTGGTTACTCACGTTTTGAGTATTCACGATACTTTTGATTTGAGTACTTTTAAGATGCATATTCATTCTTCACAATACATTTAATAGTAAATTTTTAAATAGTTTTGGAACACAGATTTGAGAAATTTTTATAATTTGTATAATTTCTTCAATCTGTGTTCTTTTTAATTTTCAATTATGTCTAAAATAATAATTCACGGAGGATTTTTCTCAGAATCATCAACCAATCTCGAAACCAAAATCGCTAAGCAAAAAGCATTAATTCTGATTGTAAGAGATTCTTATGACTATTTACAAACACATTCTGCTTTAGAAACCGTTGTTTATGCCGTTTCGTTGTTGGAAGATGACGAGTTGTTTAATGCAGGAATTGGTTCACAAATTCAAAGTGATGGAAAAATTAGAATGAGTGCCGCTTTGATGGATGGATCGTCGATGAAAATGAGCGGTGTAATTAATATTGAAGAAGTAAAAAATCCAATTCAAGTGGCTGAAGTTTTGATGAATGTGGATGATCGCATATTGGGTGGAAGTGGAGCTACAAACTTTGCCAGAAGGCACGGTTTTGAGTCTTTTTCAACTGAAATCCCACAACGAAAAGCAGAATATGAAGCCAAATTGAAATCTACAGGAACCGGAACTGTTGGTTGTGTGGCATTAGATGCAAATGGAAAAATTGCAGTTGCGACTTCAACCGGTGGAAAAGGTTTTGAAATTCCGGGAAGAATATCTGATTCTGCCACCGTAGCCGGAAATTATGCCAACGAATTCTGTGGTGTAAGTCTAACCGGTGTTGGCGAAGATATTGTGAGTGGAGCAGTGGCAACCAAAATTGTTACACGTGTAACTGACGGTTTTTCTCTCGAAGCTGCTTTTGAGAAAACCTTCAATGAACTCAAACCTTTTGATGGTTTTGCGGGAGCAATTGCAATTGATAAAAACGGAAACATTTTTCATCAAGATTCTCATCCAAGCATGGTTTTTGCCAGTTTTGATGGGGAAAAGGAGGAAGTTTTCGGAGCTTAAAAAAAATAAAAAATACCTACTTCTAGGGATGTTTTGGTATTAGTGTATTAACTAACTTTGCTTTAGTTAATTTGTTAATTATTAGCCATAACCGTGTTAGTAGTTTTTGGAAATTTAGAAGAAAGTCCTTGTAGTGGGGACTTTCTTTGTTTTTAAATCTATCAAAAATCATATTTACGTTCAACGGCAAACCGAATTAAGTCTGTTTTTCCGTGAATGTTTATTTTTTTGATGATATTTTTACGGTGAGTGTCAACAGTTGTTTTTCCAATAAATAAAATATCGGCAATTTCTTGTGATGTTTTACCTTCACCAATGAGTTGTAAGATTTCTTTTTCTCGTTTACTCAAAATTATTTCTTCTTTGGTATTCGAATCGTGTGTTGTAATTGCATCATCAAAAAAAGATTCGCCTTTTGCCACAGTTCTAATGGCGTCTAATACTTTTTTTAACGAGGAATTTTTCAGTATATATCCCTTTGCACCCGCAGTTTTCATTTGACTAATAGCTTCAGTTTGTTCAAACATGCTAAAACCAATTACTTTGGTTTCGGGAAAATTTTCCATGATGGATTTGGTAGCACAAATTCCGTCACATTTGGGCATTCGTATGTCGGTTAAAACAATATCCGGTCTTTTTTTACGCACTATTTCGATTAACTCTTCCCCATCATTTGCTTCTCCAACTACTTCAATGTCTGGCTCATATTGAATCATGAGTTTGATTCCGTCAATAAGAGCTTGATGGTCTTCTGCAATAACAATTCGTATCATAATGGAATATCGATTATAATAGTTGTTCCTTTATCTTTGATGGAATCAATAGAAAAAGTTCCGCCCATTTGTTCTACTTTTTTTTCTATGTTTTTAAGGCCCATACCGTCACTCGATTTCATTGCTTTCGGATCAAAACCAATACCGTTGTCTTCAATGATTAAGTTAATATCTGTTCCGTTGTGTTGTGTTAAATAGATATTTACTTCACTCGCTTTGGCGTGTTTAATAATGTTGGTACATAATTCTTGAATCATTCTAAAAAGACTAACTTCTAACTTATTATCTAATCTGTCTTTTAATCCGAAAGGGATAACATTCATCTCCATGAGGTTTAAAATACTCATTTTATCTGCCATTTTTTTAACGGCAGGAACCAATCCTTCGTTACCAATGATTCCGGAATTTTTCAAATGAGCCATGTCACGCACTTTTTGATAGGCTTCTTCAATTAAATCATCCGTTTTTTCGTAGAGTTTATTTTCTTCATCTATTAATCCTTCTTTTTGACGTTTTAGGTTTTGGAAGTTCAATTTCAAGGTGGCCAACATGCTTCCTAAATTGTCATGAAGTTCATTGGCCATTTTAATTCGTTCATGTTCCTGACTTTCCAACATTAAATCAATGTTTTGAAGCTCGTGTTCTTTTAACGTTGTAGCTAACTTTTGTTTTTCCAGTAGTTTTTCTTGTTCCGCAATTAGTTGTTTCTTTTTTGCGTTTTTAACCGTTAATAATGAAATTACTATAATAGAAATCAGCACGCCAATTAATACAAAAAGCACTAAAAGATTGATTTTTCGTTTACTTTCCAATAAACTATTTTTATTTTTTAAATCTTTGTTTTCGAGGTCTTTTTCTTTTGTCTCATAGAAAATCTGTAGTTCGGATACTTTAATATCCTGCATTTCTGCGTTTATTTTATTTTGTAAGGTTGTATGTTCAAAAAGATGGTTGTAGGCATTTTCATAATCATTCAACGCTTCAAAATTGAACGATAAAAATTTATGAATAAGACATTTTGTATTGTCTTTATATTCGGTTAGTTCAATTTCGTTCGCTTTATTTAATAATTTTATTGCTTCCTGATATTCACCTTTATAATAATAGGCAGCGGCTATGTTTATATAATTTGTACAAATTTCATCCAAATCATTTTTTTGAATGGATATCTCTAAATTTTTATTAAAGTAAAATAATGCTGAATCAGGTTTATTTAATTTTTCACTATATAATACGCCAAGGTTGTTATTTATTGTGGTGAAAGTTTTTTCATTAAAAGCTTTTTTGTTGTGGTCAAAAGCTTTTTTAAAATATTTTTTGCTTTCTTCTGGGTTTTCCTCAATCAATGTGGATGCCCAACTGCTATATCCCTTGGCAAGTAAATCATCTTTTTCAGTTTCTTTTGCAAAAACTATATATTCTTGAATAATCCTTTTTGCTTTTTTGAAATTATGTTTTTGCGTGGTAAATAAGTAAGCAATGTCTAATGTAATTCCCATTGCTTCCTCTTTATTGCCGGCTTCTAAGTATTTTAATTTTGATTTTGTTAGGTATTCAAAGGATTTATCTTCTTGATTGTTTTTGCTGTAGGCGGATGCTATATATTTATAAACTTTTGCTAATTCTTCTTTATTTTTTATCGATTGAAAAGGAGTTAGATACTTAATAACAGAATAATTCCTACCTTCTGTTATCAATTTATCTACTTTAGCATAGTCGGGAGTTTGTGAAAATACAAACCCACTTATTATTAAAAAAATAATAAGTGGGAATATTCTATAAGATTCATTTTGCTTCATTATTTTATTATAATGCTCATTCCTAATCTTCTAGGTCTCAGTGTTAGATTATTATAAGGTAAATCAATGGTCTGATTTCCTGATGATATAACTTTCTCATAGATATTCTCGACATTTGCAAATAGAAGTTCCGCATCTTTTAGCACTTCTTTACTGCTATCATCATGAAGAAGTAGAAATAATGTATCATCCATATTTAAATCAAAATCAGTACTTCCCAAAAATCTACTTTGGATTAATTTATCTACATCTAAAGTCATTTTATGAACGTTATTTTGACTGTTCAATAAATTTCCAGGATCATTTCTTAATTTTAAATGGCTAAATATAACATTGTACTTTTTATCAAAAATTGTAATTTTTGATAAATTAAAATTGTAGTTGAATTCATAAGGGTTCTCCTCTCTTTGAATTGGTAAGTATATCTCCAATTTTATTAAACGATTTTCGACGTCTATCTCACCAGTTGCAGTATAAGTTAAATCTTCCATAATGTATAGTTTTAAAGTTGAAGTCAAAAGTCGAAAGTAATTTACAAAAAAAAATCCCTACAAATAGGGATTTTTAAATTTTGATTATTTTTTTAAATATATTTTGATGAGAAACAACAATAGTATGAAGAAAATAAAGCCCAACAGCACTTTAAAACTTCCTTTATAATGCAGTTTATGAAGCGATAAATCCTTTCGATACACATAAATCATCACCGCACTAAAGCATACTACAAAGAAACCTGCAAAGACCCATTGACCGGTTGAAAACATAGTTTTAATTTTTCAACAAAAATAGTTAATTGTTTTTGAATAGCTCCTTCAAATCACATTCAAAAAACAGTTATTTTTAGCAAAAAAAAAGAAAGTATGCAAAAACAAATTTTAGCCGTCAAAGAGTTTCATGCGGCATTCGGATTGGATTTTAAGGAAGAACCAACCATACATTTAGGCGAAAATAAAAATTTACTTCGTTTTAATTTGATGAAAGAAGAAAACGAAGAATACCTCGAAGCAGCCATGAATAATGACATTATTGAGGTTGCCGATGCGTTGGGCGACATGCTTTATATTTTATGCGGAACAATCATCGAACACGGTTTGCAACATAAAATTGAAGAAGTTTTCAACGAAATCCAACGCAGTAACATGAGCAAACTAGGCGAAAATGGAAAGCCAATTTACCGCGAAGACGGAAAAGTTTTAAAAGGTCCCAATTACTTCAAACCTAATTTTGAGGCTATTCTAAAATAAAAAATCAGTTGTCGGTTTCCATCAACAGATAACCGACAACCCACTAAACCTTTACCGTCCAACCAAACGTATCGTCCGCTAGTTTGTATTGAATGTTAGTCAGTTTTTCTTTCAATTGCGATGCATACGAATTTTCTAACTTTGGTAATTCGTAATAATTGTCTTGGTATGAAAATCCTACAATCGGATTTACAACTGCGGCTGTGCCGGCTCCAAAAATTTCTTTGAGTGAACCATCTTTTGCGGCTTCAATTAATTCGGTTACTAAAACGGAACGAATCTCAACATTGATTCCGTCACGTTTAGCTATATCAATTAAACTTTTTCGGGTAACACCATCTAAAATTCGTTCACCGGTAGGTGCTGTATATAAGGTATCGTTAATTCTAAAGAAAACATTCATAGTCCCAGCTTCTTCCAATTTGGTATGCGTGGCATCATCTGTCCAAATAATTTGCTGAAAACCTCTTTCGTTAGCCAATTTTGTTGGATAAAACTGTGCCGAATAATTACCGGCAGCTTTCGCCGCACCAATTCCGCCATTAGCAGCACGACTGTAATGTTCGGCAATAATTACTTTCACTTCACCCGAATAATAGGAGCGAGCAGGCGAAAGAATAATCATAAAGCGGTATTGAGTTGAAGGTTGCGCAATTACACCCGAACCAATCGCGATCATAAAAGGTCTAATATATAAGGTGTTCCCTTTTCCTTTTTTCACCCATTCGCGTTCTAAATCTAAAATCGCTTTTAATCCGCCAATAAAAATATCTTCGGTTACTTCCGGCATGGCCAAACGTTTGGCAGAGTGGTTAAAACGCTTAAAATTTTCATCAGGTCTAAACATCCAAACATCATCTTTTTCATCTTTATACGCTTTCATTCCTTCAAAAATAGCTTGACCATAATGAAAAACTTTGGCAGAAGGATCAATCATAAAAGGTTCATACGGTTTGATAACCGGTTTTTGCCAAGCACCATCTTTAAAATCGCACATCAACATGTGATCGGTGAAAATATTTCCAAAAGTGAGATTTTCAAAATCCACACTGCTGATTTTTGACGTTGACGCTTTAACTATATCGATTTCGTTAATAAGATTTGAACTCATTTAAATATGATTTTAATATAAAAAGTTTAATTAAATAATTGATAAACAGCGTTTTACGATTTTAAATGATGAAAATGTAAAAAGTGGTTTATGATTTGGCTAAAATATAAAAAAAACAGTAATTTTTTGAATGTTTTATAAAAACATCACAAAAATGAACTACTTTTTTACATTTCTTTAAATTGAATATAAATTATTGAGAATTTTGCATTTTGAACTAAAAATTATTAGAAATTTAATCTCATAAGAATTAAACTAACTATTTTTGTATTTCAATTTTTAAATGAAAAACATACTATAATGAAAAAAACAATTTTAGTAGCTATTGCCGTTTTTTCGATGATTGCTTGTAAAAAAGAAGAAGTAAAGGAAGTTGCAGAAGTAAAAACTGAAAATTTCAAAACGTTTGGCGATTCAATTTCGGCAGATGGAGTGATTTCGAGAGAAGATTTATTAGCCAAATATGAAACCTTAAAAGAAGGTGATACCATTGAAGTTAAATTCCGCTCAGACATAAAAGATGTTTGTCAAAAGAAAGGTTGTTGGATGAACATGAGTTTAAACGAAGATAAAAATGCGTTTGTTCGTTTTAAAGATTATGGATTTTTTATGCCATTAAATGCTGCAGGAAGTGAAGCAATCGTAAACGGAAAAGCTTTCATATCTGTTGAAACGGTGGATGAATTAAAACATTATGCAAAAGATGCCGGTAAATCACAAGCAGCCATCGACTCGATTACAGAGCCAAAAGTATCCTACTCATTTTTATCAAATGGCGTTTTAATTAAAGAGTAATGAAAAAAATTTTGATTTTTGGATGTATGATTTCGTTCTTCATCAGTTGTCAGAAAAAGGCAGAATCGAATGATGAAAAAGTAGATTCAACCGCTACCACTGAGAAAAAATCGTTTGAAATGTATGAGCTTTCCGAAATGGCAATGCTCATGGAACAAATGTATGTTGATAATCAACGGTTAAAAGAACGTATTGAAAAAGGTGAACCGGTGGGCGAGTTCCCATCTCATTTTGGAAAAATTCATGGTGCCATAATGACCGATCCATCCGAAAACGATCAATTTTTTAGAGATAATGCCAATCTATTTTTACGAGCACAAGAGATGATTTATAAAGATCCCGAAAATGCAAAAGAACATTATTCTAATGCAATTCAGGCCTGTATTTCATGTCATGAAGTGAAATGTTCCGGGCCAATTACTAGAATTAAAAAATTGCAACTCAAACCATAATTACGTTGAAAAGAGAAATTATTATCACTTCGGATGGTTCCACTTCCATTCAATTACCTGAGTGGGATGAAAGTTATCATTCGAAACACGGAGCCATTCAAGAAGCTCAACACGTATTCATCAAAAACGGATTGTCACTTTGCAAAGGGCAATCCGTTTCTGTATTAGAGATTGGTTTCGGCACAGGTTTGAATGCGTTTATCACTTTTTTAGAAAGTCAAAAAACGAATCAAAACATTGCGTATGTTGGCATAGAAGGTTTTCCTATTTCTGCTGACGAAGTTTTGCAAATGAATTATGTTAATCAGTTGAATGCTTATCAATTTGAATCAGAATTTAAAACAATGCATACTTCAGATTGGGAGAAGAATGTAACAATTTCTCATACCTTTCGACTAACAAAACGAAAACAACTATTCAACGATATCAACGATAAAAATCAATTTAACATCATCTATTTTGATGCTTTCGGCTATCGTGTTCAACCGGAATTATGGAGTGTAGAAATTTTTACTAAGATGTTTGAAGCTTTGAAAGAAGGTGGAATTTTAGTCACTTATGCTTGCCGCGGGCCAATTAAAAATGCAATGAAGGAAGCAGGCTTCAAAATAGAAAAATTAGCAGGACCACCGGGGAAAAGGGAAATGTTGAGAGGTTGGAAGTAGGGAAGGTTGTCTGTTGTCAGTTGTCAGTTGTCAGTTGTCTGGTAAGTTTTATCAATGTTAGGATATGAAAAGTATAATTTGCTCATTAGTTTTTGTCTTATTTTATTCTTGTCAACCTAAGTATATTGATAGTGATATTGCCGAATTTGAGAAAGAATTAGGTGAGAAAAATGTTGCTACAATCAATTTACTTTTGGAGGATTTTGAGCAAAATTATTTGAAATTTCATTACAAAAATCAAAGTCTTGATTCAGCATATAATAATTTTTTAGTGGATATAAAAAAAGGAAATTCATTAAAACAGTATCCAAATCATAAAAAAATGTATTCTGTTTTTTCTAACAGTGATTTATTTTCAGAAATCTATCTAAAACCTGATTCTGTTTGGATAGCTAGAGATAAACACAGTGATATAGAAGATGATAAAGTAGTGATGAAAGTAAATTGTGATAAAGAATATCCTAAATTAATAAAACGATATAAAAGTTTCAATCACTCTGGTCAAGTAGAATATGATTTTGAAATTGAAAACCATTGTACAGGACTTACTGATTTTGAAAAGTTTACTGAGGAAGAAATTATTTCGAAAGGTTTAAATCATTACCAATTTAATTCTTTAGGAAAATACAATATAGCTTTGTTTAATATACAAAAAAGAGGTGCGGTTTTTAAAAATTTTCAAAGAATTAAAGAAAGTGCAGGTTTTCTTGATTGTAGCAATGTAGCCTCTGGATTACTTTATGACAAAGCTGATTTAACAGATTATTTTATTAAAAGAATTATTTTATTGGAAATGATTTATTAAAATTTAAAATTATAAACATGTATAAAGTCACAGATTACACCATTTACGGTGAAGAAATGCAATATGTTGAAATCAATTTAAGTCCTTCAGAATCGGTTGTAGCGGAAGCCGGCGGATTTATGATGATGGAAGATGGCATCCGAATGAAAACCATTTTTGGAGACGGAAGCGATGCAGGCGGAATTATGGACAAACTATTTTCCGCCGGAAAAAGATTGCTTACAGGCGAAAGTTTGTTTATGACTTTATTCGAAAATAATTATCCCAACCAACGCAAGATTTCATTTGCTTCGCCTTATCCGGGAAAGATTTTACCAATTGATTTGAATTCAGTGGGCGGAAAATTCATTTGTCAAAAAGATGCTTTTTTGTGTGCCAATCAAGGTGTGAAAATCGGCATTGAATTTTCCAGAAAGTTAGGTCGCGGTTTGTTTGGTGGCGAAGGTTTTATCATGCAAAAATTAGAAGGCAGCGGAATGGCTTTTGTTCATGCCGGCGGAACCATGGCAAAAATTGATTTGAAACCCGGCGAAATGATTAAAGTAGATACCGGTTGTGTGGTTGGCTTTACACAAACTGTGGATTACGATGTTCAACTTGTAGGAGGAATACGAAATACAATTTTTGGTGGAGAAGGATTATTTTTTGCCACTTTAAAAGGTCCCGGAACTGTCTATGTTCAGTCGTTGCCTTTTAGTCGATTAGCAGGCAGAATATGGGCAGCAGCTCCTCAAGGTGGTGGAAAACAAAAAGGAGAAGGAAGTCTTTTAGGTGGTTTAGGAAATCTTTTAGACGGTGATAACCGTTAAACTTTAGCCAATTGACGTGTTAAAAAAACAGGATGTATTTTAAAATTTATTAAATTTACTCAGCGTTCTTTTTAAAACCAAACCTACATAAAAAACGAAAATATGACAAGACCGATGTTTGCTTACACTAAGAAAATCTTAGAAAGCGTAAGTTTTGATCCTAAACTTTTTAGTAAAGAACTTGTAAAAGCAATGAAACAATTGTTGCCTTATGAAATAGAACAACTAAAAGATTGGTTGTTGAACTTTACAAAAGAAAAACCAGAGCTAAAGAATTGTTTAATTCATGTTAATCTATAAAACTAAAGGAGCCTAAACAGCTCCTTTTTTATTTTATTTCTTTTGTATTGGACTGATTATCTGAATATCCTGAAAGGCAATTGCTCCACGAACAACGCCGCTTATCACATTGCGTAGGGCATCAATAATGTGAATTTTTAATTCATTTTTCGGGTAAATTAAACTCACCTCACGTGCCGGCTTTGGATCTTTAAATTGTCTGAGTTTAGCTTTGTCTTTTTCTTTTAAATCCAAGGTGTGCAAATAGGGAAGAAGTGTGGTGCCTAAACCTTCATCGGCTAATTTAATTAAGGTTTCAAAACTTCCACTTTCAATATGAAAATTAAATTTATCGGAGTTTCCGGGATTGTTTTTACATAAATTCAAAATTCCGTCTCTAAAACAATGTCCGTCTTGAAGCAATAAAATTTCATCTAAATTCAAATCAGCAACCTCAATTTCCTTTTTATCAAAAATGGCATGACTTTCAGGAATATAAGCCACAAAGGGTTCATAAAACAAAACCACTTCTTTAATTTTTTCTTCTTCCAATGGAGTAGCGGCAATGGCTGCATCTAAATGTCCATTTTTTAATTTAACAATAATTTCATCGGTGTTTAATTCTTCAATGATTAAATTGACTTTCGGATATTTTTTGATGAAATTACTCAAAAACATCGGCAAGAGAGTAGGCATAATGGTTGGGATAATTCCCAACCTGAATTCGCCACCAATAAATCCTTTTTGTTGATCTACAATGTCTTGAATTCGATTAGCTTCGTTAACAATGTTTTTAGATTGATTCACTATTTTCTGACCAATTTCTGTCATTTGAATTGGTTTTTTAGTTCGATCAAATATTTGTATGCCAAGCTCCTCCTCAATTTTTTGAATTTGCATACTTAAAGTTGGTTGCGTTACAAAACATTTTTCAGCCGCCAGGGTAAAATTCTTGTGTTCAGCTACAGCTAACACATAATGTAGTTGTGTAATTGTCATTTTGATAATTAAATATGATGCAAAGATAAAAACTATCAATTTTACTGATACTATATAACCCTCTTTTTTTTGTATATTTATACAAATAAATTTAAAATAAAATATTATGAAAACGAATAGTTTAGGTTTAGACGTCAAGAAAACAGAGATATTAGCAGCTGAGTTAAATATTTTATTGGCAAATTTCCAAGTATATTATCAAAATTTACGGGGGCTACATTGGAATATCCGTGGGAAAAGATTCTTTGATCTTCATGTTAAATTTGAGGAATTGTATAACGATAGTCAATTGAAAATTGATTTAATTGCGGAACGAATTCTTACCTTAGGCGGAAGACCATTGCATACTTTTGACGATTACATAAAAAACAATAAATTATTTGTGGGAAAAGATATTTCCAACGATGAAGAAGCAGTTGGTTTGATAGTCAATTCGTTAGCCCAATTATTAAAGATTGAAAGAGTAATTTTAAAACAGTCTGATGAAGCATTAGACGAAGGAACTAACTCTATGATGAGCGACTTTATTAAAGAGCAAGAAAAAACGATTTGGATGATGAAGGCTTGGTTAGAAGAAGAAATATAGTTAAATTTATTTTAAATTATAAGATTTTTTTAACAATTGTATTTCCTACATACTATATTTGCATGAATGAAAACAGTTGTTTACACAGTTATTTTTTTATTTATATCATTTTTGTCGTTGCCAACTGTTGTTGGTTTATTGGACAAGGATGATATAGATTTATCTGTTGTTTACAACTTGTCTGAAGAAGAGGAAGTTCACAAAGTCTTCAACTTAAAAGATGCTATAAAAACAAGTAAGCAAATCTTTTCAATTGGCTTTCAAATGCCAACATCGAAAAAAATTGTCAGTGAAAACCATATTCAATACGATTCAATTTTAGAAGAAATTTTTTCTCCGCCTCCTGATTTATTATAATGAAATAATCTACGTTAACAGACGAGGTTAGTAGCTTTTGCTTTCTATTCATTATTATATTTTTCAAGGTCAATGACAAAAAAAAACAATCTTTTAGGTCACCTTAAATCAGATTTCGCATCCGGTTTGGTGGTATTCTTAGTAGCACTCCCTTTATGTTTAGGAATTGCTTTGGCATCCGGAGCCCCGCTTTTTTCCGGAATTATTTCTGGTGTAATCGGAGGAATTATTGTTGGATTTTTGAGTAAGTCTCATATTAGTGTTACTGGTCCGGCTGCGGGTTTAACAGCAATTGTTTTAACAGCAATTACCGATTTGGGAGCTTATGAAATCTTCCTAACTGCAGTAATTATTGCTGGAATGTTACAACTTCTATTAGGCTTTTTAAAAGCAGGAAGTATTTCAAATTATTTTCCCACCAACGTAATCGAAGGAATGCTTGCCGGTATTGGAATTATTATCTTTTTAAAACAAATTCCACACGCTGTGGGTTATGATAAAGTTAGTGAAGGTGATACATCATTCTTTGAAAAAGGAGGTTCTAACATGTTTGAAACGATTTTTGATGCGTTTAATTACATTAATTATGGTTCAATAATTATCACATTAATAGCATTGGCTATTTTGATTTTGTGGGACAAGGTTCCGTTCTTAAAAAGTTTAAAATTGGTTCCGGCCGCTTTAATCGCTGTTTTTTCTGGAATTATTATGAATGAGATTTTTATTAGAACCGGAAGCATATTGCAAGTATCAAATGATCATTTAGTTTCGTTGCCAACACCATCAACTTTTACAGAGTTTAAAGAAATGTTTGTTCTTCCCGATTTTTCTATTGCTACCCTTAGCAATCCTAAAGTTTGGATAGTTGCAATAACCATTGCCATTGTAGCTTCTATTGAAACTTTATTGTGTATTGAAGCGGCTGATAGAATGGATCCATATAAACGTTTTACTAATACAAATGTGGAATTAAAAGCCCAAGGAATTGGTAATTTATTGAGTGGTTTGATTGGTGGTTTACCAATGACTTCGGTAGTTGTTCGATCTTCTGCTAATGCTAATGCAGGAGCTAGAACTAAATCTTCTGCCATTATTCACGGACTTCTGTTGATGGTTAGTGTGCTGA
This sequence comes from Flavobacterium lacus, assembly GCF_003268815.1. GTDB lineage: Bacteria > Bacteroidota > Bacteroidia > Flavobacteriales > Flavobacteriaceae > Flavobacterium > Flavobacterium lacus. The sequence goes on along the minus strand of NZ_QLSV01000009.1, from coordinate 89,863 downwards.
CAATTGCCCCTTTATTAAATAAAATACCGTTAGCTACTTTAGCTGCAATTTTACTTTTAATTGGATATAGGCTGGCTAAACCTTCCCATTTTGTACATTTTATTAAAAAAGGTAAATACCAGTATATTCCGTTTATTGCCACTGTGGTAGCCGTAGTGTTTTTAGATTTACTAAAAGGAGTTGCCTTAGGAATGCTTATTAGTATTTTCTTTGTATTAAGAGGAAATTTCAAAAGAGCTTATTCCTTTAAAAAAGAAGATTATCATGATGACGATGTTATCCATATTCAATTGGCTCAAGAAGTTTCTTTCTTAAATAAAGCAGCGATTAAAAATACGTTGAACAATTTACCTGAAAAGTCGAAAGTAGTAATAGACGCTTCTGATACAGTTTATATTGCACACGACGTTCTTGATTTAATTGAAGAATTTAAAGACATTAGAGCCGTTGAAGATCAAATTGAAGTTATACTAATTGGTTTTAAAGATGCATATAATCTAGATAATACAGACGAAGGACAACATGTGTTCTTATCAAAAGAATAAATTAACAATAAAAATAAAAATAAAAAATGAGCGAGTTCTATAAAAAAATATTAGACAACAACAAACAGTGGGTTGAGAATAAGTTAAAAATTGACCCAAATTTTTTCGAAGGATTATCAAAAGGTCAAAATCCCCCATTGTTATGGATTGGATGTTCAGACAGCAGAGTACCTGCAAATGAAATAATTGGTGCTGCACCAGGCGAGGTTTTTGTACACAGAAATATTGCCAATATGGTCGTTCATACTGACATGAATATGTTAAGTGTTTTGGATTATGCCGTAAATGCCCTAAAAGTAAAACATGTTATTGTTTGCGGACATTATGGTTGTGGTGGTGTAAAAGCTGCGATGGGTAATAGTTCAATTGGTGTAATTGATAATTGGATTAGACACATTAAAGATGTTTATCGTTTTCATCAAGTTGAATTAGATGGTATTGAAAATGAAGAGGAGCGATTTAATAAATTTGTGGAATTAAACGTAAAAGAACAGGTATACGATTTAGCGAAAACATCAATCGTCCAATCAGCTTGGAAATCGGGTCAAGAATTAACCATTCACGGCTGGGTTTATGGTCTTAATAGCGGCTATGTCACCGATTTAGGCGTTAATTTCAAAAATAATGATGAATTAGACGAAGTTTATCAATTGAAATTTTAAATTTAAGTTCAATATTGAACATGCCCCAAAAAGTTTGAAACTATTTGGGGTATTTTTATGAAAAAAAAATGCCAATGAGATGATGTACAAATAGTTTTTAAAAACAACTATTTATGCTCAGGATAGTGGTAGAACACTTGTGAAAAATAAAATGATAAAAACAGCCTAAATCCAATAATTAGAAAGGAATTTATTGTAGTTTAATCACTCCTTTATCACAAACTTTTGACACATAAACATCAAATCTAATTTCTGTTTTTATATACACTTTTTTAAGTCCATCAGCGACATTTTTAGCATTTTCCAAACCCTTACTCAAAGCATAAATAGATGGGCCGGAACCTGAAATCCCGCAACCTAAAGCTCCATTTTCTAAAGCCGATTTCTTCGCATTATCAAATTCCGGAATTAAGTTTTTCCGATAAGGTTCAGCTACCGCATCCTGCAAACTTCTACCTAGTAATCCGTAATCTTCCGTATATAATCCGCTAATCAAACCGCCCAAATTTCCCCATTGCGTAATGGCGGTTTTTAATGGAATTTCTTTTGGCAAAATACTTCGAGCTTCAGAAGTTTTCACTTCAATATGTGGATGAATGATGGTAACATATAAATCCTTAGGACTTTTAATTTTAATCACTTCTAACGGATCATAACTTCGCACTAAGATAAATCCGCCTAAAATGGCCGGAGCCACATTATCGGCATGATAACTTCCGCTAGCCAAAAATTCGCCTTCCATCGCAAACGGAATTAACTCTTTTCGGTGCAACGGATTACCCAACAATTCATTGATTCCAACGACAACACCGGCAGCACTTGCGGCACTGCTTCCAATACCGCTCCCGGCTTTGATTTTTTTATGGATTTCAATTTCAAATCCGAATTCCAAATCCAGGTGATTTAATAACGCCATTCCGGCAACACCTGCCACATTTTTATTGGTTTCCAACGGCAAATCGGCTCCGGTTATGTTGGTAATTCGAAGACCTTTTTCATTGCTTTTGCGAATGATCATTTCGTCACCAATACTTTCTAAACACAATCCGAGCACATCAAATCCACAGGATAAGTTGGCTACTGTGGCAGGGCAGAATATTTTTATTTGGTTCATTTTTTAAAAAGGTTCTGAGGTTCTGAGGTTCTGAGGTTCTGAGGTTCTGAGGTTCTGAGGTTGCTTAGCACCTTAGAAACTTAGTGTCTCAGCACCTTTATTATACATTTCCAATCCGAATCACATCCGCAAAAATACCCGAAGCAGTTACTGCAGCACCGGCACCCGCACCTTTGATGATTAAGGGCTGATCTACATAGCGATCGGTGAAAAATTCAACTATATTGTCTTTTCCTTCCAAGTTGTAAAACGGACTTTCCTTTGGAATGAATTGCAAACCAACGCTAGCTTTTCCGTTATCGAATTTAGCAACAAATTTCAAGCGACAATCTTTTTCTTTGGCATCTTTTAATAAATTTTCAAAATGGCTCGCGTGTTTGGTTAATGATTTGAAAAAGTCTTCATTATTTGTAGTTGCCATACATTCTTTTGGTAAGAACGAACTATTTTCAATATCTTCCATTTCCATTTGATAACCGCTTTCGCGAATTAGAATCAGAATTTTTCGTGCTACATCCACACCGCTTAAATCAATTTTAGGGTCGGGCTCGGTGAAACCTTGCACGCCAGCTTCTTTCACTACATCATGAAAGTTATAAGTTTCGCTGAAATTATTAAAAATAAAATTCAAACTACCGGATAAAACCGCTTGGATTTTATGAATTCGATCACCTGAAGCTATTAAATGTTTCAAAGTGTCAATAATTGGTAAACCGGCACCAACATTGGTTTCAAACAAAAAGGGAGCATTGTATTTTCGCGACAAGCGTTTTAAATTTTGATAGTTTTCATATTTTGATGAACATGCAATTTTGTTACACGTTACCACCGCAATATTTTGTCGTAAATAATGTTCGTAGGTTTTAGAGACTTCTTCATTGGCAGTGATATCCACAAAAATGCTGTTGCGAAGATTGAGGGCTTTTGTTTTTTCAATAAAATCAGCTTTTGAAGCTTTTTCACCATTATCCAAATCTGTTTTCCAATCTTTTAAGGAAATACCTTCATCATCAAAAACCATTTTTCTGGAATTAGAAAGTGCAATAACCCGCAAGTTTATTTCTAAATTTTCTTTTAAGAATTTCTTTTGTTGGTGAATTTGTTCGATGAATTTTTCGCCCACATTTCCAACCCCCATGACAAATAAATTCAGTTGTTTGGTTTGTTCTTCAAAAAAGCGTTCGTGTAAGGTATTCAGTGCTTTTTTTACGTCATTTTCATTAATCACCACCGAAATATTTCGTTCTGATGCACCTTGAGCAATCGCACGAATATTTACGTTATTCTTGCCTAACGTGCTGAACATTTTTCCACTAATTCCTTGGTGGTTTTTCATTTGTTCGCCCACCAAAGCCACGATGCACAAATCTTTTTCAACCACACACGGATTGATTTTTTGTTGAGCTATTTCTAATTCAAAAACCTTATCAATCGCCATTTTAGCAATCGCTGCATCGGCATTCAAAATCCCGATACAAATCGAATGTTCCGAAGAAGCTTGTGTAATAAAAATAACATTAATGGTATGATTTGAAAGTACTTCAAACAATCGTTTGGAAACGCCGGCAACGCCCACCATTCCTGAACCTTCTAACGTAATTAAGCTGATTTTGTCAATATGTGAAATTCCTTTTATCGGATTTCCGTTTGGATTGGATTCAGATGAAATATACGTTCCAAAAGCAGCCGGTTCAAACGTGTTTTTTATCCAAATCGGAATATTTTTACTCAAAACGGGTTGAATTGTAGGTGGATAAAGCACTTTTGCACCAAAATGAGATAATTCCATTGCTTCTTCGTATGTAATTTTTTCAATAGGTTGAGCTTGTTTGACAATTTTCGGATTAGCGGTAAACATTCCGTTGACGTCGGTCCAAATTTCTAATTCTTTAACTTTCAAAGCTGCAGCAACAATCGCAGCAGTATAATCAGAACCACCACGACCTAAAGTTGTCGTATTTCCATCTAATGAAGAAGCAATAAAACCGGGAATAAGCGTCACTTGAGTAGTTTGCGAATCAAAATAATCAATAATAGTTGTATTCGTAATTTCAAAATTCACTTCTGCTTTTCCAAAGTTATTATTAGTTTTGATGAGTTCTCGACTATCTTTAAAATTACAATTTGAAACCTTCTGTTTCATTGCTTCGGCAATGATGTAAGACGATAATAGTTCACCAAAACTCACTATCATATCGGAGGTACGCAAAGTCAATTCGCCCAACAAATAACAACCATCCAATAATGTTTCTAGATAGGAAATATTCTTTTTGCAATAATGTAATAAAGCCGTTTGTTCGTTTACCGGAACAAGTTCTTTAATGGCTTCGAGGTGTTTTTTCTCAATTTGCAAAACGACGTCTCGGTATGAATCGTCTTTGGTTGAAGCTTGTTGAGCGGCTAATAAAAGCAAATCAGTAACACCACTAAAGGCAGAAACAGCAACAATTAATTTATCTTCTGTTGATTTTTGTTCAACAATTTCAAGAACTAACTTTATATTTTGAGCATTGGCCACCGAAGTTCCGCCGAATTTTAATACCTTCATTTAATTATTTTTTACAGGAAAACATAGATTTTATTTTATTCTTTCGAATAAGCATAGATGCGGATGATATGTGAAAATTATACCCCGAATGGGGTTGTAGTTGTAGAAGATGTGCCAAAAGAAAATCCGTTCAACGAATTGAAGGATTGGTTTGAATAAAATATGTTCTTTTGTGATTTCATCTGAAACAAATGTAATAAATTTACCTAAAGAAAAAAGTTATTTTAAACTTTTACGAATACTTCAATAATCTTTCTAATCCGATAGCAGATGAAAATATTTAGTGCAGAAAAAATCAAAGAACTTGATAAATCAACAATAGCAAAGCAACAAATCACTTCTTTAGAACTAATGGAAAGAGCTGCGTTACAAGCTTTTTTATGGTTAGTAAACCATTTTCAGGATAAAAAAACCGTTTACCATATTTTTTGTGGGGTAGGAAATAATGGTGGTGACGGATTGGTAATTGCTCGAATGTTGAAACAAAATTATTTTGATGTTCATGTGTATATTGTTCCGTTTAATGAAAATTTTTCGGCAGATTTTAATTCAAATCTCGGTCGCTTAAAAGAATGCAACTTAGGTTATGAAGTAATTAATGAAGCTACGGAATTTCCTGATATTGCAGAAAATAATGTTATTATTGATGCTGTTTTCGGAATTGGTTTAACCAGAGAATTAGCGGGTTGGATTCAAAAACTCATTCAAAAAATAAATTATCATCAATCGTTTAAAGTTTCAATTGATGTGCCTTCGGGATTATTTTTAGATAAAAAAACAACGATTGCCATCCATTCGGATGTGGTTTTAACTTTTCAATTACCAAAATTAGCCTTTTATCTTCCTGATAATGAATATTTTATCAGTGAAATTGTGCTATTGTCAATCGATTTGGATGAAAATGTGATGGAATCTATTCCAACCCATTATTATTATACCGATTTAAAAGAGATAAAAAAACGTTACAAACCTATTTCAAAATTTTCACACAAAGGAACACAAGGACATGTTTTGTTGATCGGAGGATGTTTTGGAAAAATAGGAGCAATGGTCTTGGCCTCGCAAGCGGCTTTGCGATCCGGTTGTGGTTTAGCAACGGTTTTTGTTCCTAAATGTGGTTATGAAATTTTACAAACTGCTTCACCGGAAGCAATGGTTATGACCGATGAAAATTATCATAAAATAACTAATATTGAGTTTAATTTTCAGCCGAAAGCAATAGGAATTGGTATGGGTATTGGTCAAGATACGAAAACAGCGGAAGCTTTTTATCATTTTTTAAATAATAATGCCATTCCTTTAGTGATAGATGCGGATGCGTTGAATATACTTTCTGAAAATCAAGATTGGTTAAGTTTATTACCAAAAAACTCAATTTTAACGCCTCACCCTAGAGAATTAGAACGATTGATTGGAAATTGGGAAGACGACTTTGACAAAATTGAAAAAGTAAAAACTTTTGCTAAAACCTATCATTTGGTCGTTTTAATTAAAGGTGCTTTTACCTTAATTATAGATGATAAAAATGTGTATGTCAATTCTTCCGGAAATCAAGCGTTAGCCACGGGTGGGAGTGGAGATGTATTGTCCGGGATGATTACAAGTTTTCGAGCTCAAGGTTATTCTGCTGTGGATGCAGCACTTTTAGGCGTTTATTTTCACGGACGAACGGCTGACATTGCCATGAATGATATGGGTTACGAAGGTTTTATTGCTTCGGATATTATAAAGTATTTAGGAAGAGTATTTTTCGAGTTGAAAAAGTAAACCATTAAGAAATTAAGATTTATTAAGGTTTGTGTTTTATGTTTTTGCTATTTACTCATGAATTATATCAACATCATGGATAAAGTATTTCTTGCTAGGAAGTAGCTCTCTCATAATATTTACATAGTCTTTTAAAAATATATTGTAGTCAACTAATCCATTGGTATAAAATTCAATTTTATCATCTTTATTAATGATTTGTAAAACTAACCTATCATTTTCAGTTACACTTTTGTTCATTCGATTTAGATTAAGTTTGATAAAATCTTCAAATCTCCAATTCGTATCATTTATTTGAATGCTTTTACTGTACATTAATTTCCATTCAGGAATATCATCAAATGTTTCATCTTTAAACTCACTTATAACATAGATTGAATCTGATTTTTTTGATATTTTTATTCGTTCATAACCTTGAAAATTACAAACTGAGTGATCAAACCAAATTTTTATTGTATCAGATTTATTCATTTTGGTTTTAAATTCTAAGAAGTCTCTTTTAAGATTAAAAGATGATTTTGGTATTTCTGATTCAATTTCACTACTAATTTTATCTTTTTTGGTAAAAATAGAAAAGTCGAAATAATTTAAAAATAATAAAGAAATAATCAGAAATGATAAGATTGGTAGTATGTAGAATTTCTTTTTCAAAGTATATTTTTATAAATTTATTATCAAAAATTAAACCATTAAAAAATTAACTTAATTTCTTAATGGTTTAAAAATAAGTAAGATGTTTGAATCTACAATCCAACTTCCTTCAACAATTCTTTTAATTTAGCATCCGAAGGTCTTGGAGCATCAGCATTTACGATTTTACCTTCGGTATCAATTAGTATAAATCTCGGAATTCCGTCGATGGCATACTTTTTCACAAAATCAGATTTCCAGTCGTTATCCGCAAATAACTGAATGCCTTTTAATTCTTTATCAGCCACCATTTTTTTCCATTTTTCATAATCTTTTTTATCATCAATGGAAATGCTTACAAATTCAATATTTTTTCCGTGGTATTCTTTTTCAACTTCTTTTAAAGCCGGAATTTCGGCAATACACGGTCCGCACCAAGTAGCCCAAACATCAATGTATACAAATTTTCCTTTCAAACTTTCTAAAGAAGTTTTTCCACCATTCACATTCTCATAATCAAAAGTAGGAGAGGGCGAACCTTTCACTAACTTTTTTAACGTTTCATATTTCAACGTGGTTTCTTTATTAAAAACCGAATCAGTTGAATTTTCCATTAATCCTTTATAAACAGAATCGATGTTTGTGGCAGCAAGATTCATTTCATAAACTAAATTCTTGGCTAATTCACTGCGAATCATTTTACTTTTAATTGTCTTTAACTTATCCATTCCCTTGTCAAATGGAGTTTTGTCATCAGAAGGAGTACCATAAATAATGCGTTGAAAAATTCCACTAATTAAGTTACGATAAGAATAAGAATGTTTAAATGTCTCTTCATCATTCATATCAAAATCATCTCCAGCTTTTGGAAAACCTTCACCGGTTTTGTACTCTTTATTATTAATTGCATACCCATGATAAGGAGCATATTGCTCATAGTATTTTAATGCTAAAATGTCAATTTCTTTCTTTTCATTTTTGATAAATTTTTCATTTTTTATCGCAGAAGCAGTCAATTTTTCGAGCATACTTTTCTTAATATTTTTAATATTTTCCAGAAAAACAGCTTCCTCATCAGTATATATTTTAAGCACATTTTCAAAATTGGATTGGTCACCGTATTTTGCTTCAATTACTTTGTTTTTCTGAATAAGGTAATTGTTTTCATCTTGACCAACTCCCGTAAACTTCATAGAATTGATAAAATCATCTGACTTTGTTTCTAATTCAGACTGAAGCCATTTTCTAAATAAACATAATACGATTTTTCATCGCTTAAAAGCAGATAATACATGCCATCATAGGGCAATTCTAAGGTGTCTGCAAAAGTTCCATTGGCTTGAAGTGGAATTTTTTTTGAAAAATTAATACCCTCTAATTCTATTTCTTTGGAATCTGTTCCTGCAATTTTTCCAGATAATGTGGTGATAACTTCTTTATCTTGACAAGAAATAAAGCAAATTACGAATAATAAAGCGATGATTTTTTTCATGGTATACTTGTTTAGTTTCTCAAAAGTATGAAATTCTAGTTAAAATTTGTTATTAAAAAAACCACAATTATGTTGCATTTATGCAAACGTTTGCGGAATTTTGAAAGCTCAACTAAACAATAAATGGATCACTATCATTATATCAGCACTGACCTACTTTCTTTAGATACAATTAATCAAATTTTACTTGAAAATAAATCGTTGGCTTTATCAGAAGAAGCGAAGGTTAACATTCAAAAGTGCCGCGATTATTTAGATAAAAAAATGCAATCACAAACCGATCCGATTTACGGAATCAATACCGGATTTGGGTCGTTGTGTAATGTGAAAATTTCAAATGAAAATCTTTCACAACTTCAAGAAAATCTTGTAAAATCGCATGCTTGCGGAACCGGTGATGAAGTGCCAAACTCGATTGTAAAATTGATGTTATTGCTTAAAATTCAATCATTGAGTTACGGAAATTCCGGTATTCAATTGCAAACCGTTGAGCGTTTGATTGATTTTTATAATAATGATGTTTTACCGATAATTTACACGCAAGGTTCGTTGGGTGCTTCGGGCGATTTGGCTCCATTAGCACATTTAAGTTTACCATTGCTAGGTGAAGGTGAAGTATATTTTGAAGGGAAAAAAGTCCATTCCAAAGAAGTTCTCGCCCATTTTGATTGGAACCCCATTGTTTTGCAATCTAAAGAAGGATTGGCCTTATTGAATGGAACCCAGTTTATGAGTGCGTATGGTGTTCATATTTTATTAAAATCATATAAACTGTCTTATTTGGCAGATTTGATTGGAACTATTTCGTTAGAAGGTTTTGATGGTCGAATTGATCCGTTTAATGAGTTAATTCATTTGGTTCGTCCGCACAAAGGACAAATAGAGACGGCTCAACGCATTACTGATTTTCTAGTTGGAAGTCAAATCATCAATCAAAAGAAAGCACACGTACAAGATCCATATTCGTTCCGTTGCATGCCACAAGTGCATGGAGCTTCAAAAGATGCGATGGATTATGCTCGTCGCGTTTTTAAAACGGAGATTAACTCTGTAACTGATAATCCGAATGTTTTTGTTGGCGAAGATATCATCGTTTCCGGGGGTAATTTTCACGGACAACCGTTGGCGTTAGCGTTAGATTTTCTTGGTATTGCGTTGGCCGAGTTAGGAAGTATTTCTGAACGAAGAACCTATCAATTGATTTCCGGTCTTCGTGGCTTACCTGCTTTTTTGGTTGATAATCCGGGTCTAAATTCCGGTTTTATGATTCCACAATACACGGCCGCGAGTATTGTAAGTCAGAACAAACAATTGGCCACTCCGGCCAGTATTGATAGCATTGTTTCCAGCAACGGACAAGAAGACCATGTAAGCATGGGAGCAAATGCAGCAACAAAATGCTTTAAAATCATTGAGAATTTGGAACGTATTTTAGCAATTGAATTACTGAATGCTGCACAAGCGATTGAGTTTAGGAGACCATTACAATCGAGTGAATTTATAGAACAGTTTATTAAATCCTATCGCAAAGAAGTTTCGTTTGTAAAAGAGGATCGTATTTTACATTATGATATTGAAAATTCAATTGCTTTTTTGAGGAGTTTTGAGATTGAATTGTATCCATAATGTTTGAGCTTTCCACCGTCATAATTTGTACGCTAGAATCTAAAAACTGAAAGGCCATCATTGCTGATGACCCTTCAATAACTACTGGTTTGAAAAATGCTTAGTTTTTAACAAACTTTTGATTAAAACTAAGATCGTTAAGGGTTGTATTTAAAATATACAGACCGCTATTTAATTCGCTTATATCAATATCAGTTGGAGTAGTGACTGTTTTCACAAGTCTTCCACTCAAATCGTATATTGTTGCACTAAAGTTTTCATAATCAAATGGGATAGAAAGATTGATTGTTTCTTTAGCTGGATTTGGAAATAATGATATTGAATTAAGGTTAAAACTATCAACATTTAATGGAATTTCCGGAAGTGGAATTAAATCACCACCACTAGCCAATGCCACCCATAATCCAAATGCAGGGCCATTGCTGTTTGCTGAAGGATCAAGGAATCCACTTGCTAATACAGTGATGGCAGCACCTTCTAAACCTAAGGTTTGAAGTGGAGCTTGGTAAGAAGCAACGGTTACTGTTCCTGTTTCATCACGAACATCTAACGTAAAATCAAGATTTGGTAAATCCAAGTAACCTTGAAACTCAGGGAATGAAATGTTATTTACGATAGTTCCCGCCGGTATAGACGTTTCTACCACATCAACCGTTGGAGCATCCGGTGAACCATGATTTACCAATACATCTGTGTTAGCTGAATTAGCGGCCACTTCACGCCCTTGCGCAAATACGTTGATGGCAAAGTTTGGACCCACCGAGTAACCTGTTGGGCTCACGATTCCGTTGGCTACTAAAATATAAGTTTCACCTTCGGCTAAAGTAGCGGTTAGGTTATAAATACTTTCAGCAGAAGAAGTACTGGTTGACGGTGCTACGTCAATACTTAATTCAACTCCGGCAGGCACATCGATAAAAGGTGTTGCCGTTCTGAAAGCAAAGTCATTTAATAATAATTCATCATTTACATACACATCCACTAAAGCTGCTGCTAAATCCGGTGAGTTGTGAATAGCTTGTAAACGAGCGGTTGGTGTTTCTACTAATGGTAATGGAATTAACGCTCCACCTTCAGCTAATGCTACCCATAATCCAAATGCTGGACCATTGCTGTTTGCTGAAGGATCAAGGAATCCACTTGCTAATACAGTGATGGCAGCACCTTCTAAACCTAACGTTTGAAGTGGAGCTTGGTAAGAAGCTACAGTTACAGTTCCTGTTTCATCACGAACGTCTAATGTGAAATCAAGATTTGGTAAATCCAAGTAACCTTGAAACTCAGGGAATGAAATGTTATCAACGATAGTTCCCGCCGGGATAGACGTTTCTACCACGTCAACCGTTGGAGCATCCGGTGAACCATGATTTACCAATACATCTGTGTTAGCTGAATTAGCGGCCACTTCACGCCCTTGCGCAAATACGTTGATGGCAAAGTTTGGAGCTACCGAGTAACCTGTTGGGCTCACGATTCCGTTAGCTACTAAAATATAAGTTTCACCTTCGGCTAAAGTAGCGGTTAGGTTATAAATACTCTCAGCAGAAGAAGTACTGGTTGATGGAGCTACGTCAATACTTAATTCAACTCCGGCAGGCACATCAATAAAAGGTGTTGCCGTTCTGAAAGCAAAGTCATTTAATAATAATTCATCATTTACATACACATCCACTAAAGCTGCTGCTAAATCCGCTGAGTTGTGAATAGCTTGTAAACGAGCGGTTGGTGTTTCTACTAATGGTAATGGAATTAACGCTCCACCGGTTGCTTTTGCAACCCATAAGCCAAACGCTGGTCCATTACTATTTTGAGAAGGATCTAAGAAGCCACTAGCGACGACTGTTATTGCATCCAATTGTAAAAATAAATCGGCCAAAGGAGCAGAGTACGTAGCGACAGTTACAGTCCCTGTTTCATCACGAACATCAATGGTATAATTATTTGTTGGAAGTTCCAAATAATTTGAGAAACTTCCATAATCTAAATTGTCAACCAACGTTCCAGCCGGTACAGAAGTTTCTACTACATCTACCGTAGGAGCATCCGGTGAGCCATGGAATACAATAACATCGGTCGTATCTTCAACAGCAGTTCCTTCTCTACCACCCACCAAAACTTCAAGAGCAAAAGGTTGATTTGGGGAGTAACCTGTAGGCGAAACGATTCCATTTGCTACAATAATATACGTTTCAAATTCATTCAACGTTGCAGTTAGATTGTATAAACTCTCAGCAGAAGAAGTACTGGTTGACGGAGCTACGTCAATACTTAACGCAATTCCTGCCGGTACATCAATAAAAGGCGTTGCAGTTCTAAAAGCAAAATTATCCAATAATAAAGCACCGTTTACATAAACGTCTACAGCAGAGGCTGCTAGGTCTGGTGAATTATGAATAACTTGTAATCTAGCTGTAGGATTGTGGAATAATGGAAGAGGAATTAAATCTCCGCCACTAGCCAATGCCACCCATAAACCAAATTCTGGTCCATTACTGTTTTGAGATGGATCTAAAAATCCACTAGCAAGTACAGTAATCGCGTCAGTTTGTAAAAATAAATCAGCTAAAGGAGCGGAGTAAGTAGCTACTGTTGCAGTGCCTGTTTCATCGCGAACGGCCAAAACATAGTTATTTGTCGGTAATTCTAAATATTCAGAAAAACTGCCATAAGAAATATCATTAACGATGGTTCCTGCAGGCACAGCTAATTCTACTACATCTACTGTTGGAGCATCTGTGGAGCCATGGAATACAATTACATCAGTGGTATCAGGAACAGCTGTTCCTTCTCGGCCACCCACCAAAACTTGTAATCCGAAAGGTGTACTAGGGGAATAGCCTGTTGGTGAGATAATACCATTGGCTATAATAATATACGTTTCAAACTCACTCAGGGTTGTAGTGAGGTTGTAAATACTTTCTGCCGAAGACGAACTGGATGAAGGAGCAATATCTATACTCAATTCGACACCGGCAGGTGCATCAATAAAAGGTGTTGCAGTTCTGAAATGAAAGTCATTTAGCAGAAGCACATCATTTAAATAGACATCTACAGAAGATGCCGCTAAATCAGGCGAGTTGTGAATCACTTGGACTCTCGCTGTTTGGGCAAAGCTAATGCTACTGATGAAGATTAGGCAGAGCCAAAATAGATTAGTAATTTTTTTCATAGTTATTGTTTTTTGTTTAACATTATAAAATTAATCATAAACAATATACAATAAAATTTATTCAGCTATTTTTAGGAAGCATTTAACACTTGTTTTTAACTTTTAAAACATTACAAAACAGCATATTAAGTATGTTTCACATCGTGTTTTGAAGGTTTTTGTTAGTATAATTGGTAAATAATTATTTAAAATTTTTTACTGATAAATTAAACAACATTTAATATAATGTTATTTTGAGTCTATTTCATAAACTTTTAATTTTGTTTTTAATTTGAATAGATTAAGTGTCTAAAATTGACTTTTAAACGATTTTTTTTACTTTTCACAAGCAAGATTGATTAATTTTACCAATAAAATCATACCTTTCCTAACTTTTTACGAAGTACTTGTTTGTAGCCCCAACTACTACATACAATTTTTATGATTTGATAAGGTTGTAATGATGACCCCAGAAGAAAAATTGAACATAATTAACCGTTTAAATGCTCTCGAACTTCAACAGAAGAAAAACCTGGACGAAATTGGAGCTTTAAAAAAATACCTCGAAGAAAATCCAAAACTCATTGCGAGCTGGATGGACTTAAACGAGGTAAATGGCTTTTATATTGATAGTTTCTCGAAAATTGAAACTTACGAAAATCGACCGGTGAATGAAGAAAACAAAAATGTTTTTACCACTGAAAATCAAGCAAAATCGGTATTGGCAAAAGCTCAACTGTCACAATTACTAAAATCCTACTTTAGCGGTTGGAGTAATCAATTGGATAATTATGCCATTTTTCCGCAGATCAAAGCGGGTGAATTTATACCTTATTATGGTATCGCAGTCCTTCCTCAATTTTTAGCATTTCGTTCCCGAGAAAAAGCTCAGTTGTTTTATGAACAACACAAAGCACTCATTCATCTTTATTGGTCTGAGTTTTTAGAATAAATTTCAGTATATTTATTCAAAAATTAGGTGATGTCTAGAATTTTGATACTCTTTTTATTCGTTATAACCTCTTCTTATGGTCAAGAGTTAAAAGAGGTTCCAATGAGACAATCAGTAAATGATACCGTTTTTGTTAATCTAAAAGATTATTCTAATGATTTTGTTTATGATATGCGGTATGCTACCGAAAATAATTTCCTTAATGCCAAAGTCTATGATTGTGCCGAATGTTTTTTAAGATTCAAAACCGTAAAAAAATTAATCGAAGCCAATCAAAAATTTAATCTTCTTGGTTACACTATCAAGTTATACGATTGTTACCGACCGTTGGATGTGCAAAAAAAAATGTGGGCAATTGTTTCAAATCCTATTTATGTGGCCGATCCTAAAAAAGGTTCTATCCACAATAGAGGCGGAGCTGTCGATTTAACACTGGTTGATAAAAATGGTGTTGAATTAGTTATGGGTACTGATTTTGATCATTTTGGAAAAGAAGCGGCACACACCTATCAAGACTTTTCAAACGAAGTTTTACAAAACCGAAAAATTTTAAGAGAAATTATGGAAAGTTGTTCCTTTAAAGTTTTTCAATCGGAATGGTGGCATTATAATCTTCAAACTGATGAAAGCGATAAACTATCCAATTTTAAATGGGATTGTAACTAATTCTCCACACAGTGCAAATAGTCTATAAAATAATTTTGCGGACGACTGAATTGATTCAATAATTCTGATTGCAGTTCCTTTCGGATGATATAATCTACTGTTTCAGTAGTGTATTTTACTCGCATGGAAACAACTGGACTTATTTTTAAATCTTCATAATGATTCTTTAAAAACAAAAAATTAGCAGTTAATATTCTGACGTTTCTTTCATCATTTCGCATGAAACTACCACAGTTTTCAACGTTAGGATGAAGCATTGTAACAATTTTTCCATTTTCTAATTGAAGGTATAATTTTGTTTTTGCGTCAATACAATAGGCTTTAACAAAGTCACTATTTTTATGTACTAATTGAAAATTCAACACCGGAGTTCCGTTATCATTTGAAAGGGAAAGAAAGACATAACTTTCATTGTTACCAAACTTTTTTTCGTATATCAAAAATTCTTTGGTGGTTTTTAATGAACCGATACTGTCGTTTACTTCAACGTCGTATTCACATTTTTTTTGGGCAATTGAAGGGATAAAATATAAAAATAAGAAGCAAAATAGTAAGAATCTCATGGGGTCATTTAATTTTGTTGCAAAGTAACACAATTTTGTTGTTTTTTATATCGGTTGTAAAAAAAGTATATAAATTTCCACCGTCTTTTATTTTCCATTTCTTTCTAATAATGTCAACACTTTCAGGGAAATTTCGAGCAGTAATATTGGCTTTTTTGTTTTCTAAATACAATTTCATTTCGCTTTTTTGATAGGGAATTACGTCTATAATTTCAAAAACTCTGCCACAAAAATCAATTTTTTCATCTGACGTATATAAATGTGAATGCGGATGAATTTTTTTCAAAATAAATTGATTGCCGACTTCATCAAAACCGCCGGATTTCATGATGGCAGCGTTAGGTTCGTATAGAAATTTTTTCGGTTCACCATAACTAGCTTCACTTAAGGATGCACCTAAATAGAATTCAAATTTTTCTTCGCTATTTTTAGAAATATTGACCGTTTTAACGACTGGTTTCTCTTCATAACCTTGATGAATTTCCCACAGCAATTCTTTCACTTCATTTTCTAACGCTACGATGTGAATGGCAAAAACATGTTTTAATTCTTTTAATCCCGCCGTCAAATCGAGTAGAGGAGCAGTTTTGATCAGGATTTTGGGAGAATAATTAAAATAGAAATCCAATAAATCTGGAACATTTGGTTCACAATCACGCAACATAAAAACCTTTCCTTTGGAATCATTTCTTCGCGATGGATCAATATATATCCAATCGAATTGTTCATTGTAAGCTTTTAAAATTTCATCGCTTTCACCATAAATGCATTGAATGTTTTGTACTTTTAACTTATCAAAATTATGTTTTACAATTTCAGATAATTCCGAATTGTGTTCGCAATGAATAACTTTTGAAAATTGTTTGGAATAGTAAAAGGCATCTACACCAAAACCGCCGGTTAAATCGATTATTTTTTCACCGAAAATAAGTTTTGATTTATAAAGAGCTGTTTTTTCGGATGACGTTTGCTCTACTGAAATTTTACTTGGAAAAATGATATTTTCTGCATTAAACCAAGTAGGAAGTTTATCTTTTGATTTTGATTTCGCTTCAATTTGATTGAGAATTTCTTTCCAATCTAACTCGGGAAAAGGATTTTTTTGTAAAGCTAATTTTGAAATAGTTTCATTTAAATTGGCTTCGATAAAATCTTGCACTTCTTTTAGTCCTAAAAAATCAAAATTTTTCAAGGTTGATTTATAATTTTCTGGTGAGTACTTGAACGATTTTATATTCAGGAAAAAATTCTTTAGCAATCACTTTTATAATTGTATAAAGTGGTACTGCTACAATCATTCCAATAATGCCTGAAATAAAACCGGCTGTCAAAATGACCAAGAAAATTTCTAATGGATGCGATTTTGTGCTGTTTGAAAAAATTAATGGTTGACTGATGTTATTATCAATTAATTGAACTACATAAAAACCAATTAAAACGTAAATGGCGGTTGGTAAAATTTCGGTTTGAAAATCACCGCCAATTCCTCCAATCATGGTTAAAGAAGCTGCTAAAATACTACTAATTAATGGTCCGATATATGGAATGATGTTTAAAATGGCACAAATAAAAGCGATAACAAAAGCATTTTCTACTCCAAAAATCAATAAAACAATAAAATATAAAATAAAGCAAATTAAAAGCTGGAAAATTAAACCGATAAAATAGCGAGATAATAAATCATTAATTTTTGCAATCGAATTTAATGTTTCGGCCTCATGATCATCAGGAATGATTTTTTTTGCACCAACTAAAAATACGACTTTATCTTTCAGAAAGAAAAAAGTGATGAATAAAACCGATGCAACGCCAATTCCAATTGAACTTAATGTTGATAAAACTCCGTTGAAAAAAGAAGGTAAAAAATTCATATTCAAGTAGGAAGCAATATCAGAATCTTTAAAAATGTCTTCTATAAGAATACCACGATCTACTAAATACAGATTCAAATCATAATAGAGTAGCATGATTTTTTCCTGGATAGATTCTGTGTTTAAAAGCGATAAACTTTGTGCTTGTGAGGAGATTAACGGCACAAACATTAAAATGAACAATGCTACTAAAATCAGAAGTAAAATTATCGTCGTTATTACAGCCCAGGTATTATTAAATTTGCATTTTTTCTTTAAAAATTCAACAACAGGATTACAAATTAGGGTTAAAATTAAAGCAATAACCAAATAAATTATAATCGACTGAATGGCATACAAAAACCAACAACCTAACGCAATTAAGACTAAGGTTCCAATCGCTCTTAAAATTCCGGATGAAATGGTTTTTGAAGTCATAGTTGTATTTTTGATAAAAATAGGAAAATTTAATTTACAAATACATAATGCACCAAATTGGCACCCATTTTCAGCGCTTTTTCACGCACTTCTTTCGGGTTATTGTGCACTTCTTCGTCTTCCCAGCCGTCGCCTAAATCGGTTTCAAAAGTGTAAACCAAAGCTAATCTTCCTTCGATGAATATACCAAACGCTTGTGGTTTTTGTTTTTCATGTTCATGAATTTTGGGCAATCCGTTTGGAAAAGAAAAAGGACCTTGAAAGATTTTGTGCGTGGATGGAATTTCTACCAACTCATTATTCGGAAAAATTTTCTTGATTTCTTTTCGGATGTATTTATCCATTCCGTAATTGTCATCAATATGCAAAAATCCTCCGGATGTCAAATAATCTCTGAGGTTTTTCACTTCATTATCATTAAAAACCACATTTCCATGACCGGTTAAATGCACAAAAGGATAGGAAAATAAATCAGAACTTCCCGGTTCAACTGTTGTTGGTTTTTGTTTGATTTTAGTATTAATATTTTGATTGCAAAACTTTATCAAATTGGGCAACGAAGTAGGATTTCCATACCAATCGCCACCGCCACTGTATTTCAAAAGGGCAATTTCTTGGGCGTTAGCCATTAAACCAAATAGAAATATAATAAGAAGTTTTTTCATAATCTCAAGTTATTCATTCATCAAAACCACCGTATGACAAGCCACCACAGCAGCCGTTTCCGTTCGCAATCTTGTATTGCCTAAAGATATAGGAAAAAATTGTTTTTCAAGAGCGATTTCAATTTCTTTAACAGAAAAATCTCCTTCGGGACCAATTAAAATCGTGCAATCTTCACTTGTTTTTAAAACTGATTTCAAGGTTTTTTTATCGGTTTCTTCGCAATGAGCAATAAATTTTTGTCCGTTAAATTGTTTTTTTACAAATTCTTTAAATGTTATCGGTTCATTCAAAATCGGTAAAAAATACTGATTGGATTGCTTCATCGCAGACAGTAAAATTTTATCGAATCGTTCTGTTTTGATTACTTTTCTTTCGGAGTGATCGCAGATAATAGGGGTGATTTCTTGAACACCAATTTCGGTAGCTTTTTCTAAAAACCATTCGTAACGGTCGTTCATTTTGGTAGGAGCAACAGCTAAATGTAAATGTAATTTGGATTGCTCTTGTTTTTCAAAAGAAACAATAGTTACTGTACATTTTGAATCGGAAGCGATTGCTACTTCGGTTTTAAATAAAAATCCTAAACCGTTGGTAACAAATAAAATATCACCCTCTTTCTTGCGTAGAACTTTAGATATATGTTTGCTTTCTTCTTTATCAAAAGAAAATGATTGTGAATGTTCGTTTATATCTTTAAAGTAGAATAATTGCATTATAATTCAATTCGAGCTTTTGAAACGACGGAAGCATTTTCAAATTGGTTGTGTAAATATTTTTGATAGCCCACAATGCCAATCATAGCGGCATTATCGGTGGTGTATTCAAATTTTGGAATGTATGTTTTCCAGCCAAATTTTGCTTCGGCTTCTTTTAGAGTTTTGCGTATACCGGAATTGGCAGAAACACCACCTCCAATTGCAATTTGATTGATTCCGGTTTCTTCAACAGCTAATTTCAATTTATCCATTAAAATTTTAATGATAATATTTTGAACAGAAGCACAAATATCAGCTTTGTTTTCTTCAATAAAATTGGGATTAGCGGCAACATTTTTTTGCACAAAATATAAAATCTGAGTTTTTAAACCCGAAAAGCTGAAATTCAAACCGTCCACTTTTGGCTTCGTAAATGGAAAAGCTTTCGGATTTCCTTCTTTCGCAAATTGGTCAATTAACGGACCGCCGGGATAGGGAAGACCAAGAATTTTAGCTGTTTTATCAAATGCTTCGCCCACAGCATCATCGGTGGTTTCGCCAATTATTTCTAAGTCAAAGAAACCGGAAACTTTCACAATTTGTGTGTGTCCACCGGAAATGGTAAGAGCCAAAAAAGGAAAAGTTGGTTTGTCAAATCCTTCTTCATCAATAAAATGAGCCATAATGTGTGCTTGCATGTGGTTCACGGCCATCAGAGGAATTCCCAATGCCATGGATAACGATTTGGCAAAAGAGCTTCCTACAAGCAATGAACCCATTAAACCAGGACCTTGCGTGAAAGCAATTCCATTCAATTGGTTTTTATTAATTCCGGCTTTTTTAAGAGCCATGTCTACCACCGGCACAATATTTTGTTGATGTGCACGTGACGCTAACTCCGGAACAACACCACCAAATTCCTCATGAATGCTTTGTCTGGCAACTAAATTAGAAAGTACTTTATCATTTTTTAGCACAGCAGCAGCCGTGTCGTCGCACGAACTTTCAATCGCTAAAATATAAACGGAATCATTTGACATAAAAGGCACGAATTTTGAATATATTTGTTACCATTATTTTAGCGTTATAGAATAGTATTTCACAACATTAAAATAATTATTTTTGTTTCGTGTAAAAGTATGATTTTTCACCAAAACACCGCAAATTTATAACATTTAAGGGTATCAAAAAATTTAAAAAAATAGTATTGCGTTCCATAGTGGTATTTCTACTATTATTGCTTTTTCTCGGCATACTACTTTCTCTACCCGCAGTTCAAACAAAAATAGGGCAGTATTTAACCAACTCAATTAATGAGGATTTTGGTACAGATATCAATGTTGAACAAGTTACATTCAACCTATTTGGTGGCGTAAAACTCAAAGAAGTTTTAATTCGCGATCATCATAAAGACACGCTTATTTTTGCTAATCGAATCAAAACCAATATTTTAGATTTTAATCGTTTACTTGATGGCGATTTGCTTTTTGGCGATGTCAATGTTTCATCCTTGTTTTTTAATTTGAAACAATACAAAGGAGAAAAATATACCAATCTCGACAAATTTATTGAAGCATTTGACGATGGATCGCCTTCATCGGGTAAATTTTTAATGACCGCCGAATCGATGCAACTTAAAGATAGTCGGTTTTTGATGGAAGATCAGAATCAGCAAAATGAAAAAGTGGTAGATTTTTTAGACATAAATGCTACGTTGAATGATTTTAAAATTAAAGGATCAGATGTAAATACCACAATCTACAAAATGAATTTTAGAGATTTTCGTGGTTTGCAGGTGCAAAATGTAAAAACGCAATTTACCTACACCAAGGAAAATATTTTGTTAGAGAAGTTAGAAGCCAAAACAAAAAAATCAATTATAAATGGTAGTGTTGCTTTGCGTTATAAACGAGAAGACTTCTCCGATTTTAACAACAAAGTTGTTTTTGACGCAAGGATTGATTCTGCCTCAGTAGCTTCTAACGATATCAGGTATTTTTATAATGAATTAGGGAAAAATAATAATTTTTTGTTTAAAACGAATTTACTAGGCACATTAAATGATTTCACAACACATGATCTTGTTTTAAAAGATATAAACGGAACTCAAATCATTGGTACTATTAATTTTAAAAATATTTTTTCTAAAGAAAACAGTTCGTTTTATCTGAAAGGAGATTTTGAAAAATTAACGTCAAATTATGACGATTTAGCATCAATTTTACCAAATATATTAGGCAAATCGTTACCAACTTCGTTAAAAAAACTAGGCCAATTTACTATTGAAGGTAATATAGAATTTACAACACAAACGATTAAAACAGATTTGATAATGAATTCTGTGTTAGGCAATCTTCAAACTAATATGGTGATGAATAACCTACAAAATATTGATAATGCTTCCTATGAAGGTGTTCTTGTGTTGGATAATTTTAATTTAGGGGCATTAATAAGCGAAAACGATATTGGTTTTGTTTCGATGAATGTTGTAGTAAAAGGAAAAGGTTTTACAGAAAATCTAATCGATACAAAAATCAAGGGAAATGTAAGCCGATTTCAGTATAATCAATATAATTATCAGCGAATTATTGTTGATGGAAGTTTTAAAAAACCAATTTTTAAAGGAAAAGTAAACATCAATGACCCAAATTTGTTCATGGATTTTAACGGAATTGTTGATGTTTCAAAACGCGAAAACATTTATAAATTTGATGCTTTAATAGATTATGCTGATTTGAGCAAGCTCAATTTTGTTAAGAACGATAGTATATCCATTTTTAAAGGAAAAATTTATAGTGATCTTTCCGGCAATAGTTTAAATAATTTGCAGGGTAATGTATTAGTTGAACAAGCTTCGTATCAAAATAAGCGTGATATTTATATTTTTGATTCCTTTAGTATTATTTCTTCTTTCGATGAAAGCCGAGAACGCACCATTTCTATTAATTCACCCGATATAATTGAAGGAAAACTAGTAGGTAAATTTGATTTTAATCAATTGCCACTTATGTTAGAAAATTCATTGGGAAGTATTTACGCCAATTATAATCCCAATAAAATCAATAAAGGTCAATACCTTCGATTTAATTTTTCAATTTTTAATAAAATTATTGAAATATTTTATCCTGAAATAACAGTAAGTACCAATACGTTTATAAAAGGAAGTATAAATTCTGACGCCAACGATTTCAAACTCGATTTTGATTCGCCGGAAATTATTGCTTTTGACAATACATTTGAAAAAGTTGATATCCAACTGGATAATAAAAACCCCTTATTCAATACCTACGTTAGTATTGATAGTGTAAAAACAAAGTATTATAAAATCTCAGATTTCAATTTAATTAATGTTACTAAAAGAGACACATTATTTTTTAGAACAGAGTTTAAAGGAGGAAACAAAGCCGAAGATTATTACAATATTGATGCCTATCACACCATTGACGAAGAAAAAAACAGCGTGGTTGGCATTTTTAAGTCTGAATTGAAATTTAAAGACTACCTATGGTATATCAACGAACAAAGCAACAATGAAAACAGAGTGGTTTTTGATAAAAAGTTATCCAGTTTTGTTTTTGAAAATTTTGCTATTACCCATGAGGAACAAAAAATCAACTTTTTAGGCAAAATTAAAGGAAAAGAGTTTAAGGATTTAAAATTAAATTTCAATCAAGTAAATGTTGGCAAAATTATTCCAGAAATCGAGAACTTTGTCTTGGAGGGTAATATGAACGGTGAAATTGATTTTAAACAAAACGGTCAATTATATCAACCGTATGCTTCGATTGAAATTATGGATTTAAAAGTTAACAATATTAATTTTGGAGTCTTAAATTTAGATGTAAAAGGTACTGATGATTTTAAAACGTTTGCAGTTGATGGAATTATTAAAAATGACAAAATAGAAAGCTTTTTAACAGAAGGTACTATTTCTTTTGAAGAGGAAAAACCATACATGAATATGGATTTAAGATTAAACAAATTTAATATTGGAGCCTTTAGTACTATGGGAGGCGAAGTAATTTCAAATATTCGGGGTTTAGTGACCGGCAATGCCAATTTTAGAGGAACACTTTCTAATCCGGAAATTAATGGAAGACTCTTTTTAAATGAGGCAGGTTTAACCATACCCTATTTAAATGTAGATTATAATTTAGAGAATAATGCAGTTGTTGATTTAACAGAAAGACAATTTTTACTCAGAAATATTACTATTACAGATTCAAATTATAAAACAACAGGTGTACTAGACGGGAATATCAGGCATTCAAATTTATCTGATTGGAAACTGGATTTAAAAGTGAACACAAATAATTTGGTGGTTTTAGATACAAAAGATGATGACGAAGCGTATTATTATGGTAAAGCTTTCATAGCAGGAAATGCAACCATTAGCGGACCAACAGACGCGTTGCTAATTTCTGTCAATGCGACTTCCAAAAAAGGAACTGCGATAAAAATTCCAATTTCAAATGTACAATCTGTGGGAGAGAAGAACTACATTCGTTTTATTTCACCCGAAGAAAAATATAATTATAATACCAACCTTACAAAATTCAATAGGAATTATAATGGATTAGAACTCGATTTTGATTTAACGCTAACGACAGAGGCGGAAATTGAAGTCATTCTTGATAAAGAAACCGGTCATAATATGATTGGTAAAGGAGTTGGCAATATAAAAATGGAAATAAATACATTTGGAAAGTTTAATATTTTTGGTGATTACCAAGTGTATGATGGAATATATAACTTTAAATACCGCGGATTAGTTAGCAAACGATTTGATGTTAAAAAATACGGCAGCATCATTTGGGAAGGTGATCCGCTGAGAGCCCGCTTGAATCTTGAAGCGGTTTACAGTACTCGGGCTAATCCCGGAATGTTGTTAAATAATACAACTGTTAACCAAAAAGTACCTGTTGAAGTTGGGATCGCAATTACCGGAACAATCAGTAATCCGGAACCTGATTTTAATATTAATTTTCCAACCATCAGTTCTGTTTTAAAGTCTGAAATTCAAACAAAGTTGGATGATAAAGATACTAGACAAACACAAGCCCTTTATCTTTTGGCTTCAGGCAGTTTCTTAAGTCCCGACGGAGCATTGGGGCAAAATGCATTGTATAATAATTTATTTGAAACGTTCAGTGGTGTTTTTGATAACATTTTTAACGATGAAGATAGTAAAATTTCTATGAATGTAAATTATGTAGCTCCTGATAACACTCCGGGTCGTGAAACAGACGGAAACGTGGGGGTTACAACGTCTTTTAATTTAAATGAGCGTATTTCTGTTAACGGAAATTTAGGCGTCCCGGTGGGCGGAATTAATGATGCCGCAGTAGTGGGCGATGTTGAAATTTTATACCGAGTAAATGATGACGGCACGCTTAATATGCGTGTTTTTAATCGAGAAAGTGATATAAATTATGTGGGAGAAGGAATTGGCTACACACAAGGAATTGGTATTTCTTATCAAGTTGACTTTGATACATTTAATGAATTAATTACAAAGATTTTTAAGAACGCCAAACTAACGGAAGTTAAAAGTTCGAGTGACGATATACCTGATTCTGATTTTGCTCCTGATTTTATCAAATTCACAAATGAAAGAAAGAAAGTAAAAACTGCAAAAAAAGTTCAAATGCCTAATGAAACTGAAAATATTCCTGAACAATAACTATTTTACAATCACAATTCAGCATAGTAATCATAAAGTAAAAACTTATCAACGAAAACGTTTGATTTTCGGTTAATATGTCAATTACTCAAAAAAGCACTGTTTTAAGTCGCTAATCTTTGCTAACTTTACATTATAAACATAAAAAAATGATTAAAACGATAAAAAAAATAGGAGTATTAACTTCCGGAGGCGATTCTCCCGGAATGAATGCGGCTATACGTTCTGTAGTTAGAACATGTGCTTACTACAAAGTAGAATGTATGGGCATTTATAGGGGTTACCAAGGAATGATTGAAGGTGACTTTAAAGATATGGGGCCTCGTTCTGTTCATAATATTGTAAATAAAGGTGGTACCATTTTAAAATCAGCACGTTCAAAAGACTTTATGACGCCAGAAGGTAGAAAGCAGGCTTATGAAAATTTGGTAAAAGAGAATATTGACGCATTAGTTATTATTGGTGGAGATGGGAGTTTTACGGGTGCACTTGTCTTTAATAAAGAATTTGGAATTCCTGTGATGGGAATTCCCGGAACAATCGACAACGATATTTTTGGAACCAGCCACACTTTAGGTTTTGACACAGCCTTAAATACAGTGGTTGACGTGATTGATAAAATTAGAGATACAGCCAGTTCACACAACCGATTGTTCCTGGTTGAAGTTATGGGAAGAGATGCCGGACACATTGCCTTAAATGCAGGAATTGGTGCAGGTGCTGAAGAAATTTTAATCCCGGAAGAAAACATGGGATTAGAACGCTTGTTGGAATCCCTTCGCAGAAGTAAACTTTCAGGAAAATCGTCCAGCATTGTGGTAATTGCAGAAGGTGATAAAATTGGAAAAAGTGTCTTTGAACTGAAAGATTATATCGATCAAAACTTACCCGAATATGAAGTGCGGGTTTCAGTTTTAGGTCACATGCAACGCGGTGGTTCTCCTTCTTGTTTTGATCGGGTTTTAGCCTCAAGATTAGGTGTAAAATCAGTTGAATCTTTGTTGGAAGGAAAATCAGGTTACATGGTTGGGCTAAACAATGATAAAGTTGAATTAACTCCTTTGGAACAAGCCATTAAAGGTCATTCAGAAATTGATAGAGAATTGTTAAAAGTATCAGACATCATGTCAATTTAATTTTAAATATATAATAAAAAAGAGTAATAACCGACCTTTATTATAAGGGTCAAAAATAAAATAAAATGTCAAAAGTAAAATTAGGAATTAACGGTTTTGGAAGAATTGGAAGAATTGTTTTTAGAGAAACATTTAACAGAGATAATGTAGAAGTGGTTGCCATCAACGATTTATTAGACGTTGATCATTTAGCCTATTTATTAAAATACGATTCGGTTCACGGGCGTTTTGCAGGAACAGTAGAAGTGAAAGACGGAAAACTTTTTGTTAATGATAAATATATCCGAGTTACCGCAGAACGTGATCCAAAATTAATCAAATGGGATGATAAAGATGTTGATGTTGATATTGTGGCAGAATGTACCGGTATTTTTACCACATTGGCAACTGCACAGGCACACATTGATGGTGGTGCCAAAAAAGTTGTTATTTCTGCTCCATCTGCCGATGCACCGATGTTTGTAATGGGTGTAAATCATGAAAATGCAACTGCTGCAGATACTATTGTTTCCAATGCTTCTTGTACAACAAACTGTTTGGCTCCTTTGGCAAAAGTGATCAACGATAATTTTGGAATTGTTGAAGGCTTAATGACAACTATTCATGCTACTACCGCAACACAATTAACTGTTGATGGTCCTTCTCGAAAAGATTTCCGAGGTGGTCGTTCAGCCTTATTAAATATGATTCCATCGTCAACCGGTGCAGCCAAAGCGGTTGGAAAAGTAATTCCTTCATTAAATGGAAAATTAACCGGTATGTCAATGCGTGTTCCAACAGCAGATGTTTCAGCCGTTGATTTAACAGTGAAACTTTCCAAAGAAACAAGCTACGAAGAAATAATGGCAGTTTTGAAAAAAGCCTCCGAAAACGAGTTAAAAGGAATTTTAGGTTATACCGAAGACGATGTGGTTTCACAAGATTTTATCTCAGATCCAAGAACTTCAATTGTAGATGCTAAAGCAGGTATTGGTTTAAATTCAACGTTTTTCAAACTAGTTTCTTGGTACGATAACGAATACGGCTATTCAAGTAAAATGATTGATTTAGCTGTTCATATCGCAAAACTATAATTTTCATTAAAGTCCTGTTGTGGTTATAACATAACAGGACTTTTTTTTCTAACAAACAAACTCAACCACATGAAATTATTAGTAGACAGCGGTTCAACCAAAGCCGACTGGATTGCCATTGACGATAAAGGAAAAGTACAATTTACGACGCAATCATTAGGACTAAATCCTGAAGTGCTGGATAAAGAACAAATCATCAGTCGTTTAGAAGATCGTTTTGATATCTCTCAAAATAAAGATAAAGTCAAGCAGCTGTTTTTTTACGGAGCCGGTTGCGGTACCGATAGGATGAAACTGTTTTTAAAAGAAATTTTTCAATCCTATTTTAAAAATGCCATAGTTGATGTTCAGGAAGATACTTATGCCGCTGTTTATGCCACTACACCAAAAGAGGAGCAAGCGATTGTATGTATTTTAGGAACAGGATCAAATTGTAGTTTTTTTGATGGTAAAATACTGCATCAAAAAGTTCAGTCGTTAGGGTATATTGTCATGGATGATGGCTCAGGAAATCGTTTTGGAAGACACTTATTAAGAGGTTATTATTTTAATAAAATGCCTAAAGAACTTGCCAAAGAATTTGAGTTAGAGTTTAATTTAGATGCCGATTATATCAAGGCAAATTTGTACAAAGAGCCTAATCCAAATGCGTATTTGGCAACTTTGGCAAAATTTATTATCAAGCATAAAGAAAATGAGTTTTGCAAAAAAATTATTAGAAGCGAATTAAAAAAGTTTGCCAAAAATTATATCATGCAATATGATAATTGCAAAGATGTGTATGTTCACTTTGTGGGTTCAATTGCGTTTTATTTAAAAGATGAATTGGAAGAAATTTTAACCAAATACGATATTAAAATCGGAAATGTGCTGCGAAGACCAATTGACGGTTTGATAGCTTATCATGTTTTGAATAAATAGTTTTTAAATTCTTTTTCATATCCTAGTTTTTTTAATTTTTAATTTATCAGATGAAAACTATATTTTTTCAATTACTGCTTTTAATTATTTCTTTTAACACAGTAGCCCAAAGTTCTAGAAGTAAAGAATGGAATAATTATTTGGTTAAAGTTGAAAAAGCTAAGATTGAAAAAGAAAAAAATAGAAAAGTAGACAGAAAATCTAATGCTGTTACTATTGAAGACATTGCAGAATGTGATTTACCGAATGTAACTCCACCAAAATTTCCAAATTGTGATTCAGAAAAAAATCTTTCTCATAAAGAATGCTTTACAGCAAGTGTGCAGAAATTTATTAAATCAAAGTTTTTCTTTCCTGATTTTGCCATTGACAATAAAATTCAAGGAAAGGTAGTACTAGAATTTGAAATCGATGAAGCTGGAAAATTAGAAATTATCTCCGCTGATGGTCCTCAAAATGGATTAATTTTAGAAGAGGCAGTTATACAAATGTTTTCAAAGTTTCCAATATTAACTCCTGCTTATCAATGCGGTCAACCAATAAGAATATCACACAAAATTCCTATTACATTTATAGTAGATTAGCTTATGACTGAAATAGCAATAATAGCCCACGACGGAAAAAAAGCTGATATGGTTCAGTTTTTAAATAAAAACAAAGCCATTTTACTTCATGAAAACATTAAGTTAATCGCTACCGGAACTACCGGAAGTAAAGCCGAAAATGCTGGATTTAAGGTAAAAAAAATGCTTTCAGGTCCGCAAGGAGGCGATGCACAAATTGCCGGCAGAGTAGCAGAAGGAAGAACAAAAATGGTGCTTTTTTTTAAAGATCCACTTTCCAGTCATCCTCATGAACCGGATGTAAACATGCTTATTCGTATTTGTGACGTGCATAATATTCCGTTAGCCACCAATGAAGCTACCGCTCAATTGTTGTTAAATGGATTGTTGCTTGATTAATTTACACCATAACCGATTACATAAAAACGGATTACAAACAAAGGACTACTTCACCGCCACCATCGAAATCTCAATATTTACCCCCTTTGGTAAACCTGCTACTTGAACTGTTTCTCTCGCTGGTGCTAAGCTTTCATCAAAATAACCACCGTAAACGCCATTAATCTTAGCAAAATCTGACATATTCATGATGAAAATAGTGGTTTTAATAACGTTTTCGAAATTCATATCAGCGGCTTCTAAAACTGCTTTCATGTTCTCCATCACTTGTTTGGTTTCGGTTTCAATAGAATCTAAAATTAGATCGCCCGATTGTGGATTTATCGCAATTTGACCTGAAGTATATAATGTGTTCCCTACTAAAACAGCTTGGTTATAAGGACCAATAGGAGCGGGAGCTTTATCGGTAAAAATTATTTTTTTCATGATGATGTATATTTGATATAAAAAAGTTAAAAGATTATCTCAACTGTCTATCCGGCAACGCACGTTTTTCCCATTTAACATCACTCAACACAGACGATTTGATTCCGATAAAAAATCCCCAAGAGGCAAAATCTCCAAAAGGAGCCCAATTAAAATCCATTCGCCAACTCAACAAATCCCTTTCAAAACGGAGTTGGGTAAACGTAACACCTTGTTGAACAAAATCGTATCCGGAGGAAACACCCATTTTCCAACGTGGAGTCAGGTCTATATTTCCTGAAATCATGACAGAATTACCAGTTATTGTACTTTCTCTATTGTTGTTGCCGTAGGTCAACGAATAGGCAAATGTCAAATCCCATGGTAATTTAGCGTTATAAAATTCAGTAGGTTTGTCTTCAGCATCTTCACCATCATTATCCTTAAATTGACTTTGTCTTCGATCGCTTAAATCGGTATTCGTTCCAAACAAATCATCTTCTCGACCACCATTGCGGGAACCTTGCGAGTTCTCATTATTTTTCTTGTCTCCTTGACTTGAAAGAGAATAATTAATGGTCATGTTGGCACTCGTCATTCGGAATAAGCTTCCTCCGTTATCAATATTCCATGTATTTATTCTTCTACCGGCAGCATTAATAGCATACGGATCCAAGGTTGCACCGAAATTAACATTCATTTTGTTGTCAAATAAAGCTGTTCCTCCACTCATTCTAACGGGATTCCAACGCAATGAATCGGCCACCATATTATAACTCGTTGAAAAATTCAATTGATTCAATAGCATTATTTTTTTGGGTTCAACCT
This sequence comes from Flavobacterium lacus, assembly GCF_003268815.1. Lineage (GTDB taxonomy): Bacteria > Bacteroidota > Bacteroidia > Flavobacteriales > Flavobacteriaceae > Flavobacterium > Flavobacterium lacus. The sequence continues at coordinate 59,493 of NZ_QLSV01000009.1, read as the reverse complement.
TTGTACTGTCTTTGTCAGTTATTTTGGCTTCAAAGGTATTACTAAGATTAAATCCTAAATTATTGGCATAATTATTACTGGGAGCACCAAAAATACCACTTTCAAATCGGGTATATTCAGCCATTCTTCCGCTCGCATCCATGGCATAAGTATCAAAATATTGTTCAAAACTTGGCGTATAACTATGCGAAACAGAAGGACGCATTGTATGACGAATTCCTTGTATTTTTTTTGTTTCTCCAAAATTAAATGTTCCGTAAATTGTGGTTCCTACACTGGTGGAAAAATTATACGTTCGAAAGGCATCAAAACCATTCACATCTTCTGTAACAAGAGTATTACTCTCTGAATCAAAACGGCGGTTAATTGTTTTTAATGACCATACTTCATTATAATTGGCACTCGTTGTAACACTTAGGTAGTTGAAAACTTTGAAGTTGGTACTTAACGGAATGGAATGCTGAAAACCACTGTTTGCATCTCTAAACATTTCAGGTTTAAAAAACAAAGAATCAGTAGTTGAAATTCTGTTTTCTCCTCTTAAATTGTATTGAAAGTTAATGTTTTTAAAGAAACCTTTTTTTGCTCCGTCTTTTGGAGCAAATGGAAATATTCGATCAACACTCACCTGAAGAGTTGGCAACGTCATATTAATTTCTTGTGTTCTGGAGTTTTGGTTGTGCGTGGCGGTGAGCGACATATTCACTTGCGGAACAGAATTAAAAGTCTTAGAATAGGATATTGATGAGCTCAAGTTATTATTTAGAGCGGAACCTATATTTACCTGATTAAGAGATTGTTGAAAAAATGTGCTGCTTCCTAAATTAACCGAGGCAGAAAATCTAGAGGATGGATTTGATTTTGCATCTTGAGAATGTGACCATTGAATGTTGTAAATTTTTGACTTACTGTAATCAGGAAAACCTCGTTCACTCTGGATAAGATTTTCAAAACGAATATTGAAGTTACCTCTGAATTTATACATGTAGGCGTAGGAGGATTCAAATCGAAGTGCCCAACTACCGTTTGTGTAATAATCACCCATGATTGCTAAGTCATAATAATCACTCAAAGCTAAATAATATCCCCCATTTTGCAGCGAATAACCTTGTCGTCTTGTGTCTTGAAATGTGGGTATAATTAGACCGGACTGACTCGTGTCGGTCATCGGAAAAAAGGCAAAAGGAATCGCAATAGGAGTGGGAACGTCAGCAATAACCATATTGGTTAATCCGGTTACAACTTTTTGTTTAGGAACCAATTTAATTTTATTGGTTTGAAAATAATATTCAGGATTCTCAATGTCTTTGGAAGTTGTAAAACGTGCATTTTTTAGAAAATAAACCGAATCGTTTTCTTTTTTTGTAAGTTCAGCTTTTACTCGAAACTCACCCTGGTCGGTTCTGGAATTCCAAATTAATGCTTTTTTTGTTTTTGTATTAAATCGAATAGAATCCGGTTCTATCACATTCGAACCTTGTTTAAAAATAGGTAATTGAGTATAAATTCCTGTTGAATCCTTAATTCTTCCGGCATAAACTTCATCTTTTTCATAATCCATAATAATGATACCGGCTTTTAATTCGATATCTTGATAATAGAGTTCAGCTTTATTATACAAAGTAATCCGTTTGTTCTTTTGATCAATTTTAGCATAGTCCTCAGCAGTATATTTTATTTTGCCCTCTAAAAGCGATTTTTTTTCAAGCTGCGGAAGACTGTCTTTTTTTATTGTATCATTAATTCTGGTAAAATCTTCTTCTTTGATTATCAGACTATCAGGTGCTTTTTCAGCTTCAATTCGCAAAGACTTATTAGGCAAATCCTGTCCGTAATTTTTTTGAATTCCGATTGTTAGGAAAAATGCTGATAAAACGATATAAAATAAGTTTGTATGCAAAGGTTTTAATGCTATTTTTGTAAAATTATGGCTTGATTTTTGGAGTGCCAAACTTACATATTAATTTTGGTCAAAAATAAGTAAATAATAAAATTTAAAACGTAGAGTTTTAATTAAAATTAACTTTTGAAAAAATGCACACCCTAAATAGAATCAAATTATTCGGTTTTTTCCTGATTTTCATGTCTATAACTTCTGTTTTAGCACAGTCTAATAACAAATTTAAAGTTGTTTTAGATGCAGGACACGGCGGAAAAGATTTGGGAGCAAATTACTACGGATTTATCGAAAAAAATATCGCCTTAGCTGTTGCTTTAAAAGTAGGAAAACATCTAGAAAAATATCCCGAAATTCAGGTTGTCTATACCCGAAAAACTGATGTGTTTGTTGAATTAATAGAACGGGCTAGGATAGCTAATCGTGCCAACGCAAATATGTTTTTGTCTATTCATTGTAATGCAGCACCCAAAGGACAAGCCTATGGAACAGAGACGTTTGTGATGGGTCTAACTAAAAATGCCTCCAACCTCGAAGTAGCTAAGAAAGAAAATGCTGTAATTACCTTAGAAAGTGATTATAAAATGAAATATGAAGGGTATGATCCTAAATCCCCCGAAAGTATAATCGGAATAACACTTCTGCAAGAAGAATACCTCGATCAAAGTATTACTATTGCTACGAAAATTCAAAATGAATATACCAATAAATTAGAGCGAAAAAATAGAGGGGTAAAGCAAGGTCCTTTCTTAGTTTTAAATCAAACGGCCATGCCTAGCGTACTCACCGAGTTAGGTTTTCTTTCGTACAGACCGGAGGGAGAATATTTAAACTCTGAAAGAGGTCAAGATGAATTAGCTAAAGGTATTGCCGAAGCGATTTTATCCTATAAAAAAGAATATTATGGAAGCTCAGCTCAAATGGTGGAAGAAAAACCAGAAAAAACAAGCGCAGAAATTCCTGTTGTTCAAGATGTACCAAAACCAAGGGAAGAAGTTAAAGCAGTTGACAGCAAAGGGGTTGTGTTTAAGGTTCAAATTTCAGCGAGTGGCACAAAATTAGAATTAGTGCCCAAAAATTTTAAAGGTTTAGATCCAATTTCTGTAATTGCTGAAAATGCATTGTATAAATATTATTTTAATCAAACCTCTGATTATGAAAAAGCGAGGCAATATTTGGCCGAAGCAAAAAGCAAAGGGTACGATTCAGCTTTTATTGTTGCCTTTAAAAACGGAAAAAAAATAACCATTCAAGAAGCTTTAAAACAGTAAAATGAATTAAGTTTTATAAATTTGTTTAAAAATACAATCCATTGAAATTATCAAGAGAAATTAAAACAGCGATATTAGTTATTTCAGCCATATTATTATTTATCTGGGGATATAGCTTTTTAAAAGGAACAGACATATTGTCTAAACATAAAACTTTCTATGTGCTTTATGATGATGTTGAAGGACTTATGTCCTCTGCACCGGTAACCATAAACGGATTAACAATTGGTAAAGTCAAATCAATTAAGTTTTTAGATGATTCTGGAAAACTTAAAGTTGAACTTCAAATTGACACTGATTTTAAAATATCAAAATCAAGTATAGCCAGAATTTACGAACCAGGACTCATTGGCGGTAAACAAGTACAGATTGTGCTGGATTTAAATGATGCATCATTAGCAGTTGATGGTGACTTTTTAAAAGGGGGTGTAAAACCCGGTTTAACTGATTTAGTATCAGAACGATTAACACCATTGCAAGAAAAAATTGAAAGAGTAATGGTAAGTGCTGATAGTGTTTTAATGAACATTAATGATGTTTTAGATGAAAAAGCAAAAAAAGATTTGCGAAATAGTTTTGCAGAATTAAATAAAACGCTACTATCTTTGAGCGAAGCCTCCAGTTCGGCAAACGAAATCTTGGCCACTAATAAAGGTAAACTAAATAATGTAGTGTCTAATTTTGAGAAAGTTTCAACTAATTTTGAAAAATTGTCAGATTCTTTGGCCCAAACAAACTTGAAGCAAACGGTTGAAAATTTAGAAAAAACACTAGCCAATGTTGATAAAATCATGGCTAATTTAGAATCCGGTAACGGAACAATGGGTAAGTTGTTGAAAGATGATGAAATGTACACCAATTTCACCAAAGCATCCAAAGAACTAGAGCTTTTGCTGGAAGATGTACGTTTAAATCCAACCCGGTATGTTAATGTTTCTTTGTTTGGAAAAAAAAATAAACCCTACGTAGCTCCAACAGTTAGCGATTCAACAACTACAAAAAATTAACTTTTATGAGTTATTTAGACAACATATTATTTGCGATAATTTTAGTTTTAGGTTTTGGCTATTTTGCATTAAACGTAAAAAAGGTAATCCGCAATATTAAACTTGGACAAGATGTTAATCGCAAAGATAATTCATCCGAACGTTGGAGAAATATGGCCATGATTGCACTAGGTCAATCAAAAATGATAAAGCGTCCAATTGCCGGAATTCTCCATATTATTGTTTATGTAGGTTTCATCATCATCAATTTAGAACTATTGGAAATCATTATCGACGGCCTTTTTGGTACGCACCGTGTTTTTTCATTTATGGGAGGTTTTTATAATGTACTAATTGCTTCTTTTGAAATTTTAGCCGTTTTAGTAATTTTAGCGGTTATTATTTTCTGGCTAAGAAGAAATAGTATCAAGATCAACCGTTTTGTGAATTCTGATATGAAAACTTGGCCAAAAAGTGACGCCAATTATATTTTATATTTCGAAATTGTGTTGATGTCTCTATTCTTATTGATGAATGCTTCCGATTTATGGTTACAACAGATGGAAGTACATCATTATAATGAAGCCGGAAGTTTTCCAATAAGTCAATTCATTGCACCCGTTTTTGATGGTTTATCCGAAGGAGTTGTCATCATTATCGAACGAACCGCTTGGTGGTTACACATTTGCGGAATTTTAGTGTTTCTAAATTACCTTTATTATTCTAAACATTTGCATATTTTATTGGCTTTTCCAAACACCTATTTTGCCAACTTGAATCCGCAAGGAAAATTTGATAATTTAGAAAGTGTAACCAATGAAGTAAAATTGATGCTTGATCCATCCGCAGATCCCTTTGCTGCTCCCGCAAATCCTGATGCAGTGCCAGCCAAATTCGGAGCCAGTGATGTACAGGATTTAGATTGGGTACAATTACTTAATGCCTATACGTGCACGGAATGTGGAAGATGTACATCCGCTTGTCCGGCAAACCAAACCGGAAAAAAATTGTCTCCTCGTAAAATCATGATGGATACAAGAGACCGTTTGGAAGAAGTGGGTAAAAATATTGATCTAAACAAAGGCGTTTATGTTCCCGATAATAAGTCATTGTTAAATGATTACATCACTCCGGAAGAATTGTGGGCGTGTACATCGTGCAATGCTTGTGTAGAAGAATGTCCGGTCAACATTAGTCCATTATCAATCATTATGGATATGAGAAGGTATTTAGTAATGGAACAAAGTGCGGCTCCAATGTCACTTAATGCAATGATGACAAACATTGAAAATAACGGTGCTCCATGGCAATACAACCAAATGGATCGCTTGAACTGGAAAGACGAAAATTAATATATAATCCAAACAAATTCCCATATATGTGAGGCTTGGGAACGTGTTTAATGAATGTGAAACTAACTTAAAATTTAAAAATGAAAGCGGAAGACATTGACAAGAAGTTACAAATGGTAACCGAAAACGGGCAACATCTAAGCCCGATTTTACCTGAGGGAATTAAGAATTATTTAATCGATATCGACGGAACCATTTGTGACGATATCCCTAACGAAGAACCGGAAAGAATGCTCACAGCAGAAGTGTATCCTGATGCATTAATTACGTTGAACAAATGGTATGATGAAGGGCATATTATCTTCTTTTTTACCTCAAGAACCGAAGCTCACCGAGAATATACCGAAACATGGTTAAAACAACACGGTTTCAAATACCACGGAATGGTGATGGGAAAACCGAGAGGAGGTAACTACCACTGGATTGACAATCACTTAGTGAAGGCGACTCGATACAGAGGAAAATTTACCGATTTGGTAGAAAAAGAAGTAACGATTCAAGTTTTTGATGATGAACATCACGAGTAGTATGCGATTTTTCGGTAATTAGATTTTTCGATTTTTTAATCTTTTCGAAAATCTAATAATCTAATAATTCAACAATCCAACAATCTAAAAAAAATGGCAGAAAATCTAACAGTGCCAACCATGGCAGAAATGATGGCTCAAGGCAAACAACCCGAAGTTTTATTTTGGGTAGGTTGTGCAGGGAGTTTTGATGACAGAGCAAAAAAAATAACAAAAGCATTCGTCAAGATTCTAAATCGTGCCAATGTTCCTTTTGCGGTTTTGGGTACAGAGGAAAGTTGTACCGGAGATCCAGCCAAAAGAGCCGGTAACGAATTTTTATTTCAAATGCAAGCCATGATGAACATTCAGGTGATGAATGCGTATGAAGTGAAAAAGATTGTAACGGCTTGTCCGCATTGCTTCAATACCATCAAAAATGAATATCCGGAGTTGGGTGGTTTGTATGAAGTAATGCATCATACCCAATTTCTAAAATCATTGTTAGATGATGGACGATTAACGATTGAAGGTGGACAATTCAAAGGAAAACGAATCACATTTCACGATCCTTGCTATTTGGGAAGAGCTAATAATGTATATGAAGCACCAAGAGAATTAATCCAAAAATTAGATGTCGAATTGGTTGAGATGAAACGTTCCCGTGCCAACGGACTATGCTGTGGAGCAGGTGGAGCACAAATGTTTAAAGATGCAGAACCCGGAAACAAAGAAGTCAACATCGAACGAACCGAAGATGCTATAGAAACAAAGCCGGATATCATTGCTGCCGGTTGTCCGTTTTGTAATACGATGATGACTGACGGAGTAAAAAACAAAGAAAAAGAAGCGTCAATAAAAGTCATGGATATAGCAGAATTAATCGCAAACGCACAAGATTTATAAATTAGGTTATGGGTGATAGGTTTTGGGTAAAAGAAACTTTTTCTAACCCATCACCCTTTACCCATCACCCTTTACCCTAAAAAAAATGTACATTCCCTTTGAAAATCTTCCCGAAGAATCCAGAATTTGGATTTATCAGTCGAACCGAAAATTTTCGGATGAAGAAGTTGTTGAAATAGAAACTGATCTTCAGGCTTTTGTGGAAGAGTGGGCTGCTCACGGGACATCGTTAGAAGCTTCCTTCATTACAAAATACAATCGTTTTATTATTCTTGCGGTTAATCAAGAAGTGCAACAAGCCACTGGTTGTTCCATCGATAAATCCGTTGAATTTATTCAATCATTAGAACAAAATTATAAAGTTGATTTGTTGGATAAAATGAATGTAACCTATAAACAAGGTGAATTCCTCACTCATAAGTCGCTTTTAGACTTTAAACGAATGGCTAAAGAAAAAGCTGTTTCTGCTAACACAATAGTTTTTAATAATCTCGTTAATACTATTGAAGAATGGAAAGAAAGTTGGGAAGTCCCCGCAGAAGATAGTTGGCACAGCCGATTCTTCTAAAAACTTTTGATAGTTTAATTTAATTTCCTTTACTTTATTATTTGTTGTTGGTTATAAGTCTATTTTTTGATGGAACTATAAACCTAGGCATCAAATTTGATATTTATCAAAAGAGAAAATCATTTTTATGAAATCCAAATTTGTTCGAATCATTCCGTTATTACTTATTCTGATTGTTGTTGTCAATTGTGCCACCAACAAAGTCAGACAAAAAGCAGTAGTAAAAACTGAACATGATTCTATCAAAACAAATTCAGTTAAACCAATAAAAAAAGAAATTCCTCAGTTTGATTATGTTTCAACTACGACTTTAGAAAAAAAGTGGGTTGATAGTATTTATAATTCGCTAACAGTTGAAGAACGAATCGGTCAACTTTTTATGGTTGCGGCCTATTCCAATAAAGATTCGGCTCATATCAAATCATTAGATAAATTAATTTTAGAACAAAAAATTGGCGGATTAATTTTCTTTCAAGGCGGACCCGTTCGTCAAGCTCAAATGACAAATCGTTTTCAAAAGTTAGCTAAAACTCCTTTATTTATTGGAATTGATGCGGAATGGGGGCTAAGTATGCGACTCGATTCTGTCAATCGTTTTCCTTGGAATATGACATTAGGAGCCGTGCAGGATTTAAAATTAATTGAAGAAACGGGCAAACAGATGGCACTTCAGTCTAAACGAATTGGTGTGCATTTTAATTTTGCACCGGTGTTAGACATCAATACCAATCCAAAAAATCCAATCATCGGTAATCGTTCTTTTGGTGAAGATAAAGAAAAAGTTTCCGACCGAGCGTTAGCGTTAATGACTGGTTTACAAAGAAATGGTGTTTTTGCCACCGGTAAACACTTTCCTGGTCATGGTGCCACTTCAACCGATTCGCATTATACACTGCCGGTGGTAAATTTTACGCAAGAACATATTCGTGAAGTGGAATTATTGCCCTATAAAAAACTAATCAGTAAAGGACTAGCAAGTGTGATGGTTGCTCACCTGGAAGTGCCCAGTTTTGAAGCTCGAAAAGGATTTCCATCTTCCATTTCCTATCCGATTGTTACTAATTTATTGAAAGAAGAATTAAACTTTAAAGGATTAATTTTCACCGACGCTCTTAATATGAAAGGAGCCAGTAATTTCAAAAGTCCGGGAGATATTGATTTAGCTGCTTTTTTGGCTGGAAATGATATTCTTTTATTTCCTGAAAATGTTCCCGTAGCCATTCAAAAAATAAAAGAAGCGTATGATATTGCCTCAATCACTGAAGAACGATTGGCATCTTCTGTTAAAAAGATTTTGCAGTATAAATTTAAAGCAGGTTTAAAAAATCAGAAACCAATTGAACTTACAAATTTATCAACGCAAATTAATACACAAGAAGATGAAGCTTTGTTGTATAAACTATATGAAAATAGTATCACCGTTATAAAAAATAAACTGGCGATTTTACCAATTAAAGAATTGGATCAAGAAAAAATTGCTTATGTTAAATTTGGCGACGATTCACATGAAACTTTTTTTGAAACATTAAAAAAATATGCTGAAATAACAGAGGTTTCAAATGAAAACCTTGACTCTTTATTAGCTCAATTAAATGATTTTAATAAAGTTATTATCGGATTTCATAAAGCAGACGGAGCCTGGAAAAAACATGATTTTACGGCCAAAGAAATTTTGTGGATTTCTGAAATTGCTAAGCGTAAAAAAGTTATTTTAACCTGTTTTGTAAAACCGTATGCGTTGAGTGCTATTCCTTCTTTTGAAAATATAGATGGTGTAATCGTTGCCTATCAGAATAATGAAATTGCTCATAATGTAACTGCTCAACTGATTTTTGGGGCCATTCAAGCCAAAGGGAAATTGCCTGTAACCATTAATGATGAGTTTAAAGTAAATCATGGTTTGTCAACCGAAAAAATTAATCGACTAGGTTTTACACATCCACAAAATGTGGGAATGAATCCGTTCATTTTAACCAATATTGATTTAATTATGCAAAAAGCTATCAACGAAAAAATGACACCGGGCGGACAAATTTTAGTGGCCAGAAAAGGTAAAGTTATCTATCAAAAATCGTTTGGGTTTCATGGGTATGACAAGCAGGTTGAAGTTAAAAATTCAGATATTTATGACGTAGCTTCGTTAACAAAGATTGTTTCTACATTACCCAATGTGATGCAATTGTATGATAAAAAAACGATCAATCTAGATTCAAAATTAGGTGAAATGCTGCCGGTTTTCAAAGGAACTGATAAAGAAAATATCAACTTTAAAGATTTACTTTCGCATTATGCTCGTTTGCAGGCGTGGATTCCTTTTTACAAAAAAACACTAGATAAAAACAACAAACCATCGGACAAATATTATAGAAAAACATTTAGTGAAGATTTCCCTTTTCAAGTGGCCGAAAATTTATATTTGAGAAAAGATTACCAAGACACCATTTTAACACTTGTAGCAAACAGTAAATTGTTGCCTAAAAAAGAGTATAAATACAGCGATTTCACGTTTATTATTCTGAAAAATTATATTGAAAGAGCTACCGGAAAATCATTAGATGAATTGAGTGAGAAGAATTTTTATTCAAAAATAGGAGCCAATAACACGCTTTACAATCCGTTGCAAAAGTTTGATATGAGCATTATTCCACCAACCGAAGATGATAATTATTACCGTTACAAAACCATTCAAGGCTATGTGCACGACATGACAGCGGCTATGGAAGGTGGAGTAGGAGGTCATGCCGGTATCTTCTCGAATTCGATGGATATGGCTAAAATTATGCAACTTTTTCTTCAAAAAGGTACTTATGGCGGTCAACGTTTTTTTAGCGAAGAAACGTTCGATGTTTTTAATACGTGCTATTATTGTCCGGATGGAAATCGTCGCGGAATCGGATTTGATAAACCGCAATTAGGAAAATCAGGACCAACATGCGGTTGTGCGTCGATGACGAGTTTTGGTCACACGGGGTTTACAGGAACAATGGCGTGGGCTGATCCGGAGCAAGAGTTGGTTTATATTTTCTTATCGAATAGAACATATCCAAATGCCGATAAAAACCTCTTATCCCAAAAAAATATTAGAGAAGACATTCAACAAGTAATTTATGATGCGATAATTCACGAAAATTAATTGGTTCTGAATGTTTTTCGAATAATATCACTCGGAAATACGACGATACTTTCGTGCCCATTTTTTCCAACAGCTGCAACACCAAAATAGAAATTGTCGATTACAATTCCTTTCAATTCAAAATTATCAACATTGCCAACGTAGCGACTGAATTCCCATTGCGGAGCTGTAGTGTTTCGCCAGTAAATTTTATAACCTGCAACTGTTTCCTCATTCGATTTATCCCAACGTAATTTTGTATTGGGTTCAACAATTCCGCCAATCAGTACTTTCGTCGGAGCTGGTGGTGCCCAGGCTAAATTGGCCAAAACAACCGCATTCACGGCAGTTAATTTGGCTACGTAATCAAAGTTGACACCTTCCAAAACATCGCCAAAAGCAATTCCGTTTTCGGTTCGTAAATTTTGATGTTGACGATTATAATTTTCGTGTGCTTCCATAATTCTGATTCCGGCATAACCCAAATCATTAAACGGACGGTGATGTCCACCTCGGCCAAAACGATCCAACCTGTAAATTAGCATTGGATTCATTTCCGGCATATAGGTTTGAATTTGTTTGTGGGTGTAACGTGCCAATTGACGCGAAATTCCATCCACTTCGCCACCATAAAATCTTCTCGAATTTCTTTCTTTTTCTGTTTCTGTAGGTGGCGTAGGTTCAGAGAATATTCGAAAACTGCGGTTATCAATCACACCGTCAACACCTTCAATGTTGCCAATCATATCATTATTCAACACACCAATAATTTCCCAATTATTTTTCTTGGCAAAATCGGCAAAACCTTTTCCACCAAATAAACCCTGTTCTTCACCGGAAAGTCCTAAATAAATGATGCTATTTTCAAAAGTATATTTGGATAAAACCCGAGCGGCTTCAATCGTTCCGGCCATTCCGCTTGCGTTATCATTTGCACCGGGAGCATCGCCTTCATAGTCCATTGTATCTGAATTTCTAGAGTCAATATCACCGGTCATAATAATATAGCGATTGGGGTATTTTGTTCCTTTTTGAATGGCAACTACATTCACAACCCAACTGTCTTTTGGGACGCGTTCACCCACATTTGTCGTAACAAAATCTTTTTGATAATAAACTTGAAGACAATTTTTGCAATCTTTAGAAATTGTTTCAAATTCCGATTTTATCCATCTGCGAGCAGCTCCAATGCCTCTTGTGTTTGAAATGGTATCACTAAAAGTGTTGCGAGTGCCAAAATTGGCGAGTGTAGTGATGTCTTTTTGTAAACGGTTAGCTGAAACAGCTTCTATGATGTCATAAATTCGAATGTCCGTTTGAGAAAAAGTAACAGTTGAAAACAATAAAAATAATGGAAGAAGGTAGAATTTCATGTCCTTTTCTTTCAAAGATACAAAATATGTATTTTTAAAAAGAAAAGGACAGAATAAATAGAACTGATATACTTATAGTTTGTGCATATTTGCTGCCAACGTTTCAATAAATTTTGAAATTGGACCTTTGATCATCATCGCCATCATCGGGTTAAAATCACCATCAAACGACAATTGAACTTCCGAACTATTTTCGGATAGTGAATTGATATTTCCCGTTAAGGTAAAAGGTAATTTATCTGAAGCAGCTCCTAGTACGACTTGGCTTGGAGCATTTTTTTCTTTCATTTTCAATTTAATTTCCGGCATTCCTTTTAAACCGAAAATAAACGAATCTGCTCCGGTTACTTCAAATTTTGCGATGCTTTCCGGCATTAATTTTTCAAAATTGCGAACATCGCTCAACGACTCAAATAAATACTGAGCTGATTTTTCTACAGTAACTTTTGGACTTTCTAAATTCATTTTTTTTCTGTTATCGGTTGTCAGTTGTCGGTTTTCAGTTAGCTGTATTCTGTTATTCCTAGACTGGATTTATATTTTCTTTTCTCTATTTTCTTAAATCTAAACTTCCACACCCCAAGTAGAAGGACTCACTCGCCATTCTTGCAAAGTGTGCTGTTCTTCTTCGGTGATGTATTTTTTTGCTACAGCTAATTCTAATAAATTGTCATAATTAGAAAGTGTATGCAATTCAACATTCGCATTTTTAAAGTTTTGAACAGAAACATCAAAGCCGTAGGTAAAAATCGCCACCATTCCTTTGACATTCGCACCTGCTGCTTTTAAAGCTTCCACGGCGAGCAAACTACTTCCGCCGGTGCTAATTAAATCTTCTACGACAACAACACTCTGACCTTTTTGTAAAAATCCTTCCACTTGATTTAAACGACCGTGCTTTTTGGGTTCCGGTCGAACATAAACAAAAGGAAGTCCCATATACTCTGCAACAAGCATACCAATACCAATTGCTCCGGTGGCAACTCCGGCAATTACGTCAGGTTTTCCGTACTGTTTTTCAATGTTTTTAGAAAATTCTTCACGGATGTAATTACGAATCGGTGGAAATGAGAGTGTTATCCGATTATCACAATAAATAGGTGATTTCCATCCCGAAGCCCATGTAAAAGGATTTTTGGGATTTAATTTAATTGCGTTTATTTGTAAAAGCAATTCGGACGTTTTTTTTGCTGTATCTTTATTAAAAATCATAGTACAAATGTATAAAGTTTTTGTGAACGACAAGCCACTTTTTTTGACAAATCAAATTCAAAAGGAAACTGATTTTCAGCTTTTTTTGTTGGATAGTGTTGATATAAAGCAACTTATTATCAAAATCTTTAAAAATAAAGTTGATAAGGCTTTTTTATATCATCCGAATGAAAAGGAAATTCTTAAAAAACTGAAGTCAAAAATTCCGGTGGAAAAAGCAGGAGGAGGTTTAGTTTTAAACGATGAGAATGAAGTTTTATTCATTTTTAGAAATAAAAAATGGGATTTACCCAAAGGCGGAATCGAAAAAGGCGAAGAAATTGAAGATACCGCGATACGTGAAGTAGAAGAAGAAACCGGTGTAAAAGGTTTAAAAATTACACGAAAACTAAGCAAAACGTATCACATCTTTAAACGAAACGGTCGTTATAAACTAAAAATAACGCATTGGTTTGAAATGAAAACGAGTTATACCGGAAAAATGGTTGGTCAAGCCGATGAAGGAATTGAAAAAGTAGAATGGATCAAACAAGATGATATTGCAACTTGTTTAACCAATTCGTATGAAAATATTAAATTACTTTTCGAAAAAGAATTGATTTAATTAGTTCATCACACGATAAACTGGATAAGTGAGGTGTGAAGATTCATAATAATCTGAGTTTTTATAAATCCAATCCAATTGAGCAGAGCCGTTGTCTGAAAATGCTTTATCTTCTGCTTTTTTCTTTTCAAATTTTTCCTTTAAAGTTGTAATTTTAGCTAAAATTTCAACTGCCAAATCTTCAAAGACATACGTCGAATAGCCTTCTTTTTGTTGTAAAATAGCATCAAAAAAGTTCCAATTAAAAAATGAATCGGGTGCTTCGGGTTCTAAGGTTTCCATTAAATATTTAACAGCGAATTGTTGGGTTGGAATATAGTAATCACCTTTTTTAAATACTATTTTTTCAATCATTTTGTTCACGGTTGTATTTGAATGTTGATAATGTCCTTCGTAAGCAGAAGTTGAAGTTTTGTAATCTGCAATTTTATATTTTTCAACTTCAATCAACGTATCTTTATCTAATTGAACCATTTCCACTTTATTCAATTTTAGCAAATCAATGACATTCCACCATGATTTTGGAATGATATAAGCTGAAGGTATTTCAACTTGTTTTTGAGGTTTATAATAATGATAATATGGAATTTGCTTTTTAAAAGGTTTCTTTTGATCGTAAAATAATCGGTCTTTTCCTGAAATTTCACTTTTTTTATAACCTGATTCAAAACCTAAAAAATCAATTTGTTCCACCTTTGTACTATCAATTTTCCATTGTAAAGTATATTGATTCCCGGCTTTAAATTCAAATTGATTTTTATTTCTTAATTCTTTTATTTTTAGATAATTAGCATCGGTATGTGCTATAGTTTCTAACATAAATTCATAAGTAACTTTCACACGGTCTTCGTATTTTTTCAACATATGTGTTTCCGGCATATAGCCAATGGTATGAAAAAGTGAAGCATATCCGGTGGAATAGCGTGGCAAATCCATCATTTGTGTAAAACCTTTTTCAGGAGTTGCACCATAAACGGTAACGTACGGGATGCTTTCAATTTTCTTTTTCAATAATTGTGTTCTGATTTTTGGAGTCATTTGATCTTTTAAATAATTCCCTAAATCGGTTCCTAATTTTTGATGTTGGGTTTGAATGTAGGTCAACACATATTGATAATCAGCACCATTGCTCACGTGGTTGTCAATAAAAACATCCGGATTTACCAAATGAAAAATCTCAGCGAAGCTTCTTGCATTTTTTGTGTCGGACTTTATAAAATCGCGATTTAAATCGAAATTTCTATCATTTCCGCGAAAACCATAGGATTCCGGTCCGTTTTGATTCGCTCTGGAAAATGAATTTCTATTTAAGGTTCCACCAATATTATAAAAAGGAATTACAGCAATAATTGTGTTTTTTGGAACGCTAATTTTTCCGATTGCTAAGTCTCGAATTAACATCATGGTGGCATCAACACCATCGGGTTCGCCGGGATGAATGTTGTTATTTATTAACAGCATTGCTTTATTCTGATTTTTCTTCAAATCAAAATCTTTCTCAGGATTGAAAATGAGCAATTGAAGTGGTTCACCTGAATCGGTTAGACCCATTTCCATCAATTTGACAGTTTCATATTTCTGGCTTAATGAAGTATAGAATTCAATCGCTTCTTGATACGTTGCAGTTTGGTTTTTATTTCCTTTTTCGTAAGGAGTTAAAAATGGTGTAATAGTTTGACTAAAAGATGTCAAATTACTAAAAAACAAAAATAATATCAGAAATCGCATAGTATATTTTTATGTTTTCAAATCTATTGACTTTATGTTCTAATTCCAAATCCGCTTATTGTTAATTTTTGAACACAGATTATAAAAATTTATAGAATTGAAATTGTGTGTATTATTTTCATTTATCAAATTTTTTTTATCGGTTTTCCTTTTAAAATATAAAAATCAATTTAAAACTTTCAACGAGTCGAGTATACTCAATATTACAACTGAACATAAAAAAACAATATTTCACACTATCTTTGCAAAATGTATACAAATCCTCATTCCAACAATTTACTCTTGAATTTAGGCATTGAAAGCTTGAATGAAATGCAAGAAATAGCTCAGGAAACTATTTTAAATGATGCCAATGTTTTGTTGCTTTCGCCAACAGGTTCGGGAAAAACACTAGCATTTTTATTGCCTATTTTTCAATTATTGCAACCTGAAATTAAAAGTGTTCAATGTTTAATTCTGGTTCCTTCACGCGAATTAGGTCTGCAAATTGAACAAGTTTGGAAAAAAATGGGAACTGATTACAAAGTCAATACTTGTTATGGTGGTCATTCCATCGATACTGAAATTAAGAATTTATCCAATCCGCCGGCTGTATTAATCGGAACTCCCGGTAGAATAGCCGATCATTTGGAACGGGAAACGTTTAAAGTCAATACTATTCAGATGTTAATTTTAGACGAATTTGATAAATCGTTGCAATTGGGTTTTCATGAACAAATGAAGTTTATCATTTCGAAGTTATCAAAATTGAATAAACGTGTCCTTGTTTCGGCAACTTCGGATATTGAAATTCCAAAATATACAGGGGTTTTCCATCCAACGGTTTTAGATTTTATTCCCACAGAGGAAGAAAATTCAAATCTTTCGATGAAAATGGTTATTTCTAAGGAAAAGGATAAAATCAATTCGCTTTTTAAATTAATTTGCTCCCTAAAATCGCAATCTGCCATTGTTTTTTGCAACCATCGCGATGCAGCCGAACGAATCAGTGATACATTATGCGAAAAAGGAATTTACGCCACCTATTATCACGGAGGAATGGATCAAGACGAACGAGAACGAGCGTTGATTCAGTTTAGAAATGGAAGTGTGAGTTATTTAATCACCACCGATTTAGCCGCTCGTGGGTTGGACATTCCGGAAATGAAGCACGTCATTCACTATCATTTGCCATCAAAAGAAGATGAGTTTACACATAGAAACGGTCGGACGGCACGGATGTTAGCTTCCGGTACGGCTTATATTATTGCTCATGAGAGTGAGAAAAAAATGGAGTATTTAGATTATGGAATGCCTGTTTTGAATGTTGAAAACGCATCAACTTTGCCAAAACCACCTGAATTTCAAACCATTTACATTAGCGGTGGAAAGAAAAACAAATTGAATAAAATTGATATTGTTGGTTTCTTTTCTCAAAAAGGAAAACTTGACAAAAGTGATTTAGGTTTGATTGAAGTAAAAGATTTTATTTCGTTTGCCGCCGTAAAATCGAAGAAAGTGAAAGAATTTCTAGCCAACATCCGCGACGAAAAAATGAAAGGGAAAAAGTTCAAAATCGAAATTGCGAGAAAAGTGATTAAGAAAGAGGAGGAATGAGTTTTCAGTCGCAGTCTCAGTCTCACTTTTCAGAAGATCTAACTAGCAAACTGCGACTGTAAACTATAATTTCACTGAATTTGGCACCAAAACGCTATAATCACCACCATTTCTAATTACGTCACGAACAATACTTGAACTGATATAAGAAGTGTTAGCAGCAGTTAATAAAAATACCGTTTCAATTTTAGATAATTTTCGGTTGGTATGAGCGATTGCTTTTTCAAATTCAAAATCGGCTGGATTTCGTAAACCTCTTAGAATAAATTCAGCTTTTTCTTTTTTGCATAAATCGATGGTTAGTCCTTCATAAGTGATTATGCGGACTTTTGGAGAATCTTTAAAAGCGTCTTCAATAAATTGTTTTCGTTGTTCGAGTGAAAACATGTATTTTTTTTCGGCATTCACGCCAATTGCCACAATAACTTCATCAAAAAGTGAAATTCCACGTTTGATAATGTCGAAATGTCCATTTGTTATTGGGTCAAATGAGCCTGGGAATATTGCTTTTTTCATAGTTTTTTTATTTAGCTAAAGCCAATTCAATTGCGTTGTCAAATAATTCTGTAAGCGAAATTCCTGCTGCTGCAGCTTGTTGTGGCAAAATACTTTCGGTGGTCATACCCGGTATGGTATTCATTTCCAACATATACGGTTCGTTGTTTACGATGATGAATTCACTTCTGGAGAATCCTTTCATTTTCAACACTTCATACGCTTTTTTGGCTACCGTTTCTACTTTTAATTTCAATTCCTCACTAATTCTGGCGGGCGTAATTTCCTGTGATTTTCCTAAATATTTGGCTTCGTAATCAAAAAAATCATTTTCAGAAACAATTTCTGTAATAGGAAGAACAGTTACTTTTCCTTTATAATTTATTACTCCAACCGAAACTTCTACACCATCTAAAAAACTTTCGATGATAATTTCATTGTCTTCTTTATATGCATTTTCAATTGCCGGAAGCAATTCATCTTTTGTTTTTACTTTCGAAATTCCGAAACTGGAACCGGATTTGTTTGGTTTGACAAAACAAGGCAATTGAACTGTTTCAATAATTTTATCCAAATCAATTTCATCACCTAAATTTAAGTAAAAAGAAGTCGCTGTTTTAATTCCATATGGTTTTAAAACCGAAAGTAAATCTCTTTTATTAAACGTTAAAGCGGATTGATAATAGTCACAACTCGTTTGCGGAATTCCTAGTAATTCAAAATAAGCTTGCATCAAACCATCTTCGCCCGGAGTTCCGTGAATAGCATTAAAAACGACATCAAATGTTATTTTTTTTCCATTTGCTTCAATAGAAAAATCATTTTTATTAATTGGGAATTCTTCGTTTAATTCATCTACATAAACCCACTTATTTTTAAAAATATGAACTTTAAATAAATTATATTTTGTTTTATCTAAATACTGATAAACAACACCACCGCTAGTAAGCGAAATTTGATATTCGCTAGAGTATCCACCCATAATAATGGCAACATTTTTCATTGAATTGCGTTTGTAAGTTCAGGTTTAAGTGAAACAAAATTATCATTTATTTATCGAAACAAAAAACGGTTTATAATTTTATATCTTTGCAACAAATAAAATAGGATGAGTTTAAGAAAATATCTTACGAGTAAAGTCTTTTTTCGACAAGTTTTAGTCGCTTTAGGAATTGTAGCAGTATTAGCTTTTGTGTTTTTTAATATGCTTTCCTATATAACCAATCACGGTCAAGAAATCACCGTTCCCAATTTGAGTAAACTAAGTGTAGAGCAAGCGGAAGAAAAACTGGAAAGTTTAGATTTGGATTATGTTTTGCTGGATACGTTGGATTTTAAAAAGGAATTTCCAAAATATGGCGTGGTTGAGCAAGATCCGAAACCTGGTTCTAAAGTAAAAGCCAATCGAAAAGTGTACATTAAAATAAATTCGGATGGTTATGCTTATGTTACTTTACCTGATTTAATTGAAAAAACATACCGACAAGCCGAACCAACATTAAAATCAATTGGTTTAGAAATAGGAACTATTACCTATAAACCTTACCTTGGAAAGGACATGGTTTTGGAAATGAAACAGAATGGAATTCCTGTGAAGCCAGGTGCAAAAATCATGAAAACTTCAAAAATTGATTTGGTTTTGGGAGATGGAAAAATAGCTTTTGACGAAACAGAAATAGACAGTCTTATGCAACGAGAAGACTTAGAACAAGCCGATGAATAAAGTACCTACTGTAGAATTAGAATCAGACGACGAATTATTTGAACACCACCGTTTCGATGTCCCAAAAGGGCAATCGATGGTTCGAATTGATAAATACTTAATGCAGGTTGTAGAAAACACAACCCGTAACAAAATTCAACAAGCGGCAACAGCCGGAAATATTTTAGTTAATGATATTCCTGTAAAATCAAATTATAAAGTTAAACCATATGATGTAGTTCGCTATTTAATGGCTCATCCACCGTATGAATATTTGTTGGAGCCAGAAAACATTCCAATCAATATTGTGTATGAAGATGAGCAATTGTTGATTGTGAACAAAGAAGCCGGTATGGTCGTTCATCCCGGACACGGGAATTATAGCGGAACTTTAGTGAATGCATTGGCTTTTCATTTTGAAAATCTACCGATGAATAGTTCTGAACGACCCGGATTGGTGCATCGAATTGATAAAAATACCTCAGGGTTATTAGTGATTGCCAAAACGGAATTTGCGATGTCGTTTTTAGCAAAACAATTTGCAGACAAAACTTCTGAACGCGAATACATTGCGTTAGTTTGGGGAAATCCTACAGAAGAGGAAGGAACAGTTGGTGGCTTTATCGGAAGACACCAAAAAGACCGAATGCAAATGGCTGTTTATGATACAGATGCTTTTGGAAAATCAGCGGTAACCCATTATAAAGTGTTAGAACGATTCGGGTATGTCACGTTAATTTCTTGTAGATTAGAAACCGGTAGAACGCATCAAATTAGAGCTCACATGAAACACATTGGTCATCCGTTGTTCAACGATGAACGGTATGGTGGACATCAAATTCTCAAAGGAACAACCTTTACAAAATACAAACAGTTTGTAGAAAATTGTTTTAAAATTTTACCTCGTCAAGCACTTCATGCCAAAACCCTAGGATTTGAGCACCCAACCACTAAAGAGTTTATGCGTTTTAACTCTGAAATGCCGCAAGACATGGTTGATTGTATTGAAAAGTGGAGAAATTATTCAAAATCAAATAACTTTGAAGAAGATTAATTCAAAAAAAAAGCCCCAAAATATTTTTTTGGAGCTTTATTAAAAGTATTGATTTATTAAATGTCATCAAAATCGATGTCAGTAAAACTTGCTTTTGGAGCTTCTTGATTCTCAACAGTTTCGGTAGAATATTCTTTTTTGAAATCTTTCTGATGTCTTTCAGAAATTACTTCTTCGCCTTTATGGTCTAAAACATACGAAGTCATATCGTCTAAAATTTCTTTAAAAGCTACAAAATCTTCTTTGTACAAATAAATTTTGTGCTTTTTAAAGTGAAAAGAACCATCTTCCTCTGTAAACTTTTTACTCTCAGTAATGGTAATGTAATAATCATCCGCTTTTGTTGCTCTAACATCGAAGAAATAGGTTCTTCTGCCTGCTCTTAAAACTTTAGAAAAAATTTCGTCTTTTTCTAACATGTCGTTTTCTCTCATAATCGTTCGCTCAAATTTAGTGTTGTAAGTGAACCAAAAATCTAAAAAATAATTGAATTATCAAAAAATTATGACAATTCTTTTTCAGAAAGTTGTTTCAAATACAATTCTTTGTAATAGCCTTCTCGATTTAATAATTGGAAATGAGTACCTTGTTGGATAATTTCTCCTTCCTCTAAGATGATAATTTTATCAGCATTTTTGGCAGATGATACCCGATGACTGACAATTAATGTAGTTTTATTTTTACAAATTTGAAATAAGTTATTCAAAATTTGCTCTTCGGTTTCAGTATCAACCGCAGATAAACAATCATCGAACAGTAAAATTTCCGGATCTTTGATGATGGCTCTGGCAATAGAAACCCGCTGTTTTTGTCCGCCGGAAAGTGTAATTCCTCTTTCACCCAGAACGGTTTCGTATTGATTTTTAAAGTTGATAATATTATCATGAACGATCGCCTGTTTAGCGGCCTCAATCACTTCCATGTCTGTAGCCTCCTCTTTTCCGAACTTGATATTATTTTTGATGCTATCCGAAAACAAAAAAGCATCCTGCGGAACAATCCCAATACTATTTCGCAAATCGTGCAGGTTTAAATCGGCCAATTTTTTTCCATCCATGGTAATCGAACCATTTTCTACATCATACAGTCGGCAAATCAAGGAAAGAATGGTTGATTTTCCTGAGCCGGTTTTTCCTAAAATGGCTAAAGTTTCTCCTTTTTTTACTTCAAAAGAAATATTTTTTAACGCTTGAATATTGGTGTCTTCATACGTAAAACTTACATTTTTAAAAGCGATAGAGCCTTGAATTGAATCATGATTGGGATTATGGTTTTTAATATCCGGTTCAATTTTTAAAAATTCGTTGATTCGTTTTTGTGAGGCTTCAGCTTCCTGAACCAATGAAGAAACCCAACCGATGGAAGCCACCGGCCAAGTGAGCATGTTGACATACAAAATAAACTCGGCAATAGTTCCGATGTTTTCAATGGTTCCATTTACGTACATCATCCCCCCAAAATAGATAACAACTAGGTTGCTCAATCCAATCAGTAAAATCATAAGTGGACCAAACAAGGCATTCACAAATGCTAAACTCATATTTTTATCACGGCTCTCTTGTGCTAAATTATTGAATTCTTTCTTGTTTTGGCCTTCTAAGGCATAGGCTTTTATGACTCTAATACCTGAAAACATCTCTTGTGAAAAACTGGACAGTGAGGATAAATTTTCTTGATAAATTCGACTTCTATTATTGATTTCAACACTCAATTTAAAAATA
This sequence comes from Flavobacterium lacus, assembly GCF_003268815.1. Taxonomy (GTDB): domain Bacteria; phylum Bacteroidota; class Bacteroidia; order Flavobacteriales; family Flavobacteriaceae; genus Flavobacterium; species Flavobacterium lacus. The sequence goes on along the minus strand of NZ_QLSV01000009.1, from coordinate 37,410 downwards.
AAATAGGAGAGTAGCGGTAGTGGAAGAATGGTATATAAGGTTAATGTTGGCGATACATTATACATGTATACAATTACGATGGCAAAACGAATAATCGTGTTAATTGTGTACATCACAGCCGGACCAACATACATTCGGACTTTTCCCACATCTTCCGAGATGCGATTCATTAAATCTCCAGTTCGGTTTCTTTTATAAAAACTTTGCGATAATCGTTCGTATTGTTGAAATACTTCATTTTTTAGGTCAAATTCAACATGACGTGACATTACAATCAATGTTTGTCGCATTAAAAATGTTAGAAACCCAGCTATTATAGTCGCCCCAATAATCAATCCTAAACTAACTAATAGTTCTTTTTTGATCATACTCGTATCATTGATTGGATTCTTGATGTAAGTATCGATGATATTCATTGATTGACCCACAAGCTTTGGAATAAATAGTGAGAATATTTGGGCAACAATTGTAATGACAATACCTAACAAAAAACGGTATTTATATTTGATGAAATATTTATTTAAATAATGTAGTTCTTTCATGTTATTTAATTCTGACAGGTATTTATCTGTAAAAAAATGTTAAAAATATATAAATAATGTTATTTTGGATTATTCTGTAAACACAGCTTGTTATTAACAGATTGCTAAAATTATCAAATTTTATTGCGTTCTTTTGATTTTAGTTCTACTTTTGCTTTGTCTTTTTGATAAAGTCATAATTTCACCAATAAAATATACAACTATGATAGCAGAAGTAACTACTCCTAAAGAACTTCAAAAAATGGATCCGGTTTTTGGACAAGTATCCTTTGATAATCATGAGCAAATTGTTTTTTGCAACGACAAAGATACTGGTTTAAAGGCAATAATTGGAATTCATAACACAGTTTTAGGACCAGCATTAGGTGGTACTAGAATGTGGAACTACACCAATGAATGGGAAGCTTTGAACGATGTTTTACGTTTATCACGAGGAATGACTTTTAAATCGGCTATTACAGGATTGAATCTTGGTGGAGGAAAAGCAGTTATTATTGGTGATGCTAAAACCCAAAAAACACCGGAATTAATGCGCAAGTTTGGTGAATTTGTTCATTCATTAAGCGGAAAATATATCACAGCCGAAGATGTAGGAATGCAAACCGAAGACATGGACACTGTGAGAGATGTAACACCTTATGTAACCGGAATTTCAGAAACAAGAGGTGGTTCAGGAAACCCATCCCCGGTAACAGCTTTTGGAGTGTATATGGGAATGAAAGCCGCTGCGAAATATAAATTCGGTTCAGAATCATTAGCCGGTATCAAAGTTTTAGTGCAAGGAATTGGACATGTTGGAGAAACCTTGGTTGATTATCTAACAAAAGAAGGAGCTCTGGTAACCATTTCTGATATTAATGAAAGTCGTTTAAACGAAGTAGGGGCTCTCTATGGGGCAAAAATATATTCTGGTTCAGATCTATACAGTGCCGATGTTGACATTTATGCTCCGTGTGCATTAGGTGCTACTATCAATGATGATACTGTTTACAAACTGAATGCTTCCATTGTAGCCGGAGCAGCTAATAATCAGTTGGCAAATGAAAATATTCACGGTAAAATTCTTCAGGAGAGAGGAATTTTATACGCTCCAGATTTCTTGATTAATGCCGGTGGAATAATCAATGTGTATGCAGAAATTGAACATTATGACAAAGCAGAAGCAATGAGAAGAACAGAAAATATCTACAATACAACATTGGAAATTTTTGATTATGCGGTAAAAAATAATATGACAACACATCAAGCCGCTTTAACAATTGCGCAAAATAGAATAAATCAACGTAAAAAAGAAAGCGGGAAATAATATTTTTCGATAAATAGTACTATTTTTGTGACGTCTTACGGGACGTCACTAATTTTTTTAAAAAGTTCTTACAACGTGTTAAACAGAAGACATATTCGGGTAAAAGTATTGCAAACAATTTATGCAATGCATCAAAGCGGTTCTGACCAATTGGAAAAAGAAGAAAAATTCTTATTTTCAAGCATCGAAAGTATTCAGGATTTATATTTGATTGTACTATCTGCCTTAGTTGAAATCAGAAAAAAAGAAGAAGATTTTTTGGAAAAAGCTTCCAAGAAACATTTAGCTACTGAAAAAGACTTAAAGCCTAACAGAAAATTTATCTCTAACCGAATTTTACTCGCTTTAGAGGAGAATAATTCGCTTTCCATCGCTTTAGAAAAAAGAAAAATCAACAATTGGAGTCAAAACGATGACCTTATTTGGATATTATTAGAAGAGATCAAAAAGAGTTCGCTGTATCAAAATTATTTGTCCGACGCGACCGATTCATTTGAAAACGATAAAAAATTCATAGCCGATTTGTTCGCTGAATTAGTTGCTTCTAACGAAAAATTATATGATTATTTAGAAGATTATAAACTCACTTGGGTGGATGATATACCGCTGGTAAACACAATGATTCTTAAGCAATTGAAACACATAGAAGAAAGTGTTGAAAAATCGTTTGCTGTTTTACCACTCTACAAAGATGCTGAAGACAAAGATTTTGCTCGCGATTTGTTTCGTAAAACAGTTTTAAATGAAATCGAATTGGCCAAAGAATACATTGATAGAACACCAAACTGGGATCCGGATCGTATTTCTGAAGTGGACACCATCATGTTAAAAATGGCGATTTGTGAGTTTTTGCGTTTTCCGTCCATTCCCGTGAAAGTAACCATTAATGAGTATCTGGAAATCGCTAAAGAATATGCCACACCAAAAAGTAGTATTTTTATAAATGGAGTTCTAGACAACTTAGTCAAAGACTTTCAAAAAGCAGATAAATTAAAGAAAACCGGAAGAGGTTTAATGTAATAATTAAATAAACTAACTATGTTAAGAAAATCAATTTTTACTCTATTCGTTTTTGCATCAGTAGTTTCATGTAAAAAAGAAGATGCACTTTCTAAAATCGATCCCAACAGTAAAGACATTCCAATTAATGAATATGTTGGGAATCCTCAAACACAACCTGCTGAAAATAAAGGAAAACCAAACGTTAATCAGGAGGCAAACCAAGTTACGCCACCACCGGCAGATGGAAAATACCCAGCCATGACATTCAATAAAAAAGAACATGATTTTGGAGTTATTAACGAAGGTGCTACTGTAGAAACAACCTTTACTTTTACCAACACGGGTCAAGCCGACTTAATTATTGCCAATGCAGCAGGATCCTGCGGTTGTACTGTTCCTGAATTTCCTAAAGAACCAATTAAACCGGGAAAAACCGGAAAAATGAAAGTGTCTTTCGACAGTAACGGAAAACCGGGAATGCAACAAAAATCCGTCAATATCACAGCCAATACAGCGTCCGGAAAAGATGTGTTAACCATCAAAGCAAACGTAACACCAAAACCAAAAGCAGAAACCCCTGCAATAACTAATCAATAATATGGAAAATATTCAGTCGTTATTACCGTTTTTATTAATGTTTGTGGTCATTTATTTTTTTATGATCAGACCGCAACAAAAACGTGCCAAACAAGAAAAAGAATTTGAAAGCAATTTAAAAGTGGGTGATAGAATTATCACCAAAAGCGGACTTCACGGAAAAATAGCAGAAGTATCGGAAGGTACGGTTGTGATTGAAACCATGTCCGGAAAATTAAAAATGGAACGCTCAGCAATTTCTATGGAAATGAGTGCTAAATTAGTGGAGAAGAAATAATTATTTTCGATACTTATCATTTAAACCGATGTTTGCCAAAAGCATCGGTTTTATTTTTTTTTCTTAAAATCAAAGACTCTGCGGTTAATAACAAAATCAGTGCATCAGCGGCCAGTTAAAAAATATAATCCATGATAATTTGTGACCCGAGCAAAGCGAACAGACAAAGTAAATCCGTAGCAAAAAAATAGCCACTGATTCGCAGATTTTTTATATCAACAAATCAGCGGCAATATGTAAGTATAAATCTTATTTCTTCTCCGCAGTTAATTCTGCAATTTTCACAATCACTTCCACTGCTTTTTGCATACTTTCCACCGGAACATATTCATATTTTCCATGAAAATTATGTCCGCCCGCAAAAATATTCGGACATGGCAAACCTTTGTACGAAAGTTGGCAACCATCTGTTCCGCCACGAATAGGTTTGATTAGTGGTTTTATGCCTAATTGCTTCATTGCTTTTTCGGCAATTTTTACAATATGAAAAACCGGTTCTACCTTTTCTTTCATATTGTAATATTGGTCTTTAATTTCAATAATGGCAATATCTTCCCCAAATTGCTTTTTAAATTTTTTATTGAATTTAGCGGTTAAATCATGTAAAAACTCTTTTCTTTTTTTGAATAGTTTTTTGTCATGGTCGCGAACAATCAAAGAAACGGTACTTTCTTCAATGCTTCCCGTGATTCCGGTTACGTGAAAAAATCCTTCATACCCTTTGGTTTCTTCTGGAACTTCTTTTTTAGGTAATTTAGAAATGAATTTTGACGCTAAAAGCATTGAATTAATCATTTTTCCTTTGGCATAACCTGGATGAACGCTTTTTCCTTTAAAGGTAATTTTTGCTCCGGCAGCATTAAAATTTTCATATTCCAATTCACCAAGTTGGCTACCATCCATGGTATAAGCCCAATCGGCTCCAAATTTTTCAACATCAAAATGATGAGCACCACGACCAATTTCTTCATCGGGAGTAAAACTAACTCGAATTTTCCCGTGTTTGATCTCGGGATTCTTAATTAGAAATTCCATTGCCGTGACAATTTCGGTAATTCCGGCTTTGTCATCGGCTCCCAAAAGAGTAGTGCCATCCGTGGTGATTATAGTTTGCCCTTTGTATTGTAATAAATCTTTAAAATAGGAGGGAGAGAGCACAATGTTTTGTTCGGCATTCAGCACGATGTCTTTACCATTATAGTTTTCAATAATTTGTGGTTTTACATTTGCTCCTGTAAAATCGGGAGTAGTATCGTAATGCGAAATAAAGCCAATCACCGGAACTTCGTGTTCTACATTGCCGGGTAACGTTGCCATGATATAGCCTTTTTCGTCCATCGTCACGTCATCCATGCCGATGGCTTCGAGTTCGTTGACTAGATTTTGGGCTAGTACTAATTGTTTTTTAGAACTTGGAGTAGTTTCAGAATTGGGATCAGATTCGGTGTCAATCGTTACATAGCTGATGAATCGGTCGATAATATGTTGCATAAAATGTGTTTGTGTAAAATTAAGAAAATATAAAGTACTAATGCACAAAGATAGGAATTGACGGTGACTTCTAAAAGTAAGTTTTTAAGCAAAAAAATATGATTAATAGATTCCCTATTGTTGAAAACAAAAAGGAGCTATGCGATTTAAAGCACTATAAAAAACCTCTAAAATTTTCTTCAATAATGAAGGTTTTGGTTGCAATTACAATTAAAAAAAGCGGCTTGAGTAGAGTCAAGCCGCTTTTTAATATTTAGTCAGAATTACTGTTTTACAAATCGAATCGGTGCAAAATCATCAAGGGCGATTAGATAAATGCCTTGGGACAAAGCGGAGACCGGTATACCTTGTTCGACAGATAATTTACCATTTAAAACTACTTTTCCGGTCATGTCTGTAACCGTATAGTTTTCTGCAGTTACTTCATTTTTTAAACGTACATACAATGTTTCTGCCACCGGATTTGGGTATACTTGAATGGACGATAACACCTGTTCAGTCAAACTCAATGATTCTTCCAAATAGTATTTTGCCATAATTTGGTCATAATCCATCGTTACTTCATTATACATCCATCCGCTTACAACTAATTTTCCGTTGTTGGTAGCAGCAGCAGAAATTACTTGTGAAGAAGAACCACTATCGGTAATCACCACACCGTTATTACCAAAAGAAAAGTCCATGTTTCCATCAGTGTCATAACGGGTTAAGGCAAATTTCCCTCCCTCTTCATCCAATGTAGTACCAATTAAAGTGATGTTTTGGTTCACCGTATTATAATGCAATTGAGCAGAATAATCTTCCCCATTGATTGAGGTAGTTACTACACCACTTGAACCAAAGTTAGTATCAAGTGTACCATTGGCATTTAAGCGATAAAGTAGGAAACTGTCAAATAACGATTCAAACGTTACCAATAGTTTGCCATTGTTTTGAACGGCAATATCACCTTTCATAAAAAAGTCAACCGGTCTTTCAGTCAAGTATTTTCCATTTCCGTTAAAGGCAGGGTCGAGTAAACCAACCGAGTTGAATTTCATAATCACGGCTTGAAAATCATTCGCAAAATTTTCATTGGTTCTTCCAACGGCTACAATTTTTCCGTCACTCAAAACTTCTAAATCGGTAATGATTTCAGAGACATTGTTTAATCCTACTAAGCTAATTCCATTGTCGCCAAAAGTGGTATCAATAGTACCATTCGCATTCATACGAATCAACAGATAATCAATGATGTTGTTCACTACATTTCCACCGCCTAAAATAATTTTGTTGTTCGGTGCTATTTTAATGGAATTGATTCTCGGAAGAAAGTCTATATCATTTTCAAAATAGGTAATCCCTTGATTACCAAAAGTGGTATCAAATGCTCCTGCCGGAGTAATGCGTAAAACGAATCCGCTGGATAAGGATTGATAACCGTAGATTATTATATTATTAGCATTATCTACAGCCAAAGCATTAAACTCAGTAAAATAAAAACCTAACGCCAGTTTTCCGTTCGCACCAAAAGTCGTATCTAAGCTTCCGTTTTCATTGAAACGTTGAAGTCCGTTAAAAAACAAATTGTTGACATATATTTTCGTTAATACTACTACTTTGTTATCGGATTGAACTACGGATTGAATGACTTCTTCATACGTTGGAAAGGCAACATTCAATTGTTTTAACCCATTTGTTCCAAATGTAGTATCGGCTGTGAATGTATTTAAATTGTAACGTCCAAACGCCATATTGTTATCAACCACGGTAGTCTCAGCATTTCCGGAAATAAACAATTTGTTGTTGGTAATGCTCATAAAGCCAACTCGGTCATTGAAACTATTGAAAGCTAATGTAAAACCTGCACTTCCATTAAAAAAAGTGTTATCTAAGTCGCCGTTAGCTGTGTAACGCACCAATAACATGTCTTCGTTATCTGTTGTGTTGTTGTAAAAAGAATCCATTTGAATGATCTTTCCGTCAGATTGCAAGGCAATTTTACCCGAGCTACTAAAATTCACATCAATCGAAGCTCCTTGAAATCCATCACCACTAAATGTAGTATCGAACGTTCCGTTCGCGTTCAAACGAATTATAAATAAGGCATCGGCGTTAGAAAAATATTTTCCGCTTAATAGAATTTTTCCATCCGTTTGTAATAATAAATCAGTGACAGTTACCGCTGTGGTGTTTGTAATTGTAAACGTTCTTCTACCATTTGAGTTAAAGGTCGTATCAATGGCTCCGTTTGAATTATAACGTGCGATAAACACAGAAGGATTGGAACCATTGTAATAATAACCATTGATAAGCAAACGACCATCTGTTTGAATACTTAAGGCTACCGGAAAATCTGTTTCTCCAAAACTGTCGTTTACGTTTAAAGTGTTATCTAAAATACCGTTGGCGTTCAAGCGGAACAAACGAATTTTATTTTCATTTGCGATGTAAGAAGTAGTTAACCCCACAATTTTATTGTCCGATTGAAGCTCCATGTCAATCACTTTGTGTGAAGGAAAAGAGTTTTCATCGGTGGTTGTATTGTAATACGTTCCGTCAAAGGCAAAACCGGTGTCTAAGGTACCATTGGCTAAATAACGGGCAATGGCAATATCGTTGTTATATGAACTTCCAACTAAAATTTTACCGTCTGCTTGCACTTTCACCACATTAATTCCATTGATAAAAGGGTGAACGGCTCTTCCTTGGTCACCAAAAGCGGTATCAATATCGCCATTGGCTAATAACCGCATCACAAAACCCCTAGGGTTGATTCCATTGTCTATTTCTCCGGCTACTATCGTTTTTCCATCCGAGAGCACCACGTGACCTTTTACGTTAGAGGAGGCATTCCACAAATTAGTTTTTACGATACCGTTGGTACCAAAAGCGGTATCCAAATCACCGGCTTGTTGAGCGTGGCTCATGATAAAGCTTAAAAAAGCAATTACGAAAAAGTAATTTTTGTTCATTGAATTTTAAATTAAAATTTGCCAAAAGTAGTCTTTTTCGCTTTAAAATCAGAAAGTTGTTCAAAAATTTTCCATTCTAAACAAAAAAAATCTCCTTTAAATAAAAAAAACAGAAAATTTCTTTGGTGTACTTAGATTTACTTCAACACATGGTGCGCGAGTACTTTTTGTACCTCATACACATTGACCGATTTATTAAATTGTTTTCTAATGCTTGGCTGTGCTTCGCTGGAAACCCAAATTTTTAGTTCTGCTTCCAAGTCAAATGTTCCGGCGGTTTCTACACTAAACCGGGTAATGCTTTTGTAGGTGATCGATTTATATTCGGTTTTGCTGCCGGTAATTCCCTGAACTTCAACAAAAATCAACCGTTTGTTGGTAAAGATAAATGTATCACGGATAAGCTTAAAACCCAATTCAATTTCTTCGGAGTCGGTGAGGAGTTGACCGTATTTTTTAAGTAATTCGTCCTGACTCACTGCTCCTGCGTTGCCTAATAAGGCTGAAAATAATCCCATTTTTATGTTATGCTTATTTTATTTCGTTTCCAATCTCTTGATGATTTGAAATCTTGCGAAAGTTCACAAGGTTGTACTAAACCTTATCAATTTTTCTTATAATTCTATTTTTCTCTTTCAACGCCACAAAAATTTTCTAATGATGAAAAATAGCCTCTTAGTTCAATTCTCATCCTTTTCGGTCTTTCAACCCTTGTTTTAGTGGGTTGATAGTCAATTATTTGAAAATGTGAAGCCCAGCAGACACCTTTGCAAAAAATCGCGTTTCGTTGCTATACCTCATTCGGATACGGAGCCCTCGGAAAAACCACTCTTTACGTTATGGAAATATCTTGTCAAATTTAAAATCAATTTTTAAACCTCCAACACACTTTTCGCCTTCATAAAATCCGTGATTAAATAACCAATTAATTTGCCAATTAATTGCGGATTTTTTTCATCGCATAAATCGGGAGCACCTTCGCAGATATGTAAGTAAGCCGCATGAGCGTGCTGCCCAAAATGATGGATAAATTGACGGGTTTGTTCAACCGAGAATCCGCTTGGCGTCATGGCACTACTGGCAATATTAGGCAGTGAATCTAAATCGATTTCTATCCCAAAAAAATCATTTTTAATAAATGTAAGTGCTTGATTGAGTTCTTGTTCAAAGTTTTTTACTTTTCGAATGGCAATTTCATCATAGGTATTAAAACGAACTCTGTCTTCTAAATCTTTTAATTGAAGTAAAACATTTTTAGAAGTATAACTTTCGTGTAAACCATAAATAAAATACTTCTTTAAGAAACCTTCATCAAAAGCATACGAAAATCCGTTGCCGCTGTGTCGTCCTTCCAGAATTCTAAAATCGGAATGAGCGTCTAGGTTTACTGCATTGATAGGTTTTCCTTTTGCTAATGCGGTTCCTTTAATATTTCCATAGGCATTGTTATGTCCGCCACCAATAATAATTGGGATTTTACCCGCTTTTACAATAGTAAATATGATATGTGAAACTTCTTTATCAATTTTTTCAACTAAAGTGGAAAAAGTCTTTCGATCGTCTACGTTATGAAAATCTAGATTTTCGGCAATTTTCATATCATTTTTCATATCCAAAGAGCCTAAAATCAAAAGTTGACTTCCTTTGCAAAAACGGTTGTGTTGAATGTTGGCAATGCTTTTGATGGCACTTTCCCATGCCGAAGCCGCACCGGGTCGACCAAAATTGGCTCGAACGCCAATGTCTTCCGGAATTCCGAATAAAACAAATTTGGCTTTGCTTTCAGTTAAAAACGCTACCGAATCAACTCCTTTTGGAATTGTGAGCATTTTTTCGCCAAATTTTATTTCACCACTTCTGTGATGGGTAATTTTTCCCAAATCAATGGAGGTAAACGGAACCAGATTTTCCATAAAAAAATAATTGCATTCAAAAATACTATTTTTATGCAAAATAACGTTATCGTAATGCAAAACGAATCTAAAATAAATTTAACTTTGCTGTAAAATCAACTTAACAATGGAAAACCAAGACAACAACAATTCAAAACTGAAAGCGATAATTTTAATATTATCACTTTTACTGGTAGCTAGTTTGGGCTATATGTTTAAAATGAGTTCAGATGCTAAAAAAGTAGAAACGGAATTATCTTCTGTATCTACAGAAAAAGAAACTGCTTTGGCAGAATTAGCTCAATTAAAAACAACTTACGATGCGGCTATTGCAGAAAACACTTCGATGTCTGAAGAGTTAATTGCAGAGCGTGATAAAGTAGTTAAATTGATGGAAGAGGTTAAGAGAGCGAAAGGAGATGTTGCAGCCATGAGTAAATACAAAACGCAAGTTCAACAGTTGCAAGCGAAAATGAATTCCTTGATTCAAGAAAATGATGCGTTGAAGAAATTAAATCAAGATCTATCTACTGAAATTGACAGTACCAAAACTATTTTAGTTGAGGCACAACAGTACAATCAAGTATTATCAGGTCAAAACGAAGAATTATCTAAAACTGTTGAAAAAGCATCTAAACTTTCTATCTTGAATTTAAAAACCGGAGCCTATAAAGTGAAAAATTCCGGAAAAGAAGTAGCAACAGAAAGAGCAAGCAGAGCAGATATTTTAAAAATCAACTTTACCATTGCTGAAAATAGAGTGGCTAAATCCGGTGACAAATCGTATTACATTCAAGTCATTGACAGTAAAAATAATGTGTTAGGTGAGAAAAAGCTAATTGAGTTTGGCGATCAATCGTTAACGTATAGTTTTATTTCAACGGTTCAATATGAAAACAGTACTGTAAATGTTTCTGAAAACTTACCGGGAGAAAACTTTGAGAAAGGCACTTACTTTGTTAACATTTTTGACAAAGGCGAATTAGTTGGAAAAACAAGTTTCTCTTTGAAATAAGAATTAATTTAATAGAATATAAAAGGAGCAATGCAATGTTGCTCCTTTTTTTTTGTTAACCAGTAAGAAATTAAGAATAGTAAGGATTTTTGAATACACGATTTATTACTTAATGAACCTTAATTTCTTACTGGTTTTAAATTAAAAATTAAATTAAACTGTTTTCCCTTCAATAATAACCTCATCAATCAAATTACTACCAAATTCATACGGCAATTGATAGAACGAATGAATTGGTTTGGTAATAATTAAGTTGGCTTTTTTACCTTTGGTAATGCTTCCGTGCGTAGCTGAGATTCCCATCGCATAGGCTCCGTTAATGGTTGCTGCATTAATAGCTTCTTCGGGAGTCATTTTCATTTTGATGCAAGCGGTTGCTACCACAAAGTTCATATTGCCAGAAGGTGTTGTTCCCGGGTTATAGTCGGTTGCTAATGCCAATGGCAATCCGGCTGCTATCATTTTTCTGGCTGGAGTATACGGAATACTAATGAAATAACTGCACGAAGGTAATGCAACCGGCATCGTTTCAGTGTTTTTAAGCACTTCAATGTCTTCCTCAGTCACTATTTCTAAGTGATCAACCGTTAAGGCATTGTGCTTGACGCAAGCAGCAATACCGTTGATAGCTGTGAACTGATTGACATGAATTTTAGAAATTAAACCGTATTTTTTTCCGGCTTCCATAATTCGTTCGGTTTCTTCTACGGTAAAATAACCGGTTTCTAAAAAGGCGTCAATATAATCGGCTAAATTTTCTTCAGCAATTTTAGGCAACATTTCATTGATAATCAACTCAATATAACCGGAATGATTTTCTTTGAATTCTTTCGGAAAAGCATGAGCTCCTAAAAAAGTAGCTTTTATTTTGATAGGGTAATTTTCTGCCAAACGTTTAATTACACGTAGCATTTTTATTTCGCCTTCCACTGTTAAACCATATCCGGATTTGATTTCGATGGCTCCGGTTCCCAATTTCATCACTTCTTCTAGGCGAACTTTCGATTGTTCATAAATTTCATTTTCATCCGTTTCATTGAGTTGTTGAGCCGAATTCAGAATTCCACCACCGCGATTGGCAATTTCTTTGTAACTCAATCCATTAATTCGGTCTACAAATTCTTGCACACGATTGCCGGCATACACCAAATGGGTGTGGCTATCGCACCAAGTGGGTAAAACCACTTTTTCGGTGGCATCGATAACTTTTGCATCGGGTAGAGTAGGGCAATCGTTCATCAAACCAAAATCGGCTATCAAATTATTTTCAATCAATAAAAAAGCATTTTTTAATAGTGGTAAATCGGCCATTTCGCTTCCGGAAACTTTTTGGATTCCAATTTCCCTGATTTGAATAAGTTCTTTGATATGAATGATGAGTGTCTGCATGATAAAAATATTTTCTGTAAAAATAGAATGAAAAAATTAAATCGCTTATTTTTATAAAAAATAATACCGTGAAACGATTAAAATATAAAAAAGGGAGACGAATACAGCCGAACCATTTTGAATATACCGGACAACACAAAGATCAACCGATTGAAATGCAGTTGTTTGTCTATAATTCTGAATCGTATACCGAAACAAAAAACCTGAGTTTAGATAAAGTAGAGATTGATGAATTACTAACTTCTGAAGATGTTAAATGGTTGAATGTTCATGGTTTACACGATGGGGAGCTAATTAAACGCATTGTTGAAACCATTGGAATTGACGTATACATCGCCGGAGATGTTTTAAACGTGGCCAAACGTACGCGAATGGAAGAATTGGAAAATGCTTTATTTTTCAGTATTAAATCTATCTTACCAGAAAAGGGGGATGCGAATGTACGGGTAGAACAGATTAGTTTTCTTTTAAAAGATAATCTACTCATCTCTTTTCAGGAAAAAAGAGGTGATTTTTTTACACACATTAGAGAGCGGATTAAAACCAATACCGGACTGGTCTGCAAAAAGAAAAACGATTTTTTGCTGTATCTAATGTTGGATGCTGTGATGGAAAACTTCTACATCACCATAGAAAAGTATGAAGACATTATCGAATTGCTTCAAATTGAAGCAAAAGTAAATGAAAGTCAAGATGTTTTGGTTCGCATTGAAAAATGCAGTGAAGATTTAAACTATTTAAAACGATCGATTATTCCGCTCAAAGATTCGCTTTTCAATTTAAAATCGATGCAAGATGATAATGATTTTAATGGTATTGAAAAATCAAATTATTCCTTTTTCTCACGATTACATCAAAAAAGTTTAGAGCTTTTAGATCAAGTAGATTATGATATTAATTCGCTTGAAAGTGCTTCGAGTTTTTATTTCTCAGCTCAGAGTCATCGCATGAATGAGATTATGAAAACGCTCACAATTGTGTCTGTCGTGTTTATTCCGCTCACTTTTATTGTAGGGGTTTATGGAATGAATTTTGAAAACATCCCGGAATTAAAAGCTCCCAATGGCTATTTCATCACATTGGGAGTTATGTTTGTTATTGTATTAGCAATGATCTTTTATTTCAGACGTAAAAAATGGTTTTAATTTACGGTGAATGCATAAAATCCGTTCGTTACATTATTGGCAGTTGTGGCAATAGTTAAGAAGGTGGAGTTGTTTGAACTATCCGAAATAACATCAAAATTAGAACCGTTATATCCGCTAAAAAAGCCAATTCGATATTGTCCCGCTTGTGTTAATCGTAAGCCTCCTCTAAATTCATACATTTCTGTGTTTGAATTATATATAGCATTAGCTGTCACATAATTGCCAATGCTCATTGTTCCGTTATCTTCCACAAAATTAGTGCCCACCGCAACATTTTCCCATTCTCCGTTAACTTGTCTTTCTAAACGGTACAAAAAACTAAATTTTTGCGAATTGGTCGTCTGGTAAACATCTAAAAGGCTAGTTTGATTGGGTTCGTTTAAATACCTCGAAAAGTCATTTGTATTTAACCAAAGAACGTCGTTTACTTGGTAGTCAGATTGTACTTCAATAGAAACCAATCCGGGAATAGTAGTATAAACTGCATTATAAAACTCTTCATCTTCCTGACTACAAGAGATTGAAAGAGCAATTAAAGCAAGCAGTAGTGTATATTTTAATGTTTTCATAGTCTAATTTTTAAAATCGGTAACCTAAATTTACTCCCACACGAGAAATGATATCCGGACTTTCGCCACTGCTGAAAAGGTTTTTTCCCATTCCCACAAAAATATCAACACCTAATTTTTCTTTGATATAAAACTTGTGTCCAACTGCTGCACCAACCGCGTAATCGGAATACTCTTTTTGCAGTGCTTGGTAGTAACCGTTGTTATTTTGGTCAACTAGTCGTTCTAATTCACGGTATTTTCCTTGGTTGGCAGATACAAACACCTCGACAAAATAATAACGAATCTGACTTTTAGATAGCGAATAACGGACAAACGGAATAATTTGATATTCCTCTAAAGTGCGGTTTTTGCCAAGTTCAAAATCTTCTTCTCTCGATTTACTTTGGTTAAAGTTACCACTGATTCCGACTGAAAAATCATTGCTGAGAAAGCGTTCATAACTCACATGAATTTTTCCCAAAGCGACAAGTGAAACAATATCAAATTTGATTTCATTTTTTCCCAAGTCAAAAGAATTATTTTCCTGAGCAACCGAAACCTGGGTGAAAACTAAAAAGATAAAAATAAATTTTTTCATTTTTTGGGGTTTATGTGGTGTAAATATATAAAAAGGTTGGCTGGAAAGAAAAAAAATAACCAAAATCTCGATAAACGATTAGTTTAGTGTTAAAGCTCCAAGGATTTCTTCCGACATAAAAGGTCCTCCCGGATAACGAGCCGTATAATCTAAATTCAGCCAGATTTGACCTCGTTCATCAATGTGGTAGTGAATTTCTTTATTTTTACTTTCTGATACAAACAAAAGTTCTTTGATCAGGTAAACTGCGGCCTCTAAATCACTTTTTTTACCAACTAACATTTCCGGATAAATATGTCCGCCTGTATGGATTAAACGCGGAGTGCCACCAATTGCTCGAATACAAGCTGCCATCAAAATAGCATGGTCGTCACAATCGCCGGAAAAATGGATTAAACTTTCCGTTGCGTGAGCAATGTATTCTTGACCTTTTGGGTCATTTACATAATTCCAACGGTTTCTAATTTCTTTGAAAACAGCAAAACACTGAATCATTTTTCGATGTTCTTGCTGACCTTTGATTTCTTTAAAATGCAACGTTGTAGCCGTTAAAGCAAAATTGCGAACTTGCGGATGGTCATACTCAATTGCGTTAAGGATTTGAGTTTTATTGGGAAACGGTAGAAGTTTTGAAATCATTAAATCTTGTGGATTTGGATTTTCTGACATGGAATAAATCATGTAGCCATAATCTTGAAAAACCGATTCAAATCCATATCCGCTAAAAACCGTTCCATAAATCAAAATAATAAAATAAGTAGCTATTCCAAGAATCAAAATTGTTCGTATGAGTCGTAAAATGAGTTGAATAATGATTAAGAGAATGATTGCGATGAGTATTCTGTCAATATTGAAATACCATTCCGGGTCTTTTAAATTTTGATGTAGGATAATAAAAACAGGAATCGCAATCAGTACATTTAGCACAAAAATAATCACATCATCCCATGGTTTTTTGACCTGGAATTTAGTTTTTAATTCTTGATACTTAAGTGTTCCGAATAGATTCATTTACATAGAAACGGCAAAATGCTAAAAGGCGTGCACGCTATCTGCAAAAGTACTTTTTTTATCGATAAGACTTAGCTCAAAGAGCTGATTTTGAATTTTGTTTAACGTTTCCGACGTTATATTTTTTTGCGACCATCGGGTTTGAAGTAGCCAAGAATCGATATCTTCTGTTTTTTGATTGAATCTGCTGGCCAGTGTTCGGTTAATGCTCGGAATGTCTTTAAATTCGTCGGTTGTGGTGTTGATGATTTCTAAAATCAATGCGATGGTTTGCGGGTGTTTTTCGAGCATTTCATTGCGAACAGCAATTACAAAACAAGGCCACGGAGTTGGGCAGTCGGCAATTCTTCGAAATGTTCCGTTGTCAACTAGTGGTTTTGTCATGAACTTTTCCCACATAAAATAATCGGCAGTTCCATTCGATAAGGCTTCAACAGCTCCGTCAATGGTATTGACAATTTCAAACTGCAAATCAGTTGTTTTCCAACCTTGATTTTGAGCATTCACAATTGCCATTAAATGGGAACCTGAGCCCATTCGACTAATCGCTACTTTCGTGTTTTCTAAATCGGAAAGTGAAGTATAGTTTGATTTCGCATCTACGTGAATACCCCAAATTAATGGACTTTCCACATAAACCTGTACAATTTTAGATGGATTTCCGGCAGTAATGTCTTTTACAATTCCTTCGGTTAAAATAACGGCAATATCCGTTTCGCCATCTCTTAACATTTGACACATTTTTCCGGTTCCTTCGGGAACATCCGTCCATTGTAAATCGATTCCGGCTTCTTCAAATTCACCGTTTTCAATGCATAAATGCCAAGGTAAGTTGAAATGTTCGGGAACGCCTGCTATTTTGATGGTTTTCATTTTTTTTAGTATTAAGATGGGGAGTATTAAGTAGTAAGACTATTCAGATTGATTTATTAATCTATTTTTAAACGCATGGTATAATTCTTTGTTTTTCTTTAAATTGTTTTTTTCAAAGTTTAAACTATCACTTATTGAAAAAGCAACACTTGTTAAAGCATCATTTCTTTTATGTTCAGGATATCTATGATATTTAATTTGATAAGTATTTGAATGGTATTTAGACATTGAACCAATAAAATATCCGTTTAGTATAATTTTGCCATTATGACATAAAACAAATTGTTTACCGAAATGGCTTTTCTTTCTCCATTCAGGTATTGATTTATATATTTTTTCAGTTACCGATTTACTAAAATGTATTTCTGAATTTTCAAAATCAAAACCCAAAATTTCAGAATCATTTATAAAAGGCTTTTCTTCTAAATCACTAAGTTCAGCTACAAAATGACCCATATAAATTGGTTTGTTGTTTAAGGTATCAATTCTAATTTCTTCATTATAACTTTCAAGAACTTGCCTAATTATCGTGGTGTCTTTAATTGCTGTTCGTAAAGGAACACCATCATAACTTTCAATTTTTTCTTTTGTTAAATAAATTTCAATACTATCATTCTTCTTCTTGCAAGATGCAAAAATAAAAGAGAGTACAAAAAGAATTATTAAAATTCTATTTCTCATAACTACTGATTTATTATTTTGATTGCTTCTTCTACGTAATGATTTAAATGGAAATTTATCGCTGATTCTTTTATTTTGTAATCAATTTTCAGACCATTTCTTTGAACTCTTTCATCATTTGGATAAAATGCACCAACTCCGGTAAAATCAATTGTTGTTTTATCCATTAAAATTACTTCAGTTCTATTCATAACGGCTCCAAAAGTTTGCTCTCCAACAGTTATACAATTTGGAGATTGTTGGATAGCCATTCCAATAAATTCTGCTTTACTGGCTGTTTTTCTGTCAACTAACAATACAACTTTTCCTTTATAGAAATTCTTATTAGTTCTGCCGGAAGAAAATGGATCTTTTATAATTTTTAAAGGTGCTTCAATATCGTATGCAGCATAGGAAGGAAATACGGGAGCCAAAGCTTTTAAGAACTTTTTTTTGTTTGGATAAAGATAATTTGCAATGTCAGCTTCAGAAATAAACTCGGGGTAATTGCGTAAATCGATGATTAAACCTTTCGTGTTTTCGAAGGATTTAAATGCTGTTTTTAATTCTTGTTTGTTTATTTTGTATAAGTTAACATAACCAATATTTTCTTCTATTATTTTCGAGTTAACTTCTATTGTAGGTCTTTGACGAACATATCTTTCAGCAAAATATTTTAATTTTGATAAATGAATGTATCGATTTTGTTTATCACCATTTTTTTTAAGTAGTTCCACTCGTATAGAATCTTTATTGGAAGCTAGTAAATAGGTTTTTTCAATTGCCGATTTTAAATAATTTTCATTTGAAGCACTGATAACATTTTGATATTTCAATAAATAATATTCGCGGAGTTTTAAACCTTCTATTTCATAAATAATATCACCAATTTCCATTGCATCTTTTTCAATCTTATTTTTGTTGAAAATGACATCAATTACTAATGAGTCATTGATGATTCGTCCACCAAAATCAGGAAAATTTGTGAGAGAATTTAAAGTTGTACTGTATTGATAATTGGAATGTGAATCGTTTAGTTTGCTGAATAGTTTTTCTTTTGAAAGTTCAAATTTAAGTTGATCAGCACTATCAAATTCATCAATCATTTCTGTCAATATTTCAGACCAAGGTTGTTCTGTTAAATAAATATTGACATTCCAATATCGCATACTATTCCAAAATGAACTCAAAAAAAGCATTCGATGCGATTTTAATGTTGAATCAAAGTTGTTTAAACCAGTTTCATTTTTAAAACCAACCATTTTGTTTAGGCTATTTATTGAAGCGTAATAATCGCCAAATACTGCATTGTTTTTAATTCCAGTTAAAATTTCAATTAATTGGTTAGTAAAGTTTGAATTATTAATCCATTTAAAATCTGTATTTTTTGAATGTAAATTTTTTCTTTTAAAAAAGTCATCATCTGATTTGTAACTTATTTTACTACCATCAAATTTTTTAATCCAATTTAAAAATTCATTATTTAACTCTTCTTGATTATCAATTAATTGAATTTTTTCAAATTCTAATAAAAATTCATTATTAAAATCATATTTTCCTTTACTAACTTCCGGATGATGGTATTTTAATAAGCCCCAAATTTGAATAAAGCTTTCTACTTTTTTTTGTGTGTTTACTTTAGTATTGGCAATGGCAATTTGAGAAACAAAAAATAAAATCAATAACAGTATTTTTTTCATAGTAGAAAATTGTATAATCCATGCAATTTAAATATTTACTTGGTTTATTTAAATTGATTAAGTTTACTTTAACTGAAAACTACTTACTGAATACTTTTTCCATCATCCACCATTTCCAAATCACACCCTCTTTATCCGGATAATCGTCCCTAAATTGAAAACCTACTTTTTGTAAAACATGATTGGAAGCTTTGTTTTCACCATGGGTGTAAGCGTGCATTTTTTCAATATTCATTTGATTGAAACCATAGTCTAACCAAGCAATGGAGGCTTCTGTAGCATAACCATTGTTCCAAAATTTTTCATTTAAACGGTAGCCGTAATCATAGAAATTGGTATTGCCGTTTTCTACGTGGTCGTTTACGAATTTAATGCCTGTCCAACCAATGAATTCACCTGTTTCTTTCAGTATTGTAGCAAAACGACCAATTTTATTTTCTCGGTATTGTTGTTGAACGTACTCAATTGTTTTAATTGTTTCGATAATATCTTGAGTTGGTTTTTGCCAAAGGTATTTGTGAACACTAGGATTATTGTCCATTTCAAAAAAAGCATTTGCATCGCTTAATTCAAGTGGACGAAGGAGGAGGCGTTTGGTTTGGATCTGTAAATTCATTTATTTTTTTAGAACACAGATCTAAGAAATTAAAATAATTTTAAAAATTTCCTTAATTTTTAAAATCTGTGTTCTTAATTTATTAATTATTTTCAGTCAATTTATCCAACGCATATTCAATCAACGCATCCACCGCTTTGTAAGGATCTTCACTAAACGTTCCATTTGCTCGGTTAGCAATAATTGCATTCAACGATAAACATTCGTGTCCTAACAGTTTTCCTAAACCATAAATCGCTCCGGTTTCCATTTCTAAATTCGTCATTTGAATGCCGTTGTAAATAAACGAATCCATCTTAGAATTTAAGTCCGCATCTTGAATATTTAAACGCAATACGCGGCCTTGTGGTCCGTAAAATCCGCCTGCCGTTCCGGTGAAACCTTGGTGAATTTGCGTGCTTTCAAATTTTTTGGCTAAAATTTCACTTCCTTTAATCACATACGGACGGCCTTTTCGTAAATCCCAATTGGTTTGTTGAATAAACGCCTCTTCAATGTCTTTTTCGGAAACAGCATCGATTAAATAGGAGCGAAGCATGTTGTCTAAACCTAGTCCGTACGAACTCATCACAAAACTATCCACCGGAATAGCGGCTTGCAACGAACCGGATGTTCCAATCCGAACAATGTTTAACGAAGTTAGTTTCTCTTTTATGGTTCTGGTTTTTAAATCGATGTTCACTAAAGCATCCAATTCATTCATCACAATATCAATGTTATCGGGACCAATTCCGGTGGACATGACCGATATTCGTTTGCCTTTGTAGATTCCGGTTTGTGTTTTGAATTCTCTTTTTTGTGTTGAAAATTCAATGGAATCAAAATGTTTTGTAATTTTTTCAACCCGATTTTGATCACCTACGAAAATAATGTCGTGAGCAATTTGTTCCGGCAATAAATTGATGTGGTAGACAGTGCCGTCGGGGTTTAGTATTAATTCGGATGATTGTATCATTTTTTTGAGGTGCTAAGGTGCTGAGGGACTAAGGTTCTGGGGTTCTGGGGTTCTGGGGTTCTGGGGTTGAGTAAAAAATTAACTTGAAACCTGAAACTTGAAACAAAACTATCCTCCAACACGTTTGGTTTTAAATCCTTTTTCTTGGAGAAATTTCATTATTTTATCACGGTAATCACCTTGAATGATGATTTCACCGTCTTTGAAACTTCCGCCTACGGCAAATTTACTCTTTATTTCTTTGGCTAAAATTTTGAAGTCTTCATCAGCACCTTCATAACCAGAAATAATCGTGGTTGGTTTACCTTTTCGCTTTTCGTATTGACAAATCATAGGTTCTTTTTGAACGTATAATTCGTGTGGTATTTCCTCAACTTGCTCCGGTTCGTTGGAGGGTTGATGGTGGGGGAAGAGTTTTTTGAGTTGTTCACTTAAATCGTGCATGGTTATATTTATTTAGAACACAGATTTGAAAAATTAAAATAATTATTAAAATTTCTCAAATTATTTGAATCTGTTTTGCTTTTATTTTTTTGAACACAGATTTTAAAAATTAATAAAATAAAAAATAATTATTAAAATTTCTCAAATTATTTGAATCTGTTTTGCTTTTATTTTTTTGAACACAGATTTTAAAAATTAATAAAATAAAAAATGATTATTAAAATTTCTCAAATTATTTGAATCTGTTTTGCTTATATTTTTTTGAACACAGATTTTAAAAATTAATAAAATAAAAAAAATTATTAAAATTTCTCAAATTATTTGAA
Source organism: Flavobacterium lacus (assembly GCF_003268815.1). Classification (GTDB taxonomy): domain Bacteria; phylum Bacteroidota; class Bacteroidia; order Flavobacteriales; family Flavobacteriaceae; genus Flavobacterium; species Flavobacterium lacus. Next base: position 16,063 of record NZ_QLSV01000009.1, on the reverse strand, counting down.
TCTGTTTTGCTTTTATGTTTTTGAACACAGATTTTAAAAATTAATAAAATAAAAAAAATTATTAAAATTTCTCAAATTATTTGAATCTGTTTTGCTTTTATGTTTTTGAACACAGATTTTAAAAATTAATAAAATAAAAAAAATTATTAAAATTTCTCAAATTATTTGAATCTGTTTTGCTTTTATGTTTTTGAACACAGATTTTAAAAATTAATAAAATAAAAAATGATTATTAAAATTTCTCAAATTATTTGAATCTGTTTTGCTTTTATTTTTTTGAACACAGATTTTAAAAATTAATAAAATAAAAAAAATTATTAAAATTTCTCAAATTATTTGAATCTATTTTACTTTTATTTTTTTGAACACAGATTTTAAAAATTAATAAAATAAAAAATAATTATTAAAATTTCTCAAATTATTTGAATCTGTTTTGCTTTTATGTTTTTGAACACAGATTTTAAAAATTAATAAAAAAAAATTATTAAAATTTCTCAAATTATTTAAATCTGTGTTCTTTCATTTTTATGATAAAACTGAAATAATGATAATTAAAATCGATTTTTATTCTTTTTCAAATCATTAGTGAATATTTTTCTAATAAATTGAGGATCTTTTCCAAAATTTAAAACTAATCCAACTTCACAATCTGTTGCTCTGAGATAATTAATTAATTGACATTCATGGGCTTCAACCAAATTTTCAGCACATTTTAATTCAATAATTAGTTTATCGTCAACTAAAATGTCAGGAATATATTCTCCAACAATTTCATTCTTATAAAAAACGCTTACTTTTTTATGTTTTTCTATTTTATATCCTCTAGTTGTAAGTTCAATAGCAAAAGCATTATGGTAAACTTTTTCAAGAAATCCATAACCTAATTCATTATAAACGTGATAATAGATACCAATAATTTGTCTTGTTAATTCTTGGTGTGGAAATTTTTTTAAATTCATTTTGTATGGCTTTTAATTGTTAATATGGCTTAAAATGTTATTCGTTTTCTGAACACAGATATAAGAAATATAAAAAATTAGAATAATAATTTTTTTATTTTTTATAATTTCTCAGATTTTTAAAATCTGTGTTCCAAAAATAAAACCAAACCCCATATAAATGGAATTTGGTTATTTGTATTTAAATAAAATTACTTCTTAATCAATCCCAAATCAACCAAACGTTCGTGCAGAAATTCTCCCGCAGAAATGTCTTCGTATAATTTTGGGTTATTTTCATCAATACAATTTTCCAACACATCCAAACGCATATCGCTTACCGGATGCATAAAGAACGGAATGGAATAGCGTGATGTTCCCCACAATTCTCTTGGTGGATTTACTACTTGATGAATGGTAGATTTTAATTTGTTGTTCGTATGACGCGATAACATATCTCCCACATTGATAACTAGTTCATCGGGCTCAGCCATGGCATCAATCCAGTCGCCATTGTGGTTTTGCACTTGTAAACCTTTACCTTGAGCACCCATTAATAAGGTAATCAAATTGATATCACCATGAGCAGCAGCACGAATCGCATTTTCAGGTTCTGAAGTAATTGGCGGGTAGTGAATTGGTCTCAAAATGGAGTTTCCTTCTTTACCGTACTTGTCAAAATAAAATTCGTCTAAACCTAAGTGTAACGCCAAAGCTCTCAATACATAAATACCTGTTTTTTCGAGCATTTGATAGGCCTCTTTGCCCACTTCGTTAAATCTTGGTAGTTCTTTTACTTCTACATTATCAGGGTATTCAGCGGCATATTTTGAATCTTTGCTCACATACTGACCAAAATGCCAAAACTCTTTTAAATCACCTTCTTTTTTTCCTTTTGCATGTTCTTTACCAAACGAAACATAACCACGCTGTCCGCCAATGCCCGGAATTTCATAGCTGTATTTTGTTTCTAATGGTAAGGAGAAAAAATTTCTAATTTCTCCATACAATTCACCAACCAAGTTGTCATCTAAAAAATGACCTTTTAGTGCTACGAAGCCAATATCTTCGAAAGCTTTTCCGATTTCATTTACAAATTTTTGTTTACGTGTCGGATCATCCGACAGGAAATCACGCAAGTCAACACTAGGAATGTTTTGCATACTAAAATTATTATTTGTTAATAACTCAAAGTGAGTTGAATGCTTGTAAATACAAATGTAAATAAATATTTTAGATTGCAAAATTGAAAGTTATCAACAGTAACGAAATCGTTTTATAAAAAAGTATCACAAAATGATTGCGATTTGTTATTTTTTGTACTTTTGGGAGCGTTTTAAAACACCCAAACTATGCTTTTCGACAGAAAAAATCTTTCCGACACCACGCTTCTAGATTTGTATATTCGTTTACTGAAACCGCGTTTAATTGAAGAAAAAATGCTGATCTTGCTTCGTCAAGGTAAGATTTCCAAATGGTTTTCCGGCATTGGTCAGGAAGCGATTTCGGTAGGAATTACTTCCGCGTTGGATAGAGACGAATACATTTTGCCAATGCATCGAAATTTAGGTGTTTTTACCACTAGAGATATTCCGTTGCAACGTCTTTTTGCTCAATGGCAAGGAAAGAAAAGCGGTTTTACCAAAGGTCGCGACCGTTCGTTTCATTTTGGAACACAAGAATATAAAATCATCGGAATGATCTCGCATTTGGGGCCGCAATTAGGTGTGGCAGACGGAATTGCCTTGGCCAATAAACTTCAAAAGAATGGCAAAGTTACTGCGGTTTTTACGGGAGAAGGTGCCACTAGTGAAGGCGATTTTCACGAAGCACTAAACATTGCAGCCGTTTGGGACTTGCCTGTTTTGTTTGTGATTGAAAACAATGGTTACGGACTTTCAACACCCACTAATGAACAATACCGTTGTACAAATTTGGCCGATAAAGGCATTGGCTACGGCATGGAAAGTCATATTATTGATGGAAATAATATTTTAGAAGTTTTTACAAAAGTAGCGGAATTAAAGGCTTCATTGCTAGAAAACCCAAGACCGATTTTATTGGAGTTTTTGACGTTTAGAATGCGAGGTCACGAAGAGGCGAGTGGAACCAAATATGTTCCGCAAGACTTAATGGATGAGTGGGCTCAAAAAGATCCGATTGAGAATTATAAAGAATATTTAAAAGAAATTGGCTTACTCACCAATGCGTATGACGATGCCATTCGAACAGCTTATAAACAAGAAATGGATGAACACATCCGTTTGGTTTTTAATGAGCCGGATTTTGAAGCTGATTTAAGTGAAGAATTAAATGACGTTTACAAACCATATGATTTTGAGGAATTTACACATTCGGATAAAACTGAAAATGTCCGTGTGATTGATGCCATTACGCAAAGTTTGAAGCAGTCGATGGAACGTCATCCCAACTTGGTGATTATGGGTCAAGACATTGCCGAATACGGTGGAGCATTTAAAGTGACCGATGGTTTTGTAAAACTTTTTGGAAAAGAGCGTGTGCGAAATACGCCAATCTGTGAAAGTGCCGTTGTTTCTGCCGGAATGGGATTATCCATCAACGGACACAAAGCCATTGTAGAAATGCAGTTTGCCGATTTCGTGTCGACGGGGTTCAATCCCATAGTGAATTTATTGGCAAAACAACATTACCGATGGAATGAAAAAGCCGATGTTGTGGTTCGTATGCCTTGTGGCGGCGGAACGCAAGCCGGACCATTTCACTCGCAAACGAACGAAGCTTGGTTTACTAAAACACCGGGTTTAAAAGTGGTTTATCCCGCTTTTCCTTATGATGTGAAAGGCTTATTGAACACGGCTATTAACGACCCGAATCCGGTGATGTTTTTTGAGCATAAACAATTATACAGAAGTGTTTATCAAGAGGTACCGACGGATTATTACACCATTCCGTTTGGAAAAGCAGCATTATTGAAAGAAGGTACGCAAGTCACCATTATTTCGTTTGGTGCCGGTGTGCATTGGGCTCTTGAAACATTAGCGAAACATCCTGAAATTAGTGCCGATGTATTAGACTTACGCACCTTACAACCTTTGGATACCGAAGCGATTTACGCATCTGTGAAGAAAACAAACAAATGTATCATCTTGCAAGAAGATACTATTTTTGGTGGAATTTCAAGCGATATCTCGTCGATGATTATGGAGAATTGTTTTGAGCATTTAGACGGACCTGTGCGAAGAGTGGGAAGTTTAGAATCACCGATTCCGTTCGTGAAAGCATTGGAAGATCAATATTTACCAAAAGAACGATTTGAAAAAGAATTGTTGGAGTTGGTGGCGTATTAATTTTCTTTTGCATGTTTAATAAAAAATGGAATGAGGTCAATCGCTTATTTTTGTATTTTTTCTTTTTTATGGGTTGCATGCGAGAAAAGTTCAACAAATGAAATTAAAGTTGGCATTCAACCGTATGCTGATTTTTCAAAAGCCAAAACAGACACTGTCGCAAAAATTATTCATACATTCTATAGTGTTGAAACGATTATTTTACCTAAAAAATCACATCACATTTCAACCTTTACTAAAGTGAAATCGCCACGTTATAGAGCGGATAAAATTATTAAACTTCAAAAGGTTGAACTTGCCGATTCATTAGATTACATCATTGGTTTAACCGAAAAAGACATTTCAACTTCTAAGAAAGAAAATGGAAAAATAAAAGAACCTATTCACAAATACCAAGATTGGGGAATTATGGGTTTGGCTTATTGTCCGGGGGAAAGTTGTGTGGTTTCTACCTTTAGAATTCAACATAAAAATAAAGCAGTCCATTTTATGCGATTAAAAAAAGTTACTGTTCACGAATTCGGGCATAATTTAGGTTTGCCACATTGTCCTGATAAAAAATGCGTGATGACTGATGCGGTTGAAAGTGTTGCTACGATAGATAAAGCCCAACTTGCTTTATGTAAAAAGTGTTCAAATCAAATCAAATAAGAAAGGCAATAAGATTTCAGGTTGTCATTTTTTTTTATTCACTGTGATAAATTCATCCATTACCGTCAATCTTTCGATAATGTAAAATTATTTTGAACATTTTGATGGTCCTGTGCGAAGAGTGAGTAGGTTAGAATCGCCGATTCCTTTCGTGAAAGCATTGGAAGATCAATATTTACCAAAAGAACGATTTGAAAAAGAGTTGGTGGAGTTGGTGGCGTATTAATAAAGAGAGACTTTGGTCTCTTTTTTTTATTAATATTTTCCTTTTTCAACCGCAAACGTTTGAGTTTGCCTTTATTGTTTTATTTTACTACTTGCTTACATAAACCTGACAATTATCAGATTTTAACATCTTATATCAATCTAACTTTGTTGTATATTTTAAATAAAATAAGGTCATGAATTTATCACACATAGAACATATTGGAATTGCTGTTAAAAGCTTAGATGAAGCTATTCCTTTTTGGGAAAACATGCTCGGACTCAAATGCTACAACATTGAAGAAGTGAAAGAACAGAAAGTAAAAACGGCCTTCTTTCAAATCGGACAATCTAAAATTGAATTACTGGAATCTACTGACCCCGAAGGTCCCATTGGAAAATTTATCGAAAAGAAAGGTGAAGGCATCCATCATTTAGCCATTGCTGTAAAAGACATTCAACAAAATTTAACGGAGTTAGAAACGAAAGGCGTTCAGTTAATTGATAAAACGCCGAGAAAAGGAGCAGAAGGATTAGACATCGCCTTTTTGCATCCGAAAGCAACGCATGGTGTGTTGCTGGAACTTTGCGAAAATAATAATTTGTAAATCTACACTAATGGAAAGTACAAACCAACTTAAAACCTTATTAGACAAACGTGCAGAAGCTAAATTAGGCGGTGGTCAAAAACGAATTGATACGCAACATGCCAAAGGAAAATTAACCGCACGTGAGCGAATTGAACTCTTGCTGGATGAAAACAGTTTTGAAGAGTTTGATATGTTTGTCACGCACCGTAGTACTAATTTTGGTTTGGAAGAACAAAAATATTTAGGCGATGGCGTTGTTACTGGATTTGGAACAATTGATGCTCGGTTAGTCTATGTTTTTTCGCAAGACTTTACGGTTTTTGGAGGTTCATTATCAGAAACATTTGCTCAAAAAATATGTAAAGTGATGGACATGGCTCTCAAAATGGGAGCTCCAATCATCGGCATTAACGATAGTGGCGGAGCTAGAATTCAAGAAGGAGTAACTAGTTTAGCCGGCTATGCCGAAGTCTTTCAACGCAACATTATGGCTTCCGGTGTGATTCCGCAAATTTCAGCTGTTTTCGGGCCTTGTGCCGGCGGTGCTGTTTATTCGCCTGCGTTAACTGATTTTATTATGATGACCAAGAAAAACAGCTATATGTTTGTAACGGGTCCGAAAGTAGTGAAAACCGTTACCGGAGAAGTGGTTACCGATGAAGAATTAGGAGGAGCCATGGTACACGGAACCAAATCGGGTGTAACACATTTTATTGCCGAAGACGAACAAGAAGGGTTATTACTCATCCGGAAATTGTTGAGTTATCTTCCGCAGAATAATCTGGAAGAACCGCCTCTTTCAGTTTGTTTAGATCCGATCGATCGATTTGAAGATAGTTTGAACACAATAATCCCTGAAAATCCAAATAAACCCTATGATGTTAAAGATGTTATTCACGCCATTGCCGATGAGAATGAGTTTTTTGAAGTCCACCGTCATTATGCCCCAAATATCGTGGTGGGTTATGCCAAATTTAACGGACAACCGGTTGGAATTGTTGCGAATCAACCGAGTTATTTAGCGGGAGTGTTAGATAGTAACGCTTCCCGAAAAGCAGCTCGATTTGTCCGTTTTTGCGATGCATTTAATATTCCACTCGTAACGTTAGTGGATGTACCTGGATTTTTACCCGGAACAACGCAAGAATACGGCGGTATCATCATTCATGGTGCAAAACTACTATTTGCTTATGGCGAAGCAACAGTTCCCAAAGTCACTATTATTCTCCGAAAAGCCTATGGTGGAGCTTATGATGTGATGAGTTCTAAACATTTGCGTGGCGATATCAATTATGCTTGGCCCAATGCCGAAATTGCAGTGATGGGTCCAAAAGGAGCGATTGAAATTCTCTACCAAAAGGAATACATGCAAATTGAAAATTCAGAGGAAAGAGCTCAATTTATTGCTGATAAAACAGAAGAATATAAACTGAAGTTTGCTAACCCCTATAATGCAGCCAGTTATGGTTACATTGATGATATAATTGAGCCACGCAATACACGTTTTCGAATCATTCGAGCTCTTCAATCGTTGGCTACTAAAAAAGTGGTGAATCCACCCAAAAAACACTCTAATTTACCATTGTAGTATGAACCAATTATTCGTTTTAGTACAAGTAAGTACGCACAAAGATGCTGCGGAGTTTGCCCGATTAGACCCTTATGGGATTGGAATGACATTGGTAGCGATGTCAGTTGTGTTTCTTTCGTTGGTAATTTTATACTTTACCTTTAAGAATATTGCCAAACTTTTTGCCTATGATTTCAGAAGTAAGGCATCCAAAGAAAATAATCCGATCGCTAACAACAGTGCAGCTACATTAGAATTGGGAGCAGCAGTGGCATTGGCTATTCATTTGTATCAACAAGAATTGCACGACCATGAAACGGCTTTATTAACCATCAAAAAAATTAACCGCAATTATTCTCCTTGGAGTTCAAAAATCTATGGAATGCGTAAAGAATTAAAATAAAAAGCGATGAAAAAATTTAATTTTAAAATAAATGGAAACCGCTACGAAGTAGTGATTGATAATTTGGAAGAGGATGTAGCACATGTTCAAGTAAACGGAACTGCCTATACGGTTGAGTTAGAAAAGAAATCGTCGGTAACTAAAACCCCAAAAATAGTTCGCTCTGTAGCCGTTCCTTCCACCGATTCATCAGAAACCATCGCAAAGACAAGTCATCCAGCAGCCCCTAAGGGTGGTGGAACCATTAAATCACCTCTGCCCGGAGTTATTTTGAAACTGCACGTGAAAGTGGGTGATACAGTGTCGATATCACAAGAACTACTCACATTAGAAGCCATGAAAATGGAAAACAGCATTCCAGCGGATAAGACAGGAGTAGTGGAAGCCATTCATTTTACTCCCGGCGACGCTGTTATGGAGGGCGATATTTTAATGACCATAAAATAAGTAATCATGAACGAGTTTTGGCGTTTTTTAGTAGAACATTTACAGCTTTTTTTCACATATACCGCTTTTGCTAATTTTACGGTTGGTCATGCTGTCATGATTGTAATCGGGTTGGTCTTTATCTACTTAGCTATTTTTAAAGAATATGAACCCATGTTATTGGTTCCTATTGGATTTGGAATTTTAATTGGAAACGTTCCTTTTTTTCCCGGTTTGCAAATTGGCATTTATGAAGAAGGCAGTGTGTTGAATTACCTTTATTTTGGGGTGATGAAAGGTATTTATCCGCCCCTGATATTCTTGGGAATTGGGGCGATGACTGACTTTTCGGCTTTAATTTCCAATCCGAAATTGATGTTAATTGGTGCGGCAGCTCAATTTGGTATTTTTGGAGCATATATGGCTTCTTTGGCGTTAGGGTTCTTGCCGGAGCAAGCAGGTGCTATTGCTATTATTGGCGGTGCCGATGGTCCGACCGCTATCTTTTTATCTTCTAAATTGGCCCCCGAATTAATGGGAGCGATTGCTATTTCAGCTTACTCATACATGGCTTTGGTGCCTGTTATTCAACCTCCAATCATGCGGTTATTAACTACTCCAAAAGAACGGTTAATTCGGATGAAACCGCCGCGTGTTGTTTCAAGAAATGAGAAGGTCATGTTTCCCATTTTTGGCCTATTGCTTACTACTTTTATTGTTCCGAGTGGTCTGCCGTTGTTAGGAATGTTATTTTTTGGTAATTTATTAAAAGAAAGTGGCGTAACGAAACGTTTAGCCGATACGGCCAAAGGTTCTTTGATCGATATTGTAACTATTTTAATCGGATTAACTGTAGGGGCTTCTACCCAAGCCACCACTTTTTTAACCGGAAATTCAGTGGGTATTTTTGCTATTGGAGCCGTTTCTTTTATCATTGCTACTACATCAGGTGTTTTGTTTACTAAACTGTTTAATTTATTCTTGAAAGAAGGCAATAAAATTAACCCTTTGATTGGAAATTCAGGTGTTTCAGCTGTGCCGGATAGTGCGAGGGTTTCGCAAGTGGTTGGTTTAGAATATGATAAAACTAATCACTTACTGATGCATGCTATGGGACCCAATGTTGCCGGAGTAATTGGTAGTGCGATCGCAGCCGGGGTGTTGTTGAGTTTTTTGGGTTAGGTGCGGGATTACCTGTACACTAGTTATTGATTAAAGGTTGATGGAATGGCACGGGTGTAAGGGATAGGATTTTACCAAAGGGTACCACAACTACGGCTTCGATCTGGCTTTGATCCGGGGATGACATGGAGCTAGCGGTAGCTAGGTATTTTTCTTGTTCTTTTTATTTTGAAGTTTTTTATGAATTCGCCCGACTTTTAGCAGAATCTATTGCTGCTTTTCAAGGTATTCGTAACGTCTTTTTTAAGAGCCCTGACGCAGTTGAATTTACCTCATTTTTTTAGGGTTTCATTTCATTTTTTGACGATGATGGAAATAAATTTGTTCAAAACTTTGTTATTATGAAGTACAGATAAAGAGCATGTTAATTCGAAAATAGGTCTATTTTTGTGTAGCGGAATGACGCGAGTTCTGTTGCAAGGGTACCACAACACCGAACCAATCCCGAACAAAACCCGAAGAAACCCTAGGAAAATCAATACCTACGAATATGGCTAAAATCATCCCTACCGGTTATCCAATCCCGAAGCGAATAGGAGGAGGATTAGTGATTTATAAATTAGAACACGATTACATCATTCGCACCCAAAGTGGCTTTACGAGCAAGGCGTTAAAAAAATCGCCCAAGTATGCGAACTGTCGGCACAATGCGAGTGAATTTGGACGTGTTTCGAAAAGTTGTAAAGGGTTACGTGATTTATTGAACGGTATTTTGCCAAGGGAAAATAATTTAGCGGTTGTGAACTCCCTCACCAAGAAAATGCGGTCGTTGATGGTTTTTGATACACAACACGAGCGAGGCGAACGCTTATTAGCCAGTGCTTTTGAGCAAGCGGATGTTTTACAACAGATGCAAGGGTATGGATTTAATCCTGACAGTGGTTTTGTGTTTACTTCGGAAGTGAAAAAGAAGCAGTTGCGGTTGGCTCTTATTCAAAAGCCTTTGGGATTGCAATGTGTGGGTATTCGCATGCATGTGGTCAACTATGACTTTACGGAGATGAACGGGCAACTGTATTCCGGTGATTGGCATATAGAAAGGGCACGTAAGCGGTTGTTGCGGTATCCTTTTCCGACGGTTGAGCCGAATGGGGAAGGGGTGTTACTTTTTATTGTGGAGTTGCAGTCGTTTGAGGAGTTGGATGGGACTTTTACGCCGGTGCGGGGGAAGGAAAAGGCGGTGGAAGTGGTGTTTTGTGGATTGGGTTGATGTTGTGGGTTGTGGGTTGTGGGTTGTAGGTTGTAGGTTGTGGGTTGTAGGTGTGTTGTAGGTTGAACAAAAATGAGCTAAACGAAGAGTTATAAAGATTTAGATATATATAATTTGGGATTGGAATTGTTTTATTTGTCACATTGTTATTCTTTACTTTTACCTAAATATGAAATGTATGAATAAGGAAGTCAGTTAAGAAGATCTTCTGATTCTGTAACAACAAATATTGTCGAAGTTTATGGTAGAAAAAGATATAAAGCAGATTTTATAAAATTTCCCACCTATTCATGGTCTAGTTGTTTAGAAACTGTTTTTCACATCGAAAGTGATTTAATAGTGTTCGCGTATTTTTTTCAGCATCATTGAATATCAATGACTTACTTTTTAGTAACATGGTAGTTTTTTTTATTCGGATTCAAATTATTTTTTATATTTGTATTTATTTATACGCCATATGACATTAACTATCAGAAAAATAGAACATCGGGGAGCAGTTCGTATCGGACTCTTTTTTGAAAAGAATTACGCCATTCAGCAACAAGTAAAAACGATTGGAGCCTGTTACAGCAATACACTCAAATGTTGGTATATTGATTATACGGTGGAAGCCTACAAAGCGTTAAAAACAGTATTTCCCAATTTTATTATAGCCCAACCGGTGGCCGGCGAAATAAGTAGCCGTGACCTTCCACCCATAGCCAAAAGCGAACTTCAGTTAGGTTTAACAACCTCTTTAAACAAACCTGAACATAGCACGAATGAAACTTCGTTAGCCCAGAAGTTGCGGTTAGAATTATTGCCTAATTTAGGGAAATATTGGGTTTTTAAAATCCGCTATGTTCAAGCGGTTGTGAATCAATTAAAATTAGTTAAAGGGGTTTATTGGCATTCGACTTATAAAGTGTACATGGCTATGCGAAATCCAAAAGTGAAGGAAGCGTTGGAACGCATTTTGGAAGTAACTGCTTTTTTTCCGGAAGATTATTTAGAAAAAGAAGTTGTTTTTGAGGGAAAGTCGATTGTTTTGCGAGTTCATCAGGAGGATTCAAAATGGATGGAGGTTTATGTTCCGGCTATTTTGGTGATTCGAGAGAAGGTAAAGCGTTTGTCGATGGCTCGTTACAGCAAGGTTAGATCTTGTTATTTATTGCCGGCTACACCGCAGGTTTATGATGCTTTGTTATTGCATTTTGAGCCCAATCGCATACTAATTAGCTCTGAGTTGCCCGAGGGTTATTTGCACAAGCGAAACGTGGTGAATCGGAAGCAGCTCGACTTGAGTCAGACGAAGTCACGCTTGTTTGAACAGGTTCCTGAAGCAGCTCATGTGTATGTTTCGGGCATGGTTGATATGTTGTTGGCCTTAAATTACAGCAGTTCTACTTTGCGGACGTATTCACACAGTTTTTTGCAGTTTTTGCGTGATCATGGCTATCGAAACCCGAAAGAAATTAGTTATCAGGAAACGGTAAAGTATTTATCATCGTTAATGGAGCGGGGGTTGAGTGCGGCCTCGGGGCATTCAATGGTGAACGCCTTGTTATTTTATTATCAGCAAGTTTTACATATTCCAGGCTACGAATTAAAATTACCACGACCAAAGAAAGAGAAGAAACTTCCGTCGGTTTTGACGATGGAGGAGTGTTTACAGATTTTTAGGGTTGTGGATAACCCAAAACACAAACTGCTTTTATTGATTGGCTATGGGGCAGGATTGCGAGTGAGTGAGATTGTAACGTTAGAATGGCGGGATATTTTATTTTCTGAGCATAAAATTCACATTCGCAACGCAAAAGGCAAAAAGGATAGGATGGTGATGTTGCCTTATTCCATTGTAAGTTCGTTGGAATATTACCGCAGTCTGTATCAAACGAAAAAGTACGTTTTTGAGGGTCAATTTGCCGGAGAGCCTTATAGTGTGGGAAGTGTTCAAGCAGTAATGCGTGACGCGTTGAAGAAGTCGGGTTTAGAAAAGCGGGCTACTGTGCATACGTTGCGACACAGTTTTGCGACACATTTACTTGAAAACGGGACAGATATTCGGTATATCCAGCAGTTTTTGGGTCATTCGAGTATTAAGACTACCACAATTTACACGCATATTAGTGCTAGTGCTGTTAATAAGATTGAAAGTCCGTTGGATCGTTTAACGGCTGATAGTTATAAGAAAAAACTTGATTAATTTTTGAAAAGGTTAAAAAAGTTGTATATATTTGATGATATTTACTAGTTAGCAAACAGTTTTTGAAAAACCGTAAAAAAACAAAATCACATATGAAATTTGGAAAATATTCAATATTTGAAATTACAGGTGTATTACTTATTATTTTGTATGTTTCAACCGATTTTGTAGGTTACTATTTCTTCCCTTTAATATGGATAATTGCAAGTATTTATGACATTTATAAAACTAAAAAATATTTAAAGGAAAAACCTAAAAATGAAATAAGAATTAGAACTAAAAATGATAGTTATTACAACTTAATACCATTTATTCTTGGTTCAATTTTTTGCTTATTTTCAGTATTTTTTTATTTTGTAACTGAAACCGAAAAAATTGGAGTAATAATTTTTTTCATTTTTGGTGTTACACAAATTCTTCAAGGATTAAATTTTATTCCAAATTCATTCATAAAAGTTGAAAATGAAAATCTGAATTTTGAAAACGGAAAGATTAAACAAAATATTGATGTTAATAAAATTAGAACGTTTGAAATTAATGAAGAGAAAATTAAATTTACAACTGAAGATGAAAAAAATATTACTTTACAACACTTGGAATTAAATACTTCTGAAATTACTGAAGTTGAAAGATTTTTAAAGAAATATATAATTAAACCGATTTGCTAACAGCCGTTTTGCAAAAGCGGGGGTTTCGTGCTTCTATGACAGTGAAGTGTTAAATTCAAGCTTTGTGCATTTAATGAGGTTTAGTGCTGAAAATCCCCGCCTTCGCAAAGCGGCAAAACGTTGGGCGATATTTTGCCCGAGAAAAAACGTAAAAATTAAACCATAGATAAAAATGAACAAAAGAGAAGTAACTTTTTCGAATTTAATTACGCTTATTAAAAGTAGAAGACCGTTTTCAATTCTTGGAATTGTATTTGTATTTTCATCATTATTTATTATTCTGCCAAGTATTTTGTTTATGACAAAATCATTTATTGAACCTTATGAAAAATATGATTTTGAAAAAATTGAACAAAATGGAACAGAAATAAATGCAAAAATCACAGATTTAAGACCAGTAAATAATGTTACAATAAATGGTGAACATCCATTGAGAATTAGTTATGAATATTTAGAGAACGGTTTAACTAAATCTGATAAATTCCAAACTATGGATTTAGAGAAAACTAATGCAATGAAAATTGGAAGCGAAATAAAAATTAAAACTTTTGAGAATCAATCAAAAATTCAAAATTTGGAATCATTTACTTTTCCATTTTATGTGTTCTATATTTTACCTTTAATCTTTTTTATTCTGGGTTCTATATTTTCATTTATTGGTTTAATTCCTGCTTTACGAGATTATAATCTTTACAAAAATGGTGTTGTTAAAGAAGCAACATTAATCTCAATGGTTCCAAATTCAGGTTTGCCAATTTCAGGTATTGGACAAAGTATTTTAATTAATTATTATTACGAAAATAGAAATGGACAAAAAATATTCGGTAAATCTAAAACAACAGATTTCTCAATAATGGTTGAGAAAAAAGTAGAAGATAAAATTAAAGTATTTGTCTCTGAAAATGACGAAACAAAATCTTGTCTTGTTCCGAAATTAGAAGCCTTGAAAAATAATTGGAAAATATAAAAAACATCGCCCAACCGCCGTTTGGCAATATGGCGGGTTTAGGCTTAATTTGAAGTTGGTTTTGTACTTGTAAAATTAGTCATTAACCGAAAGTTTAGGCTTCCTTAATCCGCCACATCGCCAAGCGACCTAACGTTAGCAGATAGTTTCCCCAAAAAAGCGTAAAAAATATCCCCAATGAAATTCTATATTAAATATCTTTTTTGTCTCTTCAGCTTTTTGGGAATTGCACAAAGTAATTTTCAAAATGATAGCGTTTCAATAACTCAAATAAAATTATTGAATTCCGAATATAAAGATTTTGTGTCAGTAAAAAATAAATTATATGCTATATCTCAAAATAATGATTTAATTGAAATTGATTTACAAAAAGATAATTTCAAATTAATTAAAAATAACATTACTGCAATAGCGAAAAAATCAAATGACGAATTAGTATTTGGAAGTAAAGATGGAAAAATATTTATACTAAATAACAAACATAAAGTAAAACAGATTGATAAAATCGATGCAGAAATATTTTCTGTATTAATAAATACAAAAGATGAATATATAATATATTCCAACAAATCTATTTACTACAACAAAAAAGATTATATACCTAAAAGGGAAACCAATTTTTATGGAAAAGTTAGAGCAAAATACACAGGAACAATATTAATTGAACCTGATTACATTTATTTAGATAAAATGAATTTTATTTGGTTTGCCTATGATGAAGGAGAATGGGGAGGAAATGTTTGCTTTTTTGATTTAAATAAAAAAGAATTCATTTACGATGATTGGTTAAGACTTGATGATGCGATTAAATATAAAGACAGAAATGACTATTTCACAAAACTAAAGGAAAAATATCCAAAAATAATTAAAGTAACAGAAAGAGATACAATTTATAAATATCCATATAATTTAAGTATTTCAAGTGTAGCCAAAGGAGTTGCTTATAATAATACCGACGACTTATTCATAACTTCAAGTGGAGGTGGTCATACAATGATTTATGCTGCCGAAAAAGACTTTCATTATTATGTTGATGGTACAATCGTGAAAATTTCAAAAAAAGAAAAAGATTATTATAAATCATGCTTTGATCAGGAAATTCTTGAAGATGAAAAATATAAGTTTGCTTTTGCAAGAAACTTTATGGGATTTAAAAATGATGACAGAGAATTGAGAGAAAAAATATTGACCGAAAATGAAATTAATAAATTAGGACCAATTACATTTAATAAATTTGATAATAAACTTTACTTCTTTAGCTCTAAAGGTTTTTATACTTTAAACAATTTAGATTGTTCTTTTTCAAAAAAACTATTTTTTAGTCCAAAACTAACTTGTAATTCACAATATGAGAAAGACTATTGTTTACATTTAAATGTGATTAAGTTTGAATTTATAAGTGAAAAAGAAATTCTATTTCTAACCAAAAATGATGGAATTGGATACTATAATGGTGAAAGTATAAAATATTATAGATAACTTAAATAATAAAACCATCTGCTAACACAGGTTCCTATGTAAAGCATCATAAAGTTTTCAACAACTTTGAATAAGGGTTATATATTGGTTTTTTTTCGAGTAAGGTTATCCGTTCCAATGGCTTGTTGGAAAAGTTGGTAACAACTTTTTGTCCGCCGAAGGCATGGGACATGAAAAAGTTGTTCTAACTTTTTCAATAATGCCACGTGTCTATTACTCTTTTATTTCATAGTTTTTTCTTTTTAAATTCTTAAAGCTCAG
>NZ_QLSV01000008.1:120290-190367 GCF_003268815.1 Flavobacterium lacus | reverse complement strand
ACAAATCATTCTCCGATATTCTTCAGAAAATAAATGTCTAGTTTGTGTTGTAAATAGTTTTTGATTTGATTTCATAAGTTACACTTTTGTGTAAACCTATTTTAGGACAAGACAATCAGCGTGTATTTCAGTAGTGATTTTCATTTATTTGTAAGCTTTCATTTGTTTTGAGTACGGTTTTTTTCCACCCGCCGCGGCGGGTCGGGGAAAGAAAAAAACAAGACAGCTTTTCCTCCTGATTTTGTTGCCCCGGCCTGCCTAGGCAGGAGCAAAATCAGCGTGTATTTCAGTAGTGATTTTCATTTAATTGTAAGCGTTCATTTGTTTTGAGCATGGTTTTTTTTCGCCCGCAGCGGCGGGTTGGGGAGAGAAAAAAACAAAACAATTTTCTCTCCTGATTTTGTTTGATTCACTCAGAAAGAAAAGTAGTGGAGTCCTTTATTTTGCTGGTCTCAATCCGTCCTTTTGTGTGAATCATGTAATAAAAACGGAAAAACATGTAACTCCAACGGGCACTAATAGGAGTACTTTTACGGTGTAAAAAAGGTTAGAAAGTTTTGTTACCTACAAAAACACCGATTTAGAGCTGAGCGAACGTGATTCCTGCGAGCCAAGATCGTTTCATGCCTCTTCGGGGGCAAAAATTGACCACGGTACTTTCAATTCGCGGTCTATGCATTTCTACTTTGTTTTTTTGGTCAATTCTGACCGTATTGAGAGACTACTTTCTCTTTGGTTGATTCGCTTGTAGTAGCAGACTCATTTTGTAATGAACAGATGAAATTTTATCGTCCCATTGCGTCGTATTGTTTGGAGTACTAAATGGTTTATCGCCGGTTATAGGTGTACAATACGCAAAAATAATAATATTATTTAAAATTATATCCCATGGATTTAAACAAAAAAAATGAACAACAAGAACGGCCATTGCAGCCCAATGATGCAGAACCTGTGAAAGAGACCGCTGGAAATCAAGTTGTAAACCTAATGAAGAACAACAAGCTCTCCTTATTTTTAGTAGTTTGTTCAGCAGTAGTTTTCATAGGGTTAACCCTTCAAAACAGCTCGGAGCGAAAACAATTTGAGCAAGAAAAATCAGCATTGGTGACTGCTCATGCACGCCAAATCGATAGCTTACGTATTGAACAAATCACCTTTGCCACGGAAGTTTTTTCATGGTCGGTGCGTAGTGAGTTATTGCGAAACAATACAGAGAATTTGAATCAATTGCTTACCGTTTTTGTGCAACAATCCGGGGCAAACTTGGTCCAAGTCATTACTACTACTGACAAAGTAATACTGCTTTCCTCTGATAAAAAGTTTGAAGGGACATCGGTTGAGGATACTACCTTACTTGGTTTGTCTAAAACGACAGTGCAACGCGAAGCCAACACTGTGACCATCATGAGTCCGATTATGGGATTTAATGATAAGTTGGGTGTGCTCTTGGTGACTTTGGAAACTAATCAGGCTATTGCTAAAGCAAACAAAAACACATAATAAAGAAAAATAAAATGAAAAAAATTACATTACTTACCGCCTTGTTCCTGCTTCATTTGACGGCATTTGCTCAAGAGCGTGTGGTACGCATCGACTTTGAATCGGGAAGTTTTTTAAACAATCCGCAAATTCCTTATGATGAACCTTTTAGTATTGTTGGTGAAGCCGGCAACGAGATTGAGTTTGTGAAGGTGAACATCGCCTATGAAGGAAAAAAATACAGTTTACATTCGTATGAGTGGAACAGGATTGAAAAAAATGACTCAGAGAAATTCAATATCGTGGTCCCCGCCGTATTGCGATCGAATACAAAATATGATTTTGAAATTATAACCTACACGCTATTATCGCAAGCTCAAAAACAAGAGTTACTGCAAAATGTGGAGAATCGCGTTCGTTTTTTATTGGAAAGCAACCTGTACTACGATGGCAAAAATGTGCAAGTGAATAAACCCAAAAAAGTGTATGAGCAGTTGCAGCAGTTGGTGAAGCAGTCGTTGTATTACCACGAATCAAAAAACTTGATCCCGGTTCAAGCTCCATCATCATTGGTTTTACAGGAACTAAATAACCAGGGGGATTTTAAATTCAGTCGGTTCTTTAAAAAAGGCACCCGTGTTGAAAAAGATGAAATTGCCAACGGTTTAATCACCGAAAAAATAGATCATTTAGTTGGTTTGGTGTTGTCGGAACTGGCCCCTTTTATAAATAGTGAAGTGGTACAACATTACAGAAAAGTAACGGTGAAATCGGTAAAAACGGACAGAGAACCTTTTTCGTTGCCGGTGAATTTTGGAATGTACGCGTGGGATAAATCGGTTAACGTGAACGAAACTTCGGTGAATAACGTTGATTTTACACCCGGAGTTGGTTTAACCATTCCGTTTAGTAGTAGAAGTCGATTGGCATCGCAATCACGCTTATTAGATTCTTTTGGTTTTTCTGCCGGAATTTTATTGAAACCCGTGGTAGACAACTTGGGGAATGAATTTGTAACACCGGGTGTTAACCTGCCTGTTTATGCCGGACTAGGGTTTCGGATATTTAAGGTAGTCCGTCTTAATGCCGGAGTACTTATCTTAGGAGAAAAAGGAAATCAAGATTTTGACAAAATAACGCTAATCCCCACCGTGGGCTTGGCATTTGAACTAAACGTATGGATGGGAATAAAAAATTAATTCGACTGGGTGTTGGGCTCTTCACTGTCTTTTTGATTGGTGCTTGCACGACCCAACAACCCAACTACATCAACTTGTATGTGGATACAGTAAACAGTAAAACGGATGCCCTAGTGGCCGACTCCACCAAGCTTGTTTTAAGTAATACAACCAGCAAAGCGGTTACGGGAGAGGCCTTGGCATACAGCACGACAACAGACAGCCTTTTGCATCAAGAAGACTTGGCAACGCTTTTGGTGGTCTCCGACTTTTTAAAAGAATTACACACGCAGTTGGATAGTACTTATTTTGGTAGGCCGAATGATACCCTTTCGGGATCAACCCGGTATTCGACTTTTTTTCAACGGGACAGTATACCGTTAGAACTCGACAAGGGTATTTTGCGCAACACAACTGTAAACGCGGAAAAAGCATCCGAGGCAAAGACCAGCGAGTTTCTTGTGGGTACGTTTAACCCACACGAAGAAAATATGGCAGTTTCAAAAGAAGTACAGTCCGCCCACGATTCACTACCCGTGTTAAAGCGTCAAGAGGAAGTGAAGCCAACAACTGCCCAAAAAACGAAGACCGTTGTGGTTGATGAGGTGGTTCCCGTGGTGGCTTTGAGTCAAGTGGAACAAAAAAAGGATGTGCTACAACCACAAACAGTTATCAGTACAACTGATTCACTAGCTGTTGTGAAGCGTCAGATGGAACTGAAGCCCGCACCTCAGGTAATCAAGGAGACCGTTACAGTTGAAAAGGCAGCTCCTGTAGTCAATGTTTCAAATGAAAAGGACACCGTTGCGGCGATGCGGCAACAACTCGAAGCGCAAGATGGCACGATACAAGCCTTGGAACAGCAATTGAAAACACCACCCCAACCTACAGTGCAAACGGAGCGGATTTATGTGGATAGAATGGTTCCGGTGGTGGTATCTAAAACGACAAAAAGCGCATCCACCACTTCCGATAAGCAAGTACCGGATGAGGCAAAAACGGAAGCGGTAGTGCCTGAGCCACTGCCCCCAGTGCGTGTTCCTGTTGTTGTGGTAAGCGACACGAATGCTGCGATGGAACAACAACTGCAAGTAAAAAAAGATTCGATAGTGACATTACAAAAGCTATTGCAAGCAAAACAAAAGACAAAAACGGATACGGTCTACCAGTATAAGGAAAGTGATGAAAAAGCTACTCCGGTTATCGATACGACTACCCTGACCGCCTACTATAAGATAGGACAACGCGAGCCTAATCCCGGTTTGTTTGCTGCTTTGTTTGCTGCTGTAGCGGGAAAATCCGTAGTGAAAGTTGAAATTTCCGGATTTACCGACAGTTCAGGGAACGCTGCGATTAATAAACGGTTGACGGAGGCTCGAATCAATCATCTTTGTGCAAAATTAACGCCTTATGTGGCGGTAGAGAAACTATTTGTTCAGAATTTCGGTCAGACCTTTGCGTCGGACGATATTGTGGCGGAGGAACGGCGGGTAGAAATTAAAGTTTATACGAAAAACTAGTTTAATCCTCGAAGGGTTTGAAACCCTTCGAGGGTTCACTCCTCTTTTTGGTTTCTTCAGCGGCCAAATGCTTTTCAAATTGGTTGTGTATCACAATAACGAGAAGACCAAATACAACTGCGGCAAGGATTAATAAATTATTAATTATACCGTCCACAGAAAAGGAGATTCGGAGTAAAATGGTTGAAATAATAAATCCGGAATTTCGTATCACCTTATGAAAATCGTCGGTATGAAAAAAAGAAAATAGCAGCAAGAAGACATCGGTTATAATAAGAATAGTAAAAAACTGTTCAAAGAAAATGGTATTGATGTTTTTAAAAGATAGACCGGCTATTGCAGCGGGTTGAAAAATGCCTACGCTCCAATTAAAAAGCGAATAAACAGAGACGAACACTAATATTGGTACTAATAGAATGGCAATCCACTTTTTTATCCTGATAAATTTCGCGGTACTGTCAACGGTTTGTGGCGTGAGCGTACTTGTGACTATAATTTTTGAACGGTGAATATGAAATAAATAAATGAGGTAGAACAAGATAAGTGCTGTTATCAAATCGAAAGTAAACTGTAAATCATACTTATTATTAAACCAATTGGCGGTTAAATTTAATTCAGACAGGTCTTTGAACAAGCGTCTAAAAACGATAAGCGTAATAATTTCATATTGCTTTGAAACATAAATCGACGTTGATTTTGGTAAGTAAAAAATCAATAAATACACCTCATAGACCAATATAAAAGAAAAAGGGGTATAGATTGCTGCGATAGGATTTTTTAGCAAGTTTGATGGTTCATTGATTGGAATAATTCCAAAATTAACTAATCCGATAAGGAGTAAGTGAACAATAAAACTCACTATAGCGATTGTCAAAATTACCCGTTCGCACTTTTCTTTGGTCGTATCCGAAAGAAATTTACGGTAGAGTAGTTGAGCGATATTGTTTGAAGTCATCATGAGCGTTTTCTCAAATTTAATTGTAACCTATAACTTTTTTTCATCCACAAGGGTTTCAAACGCCTTCCTATTTCCCTACAAATAATTAATTGCCACCAAGAAAATATACAGATTCAAGAGCATAAAAAATAGGGCAGGTAAAGAAACCCAAATACTGTCTTTTAATTTTATTCTCACAAGCACACCACACAACATGAGCAGCGTAATTCCTAAAGACGCTACGATTAGAATCAGGTTATAGTGCAACCCTATTAGTAATCCTGTTGCCCCTATAAACTCAAGGATTATGGTGAGCAGTCCCAATTTTTCTAAATTAAACCGTTTGAATTCGTTTTTCATATGGGGCGATATAAAATAGGAGATTACATAAGCATAGAATGCTATGCTCGAAAATAGTACACAGAGGGTAAGTAGCGTCATTTTAGAAGGATTGCGTTGCTCCTATTGCTATGATTGCCGAAAGCATCAAAAGAATGATTGAGGGGAGATGTTTGATAAATGTGTTTTTAACCGAAAAATGAAAATACTGAGCAGCAATCATAAACAAACCCATTATGATAGCTGGAATTTGTACTAAAGAGGGATGCCAAATGCCGGCTATCAACAAGGTTGCCAGTGCCATTTTAGCGGCTCCTACAACATTGCGTGTTACGTCACTTAAGCCAAACTGCTTGAACTCTTTGACTACATTATCCAACCTAAAAACCCAGACATAGAATACGGACAGGCCGACAATAATTTGTGCTACACTTAAATAATTAATTTCCATCGCATGTTTTTTTTTAATTGTTAGTATGTTTTTCGCACGGCAAGAGTTTTTTTTTTGACTTATTACCGACTTTATTATGCACTAGGTTATCTTGTTTTTCTTGCACGAATCCGCTGTCTTTGTTAGGAATCGATTTAGGATACTCGACCAATAAAAAACAGAATAAATCAACTAAAGTATAACTGAACTAAATAGGAATCGACCCGTGCGTGTTTATTTTTTGGTTATTTTATTGGTTCCTTTCGCTTCAAGCTTTTCAAAATACGTCCCGTTTTTTTAAACGGGTTCGGGTCTTTACTTTGTGTTTTTTAATCTTAGGAAAGAAAAATAACAGTCTAAAGATACAATTTATTCCCGAATAACAACTGTTGTGTTTGTTTCACTTGACTCTACCGTTTTACGGTTGTATATGTCGAGCAGAACTATTTTAGCCAATTCAAGGTGAACAGCAGTTTTTCAGTCGGTTTACGTTCTACTGCCGCCGTAGATGCTAAAATACCAAAAATAAGTCGCGACTCCTTTTGTCAAGAGTCATCGTTTTGCAAACAAGTTGGCGGAGGAGGGTTAAAAATCAAGTAGCAAGGTGTTTTTTGCAGCAAAGTCTGAGCGATAGTTTTCCTAATCTCGGTTTGTTTGTTGCTTTTTTTGTTGTTGTAGGGGGAAAACCCATAATGAAAGTTGAAATTTCCGGATTTATCGACCGTTCGGGGAACGCTGCGATTAATGAACGGTTGACCGAGGCTTGAATTAATCACCTCAATGCGAAACTAAAGTCCTAGGTAGCGGTAGACAAACTATTTGTTCAGAATTTCGGTCAGACCTTCACTTCGAAGGATATTGTGGAGCAGGAGCGAAGGGTGGAGGCAAAAGTGTATAGTAAGCACTAATTCTTTGTTGTATTGCACAGTTTTTTCTTCTGATATTGTTACCCCGACCTACCTAGGTAGGAGCAAAATCAGAATGTATTTCAGTAGTGAATATCATTTATTTGTCTGTATTCATTTGTTTTGCAACACCTTTTTTTCACCCTTCAGGCTTAGGCAAACAAAATCAGTAGCCTACCACCGACCCCCTTTTTTTTACTTCGGTCTTTTTTTTATTGTGGTACGGAGGTTTAGTTATAGACCTAAAAATAGGTAGGAACTGTTAATTTATAACTATGCGAATTTGCAATCTTTCGAACGAATGAAAACAATTGGGTTCTCATTCTCTTTTTATATGACTTTAATCATTTTATTGTTTTTTTAATCTGCCTACCTTTATGGTTTATTTAATGTAAATCGCCATGCAAAAATTAATGCTATTTCTTTTATTCAGTCTGTTTGTGTCTTCTTGTAAACAAGCGGAACACATCACGCCCCAGCGCATTAACATGACCGAATCGATTTACAGTTCGGTTATCATACAACCGGATAGTTTGTATCAGGTATATGCCATTATATCGGGCATTCTAGAAAAAACCTTTGTGGAAGAAGGTCAATTAGTGACTAAAAACCAAGCCTTGTTTAAGGTAACCAACACGGCACCTGAATTGAATGTACAAAATGCAAAACTTGCCTTAGACTTAGCTACTGATAATTATAGTGGCGGTGTTACCGTACTCCAAAGTATTGAGGACGAAATCAATGCCGCCCTTTTGAACTATAAGAATGATTCTATTAATTTTTTCAGACAAAAGAATTTGTGGGACCAAAGAATAGGGTCAAAAATAGAATACGACACCAAAAAACTGAACTACGACTTATCCAAAAACAATTTGACTACGCTGCAAAGTAAATTAAACCGTACTAAGAATGAATTATACATCAACGTGAAGCAAGCTAAGAATAATTATACTACCACCTTAGTAGCGACTAAAGATTATACGATAAAAAGCAGTATCACAGGAAAAGTTTATGCCATCAATAAAAGCTTAGGCGAACTAATTAATACGGCAACACCCATCGCTACCCTCGGAAGTGCCAATCAGTTTGTTATAGAAATGCTGGTGGATGAGGTAGATATTGTAAAAGTCATTATTGGTCAGCAGGTAATCATCAGTTTAGATGCCTACAAAGGAGAAGTGTTTACGGCCAAAGTGACAAAAATATTACCCAAAAAAGATGAACGTAACCAAACCTTTATGGTTGAAGCCCTCTTTGAAACCCCACCCAACGTTTTGTATCCCGGACTTTCAGGGGAGGCAAATATAGTTATTGGGAAACGAGACAACGTATTAACGATTCCCTTAGCGTATTTACTGGATGATAATCAAGTAAAAACAGACGCTGGCTTAGTGACTATTAAAACAGGCATGCGAAACATGGAGTACATTGAAGTGCTATCCGGGATTACGGAAAAAACACTACTTTATAAAACAGAAGAATGATTAACTGGCCCGTTATTTTAACGATTGCAAAAACACATTTAGTGACGAAGATTAAACAGACTTCGGTTGCGGCTCTTGGCGTAACGTTTGGTATTGGGGCCTACATCACGCTTGTCAGTTTCATGACCGGATTAAATACGATGTTAGACAATTTGATGATGAACCAAACCCCTCATATACATATCTATAATGAGATAGAACCTACTAAAGAACAACCCATCGCCTTATACGATCAACTCGCTAACAGTACTCCTATTATTCATTCTATTAAACCCAAATTAAGTCAGAAGAAAATCCACAATGCTTTGCCTTTACTAAACTATTTGAATGAAGATGTACATGTAAAAGGTGCTGTTCCGCAAATTAAAGCCCAAATCTTTTACATCGCCGGCTCTATTGAGATTGCAGGAAACTTAACAGGGATTCATGCTCTAGAAGAGGCTAAATTGTTTCATTTAAAAGATTATATCATAGAAGGTTCGGCAGAAGCGTTAAACAATAACGAAAACGGAATTCTGTTGGGTGTGGGTGTTGCCAAAAAGATGTCGGTTCATGTTGGCGACAGAATACAAATCAGCACGATTAAGGGAGATGTCTTTCCGTTACGGATTGTAGGTCTCTATCAAAGCGGTATTTCTGATTTAGATGCCATTCAAAGTTTTTCGAATCTTAAAACAGTACAACGCATTTTAGGGGAAGCGGCTAACTATATTACGGATATCAATGTAAAGTTGAATGATGTTGAATTGGCTTTTCCAATGGCTAAGAAAATAGAACATCAGTTTGAACTCAAAGCCATCGACTTCAACACCGCAAATGCTCAGTTTGAAACAGGAACTACGGTTAGGAATTTAATTACCTATGCGGTTTCCATTACTTTGTTAATCGTAGCGGGTTTTGGCATCTACAACATCTTGAACATGCTGATTTATGAAAAGATGAATGACATTGCCATCTTAAAAGCAATCGGCTTTTCAGGAAAAGATGTGCAAATGATATTTATGAGTCAGGCCATGATTATTGGTTTTGTGGGAGGTGTTTTAGGCTTGCTGCTAGGATTTGGGTTATCGCATTTCATCAGCACCATTCCGTTTGAAACAGAAGCGTTGCCTACGGTTAAAACCTATCCCATTAATTTCAATCCCTGGTTTTATGGAATTGGAATAGTATTCGCATTAGTATCAACCTTTTTTGCAGGCTATTTACCAGCTCAAAAGGCGAAGAAAATAGATCCCGTAAAAATCATAAGAGGACAATAAAATGAGCATCGTTTTAGAAGCACAAAACATTAATAAGTATTTTGAAAAGCCCACCCGTTTTCAGGTTTTAAAAGACATTAACTTTACAATTGAAAAAGGAGAGTTTGTTTCTATCATGGGTAAATCGGGTTGTGGTAAATCTACCTTACTCTATATTCTATCTACCATGGATACCGAATATGAAGGCCGTTTGTTGTTAAACAACGAAGTCATCAGTGGTCAATCCGGTGAAAAGTTATCTTACATTAGAAACAAGCACATTGGTTTTGTCTTTCAGTTTCATTATCTGTTAGCCGACTTTACAGTGCTCGAAAACATCATGCTTCCCGCCAAAAAACTGGGCGAAAAAACATTGGAAGCAATAGAAAAAGACGCTTATGATAAACTTAAGCTTTTAAAAATTGACCATTTAGCACTCAAGAAAGCCTCGCAAGTTTCCGGTGGTGAAAAGCAGCGTGTGGCGATCGCGAGAGCATTAATCAACAATCCTTCCATCATCATGGGTGACGAACCTACAGGAAATCTGGATAGCAATAATGCCGATAATGTTTTTACCATCTTTAGAGAATTATGTGACAAACAACATCTGTCTCTACTTATAGTAACACATGATGAAGATTTTGCCAAACGCACGGATCGTATTATTCTAATGGAGGATGGTACTATAAAAAAATAGCGTTAGGCCTAATCCGGACCACTGATTCAAATCCCGTACTGTATTTAGTATTTCCACTAGGTCATTTTGAGTTTGTTTTTATCCTAGTAGTTCAAGTCAATAGTATTCATCTGTTTTGTGCACGGTTTTTTTTTCCACCCGCGGCGGCGGGTGGGGGAAAGAAAAAGACAAACGTTAAACTTCATTTAGTTGTAACCATTCATTTGTTTCGTAGCACCGTTTTTTTGCGCCCGCCGCGGCGGGTTGTGGAATGGAGGACTTCGCGGAGCGTGGTGCGTGTTTTTTTTTAACCCTCGAAGGGTTTAAAACCCTTCGAGGGTTTGGGTAACTATTCCAAGATCATGAATTGTTTTTTTCGCACCCCGTCACTCATCATAATAAAAATGTTGTTATTAAATGTACCAAAGAAAGGCACATAAAAGTTATTTCCTTTATTGTCTTGAATTTTATTGTATTCTACCTCTCCATTCACGGAATAGGTAAAATCATACAATGCACTTGATTCAAACCAACCTTTTGAAACCTTAGTTCTGCCGTCTTGTTTCTCCGTTAAATTTTTACCTGAATTTAAAAGTACGTGCAGTTTATCATCTTTTAAAAAGGCGTTGTACGACGGTGAATTTGCTCTTTTAAAAATACTTCTTCCCCAGTTTATTGCTCCCGTTTTATCAAATTTTAGAATTAAAATGTCATCATAATGGTAGTTGTCTGTCCAATAGCCGCCACCATTCATTCCGGTCGCTACATACGTTTGGGTAATAAAGAACTCTTCTGCAAGCAAGAACGTATTTCCGTTGTCGTCTCTAATGATATAATCTACGTAAAACGATCTGAGTTCTTTTTTCTTTTTGTCGTTTCGTTCTGCTTTGGCATCGCCGTATAAATCGTCGTATACATCTTTTGGTAAAACAGAATTCTTTGTTGAAATCACCGAAAAAGTAGCGGTATTTATCTCAAAGTTACAACCCCCTTTTATGTTTCCTGCTCTTTCGTTGGAATAAAAACCAACTAAATTTAACTTGTTTTCATAGTAATTAATCGCAAGCGAAGAGATGAGCAGTTCTTTTTCCAAGCTTATTTTTAGACTTTCGTAGGTGTCTTTGGAAAGTTTATTGAGCACAAATTCATAATTGGCATTGCCTTCTTTTTTCTGTGATTTTCCACTAAAAAATAACTTGCCCAAAGGATAAACAGTAGCATTGTTATCAATAAACAAATCGTTAGGTTCAAAATAATTATCGGCATCTTCTTGGTATGATTTTTCAAAAACCAAACGCAATGTCTCTGAATCAAAAACATGCACTTTATACGAATTTAAATTCTTTTTAATATTGTCTGTGGCAATGGCAATGTATTTTCCGTTGGGAGAAATTGCGACATTGGTTCCTCGTTTGTTTCTGCCGGTAAACAATCCGCCTTTTTCCACATCGGCTTTAAAAAGTTCTTTTTTACTGTGGGTTTTGTTTTCGATGTTAAAGGTGTTGCAGTACACAATTCGTTCCCTTTTACTGGGTGATAACACCGTAATGTATTTTATTTCGTCGCCATAACTAACGTAACCGTCAAAACTTTCTTTTTTATTGCTCTCCACTACTTTTGAAAAAATCTTGGTCAATTGTTTGTCAAAAACATCCACCAGAAAGTCGTTCTTATTGGCCCTTAGCAAGCCGGTTTTGCCGCTGCTGGTCGTGTGCATCGCTAACACACTCATGTCTACGGAAATTTCATCTTTAAAAACGGCACTTTCCGTAACTTTCAACTGTGAGTTTCCTTGCGCATTTAGCAAAGAGAATGATAACAACAGGGTAAAACAAATGATTTTTTTCATGATTTAATTGAACTAGTTTTTACTCATTAATTTTTGATGCATTACAATAAAAAAAGAAAAGGGGTTTTTCTACCGATGACTGGTAGAAATTTGTTTTTTGGAATTTCAAATATAAAAATTTTCGTGCAATCTCATTCATTGATTTTAATTTGGGGATAAAAATATTTTCCGCTCAGAAAATTCTCGGTTGTCAAGTGTACTATCTTTTTAGATTCTACCGTAATTTCGTCGGTTGCGAAGCTGCTTGGCTTTTTTTGGCAATAACCAGGAGACGATTGCCTTACTATGAATGGAGCAAGGGGGTATTATAAAACCAGATTTTATTCAATTGTTAGGCTAGAATTTTTGGTGGTATTGTTTTTCAACCCTGCAAGTTGGGAGAAGTAAAAACAATTTAATGTAACCAAAACATAACCTAAAACACACAATAAAATAACGTAGAAAAGTAAATCAAACTTCACAGAGAAGCGTATTTTTGAGTATGAAATCTTTTCTTTTTTTAGTACTTTTTTTCTTACTGTCGTCTTGTTATAACGACAACCATACCATTAAAATTAAAGGTTCTGATACAGAGGTAAATCTTGCTGTTTTGCTTGCGGAACGCTATCATCTTGAAAACACATCGCTTTTGGTTTCTGTTTCCGGTGGCGGGTCCGGTTTGGGAATCGCCTCATTGTTGAACGGAAATGCCGATATAGCTAATTCTTCCAGGAGTATTAAATATGCTGAAAGAGCTCTTTTTGAGCGTAAAAAAATAGCAATCGATTCTTTTGTGTTTGCACAAGATGCCATTGCCTTTGTTGTTTCGGACAAGTTACCAATTGATTCGATCAGCACGAAAACAATCACCAATATTTTGAACGGCAATCATCAGAATTGGTCGTCCATCATTCCGCTCAATCAACCGATTACGATTTATGGACGACAAAGTAATTCGGGCACACATGATTATGTGAAGTCCATTTTGGGCATACAATTTTCTCCTCACGCAATGCAAATGAATGGCAATGCCCAAATTATCGAAGCCCTAAAGGTTGATAACTCAGGATTTGGGTATGTGAGTGCCGGGTATGTGTTAAATGGCAACGCAGCGGGTTTAAAAATCTTACCCGTTTTTCATGAAGACGGTAATGCTTTTTCGCCCTTGGATGTGGATGCCATTGCTTCGGGACACTATTTTTTTCAACGTCCTTTGTATCAATACTACCGAAAAAAGGATTACCAAAAGATTAAGCCATTTTTGGATTTTGAAAAATCAGAAACCGGGGCAAAAATCATCCAACAATCCGGGTATTACCCCTTGAATAAATAACCATGGATGCCAGTAGAAGAGAACAAATAGACCGATTGAACAAATTCCTTTTTAAAAGCACAGGGTTATTAACAATCACTTTATTAGGAGGCATTTTTCTGATGCTTTTTTCCAATAGTGTCTTGTTTTTTTTAGATGTTTCACCGGTTGATTTCTTCACCGGTTCGCAATGGGATCCCGATACAAAATATAGCTTTCTACCGTTATTGGTCAGTACATTTTTAGTGGCAGTAGGCTCGATGATTATTGCTGTTCCATTGGGCATTTTTACTGCCGCTTATTTATCAGAATTGGCCCCCAGAAAAGTGCAAATGATTTTGAAACCCATTATTGAAATGTTAGCAGCCATACCCTCAGTAGCCATCGGTTTTTTGGGTATTGTTTTGGTAGGGCCCGGATTGGCTTCGATTTTTGGTATTCAAAACGGACTAAATGCACTTAATGGAGCCATTCTTTTAGCGGTCATGGCTCTTCCCACCATTGTTACAATTAGTGAGGATGCCATTAATGCAGTGCCCAAATCGCATCGGGAAGCCTCACTTGCTTTAGGGGCTAATCAATGGGAGACATTGTTTAGGGTCACAATTCCTGCCGCTTCTCCCGGATTAATTGCTGCCGTTATGTTGGGTTTGGGAAGAGCGTTGGGCGAAACCATGACCGTACTGATGGCCACCGGAAATGCTGCCGCCATTCCGGAAGGATTTTTAGATTCAGTGCGAACAATTACGGCGACCATCGCCATTGAAATGGGTGAAGTGCCTTATCAAACCACCCATTATTATGCCTTGTTTGCCATTGCAGCGTTTTTGTTTTTGATCACACTGGTGGTCAATTTTACCGGGGAATATTTTGCTAATCGCTTGCGTAAATTTCATTCGTAGCACTTATGAAAAAGTTACTTAATACAGTCAATTGGTTGGTGCTTTGCGGCAGCACATTGCTGGTTGTTTTGATATTGGGGGTTATTTTATGGGATATTTTTTCAAAAGGGTTTTCCAGTATATCGTTGGGCTTTATCACTTCCTATCCCACGAATGGTATGACTCAGGGCGGAATATTTCCGGCTATCATTGGTACGGTACTCCTTACTTTTATTACCACTTTATTCGCGGTACCCTTTGGAGTAGCGTGTGCTGTTTACCTTAACGAATATGCAAAACCATCCCTTCTTACCAATATAATCAGAGCTTCCATTCGAAACTTAGCAGGGATACCGTCCATCATCTATGGATTATTTGGTTTAGCCTTGTTTGTTCAAGCACTGCAATTGGGAACCTCAATTTTATCCGCCGGTCTTACTTTGGGCTTGCTCTCGTTACCCTATATCATTACCACAACAGAGGAGGCTTTGAAGCGAATCCCGAACAGTCTGCGAGAGGCGACTTTAGCCTTAGGGGTTACACAATTTGAAACCATTAAAGATGTAGTGCTACCCAAAGCATTGCCGGGCATATTAACCGGTGTTATTTTAACCCTTTCGAGAGCAGCAGGAGAAACGGCACCCATCTTGTTTACCGGCGTGGCTTTTTATATCAATGGTATAAGTGCTTCTGCCAGTCAGGAATTTATGGCACTACCTTATCATTTGTATATGCTTTCTACCCAACACAACGAAATAGAACAAGTGCGGCCGCTGGCCTATGGCACTGCCACCATTTTGATACTTTTGGTTTTTACATTAAATAGCGTTGCCTTTTATGTGCGTTTTAAAAACAGAACACAGGATTAACTATGAATACGATTAAACTACGAGCAGAAAATCTCAACCTTTCTTTTGGTAAAAAGCAAATTCTAAAAAACATCAATATTGAATTTCAAGAAAACCAAGTCACCTCACTCATCGGTCCATCCGGTTGTGGAAAATCAACTTTGCTCCGCAGTTTTAATCGGATGCATGATTTGTCGCCCGATGCTAAAATTGACGGGAATTTATACTTGGATGATTTGGATTTGTATGCCAAAAAAAATTCAGTAACCGATATCCGAAAAAGGATCGGGATGGTTTTTCAAAAGCCGAACCCGTTGCCAAAAAGTATTTATGAAAATCTTTCCTATGCTTTGCATATTCACAATTATCCGAAACAAGAAATCCCCGATTTAATAGAAAAAGCGTTAAAAGAAAGTTTTCTTTGGGATGAGGTAAAAGACGAATTAAAAAAACCGGCTGTTAAGTTATCAGGCGGTCAGCAACAACGCTTGTGCATTGCCAGAACGGTTGTTTTGCGTCCGGAAGTGATCTTGATGGATGAACCTTGTTCTGCTTTGGACCCCATCAGCACAAAAAAAATAGAGGACTTAATTTTGCGGTTAAAGAAAGATTTTACAATTATTATTGTTACACACAATATGCAGCAGGCCCAACGAATATCGGATAAAGTGGCCTTTATGTATTTGGGTGAATTAATTGAATACGATACGTGTCATACTATTTTTAATAATCCAAAAAATGAACTTACCCAGCATTACATTGGCGGACATTTTGGGTAGTACCGCCCTTTCTAAGGCTAGGTTTTTTCTGTTTTAAATTTATAATTAAGTTTTTTCACTACTTCATTTGTTCTCCATTTAGCGATGGCTCTTTCCTTTACAATTAAACTTTTTTTTGTTTTTGATGTCTAATTGTTATCTCATTATTTTGCTATGGAAATTAATCATTTAAATGCTTTGCGATTAGGGTTTTCAACCTCAGAAGCGGAAGCCATCAAAACCAAAGGGATTTCCGTATACATTGCCCAACAGCTCAATGCCAAACCTATTTTGCCGATGCCTGATTTTGTTTCAGAGGGACCGAGAAGCCTGAAGGATTTTCAAGCGTTAAAAAAAATGGCGGAACAAGGCGAACGCGAAAGAGAATTGTTTATCAAAAAAACGATACAAAACAGCATTGAATGGAAGGCTTTGGTGGTGCAACGATGTTATGAATCAGCATTTCCGTTGCGAGAAAAAATTAATTTATTTTTTCAAAACCATTTTGTTTGTACGCTGCAATCTGTAAATGTGCCGTATTGGATTTTTAAGCACTATGAAACAATCCATGCGCATGCATTAGGCAATTATAAAACATTGGTGAAAGAAATGGTGTATTCGAATGCCATGATCAAGTACTTGGATAACCAACAAAACAGAAAGGACAAAATAAATGAAAATTTAGGGAGAGAATTGTTGGAATTATTTACGCTGGGTGAGGGAAATTATACTGAGAATGACATAAAAAATGCTGCATTGTCTTTGGCCGGACTTTCTTTTGGCAATGAGAAAGGGCAGTACCGTCCGTTTTTGAAAGACAATTCGCAAAAGACATTCATGGGAAAAACCGGTAATTTTACTATTGACGATGTCATTGATATTATTTTTGAACAAAAAAACACACCTTATTTGATAGCGGAAAAGGCATTGAAATGGTTTTTCTATGACAACCCCAGTAAAGAGTTAGTCGCTAAATATGGTGCTATTTTGAAAAACAACCAATTTGAATTGCAACCTTTTTTTAACCAACTTTTCACAGATGAATGTGCAAAAAGTTCGGGAGGTAATCAAATTAAAAATCCGTTGGTGTATCTCATTCAAGTATTCAAAGATCTGCAAATACAACCCAATTACAAGTTCATGGCTTTTTTTCTAAAAAATCAATCGATGGACATTTATGATCAGCCCAACGTGAAAGGCTGGAAAGGCGGACAAAATTGGCTGACATCGCAAATTTATGCCGATCGCAATCAGTTGATTGATTTTATAATTTCAGGCAATAAAAAGTATGAAAAAATACTCAACAAACGATTGGAGAAATTTAATGTGGGTACCATCAGTTTCACGCCTAATTTAACGATTCACGATAGAAAAAACGCACAGTCAATTTGTACAGCATTAACCAATCGAATGGTTTTTGAATCGAATGAAGAAATACAAGCAGCACTCAGTCAAATATTGAACTATGATTTTGATCCAACTGCTGAAAATGCAGACAAAAGCATTTTGAGCGTTTACCAATACTTAGCAAAAAGTCCTGAATTTCAATTAATCTAATGGTTATGCATCGCAGAAAATTTATTCAATTAACAGCAACCGGAACAGGCGGGATGTTGCTTTTGCCGCACTTTTTAACAGCACAGCATTTGTGGACGGCTCATCGTGCTGCTACCGAAAACGTGTTGGTTTTTATTCAATTGAATGGTGGCAACGATGGTTTGAATACCTTTATTCCTTTTGATAATCCGTTGTATTATTTTAACCGTCCAACGTTGGGAATTTCAAAAGAAAAAGTGACCAGTACCATCAACGGAATGGGATTTCATCCGGCCTTGAAGGACTTGGCTACTATTTTGCAAGAAGGACAGCTTACTGTTTTGCAGAATGTTGGATATCCGGAACCCAACCGTTCGCACTTTAGAAGTCAGGAAATCTGGCAAACGGCTTCCAGCACCAATGAGTATATAGATTATGGCTGGCTTGGTCGATTTTTAGACATTCAATGTCAAGATGAAATACTTCCGTCGCTTAACATCGATACTGTTGATAATTTAGCCTTAAAGGCAGCAAACGCAAACGGAATGACGGTTAAAGATTTAAATAGAATAAAAAATTATGCTACATCCGGCAATGAACTTATGCTCTCGGATAATCCGCAATTGGACTTTGTTAGAAAGTTACAATTTGCCTCCTTGGAAGGAATGGACGAAATTAACAAAGCACTTCAACATTCGCAACGGTTCAGTGCTTCCTATGCCAACAATCCGTTGTCGAAAAATTTAGAATGGATTGCGAAATTGATTAAAGGAAATCTAAATTCAAAGGTGTATTACACCGCCCTTAATGGCTTTGATACGCATAATAATCAGTTGCTTTCGCACCAAAAACAACTGACGATAATGAACGATGCCGTCTATTCATTTTATAAAGATTTAAAAGAAAATCATCTATTGAGCCGCGTTACCACGGTAATTTTTTCTGAATTTGGACGGCGAGTAAAAGAAAACGGTTCCGGTACCGACCATGGTACAGCCGGCCCTGTATTTATTATTGGCGGAAACAACAAAGGGAAAATAATGGGAAGCAATCCTAATTTAAGTCAATTGGACAAAGGAGATTTGATACACGAAATCGATTTTAGAAGTGTGTATGCGACGTTATTACACGACAAATTTAAGTTTGATCCAAAATTAATCAACATTCAACAGGACCCGATTCGCGGTTTGTTTTGATGTGAGTGTTGTTTGTTTGACCCACGAAATTTTTGAAATCAACAGGAACTATGAAGCACGCTCTTTAAGAATCTACCTCGTTTTTCATCAATTGATCCAATGCGTTTTTTGCGATGTTAAGTGCCCGTAATGAATTTTTTTTCTTGAAGGAATGGGCCTCCATTCGCACCAAAATATTTTTTAATAAAACAATTGCGTCATTGATGTACGGACCTTTATTGAGCATGATGCATTCTGCTTGCACACCTTGCACTACATCACTAATTTCTGCTCGCGTAGGTATTCCCGTTTTAGCAAGATTTTCCAGCACTTGTGTTGCCCATATGACCGGAATATGGGCTGCTTCGCAAATCCAAAGTATTTCATTTTGTACTTCTGAACTTCTTTCAAAGCCAATTTCCACAGCCAAATCACCTCGGGCTACCATTACCCCAATTGTGGGTCTTTTCATCCCTTCCAAAAGGATAAAAGGCAGATTTTCAAAGGCTTCTTTGTTCTCAATTTTAAAAACAACACCGATATCAGTTGCATGATTCAATTGCAATTGTTCATATAAAAAGTTTACATCTTCGGCGGTTCTCACAAATGAATACCCAACAATATCCGCATATTTGCAAACGAAGGGTAAGTTTTCAATATCGCGTTCTGTTAATGCAGGAAGGTTTAGTTTTGTATCAGGTAAGTTAATTCCTTTTTCAGAGGCTAGTTTTGACTTGTAGCATCGCGTAATTACTAACTCAACCGCTTCGTCTGTTTTTGAAATAGCGATTGATTCAATCATGCCGTCATCAAAAAATACGCGATGACCAATTTGCACATCGTCGATTATTTGTGGGAGTTGTACACCGATTTCCGCTTTTTTGCGTTGCTCATTATTTTTTCCAAATTTTGATGTTTTGCCTTTTGTATCTTTTTTGGTCAAGATAATATGTTCGCCCTCCTGAAGTGTAATGTAGCATTTGCTTTTTCCTTTCTTTTTGCGAATTTCTATGGGGGCTGTGCGCAGTTTGGGACCGGACAAGTCCATGTAAATAATAATTTCACGCTTGGTTTCGCGGTTTATTTCATGAATATACTGAACCATTTTGCTCCATATAGCACTATCGCCGTGACTTAAGTTAATACGGGCAATTTCCATACCGCTTTGCACCATTTTTTCGATAATCGATTTGTCGGTGGCTGCTTCATTCGGCAGTGTAACCATGATGTCTATAAAATGATTTTTGTTTACTGCCTTAAATAATTGAAGTGCATTTTTTTTAATGATAAGTTTACTTTTTTTGTGACCGATAATTTCAATCGCAGACTTTTCTTCAACCGGAACCCCGTGTATTAATTTTAAATTTTTAATCACGTTGTATAAGTTACTGTAAACATATCCTTCGGAAGTAGCTAGTGATGAAACACCAAAATCAGATAGACTGTCGTGGTATTTTCGCAAATCAAAACTTCTCAGTAACAAATAGCGATACAAGTTTTTTGCACTCAATCGATGCGTTGGATGGATATTAGCGATTGTTTTATCAATTTTTGACTCGTTTTCAATGATCCTTTGTAATATTTCATCTAATTCGGCAATCAATTTTTCAATAGTCATTGTGAATAAATTTAAGACTTATTAGTGTAATTTATCGGGTTGTTTTTAATGAATAAAGTTATTGTAAAATAGTTATACCAATGTTGTTTTTATGTTATTCTTTTCAGGTGAACGTAAAAAGGTTTAGGTCTGAATAATGTGTCATTTTTGGGAAGAAAGATTTATCCTGTCAATGTCTTTGATGTAATGAGAATCAAAATAAAGTGTGTTCTTCCTTCAATTATGACAAAAGTCATTTTCTAAACCATATAAAATCAGTAACTTACGCTTGTAAACTATGACTAATGAAAGCCTATCAAAAAACTGCACTAGAATTATTTGAATTTTATCAAACCACTGAAAGGGGAGGGCTTTCTGAAAGTGACATTCCCAAAAGGCAACAAGAATATGGGAAAAATGAAATTC
Source organism: Flavobacterium lacus (assembly GCF_003268815.1). Lineage (GTDB taxonomy): Bacteria > Bacteroidota > Bacteroidia > Flavobacteriales > Flavobacteriaceae > Flavobacterium > Flavobacterium lacus. The sequence continues at coordinate 169,820 of NZ_QLSV01000008.1, read as the reverse complement.
AGGAAACCGGTGGACGAGCGTGGTGGATGCTTTTTTTGAAACAGTTCAAGAGCACCCTCATTCTTATTCTTTTTCTTGCGGCTGTTATTTCGCTGTTCACAGGTCATGAAGTGGATGCTTATTTAATAGTAGCCGTTATACTGATTAATACGTTTATTGGATTTCTACAAGAATGGAAAGCCGAAAAAGCAGTAGCCTCTTTAAAATCATACCTTAAAACTTCGGCCAAAGTCATTCGCGACGGCGTAAAAAAAACCGTTGCGGCAGCAGAATTAGTCCCGGGGGATATTATTATTTTGGAGGAAGGCGATAGTATTCCGGCAGATGCCCGTCTTTTTTTAGCCAAAAACCTTAGAGCCATTGAAGCACCGCTTACCGGAGAATCATTACCGGTTAATAAACTGGCAATCGACCTGCCGGAAGAGCTACCTCTGGCAGATCGGAAAAATACAGTATACAAAGGAACCTTTATTTCCGGCGGATACGGTAGAGCGATAGTAACCGGAACCGGAATGAAAACTGCGTTGGGAGAAATTGCCCATTCGCTCGATTCCATTAAACATGGGTTGACAAATTTTCAAAAGAAAACCAACGAGCTCGCGAGACAAATGGGGTTTATTGCGCTAATTAGTGCGTTGACCTTGTTTACGGTGGCGTACTTTATCCGAAAGCAGAGTTTGGACGAAACATTAATGATTGCCATTGCTGCCTTGGTTTCTTCCATACCGGAAGGACTTCCGGCGGTACTTGCCATTGTTCTGGCTATCGGAGCCCACAATATGAGCAAGCAAAATGCTATTGTTCGCGAGTTTAGTGCCACAGAAACATTGGGAGCCGTAACAACCATTATTACAGACAAAACCGGCACACTGACTCAAAATACTTTAACTGTTAGAAAAGTCATGGTGTCCGGAGAGACGCCGTGGGAAATCAGTGGCGAAGGATGGTCTCCCATTGGTAATTTTCACCGTGAGGGAAACATAACCGAAATAGAAAACCAGCCCACTTTGCAAGCATTGCTGCGGGTGGCGGCTTTTAGCAATAATAGTGATATCCGTCACGATACCGAAAGTGACACCTATCAGTTAGTAGGTGACCCTACCGAAGGAGCTTTGTTGGCGTTGGCCAGAAAAGGAGGAGTGTTTCCCAAAAAGCAAACGCATTGCGTTAAAGTAGACGATTTGCCTTTTAGTGCTACGCTAAAAATGCGTGCTACATTGATTCAAAATGGAGCTCACAAAGAAATTTTTGTCATTGGTGCTCCGGAGAGAATTCTGGATCATTGCACCTCCGTGGCGTATAAAAATACGATCGTTCATTTTGAAGAATCGGTCAAGGAGGAAATGCGAAAACAGATTGAGCAGTGGTCCGGTGATGCCATGCGGGTGATTGCTTTGGCCAAAAAAGAAACGGTGACGAGCCACGATCAACTTAAAGAGCAGGATGTAAACGCCCTTACTTTTTTAGGCATCGCCGGAATGATTGACCCACCGCGTCCGGATGTAAAAGAGGCAGTTGATGCTTGTCACAAAGCCGGAATTAGGGTGATTATGGCAACAGGAGACCACATCAACACCGGCATTGCCATTGCAAAAGCCACGCACATTATTTCGGAGAATGATCATTCTTCCTACTTGGGTCTGACCGAAACCCAACTCCAACAATTGGATGAGAAAGAGTTTGAGAAAGCCATCATGGAAACCCGTGTTTTTGCCCGGCTAACCCCACAGATGAAGTTGCGAATTGCCACGACACTGCAAGCGAAAGGCGAATTGATTGCCATGACCGGCGATGGTGTGAACGATGCTCCTGCTCTCAAAAAAGCCGACGTAGGCGTGGCCATGGGAATTATGGGAACAGATGTGGCCCGTGATGCTGCTCAAGTTGTGCTAGCAGACGATAATTTTTCTACCATCGTAAAAGCGATTCAAGAGGGGCGGGTAGTTTTTAATAACGTAAGACAAACCAGTTTCTTTTTACTCACCACCAACTTTTCGGAGGTAGTTACCTTATTGTCGGCCATCTTTATGGGCTTGCCTATTCCGTTAACTGCTACACAAATCCTATGGTTGAACTTGGTTACCGACGGCACTTGTACAACGACGATGGCCACAGAGAAAGGACATGGCGATGAATTGGAACAAGCTCCCATGAATCCCAAAGAAAAAATCTTAAACAAAAGCGTCATTCCTTTTTTATTGATTAATGCTGTTTTGATGGCAACATTGACATTGAGTGTTTTTAACTACTATTTACCGGAGGGAATTGAAAAGGCTAGAACGGCCGCTTTTGTGGTTATTGCATTTTGTCAATTGTTCAACATGTTCAACATGCGGTCCATCCGTCATTCGGCTTTTACGATTGGTTTATTTTCCAATAAATGGGTGAACATTGGTTTAATTATTTCAATCACGATTCAAGTGATGATTATAGAAATTCCGTTTTTTGCAGAATTATTTCATTTTAATCCGATTTCGTTTATAGAGTTTTTGGTGTTTGCTGCCTTAGCCTCTTCGATTCTCTGGATGGGCGAATTGTACAAAGTATTGTATCACCTTCGGTATGGTAAAAAGATGTAAAAAAAAGTTTGCAGCATCATGCTTTTGACTTGTAAAGCCTCCGAATAATTGCCTATGGCAAAGTGGTTAGGTATCAATAACCAGCTGCATTGTAGCGGCAACCGTTGACGGAAAAAAATGGAGAGGACTACTCTTTTCGCTACTGCCTCTCCGTTTGTTACTTACTTAGTTTCCTCTATAGGTGGCATAACCAAATGCAGATAGCGTGATGGGAACATGGTAATGGGTTTTGTCTTTGATTTGAAAAACCACTTCGATAAAGGGATAGAAACTTTCTATGTTGTTTTCTTTAAAATACGCACTCGTAAAGTACGTTAGTTTGTAGATGCCATTATTGTTTTTTTCGGTACTCAGAAAGTCGGTGATTCTGCCATTTTTGTCTGTTTTTTTCTCATCAACAAAAAACCATGTTGCAGTTTTTTCGTTCATTTGTTCGAGTTTTATCGTCACATTGGCGACCGGCACACCTTTGGAAATATCTAAAATGTGACTTGATAATTGATGTGTATTGGTTTGTGCACTAGCGGGTATCGTTATTAAAACGAATAAAAAGAGAAGGATTGAATTTTTCATAAAAGTTATTATAAGGGTTATTTAATTTGTTGTTGTAATGCCATATTCCGGTAACGATGCCGCTTTGGCAATGCGATCATCATTTTCTGGACTTCCACCACCGGCTACGCCAACGCTCCCGATGACCTTTCCGTCATACCAAATCGGACACCCGCCACTCAGTAAAAGCAGTTCCGGTAGCGTCGTGAGGTTCTTAGTGTCGCTGTTCTTTTCGGCATTTCGCAGCAACACCCAGGTCGCTGTTTTGGTGGATAATGCGGTGTAGGCTTTTCGTCTTGCCGCTTCGGTATTGTGTGGACCCACGTCATCGCCTTTAGCCAGCACTAGGTTGTTCCCGGCATTGTCTAAAATGGCAATGGAAACCCGTTTGTTTAGGTTTGTTGCTTGTTGATTGGCACGATTCAGCAATTCAAAAGCAGCCTTTTGTGTGAGTTGAAAAGCCGGTTGGAGGTAACTGTTTTGGGTTTGCGGTGTTGCTTTTTCATCCATCTGTTTCTGGCTGTATCCCATTGATGAAAAGAAGGTAAGTAGGAGTACGTAATAGTTCATGGTTCAATTTTTCAGCAAAGTTAGTGTGCCAAAAAACCAAAACTGTTGTTCTAGGTCAACACTTTTATAATTTTGATTTTATTCTGCTGAGGGTAGCAGGTGACATGCCCAAATAGGAAGCCGCCATTTTATTTGAGACGCGAAGGAGCAATTGTGGTTGATTTTTGATGACCCATTTTACTTTTTCCATCGCATCAAAGCCTTGAAAACCGTAGATTCTTTTTTGGGCAACAATGAATCCGAGTTCGAGAATTTCGGTGTAAATTTTAGCAAATTCAGGAAACGACTGCACTAATTTATAAAAGTCCGCTCTACTGATAGACAATAATTCGGCTTTTTCGATGGTTTGCAAAAACTCTTCTGCCGGTTTTTGATCTATAAAACTGGGCAGAGCAGTCACAAAAGTTCCCTCATACGCAAAATACCTTGAAATTTCTTGCCCCTCTTTTGTGATGGTAAATAGTCGCACACAGCCTTTGTTGATAAAATAATAGTGTTTTGCGAGGTCGTTGTAACGGATTAAAATCTCGTTTCGATTGGTTTGTAGGAATTTAAAATGTGAGCAAATGTGGGTCACCGCATCGTTGTTCAACGTTGTTTTTGTCTCCAAAAATGATTTTAATACGGAAAACATGGCAGTGTTTTTTTAGACTTTACCTTTTATGCAATTAAAGTACAATGATACTAAGATTTATGAATAGGTTAAAGTTACTTCACTTTATTTTAGCAATTCAAAGCAATTCAAAGCAATTTAAAACAAGCAAGGTCCTATTCTCTGTCAAATGTGTACATGGTATTACAAACGACCTATGGATTGTTCATCATTTGATTTTATCAGGAATGTAGCGCTTTTGCTATTGGAACTTCCCCGCTTAGAATTTGAAAAATTTGTTTCTGCTTGACGTCATCCGCTAAGGTTTCCACCAATGTTTTAGCCACATCTGCTCTTGAAATGCTTCCTTGAATTTTTAGTTTTTCTTTAAGCTGAATTTTGCCTGTTCCAGCTTCATCTGTTAAATGGCCGGGTCTAACAATACTGTAATTCAAACCACTTGCACGCAGATGTTCGTCAGCATTTTGCTTTGCTCTCAAATAATCTTCAAGCTCATCACTTGCCGCTGGGTCGTCTGCTCCCATAGAACTTAACATCACAAACTTTTTGAGTCCTGCGTCTTTAGCAGCATCGATTAGACTTTTTGCTCCTTCCTGATCTACACCTATACTATTTTTACCTTTTGATCCTGCCGCAAAAATTACTTTATCGGCATTTTTTACCGCATGGCTTAAATCTTCTTCTAAATCGGCAAGCACCGCCAATACGCCTTGCTTTTCAAAACGGTCTTTTTGCTCTTGTTTTCTGACCATCGCAATAGGTTGATAGTGCTCTGATTTTTTTAATAAATTAATGATAATTCTTCCTGTGGTTCCATTGGCTCCAGCCACTAATACATTTTTTCTTTCACTCATGATTTTTTTTTAATATGATTTTTACTTATTCGTAAAGCTTTTAGCCTTCCGCTACTTCACATCTTCTAATAAAGCCATTATCCTACTTTAAAAAGTCAGTGTCTTTGAACGAAGGATTCGGATAGGTATAAAAACCTTCGCCGGTAGCGACACCCAATTTCCCTTTATCAATGAAATGCTCTTTTAGGTACTCAACTACTTTTTGTTTATCTGAGTCCCCTGTTTTTTCAGCCTCCATTTTATTGATATTATATGCGGTAGTGATTCCAACGACATCTAAAATCGCAAAAGGTCCTGTGGGAGCCCCAGTTGCCACCATCCATGTTTTATCGATAGTATGAACATCTGCAACATCTCTTACTAATAGGTCTAGTCCTGCACCTAATAAAGGAACAAGCAGTGAGTTGACGATATAGCCTGGTTGTTCTTTTTTTAATGGCAGAGCTACCATTCCGATAGATTTGGCAAACGCAACAAGGGAGTCAAATACGTCCGCATCCGTCCCGGGATGACCCATAATTTCAGCTGTGTTATGTTTCCATATCTCGTTGGCAAAATGCAGGGCTGCAAATTGAGCCGGTCTACCTGTTGATTCGGCAAACTGGCTAGGCAGCATTGTAGAAGAATTACTAGCGAAAATGGTTTTTTCGGGAGCTACAGCTGCTAGCTTTTTATAAAAATCATTTTTAATTGAAGGATCTTCCGGTACGGATTCTATAACCAAATCAGCATTGGCTACAGCTTTTGCCAAATCTGAAGAAAAACTCAATCGGTCCATTGTCTCGTCGATCTGTTTTTGAGAGGTATTCAAATCAGTCTTATAAGAATCTCCCAATTTCTTAAAAGTAGTTTTTGATTTTTGTAAAATGTCATCACTAATATCATATACCATTACAGCGTATCCGTGAAAAGCGGTTTGGAATGCAATCTGTGATCCTAAAACGCCGCTGCCTGCTATTGTTACTTTTTTAATTTTCAAAGTTTTATGTTTTTAATTATTTGTTACAGTTTTACTCTAATGTTGCCTCGAGTAGCTTTGAATATCCGTTATGCCTATTCAACATTTATTTTATTTCTCAACAAATAGTTTAAGTTTGCGCTGGGACTTTAAGCTATTTAGGCTAAGCTGATAATTACTTTTCCTTGTGCTCTGCCGGTAACTAAGTATTCATAGGCATTTATTCCATCTTTGAAAGGGTATATGAGATCTACTATTGGTTTTATAGCTCCATCTTCAACCATCCTTTTAATATCATTGAGTTGCTTTGCATCAGGTTGCATCCAGGTAAGTTTATAAACTGCTGATTTCTCTTCAATCAATTTAGCAAGTTTTTCAGGAAGCTTATAATCGGTCATGCCCATTTGTTTGGCAGTTTCTTCATCGGGCGGACCTACTATGGACGTCACTTTTCCGCCTTCTTTAATAATTTCAAAAGCATCGAAGGTGTAGTCGCCGCCCAACGTGTCGAACACAATGTCTAAATTATTAGCGACTTCCTTATAATCCTCCGTTTTGTAATCAATCACACGATCGGCTCCCAATGCTTTAACCCAATCTACATTTTTGGTACTGGTGGTGGTATAAACGATGGCTCCCTTTGCCTTGGCATACTGTATGGCAAAACTTCCTACACCGCCTGAACCAGCGTGGATAAGAATCCGGTCATCCTCTTTCAGACCAACACGTTCCAAAGCTTGAATTGCAGTAAGTCCTATTAGTGGTAAGCCGGCCGCCTCTTCAAAGGAAATACCCCGAGGTTTTTTGGCCACGAAATCACTTGTTACGGCGACATAGTCCGTTACAGTACCCATTTGTTCTTGAGGCACTCTGGAATAGACCTCGTCCCCAATTTTGAAATCATTGACATCAGTTCCTATTTCGACTATTACGCCACTCAAATCAAAACCGATGGTACACGGTAAGTTTAGCTGCATCATTTCCTTTAGTTTTCCTTCGGCCAATTTATAATCAATCGGATTTAGAGCAACTGCTTTGACTTCGACCAGAATTTCGTTTGGCTTCACCGATGGTTTTTTGATCTCACCAATGGCTAAACTGTCTTTAAGGTCACCGTATTTTACTATTTGTAAGGCTTTCATATTCGTTGTGTTTTAATTTAATTTTAGATTACACCATCTGTTTGTTTCTTAGAATTCCTCCACGACTGCTATACACCGGAAGAACAAAGAGCCTCAGCGATGAGAATAGGTTGAGAGAAAAGTTGGATTAATCGGGCTCTATCGGATTTTAAAACTCCAAGCCTATTTTTCATGCATTGCCTGTAAAAACAAGGACAAAGAATATATGACTAAAGCCCATCCACTATTTACACGTTGCTTTTTTTAAAACAGAAAAATCAGCCTGCTGTTATTTCAACAATACCATATACTATGACCACCAAATCTTTGCTCAAAGGAACCCACTCTATCACTTGAGCCCGGAGATCGATTCTATTAAAAGTAAGATGACTAAATCGGGCAAAGACCATAAAAGAGTCAATAGTATTCTGAAACTATTTTGCGTTAGAGCGGTTTTTACATTGCTCTTTATCTTTACTTCCTGGATCTCTATTTCTAATCATTTAAATCCGAAGTCCCAATCTAAGCTTCACTAAAAGGAAGGGTAGCTTACTGCTGTTCTGTTGGCATGATGTAGACATCATTTATGTTCACCCGGCTCGGTTGCGTGAGCGCGTAATAAATAGCCTCTGCAATATCCTCTGGTTCCAGCATCGTCATTTTCTGCATTTCTGCTAGTGTGTCTAAAACATCTTCGTCCGTTATGGTATTCATTAAGTCTGTTGCTACAGCTCCGGGCTCAATAGACGTAACGCATATACCATACTTTGGAGCTAACTCCTGTCGTAAGCCTTCGGAAAACATTTTCACTGCTACCTTTGTGGCACAGTAGACTGCTCCACCCGGGAAATATTGATAGGCTGCTGTAGATGAAATATTGACTATATGCCCTTGTTTGTTTTTGATAAGAGTAGGAAGGACAGCAGCTACACCATTCAACACTCCTTTAATATTAACATCCACCATTTTTTCCCACTCATCGGTCTTCAACTTCTCTACAAAAGACAAAGGCATCAACCCTGCATTATTAATTAATATATGTACAGTGCCATACTCCTCGAGTGTTTTAGCTACTAATTTTTCCATGTCTGCCTTCTTTGTAACGTCAGCAATAACTACTAATGCCTTGCCTCCTTTGGTTTCAATGGTCTTCTTAAGCTCGTTCAATTTATCTTTTCTGCGTGCGGAGAGCACTACTGTGGCACCTTCCGTTGCTAGTTTTAAGGCTGTTGCTTCGCCGATTCCACTTGATGCTCCAGTGATTATTATTACTTTATCTTTAATATCCATTTTATTATTACTTTTAGTTTGATTATTTATAGTGGGTTCAAAACACCTTTTACTTGAACAATGCAGGATTGCTATGCTTGTTAAAAGGGGTCATTTATTCCGCTTACGCGAATGAATTTTTTATGTACAACTTCCTGAATCCCGAGCTCCGCTAGTTGACGGCCAAAGCCCGAAAGCTTTTGTTCTACCAAAATGAAGATTGTCTTAGGCCCAGAATAGGGTCATTTGCTAGTAAGCACACAGTACATTTATTTGAATCTATTTTCAGTGCATAAAGCGTAAAGTCCATTGCTGCTTACGCAGCTTTGCTGGCCTGCCATTCCTTAGTTCGCCTATATTTAAGAGGTGGAATATCAAGGAATTAATTCTATTGTAAATTCTGTTCCTTGATTTACTATACTTTTTACACTTATTTTTCCACCTAATTTTTCCACTTGCACTTTTACCATATGTAACCCCATGCCTTTTCCATCCGCTTTGCCGATATGAAAACGTTTGTATAATCCGAATAAATCATTTCCGTACTTTAATAGGTCAACTCCCATACCGTTATCTTTAAATGTGAGTATCACTTTTTTATCAACTAAGTCACTTTCAATTGTGATGTCCAATGGTATACCAGATTTCTTATATTTTATGCTGTTAGAAATGAGGTTATAAAAAATGCTGTGCGTGTAACTTTTAATTGTGAACATTTCATCAACTCGCTTAAAATCTAATTTAAAATTAGGTTTTTCTTTTTCCAGAATGTTGGCAATACTCTCTTGAATATCACTTACGATTTTTGAAAAATGGACTGACTCCTTTTTTTCATCTAATTGTTTTCCAATTCTTAAAATAACATTCAAATCAACTATCACCTCATTTAATCTTTCTGCAGACGTCAAAAGTGCATTCATCATCATTTCTTTTTCACTTTCTTCTAATTCTTCATCATTTACCATCTTTGCTAAACTGATAATATTAGCGACAGGTCCTTTTAAATCATGCGAAATAATGTTATCAAAGTGCTCGTGGTCATTATTACGCTGAATTAAATCAGCTGTAATTTTTTCCTTAAGTGCTTCCTCTTGCTTTTGCTTTGTAACATCTCTGAAAACAAGCACAGCACCCATAATATTTCCTTTGGGGTTGAGAATTGGTGCACAACTGTCACTAACTGAATATTCCTCTCTTTCGGCTCTGGAAATTAATATAGCATCTGGAGCCAATTTTTGAACTTTTCCAGTTTTTAGAACTGATTCAACTGGATCATCAATTTCTTTTCTTGTAAATTTATTGACAATGTGAAATACCTTTGCTATTGGCTTGCTTTCCGCTTCTTCTGATTTCCAACCGGTAAGTTTTTCAGCGACTGCATTCATCAGTATAATGCTTCCATCCATATCAGTAGCGATTACCGCATCGCCAATACTTTTAAGTATAACTGACTGCCGCTCTTTATCAATTTGCAAAGCAGTTTCAAAATGCCTTTTCATTGCCTCTTTATCTGCAAAGATTCTTACCTGTTCATTATTCATATATTTTGTTTCTTATTGGTTATTCCATTAAAATGGATCATTCAGATCGCTTACTCTTATCAGTTTTTTATTCACAAACTCCTTAATCCCGAGCTCTGATAGTTCGCGGCCGAATCCTGAATTTTTTGTTCCACCAAAAGGAAGATCGGCTTGTGTCCACGTAGGATGATTGATAAAGACCATTCCAGTATCAATCTGATTCGCCACTCTTTTACCACGTTCGATATCCTGTGTGAATACTGATCCGCCCAAACCAAAATCAGAATCATTGGCCAGATCAATTGCAGCTTGTTCGTCTTTTACTACATAGAAGGTTGCCACCGGGCCAAATAATTCTTCACGATACGCAGCAATACCAGGTTTCAGGTTGGTGAGTATGGTAGGTTCCATAAATGCACCTTCACGATCTGCACGCTTACCGCCCAATAAAACTTTGGCACCTTGATCAACGGAGCGTTTCACCTGATCGGCTAAATGAACAGCAGCTTCTTCGCTACTCAATGGGCCTAATTCTGTTGCAGGATCCATTGGATCACCTACTTTCATTTTTGATAACGCCTCCTTAAACTTTTGAATAAATTCATCAGCAATTGCTTCTACTGCTATAAACCGCTTAGAGGCTACGCAACATTGACCGTTGTTATTCATTCTCCCAACAACTGCCCACTCTACTGTTTTGTCCATATCGGCATCTTCCAGTATAATGAACACATCATTACCACCTAGCTCCAGCACCACCTTCTTCAAATGTTTTCCAGCTTCAGCGGCTACACTTGCACCGGCTTCTTCACTTCCTGTTAAGGAAACACCTTTTATTCTTTTATCAGAAACCAATGCTGATGTGCGTTTGCCGGAGATGAAAAGATTCGTATACAATCCTTTAGGTGCTGCTGCTTCTTCAAAGAGTTCTTCAATAGCAGCCGCACATTGTGGTACGATCGAGGCATGTTTGAGCAAAATAGTATTGCCCACCATGATGTTGGGAGCGGCAAACCGAGCCATCTGATAGAATGGAAAATTCCAGGGCATTACGCCAAGCAATACGCCAATGGGACTATTTCTAATAATGGCAGATCCATATTCCGGGTCAAGTACTTTATCTGCAAGAAACGCTTCTCCGTGATCTGCATAATAATCAAAAATATTGGCACTCAAATCGATTTCTCCTTCCGCTTGGGTAATGACTTTGCCCATTTCTAACGTGATCGTTTTAGCCAATACAGACTTCTTGGTCCGCATGAGTGTCGCTACTTTATGCAACAAATCGGCACGCTGTTGGTAACTGCTTTCTTTCCACTCGGTAAATGCACCTTGTGCTTTGGCTACCTTGGCGTCAATAACCTTTTCCGACATTTCTTCAAATGACTTTACTGTCTTATTTGTGTTTGGATTAACTGTTTTGATAGACATATTGATTAATTTTTTAATTACGAGGTATGGTAAATATTTGTTTATTGTTTTGAAAGCGTTGCCAAAAACAAGCTGCTCTTTAAAGACTCGGAATATCTGAAGTCGAACTGATTAAATGACATTACCAAAATTACGGGTATTAAAGATTAGCGTGTTATACAATGATTTGAATAAGTTACATGATTATTGCCAAGGGGAATATCTATTGCTTTAAAAAAAATAACTCCGAGTGTTGCCTGTGAAAAAGGCTTATGTTTTTCTCGTTCCTCGTTTGTTTTGGTGTATTGGCTTGAAATACCTAGTTAGAACGATCTTGAAATAAATATTTAAGTCTTGTTTCCAGAAAATTATCCAAGCCTATTTTTTCAGTATGAATATTTTTAGCAATAGCAATAACAAGGTTTTTTGCTCTGTTTGCATCGTCTAATTCATTGAAGAAATGAACATGTCCCCGGGGGTCACTGCGTCTCCGACAGAATCCTATACCATCAAGTTCTGCTTCCATAGCGGCTGTATAAGCTCCTGCTTCTTCAGCACCTGTCTACTCTGTCTTCGAATTGTATCGTTTACAGGAATAAGGCTATCACCTGAGATAGCATAAATTCTTTTTACTCCAGCTCCTACAAGTATTTCTACTAAATGATCTGATCCATTTTTTGAGATCATTTGTTTGTTTTTGGATTATATTTATTCCTATATACTCTAATGCAACAATAGGATGCAAGTGTAAACACCTACATCCTTTGTTTTATTTATCTACAAAAGAGATTGTATAAATCAGCCTGCCAACTCTTTATTATTTTTTGAGTGTTTTTAGAAGTAATTCTGCTACTGCTGCTGAAGAACCCGGATTTTGGCCAGTAATTAATAAGCCATCTTGTTTTGTGTACGATGCCCAATCATCCCCTTTCGAGTAAATAGCACCTTGTTTTGTAAGTTCATCTTCGAGTAAGAAAGGGACAACTTTGGTTAATTGAACCGCTTCTTCTTCTGTATTTGAAAAACCAGTTACCGCTTTACCTTTTACCAATGGTTCTCCATTTTTTGCTTTTACATTAACCAAAGCTGCTGGTGAGTGACACACAAAAGCGATCGGTTTTTGATGATTGTAAAACGATTCGATTAATTCAATTGAGTTTTTATCTGTTGCCAAATCCCATAATGGTCCGTGACCACCGGGGTAAAATACTGCATCATACTCTTCTTCCTTTATTTCGCTCAGTTTTTGCGAATGTGCTACTTTATCAATTACTTCAGAGTCTTTATAAAATCTTTCTGTTGAAGATGTTTGCGCGTCTGCTGCTTCACTTTTTGGATCAACCGGTGGTTGTCCACCTTTTGGTGAAGCTATCGTTATTTCCGCTCCTGCGTCTGCTAAAACATAATAAGGTGCGGCAAATTCTTCCACCCAAAAACCAGTTTTTTCTCCCGTATCGCCAAGTTCACTGTGCGATGTTACTACCATTACTACTTTCATACGATTTATTTTTTATTTTACTTTATTAAATTTTTACAATCATTTTACCTTTATTTTTTCCCTCAAACAAATCAATAAATGCTTGCGGAATGTTGTCAAATCCTTCCACGATGGTTTCGCTAGATGTTAGTTTGTTCTCTTTTAACCAAGCCGATAATTGTTTGGTTGCCGCTGGAAATTTTTCAGCAAAATCACTAATGATGAATCCACGCATCGTAGCACTTTTAGTCAGGATAATCGGTTGCAATCGAGGCCCAACCGGAACCTCTGTTTCATTGTAGAGCGAAATAGCACCACAAACCGGCAATCGGGCGTACTTATTGATGTTAGCTACTACAGCATCCGAAATCTCCCCGCCAACATTATCAAAGTAAATATCTACCCCGTTTGGACAAGTACTTTTAATGGCTTCTTTTAAATTTGGTGTTGTTTTATAATTTATGGCGTGATCAAAATTGAACGTTGCTGTTAGTAGATCAACTTTTTCATCTGAACCAGTGAGGCCAATTACAGTGCATCCCAGCAATTTGCCAACCTGACCTACGACTGTTCCAACAGCTCCTCCCGCACCGGACACAACAAGTGTTTCGCCTTTTTTTGGTAATCCTATTTCCGTTAAACCTAAATATGCGGTAAGCCCAGTCATTCCTAAAACCCCTAAATAACTTGATAATTTAGCTTCATTTTGAGTTACTTTATGCAAGCCTTTTCCGTTGGAGGTTTGGTACTCCTTCCATTCTAAATTACCCGAAACAAAGTCACCTTTTTTAAAATCGGCCTGTTTGCTTTCCATTACCTCGGCAATGATGCCCGATTGTAAGGGTTTGTTTAATTCAAATGGTGGAACATACGATTTAGCCTCATTCATCCTGCCACGCAAATAAGGATCGACAGAGACATAAAGTGTTTTTAACAGTACCTCATTGTCATTGGGAATTGGTACTTCTTCACTACTAATTTTAAAATCATTGCGTGTTGGTTTTCCATGTGGACGTTTGTTTAAAAGGATTTTTTTATTCATAATTTTCATTATTTATTTTGTTGGACGTTTTGCTACTTTTAGAATTTCTCCACGACTGCCATGCACCGGAAGACCAAAGAGCCCAAGCGATGAGAACCGGTTGGAAGAAAAGTCGGATTAATCGGGCTCTATCGGAGTTTAAAACTCCAAAAGCATCTTTTTCACCAAGGTATTGGGCTACATTTCCCGGAAAAACAAGAACAAAGAATAGGGCTAAGACCCATCCAATATTTATGCGTTGTTTTTTCCAAAACAGTAAAATCAGACCTAATGCTATTTCAACAACACCTGACAACACCACCACTAAATCTTTGCTCATTGGGACCCAATCCGGAACTTGAGCTTGGAAATCAATTCTATTAAAAGTAAGATGACTAAATCCGGCAAAGACCATAAAAAGAGCCAATAGTATTCTGAGTATATTTTGTGCTACAGCGATGTTGACTTCTTTTTTCATTGCGATGTTTTATTAACTGTTCCAACGGAGCGAACTCCATTATTTGTTCGGTACGATTCTTTATTTCAGTTATCGTCAGAAAGACTATAGCGGAGCTAAAATCACCATAGAATTTGTCGGTTTGAAAGTTTCTCTTTCAGGTCATTGACATCGAATGATGGTATTCATTTGCCTTGAGTGGGTTTAACAACTAGTGCAATATCAAGCAATAAATGTATAAACCAACCGACTTGAAAAGCAAAAAATCCGACTGCCCAGCCAATCATTAAAATTACGGCTACGATGTAAAGTAAATTCTAATGATTATTTTTTTAAGCTATTATTGTTATTGTTTTAATAGTATTGTGGACGTTTGAATTTGAGGTACGAAGTTATTTCTTAAAACACTATATTGCATTACATGATATCACAAATGAGTTGCATCATTCACACATTCGCCATTTACCTGGTAATTATTTCGTAAAACGTTTTTAGCTTTTTCACCGATGATCATTGCAATTCGTTTGTGCTTTGCCTTTGACAATTGGGAATTTCACAGCAATGGGACTTTTTGGTTGATTGTAGGTGTTACTATAACCACACAAAGGGATTGGTAAGGTAGCGGTGCTGTTTCTTTGTAATAATCCTAATCCAGACGCTTTGGGATAGTTTTTCAAAAAGCTAGTGCAACGGTCACGTCTTTTATAAAGCGGTCTTTCTATTCCTACTTACTTTGCTCGTTTACCTATTTTTACTATTTCAAACCAAATTACAGAAACAAAACCAATTGAAATACTGGTTAAAAGTTGAGGTGAATTCAATGTCTCAAACTCAAAGAAGGCGGTCAAAGGGTTTACAAATAGGATTAAGCCAACTAGAGCGATTGTAATACAAACGATATACAAAACCATATCATTTTTATACTTCAAGGTTGTTAAAATGGAGTAGTAGAATGAACGGTTGATTAACGTGAGAAAAATATTGGCGGTTATTAAAACAGTAAAAACCATTGTTCGTGTTATTGCTTCATTGTAATTGTTTGCCACTGCAAATTGATAAACTGATAATGTCCCCATAGTAATGAATAAACCCTGAATGATACTAATAGAAAGTTCCCTAAAATTAAAGAATGTTGCAGATAGAGGTTTAGGTTTTTGCGACATGGTGTTTGGTTCCATCGGTTCATTTTCATAGATTATGGAGCAAGTAGGCCCCATGATTAACTCTAAAAAGATAATGTGTATGGGTGAAAAAATATTTGGATAAATCCATCCAAGGGCTAATGGAATAAATACCGTTAGAATGATTGGGATATGAATAGAAATGATGTACTGAATGGCTTTTTTCAGATTGGTATATATTTTTCTTCCCATTGCCACGGCATCCACCATTTTGGATAAATCATCGTCCAATAAAATTAAGGAAGCCGCCTGCTTGGCTATTTCAGTTCCTTTCTTTCCCATGGCGATACCAATATGTGACGCCTTTAACGCAGGACCATCATTGACTCCATCGCCTGTCATTGCTACAATTTGGTTATTAGCTTTTAAAGCGTTGATAATTTTCAACTTGGCTTCGGGAAACATTCGGGTAAAAATAGCAGTCTCCATCACCCGAGTAGGCAACTCCTTTTCTGACAGTGCCATCAACTCATCGCCAGAAATGGTTTTATCAGCATTTTTAAAACCAATTTGTTTTGCAATGGAGGCCGTCGTAGCAGCATTATCGCCTGTAATAATTTTCACTTGGATGCCTGCGGTATAAAAAGCTTCCAACACACGTTGAATATTCTTTTTTGGTGGGTCGTAGAAAGCAACTATCCCCTTAAATTCAAACGGTAAATCTTGTTGTTGGGTAGGATATTCATCGCCCGCAAAATTTGAAACGCCCACGCCCAAAACTCTATACCCTTCGGATGCTAAAAGCTCAATGGCGGAATGAATTTGTTGTATTTCATTCTTGTTGAGCGTAGCTACACGAATCAATGCTTCGGGAGCCCCTTTGGCTGCAATAATTTTGTTGCCCTTCTTATCCAAAAAGATGTGCGTCATCATTGGTGGTTTTCCACCCAAGGGGTATTCGTGAACGAGTTTGAAATTAGGTCGGTCGTCATTTTTAATTTGGTTTTGATACGCTTGGTGCAATGCCACTTCCATAGGGTCAAATGGAATAGGCTCGCTTGCCCACATTGCATAGGATATCAGCTCCTTTTCGCTGTCGTTTAGTTCTTCTTCCGCCCGAACTACTGCGTTGTTTTTCAATACAAAAAGTTTGGCCAAACTCATTTTGTTTTCAGTAATCGTTCCTGTTTTATCTGTGCAAATCACCGTTGCACTTCCAAGAGTTTCTACTGTTTTTGTTTGCTTTACAACAATTCCCAGCTTCATTAATCGCCACGCCCCCAAAGCCATAAAGGTGGTGAAAGCCACCGGAATTTCTTCAGGCAATATACTCATTGCCAATGTGAGCGATTGTAGTAAGCTGTTTAAAATGTGATGAGATTGCCAATAATTAATAATCCAAACAAGAACAAAAATGATAGCCCCTGCGATAGCCATCCATTTGACAAAATTAGATACCTGAATTTCTAAAGGTGTTTTTTCTTCGTTAATGTTCTCTAAACTTTTTCCAATTTTACCCAACTTGGTTTCATTGCCTATCGTTGTAATTTCAGCAATGGCTAATCCACTGGCTACTATGGTGCCACTATAAATAAACGGATCTTCTTGGTTTTTAAAGACAGCAAGTGACTCGCCTGTAAGAATCGATTCATTGACCGAAAAATCGTTGGACTGCACTATGGTTCCATCGGCAGTTATAGAGGAGCCTTCTTCTACCAAGAGAAAATCACCCACTACTAGTTCTTCACTTTTTATTTCAATACGGGTTGCGTTCCGAATGACTTTGCAATGGGGTTGCGACAAATCTTTTAATTTTTCCAGTGCATTTTTGCTTCGTGAGTTTTGGTATAAAGAAATGGAAGCAATAAATAAGATGGCCACGACCATAAAAATTCCATTGCCTGTCTCCCCACTTATGAAATAGATTGCAGAGGCCACCAACAATAAAATAGTCATTGGCTCTTTTGCTATACGAAGTAAAACATCTAAAAAGGTATTTTCTTTTTTGTAGTTGAGTGTATTGCGTCCAAATTTTTCTCTCGATGAGTTGACCTGTTCGCTATTTAATCCTTTTATGTTAAATTGATTTATAGGCATTTTAAAGCGGGTTGTTAGTGTATGAAAAATTGGTTTTCATAGCTTTATTTTGGCATTATCATCTCTACTTTCTTTATTTTACAGTGGCATAGTCATTCCTTTTACAAGGTATGAAGGTCTTCTTTATTTTTCAATAAAAATATGATATTTGTTACTTTCAAAAATGATACTTAGATTGAGCATGTTTACCGTTGCTTGTAGCTAGTTTTTACTGCGTTTTTATTGTTTTGTCAAAGTGTATTTATCTCTATTCGATATTGTCATTTTCAAAATGGTATGCTTTAAAGTATAGATATCAGGTTTTATTTGGTTGTTGTGATGGTTGAGCAACTGTTTAGCAAATAAAAAGGGAACAGAAAATCAGCATGTCCCGCTAGAGCTATCGAGATTCAGAAGTAGCGGAGAACAAGAAATTACTGTTAGCTATTTTTGTGTGCAGTGCCTTGCCAATTATTACACTAATTTAATGGAAAAGTACAAAGCCGAAGGAGCTATTACAAATGCGTTGGTGGCGATAGACAAAAGTGTTGCTCTTTGAAAATCGGAAAAATTATACTGTAAATTCGGTTGCGGAGGCATTGACTGTTTCTTCTATTGAAAACATTACATCCGTCTTAATTTATAACATGTTAGGTAAAAAAGTACTATCATGCAATTAAAGTACAATGATACTAAGATTTATGAATAGGTTAAAGTTACTTCACTTTATTTTAGCAATTCAAAGCAAGGAGGGGGATTGTTTTTTGCAAAAGTGAAGCGAATTTACTTGATGTTTCATTTTTTATCTTTTGTAGGAGAAATTGAATTGGTGTTTTTTACTATTTTTTTGATCAATTAATTAATTGTTATGGCGTATCATCGTTCCTGCATCAAAAAAATGGCTGTAAACTTGTAAAATATTGCAATTATTCTATAACAAATTGGCGTTTAAGAACGATAATTTTGTTTTATCGACCGCATGCATTCAGCGAACAATCGAAATAAAATAACGGGGAGGATATGATAGATAAAAAAGTGAAAATTTTAAAAAAGCAATATGTACCAAATACTGAATTTTATAGTCAAATCGTAGACAGTTTAGACGATTACGCCATTTTTACGGTCGATAAAAATCTAACTGTTAACAGCTGGAATTCTGCTGCCAAAAAAATATTTCATTTTAGTGTAGATGAAATTATTGGTCAACCATTTGAAATTATTTTTACAGAGGAGGACAAAAAAAATGGCGTTCCAAAATTAGAAATTGACCTCGCTTTAAAATTAGGGAGATCGAATGATGTGCGGTGGCATTTACGTAAAGACAATACAACATTTTATGCGGATGGTTTGGTTTTTCCGTTAAAAAATGAAGAGGATGAAGTGATTGGTTTTGTAAAAATTCTAAGAGACATTACGGTAAGAAAAGCCACTGAAGATGCGATTAAAAAATATGCACAAGAACTGGAAGAACTGAATACACACAAAGAAAATGTATTGGCTGTGTTATCGCATGATTTACGGAGTCCTTTGGCTGGCATTATACAAGGTGCGGCATATTTAAAAGCTAATTATGATTCAGTGGAGCCCGCCGAAATGAAAGAATTGCTAACAGAATTTCACTCGGCAGCTGTAAATGAGTTAGCAATGTTAGATTATCTTGTTGAATGGGCTCGCATAAAATATGCAGCAGAGGCATTTGTTCCGAGTGAGGTTAATTTAGGAAAAGCAGTTACTAAAACATTAACCTCGTTTAAAGAAGCGGCAGTCAATACTTCGATCGATTTTCAGAATAATGTTGGTGATGACTGTACCGTTTTTGCAGATGACAAAATGGTAAATTCTATTCTTCATAACTTGGTTTCTAATGCCCTAAAACATACTGGCGAAGATGGAAAAATCAAGATTTCAGCAGAGGAAGGTGATACTATGATGACTGTAAAAATTAAAGACAATGGTGCTGGAATGTCAAAAGATAAACAAGAACATCTTTTTTCTCCGCAGGTAAAATTGCTTTCTATCGCAGTGGAAAAAGATAAAGGAGCTGGAATCGGTCTATTGTTAGTGAAAGGGTTTATAGAAAAAAATGGCGGTAAAATTTGGGTGGAGAGTTCTAAAAGTACTGGCTCTTCATTTTATTTCACTCTGCCTTTAAGCAAGTCGACTTTATGTCAGCTCACTGCAGAGAATGAAACGTTAATCTAACAGTAGAAATATATAAATAGTTCAAAAATATATGTAATTTTTTCAATTTTTGATGTTGCAACTTTGCTTTGAACAATTGTTACATTATATGTTTGTTTTTAGATAAGTAATTTGTGCAAACTACTTTAAAATCAGACCTGTATTTTTATCTTCTTTCAAAATTCGCACCATAGCATTTAGTTCTCACTAACAGTCAGACTCCTAAACAAAAAAAAGTAAGCACTTGATGAAAGCCAAAATAACCTCTACTCATCTCCCCACCATTTTCAAGCAACTGCAACATCAGTTGGGTGGTTCGTTGTTATTAAAAACAAAGGAATACATTTTACAAGTAAATAATGAATATGCTGAAGGAACTATTTCAGGAATTATGATAGAGCACGCTATTTGCTACATCGAATATAATATTATTTTTAAGGCGGATACAACGCTTCTCTTTAAAAATGAGCATTTCAACTGCATTCATTTCGGGTATTGTTCAAAGGGAGAATTGCTGCAGAATTTTAATAAAAAAAATAAAAAGGAAAGAGTAGGGCAATTTCAAACCGGTATTTTTTTGAACAAAAACAAAAAAAACACCTATTTTCACTTTAAAAAGGATAGAGTCAATAAGGTTTCCATTATTTCATTGGATGCTTCCAATGTGTCAGATATTGAGTTGTATAATCAACTCAAAAACAAATTTTTCAATTGTCCTGAGGTTCAGCAATATTCCTACATTGGTTCTTTCAATGTAAAAATTGCAAAAAAAATAGAAGAACTCCATGCCATCGAGCAAAATGGCTTAATTAGAAGTTTGATGATTAACAGCAACGTGTTTTTGATATTGGCCTTAGAAATTGAACAACACAAAGCTGATGAATTAAATGATGAAAGCCAATGTACTTCATTAACAAAATCGAACATGGAGGCGATTAAAGAAATTTCACATTTTATAAGAAAAAATCCAGAAATTAATTATACCCTAAAATACCTTAGCCGAAAATCCGGATTGGCTCCACTAAAACTTCAACAAGGATTTAAAGTTTTACACGACAGAACAGTTTCCGATTACATAAGAAATGTAAGGGTTGAAGTAGCTGAAAACTTAATTAGAACAACAGAACTCAATATTTCTGAAATTGTCTACAGTGTTGGATTGACCAGTAGAAGTTATTTTTCAAAAATCTTTAAAGAAAAGTACAACTGTAGTCCAAAGCACTATAAAAGTAATCAAAACGCAGTTAGCGTTACAGTTTAGAAATTGTTTTAAGTAAACCTCTAGGCGTTTGTAGCATACAGAAAAGAGCGTTTTTCTGTTGCTATTCCTATTTAATATAATTAAAAATTCTTTTGAGTTCATTATTAATTCTTTAGAGTCAATTTCATCTCTAAAATTATTGGAAATTGCCCTTAATACGTATTTTTTATACTGTACCATTATTATTTTTATAAACCATAATACAAAAGACTATGTCTGAAAAAAATAAGCCGGAAAATCAAAAAATAACCGATTTAAAAATGCATCATAAAGATGGCGACGGTAAAATATTAACCACCAACCAAGGTTTAAAAGTGAATGACACCAATAATTCACTCAAATCCGGCGAACGGGGTGCCACACTCTTAGAAGATTTTCTTCTGCGTGAAAAAATCACCAGTTTTGACCATGAACGCATTCCGGAACGCATTGTGCACGCGCGAGGTAGCGGTGCACATGGCGTGTTTGAACTTACTGCAAGCATTCCGCAATTTAGTAAAGCGGGGATCTTTAATGATTTGAAAAGAAAAACACCTGTTTTTGTCCGGTTTTCAACCGTTGCAGGTTCAAAAGGTTCAGCGGATTTGGCCCGAGATGTGCGGGGTTTTGCTGTAAAATTTTATACGGAAGAAGGAACTTGGGATTTGGTTGGAAACAATATGCCCATCTTTTTTATTCAAGATGCAATGAAATTTCCGGATATCATTCATGCGGTTAAACCGGAGCCAAATAGAGAAATTCCGCAAGCGGCGGCAGCTCATGATACTTTTTATGATTTTATTTCGCGGTCAACCGAAACACTTCACAACCATATTTGGGCCATGAGCGACAGGGCAATTCCGCGAAGTTTTCGAATGATGGAAGGTTTTGGGATTCATACTTTTCGTTTGATTAATGAGGAAGGTGAAGCCCATTTTGTGAAATTTCATTGGAAACCAATTTTGGGTGTGCACTCTGTAACTTGGGATGAGGCCGTAAAAATCAATGGAGCCGACCCCGATTTTCACCGACGTGATTTGTGGGATGCGATAGAATCCGGACAATTTCCGCAATGGGAATTTGGCGTTCAAATCGTGCCGCAAGCCGATGAGTTTAAATTTGAATTTGATTTATTGGATCCAACAAAATTAATTCCGGAAGAAATGGTTCCTGTTCAAATTATCGGAAAAATGACGTTAAACAGAAACCCTGAAAATTTCTTTGCCGAAACAGAACAAGTTGCTTTTTTACCGGGTCATATTGTGCCCGGCATTGATTTTACAAACGATCCTTTATTGCAAGGAAGGTTATTTTCATACCGAGATACGCAGCTTTCACGTTTGGGTGGACCTAATTTTAACCAAATTCCAATTAACCGCCCCATTGTTGAAACACACAATAATCAACGTGACGGTATGATGCAAACGGA
The DNA here is from genome assembly GCF_003268815.1 of Flavobacterium lacus. Lineage (GTDB taxonomy): Bacteria > Bacteroidota > Bacteroidia > Flavobacteriales > Flavobacteriaceae > Flavobacterium > Flavobacterium lacus. The sequence continues at coordinate 147,372 of NZ_QLSV01000008.1, read as the reverse complement.
AATTCCGAAAGGACAAACAGCTTATTTTCCAAATTCACTGGGTGGCGGTTGTCCTCATTTGTCAAAAATTTCGGAGGGAGCATTTCATTCGTATGAAGAAAAAATTGACGCTAAAAAAATAAGGGAACGCAGTGAAAGTTTTAATGATCATTTTTCGCAACCGGCATTATTTTATAGAAGTTTAGCAAAATGGGAACAACAACATGTTGCGGAAGCTTATACGTTTGAATTAGGAAAATGTGAGCATGAATACATCAAGGAGCGAATGCTTTGGTTGATTGCACAAATTGATACCGATTTGGCCGCTGAAGTAGCAGCGGGATTAGGTTTAAAAATCCCTGATGCAATTGAACAACCCGTAAATCAGGCTATTGGTGCTGATGCAGAGGTTGAAAGACAGCAACCGCCGGCCCAAAAGAATTATCTAAATCAATCGCCAAAATTGAGCCAAGCCAATACGAAATTTGATAGTATTGCAACCAGACAAATCGCTGTTTTGGTGGCAGATGGATTTTCGATGCAGCATTATAAAAGAATGGCCGATGCATTAGAAAAAGAGGGAGCAGTTCTGAAATTGATTGCACCCCATGGTGGAGTTGTTATCTGCGACGAAAATATGGAATATGCTGTAGATGCATCGATTACAACAACCGAAAGCGTCTTGTTTGATGCGGTATTTATCCCGGGTGGTAAGAAAGCAATTGATAAAATAAAACAAGAGGCTAAATTTTTGAAGTTCATTAATGAAGCTTTTAAACATTGCAAAGCCATTGCAGTGAATGAGGAAGGTGGAAGTATTCTAGATGAAACTTATGTAGCAAAACATAAAGATGACAAAGCAGTTTTAATTAATCAAAATCCAATTGAGTTTATAAAAGCAATTGCGAAACACCGAAATTGGGACAGAATTGAAGTGGCTAAAAATATACCGGTATAAGACTGCTGCACTCTACTTGGTTATTGAATTAAGTAAAAAAAATTATGACGGAAAAAGACAAAATACTTTGTGAAGAATTAAAAATGTTATTAGTATCACTCCAGGAAAACGAGAGGGGATTTATGATTGCGGCCATCCATTCGTCTAAGAGTGATATTAAATTATTTTTTCATCGGAAGTCGTTGGAAAGTAAAGAGTTTGTGTCAGAATTTATGGGAGAATTAGATTTTTTAAAGTATCCAAAAGATAACAATCACAGCATAAGTGCCTACGCTCGTGAGATATGGTTTGACTTTAATTGGTTTTTTTCGACTTGTGATGATGAAAAAATTTTACGCAAAATCATCGATGATCAACAAGAGATTATAAAGAAATATGATGCTTTATTAACATTGGTTCTTCGACCCTCTACACGGGTACTTCTGACATTGCAAAAAGAGTGTATTGAAAATGATTTGAACCATAATACGATTTTTTATTATTACTGTAAGTAAACAAATGAAGTATGAAGATCAACTGAAGTATAGGTTATTCCATTTGCGTTAAGAATTAAAGTTTTACGATTAATCCGCACTGTGATTTCGGACTACTTTTATCATATAAACAAAAAACATATACTATGAAGACGTTAAAAGATTTATTTGAACACCAATTAAAAGATTTGTTTAGTGCAGAAAGTCAGTTGTTGGTAGCCCTGCCAAAAATGGTTGAAAAAGCAAATGACAGCAAGTTAAAAAAAGCTTTTGAAGACCATTTAGAAGAAACCAAAGAACACCAAAAACGTTTGGAAGAAGTTTGTGCCAGCATGAGCATCTCTACCGACGGTGAAACTTGTAAAGCCATGAAAGGTTTGATTGCTGAGGCGGAAAGTTTTATGAAAGAAGCAGAAGATAAAAATTTGATGGATGCCGGCCTAATTGCTGAGGCGCAAAGAGTAGAACATTACGAAATTTCAGGCTACGGAACGGTTGTTAGATACGCAAAAGAGTTAGGTTATGATGATGTCGCTGCTAAACTGCAGAAAACGCTGGATGAAGAATATGGTGCTAATGAGAAGTTGAATAAGTTAGCAGAGAACAGACTCAACCGAGAAGCCATGTAAGATTTATTTTTTTGCTTCTGCTGCCTGTATTAATTGAGAAGCTCTATTACCTGCTTTTCTCAATTGTATGGGCAGTATTTTTTATAAAAAACGTACTATATAAATTGCTTCAATCGATACAACGTTTTATGATTTAAATGACACATTTTTCCACATCAGTAGTTTCTCGTCAAACGAAACTCCAGCATTTGCAGGACTAGTGGAAGGCAAAGTCATTAACTTATATTGATTTGAAATAGGAACATACTTTTTAAAATAGAGTGCCGCTTTTTTTCCGTTGAAAACTATTTTTTCAATTTTTGGGTGCGAAGTTAAAAAACAGGTAAAATCATTCGGAATTTCTTTTTCAATGGCACTGTCTAAACTACCTTCTCGCTCACAATTTTTCAGTACATCCCAAAGAGCAATGTTATGTTTTACTACTAGTTTTTTTCTAATTTCATAGTCGATTGAATAGGGCTCATTAAAAATTATAAACAATAATTTCCAAAAAGTATTACGAGGATGTCCATAGTATTGATCTAACCGTAATGAAGCAGTACCTGGCATAGTACCCAAAATTAGCACCTTTGACTCTTGATTGGAAATGGATGGAAAGGAGTGGATTTTCATAGTAGTAAATCTTAAATATTTTTAAAATTTAGTGTCAAATATAAAATTAAGTAAGTTGTAAATGACTCTATTTTTGTCAATATAGTATGTGTTTTGTTGTGAAAAAAATAATAGTGTATTTTTATTACAATTTGAGTACAATTCACCAATTAAGCACTGAAGCAAGATGTGTAGTGATTTATTTGTTATGGAAAATATTTAATAATTCCAATGTTAAGTTTTCATTTCATATAAAAACTTAACATTGCCTTTTAACACAAATGACTTAAATTTGTTTAACATGTAGTTATCAATAAGTTTACAATTAATTTACAAACAATATTATGGAAGAAAATAAATTACCCGAAGGAGCTTCTGCTGAAGTAAAAAAAACAACCAGTGAGAACAATCAAACGGAGGCTAAAAAAACAGTTACTCCACGCAGAACAGCGGCAAAACCATCTACAGCACGGCCTGCCGCAGCAAAAGTAACTGCTCCTAAATCGGCTGCACCAACACCTACTGCGGCCAAGCCGGCTACTCCTAAAGCGGAAGCGGCTAAGCCTGCAGCTGTGAAAGCGACAGCGAGTAAAACTGCTGCTCCAAAAACACTTGCAAAACCAACACCAAAAGTAGTAAGCAAAGTTGAAGAGAAAGAAGTAGAAACGCCAGAATCAATTAAGAATCAACTTAAAAAATATAAAAAGATGCGCGATAAAATGAAAGAGGAATTGAAAAAAGAAAAAGCTAAAAAAGCTAAAGCGAAAGAGAAAGCCAAAAAGGCAAAGGAAAAAGCGAAGGCAAAGGAAAAAGCTAAAAAGTCAAAGGAATTAGAGAAGGCCAAAGAAAAAGCTAAAAAAGCAAAAGAAAAGGCTAAGAAACAAAAAGCAAAAAAGTCTACTTCTAAAAAGAAAAAATAAAAGTTAGCACTTTATCAACTCACTTCTTTCTATCCATTTGGAGAGAAGTGAGTTTTTTTTATTTAGAAAAATTATGGTTTGAACAGTAATTTTTTAAACTAAAAACTCAATCCATCTTGCTTAAAATTTGTTTTTTACGGTGAAATAAAAGTTTTCATAAACAGCTTGATTACTTTTTAAAAAATGAATTTCAACAAAAAAATACCCCCAAAAGTTAAACACAATTGAGGGTGGATATATAGTGAGCTAATCTGTTTTAGATTGAACTATTTGTTAGTTTTTTAACTTATCAAAGATTGTGTCTAATTTGTTTTTTAGTTTTCCACTGGCAATTTTGGAGGCTTCATCAAAGGAGCTCGCTTGTGAAGTAACTGCAATGGGCGACACACCGGCAATTCTTGCTTCCAACATACAGCGTTTGTCATTTTGTCCCTCTTTGTGACTGTTTTCATCAGAAAGATGAACTTCTAATCGCGTTATCTTTTCTGTAAATCGGCTTAAATTACTGTTGAATAAATCGTCTAATCGTTCAACAATTCGTTGGTCTTCCTCTCCAATGTTGGAAATGTTATATTGTATTTGCATGTTTTTTTAATTTATAAATTAATATCTAAGGATAGCAGCGAAACCATTTTCTGTTGGCATTTGATCTGACGGAATCACGTAAATAGTTCCTCCCATTTTTGTAACTAATTCGCTCATGTCGTCTAGCAAATCATCTACTCTGGGGTTGTTGATATCTTTGTTTTGGGTATTTCCGGTTTCCAGGTTGGTGATTCGTTTGGCAATAATTCGGTCGGCTTCAATAAGCAATGTGTCAATTCGTCCTTCTACAGCCGCGACCGATACTGTTTTCAAATCATCGCTCCCTTTGTCTGTGGCTCGAGCTTGGTTGTATTTGTCAACCTGTTGCTCAATCTTTGCTATATATTCCGGTTCCATGATTTCCCATGCTTTGTTTTTTAACTCTTCTACTGAAATGGCTGATGGGTTATGTTTGATGCCTTTGTGTAAAAGATGGGCATTTTTATTCACTTTGTGAAACACACTATGGTGTTCCGAAAGAGCCACTAAAATTAATGGCCAGCCGGTTGGTTTGGAGTATTTTTCATAAACTTCTTGTGCTACAATTCTAAAAAAGCGTTCAACATCATTATCTATTTCTTCTTTTTTGCCACCGTGTCCGTGACGCATGTTTACGCTGTGTCCGCTTGTACCTCCATACGAGGCTACAGTGGTATGTTTGTCGGTTAGTTCTTCTCCTAAAGCGTCTTCCATTGTTTGAGGGATGGAGGAATCTAAATCGATTTCAGTGAAATAGTGATGACTTCCTTCGTATAATCTCACACTATTCATCGTAACTCCTACTACATGAAAATGGTCCATTGTTTGCGTATACTGACGTAATGGCTTAGTGTGAAAACTATCGGCTACAATGGCTAATTCTTCCGGGGGTGTTTGTAATCCAATCACTTCAAAAAAATCACCGGCGCTAAAAATCGCCAAACCTTTTGCCGTATGCCTCCAAAAGGAACTGTCGTTTTTAAGTTGTTCAAGTGGAGCTAAATAATTTTTAATGGTTGCATTATCATACTTTATGGCTAATGATTCTTCCAATTCTTTCATTAAATTTTGAAACCGAATGGGGTCTTGTGCATTTTCCGGGTGATGTTGATGCGTGGTCATATACAATGATAAGCACGGCGTCTCTTGTGGAGATAGAAGTTTTTGAATTATTTCATGGGATACTTTCTGAATGGGCATGGCTGTTTCTTTCATGTGCTTTACTTTTATATTAATCAGGTTTCATTTAATAAGTAGAAACCTATCCTATAAAGTTAGTGCTATAAAAACCGTTGCAGTTATATAATTTAATTTAAGTATTGTATAATTCCAATCTTTTTGAAAGCAAAAAGCTTTTACGTTTCTTTGTATGATTGGTGTTGTAAAAAATAATAAAGGAGTAAGAGAAAGCTGCGTTTTGTGAAGTGTTGACTGCATTTAAAATAATTCGAAATTATCTCCCAAATCGATAATATTCCGCCAACTCATGTTCTTTTCCATGCAGGAAATTTACCATCATCTCCATTCCTTGGACCGAAAAAGTAATGCCGTTGCCACCAAAACCCAACACAAAAAGTGTGTTTTCATATTCGGGACTTTTCCCGATGTACGGAAGACCATCTTTTGTACTGCCAAACGTTCCTGCCCAGCTAAAGTCCTCTGTAAATTCGATTTCAGGCATTAACGCCAAGAGTTTTGCTTTTAATTTATCTGCTTTTCGCTCTTTAATTTTTTGCTGAAAGAACTGAAAATTAAAATTAGAATCTTCTCCACCAATTAAAAAACGACCATCATCGGTGCTTCGCATGTAAAGGTAAGGGTCATCGGTTGTCCAGATTAAGGTGTTTTGTACATTCTTATTCAATTTTACACCTTGTTCACTTACTGTCGCATACGTATAAAATAAATCGGCGATTTTTTCTTTGAGCAGTTCGGTGCTTTCAAAACCGGTACAACATATTATTTTCTTCGCTTCAATCACGTGCTCATTTTTTAGAATCACTTTGGGTCGAAAATCCGTTGTATCTATCTTATCAATAGCTGTTTGATCATACACTTTCATGCCTCTTTTTACATTGAATTGAATGAGTTCATGAGCCAATTGATACGCATCGACACTTGCCGCTACATCCGATAGAATGCCGCCACAAGCAATGATTCCGTATTTTTTCTCAATTGTTTTGGCATCTAACCATTTGACACCTAATTGATGTTTGCTGCGAATGTCAAATTCTTTTTTCAGCCAAGCTGCCGCTTTGTTATTATGAGCCACGTATAAACTCTTTTGCATTTTAAATCCGCACTTGATTTTGGTTTTTTTAACCAAGGTTTGTAAATTTATGATCGCCTCAATTCCGGCTTTATAGCACTTCACCGCACCTTCTTCGCCAATCATTTCGGCTAATTCATACAAGGGAACATCCACTTCGTATTGCAGCATACTGGTAGTAGCACTGCTACTTCCCATGGCAATGTCTCTTTTGTCAATCAACATTACTTCGTGTCCTGCTTCCATCAAGGCGTGGCTAATCAATGCTCCGGTTATTCCACCGCCAATCACCAATAATTCAGTTTCAAGGTTTTCTTGCAGCGAAGGATAACTGTATAGAATACCATTTTTTACTAACCAAAATGATTCGAATGTTCGTATACGCATGGTGATTTCTTGTTTTGTACTTACTTATTTTTGCAAAGACAAGCATTCTAGTTTGGTAGCTTATCTTGTTTTACAAATGTAGCAATAAGACCGCACGTTTCAATTAAATAAGCTAGCGAGGAGGTGCGTATTTTGTAAATTGTCAATGTTAGCTTATTCTATATTCAAGTTTAATAAATGGTTACTTACTTTTTAGTTTTTACAATCAAATATTCTTAATTTACTGTTAATGATTAACATTTCATTAATAAAATAAATTTAAAATTAACATTAAACATCGATAAGATAATTTTTGGATAACCTCGGGTCTTTTCATAAATAGTAGTATTGCAAGCTATAACCAACACTACAACTATGATGAAAAAATTATTTTTATTTGTACTAATTTTCGTTTCCCATTACGTTTCAAAAGCACAAGAAACAGCTGTTATTACGGGAAAGATAACAGAAACTGAGGGAAACTTTTCACTTCCGGGAGCAACAATTAAATTAAACGTTGGAAATAGATACACTATTTCTAATCAAAATGGTAATTATGAATTTTTGAATGTTCCAGAGGGCACTTATCAAATTGAAGTGACCTACATCGGCTATCAAAAACAATCGCTAGAAGTAAACGTGGTCGCCGGTAAAAACAACACAGTTAATTTTGTTTTGATTCCAGGTTCAGAGGAACTTTCTGAAGTTGTTGTTTTAGGTGACCGTTTGCGTGGGCAAGCCAAAGCAATTAACAAACAAAAAAGTAATCAAAACATTACCAATGTAATTTCTTCCGACCAAGTGGGTCGTTTTCCGGATGCCAATATTGGTGACGCCTTAAAACGCGTTCCCGGTATCACAATGCAAAATGACCAAGGTGAAGCCAGAAACATCATCATTCGTGGTTTAGCACCAAGTTTAAATTCGGTCACATTAAACGGAGATAGAATTCCTTCTGCCGAAGGAGATAACCGCAATGTGCAAATGGATTTAATTCCGGCAGATATGATTTCGACCATCGAAGTGAATAAAACGCTTACTTCCGATATGGATGCTGATGCTATTGGAGGATCGGTTAATTTAATTACACGTGCCACGCCAAACGGAGAACGTGTGTCTGCTACATTAGCCGGTGGATACGGACCAATTCGTGAAAAAGGCAATTATACTGCCGGGTTTGTCTATGGAAATCGTTTTTTTCAAAATAAACTAGGTATGGTATTCAGTGCGTCTTATAATAACAACGACTTTGGTTCAGACAACGTGGAAGCAGTTTGGGTAAAAGGAGAAAAAGATCAAGTTTATATTGAAGAATATGACATCAGAAAATACGATGTGCGACGCATTAGAAACTCATTTGCATTAGCAACAGACTATAAGTTTAACGAAAATAATAGTATTTATATTAATGCTATTTATAATTTTAGAGATGACTTAGAAAATCGTTACCGTGCCCGTTACCGTGGTATTGACCCGATTTATAATGCCAATGATGATATTATTGGTTTTGAAGGCGATGTGCGAAGACAAACTAAAGGAGGTATTGATGATGGTAAGAACAAGAATAGACGTTTGGAAAGACAAACCGTTCAAAACTACTCTATAGGAGGAGAACATTTGTTAACTTCAAAATTAGCGATGGATTGGTCTGTTAATTATGCTCAAGCAAGTGAAGATCGACCAAACGAGCGGTATATTGAGTATCAAAACCGGGGCTTAGAAATGAATATGGATTTGAATGACCCGAGGTTTCCATTGATTACTGCTGTGGGCGACAATGCAGCTCAAGATTTTGAATTTAGAGAATTGTCTCAAAATCAAGATTACACCGAAGAAAGTGAGTTGGGAGCTAAATTAAATTTCAGAATTCCTTTTTCTGCCATTGCAGACCAAAAGGGAAGATTACGATTTGGAGCTCGTTTGAGAATTAAAGATAAAAACCGAGATAATATTTGGTTTGAATACAGTCCTATTTCAGCATTTGGAAATTTAAATACATTACCTACTTCATTTTATAGTGGAGAAAATTGGCAAGCGGGTTCTCAATATGTTCCAGGTACGTTTGTAAGTAATTCTTTCTTGGGTGGTTTAAATTTAAATAACACTGCTTTGTTTGAAAGCGAAGCGGTTCCTTCTGAATATTTAGCATCTAATTATGAAGCCAAGGAAAATATTTATGCAGGATATGTCCGTTGGGATCAGGATTTTAATGAGCGATTGTCGATGATTGCCGGTTTACGTGTTGAGAATACGTACATCGACTACACGGCTAATTATATTTTAGACGAAGAGGATTTGGTTGGACAAATTAATAACACCAATTCCTATACCAACGTGTTACCAAGTATTGCTTTTAAATATAACGGCAATCAAGATTGGGTTTACAGAGCGGCTTTTACCACTTCAATAGCACGTCCGGATTATTTTGCTTTATCACCCTTTATAAGTGTAGTTCCTGATGATGATTCTGCCATTGATGCCGGTAATCCAAATTTAAAAGCCACCTATGCGTATAACTTTGACTTAATGGTTGAAAAATATTATAAATCCGTTGGTTTATTATCGGGTGGTGTTTTTTATAAAAACTTGAATGATTTTATTTATACCTTCCGTGATAATCAATATACAAATAGTAAATTTGCTACTGATTTTCCCGGACAAATTAATCCAATACCTTCGGAAAATCCGGGTAACTGGTCGTTGACACAACAACGCAACGGAGATGTAGTGAGTGTATATGGTTTTGAAGTTGCTTTTCAACGTCAGTTGGATTTTTTACCGGGTAAATTTTTCAAAGGATTAGGTGTTTACTTAAATTATACCTTTACAGAATCTGAGGCAAAAGGAATCACCAATTCCGATGGGGAAGTGAGAACAAATGTAAGTTTGCCGGGTACTGCTCAACACATGTTTAATAGTTCATTGTCATGGGAAAACAATAAATTTTCAGCTCGTATTTCATTAAATTATGCGTCTGATTATTTAGACGAATTAGGAGGTGAAGCTTTTGACGATAGATTTTATGACAAGCAGTTGTTTTTAGATGCCAATGCGTCGTATAAAATTACAACGCGATTACGAATTTTTGCTGAAGCCAATAATTTAACCAATCAGCCGTTACGTTATTACCAAGGTGTTTCATCAAGAACGATGCAAATGGAATATTATCAAGCCCGTTACACCATGGGTTTGAAGTTTGATTTATAAGTTTAGGTTAATTGTTCTATAAATGTTTGACAGGGTGAAAAAACCCTGTCGACATTTTTTTAATTTATAAAAATGAAGAAAATAAACATTATTTTACTGTTCGTTTTGGTCTGGCAATTTGCCACTGGTCAAAAATATTTAGCCGAAGAAAAATCAGGATACAAAGGCGGATTTATTCCTGAATTACAATTAGTAGATGACAGTGAGAATTTTTTAGTTATTGGCGATTTTGGCCGGCACGGTGATTATTATCAGAAAGATGTTGCCACACAAATGACCAAAGCTGCTGCTACCATTGATTCGGATTTTGTAATTTCCGTTGGGGATAATTTTTATCCAAATGGGGTGCAAAGCACAGCAGATTTGCAATGGAAAGCTTCCTTTGAGGATATTTATTCCAGTCATCAGTTGCACAAAGATTGGTATGTGACTTTGGGAAACCATGATTACAATGGAAATATTCAAGCTCAATTGGATTATTCGAAAATAAGTCGACGTTGGCAGTTACCGAGTTTATATTACAAAAAAACGATTGAATTAAAAGGCGGAAATAAATTATTGATGGTTTTTATTGATACTAATCCGTTTATTGACAGTTATCATTCCAAAGGCGAACAGATGGAAGAAAATGTGAAAAAGCAAGATACCATCGCACAAAAAAAATGGCTCATTGAAACGTTAAATACAAATGATAAAAGCATCAAATGGAAAATTGTCATTGGTCATCATCCACTGTATTCCGGAGGAAAAAGAAAGAACAGCATCGATACCAAAAATATGGAAGATAAATTTGCTTCGCTTTTTGATCAATACAAAGTAGATGCTTATTTATGTGGTCATGAACATGATTTGCAGGTTATCAAACCCAAAAATCGATATACGACACAATTTTTATCCGGTGCCGGTTGCGAGGTACGTCCAACCGGAAATCGAGAAGGAACGTTGTTTGCCATTTCCGAACCCGGATTTATGACTTTTTCTGTTACTGAAACCAAGATGATGGTGCAACTCGTCAATGCTTTTGGCAAAGTAGTTTACACCACTGAATTAACAAAATAGAAATGAAAAAATTAACCTTACTGTCACTACTGTTTTTAATCTCTTGTGGTGATAAATTAGCCCCTGTTAGAAAAGATGCCATTAAACCAGCGGTTATTACGCAGCCTTTGCCGCACGATACAGATGACCCTGCTATTTGGATCCATCCGGAAGATGCAACCAAAAGTTTAGTTATCGGCACCGATAAAGACACGGATGGTGGTTTATATGTGTTTGATTTGGAAGGTAAAATCATCAAAAAATCGGAAGTTTTAAAACGACCAAACAATGTTGATGTCGCGTATGCTTTATCAATCGGTGGTAAAAAAGTGGATATAGCTGTCACGACCGAAAGGGAAACTAATAAAATCAGAATTTTTTCTCTGCCAGATTTAAAGCCTATTGACAACGGTGGAATAGAAGTTTTTGTAGGTGAAACAGCACGCGATCCGATGGGAATTTCGCTCTATACCCGAGCGTCAGACGGAGCTATTTTTGCTATTGTGGGAAGAAAATTCGGTCCCTCGCGAACGTACCTTTGGCAATACCAATTATCCGATTCCGGCGATGGAACTGTTGCGGCCAAATTAGTTAGAAAGTTTGGTAATTTTAGTGGCAAAAAAGAAATCGAGGCCATCGCGGTAGACAACGAATTGGGTTATGTTTACTGTTCTGATGAGCAGTTTGGCGTTCGTAAATACTATGCCGATCCTGCTAAAAATGACAACACCGAATTGGCTGTATTTGGTCAAAACGATTTTAAATCTGATCAAGAAGGAATCGCTATTTACAAAACAACAGCTACAACGGGTTACATTTTAGTTTCGAATCAACAAGCTAACACATTTATTGTGTATGCTCGAGAGGGAACAAACGGAAACCCGAATGAACATAAAATGATAGCCGAAATTCCAACTTCTACGATTGAGTGTGATGGAGCGGAAGCCACAAATATCAATTTAGGCAGCAAGTTCCCCAATGGAATGTTTGTAGCGATGAGCAACGGCATGACTTTTCATTTTTATAAGTGGGATGATATGCAAGCGTTGATTGATTTGCAGAAAAAATAAGGTTTAGGGTTAAGGGTCAGTGCCGCTAAAATGCTGCCAATCCTAGGCTTTTTTTGTTGTTAAACCATTGTTTATTATTAATTGAACAATTCTCATAAATCGTATACAGTAGAAGGTATTAGTATTTTTTCGTGACATTTGACGTATTTGATTTGATATAATTGTTTTTTTTCTTAATTTTTTATACCATTGAGCAATTAAGGGAATTGTTTTTTTTTATTAAGGTTTATGGTGTAAATAATTTTAGACTTCAATGTAGCTTAATTCTTAGATAGTTTAAAACACAATCTATTTTATGAACTTCATTACATTAATAAGATTAGGTTTTTTAGTTTACATAATTTCATATTGGTAATAAATAAGGTAAAGTTACCCAACCAAAACTTAACCTCCATCAAAACCACTATTTTACGGATTCCCGCAATCCATTAAAATTTATTTTATTTTTGCTTTTTCAACGTGTTTTCTAATTTGGTTAATGGCTTTTTCGCAACCTTCGGGATGGCTGTACATTTCGCTTACGCCGATCACTTTTTCACTTCCCATGGAGCGAAGGATGAAAAAATGGTCTTTACCGGGCGAAATCCGTTGTTCATAATTTTCCTGATAGACGCCATTCATTCGTGCGGAAAGGATTTCGCCTAAGCAACTTTGTTTAAAATCAAGTTTGTTGCCTGTGAGCAAAATACTTCCTTCCGGAGCAATGAGTTGATAAAACCATGTTCCTGTTTCCGTTTCTTGAATTACAAATTGTGGCATTTGTTGGGGTTTTGGGTTAAATTTCCTCAAAAATAGAACAGTTAAAAGTGACTATTTTACGGGAATCCGTAATTGGGGGTTTTTTTTGTAGGTTGTAGGTTGTAGGTTGTGGGTTGTAGGTTGTGGGTTGGCGTCGCTGATAATTAGCGTTTTCAGTTCATAATTTTTAACCTTAAAGATAATAATTAACTATTTCTATGTTTTCCGTGCTTTCTGTGAGAACAGGAAAAGTCGCAGTTGTCGGTCACAGTTCAGTTGAGAAAAGTTGTTTAAAAGAAAATGTTCTCCGAACAAATTAGTTTAAATCAGTGAATAGTAGGGGAGACGAGATGCAGAAATGACTACTAAATTAGGTAGATGTAAATCTGTTTTTGTATCTGTCATCGCGAAAGGGAGTGTTCAATAAACTGTGTCATTTCATTTTATTCTATCACTAAAATACGCATTTAAATCATTTTGAATAGCAGACCAGTGAAAATCTACGTTTAGCTTTGGCTAATCCCCTAAATCCGTGTTCCAATAGAAGTTAGTTTTCAGTCTCAGTCTCAGTTTTCAATCTCCGCCGCAGTCAGTTTTCTGACAGCAGACAACAGATAACAAATAACCGACAACCGACAACAGAATCAAATTATCCCCAAATCCTTCGCAATCGCCACCAAATGAACCGGATTATTGGCTTTAAATAGAATTTTTAGTTTTCCTAATCGTTTTTCAATGGTGCTTTTACTACTTGGCTTAATGCCTTTTTCTTTAAACACGTTTTCCATTTCCTCTTGGGTGATACCGTAAGAAAGGTGCTTTAGGAGGTGGATGTCAAATTCATCAATTTGTGAACCGGTTTTGTTTTGCAAAACGTGATTTACTTCCGGTGAAATATAGGTTTTGTTTTGTGCTACCGTTTTGATGGCTGTTTTAAGTTGGTATAAGCTTTCTCGTCCTTTGAGCACAAAAGCATCTACGTGTAGTTTTTCAAACAATGATTTGATGCGGTAACTTTTATCTTCCACTGAATAGACAACGACTTTCAGGTTGGGTTGAATTTGCTTAATGGCATCAATTAATGCTTCACCCGATTGAAGTTTCTCCTTTTTTCCTTCGTCTTTAAACGAAAGATCGGAAATGAGCAAATCATACGGTTCGTTTTCCAGCAAAGCTCTGCGAACTTTAAGCAACGCTTCGTCGCAATATTTTTCGTGGTCAATGGTGGAGATGTTCAATTCTGTGGCCACATGTTGTACCGCCAAGTTGATGGAATCTAAGTCTTCAGCGATTAAAATTTTTTGAAACATACTGTTTTACATTGGAATGTTTATAATTGCTTTGCATCCTTTTTGATAGGATGGGTCAAAAATAAGTGTTCCTTTGATAGCCCGAATACGGTTTTCCGCATTCTGCAATCCTGACTTGCGATTTTGTGTGTTTTGAAGGCCAATTCCGTTGTCGGTAAACGTTACAATCAACTGCTTATTTTGCTCGTTAAAGTCAATGACCACAAGGGTTGCCTTGCTATGCTTTTTGGTGTTGATGAGCAATTCCTGCACAACACGAAATAAGGCAATTTTTTTTTCAGAACTTACTTTTTGCCAGTTCATTTCTTTACTCAATTTTCGAATGACGCTCATTGATGGATTAGAATAATTGTCCAATAATCGATATAAATCGGGGCCAAAATTTGCATCGGTTCTAATTTCACTGTTTTCTTTTGAAATATCGCGGGTTCGATGATAAATGAGTTCTAAATTATCCAGTAAAAGATCTTTCGTGTTTTTATTTTCAAGGTTTTGAGTTTGAGCAAATGTCATTGTATTAAACACGTCGTTGGCCAGTTCGTCGTGAATCTTCTTCGAGATTCTGGTTTCGGTTTGGTAGGTAGATTGCTGTAATTTTCGCTTATTTTTTGCACGATATAATTTATACAACAAAAAAGCGATGGCAATTATCAAAGCAATAATTACTAAAAGAATTTCTTTTTGATTTTTGTATTTGATGACTTCCTGCGTCGCTTTGGTCGAATCGTATTTGATGCCGGCAAACTTGTTTTTGGCACTGTTTCGCACCCGATTCAAACTGTCATTTAAGTTAATATATTTTTGATAATAGTGCTTGGCTTCCAAAGGATTGCTGAATTCGGTCAACCATTTTAGTGCTTCCAATTGATCATCGGGACTATCGGCTTTTCGCGAAACAACAAATGCTTCAGTAGCATATTTTTTTGCCTTTTCTTGGTTTACGTTTTGATAATATTCAGCTAAATGCATTGCTGAGGCAATTTTGCCAATATAATCATTTAGACTGTCGCGAATGAGCCAAGCGTTTTCTAAATTCTCAATCGATTTTTGGTTTTTTAGATGAAATTGCGTGTAGCCTAAATTATCCTGAACACGAGCAAATTCATGTGGGTTTTGAAGTAGTGAAGTATCTTTTAATAATGGATTAAAAAGTTGATAAGCCTTTAGAAATTCTTTTTCTTCTAAGTAAATTAACCCTATATTATTTTGAATAATGGCTTTTTCAAATGGGCTATTACTTAAATCGGCTGCTTTTTTATAATAGAATAAAGCCGTTTGCAGATTGTTTTGTTTATGATAGGATACTGCCAAAAGATTGTAAAAATGGAGTAAATAGGTTGTTTCTTTGTACGTAGAAAGTGTTTCCGTAATTGTTTCTTCGCAACCAAAGTAATCACCAATATTTTGCTGAATCAAAGCAATTTTTAATTGGGCATACGCATAACGATCATCGTGGTTTTCTGTAAACAGTTTCGCTTTATTATAATAGAAGTAAGCACTGTCAAACAGGTATAGTTGTTCAAAATTACCCGCTTTTTCATTAAATGTTGAAAATTTTTCATACTCATTTTTATTTTCTTTTTTTTCACACGAACTAAACAGCAGCAAGTATAAAAAAACGATCGGGAAATGAAGTGATTTTCTTTTCATTTCCCGAAGGTATTAAAATTAATTTCAAACTCCAATTATGTTCCTATACCGTGTTTAGGCGGTGGTGGCGGTGGCGGTGGCGGAAAACCGTGTTGACCACCGGTATCATCTGCCACAACAGTTGAAGTTTGCTCTGCTACGTCGTCTGCCGAACAAGAGGTAAAAAAACCAATTGCTGAACAAAATATCGAAATAAAAAGTATTTTTTTCATGATTTTAATAAGTAAGATTGCACATAGATTTTGCTGTTCGGTTTATAAAAACCAAAGGAGCGTTCGGATTAATTCCGATTTAAAAGAATGAGTACTCAATAAAACACCGGGAAGTAAAGTGTGCTTAAACAGAGCCGTCGTGGTATACTTCCCTGCTACAATTTCAGTTCTGTTTAGCAACACTTTTTTTGAATCTGTTTTGTACATTTGTTCTAATTGCAGGTTAGAACAGGAACAAATTCTGAAGCAAAGGAATGTGGTTTTTGTGGGGATGCTGATAGGAAATTCCGATGATTCCGATAATTCCGAAGAATTCCGAATCGTGCTTAAAATCAATTTATTTTTTTATGAATACTATTACTTTTAAAGATTATAAGCAGGCAATAAAAAAGCATTACAGTATTGCTCAAGCAAATGATGTAAGTGGAATTTTAGCCCATCCGTCCCCAGCTCAATTGCGGACATTGACGCTTATTATTTTAGATAAAGGGGTGAGCAAAAGAGAGGAAGAATCGTTGCGTATTTTTTTTGAAGCCAAGGAGGGAGAAGATTTAAAACGAGCAATTCAACGGTTTTCAATAGATAAATTTAAAAGCATCATTTCTTTTTTAAAGGGAGAAAAGGATACAGAAAATGCAATGCGAGTAGAAATTGCCGCACTACTTATTGGTTTTAAAGACAGGCCTTATACTGAATTTTCAAAAACAGGATTTAAAGAATCCCAAAATGAAGGTGTTAACGTGATTTTATTTACGCCGCCGGGTATTCCATCAGAAAATAAAACGCAAGAGAAGAAAAGTAATTTCTTTTTATGGATAGAAAAAAATAAACTGATTACCATTTTTATGCTAATTGCACTTGTACTATTTGGGTTTTCCTTTTGGCAGTTTGTCTTTACGGAAAAGCAATGTATGCAATGGCAAAATGATCATTATGAGGTGGTGGATTGTATAAATTCAGCTACAAGTTCTTCGGGAAATGATATTATTGCCTTGAACAAATCATTATTAACTTTTAGAAAAGTAGAAGTAGTTGATACCACTATTTTTTTTAGTAAGCAGGGCAAACCACTTTATTGGTATTGTAAAGTGAATGGAAAACCGGATTTTTTTAATGAACTTGGCGATGGAAGACATCCTGAAACAGGTAAAAGTCTCAATCCAATTACACATTATATTATTGACAAATATGTGTTAAAGAAGTAGCACGGATTTTGAGTTTGCAAATTGAGAGGATAACTTCAGCAGGAATATAATCTCCTCTTTAACGCCACTATATTTAGTAGTTCACCGTTACCCCAACGCCAAAACCCATATCACTGTCATAATGTGTTCTAAAACCAACATTTTTTCCGGCAATATAATGCAAGCCAAGCATGTATTCCGTATCGGTATTAACCATAAATGCGGCTCTGAATCGTTTTGATACCGGAATATCTTCTCTTCGTAACTGCATTCTAACGATGCCGTCATGATAAACTTCCGCTTGTAAAATAACTAGTAAGGGCAAGGTGTAGGCAACACCCAAACTGACTTGTGCTCGGTTGTTTTTGGTGTTTTTTTGTCCAAAGAGGTTTTTCTCCACTTCGTTGTGTCCTAATTTTCGGTACCGCCAATCAAAGCCTACAAACGGCATTAACCATTGCATTTTGCCAATATACCTCCCAATGTGGGTTTCACTTTCATAACCATGGTCATCGTGATACCCCAATCGCCACTCGGTGCCAAAACTCCATCGCGTGTTTTGAAGCATGGCCTTACCGTCATTGCCGTTGGTGGCAAAGTCATTTTGGATCATAAAATGCAGTTCATTGCTTTCGTTTTGTAGTTTTTTATAAGCCCAAGCTTTATTGGGTAACAAGGGATTGGGAGCTTGGTCTTCTGTACTGAACACCCTGTTCATTCCCGCCATCATGTGGTACAGGATGTGACAGTGAAAAAACCAATCGCCTTCTAAGTTGGCATTAAATTCAATGACATTGGTTTCCATAGGCATAATGTCGAGTACGTTTTTTAAGGGAGCATAATCGCCTTGTCCGTTGATGACTCTAAAATCATGACCGTGTAAATGCATGGGATGACGCATCATCGAATTATTGTAAAGCGTAATGCGAACGTTCTCCCCTTTTTTTATGAGGATTTTATCCGATTCTGCCAACACTTTATTATCCATACTCCACACGTAACGGTTCATGTTTCCGGTGAGTTCAAATCGAAATTCTCTCACATTGGCTTGTTCCGGCAAATTGGTTTTGGTGGGCGACTTTAACATGGCATAGTTTAAAGTGACAATATCCGAAGTGGTTGTCCCGTGATTGGAATGATCGGAATGTTCACTAGTCATTGGTTTTTTATTACCTGTAATTTCAGGATACATAACCGTGTTCATGTCCATTTGTTGCAGACTCATGTTCATACCCATATCATGCATGTCGCCGTTCATTTTCATCATGTCATTCATCATTTTCATGCCTTCAAAATAGTTTAATTTGGGTAGGGGACTAGTTAATTGCTTAATCCCGGACCCTAAATAAACGGAAGCCGATTTGGTGCGGTCTTCTGCGGTTGCTAAAAATTCAAAGGCCGTGTTTTCTGCCGGAAGGGTAACAACAACATCATAGGTTTCGGAAACTCCAATAAGCAATCGGTCAACCACTACGGGTTCCACATCATTCCCGTCATTGGCCACTACGGTTAGTTTTCCCCCGGCATAGGTCAACCAAAAATAGGAGGAAGCCCCAGCATTTGAAATGCGTAATCGGACGCGGTCGCCTCCTTTGAATGAGGAAAATTGACTTTCGTTTGTTCCATTGATTAAAAACCGATCATAATAAATATCACTGACATCCATGGCCAACATCCGTTTCCATTCATTGGTCAATTTTGTTTTGAAATGACCTTGTCGAATGGCTTCGGCATAACTTTGGGTGGTTCCTTTTTTAATGGCAAACCAATCGGATGCATTGTGCAACATGCGGTGAACATTTTCAGGTTTGTAATCGGTCCATTCGCTTAAAATCAACGGAATGGTGGGTAAATCGTCAATACCTTTTCTGAACGTGGGATCGTTTTCTTTTTTCAGTAACACCATCGATCCATACATGCCTATTTGTTCCTGCAACCCACTGTGACTGTGGTACCAATGCGTGCCGCTTTGAATGATTGGAAAACGGTAAACATGAGTGGTGTTGGGTTCAATTGGCATTTGTGTTAGAAACGGTACACCGTCTTCTTTGTTGGGTAAATAGATGCCGTGCCAATGTAAAGAGGTGCTTTCCTTGAGTTGGTTATGCACATGAATTTCCGCACTATCACCTTCTGTAAAAATCAATGTGGGCATTGGGATTTGTCCGTTTACGGCAATTGCTCTTTTTTCCTTGCCGGTAAAGTTGACAAGCGTGTCTTTTACATACAAATCATAGCGGACTACATTTTGAGTATAAGCGAATCCAGTGATGAGCAATAAACAGATGGCTAAATTATATTTCATATTTCTTTTTTAAATTTTTAAACTTCTAAGCCTTAGGGCATTGGCAATTACAGATACAGAACTAAAACTCATAGCCAAAGCTGCTATCATTGGAGAGAGTAGAATACCAAAGTAGGGATACAAAACACCGGCAGCAATTGGAACACCTAAAACATTGTAGAAAAAGGCAAAGAATAAATTCTGTTTGATGTTTTTCATAACGCCATGACTTAAGTTTTTGGCTTTTATAATACCTTGTAAGTCACCTTTTATCAGTGTAATTTTTGCACTTTCGATGGCTACATCTGTTCCTGTACCCATGGCAATTCCAACATCAGCCTGAGCCAATGCCGGAGCATCATTGATACCATCACCAGCCATAGCTACAATTTTTCCTTGGGCTTGTAATCTTTTTATTTCATTCAATTTATCTTCAGGCAAGCAACTTGCTTTAAAGGCGGTTAAATGCAATGCATCAGCAACAGCTTTGGCTGTGTTTTCATTATCACCCGTGAGCATAATAACTTCCACACCTTGTTGCAGGAGTTCTTGAATGGCTTGCTTACTTGATGCTTTGATTGCATCAGTAATGGTGATAAACCCAGCAATTGACTCATTTATAGCAATGTAAGAAACCGTTTTTCCCAATTTTTGTTCCGCTGTAATTTTGTTTTCTAAATCGTCTGAAACAATGGCATTGACTTGTTCCATTAGTTTTTTATTCCCCAATGCTATTTTTTTGTGGGCAACGGTTCCAGTAACACCTTTACCCGTGTTATTTTCAAAATCAGCCACTTGCAGCAGTGCAATAGATTTTGATTGGGCATAATTTACCACCGCGTTTGCTAAAGGATGTTCGCTGTATTGATTTAACGAAGCAATGAGTTGAAGTAAATCTTCTTCATCATTTTCTAAGGCAACAATTTTTTCAACTGAGGGTTTTCCTTCTGTGATTGTTCCGGTTTTATCCGTCAGTAGAACATTCACTTTATTCATATTCTCTAAGGCTTCTGCATTTTTTATCAAAACGCCGGCTTGTGCTCCTTTACCCACGCCAACCATAACCGACATGGGTGTGGCTAATCCCAAGGCACAAGGACAGGCAATGATTAAAACGGCGATGGCATTGATGAAGGCATAAACTAAAGCCGGTTCAGGTCCAAAAGTGGCCCAAATGATAAAAGTGATTATAGAAACCAGCACTACAATCGGTACAAAGTAGGTTGCCATGCTATCAGCCAGTCTTTGAATCGGAGCTCTGGAACGGGAGGCATCGTTTACCATTTGAACAATCTGCGAAAGTAGTGTTTCTGAACCTACCTTTTCTGCTATCATTACGAATGAGCTGTTTCCGTTGATTGTTCCTGCAATCACCGCATCATGCTGTTTTTTATCCACTGGTATCGGTTCACCGGTAATCATAGCTTCGTCAATGCTACTTTCGCCTTCAGTGATCTTACCGTCAACAGGTATTTTTTCTCCCGGTTTTACACGTAAGTAATCTCCTTTTTTGATGTCGTGTATGGGAATCGTTTTATCGACACCTTCGCTAATTAAAGTTGCTTCCGTAGGAGCTAATTTTAATAATTCTTTGATTGCTCCACTGGTTTGACTGTGTGCTTTTGCCTCTAGTAATTGTCCCAACAAAACCAAGGTTAAAATAACGGTTGTGGCTTCAAAATACAAATGTATGGTTCCCTGATCAGTTTTAAATTCACTTGGAAACAGATCCGGAAAAAACAAACCCATCAAACTAAAAAGAAATGCGGCTCCGGTTCCGATTCCAATGAGGGTAAACATATTTAAATTCCAGGTAACAATCGATTTCCATGCCCTAACAAAAAAGACCCAACAGGTATAAAACACAACCGGTAAAGAGAGTAATAATTGCACCCAGTTCCATTTTTGGGCATCCATAAGGTGCATTAAGGGATTGGTAGGTAACATGTCACTCATCGCAATAATGAAAATAGGCACAGTAAATAGTGTGGAGATTTTCATTTTTCGCAACAAATCAGCATACGTTTTTTGTTCTTCATTATCGCTCGGTTCTTTCAAAACTAAATCCATTCCACAAATAGGACAGGAACCGGGTTTGTTTTGAACGATTTCCGGATGCATAGGACAGGTATAGGCTGTTGTAGGGGTTGTTAATGATGTTTCTTTGACCAAATGCATGCCACAAACCGGACAGTCTCCGGGTTTGTTATAGCTTTTGTCTCCCTCACAATGCATGGGGCAATAATAGCGTCCTTTCGGAATTGTGATGGCTTCTTTTTCACTTGACTTATGGTGCGAACAACACGATGTTGAAGTTGAATCATTTGAGAGTGTTGGAATTGACTTGTTTGGGGTGTCTTCATTTAGAGTGTAGTTTCCAACTTTCATTAAAGCTTCTTGTAACTGTTTTGTAGCAATATGATTTTTCATCGTCACTTTGGCTACTGGAGGGTCTAACGAAACAATAGCTTCTATTCCTTCAATCGTATTCAATGTTTTTTCGACCTTGGAGCGACAACCGTCGCAAGTCATACCGGTAATGTGATAGTTGTGTGTCATTTTGTTCTATTTAAAGTACAAATTTCCGAAGCTCCCTCTTTTTATCGTTGCATAATTTTGGGTTTGATTTGTAAAATTTATAACTCTTCTATTTGTTTCCTTTTGATGGTTTTTAAATTTTTAAAGTAGGTAGGTGGAAAACCTGTAACTTTTTTAAATTGATGGCTCAAATGGGAGACACTGATGTAATCTAAAGAATCAGCTATTTCGCTCAAGGTAAGTTCATCGTACATAAGTAATTCTTTGACTTTTTCAATATTTTGATTGATGAAGTACTTTTCTATCTTTGTCTTTTCAACTGCTGAGAACAAATTATTTAAGGTGTTGTAATCCTGATTCATTTGGTTGGGTAAAAAATCAGACTATTTCTTGTTCAAAAGAAGCAGCCGGGCTGGGTGAGGTGGTTTTGATTTGAATTTTATCTTGTGCAATCAGTTGGGCTGCACTAAAGAACAATGCGATAACTAGTGATAGGTGTTTCATTTGGATACGTTAAAAAAGGTATATTCTAAATTTAAATAAATGCCGCTTGGTGCCGTTCGCAACATCGAACTTATTAATTCACGACGGTAGGCCACATCAATACGGGCTTGACTGTTTATAATAAATTGAACCGCAGGTACCACATCCAAATAGGATTTTCCATTTGTGTTTATCGTTTGTCCTACAAATTCTACCATCAAATTGATGTTGGTTTGTTTGTAACTCGTATAAACTTTGGGGTACATTAACTTCCCGAAAGACAAAGTGTAATTAGTAGCATTGTTACCAAATTCAGAAGGAAAAGGATAATCCGGTTGGTTGTCCAACGCTTTTTCATAACTAATGGAAGTACTGATGGCCAATTTTTTAATGAGTTTTGTTGCTACAAAACCCATTTCATATCCCGTGTTATGTCCCATCACTTCAATTTGCTCCTGATGGATGTCGGCTCGGTTAAAGCTGTAACGACCATATGCGGCAAGTCTGAAATGACTGTTGATGTCGTCAGTAGAAAAAAATCGGTATTTAGCATAAACATTACCGCCTTCAGCATATAAGGCATTACTGCGGTCGCTTATAAAAGCCGTTGCACGAAGCATTAAGTTTTTGTTCATCCCCCAAGTTACCTCCGGCATGAGGTGGTAATTGTAGCCGTTTTCAAAAGCTTCTTCAAATAATTGATTACTCATTCGAACACTTAATGAACCGGCAGGGACATTACTAGCAGGATCGGTAACCACGAAAAGTTCCTGTGCTTGAAGGTGTAGGGTGATCGTAAAGAGTACACCAAGTAGTAAGATCTTCTGCATTATTTTTCTAATTTGTAATGAAACAACTCCGAATTCAAACTGGTATAGGAAGTATTTTTAGCATACTTTTTTTCCAATTTTTTGAATTCCTTTTGGGTGACATACCCTTTGTCTAAAATCCTAATTTTAACCTCTTTTGAATCGGTTGCTGCTTGATTTTCCAACGGAATGAAGCGAGTGGCATTTGAATTTAGATAAGCACTATCCAGTGTTACCACCATAGTTCCAATAAAGAAACCAGCCTTTTCTACATTTTCTTTAAACGTTTTTGGAGTTAGGGTGCTGTTGGGTTTCAAATACACAACAAACGTGTTGGTGTTCAAATCAGTGGTAACATTTTCAACCTCTGAAAGGCTTTTTAACTGTTTGTTGATGGCATTTGAACACATCGAACAGGTGAGACCAGTTGCTTGTATTTCAATTTTAGAAATTTGAGCCATGGATACTTGACTCATTAAAAACAGCAGTATATAAATTGAGTATTTCATTTTTTAGTTTTTTAAAATTTTTTTAATTTGATCTTCTGTAGGGTCAATGGCAATAAGCGTTCCTTCCGGATTAAAAAGAAAGGAGGAAGGGAGTTGTTCTACACCAAATTGAATAGCGGTGGGAGCATCAAATCCTTTGGCATCAATTACTTGGGTATAGTTGATTTGATCTTTAACAATTGCTTTTTTCCACAGTTCGGGTTTTACATCAAGGGAAAGGCCTATAATTTCAAATTGGTCACGCGGGGTAGCGGTATATAATTTAACCAGTTTTTTATTGGCTACGCGACACGGCCCACACCAAGCAGCCCAAAAGTCGATTAAAACATATTTTCCCTTGAATGAAGTCAGCATAAATGCGTCGTTGTCTTGGGTGTTTAAAATAACTTCGGGTAGTTGATCACCTATTTTTAATTGAGCTTGCACATTGATGGAAGCACAAAACAGTAGTAGAATGAAAACAACTTTTTTCATCTTTTTTACTTGGTAATGGTTTTTATAATACTTCCACAACGCATCATTTTTGAACCGTAATAAGGGTTTTCAATGGTTTTTTCTTTACTCAACCAATGAGCACCCTTACCGTCGTTGGCCATGGGGCAAAATTGATAATAGGTAGGTGTTTCGTTAGTAGTAACGTTAACCAATTCAAGCATGCTTTTGGATAGCACATCCAATTGAGCACGTTGCGTTTCAATCGCTTTTGTGTTCGATATCTTTTTAGCAGAAGTCGTTAATGGGTTCATTACTTTCATCCAAACGGTGTGTTCTTTTTCGGTTAGCGTACCCATGTCAACGTTTTGAATTGCGGTCAACAGTTCTTTTGCTTTGGCAGCCGTAGCAACTCCATCGGTTTGAACCATCGCATTTTTTATAGCAAAATAGGCTGTTAGAACAGCCGGCAATTGGGGTTTGCTTTGTCCATCCTCTTTGTCGGATTGTGCGGTACTGTGGTGATGGTGAACTTCTTCAACCTCAACCTCCTGTTGCATAGTAACTTCGACTGTTTCTTCAACTTGTAGTGCAGGTGTTTTAGCCTCACGATCATACTGACAACAGCCGTGTAGGTTTTCATATACGTTATCAGGAGCTAAGAATTGTTCGTTATCATAACCGGCTAAGGCAATGCGTTTTAAAATAGCAGCTTGATTTGTTTTCTTTGGGTCATACGTTATACAGGCTATTTTAGTAGCTTCATCCCAAACAACGGTAGCCTCTTTTTGTACCGTTCCTGCTTTTTCAATATTTTTTTTACACATACCACAATTTCCATATACTTTAACGTTTTCCGTTACAGCATTTTTTACTTGGGCGTGCAATGTTCCGGATAGTAGCATACCTATAACTACAACCGACTGTATAAGTGATTTTTTCATTTTGAAATGGATTGTTATTAAGGTATTTGACCTTAACAAATGAATAGATTTTTAGAAGCAGCAGTGCTTTTTAAATGTGCTACTTGGTGTAGAAATAAAAAATAAGGACTGCTTAATTTTTAAGAATAATAGCAAAGCCGTATGAATTTGACACACGTAGGGCTATCAAAAATACTGATTAGCTTATTTTGGGAATCAGCCAAATGGAAGTAAATCCGTCTGAAAGCGACGGAATTTGATAAAGAAAATGACCTTTTTTAAAGGTAGGAAAATTTGTTATGGTATAGTCATAACCAGTATAAAACACCAAACTAACCGGAGTGACGGAACAAGTTGCTGCACAATTACAACCCGCATGGTTGCATGTGCCATCGCAGCCTTTTTCAGTATCCGAAGTACAACATGATTTGTCAGTATCTTCCGTATCTGACCCACAACAAGCGTCTTTTTTATCGCTTTCAGTTTTGCTCGAACAACAGGTGTCTTTCTTTTCAACAACATTTTTGCTGGAACAACACGACTTCGTTTGCTCTTTTTTACCGGATGCCCATGCCTGATTAGACACCAAAAGGAGTCCAAACAAAACAAGAGCTATGAGGTATTTTTTATGCATAGGTAAAAACAAAAATAACACTATTATAAGTTTAGCGTTACAATAATTTGTTAAAATTCAATAATGCTTATTTGAAGCATCCCAATACGTTCCTTTTATTTCAGATCAAATTAGTACAATAGTACTGCAAACAGTGCCACAGACTCAACCGATCAAAAACACGTTGGTTTTCCTGTAAATGAAATTTAATAAACTGAAAATTGCCAACGACTACTACCTCTTCAAACTAAAATGAGCTTTAAATTCTTTTTCAAATCCCCCCTGGTTGGTGTAAAGTAATGTAAACCAATAATCACTCGAAGGCATTTTTGCTCCGTTATAAGTTCCGTCCCAACCATTTCCGCCGGAAGCTTTGAGTGTTTTTAGCAATTTTCCATACCGATCAAAAATATAAATAATTGATCCGGGCTGGTTTTCCAATCCGCTAATGTTCCAAGAATCATTAAAACCGTCGCCATTGGGCGTAAAAAAGGGTGGGTATTTTAACGCATAAACGGTTAAAACTAAATCGCCACAACCATTTTTGTCGCGAACAATAATAGTGTTTTCTCCTTGTAGTACATTGGTGAAATAGTTACTGCTTTGACTCGGGCCATCATTTAAAATGTATTCATACTCACCCGATCCGCCCGTTACAGTTACTGTAATTACTTGATTTTGATTAAAATCTTCACCCACTGTGGCACTTCCAATTGCAACAGAGGAAGCAGAAACCGTTCCGGTAGAGGTACCCGAACAACCCGTTGTGTTGTGCGTCGCGGTTACAGTATAAATACCTGTTTCTGTGGCTAAATGATTGTTTTGTGTGGTTGGTAAAACGTCGCCATCTACTGTCCAAACAAAAGTATAATCGTTATTCGAGAGTCCGCTAACCAATAGCACAGGAGCTGCCACCTCACCGGTCAAGTTATCCACACAAACAAAACTCTCAATGAGGTTGGGTGCAGGAAGATTAATTACTTCAATTGTTTCTGAAACTCTGGTGTCACAACTTCCTTGAATAAAATAGTTAATAGTTGTTATTCCGCTTGCAACGGCTGTTATAGTTCCATTACTATCTACTGTGGCAATTGTAGTGTTGTTACTAGACCAAGTTCCTCCGGTTATTGACGGTGTCCATTGTGTTGATTGACCTATGCAAAGTAAATCTGTCCCAGTAATTGAGGCAGTAACAGTACTTATTGTGACAACCAACGTAATTGGTGAAGCACATTCGTTCGCATTAGGTGTAAAAA
The DNA here is from genome assembly GCF_003268815.1 of Flavobacterium lacus. Taxonomy (GTDB): domain Bacteria; phylum Bacteroidota; class Bacteroidia; order Flavobacteriales; family Flavobacteriaceae; genus Flavobacterium; species Flavobacterium lacus. Next base: position 120,367 of record NZ_QLSV01000008.1, on the reverse strand, counting down.
TGTAATTGCCGTTTGTGGTGTTGTTAATGGTTTCCGGACTCCACGTTCCAATAATCCCATTGGGCGAAGTGGTGTTT
>NZ_QLSV01000008.1:0-119818 GCF_003268815.1 Flavobacterium lacus | reverse complement strand
CCGTTACAACCAACGTTATTGGCGAAGCACATTGGTTTGCATTAGGTGTAAAAATGTAATTGCCGTTTGTGTTGTTGTTAATGGTTGCCGGACTCCACGTTCCAATAATCCCATTGGGCGAAGTGGTGTTTAGAGTTGGAGCGTTAGTTCCGCTGCAGAACGTCACTGTAGTAGTAAAATTCGGCACAACATTATTTGTAATAGTTACCAAAACCGTATCTGAAATTTCAAGTCCGCAACTATTGGTTGCCGTTAATGTTATTAGAATTGTTCCTGTTGCATTGGATGGAATTGTAAAGGAAGTTGTCAACGCACCTGAATTGCTAAAACTTCCGCTCGGAGCAGTCCATATCACCAATTGTTGACCTTCAGCTGAAGCTGTTAAAGCAATACTGTCTCCCGGGCATACGGTTGTGTCAGGATTGTTAACATCAACTAAAAAAGGCGGAACCGGAGCGGAACAACCATAGTTGACATAACTTGCAACTCCTGCTGGAGTAAACAAAACAGCTGATCCGTTTGAGGCAATATTTTGTCCTGTTGGACTTACTAAAAGACTCCTATCATACGTTACTAAATCAAAACAAGCACCAAAAGTCATCGATAATGTTCTTAGTCCAGTTCCAAAATTGGCAAAATGACCTGTTGTTGTGGTTGCGTTATTTTGAAAAATAATAAAAATATTTTCAGTAAGAGCTCCAAAAGAATTTTGAGTAGTATCAAAATTAAAACTTGTGACTAATATAACAGTAGTATTAGCAGGAAGAACTCCTGCTGTAGGTTCAATTAATACTGCACATCCTCCTGCATTAATAATCTCAGTATTTAGGGTTGCTACTTTGGCTGCTGTGGTTGCATTTTGTACCAATCCTTGCCAAGTGTTGTTTGGCCAGTTAACGTTTAAAGTAGCTGTGTTTATGGGAGTTCCACCGACTCTAAAACGAACCATTTCATTAAAACCTTCATCCGGACCACAGGCATCTACTAAAATGCTTTCTATTTCAAAACATTGACTGTAGGTGTTTTGTGTAAATAGAATTAACAGAAAAAGTTTTAAAAGTATTGTTTTCAAATTAAAAAATAATTGCAAAGTTAATTCAAAACTGCTCATTGCTAAGTGACAGTTTATTAATTAAATGTTATTAATTCAAGGCGAATTGAATTTCAAAGGCAGGAAAATATGGATACAAATCGATTTGTATCACTGTAAATAATTCAAATTTAGTTAGCTTGACGATTGATATAAACCCAGCCAGTTACTTGTTTGCCATCTGATTTATTTAACAAATAGTAGTAAGTTCCGTCAGGTAATTCATGACCATTGTCTGATTGACCATACCATTCATTTAAATAATTGTTTTTGCTATAAATTTGTCTTCCATATCGGTTGAAAATTGAAATACTTTCAACGCCTAAACCAGTTAAATCAAATGAATCATTCAATCCATCATTGTTTGGAGAAATTCCTTTTGGAATTCCGCAAAAAGCGTTGAAAACGGTTACTTGTCTTGTTTCTTCGCATCCTTCGCTGGTGTATATTTTTAAAGAAAACGTTTTTGGAAATGTATTTGTGATGTTATTTGAATTTATTAATTCTGTTACATTTAGAAATGATTCTTGACTTATTATCGTAGGGTTATTCTCTAAGGTCCATTCGTAGTTTGAATCAGCTAATGGATTTTCTAAAATACTTTCGATGATGAAAATTCTACCTTCACATTTTTCGATGAAAGTAAAATCAAAATTTGTTATTGTCACCACCAACGTTACTGACAGAGCACATTGGTTCGCATTAGGTGTAAAAATATAATTTCCGCTTGTGGTATTGTTAATAGTTGCCGGACTCCACGTTCCCACAATTCCATTGGGCGAAGTGGTGTTTAAAGTTGGAGCAGTAGTTCCATTACACAGCGTTAATGTAGTTGCAAAATCAGGTGTAATTGTATTGGTAACCGTTACAACCAAGGTTATTGGTGAAGCACATTGGTTTACATTAGGAGTAAAAATATAATTGCCACTTGTAGTATTGCTAATCGTTCCCGGACTCCATGTTCCCACAATGCCATTGGGCGAAGTGGTATTTAAAGTTGGAGCAGTAGTTCCGCTACACAGCGTTAATGTAGTTGCAAAATCAGGTGTAATTGTATTGGTAACTGTTACGACCAACGTAATTGGCAAAGCACATTGATTTGTGTTAGGTGTAAAAACATAATTGCCGCTTGCGTTATTGGTAATGGTTGCCGGACTCCACGTTCCAATAATCCCATTGGGCGAAGTGGTGGTTAGAGATGGAGCAGTAGTTCCATTACACAGCGTTAATGTAGTTGCAAAATCAGGCGTAATTGTACTGGTAACCGTTACAACTAGCGTAATTGGTGCAGCACATTGATTTGCATTAGGAGTAAAAATATAATTGCCATTGGTTGTATTGTTTATTGCGGGAGGACTCCACGTTCCACTAATCCCATTAGGTGAAGTGGTGTTTAAAGTCGGAGCAGTAGTTCCGTTACACAGCGTTAATGTTGTTGCAAAATCAGGCGTAATTGAACTGGTAACCGTTACGACCAACGTAATTGGTGAAGCACATTGATTTGCATTAGGAGTAAAAATATAATTGCCACTTGTAGTATTGCTAATCGTTCCCGGACTCCACGTTCCCACAATGCCATTGGGAGAAGTGGTGTTTAAAGTCGGAGCAGTTGTTCCGCTGCATAAAGTTAATGTAGTCGTAAAGTCGGGAACAATGTTATTCGTTACAGTTACCACCAGCGTTACCGTTGAAGCACATTGGTTCGCATTAGGAGTAAAAACATAATTGCCGCTTGTGGTGTTGTTAATACTTGCCGGACTCCATGTTCCCACGATGCCATTGGGCGAAGTGGTGTTTAGAGCTGGAGCAGTAGTTCCGTTGCATAATGTCAATGTTGTGGCAAAGTTGGGCACAATGTTATTTGTTACGGTAACCACCAACGTTACTGATGAAGCACATTGATTTGCATTAGGCGTGAAAACATAATTGCCACTTGTGGTGTTGTTAATGGATGACGGACTCCAGGTTCCCACAATGCCATTGGGTGAAGTGGTATTTAACGTCGGAGCAGTAGTTCCGCTACACAACGTCAACGTAGTTGCAAAATTCGGCACAAGGTTATTTGTAATTGTTATTAAAACCGTATCTGAAATTTCAAGTCCGCAGCTATTGGTTGCCGTCAGCGTAACTAGAATTGTGCCGGTTGCATTTGATGGAATTGTAAAGGAGGTTGTCAACGCACCTGAATTGCTAAAACTACCGCTTGGAGCAGTCCATACCACCGATTGTTGACCTTCGGCTGTAGCTATTAAAGCAATAGTGTCGCCCGGACAAGCAGCTATTGAAGGATTATTAATTTCTACTAAAAAAGGTTGCACCGGAGCTGAGCATCCGTAGTTAACGTACGTCGCAATACCTCCCGGTGTAAACAAAACAGTTGACCCATCCGACGCCGTTGTTTCTCCAGTTGGGCTAACCAAAAGCGATCTGTCGTAGGTTACTACATCTACACATGGACCCAAAAATATCGTTAATGTGCGCAGTCCCGTGCCAAAATTGGCAAAATGACCAGCAGTGACAGCAGGATTATTTTGAAATATAATATAGGTATCTTCAGAAAGTGCACCAAAAGAGTTGAGTGACGTATCTAAATTAAAGCTGGTTACTAAAATTACAGAGGCATTGGCAGGAAGTATTCCTCCACTAGGTTCAATTAAAATACCACAGCCACCTGCATCCACAATGTCTGAATTTAATGTAGCTACTTTTGATGCTGTTGTTGCATTTTGAATTAGTCCTTGCCAAGTGTTATTTGGCCAACTTACGTTTAACGTTGAGGTGTTTAATGGAGCACCGCCAATTTTAAAGCGTACCATTTCGTTTAATCCCTCTTGTGCACCACAGGCATCTACTAGGATACTTTCTATTTCAAAACACTGAGAATAAGTGTTTTGTGTAAAAAAAATGAGGAGTAACAGGTTTAAGAATTTTGTTTTCAATTTGGAAAAAAATTAGCCCCAAATATAATCTAAACCAATTTGTTTCTGCCTATGAAAATATTATTAAAATGTTATTTTATAAAAATTAACATTTTTTGAATTGATTTGTTTAGCTTTAAAAACATTGTGTAATGTTAAAAAAATAGACTACTTTTGCCGAAAATTTGAGCGTGGCTATCACGTTTATAAATAGTACTTATGAACTCAAAAAAAATTGCCGAATACCGAAAGTTACTGGACGTTACTAAAATGGCAACCTTAAAAGAATTAAAAACGGTTTATCGTAATAGTATGAAGGAAGATCATCCGGATACGATTGCCAATCCTATTGAACGAACGGCGGCAGAAGAAAGAAGTAAAGCCATTATTGAAGCCTATCATTTTTTGGTGAGTATTGCACCGGAAACACAAGAAAAGGTGAAAGACGAATATGTGAAAACAACCACCACTTCAGGTATTTTAGAATTTTATTATGAAGATGGTGTGCTAAACATTCACTTTTTAGACGGAAACAAATTCGAATATTTTGGTGTTCCAAAAGTAACATACATTAAAATGGTAAATGCTGAGTCGCCTGCACGATTTGCCAGAAGACATGTTTATAACGAATTTTTATACCGTAGTGCAAGCAAATTGGTTGTTGCAGAATAAAAAAAACCGATTCAGATAATGTAAGGTGCCTATTTTAGGCACCTTTTTTATTTTATGCTTTAAAAGTAATTCACATGAGTGGTTTTAATATAATCTTTTCAAAAAATTATATAACAAAAAAGTAGGGTCGTGTTTGCATCTTTGTATTGTAACTATTGACGTTTAATTTAAATGAATTTACGATGAGTGAGAAAATAAGAAACACAGGTAGTCGTGAGACTAAAGATTCAGTTATGCGAGATTTAAAAAATAAATCTAAAAAGAAATCGACTCTGAGTCACAAAGAGATTTTGAAAGCAAACGATATGGAAGAACCGGATATTTGGACCTTACCAAAAGAATAACTGATAAAACACACAAAGATGAATAATTTTTTTAGGGCATTATTGGCCGGATACGGGGCAAAAAAGTTAGGCGGAGGTTGTTTTGGAACAATTATAGTTTTTGTCATTCTTTGGGCCGTTTTGGGGCAATGTAGCTCATGATAATAGTAAAAAAGATAAATATGGAAAATTCTACAGCCAAAACAGTAGAAATATTAAATTCGTTAGTTGAAGTAAACAACGACCGAATTCAAGGATATGAAACGGCTATTCGCGAAGCAAAAGATTCACAGTTAAAAGTTGAATTTTCATTATTTATTGTGACGAGTAAAAGTTGTGTGACGGAATTGTGTGATGAAATTAAACGCTTGGGAGGAATTCCAATCGAATTAAACAAAACAAGCGGAGAGTTTTTTAAATTATGGATGGATTTAGAAAAAACGATTTCCGAAAATCTTCATCGTGCCCTATTAGATTCGTGTGTCTTTAGAGAAGACATTACGATTGGAAATTATGATGATTGGTTAATTGAAGATGTGAAAAATGTAGTTGGTGAACGTCATACTATGATGATTAGAACACAACGAACTGAGCTTCATCGCGAAAGAGAAAAATTAAAGACCCTGCGAGAACATATCTGTTCCAGATCCTAATTTGCTATGAAATGGATTGATTTTTGAGATGAAAGTACCGTGGGTTTCCTGCGGTATTTTTTTTATGTTCTATGTTTTGAATAAAAAAAACCGCAGTATTTCTCTGCGGTTCTTAACACTAAAAATCAAATTTTAGTTAAAGCGTTTTCCTATAAACTCAATAAAATTTTCATCACTCATTTTATTAGAGGTACATTCTGTTGATTCAGCATTTTTATATTGCGGTGTATCAGCAAGAAATTTAATGAATTGTTCCTGAACTTGTCCCGTTCCCGTTAGATGAATTTCATCTACATTGGGCATAATAGCAGCAATTTCTTTAAAATACTTTTGTATTAAACCAATTTCGTGGTTATTGGCTGTTTTTTCACTCGAATTATACTCAGCTCCGGCATTGGCGATATGACCCAAAACGATAAATTCTCCCTTATCTACATCTTCTCTTCCAACGATGGTTGCATTGTGGGTGTCCATCCAAACACCAAACTGTTTTTTGTTTTTATCAGACATAAGTTTTACTTTTCTTAAAGGTAAGCCATCTAGAAGCAGTAAAGTTTTTATTGGGTTAAGATTGTGATTTCAAGGTTTAAAGTTACAATTGCATCAACTTAGGAATAAAAAATAAACATTTAATCCAAAAAAAAGAAATAGTACCTTTGCCAAAATTATTATTATGGCACACAAAGCAGGATTCGTTAACATCATCGGAAATCCCAACGTAGGAAAATCAACTTTAATGAATGCCTTTGTAGGCGAAAAACTTTCCATCATCACTTCTAAAGCACAAACGACCAGACATCGTATTTTGGGCATTGTAAATGGTGAAGATTTTCAGATGGTTTTGTCCGACACGCCCGGAATCATTAAACCGGCGTATGAAATGCAGGAATCGATGATGCAATTCGTGAAATCCGCTTTTGAAGATGCTGATGTCTTGATTTACATGGTTGAAATCGGTGAAAAAGAATTAAAAGACGAAGCTTTTTTTAATCGAATTATCCATAGTGAAATCCCTGTTTTACTTTTATTAAACAAAATCGACAAATCTAACCAACAACAATTGGAAGAACAAGTTGATTTGTGGAAAGAAAAAGTTCCGAATGCCGAAATTTTTGCCATTTCTGCATTAGAAAATTTCAATGTTAAAGAAGTATTCGACCGCATCATCTCTTTGTTGCCCGAATCACCACCATACTATCCAAAAGACACACTTACTGATAAACCCGAACGTTTTTTTGTAAACGAAACCATTCGCGAAAAAATCTTAATCAATTACGACAAAGAAATTCCGTATGCCGTTGAGGTAGAAACCGAAGAATTTATCGAAGACGACAACATCATCCGAATTCGTTCCATCATTATGGTCGAACGCGACACCCAAAAAGGAATCATTATTGGTCACAAAGGTGCCGCTCTTAAGCGAGTAGGTATGCAAGCACGGGAAGATTTAGAAAAGTTCTTTGGCAAGCAAATCCACATTGAACTTTTCGTGAAAGTCAGTAAAGATTGGCGGAGTAATGCGTTTCAGTTACGAAGGTTGGGGTATAATCAGAAGTAGAAATTGCGGGTTTGAAAGTTGCGAGTGACGGGTTTCAGGTTGAGAACTGCTAAAGAAGAAAGTGTGCTGAAAACGAATCCCTCTAAATCCATTCAATGCTCCAAATCCGTGTTCCATTAAAAAAAGTGAGGCGAAATTTCTAAAATTTCTAAAATCTGTGTTCAAAAATTTAAAAGTTAAAATTTCTTTGTGACTTAGTGGCAAAACAAAAATTCCGTGCTTTCTGTGAGAAATAAAAAATCACTCCAAAATTTTCTCCATCAACGCCTCCAATTCCCTCGCCTGTTTCAATCCTTTTTTTCGGTTTAAACGTGCAATAAAGTAAAGCAAAAACCATGCATTTATCATTGCAAACATCACCAACAAATCAAATTTATAGGATTGATCCAGCGACCATTTTGAAAAAGCAATCACCGTAAAAATCACAAAAATTCCGCCCACCACAAAGTGAAGAAACATAAATAACGTCCATAAAACTGGATCCGGGCCAAATAAACCACGGACAAACGTGTTGCCATCCTCCATTTTTTCAATCTCCAAGTGCAAATGAGGCGAATGTTTTTCACGCTGCAACAACCCAACGTGCAGCCAAATATGATGACCCGAAATCTTGATTTTATAATCCGGCTCCACCGTTTCCTTCAACTTTTCGCAACTGGCCAAAATCGAATCATAGGATTTTGTCACCACTTTATCAAATCGATACCGTAAGGGCAATTGGTCATCTAAATTCATAAAAAAGGGTACTAAAATTAAATACTAATTTACGAAATATTACTTTTAAACGTAAAACCAAACGGTTTATTTTTTACTCCCAATCAAAAATCATCAATCAAAAATTAATTTTGGGCGTTCCCCTCCGCAAGCTGCGGGTCAGGCTGTCCGTTCCCACTTTTTTTTGTCCATCCTACTTACCGCTTAGGGCAAAAAAAGAGTTCCACTACCATCCTTAACGCAAACCCTGGTCCAAACAAAGTAAAGTGATAAAAATCAACGTTTAAACTTCAAACAAAAAAGACTACCTTTGCAAAATATTTAGAATTTAGAACTATGAGTACTATTGTTGCCATTGTAGGTAGGCCAAACGTCGGAAAATCAACACTTTTTAATCGTTTAATCAAACGAAGAGAAGCCATTGTAGATTCAGTGAGTGGCGTTACCCGCGACCGAAATTATGGAAAGAGTGAATGGAACGGAAAAGAATTTTCGGTTATCGATACCGGTGGATACATCAAAGGTTCCGATGATATTTTTGAAGCAGAAATCCGCAAACAAGTAGAATTAGCCATCGACGAAGCCGATGTGATTATGTTTGTAGTAGATGTTGAAGAAGGCATCACACCAATGGATGATGAAGTGGCAAAATTACTTCGTAAAATTACCAAACCCGTTATTGTTGTTGTCAACAAAGTCGATAATGCGATGCGTGAAAAAGATGCATACGAATTTTATAACCTCGGTTTAGGCGAATTCATCACCATTTCAAGCACATCCGGTAGCGGAACAGGGGAGTTGTTGGATGAATTAATCAATATTTTTCCAAACAAACCAGAACCCACACAAGAAGAAATAGAATTACCTCGTTTTGCGGTAGTAGGTCGTCCTAATGCAGGAAAATCTAGTTTTATCAATGCCTTGATTGGCGTTGACCGTTATATCGTTACCGATGTGGCCGGAACCACCCGCGATTCCATTGATACAAAATACGACCGTTTTGGTTTCGAATTTAACTTAGTGGATACAGCCGGAATCCGCAGAAAAGCAAAAGTTAAAGAAGATTTAGAATTCTATTCGGTCATGCGTTCCGTTCGTGCGATTGAGCATTCCGATGTTTGTATTTTGATGATTGACGCCACGCGTGGTTTTGAAGGGCAAGACCAAAGCATCTTTTGGTTAGCTGCCAAAAACCGTAAAGGAATTATAATTCTGGTGAATAAATGGGACTTGGTCGAAAAAGACACGATGTCCACCCGTGATTACGAAGCTAAAATCAAAAAAGAACTAGAACCTTTTACGGATGTAACGATCTTATTCGTTTCTGCCATAACCAAACAACGTTTGCTAAAAGCATTAGAAGAAACCGTAAAAGTGTACGAAAATAGAAAACAACGAATTTCTACTTCCAAATTCAACGATTATATGTTGAAATTAATTGAAACCTATCCGCCACCGGCTTTAAAAGGTAAATATGTTAAGATTAAGTACTGTATGCAATTGCCAACACCAACGCCTCAGTTTGTGTTTTTTGCCAATTTACCGCAGTATGTTAAAGAAGCATACAAACGTTTCTTAGAAAATAAAATTCGTGAAAATTGGGATTTTTCAGGTGTGCCAATTGATATTTATATTCGAGAAAAATAAAAAATCAGATTGATATTTTAAACCATTAAGCAATTAAGGGGCATTAAGTTTTATAGGCTTAATTCACCTTAATTACTTAATGGTTTTTCTCTTTTCTGTTATTAAATTCTATTTCCTACGAAATTAAATGTTAAACTTTTTGTAAGAAATATTTAACTTAGCATACTAAAAGTGTTAATTTGCTGTTATAGAATTTTCTCACACTTATAACCACACTTTTATGCACAAAAATTTCTTCGTTCTCGTCTTGTTTTTATTGGTCTCCAATTTGTACAGTCAAAATTTTGTCACTGTTAAAGGTAAAATCATTGATGATTTATCAAAACTTCCGCTCGAATCAGCAACAGTTTATCTCACTTCTAAAAAAGATTCCACTGTAATTGATTATACAATTTCGGAAAAAAACGGCAATTTTGAAATACGAACACGAAAAAATGCACAACCACTTATCTTAAAAGTTTCATTTTTAGGATATGAAAATTACAGCAAAGAAATCAGTTCAATAAACGATAATCAAGAATTAGGTCTGATCAATTTGAAGGAGGGTGGAACAAACCTAGATGAAGTTGTAGTCAAGGGCGAAGCTCCCCCAATTAGAATTAAAAACGATACTTTAGAGTTTGATGCCGCTTCGTTTAAAGTAGGAGCTGATTCAAACGTTGAAAAATTACTTAAACAACTACCCGGCGTAGAAATTTCTCCCGAAGGAAAAATCACCGTCAACGGAAAAGAAGTTAATCAAATCCTTGTCAACGGAAAACCCTTTTTTGGAAAAGACGGAAAAATAGCCACACAAAATCTGCCTGCCGAAATCATCGAAAAGATTCAAGTGGTTGATACTAAAACCAAAGCAGAGGAATTGTCAGGCGAAACGGCTTCCGGGGAGGAGAAGACCATAAATCTTACTATTCAAGAAGATAAAAACAAAGGTTTTTTTGGCAAAATCATGGGCGGTTATGGTTCAGATGAACGCTATGAATCCAGTTTGCTGCTCAATTGGTTTAAGGGTGAACAGAAGATAAGTGTTTTGGCTTCGGCTAATAATATCAATTCCGTTGGATTTTCCATGAATGAAATTTTTGATAACATGGGCGGCGGAAGAAATATGTCGGTTTATTCCAGCGATGACGGTTCTTTTGGTATTAACGGAATGAATTTTGGGGGTAGTAACGGGTTAACTACTTCCAATTTAGTAGGTGTGAATTATGCTGATAAGTGGTTTAAAAAAGTAGATGTAAACAATAATTATTTTTTCACCAATGCAGAAACGGATAATGTGAGTCGTTCTTCCCGCACCAATTTACTACCGAACGAAACCACATTTACGGAATCAAATTCTACTTCCAATCGAATTGGAAATTCCCACAATCTTACTTTTAATTTCGAAATAAAATTGGATTCCACCGCCACCATTTATTTGGAGCCAAAGTTTGTAAAATCATTAAATAAAGACCGTTTTATCAGTAATCAAGAAACTAGAAATCAGTCAAATGTGCTTTCCAATGAAAGTGCTTCTAATTCTTTTTCAGATGTGGATGATACTTCCTTTGAAAACAGCATTTACTATTACAAATCATTTAAAAAGAAAGAAAGAGGACTTTCGTTATCATTGAATAATGAACATAAAAAATCTTCCACCTTTTCCAATTTGAATTCTTCCACCTTTTATTATTTAACAGGCGAACCGGACGATATTCGTAATCAGAATGTATTCCGAGAAAGAGATTTTAATAAAGTGGAAACTGATATTCGATTTGCCGAGCCAATAACCGATTCATTAAAAGTGAGTATAGGTTCTCAGTTTACCTACTATGCGTCTAAAGATTCCGATGCAACCTTTGATTTTGATGACATTTCGGGTAGCTACAATGAATTTAACGCTCCATTATCAAATGAAATTCATTCGAATGTATTAAAAATTTATCCTTCTGCCAGATTGAGTTGGACTAAAAAGAAATTTAGAGGAGGTTTTGGTGGTGGACCCGAATTTGTGACATTTAAAAATCAATCCGATTATTTAGCAGTGACTACACAACTTAATAAAAACTATGTTTTTCCGAAGGCTTCAGCAAATTTGAGCTATACGATTAGCAAAACTAAATCGATTTATGCCAATTATAATTTTAGGATGGAATTGCCACAAGCAAATCAATTTTTACCGGTAGAAAATCTTTCCAATCCATTGAATACGCTTGTAGGAAATGGCGATTTGAATCCAACGCAGCAACATTCGCTCTATACTAATTTCAACAATTATGATTGGCAATCACGAAGCGGATTTTTCTTCTATGGCGGAATGACGATGAGTAAAGATCAAATTGTTTCTTCCACTGTTTTTGATGAAAGTTTTAGAGCTCAAACCACGTATGAAAATGTGGATAAAGGATTAAATAGTTACATGGGCTTTTCGTGGAGTAAATCATTTAAAAAAGAAAAGAGAAATCTTCGCATTAGCACCGGATTGGATTCCGGTTACAACATCAATCAAGGTTTGACAAATGCCGAATTGTATGAAGCTAAAGGGTGGCGATTGGAACCCCGGTTAAATTTGAATTGGAGTATTGAAGAGTTAATTACTATTGCACCTTCCTATAGTTATACTTTCAATTCAACTGATTTTAAAAATTATGTCATTGAAAACGCCAACAATTTTGTACATAAATTTAAATTAGAATTTACCAGCTACTGGCCTAAAAAAGTAGTTTTTGGAAATGATTTTGGCTACACTTATAATTCCAATATAGCCGATGGTTTTCAAAAAGATTTTTATTTGTGGAATACGAGTTTAGGATATAATTTTTACAAAGACAGATTGTTGGCAAAAGTAAAAGTATATGATGTGTTAAACCAAAATGTTGGTGTTCGAAGAACCATCACACCAACGGCAATAACCGATTCTGAAAATATTGTTTTACAACAATATGTGATGTTTTCACTCACCTATAAATTAGATAAATTTGGAGGAAAAAAAGACAAAGAAGGCGGTATGTTTTTCTTGGATTAAAGTAAAAACACTTAATGAAAAAGCCCCAAAAAGTTAGACACTATTTGGGGCATTTTTTTATATTTTGGTTTTACCAACTTCCACCGGCTCCACCGCCACTGAATCCGCCACCGCCAAATCCGCCACCGAAACCGCCGCCGCCGAAACCACCTCCGGAAGAAGAGCCTCCACCGCCAAATCCACCGCGACCCAAGCTGCTCAGAATGATAATATCGGCTAAGTTAGGCCCCGAAAAACGACCCGAACCACCATTTCGGTTATTGGAACCTCTTGAGATAATAATGAATAGAATTACGATAAAAAGCAATACAAAAATGACAGGAATTCCGCTTTTTGAACTTTTCGGACTGCCTTTGTATTTTCCTTTTAGAATATCAAAAATTGCGTCGGCACCTTTGTCTAAACCTTGGTAATAACTTCCGGCTTTAAATTCGGGTAGAATTACATTTCGTACTAATTCGCCCGTGATTCCCGCAGTAAGTCTGTCTTCAACACCATAACCCGGTGAAATGTGAATTCTGCGGTCGTTTTTTGAAAGTAGAATTACTACGCCGTTATCTTGTTCTTTGCTTCCTCCAATTCCCCATTCTTGACCCCATCTTGGTGCCAATAATCCTATATTTTCTCCTTTTAAGTCTTCTATTGTAATCACAACAATTTGCGTTGTTGTACTATCAGAATAACGGATGAGTTTTTCTTCTAGGGCTGTTTTTTCAACATCCGATAACACCTTTGCATAATCATATACACTTGTTTGAAAACTAGGAACAGCTGGGATTTTGAATTGAGCAAAACTTACCTGAATGGGTAAAATTAGCAACAAAAAAAGGGAATATATTTGTATCGTAAATTTCATTTATCCTTTGGATATTTCATTAGAGAGTTCATTTGCGTCTTTTGAATCATAAGGGAAAAACACTTTTAAACGTTCACCGGCTCTGCTGATTCCTTCCACTAAACCTTCTTTAAATTTCTTGTTTTTAAAGTTTTCAATCACGATGTCTTTGGTACATTCCCAAAAATCACTTTCCACCACATCATCAATACCACTATCGCCGATAATGGCAAAAGAATGATCGGCTACGCCAACATAAAATAGCACTCCGTTTCTGGCTTCGGTTTTATACATTTTTAGGGAATCAAACACCTCCCGAGCTCTTGCGATAGGAGGAGTGTCTGAATGATTTTCAATGTGAACTCGAATTTCTCCGGACGTATTTTTTTCTGCCATAGTAATTGCCTGAACAATTTCTTGTTCTTCAGCTGCGGTAAGAAAATCTTCTGTTATAGACATCGTTTAGAATTTTACCTCAGGAGCTTTTTCAGAACCCGGTTCAGCATCAAAAAATGGTTTTTCTTTGTATTCACCTAAGAACATTCTATTTGGAAATTTCAAAACATGGTTGTTGTAGCCCTCAACCGATTCGTTAAAACGAACTCTAGCCGTTTGAATAGTGTTTTCGGTACTAGCCAATTCGTCTTGTAATTTCAAGAAATTTTGATTGGCTTTCAATTCAGGATAAGCCTCAACGGTTACCAAAAGTCTTGATAAAGCAGAAGAAACCCCACTTTGAGCTTGATTAAATTGAGCCAATTGTTCCGGTGTAACATTTGCGGGGTCAATTGTAGTTTGTGTCGCTTTTGCACGGGCTGCGGTAACAGCTTCAAAAGTGCTTTTTTCAAATTCTGCGGCACCTTTAACTGTTTCTACTAAATTTCCAATTAAATCATTTCTTCGTTGGTAAGACGTTTGCACATCTCCCCAAGATTTGTTTACAGCTTGACTTTTAGTAATGGCGGTGTTTTGAATGCCTACTACATAAAATCCGATAACTAAAATTAGTCCTACTATAATCCCGATAGGTAATAACCATTTTTTCATTTTATTTATTTTTAAGGTTTTGTTTATTTATTGTTTTGATGTTATACTTTTTCCAAAAAGGCAATGCGTTTTGCAATAGGAGGATGGGTGGTAAAAAGTCCGCTCAAACTACTAAAGATATTGGCATTTTTTTTATCAGTTGTGTTTTCGATGAACATTTGTTTAATTTCTTCGCTTTTGATGTCTTTAATGTGGTGATGTCCAGCTATTTTTTTCAAAGCAGAAGCCAATGCCCAAGGTTTTCGGGTCATGGCTGCAGCACCGCTATCGGCCATGTATTCTCTACTTCGGCTGAGTGAAAAACGGAACAACATGGTGAGCAGATAGGCAACAACGGATACTACCAAAATTACGAGCATAAATTTGCCGGAGTCTTTGTTATTTCTTCTGCCACCCCCGTAAAGCATACTTCGGAAGGAGATTTCCATTATAAAAGTAAATATTCCCACAAAAATGATAGAAACAACGAGCAGTCTCACATCGCGGTTTTGGATATGCATGAGTTCGTGGGCAATAACGCCTTCTAGTTCATCTTCTTCTAACGCCTCGATGATTCCTCGGGTGAGGGTTACGGTATAGGTCTTCTCGTCAATCCCACTGGCATAAGCGTTTAGTGCAGTGCTTTCGATGATTTCTACTTTTGGCATTCGCATTCCTTGGCTGATGCAGAGGTTTTCGACTAAGTTGTAAATCTTCATATTGCTTTTTCGCTCCAACGGTTTTGCTCCGGTTGCCATGGAAATCATTTTGGTGTGTCCAAAATAGGCTATGGTAAACCAAATACCAACCACTACCATGACAATAGGGGCAATACTTAGGAAGCTTTGGTTGATATAATCGAGGTCATAACCGTAATCGGGTTGGTATTGCATCAGCAACACTACCGCATAGACCGACAGTAGTAAAACGGTCGGAAATGCAATGAGTAACAACACCGATTTACGGTTGTTTCTCCGGATTTGTTCCTGTATACCTATGTATTTCACCGGTTAAAATTTAACTTCTGGTGCTTTGTCTAAATTGGCTCTCTCGTTTACACCTAAGTCAAACATCGGCTCAGTTTTAAAACCAAACATTCCTGCCAAGATATTATTGGGGAATTTTTGTACCGCATTGTTTAATTCGCGAGTGGCCGAGTTGAAATATCTTCTGGCTGCGGCCAATTTGTTTTCGATATCTGAGATTTCGTTTTGCAACTGCAAGAAGTTTTGGTTAGCTTTCAAATCCGGGTAGGCTTCCACTTGAATGTTTAGTCCGCGTAATGCTCCACTTAACTCTTGTTCAGCAGCGATTTTGTCGTTGATGCCTGTGGCGTTCATGGCTCGGGATCGAGCATTGGTGATGGCTTCCAGCGTTCCACGTTCATGTTCCATATAACCTTTTACTGAACCAATCAGCTGCGGAATAAGGTCATGGCGTTGCTTAAGTTGAACGTCAATGTCGGCAAATGCATTTTCACGATTGTTGCGGTTACTCACCAGTCCATTATAGATTCCAATGGACATAAAAGCAAGTAAAACGATAATTCCGATAACAATTAATAAACCAGTCATAGTAGTTGTTTTTAGTGTATTATAAAGCGTTTTTTAAATCAGTTAATTGAGCTTTTATTCCTTCTAATTTGCTGATAATTTCAAATTTGTCTAACGTTTTTTTCTGACCTTCTTTCAAATGGGTTTTGGCTCCTTCTAAGGTAAACCCGCGTTCTTTCACCAAATGATAAATTAATTGAAGATTTTTTACATCTTCGGGTGTGAACATTCGGTTGCCTTTTGCGTTCTTTTTTGGTTTCAGAATATCGAATTCTTTATCCCAAAACCGAATTAAAGAAGCGTTCACGCCGAATGCTTTGGCCAATTCGCCAATGCTGTAGTATCTTTTTTCTGGTAAGTTCAAATGCATTAGTCGAGTGCTTGATTTTCTTGGTTAGCAATTTTTGAAATGGCAATATATTCTTCGGCAGAAATGCTTCCGTAATAAAAATTGATTGGGTTAATCGGTTCGCCGTCTTTATGAACTTCATAATGTAAATGGGGAGCCTCGCTTCGTCCGGTGCTTCCAACATAGCCTATGATATCACCTCTTTTCACTTTTTGACCGGCTCTAATTTTGTATTTGCTTAAATGAGCGTAATATGTTGTGTAACCAAATCCATGTTTGATAATGATTAAATTTCCATATCCTGACATCGAATTATCGGCTCTCTCCACAACACCATCACCGGAGGCAAAGACCGGAGTACCTGTTTTAGCGGTAAAATCCATACCGTTGTGCATTTTTCTGATTTTTGTAAACGGGTCATTTCGATATCCAAATCCTGACGCCACACGAGTTAAATCTTCGTTTTTAACCGGTTGAATAGCAGGAATAGCGGCTAACAATTTCTCTTTTCCTTTGGCAAGTACTAAAATTTCATCCAACGATTTAGATTGAATAGCTAATTCTTTCGAAATCATGTCCACTCGTTTCGTGGTGTTGATTACCAATTCAGAATTATCATATCCTTCCAACTCTTTGTATCGGTTTACTCCACCAAATCCTGCTTTTCGCTGTTCGGATGGAATAGGAGATGAGTTAAAATAAATGCGGTATAAATTGTTGTCACGTTCTTCTATACTGGCGATTACTTCATCCAATTGATCCATTTTTTTGTTCAAAATTTGGTAGCGAAGTTTCAAATTGTCAATCTCCCGGGCTTGTAAACGGTCTTTCGGCGTTTCAAAATAAGGTGTATTTAATAAAATCACGAAACATAAAAATCCAAATAACGCCGATGAAACTAGAAATAACGCCACATAGCCAAACTTCCTCCCTTTTTTTGGACTGATTTTTTTATAAGCTAAACTTTCTGTGTCGTAATAATACTTTACTTTCTTCGACATTTCTTAAATTATACTATTTTTGTGCTTTCAAAAGGATTAGACGAACAAATTTAAGAAATGTTTCATTCTAATGCTAATTTAATTTTTTAAAGAAAGCATTCGTTATTAAACAGTAAAAAGCATTCTTTATTGTAAAATTTGTATAACCGTTTGAAAACTAAACACCGAATAATTTTTTAAAATGAATTCACAAGATATCCGCAAGCAGTTTCTCCAGTTTTTTGAAAGTAAAGGACATTTAATCGTTCCTTCGGCACCTATTGTTCTAAAAGATGATCCAACCTTGATGTTTAACAACTCGGGAATGGCTCAGTTTAAAGAATATTTTTTAGGAAATGCCGAACCCAAAAGCAAGCGAATAGCCGACACCCAAAAATGTTTGCGAGTATCAGGAAAGCATAATGATTTGGAAGATGTTGGGTTTGACACCTATCATCACACCATGTTTGAAATGCTTGGCAACTGGTCCTTTGGCGATTATTTTAAGAAAGATGCCATCAATTGGGCTTGGGAATTGCTGACGGAAGTGTATAAAATCCCGAAAGAAAATTTATATGTTTCTGTATTTGAGGGAAATCCGGAAGAAAATGTGCCTTTCGACCAAGAAGCTTGGGATATTTGGAAAGAATTAATTGATGAAGACCGCATTATTTTAGGAAATAAAAAAGATAATTTTTGGGAGATGGGCGATCAGGGACCGTGTGGACCTTGTTCTGAAATTCACGTTGATTTACGTTCGGAAGAAGAAAAAGCAACCGTTTCCGGAAAAAGCTTGGTCAATAACGACCATCCGCAAGTAGTGGAAATTTGGAACAACGTATTCATGGAATTCAATCGTAAAGCCGATGGTTCGTTAGAAAAATTACCTGCTCAACACGTGGATACCGGAATGGGATTTGAACGTTTGTGTATGGCTTTGCAAGGAAAAACATCTAATTATGACACTGATGTTTTTACACCACTCATTGAAAAAGTAGAAGAAATTACAGGTTTAAAATATACTTCCAACGAAATTGCAACTATTTCGGAAGAACAAAATAAAATTAATATTGCGATTCGTGTAATCGTTGATCATATCAGAGCTGTTGCTTTTGCGATTGCGGATGGTCAATTGCCTTCTAACACGGGAGCGGGTTATGTAATTCGTCGAATTTTACGTCGTGCGATTCGTTACGGATTTACGTTTTTAAATACCAAAGAGCCTTTTATTTATGAATTGGTCGCAGTTTTAGCGAATCAAATGGGCGAATTTTTCCCGGAGATTAAAAAGCAACAAAATTTGGTTACGAATGTGATTCGTGAAGAAGAAGCTTCGTTTTTGAGAACATTAGATCAAGGTTTGCAATTGTTGGAAAACGTCGTTTCAGAAACCAAAGGAAATGAAGTTTCTGGAGCAAAAGTATTTGAATTGTATGATACTTTTGGTTTTCCAAAAGATTTAACGGCTTTAATTTTAAAAGAAAAAGGTTTCAGTTATAAGGAAGAAGAATTTGAAGTGGAATTGCAAAAACAAAAGACGCGTTCTCGTGCCGCTTCTGAAGTTTCAACCGAAGATTGGTCAGTTTTAATTCCAGGCAATGTTGAAACATTCGTCGGTTACGATCAAACTGAAAACAAAGTAAAAATCACGCGAATCCGTAAAGTAGATTCAAAAAAAGACGGAATTTTATACCAAATCGTTTTGGATAACACACCATTTTATCCTGAAGGTGGAGGACAAGTAGGGGATAAAGGAACGTTAGTTTCTGCTAATGAAACCATCGAAATCATCGATACCAAAAAGGAAAATAACTTGATTTTGCATTTTGCCAAACAACTTCCTGAAAATGTGGAAGCAGGTTTTATGGCAAAAGTGAATACCGATTTACGTACATCAACTTCCAAAAATCATTCTGCTACACATTTGATGCATTTGGCTTTGCGCACCATTTTAGGAACGCACGTAGAGCAAAAAGGGTCATTGGTCAATCCGAATTATTTGCGTTTTGACTTTTCTCATTTTTCGAAAGTTTCTGATGAAGAAATTAAACAAGTAGAAGAATTCGTAAATCAACGAATTGAAGAGCAATCACAACTAGTTGAACACCGAAATATTCCGATTCAGCAAGCAATGGAACAAGGTGCAATGGCTTTGTTTGGCGAAAAATACGGCGATTCCGTTCGAATGATTGAATTTGGCGACAGCAAAGAATTATGTGGTGGAATTCACGTGAAAAATACAGCAGACATCTGGCATTTCAAAATTATTTCTGAAGGTGCTGTGGCTGCGGGAATTCGTCGAATTGAAGCGATTACAGGCGATGCAGTGAAAGATTTCTATAAAAATCAAGAAAACACTTTAGCTGAACTAAAAGAAATATTAAAAAATCCGCAAGATATTTTAAAATCAGTTGCTTCATTACAAGATGATAATGCCAAATTAAAAAAACAAATTGAGCAATTATTGCGTGAAAAAGCCAAGAATTTAAAAGGCGAATTAGCATCTAAACTACAGGAAATTAACGGTATCAAATTCTTAGCCAAACAAGTCGATTTGAATCCGGAAGGAGCAAAAGATTTGGCGTATGAATTAGGTAATTTAGGCAATAATTTATTTTTAGTTTTGGCTACAGCCGAGGATAATAAACCAATGTTGACCTGTTACATTTCTAAAGAATTGGTTGCTTCACACAATTTAAATGCCGGACAAGTCGTTCGTGAATTAGGGAAATATATTCAAGGCGGTGGTGGCGGACAACCGTTTTTTGCAACAGCCGGTGGTAAAAATGTGGATGGAATTAAAGAGGCGTTGGAGAAGGCAATTGATTTTATTAAATAAAAAATTTCGAATTACAGAAATGAAAAAATTTACATTATTTTTAGTTTTTGCAGGATTAACAATTTCTTGCAATACCAGTGATGACGAAGGATCAGCAATTTCTGAACCAACTATATTAGGAAAATGGTATATAAAAGGCGGAACTTCTAATGGTGGAGAATTTCAAAATTATAATCATGATTGTGAAACAAGCAGAGATTTTCAAGAGTTTTTTACAAACGGAGAACTTACTTTTAATGGTCACAATACAAGTTGTGAGTTAAACGAGGTTGAATTAGCTGCATGGATTTTAAATGGTAGTATATTAACTATATCTAGCTCTCCATTTGATCCAATGCTTTATGAATACACTTATATTGTTGAAAGTTTAACTAATGATGAGTTGATATTGAAACAGACGGTTAATGATCCTGAAGGGATAATTGTGTATAGATCAACTTTTACAAGAAACTAAATTATTATAAAGCTCAATAGTATTTCAGTTTTAGTATGAATTTCCGAACCCCAATCAACATTCCAAAAAGCAATCATCTCATCGATTATTATTCGAAGGTGGTTTCAATGGGTTCGTGTTTTGCCGAAAATATTAGCGTTAAATTAGAAGAATATAAATTTCAACACTACAACAATCCGTTTGGCATCCTTTTTCAGCCGGATGCAGTAGAAAACATATTGCTTCGTGCTGTAGAAATGCGATTATTTACCGAAGCCGATTTGTTTTTTGAAAATGAATTATGGCATTGTTTTGAAGTACATTCCGAGTTGAATAATCCCGACAAAGAAGACATGCTCATCAATTTAAATGGCATTCTAACGTATTTAAACGGACAACTTCAAGTTTGTTCGCATTTAATCATTACTTTAGGCACGGCTTGGACCTATCGTTTTTCGCACACACAAAAAAGAGTTGCCAACTGTCATAAAATACCACAAAGCAATTTCACAAAAGAATTATTATCAGTTGATGAAATTAAATCATCTCTCAATAACATTCAATCTAAATTAGCCGAATTCAATCCGGAAATAAAGTTCATTTTCACTGTTTCTCCTGTCCGTCATTTAAAGGATGGTTTTGTAGAAAATCAATTGAGTAAGTCACATTTAATTTCGGCTTTGCATTCATCCATCAATTATTATCCCTCATCCACCTACTTCCCAAGCTACGAAATCATGATGGACGATTTAAGAGATTACCGCTTTTATGCCGGAGATATGCTTCATCCTAACCAAACTGCGATTGACTATATTTGGAGTCATTTTGTAGAATCGCACGTTTCGCATCATGTTTTTCCGATTATGTCTGAATTGAAAAATATTCAAAAAGGATTACAGCATCGGCCATTTAATCTAAACACGGAACAACATCAACTTTTTGTTCAAAAACTGCATGAACGAATTGAGCAATTGCAAGAAAAATATCCTTTTTTAAATCTGAGTTAAAAGGTTAGACATTATAATTTTTCTAATTTTTATAGTGCTTTACAAGTAGTTCTGACTTCCAAAAAAACCATATTTTATTAAAATACGGCATTTGCCTTATTGTTCTCCTTATCCAAAAGCAGCAATTTTGTTTCGAATTATTTAACCAATTAAATACAATAATTATGAAAACAATTAAATTTATCTGTGTGTGCTTTTTAGTAACAACAACTTTATTTTTAACTTCATGTAGTAGCGATGATGATGGTGGAGGTGGCGGAAGTGCTGCTGCAGGAACAATTACCGCGAAAGTGGATGGAACGAACGTAACTACCGTTGAAATTGCAACATTTGCCACGCAAATCGGTTCCTCGATGATGCAGATTCAAGGTAATACCGGCGGAACATCAAGTAAAGCTTTTGTTTTGAACATCATGACTTATAATGGCGTTGGCACTTATGATATTGGCGGTGGAGAATTTGGCTTAGGTCAAGCAAACGTGAGTTATGCAGAAATATCTTTTGATTTGTCTAATCCTTTAGATATACAGGAAGAAACATGGAACGCTCCGTTTGATGGTGGTGAAAAAGTAGGTGAAATTCAAGTTTCTGAAGTGACAGATACAAATATTAAAGGGACATTCTATTTTACAGCAAGAAACGTAGACGATAACACTCAAAAACAAATTACAGAAGGCTCTTTCAATATTGATTTAGATTAACTTTTTCAGTGGTTTTTTTACTTCCCAATCGAAAATCTGCTTTGGTTGGGAAGTTCTCTTATACGGCATTTGTCGTATTGTTTGATAAGGCAGATTAACCGAATTTTGTCTTAACCCAACATTATAAAAGATGAAAACAATTAAAACATTACGCATCGTGCTGCTCCTTTATTTTATGGTATTTTTAGTATTGTTACTGAATTTAATAGTGGTTTTAAAATAAAATTTCGACAAAAGAATAAAAATTGGAGGTCTTATTTTTTGTGAACTTTGGCTTAAAACAGTTAAATTTGAATAGATTACTAAATAGCAATACTATGATCCAATATAGAATTTTGTGCTTTTTTCTTTTTGTTTTTATCTCAACTTTTGCTCAGGTGAAAGAGGATAAAGCAGTTGATGATTTGAATGTAAAAGCATTAAAAACTTATCCTTCTAATTCACGAGAAGCAATTCAATTATTACAAAAAGCGGAGAAAATTGCCAAATCTAAAAATCTTCAACTTTCATTGGCCTACACTTACAATAACCGTGGTATCGTAACACGTGTTATTGGCGACTATCCCAAAGCAATTGATTATTCTAAAATGGCGTTATCCTTAACAAAAGATGAATTAATAGTTGCCTCTTCTCATAATAATATTGGTGCTTGTCAACGTAATTTAGGGCTTTTTGAAGCGTCTTTAAGATCATTTCTTGCGGCTTTAAAAATTTATGATGCCAAAAAGGATTTTTTAAACCAAGCCATTATCAATAATAATTTGGGCTTGGTCTATAAATCACTTGGGGTAATCGAAAAGGCCAAAACGTATCATCAAAGAGCCATTGAAGCGTATCAAAAATTAAATCATAAAAAAGGACTTTCAGAAGCATATAATAATTTGGCGATTGTGTATGTGGAAGAAGATAATTTAGAGCAAGCATTATCCTATTTTAAAAAATCACTTGATTTTGAAATTCAACTTAATGACAAAAGGGGAATGGCTGAATCATTTAATAACGTTGGAGGTGTTTATTATTATTTAGAACAAACTGATTCTGCTGTTATTTACTTTAATAAAGCATTGAAAACGGAATATTCTAATCGAAATTTTGCCGGATTGGCTTCTTCCTATAATAACATTGGCGATGTTCATCTTTACAAAGAAGACTATAATGCCGCTAAAAAATGTTTTGACAGTGCCTTTTTTTATGCAAATAAATCGAAATCTTCTTTTGATATTGAGAACACTTTAAATTACTATGCTATGTTATATGAAGCTAAAAATGATTATAAAATGGCAAGTGAGTTTTACAAAAAGAAAGGAGTTTTTCAGGATAGCATCCAAAAGTTATCCAATGTAAAGCAACTACAGGAGTTAGAAACGAAATACCAAACCGCCAAAAAAGATACTGAAATTGCTAAAAACAGAGCAGAATTAGCCGAAAATGAATTAAAAATTAAACAAAAAAACACAATTATTTTTGGTTCATTAGGATTTGCTTTTGTATTGGGATTGCTCGGCTATCTTTTATACAATCAACAAAAAATTAAGAACAATCAACTTATCAAGGAAGTCGAACTCAAAGCAGCGCTCGTTAAAATTGAAACCCAAAATAAGCTACAAGAACAACGATTGCAAATTTCCAGAGATTTGCATGACAATATCGGTTCACAACTCACATTCATTATTTCTTCCATTGATAATTTGAAGTATTTTGATATCGCCAAAGAGAAATTAGTTTCCAAATTTGATAACATTAGTGGCTTTACCAAAAACACAATTACCGAGTTGCGAGATACCATTTGGGCAATGAACAAAAATGCTATTTCTGTAGAAGATCTACAAATTCGAATTACCAATTTTATTGATAATGCTCAGTTGGCAACGCACGGAATTTCATTTGATTTTTCTATTGAAGACAGTGTCAATGCTGCACACGAATTTTCATCTGTTGAAGGAATGAATATTTACAGAATCATTCAAGAATCCGTCAATAACGCTGTAAAGTATGCCAACGCATCTCAAATTAAAATTCTATTAAAACAAGAAAATAATAAAATGATTTTTTCCATTAAGGATAACGGAATTGGTTTTTCAGAATCAGAAATCGAACTCGGAAATGGTTTAAATAATATGAAAAAAAGAGCATTAGAACTCAATGCCAACTTCAAAATTATTTCCGAAAAAGAAAAAGGAACAACCGTTTTAATAGAAAAAGAAATTTCGTAGAATAAGGCAATTGCCGTATGTAATTCAGTTTAATTTTTTGCTAAATTTGAGTTCAATCAAAAAATGAAATTTTATGAATCAATCACTTATCATTCTCTTTATTTTGATAAATCTATTTTTGATTTTATTTTTCAAACGAAAAAATAGTAAAAAAGAGAAAGAACATCTTTACCGTGTTTTTTGTATTCAAGATCAATTGATTTCAGAAAAAAATAAAAAAGATAAAATGAATGATTCCATCAATAATTTAGCTGAATTAGAAGAAACTACGCAACAGAAACTAAACGCCATTCAATTGAAACTCGAATTTTTACATCTTTTTAGTAAAACTAATTTTTAAGAAAAATGAATATCAAACTCGCCATCATTGATGATAACAGTTTTCTAATCAAAGCTATCCGGGAAAAATTATCTTTTTTTGAAGATATTCAAATCAAATTTTCTGCTTTAAACGGAGCTGAATTATTAACCAAATTAGATGCTAATCATAACTTAGATGTCCTTTTGATGGATATCGAAATGCCAATTCTCAACGGAATTGAAGCCACCGCCATCATCAAACAAAAATATCCACAAATAAAAGTTATCATGTTAACCGCTTTTGATAATGATGAAAATATTTTCAACGCCATCAAAGCCGGAGCAGATGGTTATTTACTCAAAGAAGTCAATCCAACCGATTTGCACCAAGGTATTATTGAAACATTAAACGGTGGAGCGGCGATGAATCCTTCTATTGCTTTAAAAACTTTAAAATTATTGCGAAATCCCATCGATTTTGATGCAAAAACGGAAGAAGAAGAAATCAAACTTTCCACACGTGAAATTGAAGTATTGGAACAACTTTCAAAAGGATTAAATTATAACCAAATTGCCGATAATTTGATACTTTCGCCATCAACTGTTCGAAAACACATCGAAAATATTTATACTAAACTTCAAGTGCACAATAAATTAGAAGCCATTCAAAAAGCCAAATCGAATAAGTTGATTTAAATTTTTATCTTCGTATAAATATATAGGCGATGGCAACACGAAGAAATCAATCCACAGAAACGCAACTTAAAAACATATTAGTTCCTATTATTCAGGCGATTGGACGATCGGGGAAATTGATTTACATCATCATTTTTGGTGTTTTACTTTATCTCGGTTATCAATATTTTACGAAAGAAAAAGATTCTTCCACTATCGAATACAATTCTGCTTTAATCCAAAAACAATTGCGAAATGTCTCCAAATTAGTTGTTACCGAAGGAACGTATTCGCAAGTAATGACATACAAAGATCAAAAGAAATATTTGATGGATATGATTTCTTTTGAAAAGAAAGCCTTGATGGTTGTGAATGCCGAAGTGACGGTTTCGTATGATTTAAGCAAAATTAAATATGATATTAATGAGACCACCAAAACCATTTCCATCACAAACATTCCTGAAGCCGAAATGAAAATCAATCCCGATATCCAATTTTACAGTATCGATGAAAGCACTTTTAATCCGTTTGGAACAGCTGATTACAATAAAATTAATAAGAAAGTCAAAGCTGAAATCGCCAAAAAAATGGAAAAATCAAAACTCAAAACCAACGCTGAAAACCGATTGATTAGTGAACTTTCCAAAATATTGATTTTGACAAATACGATGGGTTGGACTTTACAATACAATGGAGAAGTGATTAAGTCGCAAACCGCCTTAAAAGGTAAATTAAAAACATAAAAAAACGACTCCAGTTGGAACCGTTTCAATACTACATTTTCCTGGGTTTTACAATTTGTTTTCCAAACTCTGCCAGCCACCACCATTCATTACTTCAATGCCATTACTTTTTAAAATACCGGCTGCTTGACCGCTTCGCATACCACTTTGACAACAAACAATTACTGGTTTATTCAGTTTTTTAATTTCATTAATTTTTGTTGAAAGAATGTTCAACGGAATGTTTTTCGAATTTTTAATGTGTCCTTGCTGAAATTCGCCAACAGTTCGAACGTCAATAATCACTGCATTTCTATCCGTAAAATTTTTTACATTTTCAGTTTTTGAACCAAAACCTAGCATATCTAATAATCCCATAATTTTCAATTTTATGGTACAAAGATAATAGCGTTTATTAGTTTAATTGGTAACAAAAGTTACGCAGCTGAAAATATTCTATTATATTTGATTTCTATGAAAATTACCGATCGAAAATTAGAGATAATCACCATTGCCGCTCAACTTTTTAAAGAAAAAGGATATAGTGCTGTGACCATGCGTGACATTGCCCAAGCCATGAATATCAAAGCAGCGAGCCTGTATAATCACATTAAATCGAAGCAAGAAATACTAGTTTTAATTATCATTGAAATTGCGGAAGAATTTACCAATGTGATGAATGAAATTGTCAATTCGAATGATTTGGTACTAACCAAAATTGAGCGTGTCATTCAATTGCATATTGATATTACGCTGAGAAATGCGGATGCGTTGGCTTGTTTAAACAACGATTGGATGCATTTAACCGACGATGAACTTCAGTATTTTGTTAAAATGCGTACAGAATATGAAGCGAATTTCCGTAAAATAATCAGCGAAGGTGTTTTGGCCGGAGAATTGAAAAATTGTAATCAGGAAGTAGTGGTTTTTTCTATATTATCTACCCTTCGAACCATGTATTTGTGGTATAATAAAACCAAAGATTTAGACGCTCAAACCCTTCAAAATACAATTGCTACCGTTTTTTTAAAAGGAGTGGCAAATAAATAAATCTCTGATGATCAACATCTGTTAATTTTTTCAAACGTTTTCGTAACATTTAAAAAAAATGATTAAATTTGCATTGTAAACTAACAATTGTTAGTTTTATTAATTATAGATATGGCCAAATTTCATAGCATTAAAATTGCAGATATTTACAAAGAGACAAGAGACTGTTCGGTACTAACTTTTGAAGTTCCGGAAGAATTAAGCCAAGAATTTCAATTCAAACAAGGACAGCATTTAACTTTACGAGCCATAATTGATGGGGAAGATGTGCGTCGTTCCTATTCGTTGTGTTCCAGTCCGGTTGAAAATAAATGGAAAGTTGCTGTTAAAAGAATCAATGGTGGAGTTTTTTCATCGTTTGTAAATGATTCATTGAAAAAAAATGATTTTCTTGAAATAATGCCGCCAAGCGGGAAGTTTAATACAACTATTTCTACCGATAAAGCAAAAAATTATATTGCATTTGCTGCCGGAAGTGGAATAACACCCATTCTTTCCATTATAAAAACACACTTGGCAACGGAACCAAATAGCACATTCAAATTATTTTATTTGAACCGAAGTGTAAAATCAATTATCTTTAAAGAAGAAATTGAACAGTTGAAAAACAGGTACTTCGGTCGTTTTGAGATTTTTCATTTTCTAACGAAAGAACACAGAAGTATCGAGTTATTAAACGGACGATTTACTAAAGAGAAAATTCAAATCCTTACGGATAAAATCATCGATGTTCCAACTATTGACGAATGTTTTATTTGTGGTCCCGAAGAAATGATTTTTCTGTTACGTGACGAATTAGTTGCGGCAGGATTAGATAAAGATAAAATTCATTACGAATTGTTTACCTCCGGTATTTCGGAAGCAGACAAAGAACGTATTAAAAAAATTGTAGAACATAAAGCGGAAGGAACCGATGTAACCATTATCGATGGCGGAAAAGAATTCCATTTTGTGATGGATGAAGCCTATGATAATATTCTGGATGGAGCTTTAGCGGCAGGTGCCGACTTACCTTTTGCCTGTAAAGGAGGTGTTTGTAGCACGTGTAAATGTAAAGTGATTGAAGGCGAAGTGGAAATGAAAGTAAACTACGCTTTAGATGCACACGATGTCGCGAAAGGGTTGGTTTTAAGTTGTCAAGCTGTACCAACAACCGATAAAGTTGTTGTAGATTTTGGAGTATAAAAAAATTGTTTCAGGTTTAATGTTTCAGGTTAGTTGCTTGAAACTTCAAACTTTAAACGTCAAACAAAAAATATATGTCAGAGAAAGAAGTAAAAAACCTAGAAGAAATTTTCGATGCTAAAATAGCACGAGACGAAAAAATCGAACCGAAAGATTGGATGCCCGAAAAGTATCGTCAAACCCATATTCGTCAAATTTCACAACATGCACATTCCGAAATTGTGGGTATGTTGCCAGAGGGGAATTGGATAACTCGTGCTCCAACTTTAAAAAGAAAAGTAGCTTTATTAGCTAAAATTCAAGACGAAGCAGGTCACGGTTTATACTTGTATTCAGCTTGTGAAACGTTAGGAGTTACTCGCGAAGAGTTATATGAACAATTGCATTCAGGGAAAGCGAAATACTCTAGTATTTTTAATTATCCAACACTAACGTGGGCCGATATGGGTGCCATTGGTTGGTTGGTAGATGGTGCTGCAATTATTAATCAAGTGCCTCTTTGTTCTACTTCTTTCGGACCTTATGCTCGTGCAATGGTTCGCGTATGTAAAGAAGAAAGTTTTCATCAGCGTCAAGGTTTTCAAATCATGATGACGTTAGCCAATGGAACACCAGAACAAAAAGAAATGGCTCAAGATGCTTTGAATCGTTGGTGGTTTCCATCGTTAATGATGCTTGGACCTACGGATGATGCTTCTGTTCACACAGAACAATCCATGAAATGGAAATTAAAAAGAAAATCAAATGACGACTTGCGTCAACAATTTGTTGATCAAACGGTTCCGCAAGCGGATATGATTGGTTTAACCATTCCTGATCCGACTTTAAAATTCAACGAAGACACCAAACATTACGAATTCGGCGACTTAGATTGGGATGAATTTTGGCAAGTGGTAAAAGGTCACGGCCCTTGTAATAAAGAACGTATTTCGGCAAGAGTAAACGCTTGGGAAAAAGGAAAATGGGTTCGCGATGCCGCTATGGCTTATGCCGAAAAACAAGAAAGCAAAAAATTAAATGTAGCAGTGTAATTTTGGTGGTAGGTAATGGATAGTAGGCCTTAGAAGTTCCCTGCAACCTACAACCTACAACCTACAACCTCAAAAAATATGAAAAACTGGCCTCTATGGGAAGTATTTATACGAAGTAAAAATGGATTAGAACACCGTCATTGTGGAAGTCTTCACGCAAGTGATGCAACGATGGCACTCGAAAATGCTCGCGATGTTTACACACGCAGAATGGAAGGAGTGAGCATTTGGGTCGTTCCATCAGCACAAATCACAGCTTCCAATCCGGAAGACAGTGCAGAGCTTTTTGAACCCGCAAAAGACAAAGCCTATCGTCATCCAACTTTTTATGAACTTCCGGACGAATTAAAACATATGTAATATCCAACCTGCAAGTTTTCCAAAACCTT
Source organism: Flavobacterium lacus (assembly GCF_003268815.1). Classification (GTDB taxonomy): domain Bacteria; phylum Bacteroidota; class Bacteroidia; order Flavobacteriales; family Flavobacteriaceae; genus Flavobacterium; species Flavobacterium lacus. The sequence goes on along the minus strand of NZ_QLSV01000008.1, from coordinate 89,951 downwards.
GCAGATTAAAATATAAATTCGCGGTTTTAAGTCTTTGCGACTTTGCGAGAAAAATATAGAAATATGAATAATAATTTAGTTCAATATATATTCAGCATAGCGGATAATTCCTTGATTTTAGGTCAACGTCTTGGCGAATTATGCGGTCACGGACCAAGTTTGGAAACCGACATTGCGATGACAAACATTTCCCTTGACTTATTCGGTCAAGTGCGAAGTTACTATCAATATGCCGCCAAATTAATTGGTAACGATGAAACGGAAGACACCATCGCTTTTTTACGAAAAGAAAGAGATTACAAAAACGTCCTTTTGGTAGAACAACCCAATCGTGATTTTGCTTATTCCATCGCACGACAATTTTTATTTGATTTGTATCATTTATTGTTGTTGGAAGAATTACAGAATAGTTCAGATGCAACCTTATCGGCTATAGCCAAAAAAAGCATCAAAGAAGTTTCCTATCACACCCGATTTTCATCCGATTGGATCAGAAGATTAGGCGACGGAACCGATGAAAGTCACAACCGAATCCAAACTGCCCTCAATGATTTATGGGTTTTTACCGATGAGTTATTTCATCAAACCGATGCCGAAAAAGCAATGGTTTCCGAAGGGATTGGCGTTGATGTTACTCAGTTGAAAGAGGCTTTTTATAAAAGAGTAAATACCATTTTAGAAGAATCGACCTTACAAACACCAACCATAGAATATTTCCAAAAAGGAGGAAAACAAGGAATTCATAGCGAACATATGGGGTACATTCTAACCGAATTACAATATATGCAACGCACTTATCCAAACATGACTTGGTAAAAACTTGGTGACCTTTGCGTAAAAGCTTTGTGTTATTTGCGGTTAAAAAAATGACAGAACAAATCCAACATATCGACCCAAAACTATTCGAAATCCTCGAAACAGTTTCCGATCCGGAAATTCCGGTGCTATCGATAATGGAAATGGGTGTGGTTCGTTCCGCCAAAATACAAAACGGAATCGTCAACGTCCAAATTACGCCAACCTACAGCGGTTGCCCAGCAATGGATGTAATTGGAGATGATATCATCAAAGCATTCCAAGAAAAAGGACTAGAAGCAAAAGTGGAACTAATACTCTCACCCGCTTGGACAACCGATTGGATAACCCCAAAAGGTCGTTTAGCATTAGAAAAATACGGAATTGCTTCACCATTAAACGAAACAGCCGACAAAGAAGCTCTTTTAGGAAATAAAAAGTTAGTTAAATGTCCGCAATGTGGATCATTCAACACCAAATTAGTCAGTCAATTTGGTTCAACAGCCTGTAAAGCATTTTTTCAATGCGAAGATTGTTTAGAGCCTTTTGATTATTTTAAATGTTTAAAATAGAAACCCATCAAAGTTTTTGCGTCTTTGCGACTTTGCGAGAAAATTAAAATATGACCAATTCAATCGAATTAAAAATAAACAACAAAGTAGCCTTCCTCTCACTGAACAGACCCGACGTGTTCAATAGTTTCAACCGTGAAATGGCTTTGTCTTTACAAAATATTTTAGATAATTGTGAAACAGATACTTCAGTTCGAGCCATCGTCATTACCGGAAACGGAAAAGCCTTTTGTGCGGGACAAGATTTAAAAGAAGTCACCGATCCGGATTTAAATCCCGGTTTCAGAAAAATTCTGGAAGAACATTATAATCCAATTATTCAAAAAATTAGAACAATCGAAAAACCTGTTATTGCTGCTGTCAATGGTGTTGCTGCCGGAGCCGGAGCCAATATTGCTTTGGCTTGTGATATTGTGTTAGCTGCTGAAAATGCTTCCTTCATTCAAGCGTTCAGCAAAATCGGATTAATTCCTGACAGTGCCGGAACCTTTTTCTTGCCTCGATTAATCGGATTTCAAAAAGCTTCGGCTTTAATGATGTTAGGGGATAAAGTTTCTGCCGTTGAAGCAGAGAAATTAGGAATGGTTTATAAAGTAATTGCACCAGAATCATTCACAGAAGAAGTTATAAAAATAGCCGAAACATTAGCCGAAATGCCAACCAAAGCCATCGGCTTAACCAAACGATTATTAAATCAATCGATGACAAATAATTTAGAACAGCAATTAACTTTAGAAAGTGATTTGCAAATTGAAGCCAGTTCATCCAACGATTACAAAGAAGGCGTAACCGCTTTTGTAGAAAAAAGAAAACCGCAATTTAATGGAAACTAATTTGAAAGTAGCAGTAATCGGTTCAGGAACCATGGGAAGTGGCATCGCACAGGTGGCTGCAACAGCGGGGTGTCATGTGCATCTTTATGACACCAATCATGCTGCATTGGAAAAAAGCGAGAACAACCTCGAAACAACACTTTCCAGATTAGTTGAAAAAGAAAAAATTGATGAAACAGAAAAAGACAGAATCATCAATAATATTTCCTATACAACCACATTTGCTGAGCTATCGCATTCCGATTTAGTCATCGAAGCCATTGTTGAAAATTTAGACATCAAAAGAAAATTATTTTCTGAATTAGAAAATTATGTTGCTCCGGAAACTATTTTAGCATCCAATACATCCTCATTATCAATCGCTTCGATTGCCGCTTCTTGTCAAAAACCGGAACGCGTCATTGGAATTCATTTTTTCAATCCAGCTCCGTTAATGCAATTGGTTGAAGTGATTCCTGCCATTCAAACAAGTGAAGAGGTTTTAGAAAAAACCGTTCAAACCATCACCGACTGGAAAAAAGTAGTTGCCATTGCAAAAGATACACCCGGTTTCATTGTTAATCGTGTGGCTCGTCCTTTTTACAGCGAAGCACTCCGCATTTATGAAGAAGGAAAGGCAGATTTTGCCTCCATCGATTGGTCAATGAAAACCATCGGCGGTTTCCGAATGGGACCATTTGAATTAATGGATTTCATCGGAAACGATGTCAATTACACCGTAACCGAAACGGTTTTTACCGCTTTTTATTTCGATCCAAGATATAAACCTTCTTTCACTCAAAAACGATTGTCGGAAGCCTGTTATTTCGGGAGAAAATCAGGAAGAGGTTTTTATAATTACAATTCAGAATTACCAAAACCAACCGAAGATAACCAATTAGGACAATACATTGTTGACAGAATTTTAGTGATGCTCATCAACGAAGCGGCCGAAGCTTTCTTTTTAAACATTGCTTCCGCCAAAGACATCGATAACGCTATGACCAAAGGAGTCAATTACCCTAAAGGTCTTTTGACTTGGGCCGATGAAAAAGGGATCAATTGGTGTGTCGAAAAATTAGACGAATTATACAACGAATACCATGAAGATCGCTACCGTTGCAGTCCGATATTAAGAAAAATGAATAGAGAAAATAAAAACTTTTTCTAATGGAAGGAACGAAAATACCATATAAAATGCTTTCTCAAGATGCCTACAGCCAATGGTTAGGTATCGAGATTTTAGAATGCGAAATCGGTCGTTGTAAAGTTGCCATGACAGTTAGAAAAGAAATGCTAAATAGTATGTTCAAGGCTCATGGTGGAATTACCTATTCGTTAGCCGACACAGCATTCGGATTCGCAGCTAACACACACGGTAAATTCGCAGTTTCCATAGAAACATCTATAAATCACATTGAAGCAGTAAACGAAGGAGATTATTTAGTAGCCGAATCCGTAATAGAAAAAGTAAACAATAAATTAGGTTTTAATATTATCGAAGTAAAAAGAGGCAATGAAATGGTTGCTCTTTTCAAAGGAGTCGTTTATCGTACAAATAAAGATTGGGAATAGAAAAGAGGTGGTAGGTAGTAGGAAGTAGGTTGAAAAAATACATCCTTTAACCTACTTCCTACTACCTACAACCTAAAACCTTAAAAACATGGAATCATATATCATAGACGGAGTTCGTACTCCCATCGGAAGTTATCAAGGAACATTAGCATCCATTCGTCCAGACGATTTAGGGGCTTTGGTTATTAAAACTGTAGTAGAAAAAAACCCTAACATTCCAAAAGAGGCGTACGATGATGTCATTATGGGATGTGCAAACCAAGCAGGAGAAGACAATCGAAACGTAGCCAGAATGTCGCTATTATTAGCCGGATTGCCGCATTCAGTTCCGGGTGAAACCGTCAACCGTTTGTGCAGTTCAGGATTATCGGCTATCATTCACGCCAACAGAGCCATCAAAGCAGGAGACGGACACCTCTTTATTGCAGGCGGAATCGAAAATATGACTCGCGGACCCTTAGTTGTTTCCAAACCTTCTGCAGCTTATGGAACAGATAGTAAAATGTATGATTCCAGTTTTGGATGGCGTTTTATCAACCCTAAAATGCATCAAGAATATGGAACGGATGCGATGGGAGAAACCGCAGAAAACCTCGTTGAAAAATATAACATTTCAAGAGAAGATCAAGATGTATTTGCCTACAATAGTCAAATGAAAGCCGCCACCGCTCAACAATCTGGTCGTTTGGCTAAAGAAATTGTTCCTGTTGAAATTCCACAACGTAAAGGCGATCCAATCTTATTTTCAAAAGATGAGTTTGTAAAACCTAATTCAACGTTAGAAGGATTATCAAAGCTACGTCCGGCATTCAGAAAGGAAGGAAGCGTAACCGCCGGAAACGCATCAGGATTAAACGACGGAGCAGCCGCAACCATTATCGCATCTGAAGAAGCAGTAAAAAAATACAACCTTAAACCATTAGCTCGAATTGTCAGTTCGGCCGTGGTTGGTGTAGAGCCAAGAATCATGGGAATTGGACCAGTGGAAGCAACAAATAAAGCATTGGCGAAAGCCGGTTTAACGTTAGGTGACATCGATATTATCGAATTAAATGAAGCATTCGCCGCTCAAGCATTGGCTTGCACAAGAGCTTGGGGAATTGCCGATAACGACCCACGTTTAAATCCAAATGGTGGCTCCATTGCTATTGGACATCCTCTTGGCGTGACAGGAGCTAGAATTGCTTATTCAGCAGCTTTAGAATTACAATTAACAGGAAAACGATATGCGTTAATTACGATGTGTATTGGTGTTGGTCAAGGTTATGCTGCCATTATAGAACGCGTTTAAAAATACTTTGCGAACCTTGCGAAGAACCTTTGCGAGCTTTGCGGTTAAAAAAATAATTACATGAAGTTACAAAACTATATAAACGGAAAATGGGTTGAAGGCGAAGGCGAAGGTATTCCCATGTTTGATGCCGTAACCGGAGAAATCATCGGTTTTTCATCCACCGAAGGATTAGCTATTCCAGCTGTTTTAGAATACGGAAGAAAAAACGGAAACACACTTCGAAAAATGACTTTTCAAGAACGAGGCAATATGATTAAATCATTGGCCTTATATCTCAACAAAAGAAAAGAAGCTTTTTACGAAATCAGCTATAGAACTGGTGCAACCCGAGTGGATAGTTGGATTGATATTGAAGGAGGTTTTGGAAACTTATTTGCCAACGCATCATTGCGAAAATTATTCCCAAACCAACCGTTTGATGTCGAAGGCGATGCTATCGATTTGTCAAAAGGTGGTCGATTTATGGCTCATCATATTTTGGTTCCAAAACAAGGAGTAGCAGTTCATATCAATGCTTTTAACTTCCCAATTTGGGGGATGTTAGAGAAGTGTGCGTGCAATTGGATGGCAGGAATGCCAGCAGTGGTTTTACCAGCACCGCAAACCGCTTTCTTAACCGAAGCCGTGGTGAGAGAAATCATTGCGTCAGGAATTCTACCTGAAGGTTCTTTGCAATTGTTGAGCGGAAAGACAACTTCCATTTTAGATACAGTTAATTCGCAAGATGTGGTGACTTTTACAGGCTCCGCACATACTGGGAAAATACTGAAAAATAATCCAAGATTACTAGAGGAATCAGTGCCATTTACGATGGAAGCGGATTCATTAAATTGCTCTGTTTTAGGAAAAGATGCGGTTCCGGGAACACCGGAATTTGACCAATTCATCAGAGAGGTCAAAAACGAAATGACGGTGAAAGTGGGACAAAAATGTACCGCTATCCGAAGAGTCATTGTTCCGGAGGAAATGATAGATGATGTTCAAAAAGCATTGGCTACACAATTAGATAAAATCACTATTGGTGATCCAAGATTAAAAGAAGTTCGAATGGGAGCTTTAATCAATAAAACACAAGTAGAAACGGTAAAAACACAAGTCGCCAAAATTGCCCAAACAGCCGAAATGGTGTATGGAAATTTTGATGAAGTGCAAACCATTGGTGCCGATGCAACAAAAGGTTCGTTTTTGAAACCTATTTTAATGCGTGAAAACAATCCGTTTAAAAATATTATGGTTCACGAAATTGAAGCATTCGGACCCGTTTCAACCATTATGCCATACAAAAATTTAGATGAAGCCATTGCGTTAGCTCAAATGGGTAAAGGTTCATTGGTTTCTTCTATTTTTACAAATGATGATGCCATTGCTAGAGATTATGTGATTGGAGCCGCTTCTCATCACGGCCGAATTTTAGTCGGGAATCGAGATATGGCCAAACAAAGTACAGGTCACGGTTCGCCATTACCAATGTTGGTTCACGGTGGTCCGGGTCGTGCCGGTGGAGGAGAAGAAATGGGCGGCGTTCGGGGAATCAAACATTATATGCAACGATGTGCAATTCAAGGTTCGCCAACCACAATAACAGAAATTACAGGTATTTATCAAGCGAATGCAAAATACAAAGAAGCTCCCGAACATCCGTTTAAATACCATTGGGAAGATATTCAACCAGGGATGTCGTTAAAAACACATAAACGAACATTTACGGATACCGATATTATCAATTTTGCCAATTTAACGTGGGATCATTTTTATGCACATACCGATATCACATCGCTGGACGGAAGCATTTTTAAGAAAAGGACAGCTCACGGTTATTTTATTATTTCAGCCGCGGCAGGATTGTTCGTACACCCAAATAAAGGGCCGGTTGCTGCCAATTATGGTTTAGAAGAATGTAGATTTTTGCGTCCCTTATATCACAACGATACAATTTATGTACGTTTAACCTGTAAGCAAAAAGTGGATCGAGATGTCGCTTCTGCTGAACATCCTAGCGGAATTGTAAAATGGTTTGTGGAAGTTTTTGATGCCGAAGACGAATTAGTAGCTGTTGCCACTATTCTAACAATGGTTCAGAAAAAGCAAGAATTATTAATTGAAATGACCGATGAAAAAATAGCGGAATGTCTTAACAAATTAACCGAAAATTCAAAGCCAAAATGGGGAATTTTAACACCTCAACATTTATTGGAACATTTGGAGCATGGTTATAAAATCATGTCAGGACAAATTCAAGATTTCGAAATTGTTACACCTGAAAAGATTTTAGACAAGGTCCATAATTCGTTATATGCGTATGATAAATTTCCGATGGGGACTTCATTTCCAACGATGAAGAAAGGAGAATTGGAAGAGTTAGTTTATACTGATTATGAAACAGCAAAAATAAAAATGTTAGAAGCAAGAGAAGCATACAAATTATTTTTCAAAGAAAATCCAGATGCTGTTTTAAAGAATATGGTATTTGGAAATTTAAATAAATATGAATCGTATTTGTTGGAGCGAAAACATTTGAATCATCATTTTGAACAATTTGGAATACTATAATGAATGATTTTTTTAGAAGCCAATCCCGCTATCCGTTCCAAGCTTTTTTGTCTTGTTGTTTTTTTCTAAGGCAAAAAAAGAGCTTCCTCTGGTCGCTTTTTTTTACCAAGAAAAAGTACAACAATCCTACAAAAGGCTTTCCACTACTATCGGGGCTAGAACAAGAACTTAATGAATCTTAATCACTTAATGGTTTAAAAAATTTTAAGCCTTAATTTTTAAAAAAATATGGACGCTTACGTAAAACAAAATATAAATAACAACATCGCCACCATCGAGTTTTTTCATCCCGAACAAAATTCGTTACCCAGTGATGTTTTAAAAAAATTAGCCAAGACTATCACAGAACTAGGAAATAATAACGAAGTGAAAGTCATCATCCTCAAAAGTGGTGGTGACCGAACGTTTTGTGCCGGAGCCAGTTTTAAAGAACTAATCGCCATCAACGATGCCGAAACCGGAAAAATTTTCTTCTCCGGATTTGCTAATGTGATCAACGCTATGCGTAAATGTCCAAAATTCATCATCGGTAGAATTCAAGGTAAAACAGTTGGTGGCGGAGTAGGAATCGCTTCCGCAACCGATTATTGTATGGCTACAAAATTTGCATCGATTAAACTAAGCGAACTCAATGTGGGAATCGGACCATTTGTAGTTTCTCCGGCAATTGAACGCAAAATGGGTGTTTCCGCCATGTCGCAAATCGCCATTGATGCCAACACCTTTTATGATGCCAATTGGGCAAGAGAAAAAGGATTGTATGCATCCGTTTTTGAAACCATTGAAGAGTTAGACGAAGCCGTTCAAAAATTTGCAGAACACCTTTGCACCTATAATCCGGAAGCCATGCTAGAAATGAAAAAGATTTTTTGGCGAGGCACTGATGATTGGGATAATCAATTAGCAGAGAGAGCCGCCATTAGCGGACGTTTGGTTTTATCTGATTTCACGAAAGAAACATTGAAGAAATTTAAATAAAAAATATTAAGAATTTTTCTTCTAAAAAAGCGTAAATAATTATGAATGATAAAAAGATAATTAATCAATTAGAAAATTTAAAAAAGCATGGATGGACAAGTCTTGATTTTAGAAATTGTGGACTAAGACATATCCCAGTTGAAATATTTGAAAATCCTGACATAGTATTTATGGATTTTGGAAATGATAAAGATATTGATGAAAAATTCCGTAATAAGATTGAATACATACCTGACGATATTGGTAAAATAAAAAGACTTGCTAAGCTTAACTTAGAAAATAATTCTCTTAAAACTATAAGTGACGAATTAGCTTCCTTAGATCGACTTAAGTATTTGAATTTAAGAAATAACAAACTCAAACAATTGCCTGAGAAAGTTGCCAATATGTCTCAGTTAGCAGTTTTAGATATAGAAGATAATCCTTTTGATATTTTACCGCCAGAAATTGCTTCACAAGGTATAGACTCAATTCGCAATTTTTTCCGTGAACTAAAAGATCCCGATTACTTATATGAAGTTAAATTGATACTTGTAGGAGAAGGCAGAGTAGGGAAAACTTCATTGTCGAATGCACTTATTGATGAAAATTTTTCATTGGAAGATGAAAAATCTACAGAAGGAATAAATATTCAACAATGGAATATCTCTAATGATGAAGTTGTAAAATATAATCCTGAAATAAAAAGAGATTTACTAATAAATATTTGGGATTTCGGAGGTCAAGAAATATATCACTCAACTCATCAGTTCTTTTTAACAAAAAGGTCTCTATATCTTTTAATTACTGAATCAAGAAAAGAAGATAGTCATGAGGATTTTTTCTATTGGCTTAACATAATCAAAATACTTGGCGATAAAAGTCCAGTTTTAATGGTGCTAAATAAATGTGATCAACCGATAAAAGATATACCGATAAAGGAATATAAAAGTAATTTTGATAATATAATTGATTTTGACAAAATTTCTTTAGTAAATGAGAACTGTCATATAGACAATTTAAAACAGTTTAGAAGCAAGGTTATTGACATCGCAGCAAATCTTCCACACATTGGGAATCCGTTACCTAAAGTATGGGTTGACATAAGAAGAGAAATAGAAATTTTGAAATCGAATGGAAAGAATTTTATACCTCTTGATGAGTTTGAGAAATTATGTAGAACTTATTATTTGACACAAGAAAGAACGGATTTTCTTTCTGACTTTTTTCATGACTTAGGTGTTTTTCTTCACTTCAGAAATGATATTGTTTTAAAGCAAGTTATTTTTTTGAATCATGAGTGGATTACTAAGGGAGTTTATAAAATTTTAGATGACTCTATTGTAAAAGATAATAAAGGTGTTTTTACAGATCATGATATTGATAGAATATGGAAGGATTCCGAACATAAACCAAAAACAGTGGAACTTATTTCATTAATGAAAAACACAAAATTTGATCTTTGTTTTGAAGTTAGTTCAAAGAAGTATTTAGTACCAAGACTCCTCCCAGTTGACCAAATAGAATTTAAATGGAATGAAAAAAAATCAACTTCTAAATTTGAATTTAGATATAAATTTATGCCTAAAGGTATCTTAGCAAGAATAATTGTTAAATTGAATGAAGACATATTCGAAAATATTTATTGGAGGTATGGGGTTAAGTTGAAATATGAAAACACATTTGCATTAATTAGAGAATATTATTTCGAAAATAAAATTTCAATCAGTCTTTATGGTGATTCTGTAAAGGAATATTTGTTTCTGATTAGAAGGGCTTTTGCAGATATACATAAAGATTACAATGAACTGGAGATTAAAGAAATGGTTCCTTGTATTTGTGGTTATTGCACAATTAGCAGTAACCCACATTTCTTTCATTTTAAAGTTTTGAAGAAATATGAAATTAGTGGAAAGGCAAGAATAGTTTGTGATGAATCTTTAGATGAGGTAGATGTTAATATATTATTGAGTAATTATGGTAAAGAACTTGGAAAACGAAAAATGATTGTTTGTGAGAATTTAAATGCAAGTCTTTTAAATACTTTAGGTTTTTTAAATATAGATTTCTTGCCTGAAAAAGATAGTTTCACCGTATTTGGAAGGGTTCAATCTGATTCAGATATAATTGGTTTTAGGGATAAAGATTTTATTTTAGAATCAGAAAAAAAAGCTATTCAGATTGATTTTCCTAATTATTGCATTTTAGATTATTATTGCTTAGAAAACTATCTATTTCATCCTGAAAATATTGAAGAATTGGAACTCCCTGATTACAATAAAGAGGATTATATAAAAAATATTGTATTAGTAAAAAATGAAAATTTACTAAAAATTGCAAGTAAGTTGAATAAAGCCAGAAGCACATATTTTGAACTTAAATATAGTGGTGAAAAATACCGAGATGAAAAGAATTCAGAAGAAATTTTGGACAGATTAAAAAGTGATAAATTTTCAGAATTTTATGAATATTACAGTATGAAAGATTATAATAAATCATATCTGAGCAAATTTGAATTGAATCAAGATGTTTTAGCATCGACAAATTGGTTTAGAACGAAAGTCGAAGAAATGCTAATAAAGAAGATAAAAGTTGTAAAAGAATAATTGTTAAAGACAAAAAATGATTTACGAATTCAAAGGGTTCATCCCCGTCATACACGAAAGCAGTTTCATCCATCCGCAAGCAGCGGTTACCGGCAATGTAATTATCGGTAAAAATGTGTACGTCGGACCCGGAGCAGCCATTCGCGGCGACTGGGGTGAAATTATCATTGAAGATGGTTGTAATGTTCAAGAGAATTGCACGATTCACATGTTTCCTGGTAAGTCAATGCTACTGAAAGAAGGAGCACATATTGGTCATGGAGCCATCATTCACGGAGCAAACATCGGCAGAAATTGTTTAGTTGGAATGAACGCAGTAATTATGGACGATGTGAATGTGGGAGACGAATGTATCATTGGAGCATTAGCATTTGTAAAAGCAGGAATGCAGATTCCCAACAGAAAAATGGTGGTTGGAAATCCGGCAGTAATTATCAAAGATGTTTCTGATGAAATGATTGAATGGAAAACCAAAGGAACCGCATTATATCAACAGCTGCCGTCAGAATGCTATGAATCATTGAAAGAAGTTGAGCCATTGCGCGAAATGCCGGAAAACCGTCCAACGCAGGAAGCATTTTATAAAACATTAGAAGAATTTAAAAAGAAATAATTTTGTTTCAAGTTTAAAGTTTCAAGTTACCGCAACCTGAAACTTAAAACTTGAAACCTGAAACAAATAAATATGTTTGAATTCAAAATGCCCAAAATGGGCGAAAGCATATCTGAAGCGACCATCATCAATTGGTTAAAAAAGGTTGGTGATTATATTGAAGCGGAAGAAACCCTGCTGGAAGTCGCCACCGATAAAGTAGATAGCGAAGTGCCTTCTCCTGTTTCGGGAACAATCACTGAAATACGTTTTCAAAAAGATGCTATTGTTGAAGTTGGAACTGTTTTGGCATTGATAAGCCCCCTAACCCACGAAGGGGGAACTTCCAAGATTGAGGATAAAAAAGAAGAGAATAAAAATCAAACTATTCAACCATCTATCAACCGTCAGCGATTATCTGAAAACCGACAACCTACAACGGATAACAGACAACGGATAACAGACAACTTTCTCAGCCCACTAATCATAAGTATCGCCCAAAAAGAAAATTTATCCATTGAAGAATTACAACAAATTCAAGGTTCCGGTGCAGAAGGTCGTTTACAAAAAAGCGATGTTTTCAATTATCTTAAAAATAGAAAATATCCTTTAAAAAGTATTCCACAACCTACAACCTACAACCTACAACCCACAACCTTTCCTAAACCTAAAATCAATTTTGTAGAAGGAAAAGACCGAATTGTGGAAATGGATCGTATGCGAAAGATGATTGCTGATCACATGGTGTATTCCAAGCAAACATCGCCACATGTAACTTCTTATTTGGAAGTAGATGTAACGAATGTAGTGAATTGGCGAAATGAAAACAAAGATACATTTCAAGAGAAATATGGAGAAAAGCTTACGTTTACACCCATTTTTATTGAGGCTGTAGCAAAAGCGATTCAAGATTTTCCGTTGATTAATGTTTCCGTTGATGAGAATAAAATCATTGTACACAATGACATCAATATCGGAATGGCAACGGCTTTACCAACCGGAAATTTAATAGTTTCAGTAGTAAAAAAGGCCAACAAAAAAGATATAACCTCCATTGCCAAAGAAGTAAATCAGTTAGCCGAAAGTGCTCGAAATAATAAATTAAAACCAGAGGATATTCAAGGAAGTACGTTTACCATTTCCAATGTAGGCACATTTGGAAGTTTGATGGGAACACCGATTATCAATCAACCGGAAGTGGCCATTTTAGCCCTGGGAATCATCAAAAAAAGACCGGAAGTCATTACCACAGAAAAAGGAGATGAAATCGCCATCAGAAGTATGATGTTTTTATCCTTATCCTTCGATCATCGGGTAGTGGATGGATTTTTAGGCGGATCATTCTTAAAAAGAGTAGGGGATAATTTGGAACAATTTAATACGAGTACAAAACTATAATTTCTCTATTCTATCAAAGAATTGAGAGCAAATCATAAATACAATGCAAGAAGTAATGACAGCAATTAAAGTAACAAAAGCAGCACATTCAACAGTCGAAGAAGTTGATTTAAACAACATCGTGATGGGATTCAAGTTCACCGATCACATGTTTGTTTGCGATTATCAAAATGGCGAGTGGAAGAATCCGCGAATTGAACCTTTACAGCTCATTCCAACGCACCCTGCCGCCATGGCTTTGCACTATGGTCAAGCGATTTTTGAAGGAATGAAAGCCACGTTGGGAAAAGAGGGTACACCTTTGTTATTCCGTCCTTGCGAAAATGCAAAACGTTTAAATTTTAGTGCCAACCGAATGGGAATGCCGTCTTTTCCGGAAGAACTATTTGTAGAAGCGTTAAAGCAATTTACAAACCTTGAAAAACAATGGATTCCAACTAAAGAAGGAAGTGCCTTGTACTTGCGTCCGTTTATGTATGCCGACGAGCCTTTTATAGGAATGCGTGCCGCAACCAGTTTTAAATTTATGGTGATTGCCTCTCCAGCCGGACCATTTTTTAGTCGAAAAATTAAATTGTACGCGGAGAAAAAATATGTTCGTGCCGTGAATGGTGGAACAGGAGAAGCCAAAGCAGCCGGAAATTATGCTGCAGCTATTCGCCCAACAGAATATGCCAAAGCAAAATCGTACGATCAAGTATTGTGGCTAGATGCTCACGATTTTGAATATATCCAAGAAGTTGGAACGATGAATATCTTCTTTAAAATTGAGGGTAAATTCATCACCCCAGATTTGAGTGGTTCTATTTTATCCGGAATTACGCGAATGAGTGTAATTGATTTATTGCGTTCAAAAGGTTTTGAAGTAATCGAAAGACCTATCAAAATTTCTGAAATCATCGAAGCATCTAAAAACGGAACATTAGAGGAAGCCTTCGGTACCGGAACAGCGGTTGGAATCGCTATGATTGAAGAAATTGGCAACAACGATTTCACTATCAAATTCCCTGAAAACAATCCGGTTTCTATAATGGTAAATGATACACTAAACGCTATAAAACTTCAAAAAGAAGAAGATTCATTTGGTTGGATTGTTGAAGCGAAATAAATTTTCTGAACACAGATGTAAGAAATTTTAAAAATTCTAAAAATTTCTCCGATTTCTTAAATCTGTGTTCCCAACGAAATAGATTATCAAAACATAACTATGTTAGAAAAAAATATCCTGAAAAAAGCCTTTTCAACCATGGCAACCGCCAAAACGATGGCTGAATTGTATGAAGATAATTTCAAAATTGTTTCCAAATACGTGCATGCAACGTCACGCGGTCACGAAGCCATTCAAATTGCTATGGCGATGCATTTATTGCCACAAGATTATGCTTTTCCGTATTACCGTGACGATGCGATGTTGCTCGGAATCGGAATGCGTCCGTATGATTTGATGTTGCAATTGATGGCCAAAAAAGACGATCCATTTTCAGGCGGTCGAACCTATTATTGTCACCCCAGTTTAAAAGATTCGGATAAACCTAAAATCCCACATCAATCTTCTGCCACCGGCATGCAAGCGATTCCAGCTACCGGAGCAGCGATGGGTTTCTGGTATAAAGAAAATATAGGAATTCAAAACGATAAGGAGCTCAAACCTATTGTTGTTTGCTCACTTGGTGACGCCTCTGTAACAGAAGGCGAAATTGCCGAGGCTTTTCAAATGGCGGCGTTAAAACAATTACCTATTTTATATTTAGTCCAAGATAATGGTTGGGATATTTCTGCCAATGCTGCTGAAACCCGAGCTCAAAATGCTTTTGAATATGCCAAAGGATTTCATGGAATCGAAGCCATTTCGATTGACGGAGCAAACTTCACCGAAAGTTATTTGGCTCTTGAAAAAGTGGTCAAAACCATTCGTGAAGAACGTCGACCGTTTTTGGTTCACGCCAAAGTTCCTTTGCTAAATCACCATACTTCGGGCGTTCGAATGGAATGGTACCGAGATGATTTGGAAGAAGCAAAATCCCGTGATCCGTATCCGGTTTTGATTCAACAACTGCTCGATGCCGGATTTTCAAAAGATGAAATTCAAGAGATTGAACACTCGGTTAAAACCCTTGTTCAACAAGATTTTGAAAAAGCCCAACAAGCCGAAGACCCGAAACCGGAAGATTTATTCACACATGATTTTGCACCATCGCCCATCACAGAAGAAGTAGGAGACCGAAATCCATCCCGTGAAGAAAAAGTCGTGATGGTGGATTGTGCGTTGTTTGCCGTTGAAGAATTAATGAAAGAGCACCCCGAATGTTTGTTATACGGTCAAGACGTAGGCGGACGTCTAGGTGGTGTTTTCCGTGAAGCAGCTACGTTAGCACAGAAATTTGGCGACGAACGCGTTTTTAACACACCCATTCAAGAAGCATTTATCGTCGGTTCAACGGTCGGAATGTCAGCAGTTGGCTTAAAACCGATTGTTGAGGTTCAGTTTGCCGATTACATTTGGCCGGGATTAAATCAATTGTTCACCGAAGTCAGCCGATCGTGTTATTTATCCAACGGAAAATGGCCGGTGAGTATGATTTTGCGAGTACCCATTGGTGCTTACGGAAGTGGTGGTCCGTATCATTCGTCTTCGGTAGAAAGTGTGTTGACCAATATCCGCGGTATCAAAATTGCGTACCCAAGCAACGGTGCCGATTTAAAAGGTTTGATGAAAGCCGCTTATTACGACCCAAATCCGGTGGTGATTTTGGAGCACAAAGGTTTGTATTGGAGCAAAGTCAAAGGCACGGATGCCGCAAGAGTAAACGAACCAAGCGAAGATTACCTGTTACCTTTCGGAAAAGCCAATATCGTTCAGGAAATCTGGGAACAGGAAACTGCTGAAACGATTACAGTCATCACCTACGGAATGGGCGTTCATTGGGCGTTAAATGCTTCATCAAACATCAAAAATCAGGTTGAAATCATTGATTTGCGAACGTTGTATCCGTTAGATGAAGTAGCCATTTTCAAATCCGTAAAAAAAGCCAAAAAGTGTTTGGTTGTCACTGAAGAACCCACCAATAATTCGTTTGCACGCAGCCTAGCCGGACTCATTCAGGAAAATTGTTTCAAACACCTCGATGCACCCGTGATGGTCATCGGTTCCGAAAATATGCCTGCAATTCCATTGAACAGCACGTTAGAATTTACGATGATTCCAAATGTGGATAAGGTGCGTGTTAAGATGGAGGAGTTGTTGAATTATTAAGTTGGCAGTGTTCAGTTTTTAGTGTTCAGCAATCTGTTGCAATTTTCAGTATTTAAATGCACGATTCCCTCAATCTAGACATCTCGACGAATGGGAATCTCATAATATTGCTAGTAATGCTTATTTAGCATTCAACAACTATCAACTAAATACTGACCACTGTCAACTTAATAGGAAGCTACTCCAGCTTTCCATTTCAAGTCCGCAGGAAAAACAAAAATTTTCTACACTACAAAAAGAGCTTCCGTTGGTCGCTTTTTTGTAGCAAGAAAATTAATTTGTTTTTCCTTTGCGGGCTTTTCATTTCAATCTGGGCTAGGGGATTGCCTAGTAAAAGAAAAATCACAAAAAAACCGAAGCATCTCTGCCTCGGTTCTATCTATTTACCGCAACTGAAAACTGCGACTGCGATTGAAAACTGTTTACTTCTTCTTCGGAGGATACTGAGCTAAAATCTTAGCCACAAATTCATTAATGCGTTCGTCTTTTTTATCGATGTTTCGGGTTAATATACCTATGCCTTCACCTTGCCAAATGAGTTCTTTTTTCTTGTTATCAATAAAATCAATAAACAAAGTGCCTTCGGTATATCTGGAAACACTAGTGTTGTTCATGCCCATCATCCATGGGTTCCAACCCCAGCCCCATCCCCAACCCCAGCCGCCGTTGAATTGGTTTACATCTACTTGTTCACGTTCTTTGGTGAAAATATTGACAAGTAAATCCGGGTTTTCACTTTTGCTAAAACCTTTTGCGGTCATTTGTTCGTCAATAGCACGAAGGATTCTTTTTTTATCTAAATCGGAAATCTCGACTTTATCGATGCCGCTTTTTTGATAGGCATAGGTTTTGTACTGATTAAAATCGGCATTTTTGTCGTAATCAGAATATACGCTTACGGAGCTGCATGAAGCAAGCAGGAAGAGTAGCAATAGGGGTAGGAATTTGAGAGTTTTCATAGCTTTTTTTGTTTAAAAGTTTAACTGTTTAAGGGTTTAAAAGGGTTTGAATTGCCGCGGTTAACAACCTTGAACAAAATCAAACAATCTTAATCCATGTTAAACAATTCATCATCTACTAAATTAGGGATGGTAACTTTCAATAAAGGTTGCGTCTCCATCGCTCTTTTTATGGCAAAAATTGCACCTTCGTTACGGGCCCAATTTCTTCGGGCAATTCCGTTGTTGACATCCCAAAACAACATCGATTTTAGCCGTCTGTCGCTATCTTCTGTACCATCAATAACCATACCAAATCCGCCATTAATTACCTCGCCCCAGCCAACTCCGCCGCCGTTATGTATTGATACCCAGGTTGCTCCACGAAAACTATCACCAATCACGTTGTGAATCGCCATATCTGCTGTAAAACTCGAACCATCATAAATATTGGACGTTTCACGATAAGGTGAATCGGTTCCGGAAACATCGTGGTGGTCGCGACCTAAAATGACAAAACCAATTTCGTTTTTAGCAATGGCTTTGTTGAATGCTTCGGCAATTTTCATTCTGCCTTCGGCATCGGCATATAAAATTCGGGCTTGTGAACCCACGACTAATTTATTTTTTTGAGCTTCTTTAATCCATTTAATGTTGTCCTGCATTTGCTGTTGGATTTCGATCGGAGCGGTTTTGGCCATTTCTTCTAAAACGTCGCAAGCAATCTGATCAGTTTTGGCTAAATCTTCCGGTTTTCCTGAGGCACAAACCCATCTAAACGGACCAAATCCGTAGTCAAAACACATCGGGCCCATGATGTCTTGCACATAACTTGGGTATTTAAAATGAATACCGTCCATCGCCATTACATCAGCACCGGCACGAGAAGCTTCTAATAAAAAGGCATTTCCATAATCAAAGAAATAGGTTCCTTTGGCTGTATGTTTGTTGACAGCAGCGGCATGTCGAATCAATGTTTCTTTCACTTTTATTTTAAAAAGCTCCGGATTATTGGCCATTAACTCATTTGATTCTTCAAAAGAAATTCCAATCGGGTAGTAACCTCCCGCCCATGGATTGTGCAAGGAAGTTTGATCAGAACCTAAGTCGATGTGAATATTTTCAGTGTCAAATTTTTCCCAAACGTCCACAATATTTCCAAGATAAGCGATGGAAACTACTTCTTTCGCAGCCTGAGCTTGTCGAACGCGAATCACTAAATCATCTACCTTTTCAATCACTTCGTTTATCCAACCTTGTGAATGACGAATGTGTGTTATTTTCGGATTCACTTCGGCACAAATGGTAATGCAACCGGCTATATTTCCGGCTTTTGGTTGAGCACCACTCATTCCGCCCAAACCTGATGTGACAAAGATAGAACCTTCGGGATTTTTTTTAATTTTTCTGAAACCATTCAAAACGGTAATGGTTGTGCCGTGAACAATTCCTTGCGGACCAATGTACATATAACTTCCGGCTGTCATTTGTCCGTATTGCGAAACGCCTAATGCATTCATTTTTTCCCAATCATCGGGTTTGGAATAGTTTGGAATCACCATTCCGTTTGTCACGACAACTCTTGGAGCATCTTTATGCGATGGGAATAATCCCATTGGATGGCCGGAATACATCACTAGCGTTTGCTCTTCTGTCATTTCCGAAAGGTATTTCATCGTTAACCGATATTGTGCCCAATTTTGAAAAACGGCCCCGTTTCCGCCATACGTAATCAATTCGTGTGGATGTTGAGCCACAGCATAATCCAAATTATTTTGAATCATCAGCATAATTGCTTTTGCTTGTTCACATTTTCCGGGATATTCCGAAATAGGTCGGGCATACATTCGGTAATCAGGGCGAAAGCGATACATGTAAATACGACCGTATTTTTCTACTTCTTCTTTAAATTCAGGCAACAAAACGGCATGGTCTTTTGGTTCAAAATAACGCAATGCGTTACGAAGAGCTAATTTTTTTTCTTCCTCAGATAAAATTTCTTTTCGCTTTGGAGCGTGATTGATGTCAACTTCATATCGTTTTGGAGAAGGTAATTCGGTCGGAATTCCTTCTGTAATTTGCTCTTTGAATGATTTGGTTTGAACTGCTTCCATATTTATTTTTTTGGTTTTATTTGTCCGGTATTTTTATCAAATCCATACGGACAATGTCGGCATCCGCTTTTGCAACAATGCCCTCTTTTTAAATGATGTTTTTCAGTAAAACATTTATAACCTTCGGGCGTGTAATAGAAATCTTCGCCCTCGATTAATTTATTTTCAGAATTTGGTGTATTCATAACTACAAAATTAGCAACTTTGCCACAAATGATTGTATTAGTTTTTAAATATTTAACCCCAAAAGGTTTCAGAGGACTTACTTTGTATCCGTTTGTGCTATTAAAATACAAATCGGACAAAGAAAATGTCGTTTTATTAAACCACGAACACATTCATATTCGGCAACAAATTGAACTTTTAGTTATTCCTTTTTTTGTCTGGTATATCATGGAATTTTTTGTTCGATTGATTCAATACAAAGATAGAAATTTGGCTTATCGTAATATTTCTTTTGAACGGGAAGCGTATCAAAATGAAAAAAACCTTTACTACTTAAAGCAAAGGTCTTTTTGGAGTTTTATCAATTATCTTTAATAAATTACTTTCTCGATGGAAGTTGTTCCGTTTTGTAATTTTATTTTAAGTAATAAAGTGGAATTGTTTTTCTGTAAATTAGATAAAACCAATTGATTTGAATTAACATTATTGTATTCTGCTAATTTTTGTCCCAACACATTATAAACCAAAACAGATTCCATTAATTCGATGGTTGAATGAACGGTGACATTTTCATTTGACGTCACTCTAACACTATTTTCAAAAGAAAAATCAGGATTACTTAATGTTTCATTTTGATAAATAACTTCAAAACGATTGTTGTATGTTCCTTGTTGCGCTGTAAATGAATACGGATTTTCTTTGATGTCGTGAATGTTATTTGTCAAATTATCTTTTAAATAAACAGCTTGATTTTCAAATAAACCATCAATGGCCGCAAGAGCAATAGTATATTGACCACTAGTTGGAATGTGAACGCCCAACGGAACTACATCATTTACATCAAAAGGTAAACCTCTTCCTTGAATGGTTAGTTTTTCTTCTTGCAAAAAAGAATAAATTATCATATTTCCGGCAACTGCTGTATTTGCATCAAAGAAACTATCTCTACCCATCGTTGCATTTTCAATGTAGCCAATTAAAGTTCGATCATTTAATCCATCTGAATTAATGATGTCAAACCACATTCTGTGTCTTTCTAAATTGGTTAAATTAGTTTGTGTTTCAATTTGATTTGCATTTCTGTAGAACAAACTATTGTCATAGCTAGGATTTCGTAAACCATTATTGAACGTCACAACACCTGAAGCCGGGGGGCCATCAATCATTTGAACAAAGAACCCTTGACCTGCTCCAATAAATAAATCTGAACCGGTAGCAGGACAACAAGACGCACCTGTAAAATTGTAAATAAAATAATCGCCGGGAGTATAATTGTAGGTGTACGTATCATAAAACGGACTGGTTATGGCTGCGGGCAAAGTACCATGTGTCCATAAGCGAACGTTTCCTTCAATTGTAGTATTGTTATTAAATAAAAATTGACTTGCTCTAATAGCTGATGGGTAAGGATTCCCAATTAAATTATAATTATCGCTGAAATTGGTGATTTCTGTCCCATTTAGTCCGTAATGTGTGGCTGTATTGGTGTCGCTTCCTCTTGAAATTGAAGTTGTAATTTGACCGTTATTTGGAACTCCAATAAAACTTCCGTTAAGCGTTGTGGGTGTGTTTCCAAAACTATTTGGACCTCGCATGATATAGCCAATTGCGGGTTGCATGGTGCTTCCTGCTGCTCCTACCCAGTAACCTTGACCACCGTTTGGATTTGCTAAAGTTGTGTTCCAAGTGAATATTGGACCCGGAGCAATTGGAGCGGGAATGTTACTTACATTGAATCCGCTAACCGGAGATGACCAATAGACGTAATCTAATCTTCTTATATCTGTGTCTCTTCGGTAAATAATATTTCCGACGTTAGTTGTATTATTGATTTGAACCAAACTGGAATTATCATGAATGTCAAAAGTTCCGTTGGGTTGAACGTTTACCCAATCGGTTACCGTAATACTATTGTTTGAATTTACTGTTAATGTTGCATTGTCTAAAATGCGTAAAGTTCCAGCTAAGCCATTGTAATTTGTTCCTGAAATTATTGGGTCATTTGGTGTAACGGGAATTAATACACAATCGGTATTGTTTGGAATACCAACAGGTGTCCAGTTGTTGTTTTTGTTCCAATCTGAATCAATTGATCCATTCCAGGTTTTGTCTCCGATTACGGTGACAATGGTTTCGTCGGTTTCCGTAATGGTTGTTCCGCTACAAAGTGTATAGGTAACACGAGCCGTATAAGTGGTTGTAATTGTTGGACAAACCTCAATAACATCTGTTGTGCCTAACATTGGACCGCTTGTACCAGAGCCTTCAAACCATTGTAAAGAAGTGATTGATGGTCCTGATGGAACAAATCGCCAAGCTTCGTTGGTGGCTGTCCAATTTGTGCCTAAACCATTTCTTCCTGGAGCAACAACAGCTTCAGTTGCAGCTGCATTTTGAATACCTACGATGGCATTCCCATAATTCCAAGCATCACTATAGATAAACGAGTACGAATCAATGTTTTTTTCTTTAATGTAAACTTCAATGATGTTTGAATCTTCATATAGAACAATCATACCTGTGTAAAGAATGCTATTTTCGAGATACATTGGCACATTGTTCCAACCTGCAACTAAAGCTCGGCAACCGGTGTTTAAAGTGATTAGTTCCCACGCTACTTCACCTCCCACGCTTGGATCAATATCATGATAGACACCATAAATTGTATTGGCAAATAAAGCTCCTGCGGTGCTAGGCAGGTTGTCATTAAATTCAAATCCTGAAGCACCACCCGCTGCCGCCGTATTAAAGCTGATCATACCATTGGAACCCATAATACATGAATTGTATGTATTTCCATAAAAACAGAAATTAAATGGGAGATTAATAACAGGTGACCAGATATCATCTACATTAACACTAACAGGATTTTGCAGGCAATTAAATTGATAGGGTGGAGCATAATCTATAGATTCTACCGTGTAAGAGGTTGTGTTTCCGAGTTGTAAATAAGTAGCTTCTAACTCAACACATGTTGAAACGGAATTGCAATCCATTGGAATTGGATCTGCACCATCTAATCCTAAACCACCTGAAAGTACAGAAGGACAGCCCAAGGTTGTTGTGCCTGTTCCATCTCCAGAAGTACAAGGTATTGAGCAAGTGTTGCATTGAATTGTTGTAGTGCAACAAGTCGTTGCCGTACCACAACTTGAGTTTGTATTGTAATGTATAAAATGTGTGCCACTACTTGTAGCTGTCCAAGTCAGTGGAGCGTTTCCTTGGGCAATAACTGTTCCATTATAGGTTCCGCTCCTAACTGTAATATATCCTCCACAACTGCTGCCGGCCGTATAAGTGTTTCCATTTATTATGTTGCTAATAGTGCTGTATTCTGTTTGATAATTACAAGTGCTAATTGTTGTAACGGTTGCATTTGTTGGAGCGTTTGCACTACCAAAGGAAGATGTGTTAACACAACCAATAGGTGCCGTGCATGAAGTACAGGTTATTATAGTTGTACAGCAATTTGTTGCAGTTCCGCATGATGAATTAGTGTTATAATGAATATAATAAGTTCCAGAAGAAGTTGCTGTAAATGTTAATGGAGCATTTCCTTGACTTACGATCGCTCCATTATACGTGCCACTTCTAACTGTAATATATCCGCCACAGGAACTGTTTACTTGATAAGTTGTTCCTGAAACTATGGATGTTATTGTGCTATATTCGGTTTGAAAATTACATGTACTTATTGTTGTTGGTGCGTTGCTTGTTGGTGCTATTGAAGAGCCAAAAGCAGTATTATTTATACAACCTACAGGAGCAGAGCATGAAATACATGTTATTGTGGTGGTGCAACAATTAGTTGCAGTTCCGCATCCAATATTTGTATTATAGTGGACGTAATACGTGCCAGAAGTCGGTGCTGTGAAAGTATGAGGAGCGGTTCCATTTGATACAACAGTACCATTGAAGCTGTCTCTTCTAACTGTAACATAGCCTCCACAGTCACTATTAATTTGATAGGTTGTTCCAGCAACTATTGAAGTTATCGGACTGTATTCTGTCTGATAATTACAAGTACTGATTGTTGCAGGAAGTGAGTTAGTTGGTGCTATTGCCGATCCAAATTGAACTCCATTTGTGCACTGTGCAGTGGTATCATTAGGATAAATAAATATGGCAATTAGTAATATAATCTGGTATTTGTTCGATGGAAAAAAAAATCCCCAATTATCTTTTTTCATGGTTTGGATAAAATTTGTTTTGACTAAAATAATAATTTTAAATCAAATTCTAACAAAATGACAAATATTTGTTAATAAATTGTTATAATGTTTAATTTAATCGTTAAAATGAAAAAATAACATCAGTCTTTACTTATAAAAAAACGACTCCTTTTAGAAGTCGTTTTTAATGCTAAAATTTAAATTTTTGTTAGAATACTTTTTTTGTTATTTTAAGATTGTCGGTTGTAGTAATAGAAACCATTAGGACTTGGTCTGCCATTTCTTGGGTATCAATTGATAATTTGTTGTTATTAATATCGCTTGCCGTTTTAATCAATCTACCTTGAATATCAAATAGTTTTACTTGATCCATTGTTAAGTTTCCTGTGGAGATTTGAATGGATTTTGTTTTGTCTTTGTATACAACTACTTGATTTTCTGTAACAAAAGGAATTCCAAGTGTTTCGTTTTGATAAACAATTTTGAAACGATTTTGATGCGTACCGGCTTCCGTTGAAAATGGATACGGACTCAATTTTAAATCATGAATCACATTTAATAATTCATCTTTAACGTAAATTGATTGATTTTCAAATAGTCCGTCAACCTCTAAAATAGCAAGATGATGTATTCCTGAGTTTGAAGTTCTAAAAGTTATCGAAACTTCATCAGAAACAGAAAAAGGCAACGAACGACCTTGAATAGCAAAAGTTTCATCATTTATATTTGAATAAATTCCTAACGAACCAGAAGCTTTTTCGGTAGCATCAAAAAATGAATCTTTTGCATCGGAAGCACTTTCCACATAACCAATTAGAGTGGTTGTGGATTGATTATTTGCATTGACGATATCCAACCAAATTCGATGTCTTTCTAGATTTGAAATTGAATTTTCATTCGATGAATTTTCTGCATTTCTGAAGAAATTATTATTTTCAAATGAATTGCTTCTTTGAGCATTGTTAAAATTAACAGTGTTGCTACCTGCAGGGCCATCAATCATTTGGACAAAAAAGGCTTGACCACTTTTAACTAAATCAGATCCGCCAGGTATAGTTGTTCCCGTATAATTGATAAAATAATAGTCACTAGAAGAATAATTGTAAGCAAAATTACCATAATAAGGATTATTTACGGTTGTGCCTGTCAAAGCCAAATCGGTACCATGTGTCCATAGACGAACATTTCCGTGAATTTTAGTATTATTATCGAATAAAAACTGTAATGCATTTAGAGCAGAAGGATATGGATTACCTAACAAATTCCAATTGTCATCTAAATTATTGACTATAGCTCCATTTGGACTTGTATAGGGTGCTCCGGTGTAACTTCCTCTTTCTACCGGAACATTTATTGAGCCATTATTTGGAATTCCGGTAAAAGTACTTAGAATGTTAGTGGCCGGCATAGATGCGGTTGATGAACCACGAACAATATAACCTATTCCGGTTGCCATTGTATTGCCGCTTGCGTTTACCCAGCCTCCTTGTGCTGCATTTGCGTTAAGCATAGTTGTATTCCATCTGAATCTTGGACCTTGAGTTGGGGTTGAATATAAACCATTTACAATTTGTCCGCTTACGGGTGACGACCAATAAACATAATCAGTGCCTTTTATGGCATTGGCAATTCGTTTATAGATAATGTTACCAGTATTGATAACATTATCAATTTGAATCAAACTACCATTGTTTTCAATTTCAAAAACTCCTCCTGCATCTACCATCACATTTTCTGTAACTGTTAAATAACTTGATGAACCTAAATTTAGATTTCCAGTATTCGCAACTCTTAGATTTCTTGCATATGCTTGATAATTTGAATTAGGAATATCAGAATCGTTAATAATTACTACACAATTATCTGAAGTTGGTACTCCATTTGGTCTCCAATTCAAAGGATTATTCCAATCGCTATCACTTGGATTATTGTATATTTTAGTGTTGTTTACTACAACTATATTTCCTGCAATTGAACAACCATTAGAAAGGGTTGTGTTTACCGGAATGGTAAAAGTGGCGTTTTCAAGTTGGCTCAAGGTTGGTCTAATGTAAATTGTTGTTGCAGGGCTTCCAGAAGAGTAACTTAATGTACAAGCAAAATCAGAAAAAGCATCCACTGTTGAGGTATCGTAATTAAATGAAGTAGTTAATGGTCTAGTACCAAATAATTTGATTTCATCAACAGCAACACCATCCGGTAACCATCCAGTAGATGTTGAATAAACACGATGTCTAATTCTGAATCTCAAATTTGTTTGGTTTACAAACGCAGATAAATCGAAACTTAAATTACTAAATCTAGAACCAATTCCAACATCTGCAACATAGTTTGCAATTGTTGTAGAAGTTGTAAAATTATTGGTAGAAGCTTCAATTGTAACAAATTCTGTCAAACTTACATTATCATCGGGTAAATACCTTGAAAAATAAAATTTCATTGTAAGTGTTAAGTCAGTAAAGTTTGTTGTATTTACTCCGGTTGTTAAGGTTAATGAATTTTCAATATCATTAGGGGCTAATGGGTTGATGTCACCTGTTGCCATGGCAAATCTATTTGCGCCAAATCCGGATGAAATTGCGGGTAACCAAACTTGACCTGTTGGGATAAATGTACTCGTTCTTACTTGCCATCTCGATTGATTGTCAAAACTTGCGGCATTAGCATCTGTGTTAATATTGGAAAAAACACCGAGTGTTCCGGATTCAAAATTTTCATTGACTAAGAAAACCTGTTCTGTATCTCCTGCAGCAGTTAATGAAACAATTGCATTATTTCCACAAATTATGGGATTGCTTGGGCTAAATGACAGTGTTGGTATTGGGCTAACTGTAGCAATTACAGGTGTTCTAACTAATGATTCACATCCATTTACAGCAGTTACATAATAAGTTGTTGTATTTGTCAATGAAGGAGTTGTCCAAGTTCCTGTTGGCGTAGTGGCAATTGGTAAACCTCCTGTTTCACTTGAATACCATCTAAATGATGTCACACCCGCAGAACCGGTTACATCAAGTGTTACAGGGCCAGAGCCGCAAACTTCTCCATGAGTGATGTTGGTGATTACGTTTGAACAACTTGCAACAACAGTGAATAAGTAGTCTTCAGCTTCACCATATTCAATTGAGCTAACTGTCCCTAACGGTGGGCCATAATTAATATTTCTTGCATCGAAAGTTTCGCAAGAGTTGAAATCATAATTAAAATTCTCTAACGTTAAATAAAAACTATTATATACTCTGAATCGAATTCTGTAGTCACCAGGTGGAGTTCCCGGAGGAATTACAAAACCAAAATTTAAAGTAATTCCGGCAAATGCACCCGGATTATAAATTTCTTCTCCTGCATCATTAAAATCTCCATCTTTATTCCAATCCACCCAAGCTTTCCATCTCCCTCTTGCATTACTAGATGCAATAATATTCATTCCTTCTCCTTGAGCTTGAACGGCTCTGTTTCCTAAGGAAGTAAAGTTTTGATAGCCAGAAGGCAATAATGAAAAGGAAGAATTTAAATTAGAAACATCATTCAATGAACCAAGAAAACTAACATTGTTGATGAAAATTCTAGAAGCATCAGATGTAGATAATGGGTTACAATAATCAACACTTAAGGTTGTTATAGAACCATTTAATGGAGAAACAGTATAATAAAGTGGTCCTCCTGTACACACTGAATTATACGAAAATACAAATACATAGTAATTGGTTAATATTGTTAGGCCAGTAGTTGAAAAGGCATTGTTATTATCAACATCAATTACTGTATTTCCTGCTCCAATTGTTGAGCCAATTGTATATGTAGTGCCATTTACGGGAACAGGAGTAATTCCTGTAGTATTTATAACAACTAAATAATTATCAGCTGGTGGAATAGGCATTGTAAAAGAACCTGCCAATGTTGTTCCTGTTGAAGTTAAATTTAAAGAAGTAGGTTGTAGGGCAGGAGTAGTGCAAACAGGTCTAGGGTTTACTTGAATTAAATAATCTTCTGCTTGTCCAAAACCTATTCCGGTCTGGCATGGACCTGTTGGATAACCGCCGAAGCGTTTCATAACCCTCATTTTTGTTAACCCTAATCCAGCTGTCAAAGGCACAGCAATGTTTCCGGTTAAACTTATAAAATCAACTCCGGTGGTATTTGTAATCGTTCCAATATTATAAATTTCATTGGCTACGTTTCCAAAAGTCCCATTTCTATCCCAATCTATATAAACGCGTATATTGTTGGTGAAATTTCCATCGGTATTCCCTTGAATTGAAATTGAATTTGAAGGAGAACCTTGAATTACAGTGCCGATTTGACAAAATTCTTCTAAAGCTGGAGTCCCATTTATAAGATTTGAAGAAGTATTGTTAATTCCGGCGAATGTTACATTGGTAATTGGTTCAACTGCAGTTGTAAAAGTAGGTGAACAATATGTCGCTAATGTTGAAGTATGGGTAATTCTAACTTGACCTCGACCACCGGCACCACCAGAACGGTCAGTAGTTTGAGCAGTCCTGCCCCCGGCACCCCCGGCACCAATTCCTCCCGCGGCCCCGGCCCCGTTACTGTCTCTGCCAGCAGCACCTGCATACCCATTTGTTGGTGCAGCACCTGCAGCCATTCCGGCGGCAGAATTTCCATTTATATCTCCCGCACTTGAGCCGCCACCACCACTAAAGTTGTTCCCGGCATTTCCGCCATTTCCACCGTAAGTTGAAATTATGGTCCCGCCCCCGCCTACATTTCCTGAAGTAAATGCAGTTGCTCCGGTTCCCCAAGTACTATTTGTCGTGACAACTCCGCCGGCACCTCGCCCGCCTACAGCTATGATAGTAGTATTTGTATCAAACCAAGAATCTTGGCCATCTCCGCCTGAGTTTCCCGTTCCTCCAATTCCAACGTATAAATTATATGTACTGCCGGGAGTTACTGCATAAGTGGTTCTGACATATCCACCACCTGCACCTCCACCACCTGCAGATGGGTTTCCGTTTGCTCTTTGTCCCCCACCACCGGCACCCCATACTTCAAGGGTAATGGAAGTTACGTCGCATGGAGCAGTCCATGTGCTATTGCCAGTAGCAGTAAAAATTACTGTAGTTTGTCCAAAAGAAGTGGAAAATCCAAAAAAAGTAATTAACATCAAAATTAAATGTATGATGTTATTTTTGGTATTAAAATAGGTTTCTTTTTTTAAAAAAACTAAACCAGTTCGTAAATTGTAATTTTTTTTCATGATAGCCACGGTTTTAGATCGACTTCTTAAATTATTTCTATTTCAACAAATGTTTGGGGTACATGTTAATTCCTTAAGATTTGATTTTTGTTTTAACTGTGTTAACCTACTGTGGTATTGTTTAAGCAATAAATTTAAACATGTAAGTTGTAGTTTTTGGAAGCTATTTGGCACAAAATTAACACTTTAACAACGAATTAACTAAAATAGCCGATGAAAGTTGTTAAAATCCGATAAACTACGTATTAATAAAACTCCGTTTTTTTTACATAAAAAAAGACCTCTATAAAGAGGCCTTTAGGTTAAACAACTAAAACAATTAATATAAGATTTTCTTGTTAACAATTATTTCATTTTCCAAGGTGATTTTAAGTATTAATGCTTGATTGGTCTTTTGCTCTTTTAGGGAAATTTCATTCGCATTAATATTAAAGTAATGATTAATTTTTCTGCCTAAAACATCATATACAGCTACTTCCTTTATAAGTGCATTCATAGAATATACAGTTAAATTTTCATTTGTAACAACTTTTATTTCTTGACTTTCAAAATCAATTGTACCTAATGTTTCGTTTGTGTAGATTATTTCAAATCGTTCATTATGCTCTCCTGTCAATGAATAGAATGTGTAAGGTTCAGAACTTAATTCATGAATTATTCCCAGTAAATTATCCTTTAAGTAAACAAATTGTTCGCTTTGAAATATTCCATCAACCGCTGCAATCGCAATAGTGTAGTTACCTTCAGCATTTGCTTTAAATCCTACAGGAACAACATCCTCAATTTCAAATGGTACACTTCTTCCTTGGATAGAATTTTTCTCATTACCAATTAATGAATAGAAGAAAGTTGAACCTGATATTTTTGTGTAGGTATCATAAATTCTGTCTTTTTCATTTGTAGCTCCTTCAACATACCCTATTAAAGTTCTACAAACCATATTTGCAGGATTTATTAAA
This sequence comes from Flavobacterium lacus, assembly GCF_003268815.1. GTDB lineage: Bacteria > Bacteroidota > Bacteroidia > Flavobacteriales > Flavobacteriaceae > Flavobacterium > Flavobacterium lacus. The sequence continues at coordinate 59,975 of NZ_QLSV01000008.1, read as the reverse complement.
TCTAACCAAATTCTACCCGAATCTTGAGCGGATAATGTTTGATTACTGCTTCTGTAAAATTGTGTATTGTTTGCAGTTACACGCATGCTATTTGTAAATACAACATTGCTTGTTGCCTCTGCTCCGTCATTCATTAGTACAAAGAAACTCTGTCCTGCCGGAATATATCCATCATATGTGGCTGGTCCAGTAACCGTCCCGGTTCCGTTGTGAATAATGTAATCCGCAGACGAATAGTTGTAACCAAAACTGGCATAGAATGGATTTCCGTTGGCAGCAGATGGCAATGTGCCATGTGTCCATATGCGTATTGAACCTTCTAAATCTGGATTTGCAGCCATAAAATCTGTGTAGCGAATTGCTGACGGATACGGGTTTCCAATTAAATTAAAGTTGTCATCCATATTTGTTATGGTAACTCCGTTTGTTCCGGCATAATCAGATCCGGTATAACTACCTCTTGAAATTGGATAAGAAATCGTACCATTGTTTGGAACTCCGCTAAACGAGGCTCTAAATTCCTGAATAGTTGTTGTAAAAGAGTTTGGACCCCGAACGATATATCCTTTTCCTTGGATCATGTTTTCGTTTGCAGCAGACCATCCACCGATTCCGCCATTTGTGTTGCTTAATGTAGTGTTCCAAAAGAATCGTGTTGATGCCGGAGTGCCCGGAGACAGCGATGCAATATGGAAAGCATCTACAGGCGAAGACCAATATACATAATCTAATCTTCTAATAAATGCTTTTCGGTCATATCGAATTGAACCTGTGTTAGTTACGTTGTTTACTTGTACTAAGCTAGCATTGTTTTCAAACTCTAGTCTTCCGGTTGGCCTCACAACAACTTGATCCACAACCATAAGATGATTATTTTCTCTTACTGTGAGGAGCGAGCCGTCTCTCACTTCAAGATTAAATCCATTACCTATATAATCTGTTCCGCTAATAATTGGATCGTTTGCCGTTGCATTGATTATAACACAATCTTCATCAGTTGGAACGCCAAACGGTGTCCAATTAGATGGTGTATTCCAATCGGTATTTGCAGAGCCATTCCATGTTTTTGGTCTTCTAACAGTGAATGATCGAATTCCATAACATTCTCTTTCAATATTATAAACTCTTGCATAAATTGTTTGCGGATTTGACGTTTCAGAAAAACTTTCCGGATTTAAAATTGGGTTTGTGTTGTTGTGTGCATCTGCTAAACTAGTAAAATAGTTTAAGCCGAATGTTGGTTCCGGATAAAATTGAAGCAACCTGGAATTATTTTCAGTTAAATCAAATGGAACTCCAAAATTACATCGTGTAATATTTCTTGGTTGTAAAGGAGTTATTTCTGGGAAAATTTCAATTCGCACTTGATCTTCCACGTAACATTGTGGATTGCCTTTAATGTAGGCAACAACTCTAAAATCACCCCATTCTGTTACATTAAAGGTCGGGCCGGTAGCTGATGAAATCAGTACATCATCTTGATACCATTCAAAGTCAAAAATTGAGCTATCCAATCCGGGATTTAACATGACAGATTCGCCGTAACACAAAGCGGTATTGTCAACTATAAACAAGTCATCTCCTAAAGCAATTTCTCCCAGCGAAAAACTACTTCCTTTGATAAATACTGCTGAATCAAAAAGAGGATCTGCACGGTCTGCAATGGCTAATTTTATCCTGTATTGTTGGCCAGGTACCACAGTGCCTATTGCAGTTAAAGGGACAGTTGTGCCTCTGAAATTAATTGGAGCACTAATTGGATCATTGTAATAGTAGTTACCAAAATAACTTTCATTTACAGAGCTACAAAAACCATTATATAATTGATCTCTAATACTAACAACTGTAATTGGCGTAGTTGTTGATGGTACTACCGCAATATTGGTTGTGACACCGGTGGTTAAATTCGTTAACAAGAAAATAAAGGTATCTGAATAGTCACATTGATATTGACCATATTCATTTGAAGCAAATAAGAAATCAAAACTTATGGTGTCTTGAAAAGGCACAAAGTCAAATTGCAAGTAGCTCGCATTATGTGAAGTTTGCGGTGAACCCGAAACAGCAGACATTACCGCTTCAACATCACTATCACCGAGCCATGCAAAATTTCCGTCTGAGTTTGTAGCATCGTTTATAGATCCACCTGCTAGATTTGCATTTCCGGTCGATAAAACGATACCATCTTTAAAAGGAAATGACTCTCCTACTCTTGAAAAATAACCAATACCGCTTGAATTTCCATAGTTTGTTCCTGTCACTGAGGTAATGTTTGAAACACTTATACAACTATTTTCAAATAAAATATCTTTTACCAGCTCTACTACAGTGTGCGAAGTGGTTGAAGTACTAACTGTATCAGGCGAAGTTACACATATTTCAAATGTTCCGTTACCCGAATTATTATTATAACTGTATACTCTTACATAGTAGGTATTTCCCACAGTAAGATAATTGACTCTGGCAATTTCAGCAGAACTGAAATTTGCATCTCTACAGATTAAACTTGTTAATCCACCACAAGTTCCACTAAAAACTTGTAAAACAGCGTCATTTAAAGTTCCGGGAGTTACCGTAACAGTATGTGAAGTACTTGTTGCGACAAAGCTATACCAAACATCATCGTCAGCTACTCCTGTGCAACCGGTTTGAGATAATGTGGCACCAATTGTTGTTCCGGGCGTGCTAGAAGCACAAGTGGCATCTTCATTCACTGTAAGAGCAATGGCATTTGAACAATTATCATTTATTGGTGGTACAATGGAAGTTAAAGAGATGTTATCTATTGCAGCAGGAGGTTGTGTGCCACTACTATTATTATTTATCCATTCAAAAACTAAACGAAAAGATTGTCCAGCAAATGCAGATGGAACATTTACAGTGGTATTAGTCCAAGAAGCTTGGTTTTGAAAGTTGCCCAACAATACTCTTTCAGCAGCAGGAACTGTTGTTGTAATAAGTACTCCATATGCTGGTATATAGCTAGTTGGTATAGCCCAAACTCTCATCCAATCAGTATTGTTTTGGCCTCTTCCAATCCAGTTAAAATTTAAAATTATATTAGTTTCACCAGCAAGTATAGATACATCTCTATACAAATGTGTTCTACGGTTAACTGTTAATGTGTAATTATGAGGTGGTGTAATGGCTGATGCATTATTAGTAATATAAGCGCACCGTGATCCCGAAAATCCTGCAGTTGCACCAGTATGACACACCCATTGGTTTTGAGATGATGTCCCTGTTGTAACATTCCAACCATTAGCAGCAAACGTAGCACCACTTTCAAAACCTCCATTTGTAGTAGGATTGATATGCACCGTTTGTGATCTTACAAATTGAATTGTAAAAAGTAAAAATACAAGTATAAATTTAGATCTTAGATTTAAATTTAAATCTTCTTTTTTTGTTTCATTAATTAGTGTAGAATAATTTTTCATGACTTATTAATTTTAAAATGAGTTTTCATTACTTAATTTTTGACAGAGCAAATATATCACAAAACCGATAAAGTGTATAAAAAAATCGACAAAATACATTAAATTTATATAAATATAAGAAAAATAATACTTAAATGTTAAATAAATGTGCGTTTTATCGATGGTTGAAAACTCTTTTTTAACATTTGCAGGCTAAATTTCTTATTCTGTTAAAAAAAAAGTATTGTCAAATAATAATTGTAATGAAATAAATACTTAAATTTGGGTTTTTAAGTTTTTAATTATGAGAAGTTTACTAAAGTTTTTTATTATTATTGGAGTGTTTTCTGTGGGAATGCAATCCCAAGCACAATTATTTGTGAGCTCTGGCAGCTTTTTATATGTAAATGACCTATATATTACCGTTACGCAAGATGTCAATTTGGCTAGTGCCGGACATATTTATTTGAGGAATGAAAGTCAGTTGCTTCAAAAAACGACGCTAGGTTCTAATAACATTGGACTCGGAACGTTGTCAGCATTTCAAGAAGGTACTTCGAACAATTTTGGTTATAATTATTGGTGTTCACCGGTAGGAGAGCCAACTGCGTCTGTCGGAAATTCCAATTTTGGTATTTCTTTATTGAAAAGACCAACAGGTTTAACAACTTTTGGAGGAGAAGCAATTATAACAACTTTAAATGGTTCTACAACAAATGCTGCTTTAAACATCTCAAGCAGATGGATTTATACGCTAACAACAACTAATCAATATTCAAATTGGAGTTATATCGCAGCAGCTACTTCTATTGGAGCCGGTCAAGGTTTCACCATGAAAGGCGTAAGCGGTTCAGACAACACTACCGTTTTAGGAGTTCAAAATAATCCTGGCAACAGCCAACGCTACGATTTTAGAGGAAAACCGAATGATGGAAATATCAACATTCCGGTTGGGAATTCATTTGATGGGGCAACTTCATATACTGAAAGTACACTAACCGGAAATCCCTATCCATCTGCAATAAATTTGAATTTGTTTTTGTTGGAAAACAATGGTCGTACCGTAGATTATGTCACGGGAGCTGTGTCACCATCAGTTTCACCAATTATTAATGGGAATGCTTATTTCTGGGAACATCAGAAACCTGCTACTTCTCATACTTTATCTGAGTATGTTGGAGGATACGGAGTTTATGTTCCTAATAATGTTAATGCATTTTCTCCCGGAACATATACTAGTGCTCCTTGGAATACCTACAATGGTGATGGTTCATTTAATAATACATCAGGAAATTCCGGAGTAAATTACCGCAGAATGTTTTCTCCGGTAGGTCAAGGTTTTATAATAAAAGGATCAGTTGCTGCCGGAACTGCAATAATGAGAAATCGTTATCGCGCTTTTATGAAAGAAGGAGTAGCAAACAACTCGCAATTTGAAAGAAATGCAAATAATTATGAAACAAATTCTGATTCAGATACAAATTGGCCGGAAATTCCAAATTTAACAGGAACAGATTACACGCAATTTTCAAAATTGCAAGTTCCTCAAATTAGAATTCAAACTATTTTGAATAATCAATTTACCAGAGAAGTAGTTTTGGCATTCAATCCGAATGCAACAGATGGACTTGATAATGCTTATGATGCACCAATGCAGGGTTTAAATTTACCAACGGATGTCTATTTTCCGTTAACAGCAGATAATCAATTTGCCATTTCAACGTTACCATTTGATATCAATAAAAGAATACCATTTGCACTAAAAGCAGTTAATCAGTCAACTTTTAGGGTTTATGTGGGTGAGATTATCAATTTTGAAGAAGCTGAAAATATTTTCCTTTTTGATAGTGAAACGAACATCTATCATGACATTAAAAATAGTTTTGTGGACATTACTTTACCAGCAGGCGGAACCACCAATGAGCGTTTTGAAGTTACTTTCTTAGACGAAACATTAGGAAATGAAACTATCAAAAGTGAACAATTTATGATTGTACAAAACAACGATAGCGGATTGCTCTCCATCAAAAATCCAAATTTAGTTGATTTAAAATCAGCCACATTGTTTGATATTACCGGTAAATTAATTTTCACAAAAGAAAAATTAGGAGCACAAGAAGTCTATTCATTCCCAACTATTGGGTTGAGCGACAGTATTTATATCGTAAAATTAATTACGGCAGACAATCAAGAAATCAGTAAAAAGGTTTCTATTTATAGAGTGAATTAAAAATGATAAAAAAATAGTTAAAAGACAGTTCGAACGAGCTGTCTTTTTTATTTAACAGCATTTCAATACCTTTGCAACAGTATGATAGTTGAGGTTATTAATCAGGAAATAAAAGAAGTTGGAAATCAAGTTTCCCTTTATATCAAAAGAGAAGATTTGATTCATCCCTTTATTTCAGGAAATAAATATCGAAAACTAAAGTATAATTTGATCAAAGCAAAAGAAGAAGGTCAAACAACCTTGTTAACTTTCGGTGGAGCTTTTTCAAATCATATTGCAGCCGTTGCTTTTGCAGGAAAAGAGTATGGTTTTAAAACAATTGGAATAATTCGTGGCGAGGAACTTTCTACAAAAGTATATGAAAATCCAACACTTTCATTTGCACAACAAAACGGAATGAATTTCTTTTTCGAAACTAGGGAAAATTACAGAAATAAAGATTCAGATAATTATAAAAACAGCTTAAAAGCGTTGTTTGGAAATTTTTATCTCATTCCGGAAGGAGGAACAAATGCATTAGCTGTTCGAGGTTGTGAAGAGATTTTAACAGCAGAAGACAATGAGTTTGACTATATTTGTTGCTCAGTTGGAACCGGCGGAACAATTTCAGGTTTAATAAATGCTAGTTCAGAGAATCAAAAAGTACTTGGTTTTCCGGCTCTAAAAGGAGGTTTTTTAAATCATGAAATTGCTAAATTTACTACCAATAAAAATTGGGATGTGACAGATGATTATACTTTTGGAGGTTATGCTAAAACAACAAATGAATTGATTGATTTTATGAATTCATTTTATGCAAGTACTAAAATACCGCTGGATCCCGTTTATACAGGTAAAATGATGTTCGGGATTGATGATTTAATTAAGAGAAATTATTTCGCGAAAGGATCAAAAATCTTAGCCATTCACACCGGCGGATTGCAAGGAATTAGTGGAATGAATATAAAATTAGAAGATAAAAAATTACAAAAAATAAAGTTCGATGGTTAAAAAAATGCTATTCATTTTCGGTTTGTTATTGTTGGTTTCGTGTTCAAGTTCCAAACCGGTTGTGCGAACTACTAAAAAAAGTACTCCCGTGACTAGAACTGCAAAAAAGCCTATTGCCAAGTCACCAACTAATAACAAACACTCTTCAAATACATCAAAACCTTCTACAGAGGTTTTAGAGGCTACATCGAATGTGAAAGTAACCACAGAGCTCGTGCTAAAGTACATCGATGATTTTAAAGATATTGCCAAAGAAAACATGCGTCAACACGGCATTCCGGCTAGTATAACGCTTGCCCAAGGAATTTTAGAGTCCGGTGTTGGTCAAGGTTCATTAAGCAAAAGAGCCAATAATCATTTCGGAATAAAATGTCACAAAGAATGGACAGGACCCAGCGTTCGTCATGACGACGATTCTGCTCAGGAATGCTTTAGAAAATATGACGATCCCGCTGATTCCTACCGCGACCATTCTTTATTTTTAACGACAAGAAGTCGTTACGCCTCACTTTTTGAATTGCCAAGAGACGATTACAAAGCTTGGGCAAAAGGGCTTAGAGCTGCTGGTTATGCAACGGATACTAAGTATCCGGATAAATTAATTAGTTTGATAGAACGATATCAATTAAACCAATATGATACAGAAGTGTTAGGGAAGTTTTCCACTTCAAAAAAAGTGGTTTCTTCAGGAAAATCATCCGAAAAAGAATATATCGTAACCAAAGGAGATACGTTGTATTCACTCTCAAAAAAATTCAATATTTCCATAGACGAAATAAAACGCAACAATAACATGAAATCAGATTCACTTTCTGTAGGTCAGGTTATTTATCTAAAATAATTCAAAAAAATCACCAATGCAATACCAAAGAAGCAGCAAGTTGTTTGCTGAAGCTGAAAAAGTAATTCCGGGCGGAGTAAATTCTCCCGTTAGAGCATTTAAAGGAGTGGGAGGAACGCCTATTTTTGTAAAAAGTGCCAAAGGAGCCTATTTGTTTGATGAAGACGGAAATAAACTCATTGATTATATCAATTCTTGGGGACCAATGATTTTAGGACACGCGCATGAACCAGTAATCAAGGCGATTACGGAAAGAGCTAAATTAGGAACTTCCTTTGGGATGCCAACCGAATTGGAAACAAAAATAGCTGAACTCGCTGTTTCGATGGTACCTAATATCGATAAAATCCGTTTTGTAAATTCGGGCACAGAAGCTTGCATGAGTGCTATTCGACTCGCTCGCGGTTATACAAAAAGAGATAAAATCATCAAGTTTGCAGGATGCTATCACGGTCATTCCGATTCTTTCCTAATCCAAGCAGGAAGTGGAGCCAGTACATTTGGTATTCCTAATAGTCCGGGTGTGACGCAAGGAACCGCAAAGGATACTTTATTGGCTCATTACAATAACTTGGATAGTGTAAGGGAATTATTTGAAAACAATAAAAATGAAATTGCCGCTATTATTGTGGAACCCGTAGCCGGCAACATGGGATGCATTCCGCCTCAAAAAGGATTTTTAGAGGGTTTGAGAAGCTTGTGCGATGACAACGGAGCCTTATTTATTTTTGATGAAGTAATGACAGGATTCAGGCTTGCCAAAGGTGGAGTTCAAGAATTATATGCTGTGAAAGCTGATATCGTTTGTTTTGGAAAAGTAATTGGTGGCGGTTTACCCGTTGGTGCTTTTGCAGCAAGAAACGAAATTATGAATTATTTAGCTCCTTTAGGGCCCGTTTACCAAGCGGGAACCTTGTCAGGAAATCCTTTAGCGATGGCTGCAGGTTTGGCAATGTTATCTGAACTGAATGTCCACGCTTCTATTTTTGAACGATTGGATGAAAAAACAGCCTACCTAGAAAATGGTATTCGTAAGGTGTTGACTCAAAACGGTGTTGTTTTTACGATCAACAGAGTGGGATCTATGATTTCTGTGCATTTCAATGAAACACCTGTTGTTGATTTTGAAACTGCTAAAGGCGGTGATAATGAAATGTTTAAAAAGTTCTTCCACGGACTGCTAAATGAGGGAGTTTATATTGCTCCGTCTGCCTACGAAACATGGTTTATTACAGATGCTTTATCTTATGCCGATTTAGATTTTACGATTAAAGCAATTGATAAGGTATCAAAAACGTTGTAAAAATAGTAGGCGTAAACCACAGCATAAAAATAGTATATAAAAAATGCCCCAAAAAGTACATTCTATTTGGGGCATTTGTTAAAAAAACTAATTTTTATTGTTTGCTGTATTTTAAATGAGTTAACTTATTATACAATTCTTTGTTTTCTTTTAACTTCTTTGCTTGCTCTTCATTTAAACCGCTTAAGAATTTTTGTCCAAATCGCTCATAAATTGATGCTTTTTCTTCATCTGATTTTGCATTACTTACAGCTTCATTTCTCATCATAAATAAGGTAAGAAAATCATTTTTTAATTCTGGTGTTAATTCAACAACAGAGGAAAGCTCTCTCAATTCACTATAAGCCATTTCTTTAACGCTCTGTTCTTTAGGTTTTGAATCAGACGTCATTTTTAAATTCGATTGGGCATTGGTAGAAAATACAAAAGCAAATAAAACTACTACTATAGAAACAATTTTTTTCATGATAAAGTTATTTTTTTGATTAGTTAATAGGCGAATATAAATTAAAATGACTAATTAACAAAATATTATCTTGAAATTTATTTGCGTTCTTTTTGTTTTTTACCTTTTGAACCTCTTCTATCTTGCATTTTTTCTTTTCTATATGCTTGTTTTGCTTCCCATTTCGAAAATTGTCCTTCTGTAAGAATTTTTTTCAACTCGGCTTTCATGGCAATCTGCTCGTCAAGCATTTGATTTTTCATGGCAAACCGTTCGTCTTGATTAAGCGATTTTCCAGCGTCTTTGTTTGCTTTCCATTCGGTTTTTTTAGTTTCTCTTTTTTTGGCTTGATCGAGTACGATTTTTTTAATTTCAGCTTGTTGTTTTGCGTTTAAATCCAAATCAAGTGTCATTCTTTTAACTTGAAGTTCAGCTTGTTGTTCCGGAGTTAAACTTTCACGGTTTTCCATTCTGGCTTTTCTTTCTTGGTTTTGTAGACTTTTTTCTTGTGCAACGGTTAAAAATCCAATTAACAAAATTGCGGTAACAATTAAATTTTTCATTTTTTATTGATTTTATTGATTATACTGCTTAGACAAATGATTTATAAAAAGGTTTAATCTTTTAGTTTTTATTAACAGTAAGAATAAAAGGTAAAATTTTATATATTGCACCTAATTAACCATAAAAAACTTAATAATTATGAACGAATTAGACAATTCAAATCAAAAGCCAATGTCAGTAAAAGACTGGCTTATTACTTTATTAATTATGGCAATCCCATTAGTTGGTTTTATTATGCTGTTTGTTTATGCCTTTAGCGATAGCGAAAATGTGAATAAGAAAAATTGGGCAAAAGCTCAATTAATTATGCTGGCCATTGTGATGGGTTTATTTTTACTTTTCTTTATTTTATTTGGAGCATTTTTTGCTTCTATAATGGCGGGTTCGCAAAGTTACTAAATGCAAAATCCCGACTATTTAGGTCGGGATTAGTTTTTTTATTAAGAAGGTTTTACCCTTTCAGTTCAACTGTTTTTAAGTCGCCATCAACACTTACTTTTACCAAATTATGTTTGGCTAAACCTTTCATGGCGGCATCCCATTTTTTTCCACTCAAAGCAGTTTTTTCTTTTAGTTCTGCCAACGCGATGTTGTAGGAAGATTTTAAAATTTCGATAATTATTTTTTCATCGTCGGTCAATTCCACTTGTTTTTTCTCCGGTCGCATTTGTGGGAAGAAAAGTACTTCTTGGATTGATTGATTATTGGTTAAAAACATAATTAAACGATCCATTCCAATGCCTAAACCAGAAGTTGGTGGCATTCCGTATTCTAATGCTCGTAAGAAATCATTATCAATGAACATGGCCTCATCATCACCCCGATCGGCTAATTTTAATTGCGATTCAAATCGTTCGCGTTGGTCAATCGGGTCATTTAATTCAGAGTAAGCGTTAGCCACTTCTTTCCCGCAAACCATTAATTCAAAACGTTCGGTGAGTTCAGGATTGGTGCGGTGTTCTTTGCAAAGCGGACTCATTTCTTTTGGGTAATCGGTAATGAAAGTAGGTTGAATAAAATTTCCCTCGCATTTGGCTCCAAAAATCTCATCGATGAGTTTTCCTTTACCCATAGTTTCGTCTACTTGGATTCCCATTTTTAAAGCGGCGGCCCTAATTTCGTCTTCCGATTTTCCTGAAATATCAAATCCGGTAAATTGAATAATGGCTGCGGTCATTGTTACGCGAGGATAGGGAGCTTTAAAACTAATGTTGTGTTCGCCAAAAATTGCATTAGTTGAGCCATTTACATGATTGGCACAGTATTCCAGCAAATTTTCTGTAAATTCCATCATCCAGTTGTAGTCTTTGTAGGCTACGTAAATTTCCATGGCAGTAAATTCCGGATTGTGCGTTCTGTCCATTCCTTCGTTGCGGAAATTTTTGGAAAATTCGTAAACGCCGTCAAATCCGCCAACGATTAATCTTTTTAGGTATAATTCGTTTGCAATTCGCATATATAATGGAATGTCTAAACTATTGTGATGCGTCATAAACGGACGAGCGGCCGCTCCACCGGGAATGGATTGCAAAATAGGTGTTTCGACTTCAAAGTAACCTTTGTCGTTAAAAAATGTTCGCATAGCATTAAATAGCTTTGTTCGTTTTACAAAAACTTCTTTAACGTGCGGATTAACCACTAAATCAACGTATCGCATACGGTAACGCAACTCGGCGTCGTTAAATGCGTCGTGCACTTTTCCTTCTTCGTCTATTTTTGGTAAAGGTAATGGGCGTAATGTTTTGCTTAAAAAGGTAAAATTGTCAACGCGAACGCATTGTGCACCCACTTTTGTGGTGAATAATTCACCTTCGATACCAACAAAATCACCCAAGTCGGTCAGTTTTTTAAAAACTTGATTGTAAAGTGTTTTGTCTTCACCGGGACAAAGTACGTCACGGTTTAGGTAAAGCTGTATTCGACCGTCGCTGTCTTGCAATTCGGCAAAACACGCTTTTCCTTGGTCGCGAACACTCATGATTCTTCCGGAAATGATGACTTTTTTTCCGTCTGCAAAGTTTTCTTTTACTTGTTTGGAAGTATGGTTTACAGGAAATAAATCGGCAGGATAGGGGTTTATGCCTAATTGACGAAGTCCGTTGAGTTTTTCTCTTCTGATAATTTCTTGTTCCGAAAGTTGCATAGTGACGTTTTTTTAAGCGTGCAAAGATAGCGATTATTTGGTAATGTGTCAATGGGATAGTGTGTCAATTGGTTGGGATGAATTAATATTGGAATGGGATTTTTAAATGATTGGCTTTTTAGCCCCGATTGAGCCGGTAGCTCCCGCTTTTTGGGCGGGACTAAAGGCGAAAGCGGGAACATGGATTCCAGAAAAAGCCCAAGCCATTCGCTTCTAAAAAAATCAGCATCTATATTAAGGTATAAGTTGTATTTTTGTGCTTTATAGTGCGATTATGGAAAAAGTAGTTTTGGTGGAAGATTTAGGATTGAATGATTATAAAGCAACATGGGAATATCAAGAGGAATTGTTTAAGCATGTAGTGGATTTAAAAATTAAGAATAGGCGAGAGGAAACAAATTTGCCAACGCCTAATTATTTTTTGTTTGTGGAGCATCCGCATGTGTATACGTTAGGTAAAAGTGGTGATTTGAGTAATTTGCTTTTGACTGAAAAACAGTTGGCTGATAAGGGAGCAACTTTTTATAAGATAAACCGTGGTGGAGATATTACGTATCATGGGCCGGGACAAATTGTGGGTTATCCCATTTTGGATTTGGAGAATTTTTTTACCGATATTCATAAATATTTGCGTTTATTGGAAGAAACGATTATTTTAACATTGGCGGAATATGGTTTGAAAACGCAGCGTAGTCCGGGTGAAACCGGTGTTTGGTTGGATGTGGGAACGCCATTTGCCAGAAAAATTTGTGCGATGGGAGTTCGTGCTTCGCGGTGGGTCACGATGCACGGGTTTGCATTGAATGTGAATGCGGATTTAGGTTATTTTGATCATATTATTCCCTGTGGCATTCGTGGAAAAGCGGTAACTTCTTTGCAGGTTGAATTGGGTTTAGATAAAGTGGATGAGGCGGAAGTTAAAGGAAAAATTTTAAAACATTTTGAGGTGCTTTTTGAATGTGAATTTAAATCTGTTGTTTTGGATGGTTCGTTAACGGGAACACGGAATTTATAATTGCAGAGGATTTATCTTTCGTAGAACACAGATTTTAAAAATCGGAAAAATTTTAGAAATATATTTTTAATCGAACAATCTAAAAATCTAACTTCAGTTGTTCAGGCAGTAGCCGAAAACTCAGTCGGTGGTATTTTGTGATGCCGTATTTTGCAATTGCTTCCCGGTGTTCTTTGGTGGGGTAGCCTTTGTTTTTTTTCCAATTGTACATGGGGAATTCCTCGTGAATTTGATTCATATAATCATCGCGGTAGGTTTTGGCTAAAACGGATGCGGCGGCAATGCTCATGTATTTGCTGTCACCTTTGATAATGCAACTGTAAGGAATATTGTTCAAGGGTTTAAATCGATTTCCATCAACAATAATGTATTCTGGTATAGGAGTTAACTTCATAATGCTTTCTTGCATAGCTTGAATGGACGCATTGAGAATATTAATTTTATCAATAATAAGTGGTTCCAGATGAGTATAGCTGAACGAAATTGCTTGTGCTTCTATCATGGGTCTAAGTTTTTCTCTTGTTTTTTCAGAGAGTTGTTTGGAGTCGTTTAATAGTTCTAGTTTGAAATCTTCCGGTAGGATTACTGCTGCTGCAGTTACTGGGCCTGCGAGGCAGCCACGGCCGGCTTCGTCGGTGCCGGCTTCTACAGTACCAAATTTTAGATATTTATAAAGGCTCATTTTAAGAATAATTTAGTTTTTTTTTATTGTAATTTTGTCTAAACATTTTTTATATTTGTAAATTGAAAACTTGAGTAAAGTTATATTTTTATCCAAGATTTCACAGTAATTAAAAAAAAAATAATATGAAAATTAAAATTACGTTAAAGCATATTTTAAGCTCGATTCTTTTGTTTTCTGGGTTTGTTGTTCTTTCACAAACTCAAGAGCAAAGAGAAAAGATAATTTCTAAAACGGATACAGGTCGATTAATGGAATTGTCATCAGTTTTTTCTAAAGAGTTCAAAGAGAACAAAGAAAAAGCACTTGCAATGGCTACTATTAAAGGTTGGCCTTTAACTATGCAAAATAGTGATGGTTCGTTTGCAGAGCTTCAAGGTATTTTAGAAAATGGTAATCCTCTTTATTTTACAACCTATAACACCGGTGCCGCGTCAACTTCTAAGATTAACAGTTTAAATACCGGTGGTTCGTTAGGTTTAAATCTAAACGGGCAAAATATGATTGTGGGTGTATGGGACCAAAATGTTCCGCTCATAACTCACACTGATTTCGGCGGTAGAATTATTATTTTAGATGGATCATCTGTTCAAACCTCTTTTCATTCCACTCACGTGACAGGGACTGTATTAGGTGCAGGAACAACAAATGCACCCTCCAAAGGTATGGCTTTTCAGTCCGCTGGGTATATCTTAGATTGGAATAATGATTATGCAGAAATGTCCTTTGAGGCTGGTTTTGGCTTGCTACTTTCTAATCATTCGTATGGACAAATAGCCACTCAACTTTCTGAATTTCAATTTGGGGCCTATGTCTCAAGATCCAGACAATTAGATGAAATTGCATTTGCTGCTCCTTATTATTTATCAGTTCACGCTGCTGGGAATGACAGAAATGACAACAATCAGACTGTAAATCCAACAAAAGGAGGGTATGATTTATTAAATGGTAACAAAACATCCAAAAACACCTTAGTTGTAGCTGCGGTAAATCAAGTTACAAATTATACGGGTCCTTCAAGTGTAGCAATTTCTTCATTTTCAAGCTATGGACCAACGGATGACAATAGGGTTAAACCTGATATTTCAGCCAAAGGAGTTAATGTTATTTCCACTTCAAATGCCTCAATTTCAAGCCATGGACCTTCAAGCGGTACTTCGATGGCCTCACCAGTAGTTACAGGTGGATTACTTTTGATACAGCAGCATTACAGTAATCTCAATCAAGGAAACTTTATGAAGTCGTCTTCACTAAGAGGTTTAGCATGCCATACTGCAGATGAAGCAGGAGCTTGGGATGGTCCGGATCCAATCTATGGTTGGGGACTTTTTAATGCAGAAAAAGCTGCTCAACTGATTACAAATAAAGCAGCTGGCTTATCTATTATTGATGAAAGAACATTAAATCAAGGGCAAACTTACACGAAAGTTGTTAATGCTACAGGAAACGCTCCTTTGGAAGTTACTATCTGTTGGACAGACAGACCAGGTGCTATAAATTCAGGTGTTGTTGACTCAAGTACGCCTGTGCTTGTAAATAATTTAGATGTAAGGATTTTAAAAAATGATGTAGTACATTTTCCATGGAGATTAGGAAATTCTCATACTGATGAAGCTATTCGTGCGGACAACAATGTAGATAATATAGAAAAGGTTGAAATTGATAATGCTAGTGGGGAGTACACGATTGTGGTTTCTCACAAAGGCAATCTAACAGGTGGTAGTCAAGAGTATGCCTTACTTGTTAGTGGAATTAATGAAAATTTAAGTTTAGATACTGTGAATACTAATAATTTTTCACTTACTCCCAATCCGGTAAGTGATCGTCTCGTTGTAAATTCTAACCAACTTTATGAATCGAATATCATTTGCTATATTTATGATTTACAAGGTAGACTTGTAGATACATTTAATGCGGATTTCACTCAAGATAGTACTTATGAAATTGATGTTACCTCACTTTCTTCTGGGGTCTATGTTTTGAAGGCACAGGGCGATGATGTCCAATTCAGTAAAAAATTCGTAAAAAAATAGTTTTTACTATTTTAGAATCTTATTAATAACAATTAAAGAGAAGCTTAATGCTTCTCTTTTTTTATTTCTTTACGCTAATCTTATAGAATATTAATGATTTTTACTTCCAAATAATTTTTTCTGATTGTTTTATTTAATAAAAAATTAATATATTTGCCAAATAACTAACTCAAATTTTTAATATGAAAACAAATTTTAGATGGATTTTCACGCTGCTCTTGGCGTTGTTTATGCAGCTTTCTTTTGCTCAGCAAAAGACTGTTTCTGGAACTATTACTGAGGGAGGAATGCCTTTGCCAGGTGTTACTGTGATTTTAAAAGGCACTAGTACAGGTACTCAGTCTGATATGAACGGAAAGTACTCAATCAGTGCTAAACAAGGAGATGTTTTAGAGTTCTCCTATATTGGACTCAAGACTCAATCGGTTAAAGTAGGGGCTTCTAGTTCTGTAAATGTTGTTATGGAAGCTGATGTGACTTCCTTAAGTGAGGTTGTTGTTGAGGGGTATAGAACTACTTCAAAAGCAAAATCCAACATTGCATCAACTACTGTATCGGCCAAGGCTATTGAAGGAAGACCGAATGCTTCTTTCATACAAACATTACAAGCTCAAGTTCCTGGTTTGAACATTTCTACAGGTTCAGGTTCTCCAGGTTCTGCAAACACTACAATCATTTTGCGTGGAGTTGGTTCTGTGAATGGTAACATTGAACCATTATTTGTTATTGACGGTGTTCCTGCTAACCAAGTAAACTTTAGAAGTATTAACCCTAATGATATCGAATCGGTGTCTGTTCTTAAAGATGCTGCAGCAACCTCAATCTACGGAAATAGAGGAGCAAATGGTGTTATTGTTGTGAAAACAAAAAGAGGTGTTTTTGATTCTAAGTTGAGTGTAAGATACTCTGTTATCTCTGGTTTTACTACTTTACAAGAGCACAAGTATAACTTGATGAATTCTAAACAATTATTACAACTTCAAAATGATTTTGGTTCTGGACTAGGTTCTACTTTGTCAGAGCAAGAAATAGCTGCATGGGAAATTGATACTGATTGGGAAGATGTCTTCTTTCAAACAGGGATCTCACAAGATCATAATATTAGTTTCACAAGTGGAAGTAAAAATCTTAATTCATATGTGTCTTTAGGGTATTTTGAACAAGAAGGTATTGTTCCGGGTACTCAGATTAAACGTTTTACCTTTAGAAATAACTTTTCTGGTAAATCTGATAACGATAAATTCAATTATTCTGCTAATATCAATGCTAACTATTCTAAAAGAAATCAGTTAGATCAAGAAACAAGAGGTGATATCAATGGTAACGTTCTTCAAAACCCTCTTCAAGGTATGTTGTCTTCAGTTCCTTATTTAGATCCAAATGTTTATGTAAGTGGTCAACAATTGTTTGATCAATTTGGTGGTCCAAGTTTTCAGATTGTTCCATATATGTTGATGGATTATTTGAGACCAGGGAATATTACTAGTGAAATTAATGAGTTAAAATTGCTTGCACAAGCTTCGGGTAGCTACAAACTAACAAAAGATTTAACTTTCTCTTCTTTAGGTGGTATTGATATGACAGAAAACACGAGATTATTTGCTCGTAATCCTCAGTCTTATTTAGCAATTGCTGCAACACCTCCAGGAGCTCAATTTGGTGGTCTAGTGACAGAGTCTAACGACAGAGACTTTTCGTTTAATTTAACTAATCGTTTGAATTATAATAAAATCTTTAAAGATAAACACACATTTGATTTGTCTTTAATGACAGAATATTTCAAAGCTCACAGAAAGTTCATGACTTATAGTCAAACTGGATTAGATCCTAGAACTTCTTCTCCAGGAGCAGGTACAGGTTATATTCCATTTAACCCAGCTACACCAACTCTTTACAGACCTACAGTAGGAGCATTTAAATCTCAGGCAGGTTTATTCTCTTATTTTTCTACCGTGGATTATGATTATGATTCTAAGTATGGTTTTGGTGCCTCTATCAGAAGAGATGCATCTTACCGATTTACAGACGATTATAAGTGGGGTACATTTTGGTCGGTTTCTGGTCGATGGAATATCAATAAAGAAAAATTCATGGAAGGCTCAATCTTTGATGAGTTAAAATTGAGAGCATCATACGGTACTGCCGGTAACCAAAATATTTCGGGCCCTAGTATTTATGCTGGTTCAGCGGTTATTAGAAGTCTTTATGGTTCTGGTAGTGGATATGGTAATCAACCGGGTTTATTTCCTTTAACCCCTGCAAACAGAGATGCTAGATGGGAAACTGTTGGTCAAGCCAACATTGGTATAGATTTTGTAATCAACAAGCGTTTTAGAGGGTCTTTGGATGTATATGAAAAAAAGACTATTGATCTTTACCAAGATATAGTTCTTTCGCCTATTAATGGAGTTTCTAGTTTAGCAGGTAATTTAGGGGATTTGAAAAATAGTGGAGTAGAAGCTCTTCTAGCTTATGATTTATTTAAAACGAACGATTTTAATTTAACGTTGAATTTTAATGGATCATACAACAAGAATGAATTTACATTTATTCCAGCTGAGGGTGGTTTTGTTAATGTGGGAGACTTACAAATCAATGAAATTGGTGGACAAGTTAACCAATATTTTAATATCCGTTATGCTGGTGTGAATCCAGCCAATGGTAATCTTTTATTTTTAGATGCTAATGGTGCGGTAACTGAAAATCCAACTTCTGCTGATAGAGTTTCAAGCGGTAAAGGTCCAATACCTGTGTATCAGGGAGGATTTGGTTTTGATGCTTCTTACAAAGGTTTTTATGTAACTACACAATTTTCTTTTGTAAAAGATGTGTGGAGATATGATTTTGACTTATCAAGTTTAACAGATCCAAATGGTATAGCTAACTTCCCTCAAACGGTTGATATGGCTAATTATTGGACACCTGAAAATCCTGTTACTTCAGTTCCTGCTTTAAATGCAACTAACTTGGCTTTGGATGCATTGTCTGATCGTTGGTTGAGAGATGCTTCTTATTTGCGTCTTCGTTTTGCAAGCATAGGTTATAATGTTCCGGCAAAATTCTTGGATAAAACGTTTATGTCTAGTTTAAGAATTTATGGTCAAGCTGAGAATTTCTTAACATGGTCTAAGTGGAGAGGTTTTGATCCGGAAAGTAATGCAGCAAGTACTTTTGGAGGTTATCCAACACCTAAAATTGTTTCTTTTGGATTAGATTTAGAATTTTAAAAAAAAAAGAGTAATATGAAAAATTTAAAAAATTATGTATTAGTTTTCATTGCATTGGCCTTAGGCTCTTGTAATGACGCCACTGAAATAGTTCAGGACGGTGAATTTAGCGAGTCCGCAGTATTTCGTACTGTAGACGACATGAATCTTGTTTTAAATGGTGTATACCAACAACTTAATTACGAAGAAAGCATTGCGTTTTCAACGGTTTTTACAGATGAAGTAGGTATTGGTTATGCTAATGGTGGACAGAATCTTGATGATTATAGGTTTATTCTACAAGATAATTCCGTTTCACCAGAAATTATGTGGGCTAACACGTATAGAATGCTCAATTTCGCTAACAGATTGATTGTTGGTGCTCAATCAGTAACTGTAGAACCTGGTGAGGAAGCGACTTACAATAAGATACTTGCAGAAGCACATGCTTTAAGAGCTTTTGGTCATTTCTTTTTAATGACTCATTTTTCAACAGATTTGAAAGATGATAATGCGTTAGGTGTTATGAAACTTGATTTTGTACCTCAAATAACTGACTTATTGCCACGTGTTACAAATGGTGAATTATTTGATTTAATCAATGAAGATTTAGCTTTTGCAACAGCAAATCTTGGTAATCCAACTAACTATAAATACATTACACAAGGTTTTATTACTGCTTTTCGTGCTCGTATGGCTGCCTACAGAGGTGATTATGCTACAGCACTCACTAATGCTCAGGCTTTAATAGATGTAGTTCCTTTAACTGCTGCTGGTACAACTGCAAACAGTCCCTACTTAACTATGTTCAGAGATTTGGCTCAAGGTGAAAACATTTTCACATTAGATAGACCGGTTGGAAAAAGAACTGTAAATTCAATCTGGTTCTTTAATCAGCCAAATTATCAAGGTGGTCCTTTCCTTGACATGGGTAGAAATTTATATAATTTAATTAATGCTACACCGGGTGATATCAGAAGAACTGCATTTGTTGGTGCAACTTCAGTGATTGCGGCTGACCCAGCTACTACTCCTGATTACCGATTTGATGATGTTTTAATCATTAATAAATATCCTGGAAAAGCAGGTGCACCTTTATTAAATGACATTAAAGTTTTTAGAGTATCTGAAATGTATTTTATTAAAGCGGAAGCTTTGGCTAGTACTGGTAATTTAAATGGTGTTACGAATTCAGTAGCTTCTGTTCTAAAACAAGTACGTGATGCTAGAATTGTTACTGGTCAACCTGTAACCACACTTCCAGTATATGCTAATGCTACTGAAGCATGGGCTGATATTTTAAAAGAAAGAAGAATCGAATTGTGTTTTGAAGGTCATCGTTACATTGATATCAAACGTTTAGGTGCTTTAGCTAACGTTTCAATTGATAGATATTTTAGAGATTGTGATTTTAATGATGCGTGTACTTTACCACTATCAGACTATCGTTTCACACTTCCAATTCCAATTATTGAAACTAGAGTTAACACATTAGTGCGTGCTCAACAAAATCCTAACTATTAATAATTAATTTATACTATGAAAAATATATTTATTAAATTAAGTTTAGTATTATTCATGGCAACCTTTGTTGGTTGTGGTGAAGAAACTACTACTTATGACGTAAACAACGGTGATACAGTATTCTTTTTCTTTTCTAATGCTGCTAATTTACCTGTTTCTCCGGATGAGAGTATTGCAGAAATTAAAGTAGGAGTTACTACTAAATCTGATGCTGATAGAACTTACACCGTTACAGTTGATGCTGAAGCTACTACTGCACCAGCAAATTCTTATGTTATCAATGCTTCCTCATTATTGATTCCTGCTGGTGAATTCACAGGTGAGTTTGATGTTGAAGGAGTTTTTGAAAATGTACCAGACGGTGTTTCTTATGTATTATCTCTTGATTTAACACCATCATCTGGTTATGCAATGGCTGGTAAAGAAAAAGTAAATATTACAATTTTCAGATCTTGCCCTACTTCATTAGCGGGTATGTATTCTGTAACCACAACTTATGCTTTCCATGATTTTTTACCTGATTTTAATCCTCATACGATGAATGTTGAAATTTTTGCAGGTACTGGTGCTAACAACTATTATGTAAATGATTTTTCAGGAGGTTTATATTCTGTAGGACCATATTGCCCTGCATATAATACTTGTTCTTTAGCTGCAAATAGATTGAATTTTTCTGTTAATTGTGGAGTAGTTTCATGGGTTAATCAAGTTGAGCCTTACGGACCACTTGAAATGTTAACCGGTGGTGTAAATTCCTATAATTCGGAAACGGGTGTTATTACCATTTCGTTTTTTGCTACAACCTATGGAGAAGAGGGAGTATCTGTTTACACTCCTCTATAAAAATATTATTTTGTTTATTAAAAGCCTGTTTTTTAAACAGGCTTTTTTTGTTTTTTTTAATATCGTATGATTTTAATTAGTTTATATTTGCTATCAATTATGGTTTTATGTTTCGTACAAAAATTACTTTTTTATTTTATTTCATTTCACTTTTTATTTATTCTCAAAAGCGAAATGAACGAGTTATAGACGCTTCTAAAGTAAATTTGAATTCACCAGAGTCTTCGTTTCAAGATACGACTGAAAGTAAAAAAAATCTTGCTTCGTTGTATCAATACAAAATCATCACCATCGAACGTGATACAACCCATTACGATACTTCTTTAACCATTCAAAAAGAATACAAATACAACTATTTACGAAAAGATATTTTCGGATTACAGCAATTTTCTAACGAAGGACAAACATATAACACCTTAGATTTTGGAATAAATCAGTTCAATCCGTATCCGGAAATAGGTTTAAATGGTAAACATTTTAACTTTTTAAAAGCAAATGAAATCAATTATTATCATGTTCCTACACCTTTAACTGAACTGTATTTTAAAACGGTGATGGAACAAGGACAAAATCTTGATGCCTTTATCACTTTAAATACCTCAGAACGACTCAATTTTTCTCTGGCTTACAAAGGACTTCGTTCTTTAGGGAAATATATCAACCAACTTTCAAGCACAGGTAATTTTCGTTTCACAACCAATTATCAAACCAAAAGTAATCGGTATCAACTTAAAGCACATTTTACCGCTCAAGACATTTTTAATGGTGAAAATGGTGGTATTGTTAATTTAGAAGATTTTGAAGGAGGTGAAGCAGATTTTAGAAACCGTGTTCGTGTGCAAGTATTCTTAAATGATGCAGAAACACTCTTAAAAGGAAATCGCTATTTCTACGACCATTATTTCCGTGTCAATAAAAGCGATGCTCAAAATAACGTGTACCTACACCATCAAATTAATTATGAGCATAAGTTTTTTAGCTACAATCAATTTACTGTTCCAACAACGATTATCTCTGATGAAGGAAATCGTGTCATCAAACGTTTTGGTGATTCGTATGTGTTAAGTAATATTAACGATGAAGCACGTTATAATAGAATGTTTAATAAAATTGGGGCTTTGTATGAAAATAAATTACTTGGCGAATTTCAGTTTTATATTGAAGATTTCAGGTTTAACTATTTCTATAATAGAGCTATCGTTCAAGGTGGTCAGCTTATTCCCAGTAATTTAAGCGATGAAATTCAGTCTGTTGGAGGACAGTATACCTACCAAAAAAATAAATGGAACGGAAAAGTCGCTTACACAACTTCCCTTACAGATCAAAGTTTGTCTAGTCTTGACGGAAAATTAATCTTTAACTACAACGATAGAACAAGTATTGATTTGCGTTATCAAAACCTTAATCGATTGCCAAATCATACATTTTCCTTGTTCCAAAGTAGTTATGTAAACTACAACTGGTCCAACAATTTCAAAAACGAAAAGATCAATAATATCGAATCTACATTAAAAACAAAATGGTTGGATGTTGCTCTTCAACTTACAACTCTCAACGATTTTCTATATTTTAGTCAAGACGAAGCACCGCAAGATCAATTAATAGTTACACCAAAACAATATGATAATACTATAAATTACCTGAGCATTAAAGCCAGCAAAGAATTAACATTTCGGAAATTAGGCTTCGATAATACCATTCTTTATCAAAAGGTAGATCAGGAAAATGATGTTTTGAATGTACCCGAACTCACCCTTCGAAGCAGCTTGTATATTAGTGGACATTTCTTCAAAAAAGCACTCTTTCTGCAAACCGGTGTAACAGTAAATTATTTTAGTAAATATTATGCCAATGACTATAATCCCGTATTAGGAGATTTTTACGTGCAAAACACACAAGAAATTGGTGATTTTCCAATGGTCGATTTTTTTATCAACGCCAAAATTAAAACGGCTAGAATTTACCTCAAAGCTGAACATTTCAATTCCGCTATGACTGGGTTTAATTACTATTCTGCACCAAATAATCCCTATCGCGATTTTATGGTTCGTTTCGGGCTTGAGTGGAATTTCTTTTTGTAATTTCATTCAAAGGATTATTTTCTTTTTTTATTATCATTAAATAGTTCAAACATTTATTATTAAAAAAGAGTTCTATCTTTGTAATGTAAAATCTAATAAATGTTTGTTTTATGAAAAAAATCTTTTTACTACTACTAATTTCAGTTTTCTTTATAAATTGCTCTTCTGATGATTCGTTGCCAACTGATCAGTTTGTTCCGAATGCTTTTTCAATTAATGGAGTAGATTATTCAACTCCAAATGGCTATATGATTCAATCAACAGACGGTGTAAATTATGGTAAGTTTGCAATTTACTTATTAAATGGTGGCATAATTAACAACGAATGGAATGGTGAAAGTTGTGATTATACCAGTTCTTTAACACAAGGAGTTGTTTTAAATATAACATCTCCATCCACAACAAACTTATCATCCGGAATTTATTATTATCAACTTAATTCAGTTGAACCTTCACTAAATGAGACTATTATTTCAACTGATATGGTTGTGACCAATAATTGTATAACCTCCTCAAATTCGATCAGTGAAGATCAAATTCTAAATGGAAGTGTCAATATTGTCTTTTCAAATTCAACATATACAATCGACTACTTTTTTACCACTACTAGTTTTGGATCGATTTCTGGAAATTATTCCGGTTCGCTGCAGTTGGTTACAGATTTGTCAGATTAATATTTTCACTTTTAAACGTTAATTTATCACTAATTATAGGATAAGAAGCACAGGTTATTATTTAGATGTAAAAAAACTTTTTTTCAAAAAAACAGCATGAAATTCGCAAAAAATATACTGGAAACAATCGGAAATACGCCGCTTGTTAGAATCAACAAAATCACACAAGAATTAGATTGTTTAGTACTTGCCAAAGTAGAAACCTTTAATCCTGGTAACTCTGTAAAAGACCGAATGGCAGTCAAAATGATTGAAGATGCCGAAGCAGATGGACGACTAAAACCGGGAGGTACTATCATCGAAGGAACTTCTGGAAACACCGGAATGGGTTTGGCTTTAGGAGCAATCGTAAAAGGTTACAAGTTAATTTGTGTAATCACTGACAAACAATCCAAAGAAAAAATGGATATTCTCCGTGCCGTAGGAGCCAAAGTAATCGTTTGTCCAACCGATGTAGAACCAGATGATCCGCGTTCATACTACTCCGTTTCCAAACGATTAGGAACCGAAATACCAAATTCTTGGTATGTTAATCAATATGATAATCCTTCCAATGCCATTGCACATTACGAACAAACCGGTCCGGAAATTTGGGAACAGACCGAGGGTAAAGTGACTCACTTTGTGGTAGGAGTAGGAACAGGAGGAACCATTTCCGGCGTAGCAAAATACTTAAAAGAACATAATCCAAATGTGAAAATTTGGGGAGTAGATACGTATGGTTCTGTTTTTAAAAAATACCATGAAACCGGAATTTTCGACGAAAACGAAATCTATTCCTATATCACAGAAGGAATCGGGGAAGATATTTTACCTAAAAACGTCGACTTTTCACTCATCGATGGTTTCACGAAAGTGACCGATAAAGATGCCGCTGTTTTTACGAGAAGATTAGCTCTCGAAGAAGGAATTTTTGTAGGTAATTCAGCCGGTTCTGCCATCAAAGGCGTTTTACAGTTAAAAGAACATTTTAAACCCGAAGATGTTGTGGTTGTTTTATTCCACGATTCAGGAAGCCGTTATGTAGGTAAAATATTCAATGACGACTGGATGCGTGAACGCGGGTTTTTAGACGAAGAAATTACTACTGCAGCAGATTTAATTAAAAATCATCGCGATAAATCATTAGTAGTTGTTCGCACCGAAGAATTGGTTTCACATGCTATTGATCGTTTAAAAAAATTCAATATTTCGCAAATACCTGTTATTGATACAACTGGTTTTGTAGGTTCAATTGACGAATCAGATTTGTTTAAAAGCTATTTTTCTGAAAAAAATATTGCCGAAAAACCCATTCGTGAAATTATGGGAAAACCTTTTCCGATTGTAATGGAAAACACACCAGTTGAAGAAGTTTCCAAACTCATCAACAAAGATAATCAAGCTGTTTTGGTTCAGTTAGAAAACGGAAAATACCATATCATTACCAAGCACGATATCATTAGTTCAATAAAATAGAGTAACCAAAATTAAAAATTTCAAAATCCAATCTTTCATAGGTTGGATTTTTTTATTACTTTAGCATTACGATTTAAGCCATAATTTTACTTTACCCGCCATGAAAGAAGATTTTCTCCATTACGTTTGGCAATACAAAAAGTTTGCCTTTGCCAATCTCAAAACTGTTTCCAATCAAGAGCTAACCATTATTCATTCCGGTTATTACATTCAACAAGCCGGGCCTGATTTTTTCAATGCACAAGTGGTCATTGATAATCAAAAATGGGCAGGAAATATAGAGATCCATCTTAAATCCTCTGATTGGTATGTGCATCATCATGAAACCGATATGAATTATGACAACGTTATTCTTCATGTGGTTTGGGAACACGACACCGAAGTATTTCGAAAAAACAATACTGCCATCCCTGTTCTTGAG
This sequence comes from Flavobacterium lacus, assembly GCF_003268815.1. Lineage (GTDB taxonomy): Bacteria > Bacteroidota > Bacteroidia > Flavobacteriales > Flavobacteriaceae > Flavobacterium > Flavobacterium lacus. Next base: position 34,103 of record NZ_QLSV01000008.1, on the reverse strand, counting down.
CTTAAAAAACATGTTTCTAAAGAGGTTTTACAACAGTATAAACAATTATTTACACAAAAAACATGGATAAATTGTGAAAGCCAATTGACAGTTGTCGATGATTTTACTCTTTCTAATTGGAAGGAACGTTTGTTTTTTGAACGTTTGGAGAAAAAAGCAACTGAAGTAGAAAAATTGCTTCAAAAGAACACCTTTGATTGGGAAGCCACTTTGTTTCAACTGTTGGCTAAAAGTTTTGGACTCAATACAAATGGCGAAGCATTTTTAAAAATGGCTGAGTCTATCCCTTATACTGTTATTAAAAAAGAACGATTTGAAGTAGAAAATACCGAAGCACTTTTTTTCGGTTCAACCGGTCTTCTTGAAGAGCAAAACGAAGATGCATATTACAATAGTTTGAAAAAGCGTTGGAATTATCTCAAACATAAACACCAATTGAAAATTGATTACTATCAATCAGTTCAGTTTTTCAAGCACCGACCGGATAATTTTCCAACTATTCGATTAGCTCAGTTGGCTCAACTGGTTTTGCAGCAGCACAGCCTTTTTCAAGTCTTGATTCGTGTCAATTCAATCCATGAAATGTATCAATTTTTTGATTGTAATGTTTCAGAATATTGGAAATCGCACTATGTTTTTGATAGGCTACACGCAAAGAAAAATAAAAAAATTTCAAAAAATTTCATTGATTTACTTATTTTGAATTGTATACTTCCCATTAAATTTGCTTATGGTCATGCCAACGGAAATGTGATGCCAGAAGAGCTTATTGCGTTGGCATCTGAAATTCCGTCAGAAAAAAATTCAGTTATAGAAAAATTTAATCATTTTGGTCTAATTTCCAAAAACAGTTACCATTCGCAATCATTTCTTCAACTCAAAAATGAATATTGTGCAACAAATAAGTGCCTGAATTGTGCTATTGGCCAAAAGTTGATTAACTTTACTTCTTAAAGAAAATTGTATGGAAAAAAATGAAGTCAAAGAGACTTTTGGACAAATAATGAAAAAGTATTTTGTTCGTTTTTTAGTTTTTCTCGTTTTGTGTTTTTTTGGTTACTTTGCTTTTATTTATTATGTACCTTACTCAGAAGGAGTTCGTTCTGGGGAGTTAATTAAATTCAGCAAAAAAGGAGTGACTTTTAAAACGTGGGAAGGGGAAATGAGCCAAGGTATTTCCGGTGCACAAATCTTTCAGTTTACTGTTCCTGCAAAAGAAAAAGAGGTTATTTCAACAATGGAAAATCTTCAAGGGCGATATGTTAAACTAACTTATATTGAACGATACCGAACTTTTGTTTGGTGGGGTGACACCCGCTATTTTGTTACTGCTGTTGAAGAAGAGCAATCTCCCTTTGTAAATCCTAAATAATTTTGAATGAATTGGATCACTTCTATCCGTCTTTTTTTTGAAAAACATGGTTTTCACGTTTCTTCGCGATTAGCGGATAAACTTGGAATGCGAGCCTCTAACGTACGTTTGTTTTTTATTTACATCTCATTTGTAACAGTTGGATTATGGTTTGGTGTTTACTTAACGTTGGCCTTTTGGTTAAAATTAAAAGATATGTTTTATACAAAACGAAGTTCTGTATTCGATTTGTAGTTAATTTCAAAAAAAATGGACTATACTTTTTTTAAACCCAATTTTTTTTGCATCTTGCTTAACTAAAATTTTAATCAAAATTAACTTTATGAAAAAGTTGTTCCTAATCATTACTTTACTAGTGCCATTTTTAACATTTAGTCAGGAAAAAGGCTTAGATGAAAGAATTAATGATATTATTAAACCTGCCGTCGATGCAATGGCCGGTATCTTTTTTTATAAACCATTAGAGGCTTTTGGTTTTGATATGCCTCTTGTCGTTTTGTGGTTAGTTGTTGGAGCTACTTTTTTTACGATCTATATGGGTTTTATTAATTTGAAAGGGATAAAACATGCCTATCAATTAATCAGAGGAGACTATGACAAACCGGGCGATGAAGGGGAGGTTTCGCATTTTCAAGCACTAGTAACAGCACTTTCGGGAACGGTTGGTTTAGGCAATATAGCAGGGGTAGCTGTAGCAATTTCATTAGGGGGAGCGGGTGCAACATTCTGGATGATTCTTGCCGGATTTTTAGGAATGTCATCAAAGTTTGTGGAATGTACATTAGGAGTTAAATATAGGCGGTTAAATGATCTTGGGGAAGTGTCGGGTGGTCCAATGTATTATCTTTCAGAAGGTCTACGCAGAAAAGGATATGCCGGATTAGGAAAAGTATTAGCCGTAGCTTTTGCAATTTTAGCCATTGGCGGATCATTTGGTGGTGGAAACATGTTTCAAGCTAACCAATCCTTTGCTCAATTAGCCAATGTATTTCCGGTTTTTGAAGGAAAGGGATTTTGGTACGGTTTGGTAATCGCTTTCTTTGTCGGTATTGTTATTATTGGCGGAATTAAAAAAATAGCCAGTGTTACAGATAAAATAGTTCCGTTTATGGTAGGGGTTTATGTGGTTACCTCTTTGATTATTATTATTGTAAACATAGCTCATATTGGTGATGCTTTTCGTGATATTTTTGCAGGAGCATTCACTGCAGATGGAATAACCGGCGGTGTGGTTGGGGTATTGGTGGTAGGTTTTCAACGTGCCGCTTTTTCAAATGAAGCAGGGGTTGGTTCTGCAGCAATCGCTCACTCTGCTGTTAAAACCGATGAGCCTGTGAGTGAAGGGATCGTTGCTTTACTAGAGCCTTTTGTAGATACAATTGTGGTGTGTACCATGACTGCTTTGGTGCTAATTTTTACAGGATATGCAGAAGATACACAAGGAATGACCGGTTCTGCTTTAACTTCTGCTGCATTTAGTAGTGTTTTGCCCTGGTTTAAATATGTTTTATTGGTTGCTATCGTGCTTTTTGCATTTTCAACGATGATTTCATGGTCCTATTACGGAATGAAATCGTGGACATATTTATTTGGAAACACCAAAAAAATGGAAAATCTGTACAAAGCTCTTTTCTTAGTTTTTGTTGTTTTAGGAGCGTCCGCTAGTTTAGGAGCAGTAATCGATTTTTCAGATATGATGATTCTAGGAATGGCTTTTCCAAACATTTTAGGGTTGTATTTTCTCTCTAGTGAAGTAAAGGATGATTTAAAAGATTATTTCAAAAGATTGAAGTCTGGAGAAATAAAAAAATATGAATAAAATTTTAATTCGTTAAATTATATGAATGTGAAATCCTATTTCCGATTTGCAAAGCAACAACGAAATGGGATTTTTTTGTTGTTTCTTCTCATAGTAACGCTTCAAGTGGGCTATTTTTTCTGGATGAATAAATCAAATCCGAAAACAAAAGAAACTAATGATGAATGGTTGGCTATGCAATCCGTTGTCGATAGTTTGAAAAACGTAAAAGACGATCAAAAATCTGTAATTTATCCTTTCAATCCAAATTTCATTACCGATTATCGAGGTTATAAATTAGGAATGTCAGTAGATCAACTCGATAAACTTTTTGCTTTTCGAAAACAAAATAAATATGTCAACTCGGCAAAAGAGTTTCAATCCGTTACAGGAGTTTCGGATAGTTTGCTAAATGCAATTTCTCCTTATTTTAAATTTCCGGATTGGGTAAATCAACCCAAAAAGCAATATACTTCTTACTCAAATAATAAATTTGAGAACAAAAAACCAATTATAAAAATCGATATTAATCAAGCAACACAAGAAGATTTAATTAAGGTCTATGGAATTGGTCCGGCTTTGTCTGAAAGAATTTTAAAAAATAAAGAAAGCCTTGGCGGATTTCTATCAATGGACCAGATGCAATTTATTTGGGGTTTAAGCCCGGAAGTAATTGAAAATCTCAATAAATATTTTGTGATAACATCCGAACCTAAAATTAGTAAAGTTGATATTAACAATGCTTCGGTTAAAGAATTAGCTAAATTTCCCTATTTTAATTACACGATCGCAAAAGAGATAGTTACCCACCGTAGTATGAATGGTGAAATTAAAAATATTGAGGATTTAACAAAAATTAAAGGATTGCCTAGCGAAAAAATTAAAATTATAGCCTTATATTTGGAATTCTAAAAAAATTAGACATTTTAAGCAATTAATTTTATTTTATGAATTCAGAATACTTTTCGGAAGAACACCAATTATTTAGAGTTACATTACGTGATTTTTTACAAAAAGAAGTTGTTCCTCACATTGAAAAATGGGAAAAAACAGGAACAATTGAACGATTTATTTGGAAAAAATTTGGCGACATGGGTTTTTTCGGACTAAACTATCCTGAGGCTTATGGCGGCATGAATTTAGATTTATTTTATACCGTTATATTCTTAGAAGAACTACAAAAAATAAAGTCATCCGGTTTTGCTGCTGCAATGTGGGCACATTCCTATCTAGCCATGACGCATTTGAATGCAGAAGGTGATGAAAAAATTAAACAAGATTATTTGGCACCAAGTATTTCCGGAGATAAAATAGGAGCATTATGCATTTCTGAGCCTTTTGGTGGTAGTGATGTGGCAGGAATGCGAACAACTGCTATCATAAAAGGAGATAAATATGTAATTAATGGATCAAAAACATTTATCACTAACGGTATTTATGCCGATTATTATGTGGTAGCGGCAAAAACGCAACCAGAACTTGGGAACAAAGGAATAAGTATTTTTTTAGTAGATACCAAAACACCCGGTATTTCTGCGACAAAATTAGATAAGTTGGGCTGGAGAGCATCCGATACGGCAGAAATCGCCTTTGATAATGTAGAAATTCCACTTGAACATTTAATGGGCGAAGAAGGAAAAGGCTTTCCTTATATCATGCAACATTTTGCGTTAGAACGTTTAATCATGGCGATCAATGCTCATGCACGTGCTGAATATGCCATTGAATATACTATAGAATATATGTCGCAAAGGGAAGCTTTCGGTCGCACAATCGATAAGTTTCAAGCGTTACGACACACCATTGTTGAACATGCTACCGATGTAGAACATTGCAAAATTTTTAATTATGCTGCAGTAGCTCGATTAAACAAAGGTGAATATGTGGTTAAAGAAGCGACAATGGCCAAATTGAAATCCACCAAAGTAGCTGATGAAACCATTTATAGTTGTCTTCAAATGTTAGGCGGTTATGGTTATATGGAAGAATATCCGTTGGCAAGATTATTAAGAGATAGTCGTTTAGGGCCAATTGGTGGAGGAACCTCGGAAATTTTAAAAGAGATTTTGTCCAAAATGATTATTGATAATCAAAATTATAAACCGGCAGTGGAATAATTTTTATTTAATTAAATACTAGAAAGCGAAAATCAATCACGATTTTCGCTTTCTTCGTTTATGCCATCGCTTATAATTCCATTAATTTCTTTCTTTTCTTCACGTTCAAGCGTTTCGATCAATTCTTCTTGTTCTTTGTTTTTTCGGTTGATATGAAAAGAACTGTAGATTGGAAAATGATCCGAACCAAAATAGTCTAACGTTTTTAACTCTTCTACAAAAACATCCGTTGAATGAAAAAACAAATCAATTGGGAATCGGAAAAACCAATAGTTAGCATGAAAAGTAGAAAACAAACCTCTTCCAATTCTGGCATCAATTAATTCACTGGTTTTTCTAAAAAGGAGTGAAGATTTTGCCCAAGCTACATTGTTAAAATCACCTACAACTACACAAGGCTCAGATTTAGATTTCACTACTTTGGCTACACTCAACAATTCACCATCTCTTTCTTTGGCGTTTCCTTCTTCGGTTGGACTTGGGGGTGGAGGATGAACTCCGAAAAGGTTAAACACAAATCCGTCTTCCGATTTTATTTTCGCTTCGATACTCGGAATATCATCAGCAACAAAATAATGCACTTGATATGAAATAATTTTTAATTTGGAAAATAAATGAATGCCATACGTATTTTCCAAAGCAACTTTTATATGAAAAGGATACGTTTTGTCAAAATGAGAAAGTGCGTTTTCCCATACTTGATTCGATTCCATGGTTAAGAAAATGTCAGGATTATGTTTTTCGATTAAACCTATAAATCGATTATAAGCAGAATTGTCTTGGTATATATTTGCGGAAATAATACTAATAGTTTCGGAGCAGGAATTTGTTTTTATTTTAGTGGGTATAGAATGAAGCTTGGTATATGGAAACAAAACCTTTACATGAAAAGCAAGAGTGAGTGAATTTAGGCCCAATACAACAAAAAACAAGAAGTCTTTATTCTCTATAAAAAGTAAGGCTAAAATACAAGTTAAAAGAAGAAGCTGAAACAATTGCACTTTTCCAAATTCAAAAAATCTAAAAAACCAATGCGGATTTTGAACAAGCGGAATGAAACTTGATATAAGTAATAAAATAGAGAAAATATAAAAGAGCATACTTTTTTCAATAAAAATAATCAAAAAATAATTTATCGTTTTTTTTTTTAATAAAAGCAAATATAAGTTTTTTAAAAAATGTCATGAAAGATTGTTTTCTTTGAAATAATTCAGAAATTATAATTCAGAATTAAAAATAATTACTACTTTTGCACCCTAAATGAGAGGAGGTGTCTAGATTATGCTAATTATACCAATTAAAGACGGAGAAAATATCGACAGAGCGTTAAAACGCTACAAAAGAAAATTTGATAAAACAGGAACTGTTCGTCAGCTAAGAGCACGTCAGGCTTTTATTAAACCATCTATTGTCAAAAGAGCACAGATTCAAAAAGCTCAGTACATTCAAACATTGCGTGACAGTGTAGAAATGTAAAAGCATTTTTCATAAAAATAAACCGTTAGTTTGAGAAGTTTTGTAACTTTGAGGCCAACGGTTTTTTTATGCAATCAAATCAGCAGGCTTTTCGTGATTATCTTCAAATGCAAAAGAACTATTCTTTGCATACGGTAAAGGCTTATTTGAATGATATAGCTGAATTTGACATGTTTAATAAAACTAATTTTGAACAAGATTTAATAGACAACGTTGTTTACCCGCAAATAAGAAGTTGGATTGTTTTTTTGGTTGATGGTGGTATTTCTGCTTCATCCGTAAATCGAAAAATTTCTTCCTTAAAAAGTTATTATAAATTTTTGTTGCGAATTAAGCAAATAGAGCAAAGTCCGTTGTTAAAGCACAAAGCCTTAAAAACGCCAAAAAAAATTCAAATTCCTTTTTCAGAAAAAGAAGTAGATTTGGTATTAAATCAAATTGTTTATCCCGATGGATTTGAAGGTATTCGCGACAAGTTAATTATTGATTTATTTTATACCACAGGAATAAGAAGAGCAGAGTTGATCAATTTGAATTTAAGCGGAATAGATTTTTCAAATGCTACGCTAAAAGTATTGGGAAAAAGAGATAAAGAACGAATTATTCCTTTGTTACCAATCATAACCGGTCAATTGCAAAACTATATTTTTCAACGTAATCAACTTCAGGAAATTAAAGATTCAGAGAGAATATTTTTAACCCAAAAAGGTGTTAAATTGAATGATACGCTTGTGTATCGATTAATAAATTCGTACTTTAGTAATGTCTCCGAGAAGGTAAAAAAAAGTCCTCATATTTTGCGGCACACGTTTGCAACGCACTTATTAAATAACGGAGCCGATTTGAATTCAGTGAAAGAATTATTAGGGCATTCGAGTTTGGCATCAACTCAAGTTTATACACACAGTAGTTTAGCCGAATTAAAAAAAGTATATGGCAATGCTCATCCTCGGAACCAAAAATAATTCACTTAGTTTGTTTAACCTTAAAAATTAGATTATGAAGGTAAATGTTAATGCTGTAAACTTTAATATTGACGGAAAGTTAGTAGATTTCATTCAAATTCGAATGGATAAATTAGAAAAATATTATGACAAAGTAGTTGTAGCTGATGTTTTTTTGAAAGTAGAATCTACCAGTGAGAAAGAAAACAAAATTGTTGAGATTAAAATTCATGTGCCAGGGGATGATTTTATAGTAAAAAAACAATGCAAAACGTTTGAAGAAGCAGTTGATTCTTCTACCGAAGCGTTGGAGCGTTTACTCTTGAAAAGGAAAGAAAAAATCAGAACACATATATAGTATAAATTTTTTTTAAAAAATGTTTTGATTGACAAATAAAATCTATACATTTGCAGTCCGTTAGAAATAGCGGACTTTTTTTATTGAGTAATGCCGGTGTAGCTCAGCTGGCTAGAGCAGCTGATTTGTAATCAGCAGGTCGTGGGTTCGAGTCCCTCTATCGGCTCAATTGAAAGATTAGTATTAAAATGTTTTGTAAGAATAACATTCTAAGCATTTACGTTCATTTAAAAGTTTAAAAATTTTGAGGGGAGATACTCAAGCGGCCAACGAGGGCGGACTGTAAATCCGCTGATTACATCTTCGCAGGTTCGAATCCTGCTCTCCCCACAAATTTTAACTTGATAAGATTAATTTCTTGCCGGTGTAGCTCAGGGGTAGAGTGCTTCCTTGGTAAGGAAGAGGTCACGGGTTCAATTCCCGTCATTGGCTCAAAATTGTAAGAATTAAACACTATTATATAACTAAGATTTTAAATTAATTAAAATGGCAAAAGAAAATTTTAATCGTAACAAGCCACACCTTAATATTGGAACTATTGGGCATGTGGATCATGGAAAAACTACATTAACCGCAGCTATTACTAAAGTTTTATCTGACGCAGGTTATTGTCAAGCAAAATCGTTTGATCAAATCGATAATGCTCCAGAAGAAAAAGAAAGAGGTATTACTATCAATACATCTCACGTTGAGTATGAAACTGCTAATCGTCACTACGCACACGTTGACTGTCCTGGTCACGCGGATTATGTAAAGAACATGGTTACAGGTGCTGCTCAAATGGATGGTGCTATCCTAGTAGTTGCTGCTACTGATGGTCCTATGCCACAAACACGTGAGCACATCCTTTTAGGACGCCAGGTAGGTATTCCAAGAATCGTTGTATTCATGAATAAAGTGGATATGGTTGATGATGCTGAGCTTTTAGAGCTTGTAGAGATGGAAATTAGAGATTTATTGTCTTTCTACGATTATGATGGAGATAATAGCCCTGTTATCCAAGGTTCTGCTTTGGGAGGATTAAATAATGATCCAGCTTGGACTCCAAAAATTCTTGAATTGATGGAAGCGGTTGATAATTGGATTCAAGAGCCAGAAAGAGATATTGCAAAACCTTTCTTGATGCCTGTTGAAGACGTATTTACAATTACTGGTCGTGGAACTGTGGCTACAGGTCGTATTGAAACAGGAATTTGTAATACTGGAGATCCAGTTGAAATCATTGGTATGGGTGCTGAGAAATTAACTTCTACAGTTACTGGTATCGAAATGTTCCGTCAAATCCTTGATAGAGGTGAAGCTGGAGATAATGCAGGTATCTTATTGAGAGGTGTTGCAAAAGAAGACATTAAAAGAGGAATGGTTATTTGTAAACCAGGTTCAGTTAAACCACATGCGAAATTTAAAGCAGAGGTTTATATCTTGAAAAAAGAAGAAGGTGGTCGTCACACACCATTCCATAACAACTACCGTCCTCAGTTCTATGTTAGAACGACTGACGTAACAGGTACTATTAATTTACCAACTGGAGTTGAAATGGTTATGCCAGGTGATAACTTAACTATCGATGTAACTTTATTAAGTGCAATTGCTTTGAACGTAGGTTTACGTTTTGCTATCCGTGAAGGTGGTAGAACTGTAGGTGCTGGTCAGGTAACTGAAATCGTTGAGTAATTTTTAAATACACAAAGCCAGTTCATGTTCTTAGGAGCATGACTGGCTTTTAACAAACGGGTGTAGTTCAAGGGTAGAATAGCGGTCTCCAAAACCGTTGATGGGAGTTCGAATCTCTCCATCCGTGCAAAATTCAATTATAATGACAAAAGTTGTTAACTATATAACAGAAGCTTTTCAAGAACTTAAATCTAATGTAACTTGGTTACCTTGGTCTGAGGTACAACGTTTAACTATTATTGTAGCAGTTTTTACGATCGTATTTTCTCTAGCTACTTGGGGCGTTGATGAAGTTTTCAGAAAAGCAATATCAGGATTTTTTAATTTGATAAAAGGATAATTTCTGTTATGGCTGATAGTAGTTTAAAAAAGTGGTATGTAGTTAGAGCTGTAAGTGGCCAAGAGAATAAGGTTAAAACTTATATCGAAAACGAAATTAATCGTCTTCAATTAGCCGATCACATTGCTCAGGTTTTAGTTCCTACTGAAAAAGTAGTGCAAGTAAGAGACGGCAAAAAAATAGCAAAAGATAAAGTTTATTTCCCTGGCTATGTAATGATTGAAGCTAATTTGATAGGAGAAATTCCTCATATCATTAAGTCTATTACAGGTGTAATTGGTTTCTTGGGTGAAGTAAAAGGTGGAGATCCTGTGCCTTTACGTTTATCCGAAGTAAATAGAATGTTAGGGAAAGTGGATGAATTGGCTGTTACTGCCGATACACAGAATATTCCATTCAATATCGGCGAAACAATCAAAGTTATTGACGGTCCTTTCAACGGATTCAATGGAACTGTTGAAAAAATTAATGAAGACAAGCGTAAACTGGAAGTAATGGTTAAAATTTTCGGAAGAAAAACACCATTGGAGTTAGGATTTATGCAAGTAGAGAAAGTATAATTTGTTACATTATTATAAACCGCATCTTGCTTCCAATTGAGATGTGCTAAATTTTTTTAAAAACAATGGCTAAAGAAGTTAGTAAAGTAGTTAAACTACAAGTAAAGGGAGGTGCCGCGAATCCTTCGCCACCGGTCGGACCTGCTTTGGGAGCTGCTGGAGTTAATATCATGGAGTTCTGTAAGCAATTTAATGCGAGAACTCAAGATAAACCCGGCAAAGTTTTACCAGTACAAATTACTGTGTACAAAGACAAATCATTTGATTTTGTTGTAAAAACGCCACCCGCTGCTATCCAGTTATTGGATGCAACAAAGCTAAAGTCAGGTTCAGGTCAACCAAATCGTAAAAAAGTAGCAAGTGTTACTTGGGATCAAATTAGAACAATTGCCGAAGACAAAATGGTAGATTTAAATGCATTTACTATCGAGGCTGCTATGAGTATGATAGCAGGAACAGCTCGTTCTATGGGTATAACAGTATCAGGAGTAGCTCCTTTTTAATTAAAAGAAAGACATGGCAAAATTGACAAAAAAGCAAAAAGAGGCTGCAGCAAAAATTGAAAAAAGCAAATTATATTCTTTAAAAGATGCTTCTGCATTGTTAAAGGAAGTTGCTTCTGCAAAATTTGATGAGTCTGTTGATATCGCAGTTAAATTAGGAGTAGATCCAAGAAAAGCGAATCAAATGGTAAGAGGTGTGGTAGCATTACCACACGGAACTGGTAAAGATGTTAGAGTGCTAGCACTTGTTACTCCAGATAAAGAAGCGGAAGCTAAAGCTGCTGGTGCAGACTATGTAGGTTTAGACGATTATTTACAAAAAATCAAAGACGGTTGGACAGATGTTGATGTAATCATCACCATGCCTGCTGTAATGGGTAAATTAGGTCCATTAGGTCGTATTTTAGGACCTAGAGGTTTAATGCCAAACCCAAAAACAGGTACGGTAACAATGGATGTTGCGAAAGCAGTTCAAGAAGTTAAAGCGGGTAAAATCGACTTTAAAGTTGATAAAACTGGAATTGTTCATGCCGGAATTGGAAGAATTTCTTTCAATGCAGACATGATTGTAGATAATGCACACGAAATTATTCAAACATTAATCAAAATGAAACCAACAGCAGCCAAAGGTACTTATATCAAGTCTATTCACTTGTCAAGTACAATGAGTCCTGCAATTGCTTTAGATCCTAAAGCAGTTTAATTGGTAGTTAAACAATTATATTATGACTAGAGAAGAAAAATCAAGAGTTATTGAAGATTTAACTGCACAGTTGGCTGATAGTAATGTTGTCTACATTGCAGATATTTCTAACCTTAATGCTGAAACTACTTCAAATCTGAGAAGAGCTTGTTTCAAAGCCGGAATTCAATTAAATGTTGTAAAAAACACTTTATTGGAAAAAGCGATGGAAGCTTCTGCTAATGATTATGGAGACTTACCTTCAATATTAAAAGGAAATACTTCAATAATGATTGCTGAGAACGGAAACGCTCCTGCAAAAATCATTAAAGAATTCCGTAAAAAATCAGATAAACCTCTTTTAAAAGGAGCTTACATTTATCAAGCCGTCTTTATTGGTGATAACCAATTAGATGCACTTGTAGCTCTTAAATCAAAAGAAGAAGTTATCGGAGAAATCATCGGTCTTCTACAATCTCCTGCTAAAAATGTTATATCCGCTCTTAAATCAGGTGGTGGTAAAATTGCAGGAATTGTTAAAACCTTATCGGAAAGATAAGAACCCCGCGAGAACGCACTTAATAAATTATATTTTACAAACTATTTAAATCGATAGAAAAAATGGCAGATTTGAAACAATTCGCAGAACAATTAGTTAACTTAACAGTTAAAGAGGTTAACGAATTAGCAACAATTTTAAAAGATGAGTATGGAATCGAGCCTGCAGCTGCTGCTGTAGTTGCTGGTCCAGCTGTTGGTGGTGGAGACGCTGCTGCGGTAGAAGAGCAAACTGAGTTTACAGTAGTTTTAAAAGAAGCTGGTGCTTCTAAATTAGCTGTAGTTAAAGCTGTTAAAGAATTAACAGGTTTAGGTCTTAAAGAAGCTAAAGATTTAGTAGATGCTGCTCCTTCTAATGTTAAAGAAGGTGTAACTAAAGATGAGGCTGAAGGGCTTAAAAAATCTTTAGAAGAAGCTGGAGCTGTAGTTGAACTTAAATAAGTTCACTTAAGTTTTAAGAACTAGGTTTAGGTCTTGGATTAACCTCCAACGACCTAAACCATTTTTCGTATAATAAAATTATAAAAGATTTTATTATCAAATAGTTTAAAATACCCTATTATTTTTGATCACTACGAAGAAAAAAAATTAAGACAGTGTACTCTGAAAAATTTTTAAAGATGTAATGATTACAAAAAGAAAGTATTAATTAAACAGTGTATTTACACAAAAATAATTACTTTTTTTTAATCAAAATTTTGTCCATAGATGATAACTAATCAGACTGAAAGATTGAATTTTGCCTCAACTAAAAATATACCTCAATATCCTGATTTTTTGGATATACAGGTAAAATCTTTTAAGGATTTCTTCCAATTGGAAACGAAATCTGATGAAAGAGGCAACGAAGGTCTATACAACACCTTCATGGAAAATTTTCCAATCACCGATACAAGAAATAATTTTGTACTTGAATTTTTAGACTATTTTGTAGATCCTCCTCGTTATTCTATTTCAGAATGTATCGAAAGAGGTTTAACCTACAGCGTGCCGTTAAAAGCAAGACTAAAACTTTACTGTACAGATCCGGAACATGAAGATTTTGAAACAATAGTACAAGATGTCTATTTAGGTACTATTCCTTATATGACACCTAGCGGTACTTTTGTAATCAATGGTGCAGAAAGAGTTGTTGTATCGCAGTTACACCGTTCACCTGGTGTTTTCTTTGGACAGTCATTCCATGCCAATGGAACCAAATTATATTCTGCCCGTGTAATTCCTTTCAAAGGTTCATGGATAGAATTTGCTACCGATATCAACAACGTAATGTATGCATATATCGATAGAAAGAAAAAATTACCTGTTACAACTCTTTTGCGTGCTATCGGATTTGAAAGAGATAAAGATATTCTTGAAATTTTTGACCTTGCGGAAGAAATTAAAGTATCAAAAACAGGACTAAAAAAATATATTGGTAGAAGATTAGCTGCACGGGTATTGAACACATGGCACGAAGATTTCGTGGATGAAGATACTGGTGAAGTTGTTTCTATCGAAAGAAACGAAATCATCTTAGATCGTGATACTATTATCGACAAAGATAATGTCGAAGAAATTATCGATTCTAATGTAAAATCTATTCTGTTGCACAAAGAGGATAATAATCAAGTTGATTATGCCATTATCCACAATACTTTACAGAAAGATCCAACCAACTCAGAAAAAGAAGCCGTTGAGCATATCTACCGTCAGTTGCGTAATGCAGAACCGCCGGATGAAGAAACCGCACGTGGTATTATCGATAAGTTATTCTTCTCAGATCAACGTTATAACTTAGGTGAAGTTGGTCGTTATAGAATGAACAAAAAATTAGGTTTGGATATCCCAATGGAAAAACAAGTGTTGACCAAAGAGGATATTATTACTATCATCAAATATTTGATTGAATTAATCAACGCTAAAGCAGATATTGATGATATTGATCACTTGTCAAACCGTCGTGTTAGAACAGTTGGTGAACAACTTTCTGCACAATTTGGTGTAGGTCTTGCTCGTATGGCCAGAACTATCCGCGAAAGAATGAACGTTAGAGATAACGAGGTGTTTACACCAATCGATTTGATTAATGCCAAAACATTATCATCGGTAATCAATTCTTTCTTCGGAACCAACCAGTTATCTCAATTTATGGATCAAACCAATCCATTGGCGGAGATTACACACAAAAGAAGATTGTCTGCACTAGGACCAGGTGGTCTTTCGAGAGAGAGAGCCGGTTTCGAGGTGCGTGACGTTCACTATACCCATTATGGTCGTCTTTGTCCGATTGAAACGCCTGAGGGACCAAACATTGGTTTGATTTCTTCACTTGGGGTTTATGCTAAAGTAAACGGAATGGGATTCATCGAAACACCTTATCGTAAAGTAACGAATGGTGTGGTTGATTTAAAATCCGAACCAATTTACTTAAGTGCTGAAGAAGAAGAAGGTAAGATGATTGCTCAAGCAAACATTGAAATGGATGCTAATGGAAAAATTACTGCAGATAAAGTTATTGCTCGTGAAGAAGGCGATTTCCCGGTAGTTGAACCAAATGTTGTTCATTACACAGACGTTGCTCCAAACCAAATTGCGTCGATTTCAGCATCGTTAATTCCTTTCTTGGAACACGATGATGCGAACCGTGCATTGATGGGATCAAACATGATGCGTCAGGCCGTACCATTGTTACGTCCTGAAGCTCCAATTGTTGGTACAGGTTTAGAAAGACAAGTTGCCTCAGATTCTAGAGTATTAATTAATGCCGAAGGAAATGGAGTAGTAGAATATGTTGACTCTGAAAAAATTACCATTAAATATGATCGTACGGATGCAGAACGTATGGTGAGTTTTGATTCAGATGATAAAACATATCAATTAATTAAATTTCAAAAAACCAATCAAAGTACGTGTATTAACCTAAAACCAATCGTAAGAAAAGGGGATAGAGTTACAAAAGGACAAGTACTTTGCGAAGGATATGCAACGCAAAACGGAGAATTAGCCATCGGTAGAAACCTTAAAGTAGCATTTATGCCATGGAAAGGATACAACTTCGAGGATGCAATTGTAATCTCTGAAAAAGTTGTTCGTGATGATATTTTTACATCTATCCACATCGATGATTATTCATTAGAAGTTCGTGATACTAAATTAGGTAACGAAGAATTAACGAATGACATTCCAAACGTTTCAGAAGAAGCGACAAAAGATTTGGATGAAAACGGTATGATTAGAATTGGAGCCGAAGTTAAACCTGGCGATATCCTAATCGGAAAAATTACACCTAAAGGCGAATCCGATCCAACTCCGGAAGAAAAATTATTACGTGCTATCTTTGGTGACAAGGCCGGTGATGTAAAAGATGCTTCGTTAAAAGCCTCTCCATCATTACACGGTGTTGTTCTTGACAAAAAATTATTTGCAAGAGCCGTAAAAGATAAGCGTAAGCGTACAAAAGATAAAGATGATTTGGCTTCATTAGAAATGGAGTTCGAAGTGAAATTCAACGAATTAAAAGATAAATTAGTTGATAAATTATTCAACATCGTAAACGGAAAAACATCGCAAGGTGTCATGAACGATTTAGGAGAAGAAGTTTTACCAAAAGGTAAAAAATATACTCAAAAAATGTTGAATGCCGTTGAAGATTTTGCTCACTTAACAAAAGGTCAATGGGTAGCCGATGACGAAACCAATCTATTAGTTAATGATTTGATTCACAATTATAAAATCAAATTAAACGATTTACAAGGTGCGTTAAGAAGAGAGAAATTCACCATTACGGTTGGAGATGAATTACCAGCTGGTATTTTAAAACTAGCTAAAGTTTACATCGCTAAGAAACGTAAACTAAAAGTAGGTGATAAAATGGCAGGTCGTCACGGAAATAAAGGTATTGTTGCGCGTATCGTAAGAGACGAAGATATGCCATTCCTTGAAGACGGAACGCCGGTTGATATCGTATTAAATCCGCTTGGTGTACCATCTCGTATGAACATTGGTCAGATTTATGAAACTGTGTTAGGATGGGCTGGAAAGAATTTGGGAAGAAAGTATGCAACACCAATTTTTGATGGTGCTACAATCGATCAAATTAATGAATTGACAGACGAAGCAGGAATTCCAAGATTTGGTCATACTTATTTATATGATGGAGGAACCGGAGAACGTTTCCACCAAGCAGCAACAGTTGGAGTAATCTATATGTTGAAATTAGGACATATGATCGATGATAAGATGCACGCACGTTCTATCGGACCGTACTCGCTTATTACGCAACAACCATTGGGTGGTAAAGCTCAATTTGGAGGTCAGCGTTTTGGAGAGATGGAGGTTTGGGCTCTTGAAGCATACGGAGCTTCTAGTACTTTAAGAGAAATATTGACGGTAAAATCAGATGACGTAATCGGTAGAGCAAAAACGTACGAAGCAATCGTGAAGGGTGAGCCAATGCCGGAGCCGGGATTACCAGAATCATTCAACGTTTTAATGCACGAATTGAAAGGTCTTGGTTTAGACATTCGATTAGAAGAATAGTACAAGTTGTCAGTAGGCAGTTGTTAGTGTTCAGTTTGATACTGCTTACTAAAAACTGACCACTGACCGCTTTTTTAAATTAGTTTTCAGGATTTATACCCGTAAACCGTTCCGATTTTTTATAGAAACAAATGTTTTTATAATTAGCACTTCAAGAAAGGCTTGAAGTTTAGAGAAGTAATTCGAGGTAGTGTTTATGGTTAGAAGTTAGTTTTGACATAAATGAAAATCAATTTTTTAATTGCAAATAAATCAATAGTAAAAACTATGATGAATAATAGAAACAATAATAAAGACAAAAATCCCGTAAAGAGGTTTAACAAAATTACTATCGGTCTTGCTTCACCAGAATCTATTTTGGCTGAATCAAGAGGAGAAGTACTTAAACCTGAAACAATCAATTATAGAACCCACAAACCGGAACGCGATGGTCTTTTCTGCGAACGAATCTTCGGACCTGTAAAAGATTATGAATGTGCTTGTGGGAAGTATAAAAGAATTCGTTACAAAGGAATCGTATGTGACCGTTGTGGAGTAGAAGTTACTGAGAAAAAAGTACGTCGTGATCGAGTTGGACACATCAATTTGGTGGTGCCAATCGCTCACATTTGGTATTTCCGTTCGCTTCCAAACAAAATTGGATACATTTTAGGTTTGCCATCTAAGAAATTAGATATGATTATTTACTACGAAAGATACGTAGTAATTCAAGCCGGTATTGCTCAAAATGCTGAAGGTGAATCACTTTCAAGATTAGACTTTTTAACCGAAGAAGAATATTTGAATATTTTAGATACTCTTCCGATGGAAAATCAATATTTAGATGATAATGATCCAAATAAATTCATCGCCAAAATGGGTGCTGAGTGTATTATGGACTTGTTAGCAAGAACAAATTTAGATGAATTGTCATATAATTTACGTCATGCGGCTAACAATGAAACATCTAAACAAAGAAAAACGGAAGCATTAAAACGTCTTCAAGTTGTTGAATCGTTCCGTGAAGCAAATCTAAACAGAGAAAACCGTCCGGAATGGATGATTTTAAAAGTAATTCCGGTGATACCGCCAGAATTACGTCCGTTGGTTCCGCTTGATGGTGGTCGTTTTGCAACATCAGATTTAAATGATTTATACCGTCGTGTAATCATTCGTAATAATCGTTTAAAAAGATTAATGGAGATTAAAGCTCCAGAAGTTATCTTACGAAACGAAAAACGTATGTTGCAAGAAGCAGTAGATTCATTATTTGATAATACACGTAAAGCTTCAGCTGTTAAAACAGAATCAAACAGACCATTAAAATCGCTTTCAGATTCATTGAAAGGTAAACAAGGTCGTTTCCGTCAAAACTTATTAGGAAAACGTGTAGATTATTCTGCTCGTTCAGTAATTGTTGTTGGACCGGAATTGAAATTGTTCGAATGTGGTTTGCCTAAAGATATGGCTGCTGAATTGTATAAACCATTCGTTATTCGAAAATTAATCGAAAGAGGAATCGTTAAAACAGTGAAGTCGGCTAAGAAAATTATCGATAAAAAAGAGCCAGTAGTATGGGACATCCTTGAAAATGTAATCAAAGGTCATCCAGTATTACTAAACCGTGCTCCAACGTTACACCGTTTAGGTATTCAAGCATTTCAACCAAAATTAATCGAAGGAAAAGCAATTCAATTACACCCATTAGTTTGTACAGCTTTTAACGCGGATTTTGATGGTGACCAGATGGCAGTTCACTTGCCACTTGGGCCGGAAGCTATTTTGGAGTCGCAACTATTAATGTTGGCTTCTCACAATATCTTGAATCCTGCAAACGGAGCTCCAATTACAGTTCCATCACAAGACATGGTTTTGGGTCTATATTATATGACCAAAGAACGTTTGTCGACTCCGGAACACAAGATTTTAGGCGAAGGCTTAACATTCTATTCTGCCGAAGAAGTAAATATTGCTTTAAACGAAGGAAGATTAGAACTGAACGCTCGTGTGAGAATTAGAGCAAAAGATTTTAATGAAAAGGGAGAATTAGTATATAAATTAATTCA
The DNA here is from genome assembly GCF_003268815.1 of Flavobacterium lacus. Lineage (GTDB taxonomy): Bacteria > Bacteroidota > Bacteroidia > Flavobacteriales > Flavobacteriaceae > Flavobacterium > Flavobacterium lacus. The sequence goes on along the minus strand of NZ_QLSV01000008.1, from coordinate 15,155 downwards.
AACAACTGCTGGTAGAGTTTTATTTAATGAAGTAGTACCGGAAGCTGCAGGATATATCAACGAAGTTTTAACCAAAAAATCATTAAGAGATATTATTGGTGGAATTTTATCGGTAACCAATGTACCAACAACCGCTGCTTTCTTGGATAATATGAAAGACATGGGGTACAAATTTGCCTTCCGTGGAGGTTTATCATTCAGTTTAGGGGATATTATTATTCCGCACCAAAAACAAGAATTGATTGCCGATGCAAGAGAAGAAGTAGATGCAATCACCATGAACTATAACATGGGATTGATTACTAACAATGAAAGATACAATCAAGTTATTGACGTTTGGACTTCTAAAAATGCTTTGTTAACAGAATTAGCTATGAAAAATATCCGTGAAGACCAACAAGGTTTCAACTCGGTATATATGATGCTTGACTCTGGGGCAAGGGGTTCTAAAGAACAAATTCGTCAGTTAACCGGTATGCGTGGTTTGATGGCTAAGCCTAAAAAATCAACCGCGGGTGGTGGAGAAATTATCGAAAACCCGATTCTTTCTAACTTTAAAGAAGGTCTATCCATTTTAGAATACTTTATTTCTACGCACGGTGCTCGTAAAGGTCTTGCCGATACGGCTTTAAAAACGGCCGATGCTGGATACTTAACAAGAAGATTACATGACGTTTCTCAAGATGTTATTGTAAACACAGAAGATTGTGGTACGTTAAGAGGAATCGAAGTTTCTGCCTTGAAAAAGAATGAAGAAATTGTTGAAACACTTGGTGAAAGAATTTTAGGACGTGTTGCACTTCAAGATGTAATCAATCCATTGAATTTAGAAGTATTGATTCAAGGTGGGCATGAAATTACCGAAGCAATTATGAAAGCGATTGAAGCTTCTCCTCTAGAAAGAGTAGAAGTAAGATCACCATTAACATGTGAAGCCGCTAAAGGAATCTGTGCAAAATGCTATGGAAGAAACTTAGCAACAGGACGAATGACTCAAAAAGGTGAAGCAGTTGGTGTAATTGCTGCACAATCAATTGGTGAACCGGGTACACAGTTAACACTTAGAACGTTCCACGTTGGAGGAGTTGCTGGAGGTATGTCTGAAGAGTCAAACATTGTAACACGTTTCAAAGGTAGATTAGAATTAGACGATTTAAAAACAGTAAAAGGCGAAGATGCTGATGGAAATCCAATTGACATCGTAATTTCTCGTTCAACTGAATTAAAATTAGTGGATGAAAATACGGGAATCGTATTAAATACCCATAACATTCCTTACGGTTCTACCATTTTTGTAAAAGATGGACAAACAGTAGATAAAGGAACAACAATCTGTAAATGGGATCCATATAATGGAGTTATTATTTCTGAATTTACCGGAAAAATTGCTTACGAAGATTTAGAACAAGGACAATCGTTCCAAGTTGAAATCGATGAGCAAACCGGTTTCCAAGAAAAAGTAATTTCGGAAGGAAGAAACAAAAAGTTAATTCCAACTTTATTGATTTACGGAAAGGACGGAGAATTAATTCGTTCATACAACTTACCAGTTGGAGCCCACTTGATGGTTGATGATGGTGAGAAAATTAAAGCCGGAAAAATTTTAGTAAAAATCCCAAGACGTTCATCAAAAGCGGGGGATATTACAGGAGGTCTTCCAAGGATTACCGAACTTTTAGAAGCTCGTAATCCATCCAACCCGGCTGTGGTTTCTGAAATTGATGGTGTTGTTTCCTTTGGAAAAATTAAAAGAGGTAACCGTGAAATCATCATCGAATCTAAATTTGGTGAAATTAAAAAGTACTTAGTAAAATTATCTAACCAAATTTTGGTTCAGGAAAATGACTTCGTAAAAGCGGGTATGTCTTTGTCAGATGGTGCCATTACACCGGAAGATATCTTAAGAATTCAAGGACCATCTGCTGTTCAACAGTATTTGGTAAATGAAATTCAAGAGGTATATCGTTTACAAGGGGTAAAAATCAACGACAAGCACTTTGAGGTAGTTATCCGTCAGATGATGCGTAAAGTAAGAGTTGAAGATCCGGGAGATACCTTATTCTTAGAAGAACAATTGGCTCATACAAAAGATTTCATCATAGAAAATGATAAATTATTTGGTATGAAAGTAGTTGAAGATGCCGGTGATTCTCAAAACTTGAAGCCAGGACAGATGATTACGCCGCGAGAATTGCGTGACGAAAACTCGTTGTTAAAACGTGAAGATAAAAACCTTGTTGTGGCTCGTGATGTAATTACAGCTACAGCTACGCCCGTTCTTCAAGGAATTACGAGAGCTTCGCTTCAAACGAAATCGTTTATTTCTGCGGCATCGTTCCAGGAAACAACAAAAGTGTTAAACGAAGCGGCGGTGGCAGGAAAAATAGATACGTTAGAAGGCTTAAAAGAAAATGTAATTGTTGGACATAGAATTCCTGCCGGAACCGGTATGAGAGAATATGACAACAACATCGTTGGATCAAAAGAAGATTATAACGAATTGATGGCTGCAAAAGAAGAATATAATTATTAATACCATGAGCGAGAACAATCAACAACCAGGACAAATCAATATTGAACTAGATGAAAAAATAGCCGAAGGAATCTATTCTAACTTGGCCATCATTAATCATTCAGCATCAGAATTTGTATTGGATTTTGTAACACTAATGCCGGGTGTTCCCAAAGCAAAAGTAAAATCCAGAATTATCCTTACGCCACAGCATGCTAAACGCTTGTTGAAAGCTATTGGAGAAAATATTCACCGATTTGAAATAGCTCACGGAGAAATAAAAGACTCAGACCAACCACAGGTTCCCCTTAATTTTGGACCAACAGGACAGGCTTAGTTTTTAAAAAAAAGTACAAAAACGAGAAAACCTTCGAGAAAATCGAAGGTTTTTTTATTGGTCTTAAGTACAGTTTAATACTAGGTACTTTTAGTGAATTTCCCTTTTAGGCTCTAAAAAATTTGCCGTAAAGTACAAGAATTGCACAAATTAATTCATGCAAATTTGTGTGAATCGTAGCGAAAAATATAGTTCGACAACCTAGGATACTTTTAGTTTACCTTTCTAATCCTATTATGGACTTCAAGTCTATAGAGTATAAATATAAAATTCTTCCTTAATACAAACCATAAAAGTATAAATTACGTATCTCACTCGTGTTTGTTTTTCAATTTAAAATAAGAAGTTGTAAAAATAGAATTTTGAAGAAAATACCTATTTGTAGGTATTTTTCGATATAGCTTTTTCGTTTAATTTTGCAATGTAATCTAGTTTTTATCCCCCAAATCTGTAAATGGCAAAATATATCGACTTAATACCGTAATAGTGTATTTCATCGATTTTTTTAACATTTAATCGTCGAATATTTATTACTGAGAAGTAGTAGTGTAATTTTGACAAATAAATTAAGATTTTAATTAATTCAGAGTAAGTTTGATTGTATGTTGTTAATTTACAATAATTTAACATTTGTATAGAAGTTGTCTAAAAATGTGTTTTTCTTGCTTTTATTAAGAATTTAGTAACAATAATTTATTAAAAAATGTTAAATAAACCTACATTTTTCATTTGGGTAATAAATAATGTAAGCTAACCAAACAAATACCACAAAAGTTTTTTTTTAATAGTACTGCTAAGTAAACTTAGTTGAACACTATTGTTATGATTTAAATTAGGATAATAAAATTTTAATACATGCCCTAATACTATGAAAATGATAAATAAATTTAATTCGATTCAGCATTGTTGCGTTACTCTTAAAGCAGCGGTATTAATTTGTTTAATTGTTTTGTCTATTGATAAAGCAATCGGTCAAGATGGCCGGTTTGTGTTGAGTAATGGTCTAGGGGGAATTCCTACTTCGGCTTCAAATCACATAGGTTCGACTTCAGCCAATTGGTCGCCCTCTCCTTTTATTTCCAGTAAAAAAGATTATCGTGTTCAATTTCTTTATGAGGCAGATGAATTATTTCTAGCGGAGGATGCAGGATATCGAAAAATTACTTCCTTAGCTTTTAATGTAGTTGGATTTAGTAGCATGTTTACCCTGCCAAATTACGAGATGCAAAACATAACAATTAAAATGGGGCATACGATTGCAACTTATGATGGATATGCCGGGACAAATATTTGGGGAATTAAAATGCCACCTTCAGGAGAGTGCACTTGGGATGGATCACCAACAGCAGAATATTTAGAATTAGTAAAAAGTCCTTTTAATTTAATAATTAGTAACACAGGTTGGGTAGAAATAGATTTAGAATTTCCTTTCATATGGGATGGAGTAAGTAGTATTGTTGTTGAAATTTGTAAATCAGATCCAAGAACAAATTCACCTTCAACTAATTTTAATGCTGGTAGATATTTATTTGAGGGCATTTATCATTCAAATCCTCCAGGAAGTAATGCTCTCACTTTAAGCAGAAGTTTATCTTCCTCTATTAACGGTGGAAATAATCACACAAATGGATGTGCTATGCAGTTAACGGGATCAACGCCTAATACTTCTGGAGCTATTAGTACAACTTTAAGAAAATATCGTCCCAATATTCAATTTATATTTGAATGTGCCGGGGCACCAAAAGCAGGAAATGCGGTAATTTCAAGTGAAAATTACTGTGCTGGTGAAAATGTAGAATTACACGTCGTTAATGATGAACAATCAACGGGTTTAACATATCAATGGTACTATTCATATGCAGATGATGATAATTTTTTGCCTTTAGTAGGAGAAATAAACAAAACACTTTCTGTTGAACGATCAGAAGTTGATATGTGGTACGTGCGTCATGTAGGCTGTAGTCAAGCAACTGCTGAGGGAACCCGTATTTCCACGGCAGTAAAAGTAAAAGGAATCAACACGTGGGATGGAACATTTTGGAGTTTTGGAAGTGAGCCAGCTACCAATGAGCCAGTTAGGATTAATGGAGATTTTAATACAGATATGCATGGAACGGGTCTTTTAGAAGCTTGTACCTTATATGTTGAATCAGGAATTTTTACAATCAAAAGTGGAGATGTTTTGTCAATTACAGATAAGTTAAAAGTGCACGAATCTGCCACATTAATTTTTGAAAACAACGCCAGTTTGATTCAAAAAAATGATTCAGCTATAAACGAAGGTAAAATTATCTACAAAAGAAATTCTCAACCTGTTCGTTTATTAGATTATACATATTGGTCTTCTCCGGTAAGCGGCATGACGCCAAGTCAGTTTTCTCCTAGCACTCCTGCAAACAGAGTTTACCATTGGAATCATTTAACAACTGGACCTAGCCCACAAACATGGGTAGGTGGAGTTGCAGGAATTCCCATGACTCCGGGGAAAGGTTATATTATTCGTGCTCCTAACGGTTATCCAACTTCAGGAGCAGGAACTGTTTTTGAAGGAACTTTCGAAGGTGTTCCAAACAATGGTATTATTTCAGTACCAGCGCAAGGGGGATTGGGAAATTGGAATTTAATAGGAAATCCATATCCTGCAGCAATTGATATTGATGAATTTTTAATTGCTAATAGCGCTGTATTAGACGGTACAATCCGTTTATGGACACACAATACATTGCCAAGTTCAATTCCTGAATATCCTGGTTTTACACAACAAGCGTTAAATTATACGTCGGATGATTATGCTACCTATAATTTAACTGGTCCATTAGGGTTTCCGTCAGAAAGTACAGGAGGAAATACTAGTACACCAGGTCGTTTTGTAGGTGCTGGACAAAGTTTTATGGTTCAAGGTGTTGCTGGTGGAGGAGCAGGTGTTGTTCAATTTACAAACGAGATGCGAGAATTAAAAACAGGTTATTCTAACACACAATTTTTTAGATCTTCCAATGGAAATCAAGCATTATCATTAGCAGAGAAAAACCGACTTTGGTTAGAAGTAATTCATCAAAATGGTAAATTCAAACAAATGATGGTAGGTTATGTTGATGGAGCTACTGATGGATTAGATTGGGGTTATGATTCAAAGCTAACGCTTTCTGGAGACGTTAGGTTTTATAGTTTATTGGGAGAAGATAGCTTGTTGATTCAAGGAAAATCAACTCCATTTCAACAAGATGACATCATAGCACTTGGATTAACTACTGTGTTGTCAGGGGAATTTATTGTCAATTTGTATCAATTTGATGGCCTTTTTGAAAATCAAAATGTTTATTTATTTGATAAATACACCACTACTTTTCATAACCTCAAAGAGGGAAATTATGCATTTGCGACTGAGGCTGGAACTTTTGATGACCGATTTGAGTTGAGATTTACAAATGAAGTACTTAGCTTAAATCCAATTGTAACTACAAAAAAGGATATTATATGTTTTGCAGACGATACTGTAATCACCGTAAAATCTAATGGTGAGCAAATAACAGATGTTAAAATAGTTGATAGTGCCGGAAGAGTATTGTTTGAACAGAATAAAATGAATACTACTTTAATAAAAATTTCAGAATTAGCAAAAGCTAATCAGTTAATGATAGTTCAGGTGATTTCAGAAAATGGCTCAAAATCAATGCACAAAATACTTTTTTAATAAAACGAAATAACAAAAAACAAATTAATATATACTCATGGATAAAAAATACTTTTTATTAAATCAATCAAACCGATTAGATTTTTTATTACAAGCTTTCAATAAAAATTTGCTTATTGCTCTTTCTGTGATGCTTTTTTTGCCTAGCTACAATTCTTTGCAAGCTCAAGAAACGTATACACTTGGGGACGGAACAGAGTCTTTTTCAACGTTAGGTTCAAATCCTTTTGCCACGATAAATCGCAATAGTAGATCACAATATATCTATTTTGCTACGGAGTTGTACGATGCAGGTTTTAATATTTCAGGTAATGTTGTTTCATTAGCAATTAATATCACTGAATTGGGTTTGCCTACAACTTTAAAACCCGAAAACATCAAAATCAAAATGGGGATGACTAATTCATTTGAAATGGGGCCAAACTTAATTAACAATTTGCCTGTTTATTATGAATCTACAGTTGAAAATGTTGATGAGTTAGGATGGCATACTTTTACTTTAGACACCCCTTTTGCGTGGGATGGTTTTAGAAATATAATTGTAGAAATCTGCCGAAGTAATGAAAATTTTGGAACCAGTTACTCAGTTCAAGGGAAAAACTTTCCGGTGGCAGAATTTGTATCGGTAGCTAACTATACAAATGATGCACTTCAAAATGGATGTAGTTTATCAAACGAGAATTTATTGTCTGATTTATTTAAGCGAAGAAGACCTAACATGCAATTTACAATGACCAATCCGTGTGAAGGCACCCCTTCAAGTGGTCAAACAATTGTTTCAGCGGGTCCTTATTGCAGTGGAGAATCATTTACATTGTCAGTCCAAAATGGTTCAATTGAGTCTGGATTATATTATCAATGGCAATCTGCACCGAATGAAAATGGTCCTTGGACTGATATTCCGGGAGCTACTGATGCTTTTTATGTAACTTCTCAATCCATTGCAACCTATTACCGTAGAGCAACTACATGCGAAATTGCCTCTTCTACAATTTTTGATTTTCCTTTATTTGTTGGTGGAGAAGGATGTTATTGTACATCATTAGTAGTAAATGAAAATACAATTGGAATTACTAATGTGACTTTACAAAGTATAAACAATTCTTCAGTAAGTACACCAGCTTATTCTAATTTTACTTCTGTGCAAACTAATTTAGAAAGAAACACTACAGTTTCACTATCAGTTAATGTAAATACAGAGGGAGGATCAAATTATACCATGGCTTGGATAGATTGGAATAAAAATGGATCATTTGAAGATGAAGAAGCTTATGTTTTAGGAACGGTATCAGGGGGTTCAAATGTAAATTCAGGAAGTATAGCTTCAATTGTAGTGCCAGCAGATGCTATAGTAGGATCAACTATTATGAGAGTTCGTACAAAACAATCTGCAACAAACGATTATCCTAGTGCTTGTGACTCTATTGAAAATGGAGAAGCGGAAGATTATACAGTAGTAATAACAGAAAATTTAAGTGTCGGAGATTTTTCACCAATTCAATCAAATCTTTTGATTGCTACTAACAATTATGGAGTTCATTTCAAGACAACCAAAGATGCAATTGAAAGAATTGATTTTTATGACCTTAGTGGAAGAAAAATTTTAACAAAAAAGGGTTTAAATGAGATGGAAATTTCCGTCGTAGATTTTAACTCTTCTCAACAGCTGTGGATTATTAAAGTTACCTTTCAAAACGGAGAACAAATCTCAAAAAAAATTAATTATTAAAAAATTAATTACCTACTAATTTTAGAATACATTCCAAAATAAAAAAAATGAAAAAATTACAACTAAATTTTAAAATTCCTTTTCTATTATTGTGTTTCTTTTTAGCCCTAAAAAGTTCAGCACAATGTGATCAACCTACTAGTGTAGTAGTTGATATTATAACTTCTAATGGAGCAACATTGAGTTGGAATGCTTCAACTTCAGCACCAGGCGAGGGGTATCAGTTTGAAATAAGAACTTCCGGAGCACCTGGAAGTGGCTTAACAGGTTTAGTAGATGGTGGTACGGCTACTGATGATGTTTTTAGTTCATCAATTTCAGGATTATTGGCAGAAACAAGTTATTTTGCTTATGTTAGATACCAATGTAACATTACGCCTCTTTATAGTGATTGGACAATAGGTGTTGCTTTCAATACAGAAGAATTACCTGCACCTGTAGCGGGTGCACCAGCTGGTGTTTCGGATACTTTTTTCACTGCACGTTGGATTGGTGTTAATGGTGCAACGGGATATAGAATAGATGTTAGTACAACTAGTGACTTTTCAGCAATATTGCCAGAATATGATAATATTTTTGTGGCTTCTCCTTCAACAACTAAATTAATTGTAGGATTAGCTCCCAGTACAGATTATTATTACCGCATAAGAGCTGAAGGAAATAGTAGTTCAGGTCCGGTTACTAGTGTTAATTCAAATGTAATCATGGTTTCTACTACTAGTGAACCTACTTTAGTTGCTGTTTGGACAATTAATGGATGGTTGGAAAATATTGAACCAACAATCGAGTATGATGTTATTTTAGATTATCATTTCGTTTCAGATGAAAATAATACAACTTTGCAAGAAGCTAAAAGTTTAACCTTAAATGAAGGTTATACATTTACTTTGGTTTCAGGTCGTTTTTTAATAGTAGCTGATAATATCATAAATAACAGTACACCTAACTCATTTGTTGTACAAAGTAATGCTAACTTAAATCAATTGGATGATTTAGCACCGGCAAATGTTGGGGGAATCACAGTAAGAAGATTCAGTTCAGCGATTTTTCGTCTAGATTATACCATGTGGTCATCACCTGTTACAGGAACTCAAACGTTAAAAGAATTCTCACCATCTACCGTTAGTAATCGTTTTTATGATTATGATACATCCTCTGATGTCTTTTCATTAATTGATCCATTGACAACCGTTTTTTCACCGGGAAGTGGTTATTTAATCAGAGCTCGAAATAATCATGTTGAAAACAATGGAACAAATTCTCCAGCTGAATGGCTTGGGAATTTTGTTGGAGTACCTAATAATGGTGAAATTTCGATCCCTTTAAATACGGGCGGTCAAGGGTATAATTTAGTGGGGAATCCTTATCCGTCAATAATTAGTGCAGAACTTTTTATAGAAGAAAATATAAGTAACATTGAACCTGCTTTACACTTTTGGAGAAGGACAAATAATTTTACAGGCGAAGGTGATACAGGATCTTTTTATGCGGTTTATAATCCTTTCGGAGGTACAGCTCCTTCTGAATCAAGTGAAGAACCCAATAGTTTTATTCAGGTAGGGCAAGGTTTTTTAGTACAAGCCGTAACATCTGAATTAAATTTTAATAATTCGATGAAAGTTCAAGATAATTTTGAAAATCAATTTTTTAGATCATCAAATTTAAATCAAATTGAAAAGCACCGTGTTTGGTTAAGTTTAACCAACAATAATGGAGTATTTAGTCAATTGTTAGTTGGTTATGCCGAAGGGGCAATCAATGATAAAGATCGTTTTGATGCACGTTATATTAATGATTCTAACGTAGCTTTAACTTCATTAATAAATAATGAAGAATTTTCAATTCAGGCGAAAGCATTACCATTCACAGTTGAAGACACAATTCCACTTGGTTTTAAAATTGTAGAAGCAGGAGAATACACTATTTCAGTAAACAAAATGGATGGTTTATTTGAAGCAGGTCAGTTAGTCTATTTAGAAGATACTTTTACATCAACTATTCATAATCTAAGTGCTACCGATTATGTTTTTTCATCAGAATCAGGCGATTTTAAAAATCGTTTTGTTCTGCGTTTTACAGATGAAACCATGAGCATAGATCAACCATTAAACGCGAATGCTGTTGCAGTGTTTGTCAGAGATAATTCAATTCATATAAATACTGGAAATAGTGAAATGGAATCGGTAATTATATATGATGTTCAAGGAAGAAAATTGTTCACCCAAGAGCAAGTGAATACGTCTGAATTTACAATCAACACATTGGCCAAAACTAACCAAGTTTTGATTCTACAAATTAAAGATCAAAACAATAACTTGATTTCAAAAAAAGTAGTGTTTTAAAACGTGAATTCGCCTAAAAATTATAAACTCCTCATTTTTTTGAGGAGTTTTTTGCTATTTACCATTTTATGTAGTTGTTTTTTGAGAATGAGACAGTAAATATGCATTTCATCGATGATTTAAGATTTTAATCGATTTGGTAACATTTTGTTAACAGTTGTATTAAGAATCATAGTAACTTTATATGATAATTTAAATTTTTAATCATTTATGAATTCAAACTACAATTCTACAAAACGGCGATTGGGGTCGTCTTTTGTTTTAAGATGGCTTGGTGTTTTTGCCTTATTTTCATGTTTTTTATTTGGAAATAGCGCCTTTGCACAAGTTTCAGCGTATACGTTGGCTGAATCGACAGAAACGTATGCTCAAATTACAGGAACAACATCCACCGCAACAAGTGATGATGGAACACAAACAAATGTTCCGATAGGATTTACCTTTTCTTTTGGTGGTGCAACCTACACCGCTGTAGGTATAACAACAAATGGAATGATTAGATTAGGTTCTAATTCAACCAATACGGCTATAGCCTCCGGCTGGACAAATCTATTAGGTAATACCGCTGTTTTAAGGCCGTTAATTGCTCCTTTTTGGGATGATAATAATTTAAGTACTGGAACTATAAGGTACTCAACAACGGGTACTGCTCCAAATAGAGTGTTTTCTGTAAATTGGCACAATACAAAAGTTGGTGGTGGCGGCTCTACTGCAGGAGCTTCTGTATCCTCAATTGTTCGTTTGTATGAAAATACAAATGTGATTGAATTTGTGTATGGTAATCCATATACAACCACCAACACAGTTACTGCTTCAGTAGGGTTGAATGATACGACTTCTTTTCTAAGTGTTACTCCGGCAGCCACTTCAACAATTTCCTCTACAACGGCTAATAATGATGTAAATGCATCAGTAATGGCTAATTTAGCTGGAAAAAAATTAACTTTTACGCCTCCAGTAATAGCAATAGACATGGTTGCAACAGCTATTGTAGCTCCAGTTTCAGCTTGTATTAATAGTGCTGCACCAATCTCTGTAACTATATTAAACAACGGTGCAAATACTATTGATTTTTCAACCAATAATGCTGTTATAACGCTTAACATTACTGGTGCTTCTACGCAAACACTTACTGCAACGGTATCATCTGGAACACTTGCAAATGGAGCATCACAGACGGTACTATTATCTCCTAACGCTGATTTTTCAGCAGTTGGTACACACAATATGACAGCTACTGTTGTGGTTACAGGCGATGGAGAGAATGGAAATAACGCAACAACTGCTTCAAAATCAATTGTAACTTCTGTGGCATCTCCATATACAATGGATTTCCCAACTACCTCAACTCCTACTGGTTGGAATACAACGGGTTGGACTATTGCTGCTAGTCATGGGTTAACTTCAAATGGTCTTTACAGAAATTTATGGTCAAGTGCAACATCTGGTCAATTCAATACGATTTCTGTTGGTCCTGTTGGAGCAACAGACGAGTTAAAATTTGACTACCGTATTGTTGATTTTACATCTTATCCATTAACTGCTACTGCTCCAGGATGGGGTAATTTTCAAGTACAAATAAGTACCGATTGTGGAGGAACTTTTTCAACAGTTTTAACCGTTGATGATAGCAATCACACAACCGCATTAAATTGGGCTGGCCGAACAATTAATTTGTCTTCGTATGCAGGACAAACAATCATGGTTCGGGTCGTTGCCACTAGAACGGCTGGGGATTATTTTTTAGATTTTGATAATTTCTCTATTGCACCGGTTGCAGTTTTACCACCCAATTGTGCTACGGCTCTAATTCCGGCTGATTTGGCTGCTAATGTGGTTAGAAATTCAACGTTAACTTGGACTGCTGCTACAGGGAGTCCAACAAGTTATGATGTGTATTTTGGAACATCAACAAATCCAGCATTAGTAACCAATACAGTTGGATTATCGTATACTCCCGTTGTTATGGCAGCTAGTACTACATACTATTGGAAAGTTGTTCCAAAAAACGCTAATGGCGATGCCACAGGATGTGTAGAACAATCTTTTACTACTGGTACAAATCTTCAATATTGTTCAGTAAGTACAACTAATACATCTGATTATACTTCGGCATTCAGTACAACAAATGCACTAAGTAATATTAATTATTCTGCCAGTTCGCAACCTAGTGGTTCCTATTCAGATCAAACAGCTCAAACATTCACTTTAGCTCAAGGACAATCTTTTGATTTCTCGCATTCTTATGTCGGAGGGTCGAACGGTGTAAAAATTTGGATTGATTATAATGAAAATGGAAATTTTGATGCAGAAGAAGAAGTGTATTATCTGGCTAACACTTCAGCTACAAAGACAGGAACAGTTTCAGTTCCGTTAGCTACACCTCTTGGACAGTACAGAATGAGAGTTCGTTCTCAGTTTGGTTCAGCAGCCGTTCCACCTGCTTGTGGAAGTGTAACATATGGATCAACTATTGATTTTACATTAAATGTGGTAGCGGTCCCAAGTTGCTTTCCACCTATTTCGTTACAAGCTACAAATATTACAGCTTCAACTGCTACTATTTCTTGGGCTGCACCTGCTTCAGTACCAGCCAATGGTTATGAGTGGGCAGTTACAACTTCTGCAACTCCACCTACAAGTGGTACGGCAACGTCAAATGTAACTGCTGGTACATCAGGATTAAGTTCAGGCACTTTACATTATCTTCATGTTCGCTCAGTTTGTGTTGAAAGTGAATTTAGTGATTGGGCAACTGTTTCGTTTACCACGCAACCAAGTTGTGGAAATACGTTTTATGATAATGGTGGTGTTTCAGGAGATTATACAAACAATTTGAACACAACAACTACTATCTATCCAACAAATCCAGGTGATGGAGTAATCGTTACATTTACAGCTTTTGGAACTGAATCTTGTTGTGATTTTTTAAGGATTTATGACGGTCCTGACGCAACATTTCCTCTGATTGGTACTTATTCCGGAACAAATTCTCCGGGTACGATAACTTCTACAAATTCTGCTAGTGGTGCGTTAACTTTTGTGTTTACTAGTGATACATCTTTAGTTGGACTTGGTTGGGCAGCAAATATTACTTGCTTTACCTTTCCTACCGACACCCCTGACTATGTGAATCTTCAATTCCCAGCTTCTGCTTCAATTTTAGCAGGCGAATCAGTAATTGTTTATGCACAAGTGTACGAAGCAGGTTTAACAGACGTTGAACCAGGTATTTCAGGACAAGCTGCCGGTATAGAAGCATGGATTGGTATTAGCCCAATAGGAGCTGACGCATCGTCTAATCCAAATACATGGACAACATGGATTCCTGCCACACATAATGCAGGACAAGTTTCCAACAATGACGAATACCAAGCGAATATTGGTTCTACTTTAGCGGTAGGAACCTATCGTTATGCTTCACGATTCAGATTAAATGGTGGTCCTTTTGTGTATGGAGGAAATCCGTTTAACCAATGGAATGGTTCAGATAGTAATAGCGGTCAATTAACGGTTAATCCAAATCCAACACAATGTGCAGGAATTGGTGCTCCCGCTAATGCGGCGACTAACGTTACTCGAGGCACCGTTGCTTTATCATGGACCGCTCCAACAAGTGGACCGGCTCCAACAGGATATAGAGTTTTCCTTGGAACTACTTCCGGAAGTTTAACGTTGATGACTACTACGAATGCCTCAACGTTTACCTATAATGCTTCGGCTCCTGCTTACAGCACAACTTATTATTGGAGAATTGTACCAACATCTGTAATTGGTGGCGGTGATGCAGTTGGTTGCCCCGAGTGGAGTTTCACCACAGAGGCTGATCCATTTGCACCTTATTGTTCTGGATTGACATTTACTTCAGCTGTAGAGCCAATTACTTTAGTGAATTTTGCAGGAATTAACAATGCATCAAGTGCTACTTTAAACGGAACTCCTTCTCATCAAAATTTCATTTCTATTACTGGCAATGTTACTACTGAAAGTACTTATGTAATGACGTTAAAAGGAAATACAGATGGAGATTTTGCAAATAATTTTAGAGTATTTATCGATTGGAACCAAGATGGTGATTTTGCAGATGCCGGAGAAACGTTTAATGCAGGTTCAATAACGAACTCGACTGGTTTAGATGCGATTCAAGCAGTTACAAACATTATCGTTCCAGGTTCTGCCTTGGCCGGACCAACCAGAATGAGAGTTAAAAAAATATTTGGAACCACTAATATTGATAATCCGTGCTTAGGTACAGGATTTGGTCAGGTTGAAGATTATACTTTAAATGTTACGCTTTGTACTCCAACTACATGGTATGCCGATGCTGATGGGGATGGATTTGGTAACAATGCAAGTACACTTCAAGTATGTAATCAACCAGTTGGTTACGTAGCCGTTGGCGGCGACTGTAATGATAACAACGCTTCGATTAACCCCGGAGCAACCGAAATCTGCTACGATGGTTTAGACAACGATTGTGATGGTATTATCGATAACGGTTGTACGCCGATTGTTTCAGTGGTTTTACCTAATCAGTGTAA
>NZ_QLSV01000007.1 GCF_003268815.1 Flavobacterium lacus | reverse complement strand
ACCCCCGCTACGCAAAGTGTTAAGAACAAATACCCTATGAAATGCTCCGCAAATGTCTCCCGACTTTGCGGAAATTTATGAGGTTTAACCCTCGAAGGGTTCCAAACCCTTCGAGGGTTGGAACAACAAAAAACCCTCTCATTGCTGAAAAGGTTCCTTAGTAGCGGGAACAGGACTCGAACCTGTGTCCGCCGCGGCGGATATGAGCCCTGCTCGGCGAATGTCGCTGTCTTCGCAGCAATCAATTACTTTGCTACATCCCCGCTAGTCTGCATTGTTGGCAAATAAATCAAAACATGCCTGATGGTTTAGTAATGGAGAAACAAATCTATAATTATAAAGGGGAATTATATTGGTCAGAAAAATTAGTTGAAATTGCTCCGGTTACTTTTAATTTGATAATAGAAAGAAAGTAAACGATTTAACACCAATTTACAGCAATGATTGCTCTCGAATTTGCTCTTCACATTCAAAAATATTTATATATTTGAAATCACTAAATAAATGGCACTTCAAAACAAATCCGTACTACAATCAAAAAAAACAACACACGAAGAAAATCAAAATAGTATGAAAAAAATTTTATTCATCACCATTCTACTGTTTACTTTTACTGGTTTAATCGCTCAAAAATCAAAAGAAAAGCAGATTATAACAGAGGTGAAGTTAGAAGCAGATAAAATTATCTTAAATAAAAAATTAGCTTATAATTATACTCGCGATGGTAACGATTTTCTAATCTCAGCCCTTGATGGAAGAGCATTAATTAGAGGAAGTATTACCTCAGAAGGAAATGGAAAATTTTCGAGTATCATTACTTTTGTCACTGTTGAAAAAGAATTTTCAAATGAAAAAATTATTGGTCGAAAAGAAATAATCTTTGCCCTTTGTGAAAACAATGTCATTAAAAAAAATTTTGAGATAGACGAAGTCAAACTAGCTTCATTTTTTGAAAAATACAATGAGTTGAAATAAATGTACCGCAGCCCGAAGCGTTTAACAAAAATGTACGTGTGCGGCATCTATTACAATTGGTTTTGTACTTTTGATTATTAATGTTCTACCAAAAATGGAATCGCAAACAACTATTTAATTAAGTCGGCGGCAAACCGCCAATCACCTATAAAAAAATATAAAAATGACTACAATAGCCTTAAAATCATTTGCAGGTGGAACAATTGAACTAAAAGAAGACCGGATAGCGTTGGATGACAAAAGTAGTAGAATGAATAAAGGACTCTTTCAATTATATCCTTTTCTATTTTTGTTTGCGGGAGCCTATCAAATTTATACCGGGATGATGTCCGAGCGAGAAAATCAGCTGATAATGCACACCATTGCCGGCGTTATGTTTCTGACCATTCCAGCCATGCTGTACCATTCCAATTTTATTAGAACAAATAAAAAAACAATCGAATTGCATGAAATTGAAAATGCAAAAATGAAAAAGATTTTTGGAGAAATTTTAATTGACTTTACGTTAAAAGATAACACCACCCGAAGAGTTTATAATATTAAAAGTAAAGCTGATTGGCAGGTGGTAAAAACTTATTTAGAAGAAAAGAAGATTATTTGTTTGAATTAACAAAACAAGACATGGGATTATTTTCAGCATTACTAGGCAACGCAGGAGCGGTCAGTCAGCAAGATTTAATTAAAAAATACGGTCAACCCCGCTACGCAAAGTGTTAAGAACAAATACCCTATGAAATGCTCCGCAAATGTCTCCCGACTTTGCGGAAATTTATGAGGTTTAACCCTCGAAGGGTTCCAAACCCTTCGAGGGTTGGAAAAACAAAAAACCCTCTCATTGCTGAAAGGTTTCCTTAGTAGCGGGAACAGGACTCGAACCTGTGTCCGCCGCGGCGGATATGAGCCCTCCAACCCGTTAAAATGAAAAAACCTCATCAGATGATGAGGTTTCTTTAGTAGCGGGAACAGGACTCGAACCTGTGTCCGCCGCGGCGGATATAAGCCCTCCAACCCGTTAAAATGAAAAAACCTCATCAGATGATGAGGTTTCTTTAGTAGCGGGAACAGGACTCGAACCTGTGTCCGCCGCGGCGGATATGAGCCCTCCAACCCGTTAAAATGAAAAAACCTCATCAGATGATGAGGTTTCTTTAGTAGCGGGAACAGGACTCGAACCTGTGTCCGCCGCGGCGGATATGAGCCCTCCAACCCGTTGTAAAATGAAAAAACCTCAGCGTTAGCTGAGGTTTTCTAGTAGCGGGAACAGGACTCGAACCTGTGTCCGCCGCGGCGGATAAGAGCCCTCCAACCCGTTGTAAAATGAAAAAACCTCAGCGTTAGCTGAGGTTTTCTAGTAGCGGGAACAGGACTCGAACCTGTGTCCGCCGCGGCGGATAAGAGCCCTCCAACCCGTTGTAAAATGAAAAAACCTCAGCGTTAGCTGAGGTTTTCTAGTAGCGGGAACAGGACTCGAACCTGTGTCCGCCGCGGCGGATATGAGCCCTCCAACCCGTTGTAAAATGAAAAAACCTCAGCGTTAGCTGAAGTTTTCTAGTAGCGGGAACAGGACTCGAACCTGTGTCCGCCGCGGCGGATATGAGCCCTCCAACCTGTTAAAATGAAAAAACCTCATCAGATGATGAGGTTTCCTTAGTAGCGGGAACAGGACTCGAACCTGTGTCCGCCGCGGCGGATATAAGCCCTCCAACCAGTTAAAATGAAAAAACCTCATCAAATGATGAGGTTTGCTTAGTAGCGGGAACAGGACTCGAACCTGTGACCTTCGGGTTATGAGCCCGACGAGCTGCCTACTGCTCTATCCCGCGATATATGTTTTTCGAATTTAAAATTCGGCAATCTCATTAATTATTCTTAGAACCTGTGTCCGCCGCGGCGGATAGGTGCCCGACGAGCTGCCTACTGCTCTATCCCGCGATTTGTGAGTGCAAATATACAACCATTATTGTATAAATCAAGTCTTTTTTGAAAAAATATTCATTGAGCTGGTCCTTAGAGATTTAAAAATTATTCTTTTTTATTCGCCTTCACCCGCTCCTTCTCCAATTTTTTAAAATAACCCCGCAACAGAAAATTGTGCTTCAAAGCCTCTAGATTTTCATTCAGCTTCAAACTGGCTTGGTTCAAATTCGTCATCGTAGAATCAATTTGTTGAACGAGTTTCGGGTCGTTAGACAAATAATTAAGTGCCCCTTTGCCTTCTTTGATGTGGGTAATCGTAGTATTTAAATTGGCAATCACTTTTTCCATCTCAGCACCGGAACGGTCTAAACGGTGCACAATATTCCGGATATTTCCGGCCACAGCGGTATCGTTCAAAACGCCAATCACATTGTTTCGGTCTTGAAGGGAAGCAATCAACGTGTTCAAATTTTGCACCGACTCCGAAGTGCCTTTACCCGTTATTTTCAAGTAGTGCATGGTCGCTTTTAAGTCCTTCGCCATCAAACTATCATTAATCAACAAGCCCACCGTTCCTTTTCCTTGGGTGATTTCTTTGGTGATTTTAAGTAAATCGGCCGTGAGCATCGCCGCATTTTCATTGGTTACATTGAGTGTTTCCAAAATATCATCGGTTCTAATACGGCTGTAGGTGGTGATCACGTCACCGGATTGCACCGGCACATCGTCCTGCTTTCCGGGTATAATGTTGATAATCATATTCCCGACCAACCCATCAGACGTAATCGCAGCAATCGCATTCTTTTTAATGTGCGAAATAATTTTGTCATCAATCACCATCGTGACCCGAATCAGGGTGTCGTTCACCATCTTGATGTCGCGAACAGTCCCGGCACTGATACCGGAATACCGAACACTATTGCCAACTTGTAAACCATTGACGTTGCTAAAAACCGCATGGATTTGCGTGGTGTTGCCAAACATATTTTGTTTATTCCCAATAAAATAAATGGTGACAACAAAAATGGACAACCCTAAAATCACAAAGAGTCCAAGTTGCATTTTTTGACTGGTTGATTTTTCCATAGTGTAATTTATTTAAAAAAAGCCAAAACTTTTTCGTCGTTCATGGTCGTTAATGCTTGAAACGTTCCCTCGGCATAATTAATGCCATCCACCAACAAAATCATGCGGTTAGAAATCACCCGAGCACAATCAACGTCATGCGTAATGATAATCGACGAGGTTTTGTACTGTTGTTGTATGTTTTTCATTAATAGTATAATTTCTTTGGCGGTAATAGGATCTAAACCCGTAGTTGGCTCATCATATAAAATAATTTTGGGCTGTAAAATCAAAGTCCTGGCCAGAGCCACCCTCCGCTTCATGCCACCTGATAGCTCACTGGGCATTAAATCAATCGCATGGGCCAAACCTACATTTTCCAGAGCTGCCAGCACAAATGGCGTCGTATCCTTGATGATACCGAATTTTTTGGTATGCCGACGCAACGGAAATTCTAAATTTTCTCGCACCGACATCGAATCATACAAGGCACTCCCTTGAAACAGAAAACCAATTTCGGTGCGAAGGTTATCTAAATCTTCGCGGGAGAGCTGACTAATGTCGTGCCCCATAATCCGTATGACACCACGATCCGGTTGCTCTAACCCAATCAAACACTTAATCATAACCGACTTCCCGGATCCGGATTTACCCATGACCACAAGGTTCTCCCCTTCATACAAATTCAGGTTAAAACCATCCAATACGGTGTTGCTACCATACGATTTGTAAAGGTTGCTAATTTCAACCACCGGTTGCTGTAGGTTTGAATGTTCATCCATGGTTACAAATCATAAAAAATATCGGTTAAAAAAACAGCAATAAAATCAATAATAAACAAAAGCATCGAGGTGTACACCACGGCTGAATTAGCCGCCAACCCCACACCGGCGGTTCCCTTCTTACAGTGATACCCTTTAAAACAGCCCACCAAGCCAATGGCAAAACCAAAAAAGAACGATTTAAGGGTTGCCGGGATAAGGTCACCAAATTCCAAATGCTTGAACACTTCATTAAAATACAAGGTAAACGAAACCCCACCTTTGATATTTTCGACCAAAAAGGAACCGTAAATGGCAATAGCATCACCAAAGAAAACCAAAATAGGTAACATCAAAGTGGTGGCCATGATGCGCGTAACCACTAAATATTTAAACGGATTGGTTCCGGAGACTTCCATGGCATCAATTTGTTCGGTTACCCGCATAGAACCTAATTCAGCCCCAATACCGGAGCCAATTCGGCCGGCACAGATTAAAGCGGTAATGATTGGTCCGATTTCCCTGATAATGGAAATACCAACCATAGAAGGAATCCAAGATACAGCCCCAAATTCCTCCAAAGTGGGACGGGATTGCAACGTAAAAACAAGCCCGATGATAAATCCGGTAACGCCAACCAGCAACAACGATTGGTTGCCCATATGGTAGCATTGCCGCAAAAACTCCTTCACTTCAAAAGGTCTTTTGGTCGATTCGTTAAAAAAACGACCGGCAAAATAGGCCAATTCTCCGGTTTCTTCCAGAAAAGTTTTGTTAGCTTGAACGATCTTGTCAATTACTTTCATACGCTAATGAAGTGGTTAATAAATCATTATGCCACTCAAAGTTAAGTCATTTCTTTGGTATTATTACTGATTTTTATCACTAAAAAGAGCAACGGTAGACCAATAAAAAACAAACGGATGGAAAAACAGTTAGAGTGACGCTCGTACGATAAGTTGACTTTGGTTTTCAACCTGCTCTTTTCGAGTAGAAAACAGCATGTCAGCCAACAACCGCCCCATGGCTTTAAAATCAGTAGAAATAGTCGTAATGCCATTTTCAACTACTTTTTTCAAGGGGGTGTCATTATAGGAAATGATGCCGAAATCGTGACCAATCCTTAACTGTTGTCGCTTGGATTGCTCAATCACCTGAACCAATTGCCGATCGTTCGGAATAATATACACATCACCCACAGCAATTGTTTTAGCCTCAAAATCAGCAAGGACCGCGTGAGCAAAATGATGCTCCTGACAAAACTGCAAAAATCCCTCCACCATACCCAAGGGCTCTTTGTTTCCGGGAAATAATAAAACCAACTGCTGATAGTGAACCAGTTTATCGTTGGCCCTCAACAGCGCCTGGTACATATCTTTGACAAAATTTTGATAGACCCCCGGATAATGAGCGAGCTCTTTGTTGGTTTGGTCTAAAATATAAACATCGTGAGCCGGTAAAGTCTTTATCACGTTGGCCGCTCCAACAAGATTAGTAGGCATGATGATGTATTTAGAGTGGTTTCCGTTGCTTTCATTAACCAACTTGCGGAACATCTCAAGGTTAAAGTGATGGAAGAAAATATCGATTTGAGCCCTATTGTCCACCGATTCCAAAAACGACGAATACAAATCTTCTTTAAACGCATTTAACTCGTCAAACAACACAAAAAAGCGTTGCTCAAAACTAAATTCAACACTTTTCACATAGTAACCTTTGCCCAAAATCGCAAATACAATTCCTCGTTTTTTCAACTCATCATAAGCCGACAATACAGTGTCCCTCGAAATCGAAAACGCTAAACTTACTTTATTAACGGAGGGCAAGCGGTCGCCTTTTTGTAAACGATGTTCGGCAATCGCAACTTCAATGGACTGAACAATTTGTTTGTACTTCGGAATACCGGAATGACGATCAACCACAATTAATTTCATAACGCCTTGTTTAAAAACCGGTGGTAAGATAATCAAAAACTGGTAGGTACCGGTATGGCATGCGAAATATCTTTACTACTTTTGATACCATAACTGCAAAAAAATGATAGAAAAAAAACATATTTCTCAAGAAGACTACCCTGAAAAAACGAAATCATTCGGAAGGATGGCAGACGGGAGAGAGGTTTTTTGTTATACGCTGACCAACCAAAACGGAATGGAATTGACGGTAATGGACTATGGTGCGACCATCGTTTCGTTAAAAGTGCCAACAATACACCACAACAAAATAGATGTTGTGTTGGGCTTTGAGAAGGTAGAAGACTACATCAATTCGTATGACTTACCTAGTGCTCCCTATTTGGGTTGTGTAGTAGGGCGATTTGCAGGCCGAATAAACAACGGTGCATTCAGGCTAAAGGACAAAGAAATTCTCCTGACCAAAAACCATGGAAAGCATCAGCTGCACGGTGGAAAAGAAGGCTTCGGACAAAAAATATGGAAGATGAAAAAACGCACCCATGGCGATTTCCCCTCCATTACCTTTGAATATACCAGCCAAAATGGGGAAGAAAACTTTCCCGGGGTTGTAGTGGTGGAAGTAACCTATAAACTCACAGAAGCCAACCAAGTAATTGTGGAATACAAAGCATTCAGCACCGATGATACGATAGTAAACGTAACCCAACACAGTTACTTTAACTTAGAAGGGCATCAGCAGAACATCAGCAATCAACTGCTGTTTGTCAATTCCACCAAAATGCTGGAAACAAACGAAGAAAACATACCAACCGGAAATTTTTTAAATGTTGCCCATTGTCCTTTCGATTTCACGGAAGAAAAAAAATGCCCGACCGCCATCGACAACACCTTTGTACTGCATGAAAAAAACAGAATCGCAGCTTCACTGTACAGCAGACAAAATCAACTAAAAATGAGTATATTCACGAACCAACCGGGTGTGCATATTTATGTGGGTGGGAATTGTTTCGGCCAAATCAAAGGAAAAGAAGACTCGGATTATCATCCACTCAGCGGCATTTGCTTTGAAACACAACAGTATCCGGACGCACCCAATCATGCTCATTTTCCCTCAGCAGTACTAAAAAAAGGAGAACAGTATGACCACCAAACCATTTTTGCTTTTGAAACCATTTAATACCAGACTATGAAAAAATTACTTTTATTCCTGCCGGTTTTTTTGTTATTGATAAATTGTTCCGATGACGACAAAACCCCTGAAAACGAACCCATTATTCCGGAAGACAATTTCATTAGAGCCTCAGACATGTCTTTTTTGCCTTTAATTGAAAGCGAAAACACCACCTATTTCAACAGTGCGAACCAAGCCGAAGATGCCTTAACGACATTAAAAAATGCAGGCTGTAACACCATAAGAATTCGCCTTTGGAAAAACCCGATTGACAATCAGTCAAGTTTTAACCAAGTGAAAGCATTTGCGCAACGCATCAAACAAAAAGGAATGAAAGTGTGGCTCACCGTTCATTACTCCGATACCTGGGCAGACCCGGGGCAACAAAGCACGCCTGCGGCTTGGCAAAACTTGTCCTTTCCTAACCTAAAAAATGAAGTCGTGACTTACACCGAAACCATTATGACCGAAATCCAACCGGATATCATTCAAATCGGAAATGAAATCAACAGCGGTTTCCTCTGGCCAAATGGTCACCTCATCAACAATGAAAGTCAGTGTTTAGAATTGCTTTCCGCCGCCACGGCTGCCGTAAGAGCAAAATCACAAACCACGAAAATCATGCTGCATTACGCCGGAATCGGTAGTGGTGCTGCTTGGTTTTTTAATAAAATGAGTACGGTACAATACGATTACATCGGTATTTCGTATTACCCCATTTGGCACGGAAAAAACCTTTCTGAACTGACTTCTACCATCAATTCATTGGGACAAACCCACAACAAAAAAGTAATTGTGGCCGAAACGTCCTATCCGTTTACGTTGGGTTGGAACGATTGGACCAATAATGTAGTGGGATTACAAGAGCAACTGATCCCCGCCTACCCGGCCACTCCGGAAGGTCAAAAAAATTATATGATAGCGATAAAGAACTTAATTCAACAAACCGAAAGTGGTCTCGGATTTGCCTATTGGGGTGGCGAATGGGTCGCTTTTAGAGGAAATGAATCACCCAACGGCTCCTCTTGGGAAAACCAAGCCTTATGGGATTTTGACAATAAAGTAGTACCGGCAATGGAAGTATTTAACCAAGACTAATGATGAAAAAGATAATTGTAACAATCCTATTCCTTGCGCTTTTTTCAATCCCGAAAAGCAATGCCCAGGAATTTTCCAAAGGTGCCGATGTAACCTGGTTACCCCAAATGGAAGCAACCGGCTATCAATTTTTTGATACCGACGGAACCAAAAAAGACGCCTTGCAACTCTTGAAAGACAGAGGCATGAACACCGTTCGTCTACGCGTTTTTGTCAATCCGTCGGATGACCCTAGAAGCGGCCATTGCAGCAAAGAGGAAACGGTTGAATTGGCCTTAAGAGCCCAAAAAATGGGTTTCCGCATCATGATTAACTTTCATTACAGCGATTCATGGGCCGATCCCGGCAAACAAAACAAACCCGCTGCTTGGAAAGACCTTCCGTTTGATAAATTGGCCAACGAAGTGTACAACCACACATTTGAGGTGATGACCGCTTTACAAAAAGCCAACGTTAAAACCGAATGGGTGCAAGTAGGCAACGAAATTCCGGGCGGAATGCTCTGGCCCGAAGGCAGCACCGACAATTGGGTGCAATTGGGCAAACTATTAAACAAAGGATACGATGCCGTGAAAGCCGTTGACAAAGCCATCAAAGTAATTGTACATTTAGATGAAGGCGACAACATCCAAAAATACCGAACGTTTTATGACAACGCCACCGCTCAAAAAGTGCGTTACGACGTCATCGGACTTTCCTATTATCCATTTTGGGTGAAGAAAGATTATACGGAAACCATTGCCAACTTAGAATTCAACCTCAACGATTTAGTGAAACGCTACAACAAAGAAGTCATGGTCGTGGAAGTAGGCGGCGAATATGACAAAGTAGAAAACACCAAAGCCCTATTGGAAGCCACCATCAAAGCGGTGCGAAATGTCCCCAACAACAAAGGCTTAGGCGTTTTATACTGGGAACCACAAGGCGAAAAAAGCTGGAGCGGCTACAACCTCAGTGCATGGCTTCCCGACGGAAAACCATCTCCGGCTTTAGATGCTTTTAAAGACTAATAAAATAAATAGTTCGTACAAAATCAGTGAATCCGTGGCAAAAAACCAAGAAGTGAAACGACTTAAAACGGATAGTACTTAAACAGACAAAAAATAAAAATATAAATCAGCACCAATCCGTTTAATCCGTAAGATCCGTGGCAAAAAAACCAAGAAGTGAAACGACTTAAAACGGATAGTACTTAAACAGACAAAAAATAAAAATATAAATCAGCACCAATCCGTTTAATCCGTAAGATCCGTGGCAAAAAAACCAAGAAGTGAAACGACTTAAAACGTAATTGTCCAAAATAAACAATCGTCATTTGTTACAATGAAAAAATACCTAATCCTATTCATAACCCCATTTTTCCTTTTTTCCTGCGGTAAAGAGGTAATCAACGCCAATCGCACAAAAACCAACTTTGGTTCCGATTGGACATTTACAAAAGATTCAACGGCAGTAAACTGGGAAAAAATAACCATCCCACACACCGCCCAAATTGAACCATTAGTGGTCAACAACCAATGGCAAGGCAATTGCTGGTACCAAAAAAAGTTTGACGTAGAAAAAGCAGATAACGAAAAAGTATTCTTCTATTTCGAAGGCGTCATGCACGAAGCCTGGGTCTGGATAAACGGAAAATTCGTCACCCATCACCAAGGCGGTTATTTACCCTTCACCGTCGATGCCACCGATTTCGTGCAAGAAAAAAACAACACCATCATCGTCAAAGTCAACAACGAAGACAATCCGCAAATCCCACCCGGAAAAACCTTAAAAACATTGGATTTCAATTATTACGGGGGCATCTACCGCAACGTCTATTTAATCAAAACAAATCCCGTTTACATCACCGATGCGGTGCATGCCAATCAAACCAATGGCGGTGGCATTCTGGTGCATTTTGATAAAATTTCCAACGAAAAAGCAAGCGGAATTATCAAAGTAAATGTAAAAAATGAAACGGATGAACCTAGAAAAATTAAGGTAGGAATTACGTTTTCAGCTAACAATAAAAAAACTGAATTCACCTCCAAAGAAGTGATGATTGCCGCCAAAACCAATGAATCCATCATTCAAAACATCGAAATTCCCAATCCATCGTTATGGGGAATTGAAGAACCGAACTTGTATGAAGTTGTTGTCAATGTAATTTCAGAAAATAAGACCGTAGACAGCCAAACCATTAAAACCGGCATTCGCAAAGCAGAACTAAAAGCGGATGGTTTTTATTTGAATAATAAAAAATTATTCATCAACGGAACCAACCGCCACCAAGAATACCCATACATCGGCTATGCTCTTTCGGACGAAGCCAATTACCGCGATGCCGTCAAAATCAAAAATGCAGGTTTCGATTTTGTTCGTCTATCACATTACCCGCAAACCGAAGCGTTCTTGAATGCCTGTGATGAAGTAGGTCTTTTGGTCATGAATTGCATCTCCGGCTGGCAATTTGTAGGGGATGAAAAATTCATTGAAAACTCCTACCAAGAAATCCGAGATTTTTCAAGAAGAGATCGAAATCATCCCAGCATTATTTTTTGGGAAGTTTCACTGAACGAAAGTGACATCAAAGAGGCCTATATGCAAAAAGCCAACGAAATTCTAAAAGCAGAATTACCGTATGCAAACAGCTACACCGCCGGCTGGATCGATAACCCGAATTACGACCTCTACATACCTGCCCGCCAACACGGAAAAGCACCCGACTATTGGAACA
Source organism: Flavobacterium lacus (assembly GCF_003268815.1). Lineage (GTDB taxonomy): Bacteria > Bacteroidota > Bacteroidia > Flavobacteriales > Flavobacteriaceae > Flavobacterium > Flavobacterium lacus. The sequence continues at coordinate 184,838 of NZ_QLSV01000007.1, read as the reverse complement.
ACTACGAAAAAGGAAACCGCAAAATTTTCATTGCCGAATACGGCGATTGGGAATACTATGCGCAAAATGCCGGTTTCAATCAAACGGCGTATGCGAACCTAAAAGAAGACGAACGTACAAGCCGCCAATTACGTGGTTTTGGCGAAAAACGGTTGTTGCAACAGGCGTTTAATTACCAGGAAGCATTCAATTCAAATGTAAAAGGAAAGCATACCATCGGTCAAGCCAATTGGCTCATGTTCGATTACAACCGTGGTTATGCCGACGATATTGAAAGTTCAGGAATTAGCGATATTTTCAGAATTCCGAAATTTGCACATTATTTCTACCAAAGTCAACGTTCGCCAACAGTGAAATTACACGATCAGTTAGTTTCCGGTCCGATGGTTTACATTGCCAATTATTGGAATGAAAAATCCAGTTTGGATGTAACCGTTTTCAGTAATTGCGACGAAATAGCCTTGTATTGGAATGAGGAATTGATTGGGAAGCAAAAACCAACAAGTACAGCATTTTCAGAAGAATTACCACACCCGCCTTTTGTATTTAAAATGCCATCGTTTCAAAAAGGAACCTTACGAGCAGAAGGATTTTTAAAGGGTAAAAAAGTAGCAGAACATGTTGTTAAATCAGCTGAAAAAGCAAGTGCAATCCAATTGACTTTTGATGAATCAACCATCAAAATCAGTCGCGAATATCCGGATGTAGTTTTTGTGTACGCTACGATTGTTGATGCCAACGGAACCATGGTTTCAGAAGCAACTAATTCAGTAGAGTTTTTGCTTGAAGGAGAAAATGCCACGTTAATCGGTCAAAATCCGGTGACTGCCGAAGCAGGAATTGCTACGATTGTACTTCGTACCAAAAATTTCAAAAAACCAATTAAAATCAAGGCCAAATCAGCCAACCTGAAAGAAGCTACGCTTGAATTAAAATAAAATGAAGAAAAAATTAATTTCCGCTACGACGGAACATTTTAAAACCATTTTCCAACACGAACCGCAAGCCGTTTTTCTTTCCCCGGGAAGAATCAACATCATCGGTGAGCACGTGGACTATAACGATGGTTTTGTGTTGCCGGCCGCCATCAACAAATACATTTGCTTTGCCATTTCAAAATCGGAAAATGAGGACTGTACGTTGGTCGCCAAAGACATAAACGAATCCTATCAATTCAACTGGAAAGAAGAAGTAAAACCCGTCGACAAAATGTGGGTGAACTACATCCTAGGCGTTTTACAGCAACTCAAAGAACGGAACTTCGAATTAAAAGGAATAAACATCGTGTTCAGCAGCACCATTCCCATCGGAGCTGGACTTTCCTCTTCCGCAGCATTAGAATGCGGATTTGGTTATGCGATGAATAAACTTTTCAACCTAGGCCTATCCCGAGAAGAAATTGCCCGGATGGGTCAAAAATCGGAACACACGTTTGTAGGCGTGAAATGCGGTATCATGGATCAGTTTGCCAGTGTGTTTGGTAAAAAAAACAAAGTCATCAAATTAGATTGCACCTCGTTGGAACATGAATACCATTCGGCCGATTTTAAAAAATATGCCTTACTTTTAATCGACAGTAACGTCAAACACACCCACCTGACCTCCGGCTACAACACCCGCCGGGAAGAAGTAGAAAAAGGGTTAGCGATAATAAATAATAGATTCCCGCTCGTAAAAACATTCAGAGATTGTACAGAAAGACAATTGATTGAACTGAAAGAAGAATTAGGCGAAACGATAGCTAAACGCTGTCATTTTGTGGTAAATGAAATTCGAAGAGTCAATGAAGCCGTATATGCCTTAGACCGAAATAACTTTGAAGAATTGGGCAAATTAATGTTTGAAACCCACGAAGGCTTATCAAAAGAATACGAAGTAAGCTGCGAAGAAGTCGATTTTTTAGTTGATTTTGTTAAAAACGAAAAACAAGTCATCGGTTCCCGAATGATGGGTGGTGGTTTCGGCGGTTGCTCCATCAATTTGGTCGAAAAAGGAAGCGAAGATGCACTCTTTGAAAAAATAGCAGCAGCCTATGCACAAAAATTCGGCATTCAACTGAATCTGTACAAAGTAAAAATTGCGAAAGGAACTTCTAAAGTAAAAACGAAAATAATTAAATAAATAGGTATTCATACCTGAAAGGGTTAAAGAAGACTATAGACAACGATTTTAATTTGCGTCTTTGCGTCTTTGCGAGAAAACAAAATTCAAAAAATTCAACAGTAAACCAAGACCATAGACAACAACTTTAATTTGCGTCTTTGCGTCTTTGCGAGAAAAATAAACTATGCAAAGTTTCAACACCAACGAACACCCCCACCGCCGTCACAACCCACTGTTAGACGAATGGATTTTAGTATCCCCCCACCGCACCAAACGCCCGTGGCAAGGTCAAAAAGAAAGCAATTCCACCGAATCGCTCCCGGAATACGACCCAACCTGCTACTTATGCCCCGGAAACGAACGTTCCAACGGCACAAAAAACCCCGAATACACCGATTGCTTTGTGTTTGAAAACGATTTTTCGGCCTTATTAAACGAAGAAGTGGAACAAACTAACGCAGCTACTTCTCCCCTTTTTAAACTCAAACCGGAAAGAGGAATCAATAAAGTAGTGTGCTTTTCTCCCAAACACCATCTAACCATTCCGGAAATGGAGTTGACTGCTATTGAAAAAGTCATTGAAACGTGGCAACAGCAATACATTGAATTGGGCAACTACGATTTCATCAACCATGTGCAAATTTTTGAAAACAAAGGAGCAGTAATGGGTTGCAGTAATCCACATCCACACGGACAAATTTGGGCCCAATCATCGTTGCCTACCCAAGTAGAAAGAACACAAAAAAATCTTGAAAAATACTACGAGCTACATAAAACCAGTCTTTTAAAGGATTATTTAAACGAGGAAGTAAAAGCAAAAGAACGGCTGGTGTATGAAAACAATCATTTTGCAGCGGTCGTTCCGTTTTGGGCAACATGGCCCTATGAAACGATGATCATCAGCAAACGACATTTCGGAACCATCATCGCCATGACCAAGGAAGAAACGGTGGCTTTTGCCGAAATACTAAAAACAATTACGGTGAAATACGACAACCTTTTTGAAACCTCGTTCCCCTACTCGTCCGGAATTCATCAAGCTCCCACCGACCGTTTGGCTCACCCGGAATGGCATTTTCACATGCATTTTTATCCACCCTTGTTGCGAAGTGCAACCGTAAAGAAATTTATGGTGGGCTACGAAATGCTAGGCGAAGCCCAACGCGATAGTTCTCCCGAAAAAAGTGCCGCTGTACTACGCGAATTACCTACCTTGCATTATAAATTAAAATAATAACCTAACCCTTTTTTCCATGAATACAGGTTTTGAAACTTTAGATTATGTTGTTTTTGTGTGTTATGCTATCTTAATTTTAGGGGTCGGACTGTGGATGTCCCGCGATAAAAAAGGACATCAAAAAAATGCTGAAGATTACTTTTTAGCCAGTAAATCATTACCCTGGTGGGCAATTGGTACGTCACTGATTGCAGCCAATATTTCTGCCGAACAATTCATCGGAATGTCAGGTTCAGGTTTTGCCGTGGGATTGGCCATTTCGTCCTATGAATGGATGGCAGCCATCACCTTAATCATTGTGGGAAAATATTTTCTTCCCATTTTTATCGAAAAAGGAATTTACACGATTCCGGAATTTGTGGAAAAACGATTTTCTACGAATCTAAAAACCATTTTAGCCGTTTTTTGGGTGGCGTTATATGTGTTTGTTAACATTACCTCCGTTTTGTATTTAGGTGCTTTGGCGATGAATACGGTGATGGGGGTCGACATGATGTGGGCCATCATCGGATTATCACTTTTTGCCGCAGCTTATTCATTGTATGGTGGATTGGCTTCAATCGCTTGGACCGATTCCATTCAAGTTGTTTTCTTGGTTTTTGGTGGATTAGCCACAACCTATTTGGCTTTAAACACGGTTTCCAACGGAGAAGGAATGGTGGAAGGATTAGGAATTATATACGACAAAGCTCCTTCCAAATTTTCAATGATTTTGGACGAAACGAATCCGGAATATCTAAATCTTCCCGGAATTGGGGTTTTAATTGGCGGACTTTGGGTGGCGAATTTATATTATTGGGGATTCAATCAATACATCATTCAGCGTGCGCTAGCCGCAAAATCACTGAAAGAAGCCCAAAAAGGAATCTTATTGGCTGCTTTTCTAAAATTATTAATCCCATTCATCGTCGTAATTCCCGGAATTGCAGCCTACGTAATTGTCAATGATCCGGAAATGTTAGCTCGCTTAGGAGCCGATGGTTTAATCAATATTCCGAGTGATGGTGCGGCAGACAAAGCCTATCCGTGGCTAATTCAATTTTTACCAACAGGACTAAAAGGATTGGCTTTTGTAGCTTTAACAGCTGCTATTGTGTCTTCATTGGCTTCGATGTTAAACTCAACGTCAACCATTTTCACGATGGACATTTACAAACAATACATCAACAAAAATTCCGATGATAAAAACACCGTAAAAGTAGGCCGAATTACGGCTGCTGTTGCTTTGACTATCGGTGCAATTGTGGCCCCACTTCTAGGAGGAATTAACCAAGCATTTCAATTCATTCAAGAATATACCGGCGTCGTAAGTCCGGGAATTCTAGCCATCTTTGTACTAGGCCTTTTTTGGAAAAAAACGACAAACAAAGCAGCCATTTGGGGTGCATTATTGTCTATTCCAATCGCTATGTTCTTTAAAATTGGTCCGAAAGGGTGGGTTGCCGGCAGTGGATTAGAAGGTGTTTTCCCAAGTGTTCCGTTCTTAGATCAAATGGGTTACACTACCTTACTAACCATGGCAATAATTGCGTTAATCAGTTGGTTTCAACACAAAGGTGCAGATGACAGCAAAGGATTTGAATTGAAAAGAGAAACCTTTAAAACCAGTTCAACCTTCAACATTAGTGCCTTCGCAGTAATGATTATACTAGTCTTTTTATATGCATTCTTCTGGAAATAAATTTGACAAGTCACCGCTATTGATAATACCTAGTTCAGGTATGGATAAAGTATGGATAAAGCATCAATGGTGACAGAATTACATAACTAAGTGCTAGCTTACTTTTATCGATTATCAATGAGTAGTCCGCAATCGCTTATCAAAGAACACACTGCTACATGATCATATTCTCAACTTAACAAATAAAAAAACTTGCCATTTGGGGATAGCAAGTTTTTTTGTGGGGTTGGTATTTGTCTTTTGGAAAATTAATCCGGAGTACCTACTACTCCAGTACTGTCTGTAAGCAACGATAAGCGCACCGCCACTCCTTTATCATTTAACATCGTCATTTGGAAAGTATCTTTCTTAGCCAAAGCATACGAAATCAATCCATTGAATTTGTTATAGGATATATTCATTTCTTTTAAGTTGTCCAGTTTTTCAATTTCAAAAGGAACCTGTCCAATAAAATTGTTTTCAAATAAGCTTAAGTTTTCAAGGGCTTTCAAGTTCTCAATTTCATAGCTCAATTTCCCTGAGAAATTATTACTGTTGAGCATCAGAACTTTTAAGTTTTTCAAACTGTATATTGAACTTGGCAATTCGCCTTGCAAGGAATTATTAAAAAGAGAGAGGTTTTCCAATTGCGTTAATTGTCCTATTTCTTGTGGCAATGAACCTGTTAGCGAGTTCATATACAATTCAACAACCTTTAATGATGTTGCATTTCCAATAGAAACAGGAATTGAACCAGTTAATTTATTGAATGAAACATTCAATGTTTGAAGACTTTTTAAATCACCTACTGAACTAGGCAAATTACCGGAAAGATTGTTTTTAAATAAATTCAATGTTTCCAAATACTGTAATTTAGAAATTTCACTCGGAATTTGTCCTTCCAAGTTATTATTAGGTAAAGCTAAACCAACCACTTTATTATCTTTAATCTTAACACCATACCAAGTAGAAGTTGCCGCTGCTAAATCCCACTTGATTTTCCACTGACTTCCATTGGTTGATTGATTAAATTTTATGAGGGCTTCTCGTTCTAAAGTTGATACTTCTGCAAATCCCATAAAGGAACAGCAAAGTACAAAAAGTGTTAACGTAAAATTTTTCATCTTTAATTAAATTTGGGGTTTGATGAAGTAAATATAGTATTATTATTCGTTTAAAAGCAAATTTAATCGATGAATTGCATTATTTTAATTATTTAAAGTTTATTTTCTTACATATATCGCTTTAAAATTTAATGTATTTCCATTCGCTAAATCTATTTTCAAAAAAACCGTTATTAAATTTGTACATACAAATGTTAAATAAAAACTAACCACAAAAACACTTTGCATCTGAAAAGGTACATTTGTACTATCAAACAATTTTGACTTTAACTATTCGCACTGCATTATGAAACTAAAAAACGGTATTATTTTTCTACTCATAGCGAGTTTAATAACCTTAATCATCTACAGAATCCTGAGTAATAAAAACCAAGATGAAAAATCAAATCAAAAAGCCATTGCTCCTAAGGTCTTGTCAACTGTAAATGGAATAGTTTTAAAACCTAAAAAGTTTGCGAATGAACTTACCTTGTCCGGCAGTATTGATGCGAATGAACAAATAGAATTACGGAGTGAAGTTTCCGGCGTTGTGCAAGGCATCTATTTCGAGGAAGGAAGTTATGTTACGAAAGGAAAACAATTAGTTAAAGTTAACGACATAGAACTACGAGCACAATTAGCTCAAGCCAGAACGAGACAATCGTTAGCCTCTGAAAACGAACGAAGAGCAAAACTGCTTTTGCAGAAAGAAGCCATCAGCCAAGAAGAATATGATATGGCTTCGGCAGAATTTGAATCGGCAAAATCACAAACACAATTAATTCAGGCTCAAATTGCCAAAACATCGATTGTAGCTCCTTTCTCAGGAAAGATAGGGTTGCGTTCCATTTCACCGGGAACATATGTTACACCCACTACGCTTATTGCCAAATTGGTAAACAATACACAAGTTAAAATTACTTTTTCGATTCCGGAAAAATACGCTTCGTTGATAAAAAGTAATTCATCCCTAACATTTACAACTGCCGGAAGTAAAGAAATTTTTACTGCAAAAATATATGCGTTAGAACCTGCCGTTGAACAAGCCACCAGAACGCTACAAATTAGAGCGATTGCTGACAATAAAGACGGGAAACTTTTACCGGGAACATTTGCAAACATTATGCTTCCATTGGAAGAACTAAATGATGCGATTCTAATTCCAACCGAATCAATTATTCCCATTCAAAACGGAAAGAAAGTATTTATAACGGAAAACGGTAAAGCCAAAGAAGTCATCATTGAAACTGCCAATAGAACTGAAAAAGAAATTTTGGTAACGTCAGGCTTAAAGGTTGGAGATACCTTAATCACCTCCGGAATCATGGCCATCAAAGCGGGAGCCCCGGTTAACTTGAAACTAATACAAAACTAAATCGCATGAGTTTATCTACGTTAAGCATTAAACGACCTGTTCTTGCCATAGTGATGAACCTCATGATTGTCCTATTTGGAATAATCGGTTTCACCTATTTGGGTGTTCGCGAGTTTCCTTCGATTGATCCGGCACAAATTACCGTACAAACCAGTTACACGGGTGCCAATGCAGACATTATTGAATCACAGATTACCGAACCGTTGGAAAAGGCCATTAATTCGATTGATGGTATCAGAAATATATCTTCTACCAGTGCACAGGGAACTAGTGTGATTTCTATCGAATTTAACTTAGATAAAAATTTAGAAGAAGCCGCTAATGACGTGCGTGACAAAGTTTCGCAAGCCATTAGAAGTCTTCCCGAAGATTTAACAGCTCCACCCGTTGTTTCAAAAGCAGATGCAGACTCCGATCCTATTTTAACCATGACCATGAAAAGTGACAACAAAAATGTGTTGGAACTAACGGACTATGCAGAAAATGTCATTTTGCAACGGCTTCAAACCATTCCAGGAGTGAGTAGTGTTCGCATTTGGGGTGAACGAAAATATGCCATGCGTTTATGGATTGATCCCATTAAATTGTCAGCTTATGGTTGTACGGCAACAGATGTTTTGAATGCACTAAACCAGCAAAATGTTGAACTTCCTTCGGGTAAATTAACTGGCGACAATACCGAATTAACTGTAAAAACCGTTGGCAATTTAACTACTGAAGAAGATTTTAACAACATCATCGTAAAATCGGAGGGCGACAAAATTGTTCGATTGAGCGATGTAGCCAAAGCCAGTTTGGAAGCTGAAAACCTTGAAACTCGACTAAGTGATTCCGGGCAAACCATGATTGGACTAGCGATAACGCCGCAACCGGGGACAAATTACCTCGATATTTCTGAAGAATTCTACAAACAATACGAAGAGTTAAAAAAAGATTTACCCAAAGAATTCGAGCTCAATGTAGCGATTGATACCACTATTTTTATTAAAAAAGCAATTCTGGAAGTAGCAGAAACGCTATTGATCGCTTTACTTTTGGTTACCTTGGTCATTTATCTCTTTTTTAGAGATTGGGCCATTGCCATCCGACCATTAATTGATATTCCGGTTTCATTGATTGCTACATTTTTCATTATGTATGTATGTGGATTTTCCATCAATGTATTAACCCTACTCGCAATTGTGTTAGCAACCGGTTTGGTGGTGGATGACGGAATTGTGGTAACCGAAAACATCTTTAAAAAAGTAGAGGAAGGCATGTCGCCGATCGAGGCAGCCATAAAGGGGTCGAATGAAATTTTCTTTGCCGTAATTTCTATCTCTGTTACGTTAGCAGCCGTTTTTCTTCCAATTATTTTTTTAGAAGGTTTTGTGGGACAATTGTTCCGTGAATTTGGAATAGTCATTGGTGCCGCTGTACTTATCTCTGCCTTTGTCTCGTTGAGTTTAACACCGATGTTAAATGCCTATTTAATGAAAGGCGGAAAACAAAAACGTTCCAAATTTTATGAAATGACAGAGCCTTTTTATGTGAATCTAAATAAAGGTTATGCTCGTTCGCTGGAAAAATTCATGACAAAAAAATGGCTCAGTTTCCCCATTTTATTTATTTGTTTGGGCTTATCTGTTTTATTTTACAACATTCTTCAAAAAGAAACAGCTCCCTATGACGACAGAAGTATGATTTTAATGAACGTAACCGGACCCGAAGGAGCTACGTATGATTACATGGATCGCTTTATGCAGGATTTATCACAGTTAATCACGGATTCTGTTCCGGAAAAAAAAGTAAGTTTAATTGTCACCTCACCCGGATTTAGTGCCGGTTCTGTTAATCGTGGGTTTGCCCGACTTTCGTTAGTTGATCCCGCAGATAGAGAACGTTCACAAAAGGAAATTGCACAACAACTGACAAGTTTAACCAAAAATTATAATGATGCGAAAACTTCCGTTTCAGAACAACCCACTATTTCTGTCAATCGCCGTGGCGGATTACCAATACAATTTATTATTCAAGCCAAAAACTTTCAAATGCTGGAAAAAAAGATTCCGGAATTTATGGAAGAAGCTGCCAAAGACCCAACATTTTCGATAACCGATGTTAATTTAAAATTCAATAAACCTGAAATTTATATTACCATCAACCGTGAAAAAGCAGAATCATTAGGGGTTTCTGTGTTAGATGTTGCTCAAACCATTCAACTATCCTTGAGCGGACAACGTTTTGGCTATTTTTTAATGAACGGAAAACAGTATCAAGTACTAGGACAATTTGACAAAAAAGACCGTGATCAACCCATGGACTTGGCTTCTATTTTTGTTCGAAGTAGCGGCGGACAACTCGTTCAATTAGACAATGTAGTTACGATTGAAGAACAAAGTAGTCCGCCACAATTGTTTCACAACAACCGATACATGTCGGCTACCGTTTCTGCGGGATTAGCTCCAGGGAAAAGTATTGGCGATGGAATTGACGCCATGGAACGAATTAAAGAAAAAGTACTAGATGAAACATTTACCACCGATTTAGGGGGTGAATCGAGGGATTTTGCAGAGAGTAGTTCCAATACAATGTTCGCTTTTGGATTAGCACTTTTATTGATTTTCCTCATCTTAGCCGGACAATTTGAAAGTTTTGTTGACCCGTTTATCATCATCTTAACTGTTCCAATGGCGGTTGCCGGAGCATTATTTTCACTGTGGTTATTTGGACAAACTTGGAATATTTTCAGTCAAATTGGAACCGTCATGTTGATTGGTTTGGTGACCAAAAATGGAATTTTGATTGTTGAATTTGCGAACCAGCTACGAGAACAAGGAAAGTCAAAATACGATGCGGTAATGGAAGCCTCAGAATCGCGGCTACGGCCTATTTTGATGACCAGTTTAACGCTTGCTTTAGGAGCCATGCCGATTGCCGTCTCAATCGGGGCAGCCTCTCAAAGTAGAATGGGAATGGGAATTGTTATTGTGGGAGGAACCATTTTCTCCTTAATTTTAACCCTCTATGTTATTCCGGCTGTTTATTTAATGTGGTCCAGAGAGAAAAAACATCGTCCAGAATTTGATAATCTAGACCAATACGATAAAGAATCTGTTTAAATTAGTTATGAAAAAAATATTTCTACCTTATCTAATATTGTTGATTGGTTTTCCGGTTTGGAGTCAGATTCAACCTGTTTTATCCCTTGAAAAGGCAATTGCTCAAACATTGGAAAACAACTTTGACATTCGGATTGCTAAAAACGAATTGAAAATTGACACGGAAAATGTCACCGTTGGTAATGCAGGAATGCTTCCAAATATCAATGGAACGGTAACCAATAACAACACCATTTTAAACCAGACACAAACACAAGCAAGTGGTGCCGAAATTGAAATTGATGGTGCACGTAATATTAATATTAATTATGGTGTGGGTATAGAATGGACGATTTTTGATGGTTTTAGAATGTTTGCTCGGCACAATCAACTAAAAGAGTTGCAAAATTTAGGAGCTACCGAATTAAAACTTTCAGTGTTGAGTAAAGTGAGTGCCGTATATCAGACCTATTTTACATTAGCTACCCAACAGCAACAACTCAAAATGATAGATAGTATTATTGCTGTCTCTGAATTTAGGTTAAAAATAGCAAAAAATCGATTTACAATAGGCAAAGCTTCTAAACTGGAAGTTTTGAATGCAGAAGTTGATTTGAATGCCGATCTATCTACCAAGATTCAGTTATTAGAACAATATGGCGTTTCAAAAGTCATGTTAAATGAACATTTGGTGCGTCCTTTGGATACCGATTTTAAAGTTTCTGATGTCATTTCGATCGATAGTTTGCTACTTTTACCTGCTCTTCTTTCATCAGCTGAAAACCAGAACCCGCAGCTTCAAATACAATACATCAATAAGAAAATTCAGGAATACGAATTGAAACAAGTCAAAGCCAATCGATATCCTACAGTGAGTATTTCAGGTGGTTATAACTTGATTCGTTCACAATCCCCTTTTGGCTTCGTAACCGAATCGACAGGACGGAATTTCAACTACGGTTTTACTGCTTCCTTAAATTTATTTGACGGATTCAACCAAAACCGAAACGAAAAAGTTTCTAAAATTCAATTGGAAAATACGCAGTTGCAAATTGAAAGACAAACGCAAATAATCCAATCTCAGGTAGCTTCCTTGTATCAATCCTATCGTTCAAACCTCTCTTTGTTAGAGTTGGAAAGAAAAAACGAAGCCATTGCCAAACAAAATATGGAAATTACGTTAGAAAAATTTAAAATCGGTTCAGTTGCTCCGATTGAATTTAGAACTGCTCAAGAAAATTATGGCAATGCCGTTATTCGATTAACTACAGCTGAATTGCAAGCAAAACAAACGGAAATTAATTTAAAAGAATTAGCCGGAAGTTTATCTTTTTGAGGTAACTCAGGCTTATTTTTATCATTTCTATAGCAACATATTCAATAAAATTTTACATTTGAGTTACTAATCAATAACTCAAATGATATGGAAATTAACTTTTATGCAATTTTAGTTGCTGCTTTAACTACTTTGGTAGTTGGATTTGTTTGGTATGGCCCTTTATTTGGAAAGGTTTGGATGAAAGAAACCGGTTTAACCGAAGAAGATTTGAAAAAAGACAGCATGATTAAAATTTTCGGACTTACTTACCTTTTTTCAGTGATGATTGGTATCATCATGATGCTTTTAACCGTTCATCAATTTGGGGCTTTAGGAATGATTGGTGGCCCTGATTTTATAGAATCAGCAAAGCCCTCCTATCAGGCTTTTATGGCAGATTATGCTACCGCTTTCAGAACATATAAACATGGAGCTTTGCACGGCTTTATGTCGGGGTTGTTTTTAGCATTCCCTTTGATTGCTATCAATGGATTGTTTGAAAGAAGATCATGGAAATTAATATTCATCCACAGCGGTTATTGGACTGCCGTAATGACGGTTATGGGAGCCATTATTTGTGGTTGGGTTTAAATAGTGTCAATTGCTAGGGCCAATTTAATATCTTTTTCGGTGACTCCGTCGCTATCATGCGTAGTTAATTGCAGCGATACTTTGTTATACACATTGGTAATTTCCGGATGGTGATTTTGCTTTTCGGCTACAGTTCCTATTTGAACGATAAATGCTAAAGCTTCTGAAAAGTTTTTAAATTTAAAGTCTTTCTGGATGGACTTATTTTTAAATTTCCACTCGTTTAATTGTTCGAGTTGGGTTTGAATTTCTGCCTTTGATAAAGTTTTCATAATTTTTTTATTTATATAAAGTTAAATAACATTTATTATCAATCAGCAAACTTTAACTTTATCGCTTAAAATTAAAACTACATTTCACATTTGGAATCTTCCTGTTTGTTCAAAATAGTTACTTTAACGCATGACTTGCCAAGTGATTGGAATGCATTAGCCGCTTCAAATATTTTTTTATCAAAAGAATATTTAGCTGTTTTAGAACAGTCGAAACCCATCAACATGACTTGCTTTTTTATCAGTTTTTATAAAAACAACAAACTGATAGGCATTGCTCTGGCTCAATTCTTAGATTTGAACAAATTGGAATCCTTTGGTGAACGAGATAAATGTGTGAAAACAGCTGTTCGGAATTTTATCTTCAAAAACTTCTGTTCGCACGTTTTATTTATTGGAAACAATATGCTAACAGGTCAAAATGCTTTTTCGTTTTCGGATGAAATGGAAATAAAAAAAGGAATTGAATTGTTGCATGAAGCTGAAATGGAAATTAAGCAAATTCTGAAAAAGAAAGGTGTAAAAGTGCATTTAACAACGTATAAAGATTTTGATAAAACTGAAATTGAACATTTTCCGAAGAAAGAATTCGCGTCTTTTTATCAATTTTCTACACAGCCCAATATGGTTTTTACCGTTTCTGAAAAGTGGCTTTCCTTTGATGAATACATTGCTTCATTGTCCAAAAAATACCGTGATCAATACAAACGTTGTCGCAAAAAAGCAGAAGGAATTGAAAAGCGAAAAATGAATTTGGACGAGATTATTGCTCAAGAAGAAACAATTTATGCCTTGTATCATCACGTAGCCAAAAACGCTACGTTTAATACCTTCTTTTTAGCGAAGAATCATTTTAGCGTGATGAAATCGGAATTACAAGATAAATTTCTGTTTTATGGGTATTTTGAAGACGAAAAACTAATCGGTTTTAATACGTTGATAAAAAATGGAGATCAGATGGATACCTACTTTCTAGGGTATGACGAAACGATTCAGCGGGAAAGGATGTTGTATTTGAATATGTTGTATGATATGATTGCTTATTCGATTAACAAAGGATTTGCAGCAATTATTTTTGCCCGAACAGCGTTGGAAATCAAAAGTTCTGTCGGTGCAAAACCGGAAGAAATGGTGGGTTATATTCAGCATTCGACTGGGTTGATTAACCGAAAAATGGAGCAGTTGTTTTGTTATTTGGAACCGGAGACGGAGTGGAAGGAGAGGAATCCGTTTAAATAGTTTTCTGTTGTCGGTTGTCCGTTGTCGGTTGTCTCAAAAACTGATAACAGACAACGGACAACGGTTTCTAGCCCAGATTGCAGTGGAAAGCTTTTTATGTTTTTTGCTTTAAAATTCACAGGGTTACAAAGCGACCAACGGAAGCTCTTGTAACCCTGATAAATTTTTGGCAAAAAACATAAAAACTTGGAACGGAAAGCTGGATTGGCTACATAGCATCAATTTCGCCTTGAACTACTTCCCAGTCTTCTAATAATTTGTCTAATTCTTGTTTTTTCTTGTTGTAGGCCACGAAGAAATTGGCGTCTTCAATGTGTTTGTCGTAGTTGGAAGCCAACGCCTTGTCGTCGTTCTGAATGTCGATTTCGAGCTGTTTGATTTGACTTTCGATTTTGCTCAATCGATTTTGAAGCGATTTGCTTTTCTTTTGATCTTCGTAGGAAATGGATTTGGAATCTTTGTTGGAATTTATATTGGCAACCACATCTTTTTTCTCAATTTCACGCATGTTCATCGCGTTTCGTTGCTCTAGGAAAAAGTTGATGTCGCCCAAATATTCACGGATTTTTTGGTCTTTAAATTCATACACCGTATTGGCCATTCCTTGCAAAAAATCCCTGTCGTGAGAAACCAACAATAAGGTTCCTTCAAATTTATTTAAAGCCGCTTTTAAAACGTTTTTTGATTTAATATCCAAGTGATTAGTTGGCTCATCCATCAGTAAAACGTTGATAGGTTGCAATAAAAGTTTGCATAAAGCCAGGCGGTTTCGTTCGCCTCCGGAAAGCACCTTTACCTTTTTTTCTACGTCATCACCACGAAATAAAAATGAACCCAACATATCGCGAACTCTCGAACGATTGCTATCGGTTGCGGCGTTTACCATCGTTTCTAATAAGGTAATTTCGCCGTCTAAGTATTCGGCTTGGTTTTGGGCAAAATAACCCAATTGTACGTTATGTCCGAGTTTTATTGAGCCTTGGTATTTGAATTCGTTGACGATAGCTTTGATAAACGTTGATTTTCCTTGACCATTTTGTCCAACGAAAGCGATTTTGCTTCCACGTTCTACTAATAATGAAATGTCTTTCAAAATGGTTTTGTCGCCATACGCTTTGGTTACGTTTTCGGCTTCGATAACTACTCTTCCGGGAGTTTGTGAAACGGGAAATGAGATGTTCATCACGGAATTATCGTCTTCATCGACTTCAATTCGTTCTACTTTATCGAGCTTTTTAATTAACGATTGAGCCATGGAAGCTTTGGAAGCTTTGGCTCGGAATTTTTCGATTAATTTTTCGGTTTCTTCAATTTTTTTGGCTTGGTTTTTTTGAGTTGCCAATTGCTTTTCGCGAATTTCTTCTCTTAAAACCAGATATTGCGAATACGGTTTGTTGAAATCGTAGGCTTTTCCGAGAGAAATTTCGATGGTGCGGTTGGTTACATTATCCAAAAACATTTTATCGTGCGAAACGATTACGACTACGCCGGGAAAATTGCGTAAAAAACTTTCTAACCAAATGATACTTTCGATATCGAGGTGGTTGGTTGGCTCATCGAGCAGCAAAATATCGTTGGATTGCAAAAGTAATTTGGCTAATTCAATCCGCATTCGCCATCCACCGGAAAACGTTTCGGTTTGGTTTTCAAAATCTTCACGTTTGAAACCTAAACCTAAGAGGATTTTTTCGGTATCACCTACATAGTTATAACCTCCTAAAACTTCGTAATGGTGATTTACATCGCTTAATTCATCGATTAATTCAGAGTAGGTTTGACTTTCGTAATCGGTTCTAGTGGCCAATTGATGGTTGATTTCATCAATTCGTCTTTCGGTTTTTTTGATTTCTTCGAAGGCTTGGTAGGCTTCTTCTAAAACGGTTCTTCCTTGTTCAAAATCGATATCTTGACGCAGGAAACCCATTTTTACTTCTTTTTCGGTGGCGATGCTTCCTGAATCGGGTTTGAAGTCGCCAGCCAGAATTTTAAGCATGGTTGATTTACCGGCACCATTTTTACCCACTAGTCCAACTCTGTCACCTGATCCGAGACGGAAAGTGACTTCTTCAAATAAAAATGTTCCTCCAAAGGAGACCGATAAATTGTGTATATTTAGCATAATATTGTTACAAATGTTACAAAGGATAATGTGTATAAATGGTACCTTTGTATAAAATTTTTGCAAATGTTAAAAAAAGGATCCAAACTGAATAGCATTTTAACAGGAAGTTGTCCAAAATGTCAGGAAGAAAGTATGTATTTGGAAAAAAATCCATTTAAAATGGGTAAAATTTTTGAAATGCATGAAAATTGTAGTCATTGTGGTACTCGTTATAAAATGGAACCTTCCTTTTTTTATGGAGCGATGTATGTGAGTTATGGTTTAAGTATTGCTTTTGCAGTTGCTGCGTTTATAATTTCTAATGTTTTTTTAGGATTAGGATTAATCCATTCGTTCATTGCTATTATTTTTACTTTAGTTGTCCTTTTTCCAGTAATTCTTCGATTATCGAGAAACATTTGGATTAATATGTTTGTTCATTTTGATAGAAATTGGAAAGAACATAAACATTAATCCCAGCTTATTTTCTTAAACCGTTTGATGTCTATTTCTTTGTCCAAAGGAATTTGGTCTTCAATATTATCAAACAACATTTTTGCCATATCCGGAGCAAGCATCACCCCACGTGTTCCTAAGCCATTTAGAACGTGTAATCTTGGGTGTTTTGGATGTGTTCCTAACATTGGGCGTCTGTCTTTTACAGTTGGTCTAACGCCGGCTAAATGGTCGATAATTTCAAAATCGGTTGTTAATAATGTTTTTAAATCGGTCAACAATTCATTTTTACCTTCTTCGGTTGGGGTGGCGGTTTTATCTTCCCAATTGTAAGTTGCTCCTACTTTGAATAAATCATTTCCTAATGGAATTATAAAGACGGATGATTTTAGAATTACATCTAATTTTAATTCTTTTGATTTGATGATTAATAATTCCCCTTTTGTTCCGTCGAGTGGTAAATTAGAAAAATACGGATTTGAATGAATGCCGAAACCTTCTGCAAAGATGACGTTTTTGTAGCGTTGCTTTTTATATTCTATGAAATCATCGTTGATAATTAAATTTGCATAGTTAAATGAATCGCATTGCAAAAGATTTGATTTAACTAAATAGGCGTGATAATTTTTGAGTAACGCAGCCGTATCAACATAACCAGATTGTAAAACTTCACCAAAACCATAAGGCGAATTGATACCCTTGTATTGATTATAGCTTATGGTTGGCGATATAAACGGTGTTAAATTGGGTTTATCGGAAGCCACGAACCAATTGTTTTGCTCTTCAACAGAATATAATTTTCGATAAATCGGGATTTTATAATCCAATTTTACATTCAATTTTGCTTCTAGCTGAGCATAAAATTTATTTCCTAAATCAACTTGTTCTTGTGATCGCCATACTTCACTAAACCGTTTCAAGATAACAGGATTGTATAAACCTCCAGCAATTGTGGATGAATTTTGAGATTTGTTATCAAAAACGTGAATTGTTTTGTTGTTCTGCAGAGCGATTTCAGCAAATGCTATTCCGGCTAATCCGGCACCAATTAATAAATAATCTGTCATAGTGCAAAAATAAAAAACTCTTACCGTGAAGTAAGAGTTTTTTGTTATTTAATTTATGGAATTAGTAATTCCACATATCTTGTTCAAAGTTTCTGATTTTCTCTTTCACTCTTTCCGATTCTAAAAGTTGATTCAGAGCATTATCCTTCATGTATTCCTGAATTTGTCTATCACCGTAAACATTTTCTTCCTTGTAAATCACACCACTAAATCGACGCGAGTTTAATAAATGGTCAAACGTGATTGGCATAGCCGAGTTTTTGTCGTTAAATGCTTTCCATTCGTGTAGTATATCTCTTGTTGATGGAAAATATACCCAAAACAATTCGATTACATCAGGATTTT
The DNA here is from genome assembly GCF_003268815.1 of Flavobacterium lacus. Classification (GTDB taxonomy): domain Bacteria; phylum Bacteroidota; class Bacteroidia; order Flavobacteriales; family Flavobacteriaceae; genus Flavobacterium; species Flavobacterium lacus. Next base: position 166,891 of record NZ_QLSV01000007.1, on the reverse strand, counting down.
CTGCACCAAGCTCACGAGCTTCCGGAGAAACAGGACATATTCCTAACAGACGGTACTTCATTTCACCTTGGCGTTTGTCAAAATACCAATATCCTTTAATTTTATAGCCAGATACATCAATAGATCCTAATTCTCTTTTATCTATATATTGTTGATCTAAAATTTTAGCACCAGACTTGTAATCATCATAATACGTATTAATTTCTTCTCTACCGGCGTTTGTTGTATCAACATACGTGAATGAAGAAGACATATCTGATAATGTTTTTTTAGAATTAAAATAATCATCATAATATACTTCAGATATTCTTCCTGCTTTGATTTCCTTCAACAATACATCGAACAAAGATCTTCTGTCTTTTCCAATATTAGCGGTATCTACCGGGAAATAAAGCGGAAAATTAATTCTTTCATCTAAATCGATGATTTCCCAAACCATTTTACCCATCAATACATCTCTGTCGTGCACGTAGCCGTACTGAAGTGGTTTATCATTATCTGCCTCCATTTGAGCGGCAGTTTTTTTACCAATTTCTTCCGGTGTTTTTGCATTTAACAGATTTGACTGTGCATGACTTATTTGTGATACAAACAAGATTGACAAACATGCTATTACTGTATTTAACTTCATCTTTATTCTTTTGTAGGTTATTTGAAGATAACGTATCGTTACTTAAATTATTGTATTTCGTAAATTACCGGTGAGGTTCTTGGCAACATGATGTTAGAACCCTCTAACTTAACTTTAATATCTGTAATTGTAATTACATCACCTCGTGATGCTCTTGCCATTGCAGCCTCACATTGAGCGTTTACTCTACCACCATTAACAACAACCGCAGCTTGACCTGGAGCCTTGAATGTAAAACCTGTTACGGTTAAGTTAACATCAAAATCAAAATCAGGTAATTTAGCTCCAATTTGAGAAACTGCTAAACGTGATTTTTGACCTTTGATAGGTGAATTCATATCTCCACCAATAGTTCCAACTGGTGCTGGAATTCCTTTAATTCTGAATACTTTTTTAGAACTTGCCGATTTTCCACCTGGTAACTTTGCAGTTACATTAATAACTGCTTCTGTACCTTGACCAGGACTCATGTTGTATTTTCCGACACCACTTCCTTTAGTTAATCCAGGACCACTTGCAGATACGTCAGTATCCGAAACTCCTGCAAACGAAATAGTCATAGGATTAATAACACCTCTATAAACAACATTCATTTTATCGGCAGAAATTGTAGCTTCTTTTGGTTGAGGAACAACTACATATTTTCCTTCAAATTTTAATGGGATTTCTTTTCCATCTTCTACGAAAACGAACTGACCATTAATATTTTGCTCACCCACTGAACCGGCCGTTAAAGAGATAACCGCTTGACCATTTTCAATTTTACCAGGACCAACAAATTTTGTAGGTGTTGTGTTAGCATCATAACGACCTAAAACAACTTTTCCGGTAACAGTCTCTCCTTGGAAATAAGCATTTTTATCTAAAACGACAATAGCTTGGTAGTTACTGTAAGAAGCTGTTGATTCATAAGTATTTCCAATCAACGCATTCAACACGCTTGATTCAATTGCTTTAGCGTCACTCTGCATGGCAGATAATTTAGTTAAAGATGCAATCCCTGGAAATCCTCGGTAATGATAATCTAAGAACGGAATTGTTATCCCATCTTTATTTTTAACATCTTCAGTGTTGAATTTAGATTCTAAATCTGCAACGATTGACTTATATTTTCCTGATCCAATAGCAGCCTTAACATCTTCTCTATATTTATTGATAGTCGCTAATACTTCTTTTCCTTTTTCAGTATAACCATCACCTTTGAACCATGTATAGTCAATAGCATCTGCTTTGTCCATTGCTTCATAAGGTAATTTACCAGTTTCCTCATTTACTTCAACACCTTCGGTTATACCAGATTTTAATTCGCCAATATAATTATAAAAAGCTTTTGTTAATGAAGTTACTTTATCTGCTATTTGTTTTGGTCCTTGGAAGTTTTTAGGATCTTCAGAGGCTTTTTGACTTAGCGTCTGTAAAATTGCTTCATTTGTTTGTACTGCCGCTATATTGGATTTTTCATATTTTTCATTAAATAATCCAAATGCCGATAGTACTTCTTTTGACATGTTAAGTGCCAACATCGCGATGAAAACCAAGTACATTAGGTTAATCATCTTCTGTCTAGGGGTTAATTTTCCTCCTGCCATTTCTAATTAGTTTTTTAAATTGTTTGTTAAATTGATAAAACTAATTATCCTTTATTTCCCATTGCAGACAACATTCCACCATAAACATTGTTTAAGGAAGCGATATTAGCTGTCATAGCTTGCATTTGGTCTTTTAATTTACCTGCGTTTTCAGCAATTTCTTTGTTAGCTTCAGCATTTCTAGAAGCACTTTCTAATTGAACTTTATACAAACTATTTAAAGATTCCATTTGAGCAGCGGCCATTGATAATTCTTCGCTATATTTTTTCTGACCTACCATTGAATCTACCGTTGGAGCAATTCCTTTTGCCGCCGATTCAAAGTTTTTGATGCTGTTTCCTAAGCTAGTCATTAACTCACCGTCAACTTTAGCTTCTTTCAACATTGCATCTAATTTTTGAGATAATAAACCTTGCGCATCTTTAGCTTCTTCTTTTTTTCCTTTTTCTTTGGCTTCGCCACCAGCTAATTCAGGATATACAAGAGACCAGTCTAGTTCATTGTCTACAGGTTCAAAGGCAGATAATGCAAAAATGATAGCTTCAGTCACAAGACCGATAGTTAACATTACGTTTCCGGTTAAAGGTCCGATTTCAAAGTGGATAATTTTGAATAAAGCTCCTACGATTACAACCGCAGCTCCCATTCCATAAGCAAAGTTCATTGTTTTTTTACTTAAAAGTGCCATAATAATAAATTTTAGTTAGTTAAGTTAATTAATATAAAGTTGGTTAAAAATTCTAATTGGTTGGTTTATTTTGATCTTCCAGTCCCTCTGTTTCCGGTAGTTTGTGTTCCCATGTAATCTTGTACTGTTCTGAATCCGATATAACTTCGTGCAGAATCTGCATATTCATAATCTCTTGTGCTTACTTGTAGGAAGTAGGCAACATCTTTCCAAGAACCTCCACGGATAACTTTACGTTTATTTTTCAAGTCACCAACAGTTGGATTCATGGTTGAAACATATTCATAAGCAGCAGCATCGTAAGAAGAGTCAGTCCATTCTGAAACGTTACCGGCCATGTTGTATAAGTTGTACCCATTCGGTTCGTATGATTTTGCTTCTACAGTATACAAAGCTTCATCTGCAGCATAATCTCCACGGTTTGGCTTAAAGTTAGCTAAATAACAACCTCTGTCATTTTTAGCATACAAGCTTCCCCAAGGATAGGTGGCAGATTCTAAACCTCCTCTAGCAGCATATTCCCATTCTGCTTCGGTTGGTAAACGGAAAGTGTTAATAAGATCTTGTTTCTTTTTCTTTGATTTGATGTATGCATTTTTATTTAATGTTCTCCAAGCACAAAATGCTTTTGCTTGTTTCCAAGAAACACCCACTACAGGATAATCACTATAAGCTTGGTGCCAAAAATAATCATTGTGCATAGGCTCGTTGTATGAATAAGCGAAATCTTTAATCCAAGAAGTTGTGTCTGGGTATACAGGAACTTTTTCTTTTCTGATAAAGTCTGATCTTTTTCCTGTTTTAGCTTTAGCTGCCGCTTGAATATCCATCCAAGTATAGCTAAATTCTAATTTATTAACATTAATAGTTCTTAAACCATTATATGATTCAGCTGCAGGTAAATACATAGAATCCATTACTTCCACATAGTATTCATCCGGATACTTTGAAGTCTCTTTAATCAATTTTACTTTCTTATTTAATTTTCTTCCAGCAAATTGATCATCTTCCGTTCCTATACTATAGTAGTTTTCGTACATATACTTGTCGTATGGAGTCATTTTTTCAGGATCAGCATCTGCAAAAGCATAATCACCAATACTAGCTCCACCTTTTTTACCGCCTCCTCCTGTAGAAGTCTGACCCATTTCATCAGCCAAAATAGCTAACTTCATGTAGATGGTTGAATCTTTAACCCACTCAACGAATTGTCGGTACTCACTATTTGTAATTTCTGTTTCATCCATATAGAATGAACGTACAGTTACCGTTTTCGTTGGTGCATCTTGCACATTAGCTAAATCATCGTCTGATTTACCCATAATAAATGCTCCACCAGGAATTAATGTCATACCATAAGGTTTCTCAGGATGCCATTTTTTACCTTGAACTCCTACAAGTTCTCCTTTGTCACTAGAACCGCAGCTTACTAGTGTTACTAAAATTGTTGAAAATGCGATGAACTTCTTCATATAAATTTGGGTTATCATGTACTCGAATTTTAAGGCCGTAAACCTATTTATAATTTTTTTAAAATGCAATTATTTCTGGTAAAATTTATTTTCTGTGTCAAAACTAAATATAATCTTCAAATCAAAAAAGAAAAAAATCGATAAAATACATATTTTGTCGATGAAATACACTTTTTTATATTTTTTGTAAGTTTTTATCCTTTATCATATTAGATTCTTACGTTGTGCTTTCCACCATCTTTCTGGTATTTCTTGGTCGCAAGCTCGTAAATAATCTTCATGCGTACAGGGCAATAACGTATTTTTTTTTAATTTATTATTAACATTTGAAATAAATGGTATTTCTATCCACCATCTTTCTGTTTTCGGACTCTTAAAAAATATAAGCTCAATGTCATCAACAGGAACAATATATTTTAAAAATATGTTTTGATTTAAACTTGGATATTCTAACGATCTAAAATTATATCCTTCTAAAAAATACCATATAATCTGTGCAATCAAAACGCTTTCATTTGCTAAATTAGTATGATTAAAAATACCAAGAGAAGTAACTTTATCACTAAGCCCTGCATATCGTGCTAATGCACAAATTTCTTTACCATTAAATCCATTTGGTGTAAAAGTAACAAAATTTCCTGAATCTGCTGATTTCACGCATGTTAAATCTACGGAAACGATATCGGCATCTCTAAAAACGGGCTCCGCTAATGAAAGATTTGAACTAACTTCCCCCAATCGATAGGCATCAAAGTATAATTTTTCAATTAAATCAATCTCTTCTTGCGAATTATAATACGTTTGAAAACCTAAATTACTATAATTAAAAAGATTATTTGGTTCATTGATAATAATCTTAGAGAGATATGAATCGGAAGTATTTCTTACTTCATCTTTGCCAAAATCAAATTTATTATCAATGGTAACCAAGTTAACCATTTGATCGAGATTATCATAACTACGGTACAAAGCATAAGTTAAATCCTGAGAACCTCCCAAAACAAGTGGAACAATTTGCTTCTTGATTAGTTCCGAAACAATCTTAGCAACTGCATAATACGTATCTTCTTGGGTGTTTCCCTGCGAAATATTACCTAAGTCAGCAATAGTTGAATGCCAATTACCGGGATATAGTGCATAAAATTCTTTTCTTATTTGAGTTAGGTCTACATTTTCATAAAAATTACTTCCTCTATTATCCAGAACACCAACTATCGCAATTTTAATTTTATTTACATCCGGAAAATCTTCTGCAGTGTGAAATACAACTTTTTTTCCAAGCGTTTGCGAGTTTAGATTTTTTACAAAGTCTAAAACCGAAACTTCAACAGGTTCTAAAAAATCAAATGCCATAGATTATTTCTTTTTTACCGGTGCTTTTTTTGTTGGAGTCTTTTTTGTTGCCGCTTTCTTAGTCGGCGTTTTTTTAGCCGGAGCTTTCTTTTCAATTAATTCTTGCACTTGAGCCAAGGTTAGTTTTTCTGCATCGACCTCTTTGCTCAATTCAATTTTAATTTTTCCTTTGGTAATAACTGAACGGCCCCAACGGGCTTTTTCGACCTTAATTCCTTCAGCCTTCCAATCGTGAACAACTTTATCAATTTCTTTTTGTTGTTTATCTTCTATCAATTCATTTAAATCAGATTGCGATAATTTATCAAAATTATATTTCTTACTTACATTAATAAACATACCATTCCATTTGATAAAAGGACCAAAACGACCCACACCTTTTTGAATTGGTAATCCGTCATATTCTCCAATTGGAGCGTCGGCTTGATTTTTTTCATCAATTAATTCTTGTGCTCTTTCTAATGTTACATCCAAAGGATCTTCTCCTTTTGGAAGAGAGACAAATGTTTTTCCAAATCGAACATACGGTCCAAAACGTCCATTATTCACTTCAACTTCTTCTCCTTTATAACTGCCTAAATTTTTTGGTAGTAAAAATAAATTCAGCGCATCTTCTAATGTAATTGTTCCAATATTTTGATCTGTTCCTAAACTGGCAAAAACTTTATTTTCATCATCAATATCGCCTATTTGAGCCATTGGTCCAAATTTCCCTAAACGAACTGAAACCGGTTTGCCTGTTTTTGGATCTTTTCCTAAAATGCGTTCGCCACTTTCTCTGTCTGCATTTTCTTCTACATTTTTAACAATTGGGTGAAAATGATTGTAAAAATCACGCATCATTTTTGTCCAATCTTCATTTCCTTCAGCAATTTCATCAAAATCTTGTTCCACTTTTGCCGTGAAATTATAATCCAAGATGGTAGAAAAATTCTTTACTAAAAAGTCATTTACAATAATTCCGATGTCGGTTGGCACCAATTTTCCTTTATCTGAACCGGCATTTTCGGTTAAAACCACCGATTTAAGGTCGTTTCCTCTTAACGTTAATTGATTGTATTTTCGTTCTTGCCCTTCAAAACTTCCTTTTTCAACATAATTTCTATTAATAATGGTTGAAATGGTTGGTGCATAAGTGGATGGTCTTCCAATGCCTAATTCTTCTAATTTCTTAACCAAAGAAGCTTCGGTGTATCTACTTGCCGCACGCGAAAAACGTTCGGTTGCCGTGATATAATTGTTTGCTAAACGTTCGTTGATCTTCATTGCCGGCAACATCCCTTCTTGTTCTTCATCATCTTCATCATTTCCTTCTAAATATACTTTTAGGAAACCTTCAAATTTGATCACTTCTCCTGTTGCTGCAAAATGTTCGCTATGATTGTTCGCTTCAATCTTCACGTTGGTGCGTTCCAATTCGGCATCACTCATTTGCGAAGCCAACGTTCTTTTCCAAATCAAATCATACAATCTGGCTTGATCCCTATCTATATTTAAGGTGTGTTTAGACATGTCTGTTGGACGAATTGCCTCGTGAGCTTCCTGAGCACCTTTTGATTTACTGGTAAAATTTCTTGGTTTGCTGAATTCCTTTCCATACGAATGTGTAATTTCAGCTTGAGCAGCCGCCATTGCTTCTTGCGAAAGATTGACGCTGTCTGTTCTCATATAAGTAATGTGTCCGGCTTCATATAACCGTTGTGCAATTTGCATGGTAATTCCCACCGGAAGATATAATTTTCGAGCCGCCTCCTGTTGCAACGTAGAAGTTGTAAACGGAGCTGCCGGAGATTTTTTGGTCGGCTTTGTTTCTAAATCCGATACCTTATAAATGGAGCCGATATTTTTTTGAAGAAAATCTTCTGCTTCTTTTTTAGTGGAAAAATTCTTTGGCAATTTGGCTTTGAAAGTTTTTCCCGATTCATTAGCAAATTCTGCCGTTACCGAATAAGAGGCCTGAGCAGTAAACTCTTGAATTTCTCTTTCTCTTTCAACAATCAAACGTACAGAAACCGACTGCACACGTCCCGCAGACAAACCACCTTTTACTTTTTTCCACAAAACCGGCGATAATTCATACCCCACTAAACGGTCTAAAACTCTTCTGGCTTGTTGGGCATTTACTAAATTATAATCGATAGAACGTGGATTTTCAATTGCTTTTTGAATAGCCGATTTTGTAATTTCATGAAAAACAATTCGCTTGGTTTTTTTTGGGTCTAGCTTTAATTCTTCGGCCAAATGCCATGAAATTGCTTCTCCTTCTCGGTCCTCATCACTCGCCAACCAAACCATTTCAGCATTTTTAGATAACGTTTTGAGTTTACTCACTAAAGCTTTTTTATCGGCAGAAACTTCATATTTGGGTTTAAAATTATTCTCCACATCAACCCCAATTTCTTTGGATGGAAGATCGGCAATGTGCCCATAACTGGACTCTACCTGATAATCGCTTCCTAAAAATTTTTCGATGGTTTTTGCTTTTGCCGGTGACTCAACGATAACTAAATTCTTTGCCATGTACATGTTTGTTTGGCAACAAAAGTATGGTTTTTTTTTAATTAATGATTTTTGGAAATCAAAATGCCCCTGTAATTTATTTTTTTGAGGTAATAATTTGTTAAACAACATCTGCCATCTTGTCATATTTTCAATTTTAGTATTATCTTTGTAAACTGATTTAAGATAAAATCGATTATGGAGAAGATAATAGAAGAAAACAAGCAAGGAACCAGCTTGGTTTTAGAACAAAAAGAAGGCAATACTAAAAAGCTTTTTATAGAAAGTTACGGCTGTCAGATGAATTTTTCTGATAGCGAAATCGTAGCTTCCATTTTGCACGAACAAGGATATAACACGACCCAAAATTTGGAAGAAGCCGATTTGGTTTTGGTCAACACTTGTTCGATTCGTGATAAAGCCGAACAAACCGTTCGCAAACGTTTGGAAAAATACAATGCGGTAAAAAAAATCAACCCAACCATGAAAGTGGGTGTTTTGGGCTGTATGGCAGAGCGATTAAAAAGTCAATTTCTGGAAGAAGAAAAAATTGTAGACATGGTCGTTGGTCCTGATGCCTACAAAGACATTCCTAATCTATTGAAAGAAGTAGAAGAAGGTCGTGATGCCATTAATGTAATTTTATCCAAAGATGAAACCTACGGCGACATTTCTCCTGTTCGTTTAAATAGCAATGGTGTAAATGCATTTGTTTCCATCACTCGCGGATGTGATAATATGTGTACGTTTTGCGTAGTGCCATTCACTCGCGGTCGCGAAAGAAGTCGTGAACCACAAAGCATTTTGGAAGAAATCAAAGATTTATCAAATCGTGGTTTTAAAGAAGTTACACTTTTAGGTCAAAATGTAGATAGTTACTTATGGTATGGTGGTGGTTTAAAGAAAGATTTCGACAAAGCTACCGAAATGCAACAAGCAACAGCGGTTGATTTTACTCAATTACTTGAACTATGTGCGGTGCAATTTCCGAAGATGCGTTTTCGTTTTTCTACTTCCAACCCACAAGATATGCATGTGGAAGTGATTGAAATCATGGCTAAATACCATAATATTTGCAACTATATCCATTTACCGGTTCAAAGCGGAAGCACTAGGATATTAAAGGAAATGAATCGTCAACACACCCGTGAAGAATACATGGCGTTGGTGGATAAAATATATGAAATTATTCCGGATATTTCGCTTTCGCAGGATATGATTACCGGCTTCCCAACCGAAACAGAAGAAGATCATCAAGACACATTAAGCTTGATGGAATATGTGAAATATGATTTCGGATTTATGTTTGCGTATTCGGAACGTCCCGGAACAATGGCTGCAAGAAAAATGGAAGACGATATACCGGAAGAAGTGAAGAAAAGGCGTTTGAACGAAATCATCGACTTGCAACAAAAATTAGGTTTAGAAAGAACGCAGCGTTTTATAGGCCAAGAGGTTGAAGTGTTAATTGAAAAAGAATCGAAACGTTCTGACCAACAATGGAGCGGAAGAAATTCTCAAAACACAGTGGTTGTTTTCCCAAAAGAAAATTACAAAGTGGGTGATTTTGTGATAGTAAAAATCAATGATTGTACTGCTGCTACATTAATTGGAGAAGCGGTTGGATATTCTGAAGTGATGAATTAATTAAAATTTTAAACATCAATTAAGTATGGAAAACGAGATTATAATAAAGCCTTCTTTTGATGCGAAAACTGTTTGTTTAGCTAGTTTCCATATTATAGTTGGAATGAAAACAAAAATAATTTTTTCAATATTTTTAATGCTTTTATTATTTACAGTTTTCTTCAATTTTTTCACAGAAGGTATAGATACATTCTCTATTTTAAAACCTTTTATATATTTATTTTTATTTGTAGGATTATTTGCGTTTTCAATTTATATAATTACAAAGAAACAGATTTCTCAAAATCCAAAAATCAAAGAAAACATCAGCCATATTCTAAATAATGAATATTTTCAAGAAAAGGGTGAAAGTTTTGAAATTAAATACTTTTGGAAAGAGGTAATTAAAATAGTTGAAAAAAAAGATTTTTTTTTAATCTTCATAGCAAAAAACAAAGCAATAGTTATAAAAAAAATTGATTTGAAAAATAATCAGTATAATGAATTGAATGAACTTTTTAAATCTTTAAATTTAAAAAAATGATTGAAACTAATTATTCACATAAATACTTTAATCATAAAAGATTAGTCTTATAAAAATTCGTAAAATTCGTGGCAAAATAAAAATGGAATCCGTTCAAAACATAAAACAACGATTTGAAATCATCGGAAATGATCCGAAACTCAATCGTGCGATAGAAAAAGCCATTCAGGTTGCTCCTACCGACATTTCGGTTTTAGTAACCGGAGAGAGTGGTGTGGGAAAAGAAAGTATTCCAAAAATCATTCATTCGCTTTCCCATCGAAAACACGGAAAATACATTGCCGTAAACTGCGGAGCCATTCCGGAGGGAACAATCGACAGTGAATTGTTTGGTCACGAAAAAGGTTCGTTTACCGGAGCAACCGGTGCTCGTGACGGTTATTTTGAAGTAGCCGATGGCGGAACTATTTTTTTGGATGAAGTGGGCGAATTACCTCTAACAACCCAAGTTCGTTTATTACGTGTATTGGAAAATGGTGAATTCATCAAAGTGGGTTCATCGCAAGTACAAAAAACGAATGTTCGCATCGTTGCTGCCACAAACGTCAACATGTTTGATGCGATTGAAAAAGGAAAATTCCGAGAAGATTTGTATTATAGGTTGAGCACAGTGGATATTAACTTACCGCCTTTGCGTGAACGAAAAGACGACATTCATTTATTATTTAGAAAATTTGCCGCTGATTTTAGTCAGAAATACAAAATGCCGCCGATTAAACTTGATGACAATGCGGTTGATTTGTTGTTGAAATATCGCTGGAGCGGAAACATTCGTCAGTTGCGGAATATTGCGGAACAAATTTCGGTTTTAGAAACCAATCGAAACATTTCACATCAAACATTACTTGGTTATTTACCGCAAGAAGGTTCGAATCTTCCGGCGGTTATTAAAGATAAAAAGTCGGAAAGCGATTTTAGCACCGAGCGTGAAATTTTGTACAAAGTACTTTTTGACATGAAAAGTGATTTGAATGATTTGAAAAAACTTACCTTAGAATTAATGCAAAATGGCGGTGCAAAAGTGCAAGAAGCCAATAAAAATTTGATTCAAAAAATTTACGGACAAAAAGAAGATACCGAAATTGATTTTGAAGAACCAAGAATGAGCGTAATTCCGTCCCAAAACAATCAGGAGCAAGAAGAATTTGAAGACGAAGACGACGATCAAAACTATCTTTTTGCCGAAGCGGTGGAAGAAGAAGAAACATTGCGTCTGGATGCCAAAGAAATAGAACTCATCAAAAAAGCATTAGACCGAAACAAAGGAAAACGAAAAGCGGCGGCGGATGAATTAGGTATTTCTGAACGAACTTTATATCGAAAAATAAAACAATTTGATTTGTAAATTAATGAAAAAAATCGTCACTTACTGTCTATTTCTAACTGTAATTATTTCCATGAACAGTTGTAAATACTATAACTTTACCGGTACAGGAAAAATTGATGCCAAAACATTTCAAGTCAATTATTTTCAAAACACTGCCGAATTAATTGAGCCAGGTATTGAACGCGATTTCACTTTAGCTCTACAGGATTTAATTGTTAATCAAACCAATTTAAATTTAACGACTAGTGGTGCCGATTTAATTTATGAAGGAGAAATCACCGGCTTCCGAATTTCACCGATGACCGCAACTGCCGACCAACGAACAGCTCAAAATAGGGTAACAATGACAGTTAATGTTCGGTTTACAAATACCAAAAAAGAAGAAGATGATTTTGAAAAGTCGTTTTCGTTTTTTTATGATTATCCAGCAGATCGACAATTGATTGGACCAACATTAACTGCGGCCAAACTCGAACTTTTTGATCGTATAACACAAGATATTTTTAATGCTTCATTAGCAAAATGGTAGATTGTGAAGTTTAGCCTATTTATCTTGCCAATTCTCCCTAAATTTGAATAAATTTGTCAAACAACCGATAACCGACAACAGAAAACTGAATTGAACCTATCCGAATATACATATCTTCTTAACAATCCGAATGCGGTGAACGAAAAGCAAGCAAAAGCTTTGGAAACCGTAGTGGAAAGCTTTCCCTATTTTCAAAGTGCTCGGGCATTATATCTCAAAGGATTGTATAACCAAGACAGCTACAAATATAATTTTGCATTAAAACAAACGGCCGCTCACACGACCGACCGAAGTGTGTTGTTCGATTTTATTACTTCCGATGAATTTACAATCATCGAAAAAGATGTCTATGAGCAAAAGTTAGCCTTGCTAATGGATATTGAAGTTGTTGAAAGCGAAACTCATTTACTTCCTTCACAAGTTGAAAATGATAAGGAAAGCATTGCAACTGAAGAAGAAATTATTGAGGAAGAACTTCCCGAAGAGGAAGTGAAATTAGCTGAAATTGAAGTAGAGAAATTAACCGTTTTACCAACTGTTGAATTTGAATCATCTGATGTTGATTTTGTTAGGTTGGAAAACAATCCTATTTCGGAAGAAGTTATACAAGAAATCACGTTAACTGAAATCTTTCCCACAGAAATTGATGAAGTTATCGAAATTTCAACAGAAGCTAAAGATAATCCTTCCGAAACAATCTCAGAAACAATAGTTGAAGAAGAAAAAGAAGAAGAACCTATTTCAATAGAAATTTTAGAGGAAAACAATGAAGAAACAATTTCAACCGAAGCAATTTCCATTGGCCAAAACAGTTTTAACTCTTCTTCAGAAGAAATAATTCCGGAAATCGAAGAAAAATTGGAAATTGGAAAACCAATTACTTTTTTGCAAAACGAAAAACACTCCTTTCAAGAATGGTTGCAATTGGCAAGTTTTAAACCAATTGATCGAATCGATGAACAAAACGAAACCATTCCAACTGAAAAAAGCATTTCTAAAGACCTAAAAAAGCAAGAAAACACTACTGATAAACTAAAAAAATTAAAAATAATTGATAAATTTATCGAAACAAATCCAAAAATCACGCCTGGGAGAGAAGCAACAGAGTCGGCTGCAAAACCAATAGAAACAAGCGATACTACTCACTTAATGACAGAAACATTGGCACGTGTTTACTTGGAACAAAAAAAATATAGTAAAGCAATTCAAGCATATGAAATATTAATTTTGAAATATCCGGAAAAAAGTATTTTCTTTGCAGACCGAATTAAAGACATTAAAATTTTACAACAAAATAATCAATAGCATGGGATTTTCAGTTTTTTTAGTATTAATCACAGTAGTTTGTTTTTTACTTATCGTAGTTATTATGGTTCAAAATCCTAAAGGCGGTGGTTTATCATCAACTTTTGGAAACTCACAACAAATTGGTGGAGTTCAAAAAACGACTGACTTTTTAGATAAAAGTACTTGGACATTAGGCATCATTTTAATCGCCTTAATTATGTTTTCAAGTTTGGCTTTTGATGATAGTAATGACAGCATCAAAATCGACAAAAGTGCAGTACCTGCCAGAACAGAAACTCCTGCCGTTACTCCTGCTCCAGCAGAAACTCCTGCTCCAGCTCCAAGTGAGGCTGCTCCAGTTACAGAATAATAAATTTTTTGAATTTATATATAAAAGTCCCGAAATAATTCGGGATTTTTTTTTGAATTCAATCTTGCTGAAAAAATGTCAGTTTGCCTCAATTGGCACAATTTCTGACTACTAAGAATTCATCAAATTTCATTTAATTAAAAATATAGAATAACTATGTCAGTAAACATTAAACCCCTTTCAGACCGCGTTTTAGTAGAGCCGGCTGCAGCCGAAACAACTACAGCATCAGGAATTATTATTCCCGACACTGCCAAAGAAAAACCACAAAAAGGAATTGTTGTGGCAGTTGGAAACGGTAAAAAAGATTATACTATGACCGTAAAAGTTGGTGATACCGTTTTATATGGCAAATATGCTGGAACCGAATTAAAATTAGAAGGCAAAGATTACCTCATCATGCGTGAGGATGATATTCTTGCTATTGTATGATTAAATAATAGGTTAAATAATAGGATTTAAAATTTCAAACAAATTAAATAATACTAAAAATGGCAAAAGATATAAAATTCGACATTGAAGCACGCGACGGTTTAAAACGTGGCGTTGACGCATTGGCAAACGCAGTAAAAGTAACATTAGGACCAAAAGGTCGAAATGTAACAATCAGCAAATCATTTGGTGGACCAACCGTAACCAAAGATGGTGTAACGGTGGCCAAAGAAGTTGAATTAAAAGATCCATTGGAAAATATGGGTGCTCAAATGGTAAAAGAAGTTGCTTCTAAAACCAATGATTTAGCAGGAGACGGAACAACCACTGCAACAGTTTTAGCTCAAGCCATCGTGAAAGAGGGTTTAAAAAACGTAGCAGCGGGGGCAAATCCAATGGACTTAAAAAGAGGAATTGACAAAGCGGTGGAAGCCATTGTTGCTGATTTAGGCAAACAAGCCAAAGAAGTAGGAAGTTCTACTGAAAAAATCAAACAAGTAGCTTCAATTTCTGCTAATAATGATGAAGTAATTGGCGAATTAATCGCAACTGCTTTCGGAAAAGTAGGTAAAGAAGGTGTAATTACTGTTGAAGAAGCAAAAGGAACTGATACCTACGTTGATGTGGTAGAAGGTATGCAATTTGACAGAGGTTATTTATCACCTTACTTCGTAACTAATCCTGAAAAGATGAATGTGGAATTAGAAAATCCATATATTTTATTGTACGATAAAAAAGTTTCTTCATTAAAAGAACTATTACCGGTTTTAGAACCTATAGCTCAATCAGGAAAACCATTATTGATTATTGCCGAAGATGTAGATGGAGAAGCTCTTTCAACTTTAGTGGTAAACAAATTACGTGGAGCATTAAAAATAGCTGCTGTAAAAGCACCAGGTTTTGGTGATAGAAGAAAAGCAATGTTGGAAGATATTGCCATCTTAACAGGAGGCACTGTGATTGCTGAAGAAAGTGGTTATACTTTAGAAAATGCAACATTAGAAATGTTGGGAACTGCAGAAAAAGTTTCGATTGATAAAGATAATACGACTATTGTAAACGGAGCCGGTAATGGCGATTTGATTAAAAATCGTGTCAACCAAATCAAAGCTCAAATGGAAACAACAACTTCTGATTATGACCGTGAGAAATTGCAAGAGCGTTTGGCTAAATTAGCCGGTGGTGTTGCTGTTCTTTATGTAGGTGCTGCTTCTGAAGTAGAAATGAAAGAGAAAAAAGACCGTGTGGATGATGCGTTACACGCAACCAGAGCAGCCGTTGAAGAAGGAATTGTTGCTGGTGGTGGAGTTGCTTTATTAAGAGCTAAAAATGTTTTAGCAACTTTAAAAGCAGATAATGCGGATGAAGCAACCGGAATTCAAATTGTTTCTCGTGCGGTGGAAGCACCATTGCGAACCATTGTTGAAAATGCAGGTTTAGAAGGTTCTGTGGTTGTTGCAAAAGTTGCCGAAGGAAAAGGTGATTTTGGATACAATGCCAAAACCGACGAATATGTAGATATGTTGAAAGCCGGAATTATTGACCCTAAAAAAGTAACCCGTGTGGCTTTGGAAAATGCTGCTTCGGTTGCGGGAATGATTTTAACCACTGAATGTGCTTTAGTTGACATTAAAGAGGAAAATGCCGGCGGTGGAATGCCAATGGGAGGCGGAATGCCGGGGATGATGTAATAATTTGGTATTAACACTAAAAAACATAAAAATCCGTCATGAAGAAATTCTTGACGGATTTTTTGTTTTACTTAGGATTTAGTCCAATCAAAATTGGTGATATAAGATAGCATAACTGTTGGATTACTTTTTATCAATGTCTTGGAAAAATTCCAAATATGCTGATGGATATAGCTCAACTGAATTCGATAATTTTTATCAAAGTTATAACCTTACCCTCCTATGAAACGGTTCTGATTTAAAAAAGTTTTACCAGCATTTGAACCTAGATTTAAAAAGAATTCATCACCAAAAACAGCAAACAATTTTGTAGTACCTTCCTTTTTTATCAAAGGATAATTGAACAAAATCAAATATCGCATTCGATTTCTGTAATCATTATCAGCACTAGTAAATCTACCCTCGTCATTTTGCTTTGCGATGCCGACAAATCGAAACTCATCACGCAAACGATGTCTAATTCTTAAATCATTTAGATTATACACAAAAGTTCCTTGAATCCAAACATGATCTTCGGGAATACTTGTTCTGTTCATAGCGGGATCTCCCTACGAATAGATGTTATAATGACTGTAGCCAATCGTTCCCATGAATTGTTTAGTAAACTGATAATCAACAGAAGGACGAATAAAATTTTGTTGTTTTTCGGAAAATCCATTAGCATAACGCATCGTTGCTTCAAAAGAAAATGATAACTTACTGGAAACCATATTCTTACCGAAATAATGAAACCAAATATTCTCATTTGATGATTCTACTTGTACTTGTGTTTTTTGAATTCCAATAAAAGTTGCTAATAAAAAACAAAGTAAAAAAGGCCTAGTTAACTTCTTCATATTTAATTTTTACATTATTTTTTCTGGAAGCTTTCGGATGATTTGACAATGGTTTATGATTTTCTAAACCATTAATAATTACTGTTCCTCCATCATCATGAGCTTCATAATCACTTTTAAAATGTTCCAAATTTTCCATAACCGAGTGATCAACTAATCTAGTTTTTTTCAAATCAATAATCACGTGACAGCCCAGCGGAATTTCTTCCAACTTTCTTTTAATACCTAAATAATTTGAAAAAATGGCAGACTTATCAATTTCTACATAGTAGGTATCTCCTTCAAAAGACACAATTGTTTGTGCTTTAAAAAAGGAAGATAGTGGTGTTCCGTTAAAAACATGAATTATCATTTTTAATAGCATTCCAAAAGCTATTCCGACTAGTAAATCCTCAAAAAGTGTAACAATAACTGTGCCTGTAAAAATAAGCAACTGTTCTTTTCCTATGTGAAGCATGTGAATAAATTCTCTCGGATGAGCCAGTTTTATTCCCACGGTAATCAACATAGCTGCCAAAGCTGCATTGGGAATCATTTCTAATAACGGAGCCGCTAACAATACAAAAAGCAATATAAAAACGCCGTGAAAAAAGTTTGCCCAACGTGTTTTGGCCCCATTATTAACGTTTGATGAGCTTCTTGCAACTTCAGAAATCATAGGTAATCCTCCCAGAAAAGCAGCAAAGGTATTTCCTATTCCAATCGCAATTAAATCCTTGTTTGCATTTGATTTTCTTCTAAAAGGATCTGCCAAATCTATCGCTTTAACAGTTAATAAAGATTCCAATGAACCAACTAAAGCGAACATAATAACATATTTAATAAAAATTCCTGTTTGATTAATACCTGAAAAATCAACGTTCCAGTTGATGTTATCCGTCAAACTACCAATTTTTACCAAAGCATAAGGCGGTTCTGTGTGAGCAAAATCCATTATTAATTCAGCCGGAATAGCAAAAAGTAAAACTACTAATGGAGCCGGAATCATCTTAATAGTTTTATTTCTAATAAATGGCCAACCCAACATTATTACCAAACTAACTACACCTATAAAAGTGGCTTTTATATCAAGATTGACTATGAATTTTGGAATATTCAACAACAATTCTACCGGATTCATTCCTTTGGCTAACAATGGATTATCATTCAACAAAACCGGTATTTGTTTGGCAATAATAATGATTCCGATAGCTGCCAACATTCCGTGAATGGTTGAGAGTGGAAAAAAATCGGCTAATTTTCCCAATTTAAAAATTCCAAAAAGAATTTGTATTAGTCCCGCAATTACCATTGCTCCTAAGGCTAATTTCCATCCTAAATCTGAATTTCCTTGGCCAAATTCGGCAACAGCTCCGGCAACAATTACAATTAATCCCGCTGCAGGACCTTTGATGGTTAATCTTGAACCCATAAAAAAACTCACGAGTATTCCACCAATAATTGCTGTTATTAATCCCATAATGGGAGGAAAATCAGACGCTTTTGCAATCCCTAAACTCAAGGGTAATGCTAATAAAAAGACGATAAAACCTGAAATAGCATCGGTTTTAAAATTTTCTCTCAAGCCTGCCAAACCATCAGCAGGAATATATTTTTTTGTTTTCATATGATTTTATATTAAGATGATTGATAAGGTAACTCATGATATGTTTTTACATGAGGTCCCAAAAATAAACGAGCATAAATTCGGATTCCGGCAATTCCGGAAACCACGAAACTAGAGGCTACAAAAAAGGCTAAGACAATCTGATTACTTCCTATGTGACTAAAAATCAAATCCTCGCCAATAAAAGTACTTGTTATAGGAAATCCTGTAATTCCCAATGTTGCTAACAAAAAGAAAAAAGCGAATTTTGGGTGTTCATAAACGTGTCCTAAATATTGACTGAGTAAGATTCGTTTTTCCATTTGCTTTAATTTCAGCAATGCCAAATATCCAATTGCACCGGAAACGATAATTCCTGCTAAATAAAAGGCAATTTCGTTTACGGTTACATGTTCATTAAAAACTATCGCTAAAGCAATCCAGAAATGATTCATAACTATTAAAATCCAAGCTAAAAATGGACTCTTGCGTTCTGAAAAGGATTTAAAAACAAATACCAAACCTACTCCGGCAAAAATTTCAGGTAAAACGGATCTTAACTCATTTGGCAATATCTCTTTGAATTGATAGGCAATTACACCCAAAGCAAAAAGTGGAATAAAAAAGAAATAAACTCTTTTGATATTCAAAAAATCCAAAGACTTCCCAATTATTTTTAAAGGTCGCCACAGGACAAAATTCAAAAATGCTTCTAAATTAAATTCTTTCAACGCAAGAACATATAGTGTATTTCTAATTTTTCTTGGAAAGAAAAAGTTTTCCTTTTCAGATTTAAGTTGAAAAGTATAAAACTGTTCTCTTATCAAATAACTTACTACCGAAGGAGAAACCAACAACTGATACGTTCGCAAAAAAGCATTCCCTGAAAAATGAATGAGTGCCAACACTTCTAGACCGAGAGCAATTTCGATAAAGATAATTCCGATTTGCGAAATAGAACTATAAGCGATTTGACTTTTTACAGAAGACTGAACGCGAGCCATTAACGAACTCATAATACCCGTGGTTAATCCCATTAACCCAATTGCAAATCGCATTGATGTTTGATGTTCCCAAAAAGGAAACGTTCGCAACATTAAAAACACCCCTAAATGAACAGAAAGTGAGCCATAAAAAATTGCACTGGATGGTGTTGGTCCTTCCATTGCTCTTGGTAACCAAGATGAAAAAGGAATCTGAGCCGATTTTGCTGCTGCTGCGCAAGCAAGACATAACGCAATAAAAACACCAATTATGGAATGGTTTTGGAGATGTTCATTAACCAATTCATAATTATTTAATTTCATGAATGTAATGTTTTCATGAAACAAATGGTGACTTGCCCACATCGTTAACAATAATCCAACATCGCCTATTCTGTATATCGAAAACACTTTGAAGGCATTTTTAACTGGTAAATAGCGTTCTCTGTAAAACGCGATTAATAGAAATGAAGAAATTCCGATAATTTCCCAACCAATGAACAATGTTTCAAAATTGCCGGATAGAATAGCTAAATTATATCCAAAAAAGAAGAATAAAACGGTGGTAAAAAATCGTTTATATCCTTTTTCACGATGAAGATAATAACGACTGTATGTGGTTATCATCGACGTCAGCAGAGCACCTACAAAAAGGTAAACCGCTGTTATTCTATCAAAATAGAAATTAATAAAAAACTCGTAATGAGCAGTTTTGAAAACTGTAATTTCTCTCAAGTTTAAATCAGGAGAATCATTCCAAATCCAAATTATACTAAATAAAACAATGCCTAGAAACTGAATAAAAACAGTACTAAAAGCAATTATAGAAATTAATTTCTCTTTATTTTCAGGTAAAAATGCACTGATTACGAAACCTAAAAAAGGAAGTAATAAAAAAAACTGAAGTATATTTTCCATAATCTTACGCTGTTTTTAGAATTGAAATGGGCAAATTCTCCTTTGTTTCAACATCAACTTCCAACTCGTTTTGAACGTAATTTGTTTTTTGAATGGCTTGATAATGAATAAAATCTTCCTTTTCAAACACAAAAAGTTGTTTGTTTTCTGGATGAACTACGACAAGTTTTACCCATTCATTTTTAAACCATTCATAGGTTGATGGATTTTTTAAAATTGCTTTTTTTACAATTTCCGGAAAATGCTCTGCCACAACCAATAATCGGATAGGATCATGAACTTCAATCATCTGACTGGGCAATCCGGGACGAAGATCTCCATCAATTCCATTAGCTACACCAATCAAACCCATTACGTTATGTGGTAGTTTTGAACCGGCACCTAACTTTTGGTTGTCAACCCTGGAAAAGTAATATTCCAAATTTATTCCGCCGGCAACCGGGGCTACTTGTCCTAAAATAACCGCTAGAAAATCACCTGAGGGATCAATTTGATAATCATAGGAATTCAAAAACGACCTTCTGTCTAAAAACAATTGTTTAGACATACTTCTTCTTCCAACAACACTCATCGCGTTCGTAGCATGATTCAATTCCGGTCGAGGCTCAAACAATGACAGAGATCTTCTTTTTACATTTTTGTGTACCTTTTCAAGTGAATCGGAAGAATTAATAGTGTCAAACCTTCTAGAACGTTCTTTTGCATTATTTTGGAGAGCTTTTGAAAATATTTCTTGATTTTGAAAATGTAATTTTTGATTGAATTCACTTAAAATACCTTCATCATAAAATTGAATTTCATCTCTGGTTGTATCATGTAAAGCGGGCAAAAATTGAGTTTCCAAAGGAATTTCTATTCCTCGTTCTTTAAGCATTTCCCTAACTTTTGGATGATTGGCGGCAAAACACGCAACTTTTGCATTCACAGAACTTGGTCTTCCGCAACAAGCACCGCAATCATATCCGGCATAATGTGTGTTATTCACGCTTGTAGCACCGTGTCCGACAACATAAATAAGCGACGAAAAATTCTTGATGAGACCAATACTTTTTAATAGTCCTTCAACTCTATTCGTCATTTCCTCTATGGTAAAACCAACTTGTAAATCACTTTCTCTATCATTAATATTTTGATTTTCGATATGAAGTTTAGCCTTTTTATGTAAATGTTTGAATGAAGACGTTGTAGCCGAAGACATAGATGGCCTAAAAATGTTTAGGAACAATTTAAAAGCAGAAGTAAATCCGAGAGTCTGACTAATTATCCAACCAAAAAGCAACGAATGAGAATGCTTGTGATAATGAAAATCTTTCACATGTTTTTTCTTTCTGTGCTCTTCTTTAATCAAATACTTAGGTGTTACCGGTGCAGGACATAATTTGGTATGAAATTTTCCATTTACCGGTTGGTAATAAAATTCAAAATTGAAAAAAGCAGCAGTTCCGAATGTTTCTGCTTTAGAATCTTGATGTTCAATGTGTCTTCTAAAAGAACATTCACGATCATCCATACAAAATAAACCTTGAAAACTTGGAGTAGAATTGACAGGCACTTGTTCTGTTTCTTTTACACTTGCTAACACCTGATCATAAAAGCTCCACTCAAACGCTTTTTGCCAAAGTGACAGAACCTCAAACAATTCGTTATATTTTATAGGTTCAAAGAGTTTATATTCATGTGCTCTCACTTTTAATCCTAGTGGCGACCAATTACTATTGAATTTTTTGTCTAAAACATCAATTTCGAGCAATAATTCAAACTTAACCAACTCTTCAAAAGTAATTGGTCTTGTGTCTAAAAGCGAACTGGGATTTATTTCGATAGTGGCAATCATCCCACTCCATCCGGGATGAGCAAATTGTTGGTCAAATAAATAGTATTCATAAAGTTCTTGCTTGCCAACCACAATTTCGAGTAATTCTGTAATGGATGCATTTTTAAAAAGCAATTCCTTTACTCTTGTTGAAGAAAACAAACTTTGAGAAGTATTTTGTTCCAAAGCTTTAATTGCAGCTAAAAAACCAGTTGCCTTTTCAGGAAAAATCCAAAGTGCAATGCCTTGATCTAAATAACTGCACAACACCCGAAAGAGTAAACTATGAGTGGATTTTTCTAAGTTGATAGAATATTCTTTTTTCCAGTTGGCTCGCAAATTTCCGATTCTGGCTTTAACCGATTCATGGTAGTTTTGATTGAGCAATTTATCCTTCCATACTGAGAAATTCTCCTTCCCTTTTTCTTTTTCAATCACCCAATCGAGTACGGTTTCATTAATTTCAGATTTATTAAATCGCTTTCTGAAATCTTCTAAAGGCAAATAGGTTTTATAACCAAAAATGGTAGTTGCTTTTGCCAAAGCTTCATGAAAATTTTTATGTTGAAATGCGTGTAAAGTATTGTGATGCACAAAATCTTTCAACGGGTTTTGTGCCGGTAAATAATGAGTTAGACGATGAAGAACGGTATGTTCATCAAAGCCATCGATAGTTGTTTTCACTGATTAATGAAGTTGAATTAATACATAAGTTATTGATATTCAATACAAATTGAAATCTTAAAAAACTAATAATGTATTAAGACCGATGTATTTTCCAATTGCAGTATAA
This sequence comes from Flavobacterium lacus, assembly GCF_003268815.1. GTDB lineage: Bacteria > Bacteroidota > Bacteroidia > Flavobacteriales > Flavobacteriaceae > Flavobacterium > Flavobacterium lacus. Next base: position 143,924 of record NZ_QLSV01000007.1, on the reverse strand, counting down.
ATCGTAAAGACGTAATTTATCTACAATTATTTTAGTGAGAAATTGAAAGAAAAACTGTCTTTCTTCAAAAACTAAAGTAAATACATTGGGTTTTGGAAATGTAAAATCTAAATGAACTTCGTCAATTTCAGATTCTGTAGTTTTTGCTTGGTTAACAGCCGTAAATGCTACTGTTCGGGACGAATGAATATCACATTCGGAAAAATTGTTTGGAGAATTTTTTTGAGAGGTTAGTTGATTCTGATCTAATTCAGCCAATAGTAATCCTCTGACAGAACCTGTGTATAGTACAATAAATACCAGAAGCAGAGAAAATAATCCTTTATTTTTTTCTAAAACTAATTTTATTGTTCTCACATTATTTATCTAAAGCGATGTAAAATTAGATTAATTTTCGATTAAAAATGAATTTAATAAAAAAAGTTCCGATAACGATATCGGAACTTTTCAAGTTATTGTTTTCTTTCAAACTTACAACAACTGTGTAAATCATTATAAGCTTCGTCTGTTGCTTTTATTTTTCCTGTATCGTGACCCACTTTTGCCACTGCTTCGTGAACTTGTTGGAGAGTACATTTATTTTCATCTAAAACCAAATGCATATCCTGATGGTCTGCATGCCAAACAGCAGACTTCACTCCTTTGACAGACAAGGCTGCTTTTTCTATTCGTTTTTTACACATCTCACAATTACCATTTACTTCAATGTCGTATTTAGCATTTTTGTTTTTCTTTTCTTGAGCATGAAGGGAAATTCCCACCATGAAAACCATTAGTGTTACAATTATATTTTTCATTTTTATATTCATTTATGTGATTACTTATATCAATTATTTTGAAGTAATTTGCTATTTGGTACTATACTGAGAACTATCATTCGGAACGCTGACCACCATAATAAAATGTGCTTGCGGTGGCTATAATTTAGAATTAATTAATTCTCCACCTCAATCCTGCATAATACATCGCTCCAAATACCGGACCATAAATCATACTACTATCAAAAAAATCCCCAAAAGGGTCCGTCGCAGCAATGATAGCGTTAGGTTGGCGATAGTTATTCATGTTCTCACCTCCGACATAGATTTCAAAATTCGAACTGAATACTTTAGTCACTTGAGCATTTAGTGTAAAAAACGCTGGAGCCATGGTGTTCCACTGAGAGTCAAGAGGATTTCCGGTTGAAACCGGCATTCGCTGTTTCCCTAACCAATTATAAGTGGCGTCAAATTTCCATTGTTTTCCATTATCCTTTGTACGTGTTTCATACGCCAAATTGGTAAAAAATCGGTGTCTAGGTTGCAATACGCGTTGCTCCAATCCAATCGAGTTAGTAGTTCGAACATCATAAAACTTATAAGAATTCCTCCATTCTAAATGTGTCGTTGGTGTGATATTAAAATCCAATTGCAGGCTGTTAGCAAATGATTTTCCGTTTAGATTATAAAAATTCACTTGTTGTGCGGAAGCGTCTAAATCAACCACCACCTGATTTTGAAAATCGGTTCGATATACGTCTAACCCAATCTCTGCATCTTTACCGATAATTTTAAATTTTTGTAAAAAACTCAACCCATAATTCCAAGCAATTTCTGGATCCAAATTATAAAATCCATTATCCCCTTGAGGCAAAGTGGGTAACACAAAAGTACGATTGGAAGCAAATAAATTTTGATTTTCCATAAACACATTAGCTAATCTTTTGCCTCTTCCTATTGACGCTCTTAGTGTTGTTTGTTCTGCCGGCTGAAATCTAATATGTGCTCTAGGGGTAAGAAAAGCTCCTAATCTGTTGTTATAATCTGCTCTACCCCCAAGCGTGTAACTCAAATCATCATTATTACTGTAACTGTATTCAAAAAAAGCACCTGCACCGATATCCGTTCGAGAAAAATCATTAAATTGATATAATTCTTCAAATCGGTCCCATTGAAAAGAAGCACCCGTGGTAAATTTATGTAACGTATTACTAATAATGGAGGCAAAAAGCAGATTACTGTACCAACTTTGGTGACGCACAAAATAATCTCTATTGCCATAATATCCATCTTGACGATAATCCGTGAATTGGTTTTGAAAACCGATACTTTGGTAATCCATATCAGGAAAAACATACCCAACTTTGGCACTGGCTAAAAACTGACGGGTATTAATTTCAGAACCCCAAAATGGATTACTGGGTCTTGGAATGCTGGGGTCAAATTCTACTTGACCAGATTGTTTTTCATCAATAAAAAAGCGCCATTTGAATTCTGCGGAAATACCTTTTTTCCCACAAATACCATATTTCCATTGGTTCATTACATTAATTTGACGCATTAATGGATTGTCTAAGAATCCATCTTTATTCATATCGTTTTTTTCATTTCGGAAATTACCGTGCACCAATACACCTGTCGCCCAATGCTCGTTTAAAATAGTGTGATAGTGTGTGTTTAGTTCATAACGACCACCCATCGCTCCAAAAACATTGATAAAAAGTGTAGGCTCTTCATCTGGTTTTAAAAACTCATAATTAATTTGCCCCGAAATGCTTTCATAGCCATTGATAACGCTTCCGGCACCTTTAGTAATTTGTATACTATGAGCCCAAGGCCCCGGAATGTATGAAAGTCCGGAATATTGCGAACCACCCCTTAATGCAAGAATATTTTCCTCAGTCATGGTAATATAAGGGTTGGTGAGACCTAACATCCTAATTTGTCTGGTCCCGGAGACTGCATCAGAAAAATTTACATCGATACTTGGGTTCGTTTCAAAACTCTCTGAAAGGTTACAACACGCCGCCTTGGTTAATTCCTTGGCAGTCATGGTTTGTACATTGGCTGTAGAGCGAAGATTTCTTTGAAGTGAGCTTCTCAATTTTGTGAGCGTTACTTCATCTAAAGAGGTATCAAACTCCATTTTAAAATTAAAATTTCCGGGTTTTTCGATAGTCTGGGTAATTGTTTTAAAACCAACATAACTAATTACTAAAACCGAATTTTCGGCAGCAAATGGAATCGTAAAGTTTCCTTGATCGTCAGAAACCGCCCCAATTTGGGTGTTTTGCCAATAAATATTTGCTGTTTTAAGAGGTTGATTGTTATCAAAAGTAATTTTACCGGTGACATTTTCTTGCGAAAAAAGCACTGTAGCAAACAATAAAAAAAGTGAAATTATAAATTGCTTTTTCATTAAAAATGATTTTAAATTAAACGTAATTTTTTCACAAAAGTGAAATCTAATTTAATCTAAAATCAGGCATAAAAAACAAATTGGGAATACAATTGATAGAGTGGAGGAGCATTCGCATCACAGTAATAATCAAACAATTGCTCGTTAACTAGCACTATCCTATTGGTGAAAAAAGAAAATTCACCAGTTGGTAAAACCGAAACATAATCGAAGTCAAACTGCAGTTGTTTAATCACTACCTCATCAAAATCTGCTTGAATTGTTTCATCTGAACAACAACCGTCGTGATTTTCTAACGAAGTTGCACAACACGATTTTTCTTCCGGATGAACGTCCACCACACAAGGTTCCTCTGTATTAAAAATTGAGGAAACAGAAGCAATCGTATCACCGCAATAATGCACATTTAAAGCCAATCCACTGGAAGAAATCAGCAGATAAAAAGCCATTATTATACTAGTGCACTTTTTGAAATTCATAATGCAAAGGTACTTTTTTTTGATTACTAGCTTAAAAAAAAATCTGTTAATTGAATTAAATCTCAACAACTTGACCTAAAAGCGGAACAGTTGCATCAAATCCGTATGTGTCAAAAATCTTTGTCCGCAAGGTGTCCGCAGCTTCATTTTCACCGTGAACTAAAAATATTTTTTGAGGTTTTTGCGTTAATTCACTCAACCAATTGAGTAAATCAAGTTGGTCGCCATGAGCGGAAAGACCTTCAACTAAAACAATTTCGGCTTCTACCGGATAATACTTTCCAAAAAATTTAATTTCCTTGGCTCCTTCTAATAATTTTCTTCCACGCGTTCCTTCTGCTTGATAACCCACTAATAACACCGTGTTTTCGGGCTTTATTATATATCGTTCTAAATAAGACAATACTCTTCCCCCGGTAATCATTCCACTTGCGGCAATCACAACTTTTGGTCTTTTGTCGTAAATGGCATTGATGGTGTCTTCATAATCTGAAATCATCGAAAACATGCTACACATTTCTTCACACTGGTTTGGATTTAATTTGTGCCATTTCGGATTATCATTAAAAATATCCAACACTTTAATACCCATTGGCGTATCGATGATATAGGGAATAGTTGGAATTCGATTTTGCAAACGCAATTGCCAAAGCAAATACATGACTGTTTGTGCTCGTTCCACTGCAAAGCTAGGAATCACAACATTTCCGCCTCTTTCTACGGTTTTATTGATAATCATTTCCAAATCTAATAAAACATCATTTTGCGGATGAAGTCGATTGCCATAGGTACTTTCTAAAAAAATATAATCTGCTTTTTGAGGTTTTTCAGGCGGATACATCAACACATCGTCATCTTGACCCACATCACCAGAAAAGACCAAGACTTTTTCGTTTATAGTAAGTTCGATTGAACAAGCTCCTAAGATATGTCCGGATTGAAAAAATGAAAACCAGCAATCTTCTGACAAACGAATTTGAACATCTTTTTCAACCACTTTAAAGAAAGAAGTTACTTGTTCCGCATCTGCTACAGTATATAAAGGTTCGGCCGGATTATGTTTAGAAAAATGCTCTTGATTTGCCTTTGAAGCCTCTTCTTCCTGAATTTTTGCACTATCGGCTAAAATAAGTTTTGCAATTTGTTTGGTTGGTGCAGTACAAAATATTTTTCCTTTAAAACCCTGTTTAACTAACAGAGGCAACCAACCGCAATGATCAAGGTGGCCATGTGTGAGCAACACAAAATCGATTGTGGAAGGATCAATTGATAGCGGCTGCCAGTTTAAATCGCGTAATGCTTTTATACCTTGAAATAAGCCGCAATCAATTAAAAGACGAAATTCGTTATGTTCAACTAGCGTTTTTGAACCCGTTACTGTTCCGGTTCCTCCTAAAAAATGAATTTTCATGATTTTACTGAATTAGATTGCATAATTGATTCGCTTCTTTTAGAATGTTTTTAATCCGATTTGTACTTAATCCAATTTTTGACAACCAATCGGAATGCTGAAGTAAGTCTTTGACAGTTATGATATCTTGTATTAATAATCTATCTTTTTCCACTGCCGTTAGCGTGGTTAAACAAGTAACAGGATAGAGTTGATAGACATCAATTTTATGTTTTAAACTATTTTCTCTCGGATAATCCCAACTCAATAACTGGAGATGAGAACAAGTACCAAAATTAATAGCGTCTTCGGTAAATCGATTGTTAGTTGCAATCCAACAATGACTAATTTTGTGGTTTGCATTAAAAATTGAAAAGGGTATTTCTTTCAAATCATTAAATCGTGATAAAATATAAAGTGGCACTTTCACATCGGTCTTCGCATCTTGACTCCCGTGAAATTTGCATTCTATCATCGAAATTGTATTTTCTTTTTTAAGTAAAACGTCCACTTCATGCGAAATACACTTTCCTTGCAGAATTAAATTTGTTTGGACTTGATAACCTTCTAATTCAAATAATTTTCCTATGAATTTTTCGAAGAAAAAACCAGCCGGACCCAGAGCTTGAATCGCTGTTCTTAGATTATAGCGAGCCGCATGAACATTTGAAAAGTTTTTTAATAATTGAAAGGCGAGTTTATAAATTTTTTTAGTAGGAATGCCTTCGTACAATTCGCGTTCAATTTCATGAAGCACTTGCAACACAACATTGTCATCTGCTCCCGATTTCTGCAACGATCTTTGAAGTTTAGTTTTGTCAAAAGAAACAATTTCTCCGGAAAATTTTGTGACTTTCATCTCTCATAAATTGTCTCATAAAGGTACAAAAAAATAAGTCAACTTTGCCTTTTCTGAAAATAAAACGCAGGCACAAAAAGTACTAAAAACAACGGTTGAATAATAAACCTTCGGACATAGAAAAGTAAAAAATTACTGTTTTCATCCAAAATAAAAACAATACCAAAAAACATCAAAATCAAAGTTAAAAACAAGGCTAGATAAAGTGCCGATGCAAATTTGGTGAGCGATACATCTTTAAATAGAAAATATATAATGGCTATCGACAAGGAAGCATTCAAAATATACCGGAACAGCAGACTAAAAAAAAGCCAGATACCATTGAAATCCGGAAATGGTAAATTGAGGTAATCATTTTTAAAATAGCTTAAAAAAGGATCATAAAACAAGGTTTTTTCAAAAAAACGAATGAGTGCCAAAACAAGCACGCATAATGCTATCATGAAAACATCAAGAGGTTTAGTCTTTTTTTTGAATTGCATATACAGAAAATTTATTTACCCAAACAACCCATAATAAAAAAACAACACCATAAATAAACAATGGAAAAATCACGCCATGTAAAAGGTGCTCATGCTGAGGATACTGATACAAAGCTATAGCTATCAAAGCAATTCTAATCACGTTAAGTAGGTAAATTAAAACAGAGCCCACTGAGATGAATAAAACTGTTTTTTTCCAATTTCCTTTAAATGCAATTACAAAAGCAATGAAAAGAATAATTACACTAATGGCGTTGCACCCTTCTACCACTCTGGCAACAAATTTTTCTTCCACAAAAAGCATCATAGAATTCTGTTTGGGATGAGGCTCTAAATGTGAATTGTATTGAAAAAATTCGATGGTTTGTTGTGTTTGAACACCAACTATTTTGGTAATTGAATCTACTTCCAATAAAGAATCATCAAATGAATTCAAATAAAATTGATACAAAACCGTTAAAAAAACATAGCTCAGGAAGAATTTTAATAAAAAAATTAAAAAAGGCTTGTATTGAATAATGTACTTTTTCAAAACTGAATTTTTAACAAAAATATGTAAATTAATGCAGTTTTGAAGTTTTAACTTTGCAAAAAATTTAACCTATGAAATTGGATGCCCTAAAACCAAAAATAAGTGAAATTTCAACTTTATTTGATCTGTCACGAGAAGAAAAATTACAAAAAATCTGTCAATTGCTTCATGACGAAGTAGATTATTATAATTGGGTCGGTTTTTATTTTGCCAACCACGAAGCCCAAACCTTGCATTTAGGCCCTTACGTAGGGGCAGAGACCGATCATACTGTTATTCCGTTTGGGAAGGGAATTTGCGGTCAAGTTGCCGTTTCTAATAAAAATTTTGTGGTTCCGGATGTTTCTGCACAGGACAATTATATTGCTTGTAGTTTTACCGTAAAATCTGAAATTGTTGTTCCGCTTTTTGTGAACGGTAAAAATATTGGTCAAATCGATATCGACAGCCATGTATTGGATCCTTTCACTAAAAAAGATGAAAAATTTCTGGAATTTGTAAACGAAGAAGTTGCAAAGTTGTTTTAGAAAAGCTTGTCCATCTAAAAAATAAAATTACCTTTGCAACCGAATTAGGAAACACCTATTTCATACATAAAAATCATTTAAAATAATATTGGAATGTATTTAACGAAAGAAACAAAAGCTGAAATCTTCGCAAAACACGGAGGAAAAGCTGAAAACACTGGTTCTACAGAAGGTCAAGTAGCCCTTTTTACTTTTAGAATCGCTCACTTAACTGAGCATTTGAAAAAAAATCGTCATGATTACAACACTGAGCGTTCGCTAGTGCTTTTAGTAGGTAAAAGAAGAAGTCTTCTTGACTACTTAAAGAAAAAAGATGTTGTAAAATATCGTGAGTTAATTAAAGAATTAGGAATTAGAAAATAATCAACTAAGGGGCTTTGTGCCCCTTTTTGTTTTATATATTGTAAAGTTCCAAACAACCATTTAGGTTGAGGAATAAAAAAGTTTGGTTTTTCATTGGGTTACACAACAACTACACACAACAACACAACGAAACCTAATAATTAATACCAAATTAGAATTTTTATGATTCCAAACGTAACGAAAGAAGTTATCGATTTAGGAGATGGAAGAACCATTTCTATCGAAACTGGAAAATTAGCGAAACAAGCAGACGGTTCTGTTGTGGTTCGTTTAGGCGATTGTATGCTTTTAGCTACAGCTGTTTCAGCCAGAACAGCAAACCCGAATGTAGATTTTTTACCTTTAACGGTAGATTATCGTGAAAAATTTGCCGCTGCAGGAAGATTTCCGGGTGGATTTTTCAAAAGAGAAGCCCGTCCAAGCGACAACGAAGTATTAACTATGCGATTAGTAGACCGTGTTTTGCGTCCGCTTTTCCCAGATGATTATCATGCAGAAACGCAAGTAATGATTCAATTAATGAGTCACGACGAAAATGTTATGCCTGATGCGTTGGCTGGTTTGGCTGCTTCTGCTGCGTTAGCTGTTTCCGATATTCCTTTCTACAATTTAATTTCTGAAGTACGCGTTGCTCGTATTGATGGAAAATTCATCATTAACCCGAGCAAAGCTCAATTGGAATTATCAGACATCGACATGATGATTGGTGCTTCGTTGGATTCTGTGGCCATGGTGGAAGGTGAAATGAAAGAAATTTCAGAAAAAGAAATGGTGGAAGCCATTAAATTTGCTCACGAAGCGATTAAAGTTCAAATTCATGCTCAATTGCGTTTGCAAGAAGCGTTTGGCAAAAAAGAAATTAGAACCTACGAAGGCGAACCTGAAGATGAAGCGGTTTATGCCAAAGTAAAAGCAGCAGCGTATGACAAATGTTATGCCATTGCACAAGCAGCTTCCGGAAAAAGCGAAAGAACTGAAAAGTTTGCTTTAGTAAAAGAAGAGTGTAAAGCTTTATTTACTGAAGAAGAATATGCAGAAAACGCTGACTTAGCCGGTTTGGTTGGAAAATATTATTACAAAACAAATAAAGAAGCTGTTCGTAATGTAATTCTTGAAAAAGGAATTCGTTTAGACGGAAGAAAAACAACCGAAATCAGACCGATTTGGTGTGAAATCGATTATTTGCCATCTGTTCATGGTTCATCTTTATTTACACGTGGTGAAACACAAGCTTTAGCTACAGTAACATTAGGAACGTCAAGAGAAGCGAATCAAATTGACTCGCCATCCGAACAAGGTGAAGAAAAATTCTATTTGCATTATAACTTCCCTCCTTTCTCAACCGGTGAAGCAAAACCGTTAAGAGGAACATCAAGAAGAGAAGTGGGTCACGGAAACTTGGCTCAACGTGCGTTGAAAAATATGATTCCTGCTGAATGTCCTTATACTATCAGAATTGTTTCTGAAGTTTTAGAATCTAATGGTTCTTCTTCTATGGCAACAGTTTGTGCCGGAACAATGGCTTTGATGGATGCTGGTGTTCAAATGGTGAAACCAGTTTCTGGTATTGCGATGGGATTAATTACAGACGGTCAAAAATTTGCAGTTTTATCTGATATTTTAGGAGACGAAGATCATTTAGGTGATATGGACTTTAAAGTTACCGGAACGGCAGATGGAATTACCGCTTGTCAAATGGACATCAAAATCGACGGATTGCGTTATGACATCATGGAGCAAGCGTTAGATCAAGCAAGAGAAGGTCGTTTACACATTTTAGGTAAATTGGTCGAAACGATTGCTACGCCTAGAGAAGATGTTAAGAAACACGCTCCAAAGATCATTATGCGAACTATTCCTGGTTCTTTCATTGGTGCCTTAATCGGACCTGGAGGAAAAGTAATTCAAGAATTACAAAAAGCTACAGGATGTACTATCGTTATCAACGAAGTTGACGAACAAGGAGTAGTTGAAATCTTAGGAACTGATCCGGATGGAATTGCAGCTGTTTTAGCTAAAATTGATTCGTTGATGTTCAAACCACAGATAGGTGAAGCATACGAAGTAAAAGTAATTAAAATGTTAGATTTTGGTGCTGTAGTAGAATATACTACTGCTCCAGGAAACGAGGTTTTATTGCACGTTTCTGAATTAGCTTGGGAAAGAACCGAAAACGTAACCGACGTGGTAAATATGGGCGATGTTTTCGAAGTGAAATACTTAGGTATGGATCCAAAAACAAGAAAAGAGAAAGTTTCCAGAAAAGCTCTTTTGCCAAGACCTCCAAGATCAGAAGAAAATAAAATTATGCCTAAAAAGGATTAATTTTAATTAACTTATATCTCAACCCGATTCAAAACTGAATCGGGTTTTTTTTTGTAATTTATCTACTACATTTGTGAATATATTAACAATTATTATATATTTGCAACAACGTGCCACCAAAAACAATATGATTTCCTCAATGCAAAAAACTATTCTCCTACTCCACTTACTATGCTTAACCACTATTTTAGGTCAAGAGTTTTCCATAACGGGAAGAATTATTGACGAAAACAAACAAGGAATAGAAGGAACAGAAATTGTATTGCTAAACGAAGGAACCATATCTAATTCAGCGATTACCAACAAAGATGGAAACTTTCTAATTAAAAATAAACCAGGAGTATATTCACTTCGATTTTACTTTGTTGGAACAGTCATTTATCAAACCGATTTTAACCTCGATAAAGATATTGATTTAGGCACATTGGAATCATTTGACAATTCAACGCAATTGAGAGAGGTTGAAGTCACTTCCAAAAAACGAATTATTGAAAATCAGGTTGACAGAACCGTTTTTAATGTAGAAAACAGTATTCGCTCAACCGGAACAGATGGTTTTGAACTGCTAAAAGCGACTCCGGGTATTTTTGTGTCGGGTAATCAAATTGGAATTGTTGGAAAAAGTTCCGTTAGTGTCATGATTGATGATAAAATAGTCAATTTATCCGGTAATGAATTAATCAATTATTTACGAGGAATTACTTCAGAAAGCATCAAAAATATTGAAGTAATCACAACTCCTCCGGCAAAATATGATGCCCAAGGAAATAGCGGATTAATCAATATTAAATTAAAAAAAACTCCCGAAGATTCTTGGGCAGTAAACGTTCGTAATTATTATGAACAAAATTCCTACCCTATCTATTTAGGCGGAATCAGTTTTGCCTTTAACAAAAATAAATTAAGTCTTTTTACCGATTACATCAGGCAAACCGGACATGATAAATACTGGGAAAATCTTAACAATGATTTTGAAACAGAACGTTGGGAAGGAAGCACCAACAGAAAAGATACGCGTGATATTAACCGTCTTGCGTTTTCGTTGGATTACAAAATTTCTGAAAAGGCAAGTATCGGTACAAAATACATCGGATTATTAGACAATCCGGACACGGCAGACCGAAATGCCACAGCCATAAGAGATAATTCTTCCAACGATATTACCTCAACTTTTTTTACCAATGGTTTTAACAAAAACGAAAGTTCTAATCATACGTTAAACGTTTACTATGTTCAAAAACTTGATACATTAGGGAAACAAATTTCGGTAGATTTTGATTATTTTAATTATACAGAAGATCAAAACAGGACTTTTACAACCCGAGAATTTTCTGCTGAAAACACACAAATCGGGTCAAGTTTTATCGCTAATAACACAAGCTTGCAAGAAATCTTAAACTACAGTGGAAAAATTGATGTTGATTTACCCACCAAATGGGCAACCTACGGTTTTGGCGGAAAAATAAGCTTTGTTGAAAACAAGAGCAATATTGCTTTTTTCAATCTTTCCAGCGGAATACCCGTTTTAGACATCAATCAAACCAACGATTTTGATTACGCTGAAAACACGCAATCTGCCTACATAAATTTCAAAAAATCACTCAGTGAGAAATGGCAAACACAAATCGGTTTTCGTTATGAAAATACCATTGTAGAGGGCACAACAACTTCACTTGATGTTACACAAAATCAGGAAAACAACTTTAGCTACAACAGACTATTCCCAACGATGTATTTGACGTATACGCCCAATGAAAACCACAATTTTTCAGCCAATTACAGCAAACGAATTGGTCGCCCTATTTTTTGGCATTTGAATCCGTTTAAAGTGTATATAAATTCATTTACCTATGCTGAAGGAAATCCATTTCTTCAACCTTCGTTTACAGATAATTATGAAATAAATTACAATTTCAAAGAAAATCTAAGTTTCAAAGTGTATTACTCCAACACAATAGACGGAAGCATGCAACTTCCAATTATTGAGACAAACAACGATGAAACAATTTTACGCTATTTTAGAGATAACTATGTAGATCGATATCAATTTGGCGGAACGATTACCTACTATTTTGACAAAATTCCTTGGTGGGAAAGTTCTAACACAATTAACGGCTACAACAACGTAACCACTTTTATCAAAGACGTTCCCACCGAAGCAAGAAATGGTTTTCAATATCATTTTTTCACCTATAATACTTTTAATTTAAACAAAAGCAAATCGCTTAAAGCCGAGGTAAACTACGAATTTCACAGTGCCCGAAGAGATTACTATTTTTCGGCCACACAATATAATAAACTCGATCTCGGGCTTCGCTATTCCTTAAAAGAAAAAGGATTGAACTTTATTTTAATGGCTTCCGATGTTTTTCGAAGTTATCGAGCCGATTTTACCAGTGTTGTAAATAATGTTGGGCAGCTTAACAATAGCTATTACGATGATAGAAAAATCTTATTAGGTGTAACCTATAAATTTGGAAATAAAAAACTTAACGCTAGCCAACGTGAAACTGGCAATGAAGAAATAAAAGATCGACTAAAATAATTTTTTAATTTTTGTAACTTTTATTTATCTCTTCACGTATAACTACATGAAACTATTATTCAAGTAGAAAATAAATGAGACAGCTTAAAATCACCAAGCAGGTTACTAATCGTGAAACTGCATCCCTAGACAAATACCTGCAAGAAATTGGAAAGGTTGATTTAATTACAGCCGATGAAGAGGTAGAATTAGCTCAACGCATCAAAGCCGGCGATCAACGTGCTTTGGAAAAGTTAACTAAAGCTAATTTACGTTTCGTGGTATCTGTTGCTAAACAATATCAAAATCAAGGACTCACACTTCCCGATTTAATTAATGAGGGAAACCTAGGACTTATAAAAGCAGCTCAACGTTTTGATGAAACACGTGGATTCAAATTCATCTCATACGCAGTATGGTGGATTCGTCAATCTATTCTTCAAGCCCTGGCAGAACAATCTCGTATTGTACGTTTGCCGTTGAACAAAATTGGTTCAATCAATAAAATCAACAAAATGTACGCTTTGTTAGAACAATCTAACGAAAGACCGCCTTCTGCTGAAGAAATTGCAAAAGAACTTGATATGACTGTCAATGACGTAAAAGAGTCAATGAAAAACTCTGGTCGTCATTTATCAATGGATGCTCCGTTAGTTGAAGGTGAAGATTCTAATCTATATGACGTTTTACGTTCTGGAGAGTCTCCAAATCCTGACAGAGAATTAATTCACGAATCACTTCGCACAGAGATTGAACGTTCGTTAGAAACCTTAACACCAAGAGAAGCAGACGTAGTTCGTTTGTATTTTGGTTTAGGCGATCAACATCCAATGACCTTAGAAGAAATTGGAGAAACCTTCGATTTAACCCGCGAACGTGTTCGTCAAATTAAAGAAAAAGCAATCCGTAGATTAAAACACACCTCAAGAAGTAAAATATTAAAAACTTATTTGGGATAAGTTTTTTCTATCGCAATTGCCTTTGATTTATAAAAGTAATTCGTATTTTTCGAGTCTGAAATTGATACGCAAACGATAAAAATAGTAAAATTACAAACAGTTTAAACTGTTCGTTTTTTGATTGATGATTGAAACTCCGGCTGATTACCGGAGTTTTGCTTTTTTAGGAAGCAAAATCCGGTCTGTTCGCTCCGCTCGGGTTCCCGGAGTTTTGCTTTTTAACCTGAACTCGTTTCAGGTTATTACTCATCATTTGGGCGTGACCACAAGGGTCAGGCTTTCCGTTACAAGTCCTCACAAAAAACGCCATTTTCTAAAACCCAAAAAGAGCTTCCGTTGGTCGCTTTTTTGGCTCAAGAAAATTGGCGTTTTTTGTTCCGGGCTTTTCACTTCAATCCTTCACGCAACTCAGTGCTAAAAAGAAAATTCAGGTTTTAAACAAAAGACTTCCCCGTTTGCCTTTAAAATTTTACTTTTGCACAAACAACAACTACAACAACACAATGAAAAAAACGTTAATTGCTCCTTCAGTCTTAGCCGCGGATTTTGCCAACCTGCAACGCGATATTGAAATGATTAATCATAGTGAAGCTGATTGGTTTCACATCGATATTATGGACGGCGTTTTTGTGCCCAACATTTCTTTCGGAATGCCGGTTTTAGAAGCCATTTCAAAACATGCTAAAAAAACAATCGATGTTCATTTAATGATTATCGATCCGGATCGCTATATCAAAACCTTTGCTCAACTTGGTTCTACGAATTTAACCGTTCATTACGAAGCTTGCACACACTTGCACCGCACACTCCAAGCCATCAAAGCGGAAGGAATGAAAGCGGGTGTAGCATTGAATCCGCACACGCCAGTTAGCTTATTAGAAGACATCATCAACGATATCGATTTGGTTTGTTTAATGAGTGTAAATCCCGGTTTTGGCGGGCAATCATTCATCGAAAAAACATATAAAAAAGTAAAGGAATTAAAAGAAATTATTACTCGCAACAATGCCTCAACTTTAATCGAAATTGATGGTGGTGTAACTAACAGAAACGCTAAACAACTAGCAGAAGCCGGAGCCGATGTGTTAGTAGCAGGAAACTTCGTTTTTAAAGCAGAAAATCCGACTCAAACGATATCGGATTTGAAAAAATTGTTAAATAATTAAAACTAATACTGCTCCAATAAATACTTAATAATATCCGTAGTTGTTACAATTCCAACCAACAAATCACCTTCTACAATGGGAAGTGCATGAAACTCTCTCTTAGATAAAATTTCTGCAACTTCTTTGATGGTGGTTTCCGGTGCAACAGTGACTAATTTTTTAGCCATCACTTGTTCAACGGTAAACATATTGTAAACAGTTACATCTACCACTTCGTCTTCATCATCAACAGCATCAACAAAAGATATTCGGAGTAAATCGGTATAACTGAGCATTCCGATAATTTTATTGCTGTTTACAACGGGAATATGTCGAATATGATGCTTTTTAAACAGCATTTCCGCTTTGGTTAAATCATCCGTTAAGTTGAGCTTAATTACATTTTTTGTCATAATGGTCGAAACCGGAACTTGCTTTTTCATCTTAATCTGCTTTAAATCTTTACAAATTTCAGCATTACTTATGCGAGTTCAAATGACGATTGTCATAGTATAATTGATGCTTTTTTTGTACCTTAATCGAATCGAAAATTTATCATTTTTCTTACCTTTTCATACAATTCAGGGAATTCTCTTCTAAAATCATCCGGTGTTTCAAAAAAATGTTCCAACAATACAGCTATAAATTCAAAACTATTTGAAAAAGCATAAATTCGAAAATAATTAGAATCAATTAATTTATTAGCCACATGATGTTGAGCTGTATAGGTCAAAATAGCATTGTAATTTCGAGTAAAAAGAATCGAACTCTTGTCTGTTCGTTTTAGTCCGTGAAAATGAACGGCATGGGCAAATTCGTGTAAGCCTAAATTCAAATTATCATTATGGTATTCGTATCCTTCTAAAAAATCCTTCCATGAAAAAACGATGGCCTTCATTCTCGGATTAAATTCGCCTTTGTGCCAGGCATCATTCGATGTAGAATAATATGACTCTGGATAAATTATAATTTTGTCAAAAACATCAATCAAATACTTTCGCATTCCAAAAGTTAATTTGACCGCAGTGGCAGAAATGAATACTTTTATTTCCTCATTTAAAACCAATTCTTCCTTGGTAATAAATTGGTAATTGGCCATAAAAGTAGCCAATCTGTGTTCAAAATATTTTTTCTTTTTATCAGAAAGACGGTTGTAAAAAGTAATTTTTTCTCTTAGAATTCGCTGCTGTTCATGCGTTAATGTTTTCGGCATAAAATACAAATGCACAAATAGTGGTTTATGAAAAACCTTGGCGTAAAAATATTCAGCAACATAAAAAGCTATTACTGCCAGAATTCCGAAACCTAAAAACAATACTAAAAATGTAAAAAGACTTATACCATCCATTTGCCTGCCATTGTAAGTTGATTAGTTACAATCCATTTAATTCAACTTAATTGATGTTGTTTTTTTCTCTAAGGAAATAACAAGTAATAAAAACACTAATTAACGACTTTTAATTATAAAAACCTCTTCTGATTCATTAATAAAGTATGAAAAGTTATCGATTGAAAAATCATTAGTTTTGTTATTTAAAAGTAAAAGCTAAAAAAATAACTAGCTTAAAAATCATTTGTACGATTATGCATAGTTGTGAGCTCGACAGTATTTTGATAGCAACATCCAATAAAGCTCCGCTTTGAAAATAGTAAAAACAAAAAAACGCTCAAGTAAGCTTGGCGTTTTCTCTTTTTTTACTATTTATTCGTGACCTCGACAGGATTCAAACCTGTAACCCTCAGAGCCGAAATCTGATATTCTATTCAGTTGAACTACGAGGCCGATTAATCTTGAGACTGCGAATCTACAATAAATTATGTTATGCTAAAAGCTTTTTTACAATAGTTGAAATTGTTTTTCCGTCAGCACTTCCGGCCAATTGTTTGGAGACTATTCCCATTAATTGTCCCATGGAAGCCATTCCTGAAAATCCGTTTTCTGTAATGATTTGAGCAACAATTGCTTCCACTTCTACTTCCGATAATTGCTTTGGTAAAAACTTTTCGATAATTGCTGCTTGCTGAACTTCAGGTTCAGCCAAATCTTGTCTTCCTTGTTCTACATAAATTGCAGCACTATCTTTGCGTTGCTTTACCAATCGTTGCAAAAGTTTAATTTCATCCTCTTGCATCAATTCGTCTTTTGCTCCCCCTTCTGTTAAGGCTAGCAAAATAGCTGATTTAACGGCGCGTAAAGATTCTAAAGCTATCGTGTCTTTTGCACGCATTGCGTTTTTAATTTCTTCGTTGATTTGGGTTTGCAAACTCATGTTTATTTAATTTTAAATTAACCATTAAATACATTATTAAAGGTTTACAAAGATAAAAAAATAACCCGAAAACCATTTCTGATTTTCGGGTTAAAAACGATTTGTTTAGGTTAGTTAATCCACATTATCGTGCAGAAAAGAGTTGTTTGATCTCAATTGAGCATCATTATTACTATCTGTTCCCAGCGATGTTCTGGATTGATTATTCATAGAAGAATTTGTTGGTAAATCCACTCCCATTCTTTTATAAGCCGGCACTTTTTCCATCTCATCTAATCGAGAAGAATTGTTGTGAAATTTATAATTGAAATCTTTCAACTTTTTTCTTCTTTCGTCGGCACGCATTTTCAACGTTTCTTCGATAGTTAATTCTGAAGTTGGGTTGATTTCGTCAAATGAAGGGGTAAAAGCAGTAGGAGTTTCTACTTTTTTCATTGTAATATTCATTTCTTCATTTACCGGTTCTTCCACCACATTTACAATTGGTTTAGAATTTAGCAATTCCGATTCAATCTCCATATATTCTTCTAGAGAATAACGTATTACGCCGGTTTCGTTGACCTCTGTCATTGGAATAACCTGCTTAGGTTCGTTCACAATAATTTCGTTTGTTGCAATCGGGTCTAGTTCAAAAAGAACTGTTTTTTCTACCTCGGTTTCCACTGTTTTTTCAACTGACAAATCAAAAGACAAGGTTATTTGCTCTTTTTCTACAATCACAAATTCTGGGTCTTTTACGATAATTTCGCGAACTTCCGGTGTTGTGGCAAACAAATGGTTCTCCGAAAAAGGGGAAACAATTTCATATGTTACATCAATATTTTTGATTAAATCGGTTGTTTGAATTAGTTCTGAAACCATTTTTGGCTCAACTACTTCCAACTCTTCAATCAATTCAAAAACAATTTTGTCTTCCGTTGAAGCTTTGGGAGTTTCTTTTTCAATGGCAACACCTAACATCGGAGCCACAATTTTTTGACTTAAGTCGATCGTATTGGTTTGATTTTCATCTAACGTATGAATTATTTTTTTTGGCTCAGCATTCACGATCTCTTTTTGCTGTTCCACATTAAAACCCGTAGCAATGATGGTTACGGCGATAGAATCTCCTAATGAATCATCTTCACCAACTCCCATGATGATGTTGGCGTTATGACCTGCTTCGTTTTGAATGTGGTCGTTAATTTCGCCAATTTCGTCAATCGTAATTTCGGTTGAACCAGAAACGATAAGCAACAATACGTTTTTGGCTCCTGTAATTTTATTGTCATTTAACAACGGTGAATCCAACGCAGAAACAATGGCATCTTTAGCTCTGTTTTCGCCTTCAGCAATGGCAGAACCCATGATAGCCGTTCCGCTGTTTGACAACACAGTTTTAGCGTCTTTTAAATCGATATTTTGCGTATAGTGATGCGTAATTACTTCTGCAATTCCGCGAGAAGCTGTGGCTAACACTTCATCTGCTTTTGAAAATCCGGCTTTGAATCCAAGATTTCCATACACTTCTCTTAATTTATTATTGTTGATAACGATCAATGAATCAACTTGCTTACGTAAACGTTCAACGCCGGACATCGCTTGTTCCGAACGAACTTTACCTTCAAATTGAAACGGAATTGTAACAATTCCAACCGTTAAAATATCTTTATCTTTGGCCATCTGAGCAATTACAGGAGCTGCACCCGTTCCGGTTCCACCACCCATTCCTGCGGTAATGAAAATCATTTTGGTGTTGCTATCCAATAATTTATCAATGTCTTCCATACTTTCTATGGCAGACTGCTGACCTACTTCAGGGTTTGCACCTGCTCCTAATCCTTCGGTAAGGTTAACACCCAACTGAATTTTATTAGGTACCGGGCTGTTTTGAAGTGCTTGTGAGTCGGTATTACAAACCACAAAATCTACTCCTTTAATTCCTTGTTTAAACATGTGGTTGATGGCGTTACTTCCGCCACCGCCAACACCAATTACTTTAATTACATTTGATTGGTTTTTAGGTAAATCAAATGAAATGTTTCCAAAATCTGAGTTGCTTGTCATACTACTTGGTTTTTCTAATTCATTTTAAATTTTTCAATAGTGCAGAACTAGGTTCTATTCTGCATTATCTAAAAATTCTTTAATCTTTTCTACATACTTATCAAAGAAAGAACGTTTGATTTTATTCTCTGTACTTTCATTTTTTGGTTCTGCTGCTTTTGGGGTTTCGGCAACAGACTCAATTTTTGGTTCTTCAACGGTTACTCCTTTAGGAAGTGATTGTTCCATTTCTGACATCAAAATGGCACTTTTACTATTATTGTTAATGCTATTCATCATTAATCCCACCGCGGTAGCATATAACGGACTTGACATTTCTTCGTCAGAATTTCCGGCCAAATGTTCGTTTGGATAACCAATTCTAGTGTCCATTCCGGTAATATATTCTACCAATTGTTTGATGTGTTTTAATTGAGAACCTCCTCCGGTTAAAACAATTCCGGCAATTAGTTTCTTTTTAGGATCATCACATCCATAGGTTTTAATTTCATCAAAAACTTGTTCAATAATTTCAACCACACGAGCATTAATTATTTTTGAAAGATTTTTTAGTGAAATTTCTTTTGGTTCACGACCTCTTAATCCGGGAATTGAAACAATTTCATTGTCTTTGTTTTCTCCGGGCCAAGCTGATCCGAATTTTACTTTTAGCAATTCGGCTTGTTTTTCGATGATTGAACAACCTTCTTTGATATCATCGGTAATTACATTTCCACCAAAAGGAATTACCGCTGTATGACGAATAATTCCATCTTTAAAAATCGCTAAATCAGTTGTTCCGCCACCAATATCAATCAAGGCTACACCGGCTTCTTTTTCTTCTTGGCTTAAAACGGCATCAGACGAAGCAAGCGGTTCAAGTGTTAAGCCGGACAATTCAATTCCGGCACTTTGAATACAACGGCCTACGTTTCGGATGGAAGCGGCATGCCCAACCACTACATGAAAACTGCTTTCTAACCTTCCGCCATACATTCCGATTGGCTCTTTGATTTCGGCTTGACCGTCGATTTTGAATTCTTGTGGCAACACATGAATAATTTCTTCGCCCGGCAACATGGCTAATTTGTGCACTTGGTTAATTAATTGCTCAATGTCTTTGTCGCAAATTACTTCTTCGGGATTGCTTCGGCTGATGTAGTCGCTGTGCTGAATGCTACGGATATGTTGGCCCGCAATTCCTACCACAACATCTTTAATCATATAGCCTGAATTTTCCTCTGCTTCTGCAATAGCGGCTTGAATAGACTGGATTGTTTGCGTAATATTATTGACCACTCCCCTGTGAACACCCAAACTTTTGGATTTTCCCACACCTAAGATTTCGAGTTTGCCATACTCGTTTTTACGACCAATCATGGCCACAATTTTTGTGGTACCAATGTCTAAACCTACTGCGATGTTTTCATTTTTCATGTGCTTCTATTTTGTGCAAACTACCTGTTGCGTGAACTTCAGATTAATTAGTTGGTAACCATGTATGGAACTATCTTGGACTGCTTTTTGAAAAAAGGCTTTATAATTCCTAAATTTTTTTTCCATATTGATGGTTTTTCCAAAATCAATATCATA
Source organism: Flavobacterium lacus (assembly GCF_003268815.1). Classification (GTDB taxonomy): domain Bacteria; phylum Bacteroidota; class Bacteroidia; order Flavobacteriales; family Flavobacteriaceae; genus Flavobacterium; species Flavobacterium lacus. Next base: position 123,274 of record NZ_QLSV01000007.1, on the reverse strand, counting down.
ATCAAAATTTCTATTCTTCATTTTCAAGCTACCGGACGGCAAAACTTGTATACCAATGATATTTTTTTTCAAAAACTCATCGTCATGAATCATTCGAAACAATGCGTTTAAATCTTCTCTGTTTTTGTCGTTTATTCCCCCCGAAACAAGCGGAACACGTGCCGTATGAATAGTTGACAATGGCATTTTAGTTCCTTTATAATCAATGTAATACGAACCACTACCTTCGAATATTCTAGCAACGGGTGTCTTCTGCTTAACAACTGCTTTTAAATGACCATCAACACTTACAAAAACTTCTGCATTTTCAACCATGTCGTGTTGATTGATGGTATTTTCCAAATCATTCAAATCTAAAGTAACTTTCCGTATACTGGAAGCATCTTTTTTATTTTCTATTAACAATTTATTAACCGTTTCATGTGTTACAAAAAGTTGCTCACCATCTTGAAATTCAACGGTGGCATTTTGCAATTTTCTGTTGTCATTTCTTTTGGATGTAAACGAATACAGAAAGACCAAAAGCATGACCATCAACACTAAACGCAAATTTGTCCAGTTAAAATACTTTTTCATTTAATCGCTTCTTTATCGGTTTAACTAATTCGCCAATATCACCTGCTCCGATGGTTACAATTACGGTTGCATCTGAGGCTAAAATTGCCTCTATTACATTATTTTTTGTTACTAATTTTTTAGTTGAATTATCTATTTTTGACAATAGCCATTGTGAGGTAATTCCTTCCACAGGAAGTTCTCTGGCCGGATAAATATCTAACAAAATAATTTCATCAAATTGCGAAAGACTTTTAGCAAAATCATCTGCAAAATCTTTCGTTCTACTGAACAAATGCGGTTGAAAAACAGCCAACACTTTTTGTTGGGGATACAATTCACTAACGGCTTGGTAAACCGCATTTATCTCAGTAGGATGATGTGCATAATCATCAATAAAAACCAATTTTTCTGTTTTAATTTGATAGGAAAAACGTCTTTTAACTCCGTTGAATGTACTCAAAGCTCTGGCAATACCGTCGGTTGGGGATCCATATGTTGTAGCCATTGCCAAAGCCATGAGAGCATTCATTAAATTGTGTCTTCCCGGCAAATTGAAATGTATATTTTTAATTGTTTCCGATGGTGTTTTTACATCAAAAACATAGGTGCTATTTTCTATTCTGATGTTGAAAGCAGTAAAATCTGCTTCTTCATCGATGGCAATTTTCATACCTTTCAGTGGTAAACTTTTGGGTGTGAAAAGCATTTTTTCATCTTCCACTTTATCAGCAAATTCTACAAAAGTTGCTTCAATAGCATCAGAATTTCCATAAATATCCAAATGATCGGCATCCATCGACGTCACACAGGCCATGTTTGGATGAAGATGTAGAAAGGAACGATCAAATTCATCGGCTTCAACCACAGTGACCGTTTTTCCGTTTCCGATTAAATTGGAATTATAATTTTCTACAATTCCACCTAAAAAAGCGGTTACGTCCACACCACATTCATACAAAACATGTCCTAAAATACTGGAAGTTGTTGTTTTTCCGTGTGTTCCGGCAACAGCAAAACAATAAGTGTCTTTGGTAATAATTCCTAACACTTCTGCCCTTTTTTTGATTGAGTAATTTCTCTCTAAAAAATAATTCCATTCCGAATGAGAAACTGGAACAGCAGGTGTAGTAATGACCAAGGTGTTTTCTACATAAAAATGGGTTGGAATTGCACTAATATCATCTTCATAATGAATTTGCATTCCAATCGCTTCCAATTCTTTGGTCAGTTCTGTCTCGGTTTTGTCGTAGCCTGCAATTTCTTTTCCAAGGAAACTGAAATAGCGGGCAAGAGCACTCATTCCGATTCCTCCGATTCCGATGAAATAAACGTTATGGATTTGATTTAGATTCATATTTTTTTTGCCACAAAGGCTAAAAGACACAAAGTCTTCTTTACTTTTTTATTAGCTTACTAATTTCTTTAACGATGTCTTGCGTTGCATTGGGTTTAGCCAATTTTTTGATTTGATTTCCTAATTCAATTTGGTGTTTTTCATCGGCAACTAGATGAGAAAAAACAGGCTCAAATTTTCCGTCTAACTCACTTTCTTTTAACAAAATTGCTCCGTTTTTATCTACAATTGCTTTGGCATTTTTAGTCTGATGATCCTCAGCTACGTTGGGAGACGGAATAAAAATAACCGGTTTACCCACCAAACAAAGTTCTGAAACAGATGACGCTCCTGCCCGAGAAATAATGATATCGGCTACCGCATAAACCAAATCCATTCTGTCGATAAACGAAACAACTTTTACATTCGGTTTTTCATTAAAATGACTGTATTCGTCAAAATAAAGTTTGCCACATTGCCAAATCACTTGAATATTCTGATTGATAATAAAATCCAATTCTTTTGCAATGAGTTGATTAATTCTTCTCGAACCTAAACTTCCTCCCAAAACCAACAAGGTCTTTTTTGTTGCATCTAAGGCAAAGTAAGTCAACGCATCCAATCGTTTATTATCAATAGAAATCAAATCTTCTCTAACAGGATTTCCGGTTAATTTTATTTTATTTTTTGGAAAAAAGCGTTCTAAATTATCATATGCCACACAAATCACAGACGCTCTTTTGCTTAAAATTTTATTGGTAATTCCCGGATAAGAATTCTGCTCTTGCACCACAATTGGAATATTCATCACAGCTGCCGCACGTAATAAAGGACCTGAGGCAAAACCTCCGGTTCCGATCACTACATCCGGTTTAAATGCTTTTATGATTCGTCTTGATTTTATCAAACTATCAATGACCTTAACAGGAAACATCAGGTTTTGCAAGGTTAATTTTCGTTGTAAACCTGCAATCCACAATCCTTTTATTGGATATCCGGCTTGTGGCACTTTTTGCATTTCCATTTTATCTTTTGCACCAACAAACAAAATTTCGCAATCGGGAAATTGAGCTTTTAATTCATTGGCAATGGCTATCGCCGGGTAGATATGTCCACCGGTTCCGCCACCACTTAGTATGAATTTTAAATTGCTCATTTTATTTGTTTAAAACTGCATTCATGGGATTATCTTCGATAGAATAATCCGGATTATCCTTATTCTCTTCTTCTTTTTGAAGAGTTTCTTCATCTTCTTTTAATTGTTTGTCGATCATTTTTTGAAGAGCTGCATCCCGCATGGCTTTTTCTTTATTTTCGGCAGCAATCTCTTCTTCTTTTTTGGTTACATTGATGATGATTCCTAATGCTAAACAAGTTACCCAAATTGAACTTCCTCCACTACTGATTAAAGGCAAAGTCTGTCCGGTCGTTGGTAATAATTCTACAGCAACACCCATATTAATCATCGCTTGAAACACGATGGGAAAACCGAGTCCGACGACGACTAATTTTCCAAATAAAGTATTGGCTTTGTGAGCCGCAATAACTATTCTGAAAAACAGTAAAAGATAAATTCCTAGAATTGCTAATCCGCCGGCTAATCCAAATTCTTCAACGATAATGGCGTAAATAAAATCGGAAGAAGATTGGGGTAAAAAGTTTTTTTGAACGCTTTTTCCCGGTCCTACTCCATATATTCCACCGGTTGCAATGGCTGTTTTTGCTCTTTCAATTTGATATACTTCGTCCGGATCTTGGACGTCATCATTAAAAAATCGTTCAATACGAGCTTCCCATGTATTGACACGGGTTGTTAACGGATTTGGAAATGCCTTTGCTATCAGAATAAAAAAAGCTAGCGAAACGATTCCGATTCCTAACACGGCTCCGATATATTTTAAAGGATATTTTCCAACGAAAACCAGCATTAAAACCATTGCAAAAATCAAGGCTGCTGTGGAAAAGTTGGCCGGAAGAATAAACATCAATGTGATTCCAACCGGCAGCCATAAATCGATGAATGACGATTTGAATGTGAGTGGTTCTTCTCTTGTTTTGGATAAATAACGTGCTACAAAAATCATCAAAACAATAAACGCAAATGTGGAAGGTTGAAATGAAATTCCAACAAACGGCACTTGAATCCATCGGCTAGCATTAGCTCCGGCAATAACTGTTCCTTTGAATAATGTGTAGGCGAGTAAAAGCCAAATAAAAGGTAATAAAATTCTCGAAATACTTCTAAAATAATGATAGGGAATTTTATGAATACGGTAAACAATAAAAAAACCAAGTGCTACGTGAACCAAATGTTTAATTAGATAACTAACCGTGTTTCCTGTTCCTTTTCCGGCGTAAGCCAAATTGCTACTGGCACTAAAAACCGGCATAAACGAAAACAGAGCCAATAGGGCAATTAGTGCCCAAATGACTTTATCTCCTCTTAAACTTTTTATTAGTGCTAGCATATTTTTCTTTTTTTCCTACTACGTAGGAGATTTGCTTCGCCAGTTCGCTTTCGCTCGCGTCTACTTCGACTTCGTCATCTCGCGAAATGACAAAAAGAATCGTTATTCTATTTTTAACTTCTTTATTCCCTCTTTCATCTTCAATCTTTCATCTTCCTACAAATTTCGAACAGCTTGCTTAAACTGTCTTCCTCTGTCTTCATAATTTTCAAACAAATCGAAACTGGCACAGGCTGGTGACAATAAAACGGTATCACCTTTTTCGGTTAAATGTTGAGCTGTTCGAACGGCATCGCTCATAGAAGAAACTTCTACCATGACATCAACCACATTTCCAAAAGCATCTATAATTTTTTTATTATCAACACCTAAACAAATAATGGCTTTCACTTTTTCCCGAACCATCGACATTAATTCCGAATAATCGTTTCCTTTATCAACACCGCCCACAATCCAAACAGTTGGTGTTGACATACTATCTAATGCAAAAAATGTTGCGTTAACATTGGTTGCTTTGCTATCATTAATATACTGCACATTTTGAATTTTCAACACACGCTCCAAACGATGTTCAACTCCTTGAAAATTAGACAAACTTTCTCTGATGGTTTGTTTTCTGATTCTCATCAGTTGTGCTACGGAAGTTGCTGCCATTGCATTTTTCATGTTGTGTTTGCCTTCCAAAGCCATTGTTTTGGTTTCCATTGTAAATTCTTCTTCGTTGATGTACATTTCCATAGTGTCGTTGTTTATAAATCCTCCCATTTGGTACTTTTGTTTAAGCGAAAATGGAATTAATTGTGCTTTTGTTTTGTTGTTTTTTAACCAATTGGCTATTGCTTCATCGTCCGCATCGTAAATCAAATAATCTGATTCCGTTTGATTCATTGTTATTCTAAATTTTGAAGCGATGTAATTTTCATACTTGTACTCATATCGATCCAAATGATCCGGGCTGATATTAGTGAGAATAGCGATGTGCGGTTTATAATTTATAATTCCGTCTAATTGAAAACTGCTTAATTCTAACACATACATATCAAAATCTTCATCGGCTACCTGCCATGCAAAACTCTTTCCTATATTTCCTGCCAATCCTACATTTAAACCACCCGATTTTAGCAAATGATACGTGAGCATTGTGGTGGTGGTTTTTCCGTTGCTTCCTGTAATTCCGATGGTGATGGCATCTGTAAATTGGGCTGCGAATTCAATTTCTGAAATCACCGGAATTTGCTTTTCATGCAATTTCTTGACAATTGCGACTTTGTCAGGAATTCCGGGGCTTTTCATCACCACATCAGCATCTAAAATCAGTTCTTCGGTGTGCTTTTCATCTTCCCAGGCAATCTCATTAAGCATCAGAACTTCTTTGTAATTCTCTTTTATTTTTCCAAAATCGGATAGAAAAACATCATATCCTTTTTTCTTTCCTAAAATGGCGGTTCCTACCCCACTTTCTCCTCCTCCCAACACAACCAATCGCATTATCTTAGTTTTAAGGTTACAATGGATAAAATGGCTAACAATATGCCTACAATCCAGAATCGGGTTACAATCTTACTTTCGTGATAGCCTTTCTTCTGATAATGATGATGCAAGGGCGACATGAGAAAAATTCGTCTTCCTTCGCCAAATTTCTTTTTGGTATATTTAAAGTAGCTGACTTGCAACACTACTGATAAATTTTCTGCTAAGAAGATTCCGCAGATAACCGGAATAAGCAATTCTTTTCGAATGGCGATGGCGATTACGGCAATGATTCCACCGATGGTTAAACTTCCTGTATCACCCATAAAAACGGCTGCCGGATAACTGTTATACCATAAAAATCCAATTAATGCTCCAACAAACGCAGATATAAATACTGTCATTTCACCCGAATTGGGGATGTACATAATATTCAGGTAATTAGAGAAAATGATGTTACCCGAAACGAATGTAAAAATCCCTAATGTGAGTACTGAAATAGCGGAAGTTCCAGCCGCTAAACCATCAATTCCATCGGTTAAATTGGCACCATTTGAAACGGCTGTGATGATGAAAATGACTATCGGAATAAAAATTAACCAAGCCCATGTTTCGTAACCATCACCTAAAAACGATAACAAATCAGCATAATCAAATTCATTGTTTTTAAAGAAAGGAATTGTTGTTGACGTTGACTTTTCTTCTAAAGAAGCAGGATTTATAACTGCTTGTGTTGTGGTTTGAACGTTGGTTAATTGTGTGTCTTTTCGAACAGTAACGCCCGGATTAAAATACAAAACCGAACCAACTATCAGACCCAAACCAACTTGCCCTATTACTTTGAATTTACCTTTTAAACCTTGTTTATCTTTTTTGAAAATTTTGATATAATCGTCAATAAAACCAATGGTTCCCATCCAAAGTGTGGTAACTACTAATAAAATGATATAAATATTATCCAATTTTGCCAACAAAATAACCGGAATCAACGTGGCCATAATGATAATAAGTCCACCCATTGTTGGTGTTCCTGCTTTTTGTGTTTGTCCTTCTAAACCTAGTTCACGCACTGTTTCACCAACTTGTTGATTTCGCAGAAAATTGATGATTCTTTTTCCGAAAATGGTAGAAATTAAAAGCGACAACAGAACCGCTAAGCCAGAACGAAATGTAATGTACTGAAAAACTCCAGTTCCAGGAACATCGAGTGATTTGTCTAAATATTCAAATAAATAATACAGCATATCGGTTCTATTGGTTTCGTTCTTCTAATAGTTCTTTTACGGTTTCCATGTCGTCAAAATGATGACGGACTCCTCTAATTTCCTGATAGGTTTCATGCCCTTTGCCGGCAATCAGAATAATATCGTTTGGACTTGCCAATTGGCATGCTACTTTGATAGCTTGTTTTCTATCTAAAATCGATAATGTCTTGCGATGATTTTGCGGTTCAACACCTTTTTCCATGTCCATTAAAATGTCGGTTGGATCTTCATCTCGCGGATTATCAGAGGTAAGGATCACTTTGTTGCTAAGCGTTGAAGCAATATTTGCCATGATTGGTCGCTTGGTTTTATCTCTGTTTCCTCCGCAACCAACCACTGTGATTAATTGTTCGTTTTTGGTTCGGATGTCATTGATTGTGCCTAAAACATTTTCCAAGGCATCGGGTGTGTGTGCATAATCCACAATGGCGGTGATTTTATCATCTGAAACGATGAATTGAAAACGTCCTGAAACACTTTCTAATTCTGATAATAATCGCAGCACTTCTAAACTATCCAGGCCTAATTCGACAGCAGTTCCATAGATTGCCAACAAATTGTAGGCATTAAATGTTCCGATTAATTTGACCCAAACTTCGTTCCCATTTATTTTTAATAACAATCCGCTTAACTGATTTTCTAAAATCGAAGCTTTGTAATCAGCATAAGACTTTAAAGCATAAGTCAACTTTTTTGCTTTGGTGTTTTGCAACATCAAATTGCCGTTTTTATCGTCTACATTCGTTAATACAAAAGCTGTTTTTGGCAAATAATCAAAAAATGATTTTTTCACATCTCTATATTCCGCAAACGAACTGTGGTAATCCAAATGATCGTGGGAAAGATTAGTAAAAATTCCGCCTGAAAATAGCAACCCTTCTGTTCTTTTTTGATGAATTCCGTGTGAGCTGACTTCCATAAAACAAAATTCGACGCCAACTTTATTCATCTCGGACAAATAATAATTGATGGTCAAGGAATCGGGTGTGGTATGTGTTGCCGGAAATTCTTCATTGTCTACCAAAATTTTTACGGTAGATAACAATCCAACTTTGTAACCTGCTTTTTTGAATAATTGATAAAGTAACGATGCAATGGTGGTTTTGCCATTTGTTCCGGTAATTCCAACTAATTTTAAGTTTTGAGATGGATTTTCATAGTAATTGGATGCCAAGAAAGCTAATGCCAAATTGGTGTCTTTTACTTGAATATAGGTTACTCCATTCACAATTATATCCGGAAAAGTATCGCACACAATTACAGATGCTCCTTGATTAAGAGCTTTTTCGATAAAATCGTGACCGTTTGAAATGGTTCCGCGAATGGCCACAAAAACATCATTCAATTCCACTTTTCGTGAATCGAATTCAACTTTATTGATGGTGGCATCGGTTGAACCTTTGACCGCTTCAATGCTAACTTTATATAATATGTCTTTCAGCGTTATCACGATAATTCTAATATAATGGTGCTATTTTTTAGTAATGGTTCGCCGGGTTGAATGGATTGTTTTTTGACTTTTCCGATTCCGATGATTTTTACTTTTATTTTCAAATTTTCTAACAAGGCAATTGCATCCATGCCTGACATTCCTTTTACATTTGGAATTGTATTTAACTCTTTGGAAGAATTGGCGTAATAGGTATCATAATTTTTATCCTGAATTGGAATATTTTTCTCCAAACTTTTCACTTCGTTGGTGGATGGAACATCGGTAAACACTTTTTGAGCAATTCGTTTAAAAACCGGACCGGAAACATCTGCTCCGTAATATCCTTTGGACTTACTTGGTTTGTGAACCACAACAATGCATGAATATTTTGGCTGATCTGCCGGAAAATAGCCTACAAATGAAGATGCATAATATAAATTTGCTTTATCAGCATAACCCATTTGAGCAGTTCCTGTTTTTCCTGCCATTGAGAAATCTTTGGAATATAACTTAGAACCGGTTCCTTTTTTGACAACATTTTCTAAAACTGCTTTTATTTTATCTAATGTTTCTTGTGAAGCGATTTTTGGATTAATCACTTCTTTGTCAAACTTTTTAATGGTTTTGTTCCACTCTTTAATTTCTCTTACGAATAAAGGTTTAACCATCTCTCCATCATTTGCCACAGCATTATACAATGTTAAGGTTTGAAGTGGTGTCATTGAAACACCGTACCCATAAGCCATCCAAGATAAGGTTGTGCCGTACCAATTTTTGTCGCCCGGTTGTGGGATTTTAGGTTTGCCTTCTCCTTTTATTTGCAAACCAAGTGGTTCATGCAGTTTCATTCGTTTGATATGATCTACATATTTTTGAGGATTGTGTTTATAATTATCATACACCGCTTGCACTAAAACGGTATTAGAAGATAATTCAAAACCTCTGCCGAGTGAAATTTTTCCGTAACCCCCTTTTTTAGAATCACGAACCCTTCTATTGTAATAGGATATTTCGCCTCCTTTAGAATCAAAAACACTGCTCGTATCGGCTAATTTATCTTCAAAAAGGGCGATTAAATCAATTAATTTAAAGGTAGAACCCGGTTCGTGAGATTCGGCTACGGCATAATTTACCGTTTCTGAATAATTCCCATCTTTATCTCTTCCTAAATTAGAAATGGCTTTTACTTCTCCTGTCTTTGTTTCCATTACTACCACACAACCGTGGTCTGCTTCGTAATATTCTAATTGTTTTAATAATGCATGATGAGCAATATCTTGAATGTAAACATCGATGGTAGAAATAACATCATAGCCATCTTGTGGTTCAATTTCATTTTCGTCGCGAATAGGTTTCCATTGCCCTTTTGCCATTTTTTGCATGAGTCGTTTTCCATCTTTCCCGTTTAAATGATCTCTAAAAGCCCACTCGATTCCTTTTCCGTCCGGTGTTCCATTTGGTCTGATTCTTTCGTAACCAATCGTTCGCTCGGCCACTAAACCAATAGGATGTTCTCGAACTGTTTTTTGCTCGGTTATAATTCCGCCGCGATAAGCTCCTTTGTTAAACAATGGAAAACTTTTGATTTTCATGTATTCGGTATAGCTCAAATTTCTGGCTACCAAGTAGTATCGGTTTTTAGTTTCTCTCGCACGTAAAAATTCCGTTTTATAAAATTGTGATGTTTTTCCTAAAAGAATTGACAATGAATCGCACAACGGTTGAAGATTTTTATCGAAATCTTCTTTTTTGGGAGCCATTGCATCAAAACGAACTTTATAATTTGGGATAGAAGTAGCTAATAAACTTCCATCAGAAGAATAAATATTTCCTTTGTTTGCAGGTATTACGAAATTTTTTACACTTCGTTCTTTGGCTAACTTTCGGTAATATTCTCCTTCGACCCATTGAATATTGGTTAACTTAACAGCAACACCAATAGCCATCAAAAAGACGACTACGGCAACCAAATAAATTCGGTAAGAGATATGTTTATCTGTTACTTCCATATTTTTTCTGTTAATGTTTTTTCTTTCGGTTGAATCACTTTTATTTTTGTTGGAGGCACGTTGGAAGGAAATATTCCTTTTTCTTCCATTTTTTTAGAAATGGTGCTTTCCATTTTTAATTTCATTAATTCTGAACGACGATCTACAAATTCTGAACGCAGTTCTTTAACCTCTTTATTTAATTCAACAATTCTGAATATTTTTTTTTCGTAATGATGAATATTCGCAATCATTATCATAGCCAAGACAATAAGAAAAACGATGAATCGCCAGTTTTTAACCGCATCTTGGTTCACTAGAAATCTTGCTTTTAATATGTCGTATATTCCGGCTTTCATCTACTTTTTTTCAGCAATTCGCAATTTGGCACTGCGAGCCCTGTTATTTATTTTAATTTCAGCATTATCCGGAATTATCAACTTTCCGATGGACTTGAATGGCACGGAAAAATTTCCAAAAAAATCACGTTCCGGCTCGCCTTCAAACATTCCGTTTTTCATAAATCTTTTCACCAAACGGTCTTCGAGAGAATGATAGGAAATCACGCTTAATCTTCCACCTGGCTTTAAAATCTGTAAGGATTGTTCTAAAAATTCTTTCAAAACTTCCATTTCTTGATTGACTTCAATTCGAATGGCTTGATACATCTGAGCCAATATTTTATGACTCTTGTGAGCCGGTAAAAATTTTGATAGCACTTGTTTTAATTGCTCCGTATTTTTAATAGGAATATCTTTTCTGGCATTTATAATCGTGTTGGCAATTGCTCCTGCATTCGATAATTCGCCAAATTCTGCGAATACTTTTTTTAGCGAACCTTCATCATATTCATTCACCACCATAAAAGCATTTAATTCACCTTTTTGACTCATCCGCATATCTAATTCGGCATCAAAACGAGTGGAAAAACCTCTTTCCGCCACATCAAATTGATGAGAAGAAACACCTAAGTCGGCTAAAATTCCATCGACTTCTTTCACGCCATGAAATCGCAAATAGCGTTTGATGTTTCTAAAATTTTCATTAATCAATTTAAATCGTTCATCCTGCAAAGCATTCGCTATCGCATCTTCGTCTTGATCGAATGCATATAATTTTCCATTTGGACCTAGCTGACTCAAAATTTCTTTTGAATGTCCGCCACCACCAAAAGTTACATCCACATAAACTCCGTCCGGCTTTATTGCCAGACCTTCTACGGATGTTTTTAACAAAACCGGATTATGATAGTCCATTGTCATCATCGTTTACATTTCCCATTACATCTTCTGCCAAATCAGCAAAATCGATAGTTGCATCATCAATTGATTTTTCATATAACTCTTTATCCCAAATCTCCACAATATTCACCGCCGAAGACAAAACAATATCTTTTGAAATGGAAGCAAAAACCACTAAGTCTTTTGGAACTAATAATCTTCCCAGTGCATCAATTTCAACCACTTTTACACCGGCGGTGAATCTTCTGATGAAATCGTTATTTTTTTTCACAAACCGATTAAGCTTATTCACTTTGTTCATCAAAATAGTCCATTCTGCCATTGGGTACAACTCCAAACACGGCTGAAAAACAGAACGCTTCAAGACAAAACCATCTTGCAATGATGAAGCCAACTGCTTTTTCAAAGGAGCAGGCAAAAGCAGCCTTCCTTTAGCATCGACCTTACATTCATATGTTCCAACTATGGTATTCAACGAGTTACAATTTTGATGGTTTGATAGCAAATATAAAAACATTTTACCACAATTTACCACAAAATACCACTTTGTTAATAAGTTTTACCACTTTACACATCAAATCAATTTAGACATAACAAGTTGAATTATTGCATATTATTTAACAAAACATTTAGAATTGTACTGTTTAAAAGAAAATACGCAACAGTTTAACAAACTAGCTTCGGTATTTCTACGAATTGTATCGTATGCAACGTGTTGAAAATCTTAGAATAAACATTAAAAATTACCCACTTAACAAATTGGTGAGTGATTTTCATCAAAGGCTAAATTTCATATCAAATAAACAGTACAATTCTTCTTTTTTATGGATAATATCATATATTTGTGATGAATTGAAAGATCTGAATTTTGATGAAAGAAAACTTTAAGAAAGAAGGAAAATATACATATTTTGAAGCCGGAGAAGGAACCCCAATTATAGTTTTACATGGACTAATGGGCGGCTTGAGCAATTTTGAAGGAGTCGCTGAATTTTTTCCGAAGAACGGATATAAAGTTGTTATTCCTGAACTTCCATTATACACACAAAATATTTTAAAAACGAACGTAAAAGCCTTTTCAAAATTCGTGAAGGATTTTATTGTTTTCAAAGGTTATGAACGTGTTATTTTATTAGGAAATTCATTAGGAGGCCATGTAGGATTATATCACACAAAAATGTATCCTGAGAAAGTTGCTGCTTTAGTATTAACTGGTAGTTCAGGACTTTACGAAAGTGCCATGGGTGATAGTTATCCGAAAAGAGGTGATTACGAATACATCAAACTAAAAACTCAAAATGTTTTTTACGATCCAACAATGGCTTCAAAGGAACTGGTAGATGAAGTTTTTTCGATCGTAAATGATCGTATCAAAGTCATTAAAACATTAACGATTGCCAAAAGTGCGATTCGACACAATATGGCGAAAGATTTGCCAAAAATGCAAACGCCAACTTGTTTGATTTGGGGAAAAAACGATAAAGTTACACCGCCTGAGGTTGCAGAAGAGTTTCACAAATTACTGCCAAATTCCGACTTATTTTGGGTAGATAATTGTGGTCATGCGGCGATGATGGAACACCCTGATGAGTTTAACAAACTCATGCTGGAATGGTTAACAAAAAATAAACTATAAAAAGTCCGAAGGGACTTTTTTGTTTTAAATAAATACTATGAAAATTAATACCGCCGAATTTGTAATTAGTAATTCTGAAGTAAGCAAATGTCCGAAAGACCCGCTTCCGGAATATGCCTTTATTGGAAGATCAAACGTGGGAAAATCATCGTTGATAAACATGTTGACCAACCACAAAAGTTTGGCAAAAACCTCATCTAAACCGGGAAAAACGCAATTAATCAATCATTTTAAAATAAACAACAATTGGTTCTTGGTCGATTTACCAGGTTATGGTTACGCAAAAGTTTCTAAAAAATCCAAAGAAGTCTTTCAACAATTTGTGACTGATTATTTTGAAAAAAGAGAACAATTGGTTTGTGCTTTTGTATTGATTGACATTCGATTAGAAGCTCAAAAAATTGATTTGGAATTTTTCACGTATTTGGGCGTGACCGAAGTCCCGTTTTGCATCATTTTTACCAAAGCAGATAAAGTTGGTAAAACGCGAATTCATTCACATATTGAAGCGTACAGAAAACAAGTTTTAGCCAGTGGTTGGGAGGAAATGCCACAACATTTCATCACTTCTGCCACAGAAGCGACCGGAAAAGACGAATTACTCTCGTTTATTGACGAAATTAATCAGGAAATGTTTAAAAACGATAATTTTTAGTTTTTCAGTTCTAATTTCTCAGCAAAATATTCGCAAAAATCACGCATCGTATCGGCCATTTTATCATCAGTGGTTGCTCGTTGAAACGTATCAGCCATCGCTACTAAGGTTTGATGAAAGAAGATTTTCATTTCATCCACAGGCATATCTTTGGTCCATAAATCAATTCGCAACGATTCTTTTGATTTTGAATCCCAAACCGATAACATAATCGCTTTGGTTTCTTGATTTTCGATGCCACCGTCTTTGGCAGTCCATTTTAGAGATTCTGGAACTTTATTTTCGTCTAACGTTACATCAAACTTTATTTCGGAAGTAATCAAACTCATTATTTTTTGGGTTTATATTTAGAACGGGTAAAAATTTCTTTTGCATCCATCGCTAAAAAATCAGCTAAAGATACTTCATTATTTTTCATAAACGAACGCACAATTTGCCAGCCAATCCAAACTCCAGTTCTTCCTGGGGACTCGGCATCAATTTCGAGATAGAATTTAGAAAATGGTGCCGGAGCAATGAAACGCTGCACTAATTTGGTGTCAGAATCATATAATACGTTGTCTTCTATAAAATAACGCCAAATTTCTTCTTCATTTTCCTCGCACCAAATTTGTTGTTCTTTAGAATAACCTATTTTATCAAAGTCTTCATATTTAGGAAGAATCAAATCTTTGAGGTACATTTCTTTTCCAAAATAAATCATTTGGTTTAAAAAAGCTTTTTCACGAGGAGGAGCAATCACGCGGGTAGAAAAATCGGAAACCACATCAGGCATGATTTGTGAACGCTGAAAGGTTTGACGAAAATAATCCGGAAATTCATAAAATTTATGTTCTTTTCCTAAATATAAATCCAACGAAATAAGCAAAAGGCTATCGGTATAAATCACTTTATTTTGATAATCCATTTCAGAAATCAAAGTGGTGACTTTTGAAGGTGTTTTTTGGTTGGGAAAATAAAATTTTATATGTCTAAAAACTTCCTCTAATTCTTCTTGAACAGGGCTGAAATTGCTGTATTTTTTTTGTACTTCATGATACAACTCGCGGTATAAAGGATCGGTCATTTTATTGACAAAAATACTATCCGGAAACTGACTGGGAAAAAAAGCCGGATAGTCTGATTTCATTTTTTGAAAATCTTCTACGGGAGTTTCGTAAAAAATTTTATCAAAACGTTCAATAGTGAGTGAAACCGTGATTTCTTCAATCTGTTTTTCTATTTTTGACTTGTTATCGCAGGAAGCAACAACAATCAACAAAATAATTAGTACGATTCTTTTCATTTTAAATTTGAATAATGATAACTTTAAATTGATTTAGAAAATCAATTTGATTTTTCTACTTTTACTTTTTAAAATTGAATTGCAAATATACAGTGCCAAATCGTATAAGTTTAATAAGATGACACAAAAAAATACACCAATTAAAGTAGTAGAAGTAAATGAACTTATTGTCAATTGGTTAAAAACCTATGCTAAGAACGCAAAAGTAAATGGTTTTGTTGTGGGCGTATCCGGAGGAATTGATAGTGCCGTTACCTCAACGCTTTGTGCCCAAACAGGTTTAAAAACACTTTGCGTTGAACTTCCTATCCATCAAGCGGCTTCGCATGTGAGTCGTAAGAAGGAACATATCGCACAGTTGAAAAAGCGTTTTCCCAATGTTGAAAGTACTTCTGTGGATTTAAGCAATACGTTTGAACAATTTAAAAAAGATGTTCCTACTACTGACAATAACGCTAAACAAAATTTAGCACTTGCCAACACGAGAGCAAGACTAAGAATGACAACCTTATATTATTTTGCAGGAATTCACGGACTACTTGTTGCCGGAACAGGAAATAAAGTGGAAGATTTTGGCGTTGGTTTTTATACAAAATACGGCGATGGCGGAGTAGATTTAAGTCCGATTGCCGACTTAATGAAATCGGAAGTTTATGCTCTTGGGAAATTCTTAGAAGTTCCTGAATCAATTTTAACTGCTGCCCCGACAGATGGCTTATTTGGCGACGATCGTACCGATGAAGACCAATTGGGAGCTAGTTATGACGAATTAGAATGGGCGATGCTTCAGGATGAAGCAGGTAAAAATACTACAGGTTTTGACGGAAGAAATTTAGAAGTCTTTAACATTTACAAAAGACTCAATAACGCTAACAAACACAAGATGAACCCGATACCTGTTTGTGAAATTCCCAAATATTTAAGATAAATTTAAAATTTTTCTTAAAAAAATTTGTCAGAATTACATTCCATTAAAAAAAATATAGTATCTTTAACTGCCCTAAAAAAATATTAATCATTTTCTAACTAAATACCACTTATCATGATTAAAGTTTGTTTAGCCGATAATCAACCCGTTGTTCATTTCGGTGTGAAATCGTACTTTAAAGACCATGCTGAAATAAGTATTGTAGGCCATGTAGGTAACTATAATATGATTTTAGACATGCTCAAAATTAAGCCTATTGACATTTTAGTCTTAGACTTGGAACTTGAAGGGCTATCGAGTATCAACTTAGTAAAGTATATACTCAAGGAGTTTCCGAGTACCAAAATTATTATCTTCAGTAATCTTTCTGAAAATATTTATGCACCAAACGCATTAAAAGCAGGTGTTTCTGCTTACTTACATAAGACATCCAAACTTGAAACACTTGGAAACGTAATAGTGAAAGTAAATAATGGTGCTGTGATTTTTAATGATGCCATTAAGAAAAGTTTAGCCTTGATTGCTAAACAAAACAAAAGCGAAAGACTGTACCGAAAACTTTCTAACAGAGAAATTGAGGTGTTGCGTTTCTTGAGCGACGGAAAAAAGAACAATGAAATTTCTAAAATTTTAGGTCTGAATGAAAAAACCATCAGCACCTATAAATTGAGACTGCTCACAAAATTGAATGTAACCAATTTAGTAGACTTAGTCAACAAAGCAAAAACATTAGAGATTGTATAAAAATACGCAGAGAAAGACCTCAAATTTGGGGTCTTTTTTTAGTTATAATCCGAACGCATTCTACCAATTCGTCGAGTTATGTTAACTTTTAGTTTGTTATAATCATTTATCATTGTTATAATTTCTTCCGGAGTAAATTCGGGAGTTTCTTCTTGTATTTGAGCCATCAATTCACGATTCAATTTATTGATTAAATACTCTCTAAACGTTGCAATCGTTTCGGTAACCAATCGCGAAAGAATTTCGAAATCGTCTTTCTCTTTCACAAAAACTTGCTTTTTATCCAGCCATCCATGCAATTGATATTTTTCATCATTCATTAAAATATCGGTCACAACTTCGGCATACTCAGGAACTAAATTATTGAGGTAATGATTTTTATCAAACGATTCATTTTGATGAAATTGCGAAACTAAATCTACATAAATAGCATTGAAAATAGGATTGGCCAGTTCAATTTCGTCTTCTTGTAAACTCAAATAAATACGTTCGTATATTTTATGTTGCACCTTTTCGATGGTTTCAATTTCTTTTCCATTATCATCAAATTGAATAAAAACATTTTCAAATTCCACTTCATGATGACCGTACAATAGTAAAATCTCCAAAATTGATTTTTCCAGTAAGGTAACTACATCAACTTTAGCAATGGTTTCTGTTGAATCATTTTTAACAACCTCAAAGACTTTTTGTTCTTGTTTGAATTTTTTGTTGGCTTCAGATAGCTCTTTTTGAGCCATTTGTGCCAACGTGCTAAACAAAACATCCTCGGAAATATCCATAATTCGGCTACATTCCTGAATATAGATTTCACGTTTAATTCGATCCGGAATTTTTGAAATACTTATTACCATATCCCGAATTAGATCCGCTTTTTTGATGGGATCATTCTTGGCATCCTGCATTAACAAAGAAGCTTTGAACTGAATAAAATCCTTCGCATTTTCATCCAAATACTTTACCAATTCTTCATACGGCGTTTTTTTGGCAAAACTATCTGGGTCGTCACCGTCTGGAAAAGTACAAATTTTGACATTCATTCCTTCTTCCAAAATCAAATCGATTCCGCGAATAGAAGCTCGTAAACCCGCCGCATCACCGTCAAAAAGCACTGTAATATTTTTCGTTAACCGATTAATTAATCGAATTTGGTTTGGCGTTAAAGCTGTTCCTGATGATGAAACTACATTTTCAATTCCAGCTTGATGCATTTGAATAACATCGGTATAACCTTCCACCAAAAAACAATTATCGAGTTTAGCGATTGCTTGCTTAGCATGAAAAATCCCGTAAAGCACGTTACTTTTATGGTAAATTTCACTTTCGGGCGAATTCAAATATTTGGCGGCTTTTTTATCATTCGTTAAAATCCGACCACCAAAACCGAGCACTCGTCCCGACATACTTGTGATTGGAAACATGACGCGACCTTTAAAACGGTCAAACTGCTTGTCTTCCCCAACAATGGTAAGTCCGGTTTTTTCTAAATAGTCTAATTGATACCCTTTCCCTAACGCCTCTTTCGTTAAAGCATCCCACGTATTTGGCGAATACCCTAAATTGAATTTTTTGATGGTTTCATTGGTAAAACCGCGTTCTTTAAAATAGGTAAATCCGATAGCTTTGCCTTCTTCTTCTTCCCATAAAACATGTTGAAAATACTTACTCGCAAATTCGGAGACCAAATACATGCTTTCTTTTTCATTGGCTACAGCCTTATCTTCATCGCTTGAAACGGTTTCTTCAATTTCGATATTGTATTTTTTTGCCAAATACCGGATAGCTTCCGGGAACGAAAAATGTTCGTGTTCCATTAAAAAAGTAACCGAATTTCCACCTTTACCGGTACTAAAATCTTTCCAAATCTGCTTCACGGGTGAAACCATGAAGGATGGTGATTTTTCATTGGAAAACGGACTCAAGCCTTTCATATTACTTCCGGCACGTTTGAGTTGCACAAAATCACCAATCACCTCCTCAACTCGGGCGGTTTCAAAAACTAAATCGATGGTGTTTTGCTTTATCATTGGTGTTTTTAGTAGCTTGTAAAAGTACAATTCAGTTTTTAAAAATAAGGAATTAAAAATAAAAAAAAGGTGCTTCAAAATGAAACACCTTTAAACAAATGTATATTAACTCAAACAAATTTTAATTGAAATCGAAACGCAAACCTAATGAAATATTATTTTGCTCGACTGTATTGTTTTTAAACATCGGATTTAAGTCATATTTCAGATACAAACTTGTAGCACGATAACCGATATAGGTTGACAAACCATAGGTAAAATCCGAGGTGTTGAAATCGCCCTTTTCTTTTACTTTAACACGAACATCATCTTCATTGAATTTTAGAATTTGTTTCGATTTGATGTTAAAACCGGCATAACCTCCAATTCCAAGACGAACACTTTTATGCGTTCTAAATCGAGTATCACCATTTTCTTTGACTGATTTAGGGGTAAAATCGAACTCTAAATGAAGTGGTAAAACCAAACTTACATTTCTAAAACGACTTTCTTTTAAATTCAAATCAAATTCTTCTAAATTGGTTTGTTCGCCATTTTTCGCGAAGTAACGGTTGTCAGTCGGACGCAAATTGTTGTACATCAAAGACAAACCGTATTTGGCATGCAACAAATTATTGTTTTTGAAGATTCTGGTGTTATAAGTTACTCCCCATTCGTAGAAATGAGAACCCCAAACACGGTAATCACTGTCTTCTAAGGAGCCGGTATCACCATCTGTAACCAAGTTATTCAATCCAAAGGCAAACACAAATTGAGAAGTCGTTCGTTTAGAATTTCTTTTGAATTTATCTTTTTCGCCTTTATATACTTTCATGGAACCAATACTAATTTCTGTGTGATTTTCACCTATTGAATCGTTAGAATTTGATCCTAAAATGATGGTGGTTCCCCATTTTTCTTTTTCTTTTGAATAATTAATTTTTCCATCAACAGCATCTTTAACTAATTCTTGTAATTTTGCTTCTTCTACAGCTACTTTTTCTTCAATGTTTTTAGCTCTCACTTGAGCTGCTTTTAGTTTTTCAGCATCCGCTTTTTCAGCTGTAATGGTTCCGTTTTCTACTAATTTGTTGATGTCTTCTACCTCTTGCTTAAGAGCTTCTTTTTCCTGATTCGTGATTTTTTTAATGTTTTCCGAAATGTTTTTTGCTCTTTCATCAAATGTTTCCTGACCATACATTTGGGTAACTAACGTGCATAGCAATACTGCTGCATAAAGAATAATTTTTTGCATAATTTTTAAAATTTAACTGTTCGTTATTTGATTGTTTTTACTCGTAATTTCGATTCGCCAAGGTTGACTTTACCGAATTGTATTTTTTATTTATTGATTGAATAACTTTATCTCTAAATGATTCATCTACTTCTTTTTCTGCCGAAGAAAGTAACGCATTTGCATCTACTTTGACAGATGGTTTTTTTGAAATATTGGGAACTTCCATCTTTTCGCCGGTTTCAATTTCAGCTAAAAGTGATTCGGCAGTAGTATATTTATTCGTTGATTTTTTTGATTGATTTTCAACAATTGCTTCTTTTTTGTTGGAATGATTATCTAATAAAAAATCTTTCTTTGGATTAATTACAATGGGATTTTCTTTCGGATTTTTCTTTGCTTGAATTACTGTAACAACATCTTCATTAGTTACTCTAGTTGAAAAATTATTTTCGATTTCATTCTGGTTTTCAACATTTTTGATTTCATTTTCAAAAACAATTTCTTTCGTTGGAGTTGTATTTTCAACTGAATTACTTTGATTTATCATAAAAATCCCAATCAATGTGAATCCCATAAAAATAGCAGCAATAGAAAGCCATTTATAACTTCGTTTCGGTTTTTGTTCTTCTACCGAAAGCATCGCATCCAAACGATCCCAAGCATTTTGAGAAGGCTGAATCTCTCGCTGATTCAACTTTTCTTTGATTTGTTTTTCTATATTATTCGGTTCCATTTTCATAATTCTTTAACTTGTTAATCTGATTTTGAAGCATCTTTCTGGCGTGTGATAATTGCGATTTTGACGTTCCTTCGTTTATACCTAACATTTCGGCAATTTCCTGATGTTTATAACCTTCGATAGCGTAGAGATTAAAAACCATCTTGTATCCATCCGGCAAACTATCAATGAGAAACTGAATATCATCAACCGAAAATTTGCTTTCTATATCGTTATACCGTTCTTCAAAAAACGTTTCGTCTTCTATAAATTTCACTTGCTTTTGAACTCTAATAAATGAAATTGATTCATTGACCATAATTCTTCGAATCCAGCCCTCAAAACTGCCTTTGTGCTCAAAATTTTTTAAACTTGAAAAAACTTTCATAAAAGCGGTAATCATGACATCTTCGGCCTGTTGCAAATCCTTAATATATTGTCTGCAAACGCCCAACATTTTTGGCGAAAATTTTGTGTAAATCTGATGTTGAGCATGCCGGTTATTTTCGACAGCCAATCGGATTGTGCTTTTCTCGTCTTGATGTAAGTTGATAACTTTCATTTTTTTAAGGTAATTGGCAAAAGGTAATCGGTAAATGGTTAAATAAATTTGACAATCAGTTTAAATTCAGATTCTATTGGTATAGACGAATGAAGTTTGAAAAAGGTTGCATGGGAAAATAGCAATTTGTCAATTATTAAGGCAATAAATTGACTATCAACAAGTTAAAAAATAAAATTTATTTATGGGCTAATTATGTCATTGCCACATTCCCTACTTCTTCCTTTCAATCACATAATTCACCATTAAAACCAATGCTTCTTTGTATGCGGATGACGGGAAACTATCTAAAAGCGGCAATGCTTCTTGTTGAAATTGAATCATTTTTTGCTCAGCATAGTCCAAACCGTGGTTGCTTTTTACAAAAGTAATGACTTCTTTGACTCGTTTTTTGTCTTTATTATGATTTTTGATGGAATTAATGAGCCAACTTTTTTCCTTTGAAGTACAATTATTTAAAACATAAATTAGAGGAAGCGTCATTTTTTGCTCTTTGATATCAATACCGGTTGGTTTGCCGATGGCTTCGTCGGTATAATCAAATAAATCATCTTTGATTTGAAAAGCCATTCCGATAAGTTCACCAAATTTTCGCATTCTTTCAACCACTTCTTGATTTTCAGGCAAAACTGAACAAGCACCAAGAGAACAACAAGCGGCAATTAACGTAGCGGTTTTTTGACGGATGATTTCGTAATAAATGTCTTCGGTAATATCTAATCGACGGGCTTTTTCAATTTGGAGTAATTCGCCTTCACTCATTTCGCGAACGGCAACAGAAATGATTTTAAGTAAATCAAAATCGTTATTATCAATCGAAAGCAATAATCCTTTAGACAATAAAAAATCGCCTACTAAAACGGCAATTTTATTTTTCCATAAGGCATTAATCGAGAAAAATCCACGACGACGGTTACTGTCATCCACCACATCATCGTGAACTAAAGTTGCCGTGTGAATCAATTCGATTACCGATGCACCACGATAAGTTCGTTCGTTTATCAAACCGTTTGAAACCATTTTGGCGGTTAAGAAAACAAACATCGGACGCATTTGTTTTCCTTTTCGATTTACAATGTAATAAGTGATTCTATTAAGCAACGCTACTTTAGAAGACATCGAGTCATAGAACTTTTTTTCAAAAAGTTCCATCTCTTTAACGATGGGTTGCTTAATTTGCTCGGTGATTTTCATGAAAGCTCAAAGATAGTTAGAAAGTTAGAAAATCACAACTTGATTCAAGTAAGTTTATACTACTTAAAACTACTTTGAAATTAATTCTGTAAGATGTTGTTTTATTGTAAATTTTTTATTTCTTTGACAAAATATAAAAACCACAATTTTATGAAAAAAATTACCATTTATTTATTTCTTTTAA
The DNA here is from genome assembly GCF_003268815.1 of Flavobacterium lacus. Classification (GTDB taxonomy): domain Bacteria; phylum Bacteroidota; class Bacteroidia; order Flavobacteriales; family Flavobacteriaceae; genus Flavobacterium; species Flavobacterium lacus. The sequence continues at coordinate 100,370 of NZ_QLSV01000007.1, read as the reverse complement.
CTTCTACATTGTTTTTAAATAGTTGTGCCTCTATTCTTAACAGTAAAAACCAAAAAGTTACTGTTCAAACAGGTTCTGCTAATTCTAAAGTTTATGTAAATAATGTATTGGCTGGAACAGGTTCTTCTGTTGTAACAAAAATGCCACGAAATGCTTCTGTACAACAAATTAAAGTAGAGAGGGAAGGTTACAAACCAACTTACAAAATTCATTACCAAACAGGCAAATCACCGCTTTACATAATGTCATGGGTTCCTTTTGGATTATTAGTCTATCCTCCATTTATGGATATTGGTCCAAAATCATATGATTACAAAAAAGAAATTTCTGTAAGTGCAAGTAGCTTAGAAATTAAAAAAAGAGCAGATGATGAAAAATATATTTATCTAAAAAATACCGCTTTTGATGTAAAAAAAGAAGATGTGAAATTAAAAAAGACAAAACATCGATCTTACAAAAAAGCTAAGAATAAATTTAAAGAATCTAAAGTATTTGATGAAGATATTAAATTTAATAATTCTATATTCTCTGAGGCTGTTGATGAAATTTTGAAAAACAATAATTATATCGATACAACACAAACTATTTTCAAAAGCAAAACCAATACGCTTTATATTAGTTCTAAGATTACAAAAGTTGAGTTTCAAGATGTATACAGTATTTATGCTAGGCAATACATGAATTTTCTTGTAACAAAAATTGATATTGAATGGGAGATTTATGATTTGTATGACCAATCAAAATACAAAAAATCATTTAAAGCGGAGTCTGGCGAATTTGCCATGAAAACAGAGAACTTTGTGAGAATGAGTGTAGAAGATGCCATTACTGAGTCATTTTATAAATTTCTTGATGCCAAAGAAGTCAGAGACATTATTAAGAAAGAAAATGAAGAAAAAATCAACTACGAACAGTTGGTTCTTACCAAGTCGTTGCCAATCAACAACTTAGAAGATGCATTAAACTCTACTGTTACAATCAAAGTGAAGAATGGTCACGGCAGTGGTTGCGTAGTTTCTAAAGATGGCTATGTTGTGACAAATTTTCACGTTGTTTCCAGTACAGACAAAATAACTGTTGTTGATAGAAATGGAAAAGAATATAACGCTAAAGTAATCCGTAAAAATGAAAATTTAGATTTGGCGTTAATTAAACTTGACGACGCAGATTTTAAGAACTGTTATCAAATTCCGAGTGAAAAAAACTACATTATTGGTGATGATATTTTTGTAATTGGAACACCTACTTCTGTTGAGCTTGGTCAATCTTTAACAAAAGGAATTGTATCCGGAACAAGAACGTTTGATAAAAACAACTTTATTCAAACAGATGCTAGTGTAAACGGTGGAAATAGCGGAGGTGCCTTAACAAAAAAATCGGGTGAATTAATCGGCATTGTTAACGCAAAAGTATCCGGTTTCGGAGTTGAAGGAATAGGATTTTCTATCCCTGCTGAATTGATAGTTTCTGGTTTATTCGTTAAGAATTAAATCACTACATTATTACAAAAAAAGGTGCCTTGAGCACCTTTTTTTATTACGATTTATTTGCCAATTGGCCACAAGCAGCATCAATATCTTTTCCGCGACTTCTGCGTACTTTGGCAATTACGCCAATCTGGTCTAACGCTTTTACATATTCATCCAAAGCAGCATCCGAAGCTTGTTGAAACATACCGTCATCAATAGGATTGTATTCGATTAAATTAACTTTGCACGGCACGTATTTACAAAATTTTACCAATGCATCGATCGATTTTTTATCGTCGTTGATTCCTTTCCAAACCACGTATTCATAGGTGATTTTGCTTTTGGTTTTTAGATACCAATATTCTAAACTTTGACGCAATTCTTTCAGCGGAAAACTTTTGGAAAAAGGCATGATTTCAGCACGAATTTCATCAATTGCAGAATGCAGCGAAACAGCTAATTTGAATTTCACCTCTTCATCAGCCATTTTTTTTATCATTTTCGGAATTCCGGAAGTGGAAAGTGTGATGCGTTTGGGCGACATCCCTAATCCTTCCGGCGACGTAATCATTTCGATGGCTTTAATGACATTGTTATAATTCATCAACGGTTCGCCCATTCCCATAAAAACGATATTGGAAAGCGGTCGGTCAAAATATAAACGGCTTTCGTTATCAATGACCACCACTTGATCGTAAATTTCATCTGGATTGAGGTTCCTCATTCGTTTTAAACGAGCGGTAGCACAAAAATTACAATCTAAACTACAACCCACTTGACTGGAAACACAAGCTGTTGTTCGTGTTGCGGTTGGAATTAAAACGCTTTCTACCACCAAACCATCATACAAACGAACGGCATTTTTCACGGTTCCGTCTTCGCTGCGTTGCATTTGATCGACTTTGATGTGGTTGATGACAAAATTGTCTTCCAACATTTGACGGGTTTCTTTCGAAATATTCGTCATGTCATCAAAGTTATAGACCTTCTTACTCCATAACCATTCATAGATTTGATTGCCACGAAATGCTTTGTCGCCTTGAGCAACAAAAAATTCTCGCAGTTGTATTTTGGTCAATGCCCGAATGTCTTTTTTGGTGGTATTCATAGTGCAAATTTAGGTTAATTTGACGATTTGTATAATTTTGTTTTGTATTTTTGATATATAAACTTTTTTTGCAATGAATATAAATGAACTTAAATTAGAAATTATACGCCTTATTCTCAAAGTAGAAGATGAAACCATCTTGCTTGCAATCCAAAAAATTATTGAAAATAAGTTTGAAACTTCTGACCCTCCATTATCTTTAGTGGAAGAACCGGCTGAGAAAATACTTTCTGAAACCGAAAACAAAATCATTGGCTATGATGCAGATGGAAAAGCATTAAATCTTTCAGATTATAACAACAAAGTTGAAGAAGGTCTAAACGACATTAAAAACAACAGAGTAATAAGTCAAGAAAAGTTAGAAAAAGAGATTGAAAGTTGGTACAATGAATAACTATTCGATTTTTTGGACTTTGAATTCTCGTAATGATTTGAACAAAATAAAAAACAATATTTCCAAATCATTGATGATTAGATTAATTAATGCTCCAAAAGAAATTACTTTTGCAGAACAATTTCAATTAGATGAATATCGAAATGATTGCCGACGAATAATTGTTGGCAATTTCAAATTACTTTATCAATATTCAAATAATACCATTTTTATAATTCGCGTTTTTAATTCACGCCACAATCCTGAAAACAGTAAATAATTATGCATTTCCTCTCCGAAGATTTAGAAGATTACGTGACGGCTCATTCGCAAGATGAACCGGAATTATTAGCTCAATTGAACAAAGAAACCTATCAAAAAATTTTATTGCCACGCATGTTAAGTGGTCATTTTCAGGGAAGGGTTTTGAGTATGTTATCTAAATTAATTCGTCCGACTTCCATTTTGGAAATTGGAACCTATACCGGTTATGCAACTTTATGTTTGTGTGAAGGAATGCAAGCAAACGGAATTGTTCATACGATCGATATTAAAGAAGAATTAGTTGACTTTCAACGAAAATATTTTGACCAATCACCATGGGGAAATCAAATTGTGCAACATTTGGGTGAAGCAGTAGAGGTAATTCCAACATTAGACACGAAATTTGATTTGGTTTTTATTGATGCGGATAAAGAAAATTACCTCAACTATTATGAATTAATAGTTCCAAAAATGAACAAAGGCGGTATTATTTTATCGGATAATGTATTGTGGTCCGGTAAAGTGGTTGAACCTTTGAAAGAAGGCGATTTGAGTACGAAAATTTTATTGGAATACAATCAACGATTAAAAAATGACCCAAGAGTGGAAACAGTTTTGTTGCCTATTCGAGACGGGCTGACGCTAAGTCGGGTGCTTTAATTAGTTGAAAAATACTTTGGCTGCATTATTTTATAAATACGATAAAATAAAGTTCCAGTAAAGATTCCGAAGATGTAGCCTGAAATAATATCTGCAGGAAAATGCAATCCGAGGTAAATTCGGCTATAGGCAAAAATTAACGGAAATAGGAATAACCAAAACAGATACTTAAAATGTTTTCTGAAAAGCAGAAAAATAAAAGTCGTGGTTGCCATAGAATTGGAAGCATGACCGGAAAAATAACCATACGAACTTCGTTCCAAAACCTCTCTAACTTGACCTTCTAAAGTTGGATCGCTGCATGGCCGAAGACGTTCGAACATGTATTTAGCAAGATTAGTTAATTGGTCTGTAACGAGAATTAAAGCCGCCAGAAAAAGCACTAAAATTCCAAATTGTTTCCAACCGATTTTTTTTATGATAAAATAGAAAACAAAAACAAATAAAGGCGACCAATAGACTTGTTTGGTGATGACTAACCAAAATCCGTCCCATTGTTCAGAGCCCAAATTATTGAGAAAAAGAAATAAATCTTTATCAAGTTGAATAAGTTCTTCCACGGTTAAAACTGTCTTTTAATGGGTCCGGTGATTTGTTCGATATCTTCTTTAGTTTTTTCAATTTCGGTTGTAAAGTTGGTGTCTACTCCTGTTGTTGAATTCACTGTACTGTTAAAACTTTGTTTTACTTTGTCAATTTCTTCCGAAATTCCACCGGTTAAGCTGTTGGTGTCTATTCCGTTGGCTTCTGCACTTTTTTGAATTTCATTTTTTATATCATCGGTGGCGTATTTCAACTGTCGAAACATTTTGCCCAATGTTCTGGCTATTTCGGGAACTTTATCGGACCCAAAAAGCATCAGTACCACTAATATGATGAGTATGAATTCTCCTCCTCCTATTCCAAACATAATTCTGTTGTTGTTTTGATTGCAAATGTACGAAGATTTTTTAGCCCTGATAGTAGCGGAAATATTTTGCTGTTTTTCCTTGATTTTGTTGGCAAAAAAAAGCGACCAACGGAAGCTCTTTTTTTGACTTACAAAATCTGTAAAAACAGCAAAATATTGAAGCGGATAGCAGGATTAGCTTCTTATTTTGATTTATCTAATTCGTCGAATTTTGATTTTACGGCTTCTTTTGGCCAAGTATTATTAGTCACATCAATATCGGCTGTTTCCAATTTTGGATCGAGCTGAATTTTTTTGATTGGTTTATCTGTGGCAAAAACTCTTGTAGCCGTTTGGTTGCTTTTTCGCCAAATTTGTGCCGGGAAATGATGGGTTTCAGAAGTCCCATCTTCAAATTGCAACTCAACGATAATTGGCATAATCATTCCGCCCGGTTTATCAAATTCTACTTCGTAGAAATATTTTGGTTCTTTTAATATTGCTTTTTCTTCGGCTGTGTATTTTGTTGCAATAAAGTCGTTTAACGAACTGATATCTTCTCTTGCCAATGCTTTTTTATGGTTATTTTTAAGCTCTTTATGATTGGATTCTACCAAATAAACATAAGGTCCGGTGGCGGTTCCGAAACGGCCTCTGCGGGCTTTTACGTTCTTTAATTCTGTGGTTGGTTCATCGGTTACAAAATATTGTTTCACTTCTTTGATACCGATATCGACGTAATCGGTCGAGAAAAACCAACCTCGCCAAAACCAATCTAAATCAACGGCAGAAGCGTCCTCCATTGTTCTGAAAAAATCTTCCGGAGTTGGATGTTTGAATTTCCAACGGTTGGCGTAGGTTTTAAAAGCGTGGTCAAACAACTCGCGACCCATAATGGTTTCACGTAAAATATTTAATCCGGTTGCAGGTTTGGAATAAGCATTGGCACCAAATTGGTGAATGCCTTCGGAGTTGGACATAATCGGTTCTAAAAATCGTTGATCGCCACTCATATAAGGCACAATTTTGCTTGCCGGTCCGCGACTGGATGGGTAATTTTCCATGAAATCCTGTTCGGCTAAATATTGCAAAAAAGTATCTAATCCCTCGTCCATCCAAGACCATTGGCGTTCGTCTGAATTAACAATCATTGGAAAATAATTGTGTCCTACTTCGTGGATAATTACGCTAATCATTCCATATTTGATGCGGTCTGACACAAATCCGTTAGCATCCGGGCGACCGTAATTCCAACAAATCATTGGGTATTCCATTCCTTGATCTTCGGCAGAAATGGAAATGGCTTTGTGGTACGGATAATCGAACGTGTGACGCGAATAAGTAATCAACGTTTGAGCAACTGCACGAGTTGAGAATTCTTCCCACAACGGATTACTTTCGTTTGGATAAAGTGAAATCGCCATCACATTTTTGGTATCTAATTTCACTGCCATTGCATCGTAAATGAATTTTCTGGAGGATGAAAATGCATAATCACGCACGTTTTCTGCTCTAAATTTCCATGTTTTTGTTTTAGTGGAAAAACCTTTTTCATTGGCTTTTGCTTCTTCCGGGGTGATAATTAAAACCGGTTTGTCGAATGTTTTTTCAGCTAACTCGTAGCGTTTGATTTGCTCCGCAGTAAATACCTCTTTTCTATTGAGTAAAACACCGGTTGCTTCCAAAACATGATCAGCAGGAACAGTAATGTTAACGTCGTAATTTCCAAAAGGAAGAGCGAATTCGCCACGTCCCCAAAATTGCATATTTTGCCATCCTTCGACATCATTGTACACAGCCATTCTTGGAAAAAATTGAGCAATTACAAACAATCGATTGCCATCTTTTTCAAATTCTTCGTAACCTGAACGACCGCCATCGACTCGGTAATTATTAATGTTATACCACCATTTTATGGAAAAAGAAACTTTTTGATTTGGTTTTAATGGCGTTGGCAAATTAATTCGCATCATCGTTTGATTGATGCTATGCGAAAGTGGTTTTCCACCCGCATCGTGCACATGAACGATATTGAATCCCCCATCGAAACCATCTTGCATGTATTTTTTCACGAAACCATCTACAGGAATAGAACCATCCATTCGTTGACTCTCAATCAATGGCGTTTTTGATTGACGGGAACGCATATTTTGGTCTAATTGCACCCATAAATATTCTAGTTCATCGGGAGAATTGTTAAGATAGGTTATCGTTTCAACTCCATCTAATCGTTTGTTCTTGTCATCGAGAACGATGTCCATTTTATAGTCGGCTTGTTGCTGATAGTAAGCAGGACCCGGAGCACCGGAAGCCGTTCTGAACATGTTGGGCGTTGCCAATAAATCATAGAGTTGGCTAAATTTATTGGTGTCATAATGACCCGGCTCGCGTTTGGTTTCGGTTTTCTCCTGAGCAAATAATATTGCTGGAAATAATGCTAAAAATAAAAACTTCTTCATTCGTATTTTTTTTTAATCGTCTAAAGTAAGCATTTTAGAAATGTCGATACATTTTTATCAATAATTTAACAACTCTGTACGATTTTCAAAAGTGAGCAAAGCACTTAACTTTTTACCGGAAATTTGAGTGTGAATGATGTGTTGTTGTTCGGGAAGAAAATCGAAAAGTAAAGTATTTTTGATTTCGAGTGAATTGATTTTGGAAACGTCTCGAATCACATGATATAAAATAATCACATCGTCTTCGATTTCTTTGTCTAAAAAAACGGTTGGTTTTGTTTTACTATTGACTTTTATTGAAAAATTTTCGCTGAAATAATTCTTCAACAGTTGAATTTCTTCTTCTGTTTCTTTGGTTGAACCGATATAGAATTTCTTTTTGTACTTTTTTTCTAAAGCGTTATTCAAATCATCAATAAAAATTCGGCTAGTGATTTGAATGGTTTTTTTGTCTTGAGCAAAATTAATTTGTGTGACAGAAACATAAAATTTATGCATTTCAAAAGACGAAATGGCAAGCGAAATGATTATCAAAAAAATAATAAAAAACCTATTTTTCATGCTAATTACTCCTTTCGTAAATTTTTGTATTCTTTGCTTTTACTGATTAAAAAATCAATTAAATCAATTTCTTTATTGGTTGCTAATAACTTTCTTACATTAGGATCTGAATCGCAATAATTCAAAAACAAACCAATTTCTTCTTGCTTTAAACCCAATGTTTCGGTAAAAAAATGATAGGTAAATTTATCTTTCACCGCTTCTTGAAAATTTTTATTCGAAGTAAAAACAAGGGGTTGGTCTTTGCTTTTTTCTTTTCCGAAAAGTTTACCCACCATTTTCCCTATTTTAACAAAGTCCATCCCGTAGGGAATAGACAAATCGCTTGGCATGGCAGTGTTGAACTGGGTTGATTGAAAATCTTTTTCCAATTGCATATCCGAAATCTCGCCACTGTTAAAGGCACTTTGCTTGTCTGTGACTTTAATGTTTTTCGCATCTTTTTCTAAATCGCCCGTAAGTGTTGAAGGCGTTACAACAACTTCATCCAACTCGTTGATGAACTCCTCCAATTTTATTTTTAACACGATGACTTTAAAATCATTTTCGGTTAGAACCAGTTTCTTCGATTTAAAAATCACACTCGAAAAAACTAAGGTGTCCGATGGTCGAGCATACATGGTAAAAAAACCTAAATCATCAGTAACAGCTCCTTTATTAGAAGAAATATTAAAAACCGTAACATTATCGATGCCGGTTAATTCAGAAATAATTTGTCCTTTGATAATTTCTCTTGAGCCGAGTTGTGCAAAAGAAAATTGAGCCAAAAGCAAGGTCATTAAAAGTAGTAGTCTATTTTTCATTATTTAAAAAGTTTAAAAAGTCTTGTGCTAATTCGCCTAACAAAAAGGTGACACGTGATTTATTTTTGACCTGTATCGCTTGTGCTAAATCAACATCTTCTACCACATAAAACTTGAAGCCATTTACATATTCTTTGGGCATTTTAAATGTATCCGTAAAAACTGATTCTTCAAAATTATCATCTAACCATAGGAGCATAAATTCCTTTTTTTCAATGCCAATGTCTTTTTTTAATTGCTTTGTTCTCCCCGACATCCAATTTAACAATGGATCTAAAAGTCCGGTTGTAGCAGTTCTTAATCTTCTTTCCGCCGGCGTATAGGAAACCGGTTTATAATTAATAATCCCTAAATCTTGGGCATTGATTTTAGTATATTCTGTCACTACCACTTCGTCTAATTCACTGACTTTAGCGGACATTAAAATTTCAATTTTTTCGTTTTTAATATCGGTTGAAGAAATACTTTTTCGCCAATAATTCAAATGAACAGCAGAAAAAACAAGCAAATCATCTTCCTTTACTTCCAACCAAAATTCTCCATTTTGATTTGTAATCGTTGCTTTTTCTGAAACCAAATTGGTAACATGAATGCCTTCTGCGGAAGCGTTTTCAACTTTTACAACGCCATAAATCGTTTTTTGACCATAGCTACAAAGCGTGGTTAAAATTGCAATTTTAAGGTACAAAAAAAATCTATTCATCGCTGTTAAGATACGTTAAAAATTCTTTTGCTAATTTTGAAAGGCACAAGCTTCCGTTGATTGTATCATTAGAATTGAGGTAATTTATAAATTCGTCGTCATAAACTACAAAAACTTTGAAACCATTTATATTTTCCTCCGGAATGCTTAGTTGATTGACGTAGAATTCATTTTCATGCCAATCGTTCAACTCTTTTAACCATAATTCCTTTTTTTCAATTTCAACTTCTTTTTTTAATTGATTGGTTCGCCCACTAATTTGATTAATTAGCCCATCAACACTCATTCCGCCTAACGGAATTAGAAGCGGACTATACCATTTAAATTTTTCTGCGGTTCGCAATCTTCGCTCGGCGGGTGTATATTTTTTAGGTTCATAATCAATAATTCCCAACTCTTTAGCATTGATTTTGGTATATTCGGTTACTACTACTTCCTCCAATTTTTGCTCTTTTGTGGTCATTATAACTTCAATAAAGGCATTTTTGATGTCGTTTTCCGAAATGCTTTTTCGCCAATAATTCAAATGAACGGCAGAAAAAACAAGTAGATCATCTTCTTTTACTTCCAATAAAAACTCGCCTTTTTCATTAGTTATAGTTGCTTTTTCGGTAACCAAATTAAGTACATGAATACCTTCTGCGGAAGCGTTTTCAATTTTTACAACGCCATGAATTTGCTTTTGACCAAAAACAAAAGTTATTGTAAAGAATGAAAATAACAAGAAAATTAAAGTTCTACTCATCTGCTTTCAAATAGGTTAAAAATTCATCTGCTAATTGAGTAATTCTAAAATTTCCGAGCACTTTGCTGTTTGAATTTATGTAATCCGTCAATTCCTCATCATAGATAATAAAAAATTTGAATCCTTCAACATATTCTCCCGGAATGCTTAGTTGATTGATATAAAACTCATAATCAAACCAGTCGTTCAATTTTTTAATCCGTAATTCCTTTTTTTCAATTTCCAATTCACCTTTAAGTAATTTGGTTCTTCCGGTTGCCCAATACAACAGCGGATCTAAAGGTATTAACAAGGAATTAAAGTTAATTAAATCAATTGTTTTGAGTTGTGCCGGTCTTAATTTTCGCTCTACCGGTGTATAGCTTTTTGGTTTATAATCAATAATTCCCAAATCTTGAGCGTTGATTTTGGTATATTCGGTCACAACAACTTCTTTTAATTTTATATCTTTTGGTGTGATTTCGATTTCAATGTAGCCATTTTGAATGTCTTTCGCTGAAATACTCTTTCGCCAATAATCTAAATGAACAGCAGAAAAAACGAGTAAATCATCTTCATTTACCGCAATGGAAAACTCCCCTTTTTCATTGGTTATAGTTGCTTCTTCCGAAACCAAATTAAGCACATGAATTCCTTCTGCCGATTGCTCTTTCACCACAACTTTTCCTTTGATTGTTGTTTGTGAAAATAGCATTGGACCCCAAAACAAAAAAACGATTATGACAATTTTACTTTTGCTCATCGAGCAAACTAATTTTATAATTTTCTATCAATTCTTTACAATTTAAAAACAAAGTTGAAACAAAATTTTTATTATTCAACAAAGCATCAAGTAAAAGTATTGCAAAGCCTTGCCAAGAATTTCCCAACAAGTTTGTAATTTTTTGTTAATCTGATGAAAATCCAATCGGCACGATCCGTATTTTTGTAAAAACAGAAATCATGAAAAACTTACTTATCGCCAGCACTTCCACTCTTCATGATGGCAATTACCTCGAGTATTTGTTACCCGAATTACAACTTCATTTTGCTCACTGCAAAACCATTTTATTTGTGCCGTATGCCCGACCCGGTGGAATTTCGCATGATGATTATACGCTGAAAGTAAAATCGTTTTTTACTTTATTGAATATTAAAGTCAACGGTTTACACGAATTTTCCAACGCAACCGGAGCCATTGAAAAAGCAGAAGGCATTTTTACGGGAGGTGGCAACACCTTTTTGTTGGTCAAGCAATTGCACCAAAACAACCAAATGCAAATACTCAAAAAAGTTATCGAAAATGGCACACCATATTTGGGCACCAGTGCCGGAAGCAACATTTGCGGACTCACGATGCAAACCACCAACGACATGCCGATTATTTATCCACCGAGTTTTGAAACGTTGGGAGCGATTCCTTTTAATTTGAATCCGCACTACTTGGATGCCGATTTGCACTCGAAACACATGGGCGAAACCCGCGAAACTCGCATTAAAGAATTTCATCAATTCAATACACAACCTGTTATTGGTTTGCGAGAAGGAAGTTGGCTCGATGTAAAAGGCGACCAAATTGTTTTAAAAGGAGCATTATCCGCACGGTTATTTCGGCAAAATCAGGAAGCGATTGAGGTGGAAAGTGGGAGTGAGATGGGGAAGTTTCAATAGAAATGACAATGGCAAAAATCAATAGCAATAGCAAAGATCAATTACAATTTTAAAAAGCAACTTCAAAAATCTAGTAATCTGAAAGTTTAAAAATCCAATAATCATTTTTTGGGCGTGCCCCTCCGTAAACTGCGGGTCGGGCTATTCGCTGCAAGTCCTCGTTCGTCGTGCCTCCTCTCTGTGGGCTTTCCGCTGCTATCCCTCACGTCAAATTGTGCTAAAAGAGAGTTAGAGCTTGAAAATATTACTCAAATACAAGTTATTTTTAAATCGATTTAAGTATATTCGAAAAATGAAATCATAACTATCATTCTAAATTAAAAACAATGAAATTTGGAGAAATCATTTTTTATCTAGTTATAGCATTAATAGCATTATACTTTGTTAGTAAGTATGTTAAACTATTTTTCATGCCTTCAGAAACTGAAAAAGAATATCAAAGAAAATTAGAAGAAAGCTTAAAAGATGAGTTTATAATTGATCCCGAAACGGGTGCAAAATTAACATTAGCACAAGCTCAATCAGGTCATTGGATTGCTCATGATAATGAGTTCAAAATAGTACCGAAAAATGAGATTGAAAAACTATTAACGGAAGAAGAAAAAAAGTTTGAGATATGTAAAAATTACCTTAAAGAAAGTATTGAGTATAAAAAACACAAACTAACTGACAAACAGATACAAGTTCTTGAAGACACTAAAATTTTATCAAAATATGATAATTGGAGCTATAGTGATTGCTTTAATTTAGAATACACTGATGGACTAATTTTATTACCAGCTGTTGAAATTAATGATAAAACTCCAATATATTTTAGTAATAATTATACTGAACCTCAAGTTTTGTTTTGGTTAAAATTTGATTTTGACATGGGTCACTACTATTTAAGAGAAAAATTGAATATAGAAAAATTTTTAGACTTGATAAAAAAAGACGATGAGTTACAACTAAAAAATTATGAATCTTTTACAATCAGAAAATCAAACAACGTTATTAAAATTATAAAAATTTTAGAAAAATTTGAAAATCAAGAAAGAATAGAAATTGAATTTATGGATAACAATCTTTTTGTCAAAAATGAAAGATTGGCAACTTTGGAAGAAATTAAAAGATTGGAAACAATTATAAAAAATTTAATCTAAATTACTGTTTTTCAACTTGTTTATCATTTATTTTCAAATAACAAGAAAATACATTTAATAATATGATTAATACGTTGATTTCAAGCTTCCTTTTCTTCATCTTTACCTACGGATTATTTCTTTCCGCAATTACTCATACTTTCTCTTCAAACTTCGTTAAGAAAAAAAAGAAAAACCTTTTTGGCAACTTTTTGAAAAAGAATTTAATAAATTACCAAAAAGTAATGCATTTATGGCTTTCAACCTATTTTTAAAAGAATTAATAAACTCTATTTGGCTATCGGATAAAGAATTAAAAAAGATTGAAAATGTCAATAATTTGGAAAACTTTGAAGACTTAATTACAAATTATCAAAAGCAAAGAAACAATTCTTTCAAAAATTTAACGATTCTTTTTTTAGCAGTAATTTTTATTCATGGGGTAGGATTTAAGTATATTACTTAAGATTATTTAAAACAAAAAAACCCCAAACTTTCGTTTGAGGTTTTTAGCAGAGCGGAAGACGAGGCTCGAACTCGCGACAACCAGCTTGGAAGGCTGGAGCTCTACCAACTGAGCTACTTCCGCAAATGTGAGTGCAAATATAGACAAATTGTTTTCTTTGTTGCAACTTTTTTTTTAAAAAAATTATCAAAAAGCTAACAGAATTTATAACCAATTTATTCTGAAAAAGTTATATCTTTAGTTTTCGAAGTTTGACGATAGAAATTATGCTTACTTTAAAAGAAATAACAGCTTTGGAAACCTATTCCGTGCGACATCCCGTTCTTCGGGAAGGAAAACCAATGGAAAGTTGCCACTTTGAAGGAGACAATTTGCAATCAACCATTCACCTTGGCTTGTATATTAATTGTGCTTTAATTGGCGTTGTTTCGCTATTTAAAAACAAAAACGAAGCTTTTGAAGAAAAAAAACAGTTTCAAATTCGGGGAATGGCCGTCTTAAAACACCATCAAAAAAGAGGTTACGGCGAAAAATTGCTCCACGAAGCTGAAGAAATTGCAAAAAAATACAAGTGTAACTTACTGTGGTTTAATGCTCGCGAAATAGCCATTCCGTTTTACGAAAAAGCAGGCTATTCCATTCACGGAAAACCTTTTGAAATTGGCGATATTGGCACTCATTTTGTAATGTATAAAAAAACGAATCCGATTTCTTAGTTGCTATGAAGCATTTTTACTTACTTTTTTTTGTACTCCTACTGATTTCTTGTGATAAGAAAAAAACGCCCAAATCCTGTAGTCAAAATATTCCAATAGTTGACGTGACAACGGAGGGAAAAGTGTTGGCAATTGATTCTACTTATCTTTCAAAAACAAATGATTCGATTTTAAAAGCGTTCTATCGAGCAAATGGAAACAAAACGTTTTGGTTGGCATTCAATTGCCGAGAATCCCTGCTCACGGTTCTTACAACTTTGGAAGAAGAAGGCTTGAATCCTAAAGATTTTGATTTGAAAAAAATCGGTAAATTTGAAAAATCCATCTCACTATTATCCGATAAAGAACTGGTTGAATATGATTTAATACTTACGAAAAATTTAAAAAAATATATAGAAAAAACGGCCAAAGGTTCTTTAAATCCGAAAGAATTATACAAAGATTGGGATTTAAAAGAAAACAAAATCGACGTTCAAGAATTGCTTTTGAATTTTCAACGAAAAGATTCGTTTGATTATGCGGTAAATGAAGTAAAACCTCATCATATTGTTTACCACAAACTAAAAAATAGTTTGAAAATAATCAACCAATTCCCGGATGAAAATTTTAAAAAACTAGAACTTAAAGATAAAATTGTTTTGAACGACACCAACGATGTGTTGATTGAGGTGAAAAAACGACTTGCGTACTGGTATGACATGAAAAAACCAGATTCGTTGACCAACATTTATGATGAAACGACGTTTAATGCCATCAAAAACTTTCAAAGCAGACACGGTTTGGCTCCCGATGGCGTAATTGGAAAGGGAACAATTGCGTCGCTGAATTTTACCAAACAAAAAAGAAAAGAACAAATTATTGCCAATATGGAACGTTGGCGATGGTATCCTCGAAATTTTGAAAAAGAATACCTCATTATCAATATTCCAGATTATTCATTAACCGTTATAAAAGACAAAGATACCGTGAGGTCGCACCGAGTAATTGTTGGAAAAGCCAGTAGAACCACGCCTATTTTGTCTTCTAAACTAAGTTATGTGGTTTTTAATCCGACTTGGACCGTTCCGCCCACCATTTTAAAAGAAGATGTGATACCGGCTGCTACCAAAAACAGAGGTTACTTTGCCTCGAAAAATATTACAATTTATAGTGGAAGTACTATTGTGAGTCCGTCTGACTGGATTCCGTCGAAA
This sequence comes from Flavobacterium lacus, assembly GCF_003268815.1. Taxonomy (GTDB): domain Bacteria; phylum Bacteroidota; class Bacteroidia; order Flavobacteriales; family Flavobacteriaceae; genus Flavobacterium; species Flavobacterium lacus. Next base: position 85,190 of record NZ_QLSV01000007.1, on the reverse strand, counting down.
GGAAGATCCTACCGGTATGTGCAGTCTCCTGGAAGTTCAAATTCATTAGGACTGGTAAAAATCATGTTTCCGAATCGATTTTCCGTTTATCTGCATGATACAAATACGAGAGGCTATTTTGAACGCGAAAACCGCTCGTTGAGTTCAGGTTGTGTCCGGGTGCAAAATCCGTTTGAATTAACAGAATACCTTCTTGACGATCCCGAAAATTGGAACAAAGAAAAGATTGATGAAGTGTTGGCTGAATCCAAAACCAAAAATGTAAACTTTACCAAACCCATTTACCTCCATCTTTTATATTGGACAGCCTGGAGCGATAAAAATTTACTTATTTTTAGAGATGATATTTACGGTTTGGATGCCGAATTATATAAAAAACTACGAAATTAATTTCGAAGCCACTTTATAACTTCTTGACGGATGATAAATAAACAAACAGGATTTGTCTTTTATTGTTTTGATGATTTCTTGGTTTAGTTCCACCGGCAAAGCAGGACAGCCTTGGCTTCTGCCTAACCGTTTGTTTTGTTTGATGAATTGTTCCGAAACATAATCTGCTCCGTGAATCACAACAGCTCTATCGCGAGCTTTGTCATTAATTCCTCTTTCCAAACCATCCAAACGAAGCGAGAGACCATGCTTACCTTGGTACGTTTCTCCTGTAAGGTAAAAACCTAAACTACTTTGATACGATTCTGATTTATTCGAAAATGCAGTGGCGAATTCTTCCCCTGAATTTCTTCCGTGAGCCACTAAGGAATGATACAAAACCGTGTTGGTGTTCATGTCAATTACCCACATTCTTTTGGAATTGGCAGACAAACTAAAATCAACCAACGTTAAAATATCGTTTTGAATTAACCCTTTTTGCTTTAACTGGTAAAAACCTTCCAACGCTTTGGTAAAACTTTCCAATTGTGGAAGTTTAAAGTTTTTAGCATCTAGATTATTGTATAAAGAAATAACTTTAGATTCAAAAGTTACTTTGGTATTGGATGCGACGGTGGCAGGGTCTGTGGTATTATTTGTTGGCGTTGTGAATGAAAATAATCCAAACAACAAAACCGATAAGATCTTGTAATTCATTGGTAATCTACAGGTTAAAAATTAGACTTGGGACGTCAAAAATATAAATTAAAAGTTTAAAACCAAATTATTTTAAACTAAATATCAACTTTTTTGGAAATTAACTCACTTTCAAAACAGAAAACTCAGCAGAAAACGGAAAAAAACTACAATTCGTATCGCAAAAGTGTAACATAACTAAACTTTAACGTCTTTATAAATTATTTCTTAAGGAAATGATAAAGTAATTGTAACTAAAAATCCAATACTTAATTTTGAAACATGAATTCAAAGAAGCATCATTTTACCTTAGTATTACTTTTTATTTTACTTATAGCCGGAACCTTTCAGGCATTCAGTCAAAAAAAAACAACCGCAATACGAATCAACGATGCTGTTTCCATCGATGGTAAACTGGATGAGGCCGTTTGGATAAAAGCCCCAATTGCAAATAATTTTATCCTGTTTGAACCGGAAAACGGTGTTCCGGAGTCTGCTGAAAGAAGGTCAGAAGTTAAAATTATTTATGATGATAATGCCATTTATATTGGAGCCATTTTATATGACAATGAACCCTCCAAAATTGAAAAAGAAATTACCTTAAGGGATCGTTTTGGAACTGCTGACCATTTCGGAGTTTTTATAAACGGATTTAACGATGGTCAACAAGATTTTCGCTTTTTTGTATCGGCTTCCGGTGTTCAAATGGATTGTTTGGCAACTGAAAACGGAGAGGACTTTTCGTGGGATGCTATATGGAACAGCGAAGTTACAATTACCGATTTTGGTTGGGTGGTTGAAATGGAAATTCCGTATGCCGCACTTCGGTTTTCAAAAGAAAATGTTCAAACATGGGGCATAAATTTTTTGAGGGAAATTCGTCGTTTTAGGCAAAAAGTTACCTGGAGTAAAATCGATCGTGCCGTTGGTTCTGTAATCAATCAAGCCGGAATTTTAGAGGGAATTGAAAACATTAAAACCCCTACCCGATTATTCTTAATTCCGTATACATCCGGTTATGTAGAATCTAACCAATTGAGTACAGAAAGCACTTTTAAAGCCGGAATGGACATTAAATATGGCATCAATGATTCATTCACCTTGGATGCAATTTTGGTTCCAGACTTTGGTCAAGCGGCCTTTGATAATGTAGAATTAAATTTAGGGCCGTTTGAACAGCAATTTAACGAAAATAGGCCTTTTTTTACCGAAGGCACCGACTTGTTCTCCAAAGGGAATTTAGTTTACTCTCGGAGAATTGGAGGACCACCGTCAACTTCCGCATCAATCAATGAAAACGAGATCGTTGAAAGCAATCCCAACACGGTGAATCTTCTCAACGCGTTAAAAGTTTCAGGACGCACTTCCGATGGCTTAGGTATTGGTTTTTTAAACGCCATTACCGAAAAAACGTATGCTCGAATTAGAAATACAAACACAAATGAAATTCGAGAGCAAATGGTAGAACCTCTGACCAATTACAACATACTGGTTTTTGATCAACGGTTCAACCAAAATTCATCTGTTTCATTTATCAATACCAATGTAACTCGAGTTGGTGGCGATTTTAGAGATGCTAACGTTACCGGAATTGTGTATGACATTAATTCAAAAGGAAACAAATATAATTTTTCCGGCGATCTAAAAATGAGCAGCATTTATGATGATGTAAAAGGAAATGGTTATTCTACTTTTATTAATTTTGGCAAAACGTTTGGCAAATTCCGTTATTCTGTTGCGTCTCAATATGTTTCTAAAGAATTTGATATTAATGATTTAGGAATCAACTTCATTACCAATTATCACAACTTCACGGCTAATTTTAATTATCGAATTTTAAATCCAACCAAGCGATACAATTCTTTCAATTTGAATACCAATTACTATCTAGAGCGTGAAAATAGTACCGGAAAAGCTCAAGATCATTGGATTAATTTAAATGTAAACTCCAATACAAAAAAAAATGACTACATCGGATATGGTTTTTTGGTAAGTCCGTTTGTAACTTACAATTTTTATGAGTCCAGAGTTGTTGGCAGGCCCTTGGCTTTGCCGGAAAGTGGAAACGCATTTATCTTCTTTTCATCCAATTATAATCGAAAATTTGCCTTAGACATTGAGCCCTCTGTTAGAATTTTTAATCAAGAAAACCGGATGAATTATGGTCTATTTGTTAGTCCGAGATACCGATTTAATGATAAATTAACCTTGATTTACTCTACTAATTATAACCTTCAAAACAGCGATATCGGTTGGGTAGATTTTTCTGAGAACGATATTATTTTGGCAGAAAGAAACCGTACAACATTAACCAATTCCATTACCGGAAAATATGCCATTAATAATAAAATGACGTTGAATTTAACTACGAGACATTATTGGTCGTTTGCAGAAAATATTGAATTTCATACCTTGTTAGAAGATGGAACTTTTACACCAAACAACAATTATTCAATAAATAAAGATGCCAATTTTAATTTGTGGAATTTTGATTTGTCTTATTCGTGGTGGTTTGCTCCGGGAAGCCAAATTACCGCACTCTATCGCAATAATGCTCAGAATTTTTCCAACGAAATTGACAAAAGCTACAGCTCAAATTTTAATAATGTATTTCAGGATAATTTAAATCATATCTTTTCTGTAAGTCTTCGCTATTTCATCGATTATAACAAAGCTAAAAACTGGTTTAAAAAAGTCTAAATCATTCTTTCAGAAAGTCATGTTTCATTATCTTTGCTTAAAATTTTTTCTATGAACAAGAAAGTTATCCTTATGATTTTAGACGGTTGGGGACATTCTCCTGACCCTAAAGTTTCTGCTATAGACCATGCCCACACACCATTTATAGATTCATTGTATAAAAATTATCCCAATGCCGAATTGAGAACTGACGGCTTAAATGTTGGGCTTCCCGAAGGTCAAATGGGAAATTCTGAAGTAGGCCACATGAATTTGGGAGCCGGAAGAATTATCTACCAAGAACTTACCCGAATTAATTTAGCTGTTCAAAATAAGACTTTGAACAACGAAAAAGTGTTGCAAGAAGCTTTTCAATATGCCAAAACAAACGATAAAGATGTTCATTTTTTAGGACTGGTTTCAGATGGTGGAGTGCATTCTCACATTGATCATGTAAAAGGATTGGTGGATGCCACGCAAGATTTTGGTTTAAACAACGTTTATATTCATGCGTTTACAGACGGTCGTGATGTTGATCCAAAATCGGGAGTTCGTTTCATTTCAGAAGTAGAAAATTATTGCAAAAATACCACCGCAAAATTAGCATCTGTTATTGGTCGCTATTATGCGATGGACAGAGACAGAAGATGGGAAAGAGTAAAATTGGCTTATGATTTATTGGTGAATGGAATTGGAACTCATTCCACAAACGCAATAGATTCGTTGCAAGATAATTATGCAAATGATATTACCGATGAGTTTATTCAACCTATTGTGATGGTGGATGAAAATGATAAACCGTTAACAACTATAAAAAACGGTGATGTGGTTATTTTCTTCAATTTTAGAACCGATAGAGGAAGACAATTAACCGAAGTTTTAACTCAATTTGATTGTCATGAACAAAACATGCATTCGCTTGATTTGTATTATGTTACGTTAACCAATTATGATGAAACATACAAAAACATCAAAGTAATTTACAACAAAGATAATATCACAGAAACGTTGGGAGAAGTTTTAGAAAAAAACCATAAAAAGCAAATCCGAATTGCGGAGACAGAAAAATACCCTCACGTAACTTTCTTTTTTTCCGGTGGACGAGAAGAACCCTTTGAAGGTGAAACGCGTATACTAAGAAACTCTCCAAAAGTGGCAACTTACGATTTGAAACCCGAAATGAGTGCGTTTGAATTAAAAGATGCCTTGGTAGAAGAACTCAAAAAAGGTGAAGTTGATTTTGTCTGTTTAAATTTTGCAAATGGCGACATGGTTGGTCATACCGGTGTCATGGAAGCTGCCATTAAAGCCTGTGAAGCAGTGGACGTTTGTGTAAAAGAAGTAATTGAAACGGCCTTAGCAAACAATTATACCACCATTGTTATTGCCGATCACGGAAATTGTGAAACAATGATAAATGCGGATGGCTCACCTAATACAGCCCACACTACCAATCCTGTGCCGGTGATTTTGGTTGATAAAGAATTAAAAATAATTAATAATGGCGTTTTAGGCGATATTGCTCCAACCATCTTAGCCTTAATGGGAATAGAAAAACCAAATGCTATGTCAAGGCATTCCTTACTGTAAACTATGTTAAAATCTATACATAAGGTTTTATTTCTGTTTTGGATTTTTCTGGTTCAAAATACTCTTGCCCAAGGAGGAGCCCCTTCATGTGCAGAATTTCAAGCAAATTTTGAAGCGTATCAATCTTGTGCCACAAGTATTCCTTTTCAGAATTCTGTAGGCGGAAATGGAGAAACGTTTAACACTACGTGTATCGAGCAAAATTTTCAAGGTCCAACTTGGTTTTTTATTCAAATACAAACACCGGGAGAAATTGTCCTGCAAATAAATCAAGTAAACAATAACGGGAATGGCACGGATGTAGATTTTGTGCTTTGGGGTCCTTTTAACGACTTATCGAATGTCTGTAGTCAATTAAACATAAACAATGAAGTAGATTGCAGTTGGCTACCGGCAAGTGTTGAAATTGTTACGATTCCAAACGGACAAACCGGACAATTATATGTCTTGTTAATAGACAATTATTCCAATGTTCCCGGACAAATTACCATCACTCAAATCGGTGGAACCGGAAGTTCTGATTGTAGCTTTTTATCTTCGGTGGAAATTACTGATGATAGCGGAAACGAAATAACACAAACAGAATACTGTAAACCGGAAACAAAAAGTATAACCGCAACAATTGATGTTACTGATTTTGACGGCAATGTCAACGATTTACGTTTTAATTATACTTGGTTTCGCAACAATGTTTTCCTAACGACAATTAATAATAGTACTCAAAGCACGAATACGTTGGCAAACATAGCGGAAACTGGCACTTATCGGGTTGAAACAACAGCTTATGACAGTACTGATCCAACCGTTGATTTAACTAATTTACCTGTTAGTGAGGCTGAAATTGAATTAAAATTTTTTGTTTTACCGGATGTTTCGATACAGAATACCGCAGCAGCAGGATGTTTAAGTTCTAATCCCGTTTTACAAGGCACTATTTTGAATCAGAACCAATTTGATTTTTTGGTTGACAATCCAATTTATCAATGGTATAGGAATGATGTACCTGTTTCTGGCATTTCCAATAATAGTTTTACACCCACTCTTCCCGGAAAATACAATTTAGGTGTAAAAAACGGTGGTTGTAATGAAGTTATTTCTAATTCCATTTTTATTTATGCCACACCGCAAGTTAGTATTTTGGATAATGCTTCGATTTGTGATAATGATAGTTTTACGATTACTTCCACTATTGCTAATAGCGGAAATTTGACTAATATAACATATCAATGGTATCAAAATAATAATCTGCTTTCAGGTGAAAATACACCAACATTAATTGTTTCAACTGCAATTCAAACAAACAATTCAACTGAAACTTATTATTTAGAAGTTACTGAGGAAGGAATTTGCATTGGCAATTCTAATTCTGTTTCCGTTCAAATAAATCCAGTTCCGGTATTAAATACAAATCCAATAATAATCGAACAATGCGATTACATTACTCCCAACAACGACGGAATTGCCACAACCAATTTAACCGAAGCGTATGATGAAATTACAAATAATGTTACCGGTCTAACTTTATTTTATTTTTTAGATAGCGGATTAACACAACAAATTTTAACTCCGGAGGCTTTTGTTAACACAACAACCAATCAAACCATTTATGTCATTGCTGTTAATGAGAATGTAATTCCAAATTGCACCTCCACCACGGTTGCCACAATAGCTTTAACTGTAAATCCAACAAGTTTGTCTACTTATCCTGACATGGCTTCTGTTTGTCCGGTTGTAAATCAAAATTATGGATTAGTAAATTTTTCGTTCCAAGAAAATAGCATTCGAAATTCTTTTTTTGGAGGAAATCCAGTTGAAATTACGTTTTATTTAACGGACATAGATGCCTCCGTAAAAACAAACCAATTAACTGATTTATCGCAAGTACCAATTGGCATTCAAACCATTTACACACGCATTGAAACCAATAATATTTGTGAAGGGGTGGGAACATTTCAAGTGGAAATTAAAACCCCTCCACTACAAAACAGCATTAATTCGATCGCACTTTGTGAAAATGAAACGGTCGTGTTAAATAGTTTTGATGCAGAAGGATTGTTAAACCAAAATCCAACCGTTCAAACTTCTTATTTCAGCACATTTCAATTGGCAGAAAGTAATTTTGCAGCTTTGAATAAAAATATTCCACAAGCTTTTCCGGTTGGCAATAATGAACTATTTGTTCGTTTATTTGATACTGCAACGCAATGCTTTTCGATTGTAAATTTTTCAATTGCAGTTTTTCCGAATCCGATTATTTTTACACCGAATGAAATTTCAATTTGTGGCGATACGGTTTCTACTTTTGATTTAACACGCAGAAATAATCAAATTACAGGAGGCAATATCAATTACCAAGTTTTTTATTATGAAACGCAAGCCGATTTAACGGCAGATAATTTTATAACACAACCGAATGCTTATGAATCAAGCACAAACACAATTTTTGTAAAAGTAGTTGATCCAACCAATAATAATTGTTTTTCAATCACCAGTTTAAGTTTAGCGGTAGTAACAATTCCCGGAAGTTTAAACAACCCTGCTCCTATTGAAAGGTGCGACGATAGCGGATTTTATGCTTTTGATTTAACCGAGCGAATCACTGAAATTGCGGGCCCTTCAAACTTGAATAATATCGTTATCCGATACTATCAAAATTTTTCAGATGCTCAAAACAACAGCAACAGTTTCATTCAAAATCCAGCAACTTTCACCAATACTGTTAGTGATTTTCAAACAATTTATGTTCGCGTAACCAGTACAACCAATTTTGATAGCGAGACCGGACTGGCTTGTTTTCGAGTTTTAGCATTAGACCTTTATGTTCGTCCGTTTCCTGAAAATAATTTGAGAACATTTCCTTACTATATTTGTGTTGATGAAAACGGAAACATTTTGAAAGAAGCCAACATCAGGACATTATTAAATGAAACCGATTATACTTTTGAATGGTTTACCGCATTTGAAGCTCTTCCGGGAAATGAAATTTCAGGAGAATCATCAAGCACATTTTCAACTGACATTGAAGGCAATTTTTCTGTTTTAATCACAAACACTTCAAATGTGGCACTTTGTTCAAGTGTTTTCAACTTTACAACGATAAAAACATTGGCTCCGGATGCTGTGACGGTTTCACCACAAAACTTAATCGGATTTGAAAATCAAAATATGATAACCGCAACGGCAACCCCTGTTTCGTTAGATTATGAATATTCTATTATTCCTGATTTATGGCAAGATAGTCCAGTTTTTACTAACATTCCTGCCGGTGATTTTGTATTACGTGTTCGCAATAAATTTGGTTGTGATGAAATCAGTACCACTTTTACCGTGTTAGATTTTCCAATCTTTTTTACGCCGAATGGAGATGGTTTCAATGATACTTGGAAAGTGATTGGTTCACCCATTATCCAAATCAACCACATTTATATCTTTGATCGTTATGGAAAACTATTAAAAGAAATTGGGCAAAATGGCAACGGCTGGGATGGCACATTCAACGGAAAACCAATGCCATCCGATGATTATTGGTTTAAAGCAGTTTATACAAAAGATGGAATTAAACAAGAATTTAGGTCTAATTTTAGTTTGAAGCGGTAGGAATATATGTCCTAAATACATAATTACGGTCCTGCTTCGGTGGGACTTTTTTTATCTTATCCCTTTACAAATCCTAAAATTAAGTTAATCAATTTCAAAATTAATAGTAATACTATTATTTTTGCGTTGTAAATTTTATGTAGAAGCGTTGGCGTATGAAAAATATTTTAAATGGCATCAAAATAAACATTAGCCCTAAAATCTATGTCAAGGACCCGGAGACATCAGAACTAGGAAAAAAAATTCTAGAAAATAGTATTTTGTTGATTGATGAAATTGGTTTTGATAATTTTACTTTCAAAAAATTAGGTCAACGGATTGGCTCTAATGAAAGTTCCATATACCGGTATTTTGAGAGTAAACACAAGCTTTTGCTCTATTTAACGTCGTGGTATTGGGGTTGGATTGAATTCAAATTAGTGCTAGCCACCAATAGTATTGCTAATCCTCAGGATAAATTAATAAGGGGAATTGAAATTGTTACTGAGGAAATTATGACCGACAGTAACCATCCGCACATAAACGAAATGCTCTTGAATAAGATTATTATCTGTGAATTTTCGAAATCCTATTTAACGAAGGAAGTAGATGAAGAAAATAAAGAGGGTTATTTTTTAATTTACAAACGTGTAATTAATCGAATGATCGAGATGGTAAAAGAGGTAAACCCAACTTTTCCCTATGCAAAAAGTTTAATTTCAACGGTTGTAGAAGGAGCTTTGCACCAACATTTTTTAAAAAGTCATTTTACATCGATAACAGATTGCACCGAAGAAATTACGCCAACAGAATTTTTCAAAACTTTGGTTTTAAAACAGATTAACTAACCATGGAAAAAGCATCAAAATCACCTTTAAATCGCTTTATTAATCTTTTAAAGTTAGATAAAAAAGACATTTATCAAGTGTTTTTTTACGCAATTTTTTCGGGTCTTGTTAGCCTATCACTGCCCTTAGGAATCCAAGCCATCATCAACCTTATTCAAGGCGGAAGAGTTAGCTTATCGTGGATTATTTTAGTGGTTATTGTAATTTTAGGGGTCGTTTTTAATGGGATTTTAAAGTTGATGCAATTACGTATCACGGAGACAATTCAACAAAAAATATTCATTCGTTCGTCTTTTGAATTTTCCTATCGTTTTCCAAAAATTAAATATACCGAATTCCACAACAATTATCCTCCGGAATTAGCCAATCGTTTTTTTGACACAATCACAGTACAAAAAAGTGTGGCCAAATTAATCATGGATTATTCTGAATCTATTCTACAAATCATTTTTGGGCTACTCTTACTTTCTGTCTATCACCCGTTGTTTATTATGTTTGGTTTATTGCTATTTATAGTACTCTATTTAATCTTTCGTGTATCATTTGAAGTTGGACTAAAAACGAGTTTAACCGAATCCAAATACAAATATAAAGTCGCTCATTGGATTCAAGAAATATCACGAAATTACTTTGGATTTAAAAATAAAACTGAGGCAGAGTTTGCCCTAACCAAAAATGATAAATTGGTAAGCGAATACCTTAAATCCAGGGAGAGTCACTTTGAAGTAATCAAGCGACAATTCATTCAATTAATTGGTTTTAAGGCATTAATTTCGGCTGGTTTATTGCTTATTGGAGGTTATTTAGTTATCAACCAACAATTAAACATCGGTCAATTTGTAGCTGCCGAAATCATCATTTTATTGGTCATTAATTCGGTCGAAAAAATCATCGTTGGATTAGAAACTTTTTATGATGTCTTAACCTCCATCGAAAAAATTGGTCAGGTGGTTGATATGGAAATTGAAGAGTTTGAAACACATGAAAGTACCTACTGTTATAAAAATGTTCATTTTGAAATTGATGAATTAAATTTTGTTTTTCCTGATTCAAACAAAAAAATTCTAAACGCAGTTTCGTTTCATATCAATCAGGGAGAAAAAATATATTTAGATGGAAAGAACGGCTCAGGAAAAACAACCTTGCTACGAATTTTAGCAGGCTTGATTCACAGCAATGGAAGTTCCATTTATATTAATGACGAACAATATAACAAAATAAACATTGAACAGTATCGTGCCCAAATCGGCATTATTACAGAAGGTCAAACGCTTTTTGAAGGTTCCATTTTGGAAAACATTACATTTCGAAATCCAACCATTTCAACTGAAAAATTAAAATTAGTATTGGAAAAAATTAAGTTAACCGAAGTAATCAAAAAGATGCCCAAAGGATTAGACGAAAAAATTCTAACCGAAGGAAAACAATTACCCTCATCGTTGGCACAAAAAATTCTTTTGGCCAGAGCAATTGTAAATGATCCGTTGGTTCTCTTTTTGGAAAATCCCTTCGATAAAATGGACGAGGATGAAAGTAGAGAAATCATCGATTTTATACTTTCCAAAGAAAACAATTGGACCTTAATAGTAACATCTAAAAATGAGTACTGGAAGCAAAAATGTGATCGAATCATAACATTGGATAAAGGAAAATTAATTTCAGACACGAACTAATATGTTGAACATCGCCCGAAAAAATATTAATGACAAAGTCAATTTAACTCGCTTTAAAACTATTCAAAAACTTGGTGAAAGAAAGTACTTTAAAACATTCAATCGCCTTTTGATGTGGTTTATGATTGGGAGCTGTTTATTTGTGCTTTTGCCTTGGACTCAAAACATTCAAGGTTCAGGGTTTGTTACTACCGTTTCCCCTGAACAACGTCCACAAACTATTCATACTGCCATCGCCGGACGAATTGAAAAATGGTATGTGGCCGAAGGCCAATATGTGAAAAAAGGGGACACTATTTTATTCATTTCAGAGGTAAAAGATGATTACTTTGACCCTAATCTTGTTTCTAATACAGAAAATCAAATGAAAGCCAAGATGCTTTCGGAAGAATCTTATGAGGGAAAAGCCAACTCACTTTCAACTCAAATTACTGCGATTGAACGTGAAAGAATTCTAAAACTAGAACAAGCCAGAAACAAAATAGAACAGTCACAATTAAAAGTAAAAAGTGACAGTATGGATTTGGAAGCAGTAAAAACACAGCTTAAAATTGCTCAAATACAATTTAAACGTTCACAAGATTTAAATAAGGAAGGACTAAAAGCGGTGACCGATTTAGAAGAGAAACGATTGAAACTTCAAGATGCCGAGGCAAAAATAATAACACAACAGAATAAATACCTAACCTCCAAAAATGAATTAATAAACGCACGGGTAGAAATCAATAGGATTTCTGCAGAATATACTGATAAAACTTCAAAAGCTCAAAGCGAACGTTTTACGGCACTAAGTAGCCAATTTGACACGGAAGCTCAGGTAAATAAATTGCAAAATCAGGTTACCAATTATAAAATGCGTAATGAACTTTATTATATAAAAGCACCACAAAACGGTTACGTAAACCGAGCTCTTCAATCAGGAATCGGCGAAACAATTAAAGAAGGAACACCGGTTGTGAGTATCATGCCTTCTAAATATGATATAGCAGTAGAAACATTTATAGACCCTATAGATATGCCTCTAATTCACAAGGGAGAAAATGTTCGGATTTGGTTTGATGGATGGCCAACAATCATTTTTAGCGGCTGGCCAAATTCCTCCTATGGTACCTTTGGCGGAAAAGTTGTTGCTATCGAAAATTTTATCAGTATTAATGGAAAATACAGGGTTTTAATTGCACAAGATCCGCAAGACAAACCATGGCCTAAAGAGTTAAATATTGGTGCCGGTGCACAGACGTTTGCTTTATTAGACAATGTACCGATATGGTATGAAATTTGGCGAAAACTGAATGGTTTCCCACCTGATTTTTACACCCCTAAACAAACAACTGAAACCAAAAAATAGGGCCAAATGAAAAGCATATTGCCATTTATATTATTATTTTCTTTGCTTTCATGGTCGCAGAACATGACCAATGATTCTATTCTAACATTAGATTCCTACTTGGGCTATGTTAAACAATTTCACCCCTTGGTAAAGCAAGCTAATTTAGAAGTTAGTCAGGCTCAAGCCGGAATTATTGCTGCTCGTGGCGGATTTGATCCTAAAATTGAAATAGATTACGAAAACAAGCAATTCAAATCGACAGAGTATTATGATTTGTTAAATACCACTTTTAAAATTCCGACTTGGTATGGAATTGAAATTAAAGCCGGTTTCGATCAAATGGAAGGTACTTTTTTAAACCCGCAAAACAACACTCCAACAAACGGTTTGGCAATGGCCGGAATTTCTGTTCCCATCGGGCAAGGTTTACTAATCAATAACCGAATGGCTGATTTGAAAAAAGCTAAAATTTATACCAATTTATCCCAAGCAGAACGAGATTTAGAAGTGGCTAATGTTCTTTATGCTGCCGCAAACAGCTATTTTAATTGGTATAGAAATTATAATGAGTACAAATTGTATGAAACCTTTTTGAAAAATTCTGAGGTTAGATTTAACGGAATTAGAGGATTAATAGCTGCGGGAGACCGACCGGCCATTGATAGCATTGAAGCAGGAATATTAGTAAAATCAAGAAAACTAAGTTTAGAACAGTCCCGATTAAAATTACTCAAGTCGAAATTGGACTTATCAAATTATCTTTGGTTTGAAAATAATCTTCCACTAGAATTGCAAGAAGGTATTTCGCCAGAGACCGAATTGGATAAAAAAGTAGAAAACACGCTCAAAACAAATGGCCTTTTATTGGCCGATATCGATTTTCAAAATCACCCAAAAATTAGATCATTACAAAATAAAGTTTCCATTTTGGAAGTTGACAAACGGCTAAAAGGCGACTTGCTGAAGCCAACCATCAATTTAAACTACAATTACTTGTCTGAACCGGAATTTGTTCGAGATTTTAATACTGTGAATTATAAATATGGTGTGAATTTTAGTTTTCCTTTGTTTTTAAGAAAAGAAAGAGGAAATTTTAAGGTAGCAAAATTGAAATTACAAGATGCCGAATTAGATTTACAGTTTGAAAATCAAGTATTAAAAAATAAAATTGATTATCAACTAGAAGAAATCAAATCCTTGAAAGGTCAAATTGAAATTACCAATGAATTGGTTAATGATTTTAGTACGATGCTAAATGCCGAAGAAAGAATGTTTTTTTTTGGAGAAAGTTCGTTGTTCTTAATAAATACTAGAGAAAACAGTTTGCTAAGCACGAGCTTGCAACAAATTGATGTTGAGTTTCGATTTTTTGTGGCCAATTCAGATTTATTTAAGTTGATAGCAAATCCACAGTTTAATGAATAATTTGATGGTAGAGGTTATAAGTTTAAAAGTTTAAAGTTTAAAAGTTTAAAAGGCAGTGTTCAAGAAACAAACTAAACTCCATACCTCTTAAACTTTTAAACTTTAAACTTTTAAACCTTAATTTAACAAATAACTTTCTTAATTTCCATCAATTCAAAATACGCTTTCTCAATCCACTCACGGTGATTGGGGTGAGCAATTTTAACCATTTCTGCTACACGCTGTTTCAAAGTTTTCCCGTAAAGATTAGCTATTCCATATTCTGTAATGATGTATTGAACATGCGAACGCGTGGTGACTACACCTGCCCCTTGTTTTAAAAAAGGCACAATTCTACTTTCGCCTCTTTTGGTTTGCGATGGAAGGGCAATGATCGCTTTACCACCCACACTTAAAGAAGCTCCTCGCATAAAATCCATTTGACCGCCCACCCCGGAATACATTTTTCCGCCAATGGAATCAGCACAAACTTGTCCGGTTACATCAACTTCTATGGCAGAATTGATGGCAACCATTTTTGGATTTTTACGAATTCGAGCCGTATCATTTACCGCTGAGGATTCCTTTAATTCAACAAAAGAGTTATCATCAACAAAATCATATAATCGTCGCGAACCCATTAAAAAAGTAGCTAAAACTCTTCCTCTTGTTGTTCCTTTATAGTTACAATTAATGATATCTTTTTCAATTAAATCGATTACACCATCAGAAAACATTTCGGTGTGCAATCCCAAATCTTTGTGATTGGTTAATTTACTTAAAGCTGCGTTGGGAATAGAACCAATTCCCATTTGAAGTGTACTTCTATCTTCAATTAGTGAGGCAACAAACTCCCCTATTTTTTCTTCTTCAGGTGTAAATATTTCTACACCATGCGTATAAATGTTCTTATTTACTTCTACTAAATAATCAATTTCAGATTCATGTAAAATGCCATCTCCAAAGGTTCTTGGCATTTGTGGGTTAACTTGTGCAATGACAATTTTTGCGTTTTCAATAGCCGCAACGGAAGCTTCTACAGAAACACCAAGGGAACAATAGCCATGCCTATCCGGTGGCGACACGTGAATAAAAACTACATCCAAAGGCAATACATTTTTACGGAACAAATTGGGTAATTCACTCAAAAAAACCGGTGTGTAAGAACCGTTACCGGCTTTGAGTGTGTGACGAACATTGGCTCCGATAAAGAAGGAATTAACGTGAAAACTTTCGGCTAATTCCGGATTGGCATAGGGTGCTTCTCCTTCAGTATGCAGGTGACAAATTTCCACATTTTTTAATTCAGAAGCTCTGTTTGTTAATGCTTTGGTTAAAACGGTTGGTGAGGCGGCGGCGGCTTGAACGTAGACTCTATCGCCCGATTTTACAACTTGAACTGCTTGCTCTGCAGTGACATATTTACTCATATTTCCTAAATTTTGAACAAAGATAAGTGGTTAAATTTATTTAAAAACTGATTTTTCTCATTGTTTTTGGGATTTTTAGCCCCGGTAGCAGCGAAAAGCCTTTTGCAGGATTGGGGCAGTTTTTCTTAGCAAAAAAAAGCGACCAGCGGAAGCTCTTTTTTTGATTTAGAAAAACGACTCAAGACAAAAAAGCTTGCAGCGGATGACGGGATTTTGCTTCTGATAAAAAAAGATAAAAATGTGTACCTTTGCCACTTTAAAATTTGATTATGATTATCCCTAAAACAAGAGAAGAAATTGAGTTAATGCGAGCAAGTTCGTTATTGGTTTCAAAAACGCTTGGTATGATTGCAAAGGAAATTAAGCCTGGTGTAACGACATTATATTTAGACAACTTAGCGGAAGAATTTATTCGCGACAATGGAGGCGTTCCAGCTTTTTTGGGATTATATGGTTTCCCGAATTCGCTTTGTATGAGTCCAAATGCTCAGGTGGTTCATGGGATTCCCAACAACAAACCGTTGGAAAGCGGTGATGTAATTTCGGTAGATTGTGGGGTTTTGATGAATGAGTTTTATGGTGATCATGCCTATTCATTTGAAATTGGTGAAGTGGCTCCGGAAACGAAAAAGTTGCTGAAAGTAACCAAAGAATCTTTATATGTCGGCATTCGTGAATTCAGAGCGGGTAATCGCGTGGAGGATGTTGGAAATGCCATTCAAAAACACTGTGAATCAAATGGATATGGCGTTGTAAGAGAACTTGTAGGTCATGGTTTAGGCAGAAAAATGCACGAAGATCCTGAAATGCCTAATTACGGTAAAAAAGGTCGCGGAAAGTTATTTGTAGAAGGCATGGTGGTTGCGATTGAACCGATGATTAACATGGGTACAAAAAATATCAAGCAATTGAAAGACGGTTGGACCATTTTAACTGCCGACATGAAACCAAGTGCTCATTTTGAACACAACGTGGCATTGATTGATGGCAAACCGGAGTTGCTTTCTACTTTTAAATATGTTTATGAAGCGTTAGGAATTGTGAGTGAGGAGGAGGAGGAATTCAGAAAAACTCAATTATTCATATGATAAAAAAGATATTTAAATACGTACTTAATACCATTCCACGACCGATATTAATTCGTCTGAGTTATGTGGCAAGACCAATTTTGGCTTTTCTGTTAAAAGGAAATCGGTTTACCGAGCCAATTGACGGGAAAAGTTTTCGAATGTTTTTGCCTTATGGATACGGAAAACAGCGTAACAATGTGTTGTCACCGAGCACGCTTTCGTTAGAAAGACATCGGTTGTTATGGTTGTATTTGAATAATGAAACTGATTTTTTTCAATCTGAATTCATTTCAGATTCTTCTGATAATAAACCAATAATTAAGTTAAGAGATGCTGAAACAAGTTCAGCATTAAAAGTGTTGCATTTTGCTCCTGAACAAGCTTTTTACAAACGTTTCAGAAATCAGAAGAATTTAGATTATACAACGACAGATTTATTCTCGCCTTTAGCGGATGTAAAAGCGGATATTTGTAATCTTCCGTTTGAAGATGATTCGTATGATGTGATTTTGTGTAACCATGTTTTGGAGCATATTCCGGATGACACCAAAGCCATGCAAGAGTTGTATCGTGTTTTAAAGCCCGGTGGAATGGGAATTTTTCAGATTCCACAGGATTTGTCGAGAGTTACCACTTTTTCGGATGATTCGATTACAGATAAAAAAGAGAGAGCAAAAATTTTTGGTCAATATGACCACGTTCGGGTGTATGGCAGAGATTATTTTGATAAATTAAGAAACATTGGTTTTAAGGTTGTGGAAGAAGATTATACTTCCAAAATTTCATCTGAATTGGTGGATAAATATTGTTTAGCAAAAGGGGAAATTATTCCGGTTTGTTTTAAAAACTAGATTTATAAATATACAAAACCCACGGCTGAAACCGCGGGCTAGTATAGAATCAATTAATTTGTGTTTTATTCTTCCGGCATTAACATAGCAATCACTTTGTCTTTAGACAAATATTTTTTGGCCACATCCTGAATATCCTTTGCAGTAACTGCATCTATTTTTTGTTCTACTTGCAAAATTTCATCCGCAGAAACTCCGTAGGTAAAAGAACGCGTTAGATAAGACATCCAATAATTATTTTGTTTAATTTTTTCTTTGTAGTCTAATTTTTCTGCCTCTTTGAATTTGTTTAGATCCTTTTCTTCCGGACCATTTTCGATAATTTTGTTTAATTCTCTCAAGGCAGATTGCGTTAGTGCTTCCGCATTCTCCGGTCCGCAAGGGAAATTAATGGTAAAGTTATAACTTCCATTCGGCACTTTGTTCATGCTTCCTCTCGCACTCGCGCCGTAAACGCCACTTTCGTTCTCACGAAGCTCTTCTATTAATTTAATAGTTAAAACTTCACCGGCAGCTCTTAACGCTAACGCTTCTTTGGCATCGTAGGTACAATCACCATAGAACATGATGTTAACCGTACTTTTTGGGTCTTTCCCTTTATTAACGACTTTTTTCAAGTCCCCTTTTTTCATTCTATATCCTAAGTCAACTGCTTTTTCAGCGGTTCCATTTGATGGTAAAGAAGCTAAATATAGACTTGCGAATTCTTCTAGTTTTTGATCGTCAATGTTTCCTACAAAATAGAAATGGAAGTCGGCTGCATTAGCAAAACGCTCTTTGTATTTTTTATATGCTAATTCGTAATCTGTTTTTTCCCAAGCAGCATCATCGGGCAAAATTCCTTTGAAACGCGGATTATCCTGATTCAAATAAGAATACAATTCATTTTGAAAATGCATTGATGGCATCGCTTTCATATTCGCCATAAAACCATTTTGTTTGATTTTGTAGCTTTCAAATGCTTCTTTATCCATGTTCAAATCGGTAAAGTAAGCATATACTGTTTGGAAAAGATATTCCAAATCTTTTGGTGTAGCAGACCCACGAAAACCTTCTTGTGTTCCCCCAACATACGGATTAACTCTGGCGATTTTACCAGTCATGAATTTATTAATGTCGTTTAATTTCATTCCCGAAAAACCGGCTTCTGTTAGTCCGCCCATTGCCCATTGTACTTTTTCGAATTCATCGTTTCCAATTAAATTTGAACCTCCAAAACTTAAAGCTTCAAAAAGAATTTCATCGTTTTTAAAGTCTGTTTTTTTGTACGTTACTTTCGCTCCGTTTGATAAAATTAACGTTGTTGTTGCTATTTTATCATTGGTTTCTCTTTTTGTAACAGACCCTTTTTTTACCGGATTTCTCAACAAACTCTCGGCCACGGCTTCATCTACATAAGCAGTTATCGTCGATTTATCAACTTTAATAGAATTCAAAACCTCTTGTTCCGTTGGCTTAATCATTCCTTCTTTTTCTGGTCCGGTTAAAATAACAACTCTGTTATCTTCTTTGATATAACCATTAATTAATTTGTTGGTCTCTTCGATAGTAATAGTCGGCATCAATTTTTGCATGGTTGTAAATGTCCATTCAATTCCTGGTATTGGGTCTTTTTGAAGGAAATTAGTTTGGTACTGCCACACATAACTTTCCGATTCAGATTTATCTCTTTCATTATATTGTCTCTCTATTTGAGATAAAAATTCTGTTTTGGCTCTTTCTAATTCTCCTGCTGTAAATCCGTAGGCTTTCACTCTTTCATTTTCTTCAACTAAAATCTTTAATGCATCCAGTTGCTTATCTTG
This sequence comes from Flavobacterium lacus, assembly GCF_003268815.1. Lineage (GTDB taxonomy): Bacteria > Bacteroidota > Bacteroidia > Flavobacteriales > Flavobacteriaceae > Flavobacterium > Flavobacterium lacus. The sequence goes on along the minus strand of NZ_QLSV01000007.1, from coordinate 65,869 downwards.
CGGAACCATTGCAAACGACTGAAAGGCATTTTTGGTTTTAGCATAGGTTCCACCATAATAGGAATAACCATACGTGAAAGGTGGATTAGGAGAGTTTCTTATCTCTTCTAAACGATTATTTAACATCGTTGCAAACAAACCAATAGTTAGTTCTTCTTTCATATCGCCAATCGTTTTTACGACTTTTGGCTCTGCATAATCTTTATAAAGCAATTGAACCTGCGTGAAAGCAGCTTCCGGATCACTTTCTACTGCAACAAATGTTTCTTTGTGATTGGGAACATCAAATTTTGTTCTTGGTCTTTCATTTTTTGGGTTTTTGTATTTAGAGAAATGAGCGATAACTTTTTTCTCCATTTCGGCTACATCAATATCACCCACAACAATCACACTCATTAAATTTGGTCTGTACCAATCTTTATAGAAACTAACTACTTTATCATGAGTAAAATTCTCTAGAATTTCTTTTTGACCAATCGGAAGACGTTTGGCATAATGTGAGTTATACATCATTTTAGGCATAAATCGACCCATCATTCGTTTGTCTGCTCCTAAACCAATTCTGTATTCTTCTAAAACCACACCTCTTTCCTTGTCAATTTCCTCTGGAGTTAGCGTTGTATTAAATGCCCAATCTTCTATGATTTGAAAACCTTTTTCCAATTTGGCAGGATCGTCGGATGGAATGGGTAAAAAATAAACTGTTTCATCAAAACTAGTGTAGGCATTCAAATGCTGTCCGAATTTTACTCCGATACTTTGCAAATAATCTACTAATTCGTTTTTTGGGAAGTTTTTTGTTCCATTGAAACACATGTGTTCCATAAAGTGAGCCAAACCTTGTTGGTCATCATTTTCAAGAATCGAACCGGCATTAATGACAAGACGTAAATCAACCTTGTTTTCCGGTTTTGCGTTCTTTCGAATGTAATACGTTAATCCGTTTTTTAGTTTTCCGATTTTTACTGAAGGATCCATCGGAATCGGACTGTCTAATTTTAGTTCTTGAGCAAAAACCAACGCGGGAAATGCTAACAAAAACAAGAATAGTTTGTTTAGTTTTTTCATGTAAAGAAGTTTAATGATTTGTAAATCTATGAGTATAACTTCAAATGTTAAAACTTATTATATTTTCTTTAACGAAAAAACCTACTTTTAGAATCATTCTAAAATAAGTGATTGAAAATTAGGCGATTTATATTGTTGAATTTGATTTTTTTCATCGGTATAAATTAAAAGAACAAATAAATCATTTCGCTGTTCTACTAATTTTTGAATATTTCCAATGTCCATGATCATAAAAGCAGTAGCAAAACCATCGGCATCAATACATTTTGGTGCTAAAACAGTTGCACTTAACATCGAACTTTTTTGAGAAAGACCTGTTTTTGGATTAATAATATGGACGAATTTTTGACCGGTTAACGAGTCAACTTTTAGCTTTCTATAATTACCTGAAGTGGCCATTCCCAAGTTTTCTAATTTAATTCTGGCAATCAAAGTACGTTCTGTAGGCGATTGTGTTGGATCATCAATTCCGATTACCCAATTTTTATTGTCAATTGTATTTTTTCCAAAAGCGAAAATTTCCCCGCCTATTTCAACAATTCCGTTTTGAATCCCTTTTGATTTTAAAAAATCGGCTACAACATCTACAGAATAACCTTGGGCGATAGCGTTGAAATCAAAATAGGTTTGCGAATGTTTTTTTGTAATTGTATTGTTAGCATTCAATTTAACTTTGTTAAAACCAACATAATTGAGCAAACTATCAATTTTAAGAGGGTTTAAATCGGTTTTTTCTTTCTTCGGGCCAAATCCGTAGGCATTTACTAAAACACCAATTGTAGGATCAAAAAGCCCGTTGGTTTCTTGGTAGATTTTTTGCGAAGTGATAAATGTTTCCAAAAAAAAATCACCAACTACCAAGGTTGAATCGCCAGCATTAATTTTCGATATTTGAGAATCTTGTCGGTAGGTAGAAAGTGACAAGTCAAAAGCCAACAGCAAGGAATCGATGGACGACTTTTTCACATCTTCAGATAAGCTAATATACTTTATAGCATAAGTACTTCCTTGAGCTTCTCCTTGAATCAAAAAAACCTGCTCTTTTTTTTCAGTTTGACAACTAATCAATAAAAAAATACCAACGATTGCACTAACTAATTTCTTTAATTCCATTGTAATTGACAATATAATCTTCATTTTTTGTAACTGGTTTTTCATAATCAGCAGCATTGGCAATTCCCACTCCGGCGTAAAGGACTTTTGCTTTTAATTTGATGGCGTGGACTTTGAATGTTTCCATCCAAATTTCATCATACTCTTCGGGATTATCAGGATACTTATAAACGGTAACCAAAACAAAATGAAGCGTATTGGTTGGCTTGTCTACACACACAAATTGCGGATGTCTTTTCAACTGACTATTCACGGCAATAAACTCAAAGCCTTGTAGCTCAAGTTCTTTACCAACGTGATTCATGGCCAGATTGTGAAGCTCTTGTTGTGATAAAATTTCCATAACACAAAAGTAAGTAGAATTGCGAAAAACAACTCTTAATTAAAACAAAAAAGGAATTGAAAAATACTTGTAAAAACAAAAACCATTAAGTAATTAAGTATTATTAAGTGTTTCGACTTAAATTTCTTAATTACTTAATGGTTTGAAAAATTAACCTTTTAAGATTACTGTATATTATCCACCAAAATCATCAAAACGAATGTTTTCTAATGGTATTCCGAAATCTTCTCCCATCTTCTGAACAGCTACGTTCATCATTGGTGGTCCACAGAAATACAATTCAATATCTTCAGGACTTTCGTGTTTAGACATATAATTATCGATTACCACATTATGAATAAATCCAACAAATCCATCTCCTTCGCCATCTAAACCGTCTTTCACTTTCCAGTTATCCTCTGGCATAGGTTCAGATAAAGCCAAATAAAATTTAAAGTTAGGGAAATCTTTTTCTAAAGCTCTAAAGTGATCTACATAGAATAATTCACGTTTTGAACGACCACCGTACCAATACGTTACTTTTCTTCCTGTTTTAACAGTTCTGAAAAGGTGATATAAATGCGAACGCATTGGTGCCATTCCGGCTCCACCACCAACATAAAGCATTTCTGACTCACTTTCGTTGATAAAAAATTCACCGTAAGGACCAGAAACTGTAACGGCATCACCAGCTTTCATTGAAAAAATATACGATGAAGCAACTCCAGGATTAACTGCGGCCCATCCATTTTTTGCTCTATCCCAAGGTGGAGTAGCAATACGAACATTCAACATAATTTTTCTCCCTTCTGCAGGATATGAAGCCATTGAATAAGCCCTTTCCACCAACTCAGGGTTTTTCATTACTAATGGCCATAAATTGAACTTATCCCATTCTGCTTTGAATTTTTCAGGCTCACCCGGATGTTCTTCAGGATGTGCTGTAATATCAATATCAGCATATTTTACTTCACCTTTTGGAATTTCAATTTGAATATAACCGCCTGCTTCATAATGCATGTCGTCCGGTAATTCAACAATGAACTCTTTAATGAAAGAAGCCACATTATAATTTGAATAAACTTTTGCTGCGAATTTTTTGATACCAAATACCTCTTCTGGTACTTCAATAATCATATCGCTTTTCACTTTCACCTGACATCCAAGACGCCAACCTTGAGCAATCTCTTTTCTGGTGAAATGTGGCTCTTCTGTTGGAAGAATAGATCCTCCACCATTGGTGACTATACATTTACACTGAACACAAGTTCCACCTCCACCACAAGCGGATGGAAGGAAGATTTTGCTGTTTCCAAGTGTAGAAAGTAATGTGCTCCCCGATTCTACTTCAATTTCGTTTTCTCCGTTGATTTTTATTTTTACCGGCCCTGATGGTAATAATTTTGCTTTTGCTCCTAATAACATTGCTACTAAAAGGAAAACGATCACAAGAAAAACTACAACACTGGCTAAGATTACTGGTGTATCCATTATATCGTATCTATTTAATTATATTTTAATTCCCATGAAACTCATAAAACCTAACGCCATTAATCCTGTAATAAGGAAAGTGATTCCCAATCCGCGGAGTGGCGCAGGGACATGAGAATAAGCAATTTTTTCGCGAATGGCTGCAATCGCCAAAATCGCTAAAAACCATCCTATACCTGAACCTAAACCGTAGGTTACTGCTTCTGTTACGCCACCGAAATCTTTTTGTTGCATAAACAGAGATCCTCCAAGGATAGCACAGTTAACAGCAATCAAAGGAAGGAAAATACCTAACGCTCCATAAAGTGCCGGTGCAAATTTCTCCACAACCATTTCTACTAATTGTACCATTGAAGCAATTACAGCGATGAACATGATGAAACTTAAGAAACTCAAATCAATATCAGCATATTCAGCTCCTAACCAAGATAATGCTCCTTGTTTTAATAAATAATTATCTAATAGGAAGTTGATTGGAACTGTAATTGTTAATACGAATATTACCGCTACACCTAAACCAACAGCTGTTTTTACTGTTTTTGATACCGCTAAATAGGAACACATTCCTAAGAAGTAGGCGAAAATCATATTTTCTATGAAAATACTTTTTACAAATAAACTTGCTAATTCTTGCATGTTATAATAATTTAATAGCTACGCTATGATTAGTGTTTTTCAATTAATTTACGGTTTTTTGAACGTTGGATCCAGATAATGATTCCAACAACAATAAGTGCCATTGGTGACAACAACATCAAACCGTTATTTTCATAGCCCATTTCATAAAATGATTGAGGAACGATCTGAAATCCGAATAATTTTCCTGAACCTAATAATTCTCTAAAAAATGCCACGGCAATTAAAATCCAAGCATACCCGAAAGCATTTCCGATTCCGTCTAAGAAGGATCTCCAAACGCCATTACCCAATGCAAAAGCTTCTAAACGACCCATAACGATACAGTTGGTGATAATTAATCCAACGAAAACTGATAATTCTTTACTAACATCATAAGCATACGCCTTTAAAACTTGGTCAACAATAATTACAAGTGACGCAACAATTACTAATTGAACAATAATACGAATACGGTTTGGGATTGAATTTCTCAATACCGAAATAATCATATTACTAAATGCCATTACAAACATTACTGCGATAGACATTACAATTGCAGGTTTTAACTGAACGGTAATTGCTAATGCGGAACAAATTCCTAAAACTTGCACCGTAATTGGGTTATTATCATTTAATGGGTCTGATAAAAGACCTCTATTTCTTTTAGAAAATAAACTTTCTTTCTCTTCAGCCATGATCTTAATTATTAGAGGCTAACTTGCCTTTTTGATTATCAATATATTGTTTGTAATGAACTAAACGTTCTTTTATCATATTAGTCACACCATCGCCGGTAATCGTAGCACCAGAAATAGCATCTACTTTATTATCGTCTTTGTTTACTTTATCATTGTTACCCTTTGCCACAGCAACACCAGTTAATTTGCCGTCTTTATCAAATATTTTTTCGTCTTTAAAATAATCTAAAAACCATTGTTGTTTAATTTCAGCTCCTAAACCAGGTGTTTCCGCTTTATGATCAAAAGAAACTCCTGCAATTGTATTAAAGTCATCGTTTAAAGCAATGTAACCCCAAATAGCATCCCAAAGTCCAGCCCCACGCAATGGAATAATATAGAATTTATTTCCGTCTTTCTCGGCAACATATAAAGGAAAACGTTGTTCTTCAGGTTCCTTTTTCAATTCCGCCTTTAAATCTACATTAAATGCTTTCACCGATTCATCTGCAGATCCATCAACTTTTAAAGCCAATTGTTCTTTAATAAATTCGTCAAATTTTCCTTGCGCTTCTTCTCTTGTTACATCCGTTACACCAATGGTAGAGAGAATGTTTTGCATTTTTTCGTTTTTAACATTGATATCTTGCATTGGTTTTAAAGATGTTGATGCAAAAGCCAATAAAGCTCCTACTACTACTACCATTATTCCGGCAAACAAAAATGTATATCCGTTACTATTTCTATCCATGATTAGGCTGTTTTTAATTGTTTAGCAACTCTTTTCTTTCTTCTATTGATGTTTCCTTCTACCACATAGTGGTCAATGGTTGGTGCAAATACATTCAATAATAATATCGCTAACATCACACCTTCAGGATAGGCAGGATTGAAAACTCTAATCAAAATACTAAAGAATCCTATTAAAAATCCGTAAATCCATTTTCCTCTATTAGTTTGAGCAGCAGAAACCGGATCGGTTGCCATAAAAACAATACCAAAAGCCAATCCTCCTACTAATAAGTGTAACATTCCAAAATCCATTAATGGATTAGCTCCCCAAATTGAAAATAAGAATGCCATGACAGCAGCTCCTAAAAATCCGCTTACGATGATTCTCCAACTTCCAACGCCTGTAATAACTAAAATAGCAGCACCGACTAAAATCCAAAGTACTGAAGTTTCAGAAATAGAACCTGGAATGGTTCCTGCAAACATACTCCACATGTCATAACCGGCCTCTTGACCGGCAGCTAATTTTCCTAAGATTGTTTCTCCTGAAATAGCATCTGTTGTTGAAGCATCTGAAACCCATATTTTATCGCCAGACATATAAGTAGGATAAGCAAAGAAAGCAAATGCTCTAGCCGTTAAAGCCGGATTTAGGATATTCATTCCGGTTCCACCAAAAGCTTCTTTTCCAATAATTACAGCAAAGATCACCGACAATGCCAACATCCATAAAGGTAAGTCGATTGGCATAATCATTGGGATTAATAATCCGGTAACTAAGTAACCTTCATTTACTTCGTGACCTCTTACGATTGCAAAGTAAAATTCAATTCCTAATCCAACTCCGTAGGAAACGGCAATCATTGGAATCACTTTCCAAGCACCGTGAATTAACGCATCCATAAATGGAACAGTTTCCTGAATTTGTATTAAACTTTGGTAACCTGCATTCCAAGTTCCGAATATCAATGCAGGAAGCAAAGCTAAAACCACCGTAATCATGGTACGTTTTAAATCAACTGCATCTCTAATATGAGCTCCGTGTTTTGTGGTATGATTTGGAACATATAAAAATGTGTCCAATGCATTTACAGCCGGGGCAAACTTTTCTAATTTCTCACCTTTACCGAAAGGCTTTTTTATTTGGTCTATTTTATCTCTTAAAAACTTCATAGTTCTATTTTTAACCTACTTCGTTAATCATTAAATCTAATGCTTCTCTAATAATAACCTGTGCTTCTAGTTTAGAAGTGTTGGTATAATCTATCAAGGCAAAGTCTTCGGGAGCTACTTCGTAGATTCCTAAACTTTCCATTTTATCAATGTCATTTGCCAAACAAGCTTTTAGTAGTTGCATTGGGTAAATATCCAAGGGCATTACTTTTTCCATTTCACCTGTAACAACCAACGCACGTTCTTCACCATTCAAGTTGGTATCAGCAACATATTTTTTGCCTGGCATTAACCACGACAAGGCAGTACGTTGCATGCTGTGTTTGTTTGCTCCTGCAAAAGGCATCCAACCAAACATTCTGTATTGATTACCTTCCGGAATAACAGTTACAGTATTTGCATAATAACCTAAATTTCCACCAACAGAAACCTTATCTCCTGTAAAAACATCACCGGAAACAATTCGAACATTGTCTGAAGCTAATTTTCCTGATACGATTTCTTTTATTTGAGCTCCAATTCGAATAGTATAATACTGTGGTTTTGACACTTCTGAACCGGTTAATGCAATTACTTTGGTTGCATCAAATTTTCCGGTTAAAAATAAATCCCCAATAATGGCAACGTCTTGTGGAGCAACAACCCAAACTCTTTCTCCCGCATTGATTGGGTCAATTTTTGAAATTTGTACGCCAACATTACCAGACGGGTGCGGGCCAAAAACCTTATGTAATTCTACTCCAGAAACAAAACTGAAAATAGAATTTGTCTTACCGTTGACTGAAAGATGAACTTTTCCTTGTGTCAGTTTTGCTAACACATCAACTCCCGCTTGAAATGAAATTAATTTGTCTTTTAATGCTACTTCAACATCAGCAGATAGCGGTGCAGAACTATACGCAGAAATAAAAATTGCTTTCGGAGAATCAGTGGAAGTTGCTACAACATCATACGGACGCTGCTTGATAAAAGGCCAACAACCTGAAGCAAGCAAATGCGATTTCACCTCATCTGCTGACAATTCTTTTGGGTTTTTCTTTCCATGCTCCACAAAAGTGTCTTGAGCATCGGCCAGAATGTTGATTTCCAAAATAACTCTTTTTTCTCCACGCTTGATTTCATTAATTTTTCCCGAAACAGGCGAAACAAACTTTACTGCTTCATCGTTTTTAGAATAAAAAATGACTTCTCCTGCTTTAACTTCGGCTCCTTCTTTTAGCACCAATTTTGGTGTAACTTTATGAAAATCAGAAGGTTTTATGGAATAGACCTGTGATCGTGAAACTGCATCTACTTTTGCTTCTGCTTCTCCAACGAGTTTTAAGTCTAACCCTTTCTTGATTCGAATGTCTTTGGACATATTTTAGGAAGATATGATTAGTAAATAGTTTACATAATTTTAAACGGTGCAAATTTAAAAATTAAATAACAATTGAGCGACATGATTAACAAATGTCTAATCGTTTTTTATTTATTTATATTAATTCTAAATAATGATTTGATTTTCAATTGAAATGATTCGCATTAATGAATTCCTTCTTAGCCCTGATTGAAGCCAATAGCTTTTTGTTCTGGTGTTCAGAACCAAAACTATGGCGAAAAGCAGGAACATGATTGGCTGAAAATGCCCGATCCTTTCGATCCTAAAAAAATAAAAAATATTCTATCGGAAAATTATGTGGCATCTTTTATGTTAGCAAATAAATAGTATATTTACCTTTTGATTAAAAAATTCTCTCATGCGAAACCTTTTTTTACTAGTGATTTGTTTTGTTAGTTGTAGTTCTATAGCTCAAATTGAACAAGAAATTGCTCCGCCTTATAACATTAAAACTGCCACTTTTATCCAAAATAACATCAATGCGATTCCTATTTTTAGATTAGGCGATTCGTTCCAATTTGTTTTTGACGATCTGTACGGCGATGAAGCAAATTATTATTACACCATTACTCATTGCGATTACAATTGGACCAAATCACAATTGAACCTAAACGAATATATTGTGGGATTGGATAACCAACGTATCATTGACTATGAAAATTCGTTCAACACCTTACAATTGTATTCCCATTATCGTATCTCGTTTCCAAATCAATTTACCAAAGGGTTCAAAGTGAGTGGAAATTATATGTTAAAAATATTTAACAACAGTCAGGAATTAGTTTTTTCACGAAAATTCATTTTATACGAAGATTTGGTTGCGGTGCCAATGCAAGTAAAAAGTGCTCGTGATGTCAGGGTTTTGAATCAGAAACACAATTTAGAGTTTTCGATTTTACCAAACAACATGTTGTTGCAAAATCCAATTCAGAACATTAAAATTATGCTGTTGAAAAACGGTATTTGGAACACCGCCATCACCAACGTGAAACCGATGTTTACTATTGGTAACGATTTAATTTATAAATACGATAAAGAAACGCAGTTTTGGGCCGGCAACGAATTTTTGTTTTATGAGAATAAAGACATTCGAAATGCGGTAAACAATGTTCGTTATATTGAATTGAAAGGAATATACAATACCTATTTAATGCCTAATGCCAGTCGAGGCAACTTAGAATACACCTTTTTTCCTGACTACAACGGCAACTTTTTAATTAATAACGTAGGTGCAAGGGAAAACGTGAATGTAGAAGCGGATTATTCGTGGGTGTTTTTCACTTTGAGTGCCCCAACATACTATGGGAAAAAAGACATTTATATAACCGGGATGTTCAACAATTATGCTTTGATACCGGAATATAAAATGGATTACAACAAAGAAAAAGGCATTTATGAAAAAGCCATGATTATTAAACAAGGCTTTACCAATTACGAATACACGCTAGCCGATGCTAATGGCCGTGTGGATTTTGAAAATGCGTTAGACGGCAACTTTTTTCAAACAGAAAACAATTATTTTTGTGTAGTTTATTATCGAGCTAACAACGACCGTTTTGATCGGGTAATCGGGAAAGGAATGGCGAGTTCGGTTGATATTATCAAATAAAGTATGTCTGAGTACAAAAGAGAGATTAAAAATTATCGCGGAATAAAGTGCTTAAACTGTAATCATCCGCTAGATATTTCGGATAAATTTTGTCCCAACTGTGGACAAAAAAACACTACAAAAAGATTAAGTTTAAAGGACTTTGTAGATGAATTTTTGGCCAATTTCTATGCCTATGATTCTAAGGTAAAAAACACTATAACTAAATTATTTACCAAACCAGGAAAATCAGCAAAAGAATTTATTGATGGCAAGCGACAAACCTATGCCAATCCATTTCGTTTTTATTTAAGTGTATCGTTAATCTATTTTATTTTCAGCGGATTGGTTACGAAGTTTAGCGAAGAAACAATTGTTGATTTGGACCAAACTATTATCAAAAAAAGCGAGAAAAATAATCAAGAAAAAGATTCTACAAAAACAACTCAAGATTCACTCGATTTAAACGACCCAAAATCACCCGTTCAAATCAGCCTTGGCAATAACAATATTGTAATAAAAAAAGACACAGTAAAAAAAGAAAAATTTTATACCGAAAAACAAATTGCAGGTTTTGGTTTTTTAAAGAGAACGTCTCGAAAAGTCCAAACATATGCCAATTTTTTTGACCATTCTAAAACAACCTATCCCCCAAAAATACTCGATTCATTAAAACATGAAAAATCGAAATGGAATTTGTATTTACTCAAAAAAACCTATCAATTCAAAAAATTGAATGAAGAGGACAATTTTGGTAAAAACGGTTTTGAGCTATTTTCTGCATATCTGTTCGACAAAATGCCATTTATTTTATTTATTTCTTTACCCTTTTTAACAATCGTATTTGCTATTTTATATTACAGAAAAAAACTATCCTACGCAGAACATATGGTTTTTGTATTTAATTTTATGACATTCATGTTTTTAATCATATTTGTGGTAGAAATTATCGGATTATTAACAGGTTTAGACTTAGGATGGATATTTCTAATCATAACGCCCATTTATTTTTACAAAGCATTAAGAAATTTTTATCAACAAAGTAGGTGGAAAACAATTTTAAAATTTGTAATTTTGAACTTTCTATTACCAACAACAGCTTCATTTGTAGTACTTTTGGTTTTTTTTATAGGATTTTTGTTGTATTAAATTATGGTTTCACAAATCACAAGAGGCATAAAAATTTCAGTTACCACTAGTTTTGAAGGCACGTACTTCAAGAACTACAAGCTTCATTTTGCCTTTAGTTACCACATTACCATCGAAAACCACAGCAAAGATTCCGTGCAACTCATGACGCGTCATTGGGAAATTTTTGATTCACTCAATTACAACGAAATCGTTGACGGTGAAGGCGTTATCGGCAAAAAACCCGTCCTAAAACCCGGCGAAAATTATACCTACAGTTCCGGTTGTTTATTATCGTCGCCGTTTGGAGCCATGCGTGGTTATTTCAATATGATCAATTTTACCTCAACTAGAAATTTTAGAGTGATTGTTCCTACCTTCAAATTAGGAGCTCCATTTGCTTTAAATTAATTTCCAGAAGCTATCCCCGCTATCCGTTGCAAGCTTTTTTGTCTTGTTGCTTTTTTCTATGGCAAAAAAGTAGCTCCCAAGGTCGCTCTTTTTCACCAAGAAAAAATGCAACAATTCTGCAAAAGGCTTTCCACTTCTATCGGGGCTAGGCGTGAGTGCTAACAATTCCCTAAAATACAAACCCAGTTGTCAAAAATTCAAAAAAACCTTTGTACTTTTGTGTTCCATTTCATAATTCATACAGAAAGAATTATATAATTACCAAAATGTCTACTAATCAAACAACACACTTATGTTAAAAGGATTTTTTCACGTACCCAAAGCCATCAACGAACCCGTAAAATCATACGCTCCCAACAGTCCGGAGAAAGCAGCTGTTTTAATGGCTTACAAAGAAATGTGGAACAGCAAAATCGATGTACCATTATATATAGGTAGCGAAGAAATTCGTACCAAAAATACCCGCAATATGTCCGCTCCGCACGATCACAAACACATCGTAGGAACCTATCATTTAGCCGAAAAAAGTCACGTAGAAAAAGCCATTACCAACGCATTAGAATCAAGAAAAGCTTGGGCAGCTATGCCGTGGGAACAACGTGCTGCCATTTTCTTGAAAGCAGCCGAATTGATTGCCGGACCGTACCGTGCTAAAATCAATGCTGCAACGATGATCGCTCAGTCCAAAACCATTCACCAAGCCGAAATCGATGCTTCGTGTGAATTAATTGACTTTTTGCGATACAATGTCGAGTTTATGACACAAATTTATAACGACCAACCTGCTTCTGATTCATCAGTTTGGAATCGCGTAGAATACCGTCCATTAGAAGGATTTGTATATGCAATCACCCCTTTCAACTTTACCGCCATTGCCGCCAATCTTCCTGCCAGTGCAGCCATGATGGGCAATGTGGTAATTTGGAAACCAAGCGATAGTCAAGTATTTTCAGCAAAAATCATTATCGATGTTTTCAAAGAAGCCGGTGTTCCAGATGGCGTTATCAACGTTGTTTTTGGTGATCCGGTAATGATTTCGGATACCATTTTTGATCACGCTGATTTTGCCGGAGTTCATTACACCGGTTCAACATTTGTTTTCAAAGAGATCTGGAAAAAAATCGGAACTAACATTCACAAATACAAAACTTATCCAAGAATCGTCGGTGAAACCGGCGGAAAAGATTTTGTTGTCGCTCATCCAAGTGCCAACGTAAAACAAGTTGCCACAGGATTAATTCGTGGTGCATTTGAATTTCAAGGGCAAAAATGTTCCGCTGCTTCGAGAGCCTACATTCCCAAAAGTTTGTGGCCAGCCGTTGAAGCCGAATTAAAATCGGAAATGGCAACCATCAAAATGGGTTCACCGGAAGATTTTTCAAATTTCTTTACAGCGGTAATTCACGAAGGTTCTTTTGATAAATTAGCTAAATTCATCGACCAAGCTAAAAAAGACAAAGATGCTGAAGTAATCATCGGTGGAAATTATGATAAATCAGTTGGTTATTTTATTGAACCTACTGTTATCTTGACTTCAAATCCAAAATATGCCACAATGGAAACCGAATTATTCGGACCTGTTCTAACCATTTATGTTTACGACGATAAAAAATGGAAAGAGACCTTAACGTTGATTAATGAAACTTCAGAATATGCCTTAACCGGAGCTGTTTTCAGTCAAGACCGATATGCCATTACCGAAGCAACGCAAGCATTAGAAAATTGTGCAGGAAACTTCTACGTAAACGACAAACCAACCGGAGCTGTAGTTGGGATGCAACCTTTCGGTGGAGCAAGAGCTTCGGGGACCAATGATAAAGCAGGTTCTGCTCAAAATTTATTGCGTTGGGTTTCGCCCAGAACCATTAAAGAAACGTTTGTTACACCTGAAAATTACCGTTATCCATTTCTAGGATAATTTAAGAATAAATTAAAAATTTATAAAGTCCGAATGTTAAATCTTCGGACTTTTTTTTATATTTGACATAACTAAACTATTAAACTTCAAAAACTAATTCTCTGTCAATGAAAACAAAAATTACGCTCTTCGCTTTATTTTCAATTTTATTTTCTTTTGCTCAAAAAGGAGAATATGATTTATTGAAAGACCATACAAAAACTAAAATTTTATATAACCAGGTTTTTGATATTTCTAAAATTACCAAAACCAAAAAGGATGAGATTTCAGCCATGTATTTCAGACAAGTGTATCATGAAATTCAACGGGCGGATTTTTTACATCGATTACCCAAGTATGAAGTGTTGAAAAAAGAAGCGGATGATGCTTTTTTCACCAAGCAAATTCCACTTTCCATTTTAATTTCTGAAGTGGAAACCATCAAATCAGAAGCATTAGAGAGCAACACAATTTCTAAAAACAACAATCAATTTGTGTTGAATAAATCGTCTGCTGATGCTTTTCAACAACATGAAATCACATTGATGGCTCCGATAGTTTCTAAATCAAAAAACAAATCGGTTGAATTTATTTTGAAAGACAAAAATATTTTCAACACAACATCCAAAAAAATTCAGGCTATTTATATGAGTTTTACTGACAATAATCTTTGGCTAACGGCTTCAGTAAATCAACCTATTTCTGTTGATTTTGCAACTTCAGGCAAAAAATCAATCTTTTTTAAAATTGAATTTACAAACGGAGAAAGTGCAATTATAAAATCGACCCTTGAAGTGCAAGGAAGTTCAGATTTAGCGAATCGCAATGGTAATGAAATTTTAGCCGAAACCATAACTGCCTCTGTTCCTTTTCAAGGTTTTGGAGAAAACGCTGCCTATTTAGGTCAAGGCGAATACGAAATTTATTTGGACAACGTGGATCAAGTTTTAGATAAACCTATTTTTCTAATTGATGGTTTTGATCCGGGTGACACAAGAAATACAGAATTGATTTATTCTCTACTAAATTATGGCGATACCGATCAAAATTTAGGTGACATTGTTCGGAATGAAGGATTTGATATTGTAGTGTTGAATTTTCCACAATATTCTCCAGCAGAAGGAGTCGTGATTGATGGTGGTGCCGATTTTATTCAGCGAAATGCGATGACTCTGGTAGAACTTATCAATCTAATTAATGCTCAAAAAGTAGGGACTGAAAAAAATGTGGTAATCGGACCAAGTATGGGCGGACTCATATCGCGATATGCGTTACGTTACATGGAACAAAACGAGATGGAACACGACACCCGTTTGTATATTTCGTTTGATTCGCCACACTTGGGAGCAAATGTTCCAATAGGTTTTCAACATTTGTTTAATTATATGGCAAACGGCCCGTTGGGTGATGTAACGCTCCAAGGGGTTGTAAACAGTGTGTTGTCAAGTCCGGCAGCCAAACAAATGCTGCTTGATCACTTCACCGGTCATTTGCAAACCGGAAGTGCAACCGAGTTTGATAACGCCATTCAATTGCCAACTGGTGCTCCGAATTTTAGAACCGCTTTTCAAAATGAGTTAAATACAATGGGCTTCCCCACAGAAACCAGAAATGTAGCCATCAGCAATGGAAGCGGTAGCGGAATGATGACCGGCACGCCCGGAATGTTTGTCCTAAATGATTACATCGTCAATGCAACCGACACGCAACGAGCTCGATTTGATGTACGTTTTACACCACCTGCGGGTGTTTCAAATCAATTGGTTAGTCGTTTTAGAGCTCAACAATTTCTATTTGTTTGGTTAACCGTATTTTCAAGTCAAGCCAATGCAGCTTCACCAGCAACTTCCTCCGGTTTTGACTCGGCTCCAGGTGGCTTGTTTAATGTAGCTGATTTTGCTGATGGAGGTAGTGGAAACCCAACTTTAGACGACTTTTTATCAAACTTAGCCATCGACCGTTTTTGTTTTATTCCAACCTTGAGTTCGTTGGCAATTGTTAATCCAAATTGGTATTCAACGGTAACCGATGCTTCAATTACACCTTTTGCTGCAACTTTTGTCCCTACAGAAAATGAAGATCACGTAACATTATCTGCTGGAAATGTTGAATTTGCCTTAAATGAAATTTTAAACGACCCTTTATCTGTCGAACAACCTATTTTAGCTGAAACTATTTTAATCAAAAATCCAATTAAAAATACGATTGAAATGTATAGTTCGAACTTACTTTCAAACGTATCGATTTCGATTGTTGATACTTCGGGTAAAAAAGTTTTCTCTCAAAATAACATTTCTATTGAAGGAAATTATCAATTGGATGTCAATTTATCAAATGGATTTTACTTTATCAAAATTGAATCCGCCGAAAGAAGTTTTGTGCAGAAGTTGATTAAAAATTAATTTTTGGTAAATTAAACTCAACCACGAAGGCACGAATAATTTGTGCATTCGTGGTTTTATATTTTAAACTTCAACGGCAAATGGACCACTTTCTTCGTTTCAAAAAATTCTTCCGAAAAATAATCCGATAAATTATATTCTGTTGCTTTTGGGAAATCTTTTAACTCTTCGGTTAAATCGCCTCCTTTTAAATACAAAATTCCGTTTTTGAGTTCGTGATTGTTTTGCTTTTTGATTTTGTCTTTTATCCAAGAAACAAAATCCGGCATATTGGTAACTGCTCGACTTACGATAAAATCAAAATCTCCTTTGACGTTTTCAGCACGCAATTGTTCAGCTTTTACATTTTTCAAACCTAAAGCAGTAGCAACCTCATTGACAACTTTTATTTTTTTTGCTATCACATCAATCAAATAAAAACGGGTCTCCGGAAATAAAATCGCCAACGGAATTCCGGGAAAACCTCCTCCGGTTCCTACATCTAAAACTGTCGATTTAGGTTGAAATTCCATCACTTTGGCAATGCCTAATGAATGTAAAACGTGTTTCACATACAATTCATCAATATCTTTTCGGGAAATTACATTGATTTTCGCATTCCATTCGGGATACAATTCACCTAATTTTTCAAACTGAAGTACTTGATTTTCAGATAAATTAGGAAAATACTTTAAAATTTCTTCCATCTTGTGCTATTTTTAACAAAAGTAAACATTTTGGTGTTGAAATTTTATTGTTTGTTCATCGTTATGATTTATATTAATACTTACCTTTGAAAAAATTTATATTTACATGAATACCACAATTCCAACTTTCTCAAAAGAAGACAGTCTAAAGTTTTTTAGAACATTAAACAGTCGAGTGAACAATTACTTTAAAGAAAACAATATTCAAAAAACCGGAAACTGGAAACTTCACCTGAAAACAATAGTGATGTTTACCATTTTTCTAACTCCTTACTTCTTCCTTTTGGCTATGAACATGCCTTTTTGGGCTTATTTGCTGCTCAATGTCGTTATTGGCGTTGGAATGGCTGGCGTTGGAATGAACGTCATGCACGATGGAAATCACGGTTCTTACTCTAACAAACCTTGGCTGAATAAAATCATGGGCGGCAGTATATACATTCTAGCCGGAAATGTTTACAATTGGCAAGTGCAACACAATGTTTTACATCATACTTACACAAATATCGTTGGTCATGATGAAGATTTAGATGCTGGAAGAGTAATTCGATTTTCAAAACAATCAGAATGGAGATATTTTCATAAATTTCAACATTATTATTCTGTTTTCTTGTATGGTTTGTTGACGTTCAATTGGGCAATTACTACTGATTTTAAACAAATGAGAGCCTATTTGAAACGTAAATTATCGTACGGTGAACCAAAAAGTCCTAAAATGTTATGGACCACATTAATCATCACTAAAGTGATTTATTTCTCAATATGGTTAGTATTACCAATGCTTATGGGAATCACTTGGTGGAAAGTAATACTTGGATTTGCCGTGATGCACTATACAGCCGGTTTAATTTTAAGTATCGTTTTTCAATTGGCTCACGTTGTCGAAGAAACCACCAATCCTGTGCCGGATGAAAATGGCGAAATCGAAAATACTTGGGCAATTCACCAACTGTTTACCACAGCTAATTTTGCTCCTAAAAACTGGATTGTAAACTGGTATACCGGTGGCTTAAATCACCAAATCGAACACCATATTTTTCCTCATATCAGTCATGTTCATTACGGTAAAATTGCTGATATTGTGAGACAAACTGCTCAAGAATGTAATTTACCATACCATGAGTTCAAAACTATGAGAGCTGCTGTAATTGCTCACTTCAAACATTTGAAAGAGTTGGGTCAAGAACCACAAATGGCATAAACAGATTACTTTTTAAAATGTAAACACACAAAACACAACTATAATGAATTCGTTATCGGATAGAATTAACAATTTATCTACTTCTCAAACTTTAGCTATGGCAGCATTGGCGAGAGAATTAAAAGCTCAAGGAAAGGACATCATCAGTTTAAGTTTAGGCGAACCTGATTTTAACACGCCCGATTTTATTAAAGAGGCTGCAAAAAAAGCAATCGACGAAAACTACAGCACTTATTCGCCTGTTGATGGTTACGCCGAATTAAAAGAAGCCATCTGCAGAAAATTCAAAAGAGATAACAATTTAGATTATAAACCGGCAAACATTGTTGTTTCCACCGGTGCAAAGCAATCCCTTTACAACATTGCTCAATGTATGTTGAATGAGGATGATGAAGTCATTTTACCCGCTCCCTATTGGGTGAGTTATTACGAAATCATCAAAATGTCAGGCGGAATTCCGGTTGAAGTTCCAACTTCCGTAGAAAGTGACTTTAAAATCACCGCCGAACAATTAGAAAAAGCCATCACACCAAAAACCAAGATGATTTGGTACAGTTCGCCTTGCAACCCAAGCGGATCTGTTTATATTCGTGAAGAATTTACAGCCATTGCAAAAGTGTTGGAAAAGTATCCAAACATTTATGTTGTAGCCGATGAAATCTACGAACACATCAATTTTTCAGGCACTTTTTGCAGTATTGCTTCCGTACCCGGAATGTTTGAAAGAACCATCACTGTGAATGGAGTAGCCAAAGCATTCGCGATGACCGGATGGAGAATCGGTTACATCGGAGCACCGGAATTTATCGCGAAAGCGTGTACAAAAATGCAAGGCCAAGTGACTTCAGGAGCTAATTCTATTGCTCAACGAGCTACGATTGCTGCTGTGGATGCCGACCCAAAAGTGTTGAATTACATGGTGGAAGCGTTTCACAAAAGAAGAGATTTAGTCGTAGGTTTAATCAAAGCTATTCCAGGTTTAAAAATCAACGTTCCCGAAGGTGCTTTTTACGTATTTCCTGATGTTTCATCTTACTTTGGAAAGACGTTACGTGGCACTTTAATCAAAGACGCAACCGATTTCTCGATGTATTTATTAGCCGAAGCCAACGTAGCCACCGTAACCGGAGATGCCTTTGGAAACCCCGATTGCATTCGATTTTCCTACGCAACCAGTGAAGAATTGCTCACCGAAGCAATGCGAAGAATCAAAGAAGTTTTAGCATAAAATCTATCTAGCCTCAAGGAAACTTGGGGCTTTTTTTATAACTTTGGCGTGTTCGCCGAAAAGGCGAACGGGCTTTTCGTTGCAAGTCCTCGCCCAAAGGTTGGTTTTTGTCGGGTTGTGCTCGGCTTCTTTGGTCGCCGGCACAACCCGCAAAAACTCAACCTTTGTGCTGCGGGCTTTCCACTTCAATCCCTCACGCAAACCCTGCTAAATTAGAATATGAAAGAAAAAATAGGTAGTCGATACGCTCTTTTAATTGGTCTTCCAGTAGGATTGACTTTTTCAATTCTTGTACTAATTGCTTCTTTATTTCCGCCTTTCAATTTTTTAATATTTACTTCTGGCTTACAAGGGTTCTGGCATCCATTAATTTGGGGAGGAATTATTCCTTTTAGTTTTATTTTTCTTTTATGGTATGAAGGAAAAAAAATTTCTAATTATCTGATAACTAAAAATATTTTACTTTCAAGTTTTCTATTTACAATTAAATTAAACTTTAAATTATTTTTAATTTTATTTTTGATATTTGTTTTTTCATTATTTCTTTTCGGTTTTTCAGTAGTTTTAGAATCTCAAATAAAATCTCTATTGATTGGAACAATTACAATACTAATTACCTTTATTTTCGCAACTATTGTTACAACTTTTTCTAAAAGTTTAATTATCGTTAAACTGACTCAAAATAAATTAAAAAATATCTGAGAAAATGTCTAAAATCCTCCTACTCGGTTCCGGAGAACTCGGAAAAGAATTTGTCATTGCCGCACAACGCATCGGCCAAACGGTAATTGCAGTGGATAGTTATGAAAATGCTCCGGCGATGCAAGTGGCTCACGGTTTTGAAATTATCAATATGTTAGACGGTGCCGAACTCGATCGAATTGTAGCCAAACATCAACCCGATTTCATTGTTCCCGAAATTGAAGCCATCAGAACCGAACGTTTTTATGACTATGAAAAGCAAGGCATAACTGTTGTTCCATCAGCGAAAGCGGCAAATTTCACCATGAACCGAAAAGCCATTCGTGATTTGGCGGCAAAAAAATTAGGATTAAAAACAGCAAATTATCGCTATGCAACTTCAGCCGAAGAATTAGAAAAAGCGGTTTTAGTAGTTGGAATTCCTTGTGTAGTCAAACCTTTAATGAGTTCATCCGGAAAAGGACAATCAACCATCAAGTCAAACGAAGATATTGCCAAAGCTTGGAACTATGCCGTGGAAGGTTCTCGTGGCGATGTGGTCGAAGTAATCGTGGAAGCCTTTGTGAATTTTAATTCCGAAATCACGTTATTAACCGTGACACAAAACAATAATTTACCCACTTTATTTTGTGCTCCGATTGGCCACCGACAAGAACGTGGTGATTATCAAGAAAGTTGGCAACCCGCAAACGTTACAGAAGAAGACATTTATGAAGCTCAAAATATGGCAAGAAAAGTTACAGAAGCACTAGGCGGAGCCGGATTATTTGGTGTGGAATTTTTCCTAACTAATGAAGGTGTTTATTTCTCTGAATTATCACCAAGACCACACGACACCGGAATGGTAACCTTGGCCGGAACGCAAAATTTTAATGAGTTTGAATTACATTTGCGAGCAATTTTGAGTTTACCAATTGCCGAAATTACCTTAGAAAAAGCCGGTGCGAGTGCCGTTATTTTAGCTACTGCAAATTCAAATCATCCCACTTATTCAGGGATTGAAAAAATTGCAAGTTTACCTAAAACAGATTTTAGAATTTTTGCAAAACCAACTTCACGACCTTACAGAAGAATGGGTGTTACCTTGGTAAATGCCACATTAGAAACTCCGATTGAAGATATTGTAGAAAAAGCAAAAACAGCCGCTAAAATAGTTTCTGTTCATTCATAAATCAACATAAATTTTTACTCTACCATCTACTAAAAAGCTAAGTTTTTTATCACTTTTGCTGGATTTCCAACGGCCAATGAATTATCAGGAATATCTTTTGTAACAACCGAACCGGCACCGATGGTACAACCATTCCCGATGGTTACACCCGGACAAATTACTGTATTTCCTCCTATCCAACAATCATTGCCAATAGAAACTGGCTTGGAAAACTCAACCGTTCGTCGTTCAATTGGATTTAGCGGATGTGTCGCAGTGTAAACATGAACGTTTGGGCCAAAGAAAACATTGTTACCAATCGTTATTTTCATCGTGTCTAAAACGACACAGTTAACATTGAAATACACATTCTCTCCTGCATGAATATTGTAACCATAATCACAGTGAAATGGTGGTTCAACATAGAGCCTTTTATGAGCATTTGGCATTAGTTGATGAAGAATATTTCTTGCATTTCCATTCATTACATATTCGGTCACATTTAATTTATGTAATAACTTTTTGGCACGTAATCGTTCTGCAACTAAAATTTTATCATTTGCAAAATAAATTTCGCCAGCTAACATTTTATCTTTTTCGGTTTTCATTCTTTACATTTCAATCTTTCAAAGATACCATTTCTATAAAATTAAAATCGTATTTTTGACTTAATGAAATCTATTCTTGAAAACATTTCTAAACACATATCCTTAACTGTAGAAGAGGAACAATTGTTTTTTTCAAAAATTGAAGTTCAACACTTCAAAGCAAAAACCATTTTGCTCAATGCCGGAGAAATTTGCAAATATTCTTATTTTGTCAATTCGGGATTACTGAGAAGTTTTAACATCAATGACAATATTGTGGAACATGTGCTTCATTTTGCCTGTGAAGGTTGGTGGATTGGCGATATGTACAGTTTACTCTCTCAAAAACCCGGCAATTTATTCATTGAAGTGATGGAAGACTCCGAAATAGTATTGCTATCCAAAGAAAATCAGGAACAATTGTATTTTGAAATCCCAAAACTGGAACGCTTTTTCAGAATTTTAACCGAAAACTCGTTGGTCGCTCATCAAGAACGATTGATGGATAATTTAAGCTTATCGGCCGAAGATCGTTTTGATAAATTTTGCAAACGCTACCCTACGCTAATTCAACGCGTACCGCAAAAACAGATTGCTTCTTATATTGGGGTAACCCCAGAGTTTTTCAGTAAAATGAAAAGTAAAATGTTGAGAAAATAGTTGTCAGTTTTCAGTTGTCTAACAACTGATAACATTTCTTAACCTACATTAAGTATTCGTCACTCAAGCTATTTGTAAATTTGCATATTATTAATTACTATACTTATAAATCATGAAAAATACAGTTTTACATCAAGCAAACACTAGAGGAAACGCCAATCATGGTTGGTTAAATGCTTTTCACAGTTTTAGTTTTGGAAGTTGGTACAATCCAGAAAGAGTACAATTTGGAACTTTGAGAGTTTTAAACGATGATACTATTGCTGCCGGAATGGGTTTTGGCGAACATGGACATGATAATATGGAAATTATTACCATTCCTCTCGAGGGTGATTTGGCTCACAAAGATAGTATGGGAAATGCCGAAACTATCAAAACAGGCGATGTGCAAGTAATGAGTGCCGGAACCGGAATTCGCCATTCAGAATTTAATCCAAATGCTGACCTACAAACGAAGTTATTTCAAATTTGGCTATTCCCAAAAACAAGAAATGTAGAACCTCGTTACCAACAAATTACGTTAGACAAATCATTACAAAAAAATGATTTTGCTCAAATATTATCGCCAAATGCAGACGATGCAGGTGTATGGATTCATCAAGACGCTTGGTTTTATATGAGTGCTTTTGACAAAGACTTTTCAAAAAAATTAGCTCTTAAAAAAGAAGGTAACGGATTTTACATCATGAATATAGATGGTGGAATTGAAGTGAATGGTGAGAAATTAGAAAAAAGAGATGCTATAGGAATTTGGGATACTGCTGAAATAGAAATTAAAGCCATTTCCGCTGCTAAATTTTTAATTATGGAAATACCCATGGAAAATTAATTCAATATGAAGACAGAAGTGAAATTAGAACTTACCGAAAAAAATGGTTGCTTTAAAGCAACAATAGATGGTAAAACGGAAGCAAAAATGACTTTTGTTTTTGCGGGAAATGATAAAATTATCATCGACCAAGCGGAAGTAAACCCCGGCAACAATGGAAAAGGATTGGGAAAGAAAATGGTTGAACAAGCTGTCTTATTTGCTAGAGCGAAAAATTTAAAAATCATTCCGCTATGTCCTTTTGCAAAAAGCGTTTTTGATAAAACGAAAGAGTTTCGAGATGTTTTGTAACCAATAAATTCAAAGTTATGGAAGCTACTAATATAAAAAAAGAATATTCAAACGACGAGGTAACCGTTGTTTGGGAAGCAGGGAAATGTATTCATTCTGGAAATTGTGTTCAAAACAATCCGGATGTCTTTCAACCCAAAGAAAAACCTTGGATTAAAATTGAAGCTTCATCTACTGAAAAAATAATTGAAACCGTCAATAAATGTCCTTCGGGAGCTTTAACGTTTTATAAAAAAAATAAACTAACAAATTCATTTAAAACTGGACATCTAAAAAGGTTTCCAGTTTTTTTATTTCTTAATCTAGGTTAAGTGCCCCATCGGTATGCCTCCCTTAAATTTGCCTTATCAGAAAGATACTTATTATTAAACAATAAAATTATGGCAACTACAAAATGGGCAATTGACCCAACACATTCACAAATCGGATTTAAAGTTAAACACATGATGTTTACCAATGTTTCAGGAATGTTTGGAACCTATGATGCAACAATCGAAACAGAAGGTGATAATTTTGAAAATGCAAGTATTGAATTTTCAGCAGAGATCAATTCTATCAGTACAAATAACGCAGATAGAGACAATCATTTGAAAAGTGGTGACTTTTTTGACGCCGAAAACAATCCAAAACTAACTTTCAAAGCAACTTCTTTCACTAAAAATGGAGGTGATTATGAATTATCAGGCGATTTGAGTTTTAGAGGTGTTACAAAATCAGTAAAACTTTCTGCTGAATTTAGCGGATTGATGAAAGACCCATGGGGAAATACAAAAGCTGGATTGAATATTTCCGGAAAAATAAACCGTAAAGATTGGGGATTAACTTGGAACTCTGCTCTGGAAACGGGTGGTGTTTTAGTTGGTGAAGAAGTTAAACTAAACATCGAATTACAATTGCTAAAATCATAAATGTTTAGAATACTAACACTCTTTCCATAGAAGCCTCCCGACGTCATTTGCATGATGGAGGTTTTGCTTTTCTCTCATTTTTAACTTTTCTTAAAAATGCTAAAAAAGTAGTATTTTTGTCTTTCAAAATAACCTTCAGCATTAAAGTGATGCTGAAATAAATTCAGCATCAAATGAAAGCATACGTATTCCCTGGTCAAGGAGCACAATTCACAGGAATGGGCAAAGATTTATATGACAACTCAACACTAGCTAAAGAATTATTTGAAAAAGCGAATGAAATTCTAGGTTTCCGAATCACAGCTATTATGTTTGAAGGAACTGCAGAAGAATTAAAAGAAACAAAAGTGACCCAACCCGCAGTTTTTTTACATTCAGTAATTTTAGCTAAAACATTAACCGATTTTAAACCCGATATGGTTGCCGGACATTCCTTAGGTGAATTTTCAGCTTTAGTTGCCAATGGAGCATTATCGTTTGAAGATGGTTTGCGATTAGTTTCCAAACGAGCTTTGGCGATGCAAAAAGCCTGCGAAATCACTCCGTCAACGATGGCTGCGGTTTTAGGCTTAGATGATAGAATTGTAGAAGAAGTTTGCGATGCTATTGATGGAGTTGTTGTTGCAGCAAACTATAATTGCCCGGGACAATTGGTGATTTCAGGTGAATTTTCTGCAGTAGAAAAAGCATGTGAAGCTATGAAATCAGCAGGTGCTAAAAGAGCATTACTACTTCCTGTTGGCGGAGCTTTTCATTCACCCATGATGGAACCGGCTAGAGAAAAATTGGCGGCAGCGATAGAGGCGACAACATTTGCTAAACCAATTTGCCCCGTGTATCAAAATGTGACAGCGAGTGCGGTTTCGGATCCGACGGAAATTAAAAAGAACTTAATTATTCAATTGACGGCTCCGGTGCGATGGACGCAATCTGTTCAACAGATGATAGCCGATGGTGCTGCTAGTTTTACTGAAGTTGGACCAGGGAAAGTATTGGTTGGATTGGTGAATAAAATTAATAAAGAAGTAGAAACGGTTTCAGCATAATAAAAGTCTGGCACTTGATTTGCTGGTTAGCGATTGATTAACCTTTTAAAAAATAAACAAAATGAAAAAAACACTTTTAGGATTGGTACTGATGGGAGCTTTATTTGTTGTTTCTTGTAAAGAAAAAACAACAGAAGAAAAAGTAGAAGACGCTGTAGAATCGGTGGGTAGCGACATTGAAAATGCGGCCGAAGAAGCTGGAGATTCAATTGAAAATGCTGCAGATAAAACCGGGGAAGCGTTGGAAAATGCTGCAGATAAAACGGAAGAAGCATTGAAAAAAGACTAATTCAGGCACAGTACAATTAAAAATTTCCCCATCTTAAAAAAATGGGGATTTTTTATTTTTATTAATCGGTATTGGAAAATGATTGGTTTTTAAATCTTAACTTCTAATTTTTTGTTCCCATTTCCAAGCACTCGCCAAACTTTCTTCTAACGTGGATTGTGCTTTCCAGCCTAAAACATTATTTGCTTTGTCGGTGTTAGCATAAGCGGATGTAATATCACCTTCTCTCCTACCCACAATTTTGTAGGGTAATTTTTTACCCGAAACTTTTTCAAAAGCAGTAATAACCTCCAAAACAGAACTACCTGTTCCTGTTCCAAGATTAAACGTTTCGATTTTTGATACATTTTTCTTTTCGATTAGTCGTTGTAAAGCAACAACGTGAGCTTTTGCCAAATCTACTACGTGAATATAATCGCGAACGGCAGTACCGTCTGGTGTTGGATAATCATCTCCGTAAACCGATAATTCTTTTCGTAATCCGCTTCCGGTTTGTGTGATAAACGGCACTAAATTTTGTGGAACACCAATCGGTAATTCGCCAATTTCAGCCGTTGGATGAGCTCCAATCGGATTAAAATAACGTAAAAGAATAGAATTGATATTCGAAACTTTGACCACATCGGTAATAATTTCTTCACCAATTTGTTTTGTATTTCCATAAGGCGACATCGCCGGTTGAACCGAAGCGTCTTCTGTAATTGGCATCTTTTCGGCTTGACCGTAAACCGTACACGACGAACTAAAAATAAAGTGTGCCTCTGGTTTTTGTTGTAATTCTTGTAAAATATAAACCAATGCATTGATATTATTTTCATAATACAACAATGGATTTTCAACACTTTCTCCTACTGCTTTGGAAGCGGCAAAATGAATGACACCCGAAACATCATTGTGCTTTTTGAAGAAATTTTGCACCGAAGTTTTATCTCGTAAATCCATTTGTTCAAAAAGTGGTTTCTTTCCGGTAATATTTGTAATTCGGTCTAACACTTCAATAGAAGAATTGGATAGATTATCGATAATAACGGGTTCAAAACCTACATTTTGCAATTCTACAACAGTGTGAGAACCAATGAATCCAAGGCCTCCGGTTACTAATACTTTCATTTTTTTGTATGATTAGTTGAAAAATTCTAAAACAGAATCGGTTATAAATTTAATTTGCTCGTCATCTAATTCGGTATGCATTGGTAACGAAATTACTTCTTGAACCAATTGATTGGTTACCGGAAAATCTTCTTCCTGATAACGAATATCAGCATATGCTTTTTGAGAATGTAGCGGGATTGGGTAATAAATCGCACACGGAATTCCTTTGCTTTGCAAATGATCCATTAATGCATTCCGATCAGCATCAATAATTCGCAAGGTATATTGATGAAAAACATGGCAATCGCAAATAGCACAAATGGTTGGTGCAACTATGTTTTGATGTCCTTCAAAAGCCGTTGAATATTTTCGGGCAGCATTTTGACGAGCAGCATTGTAACTGTCTAACAACGGCAATTTTGCATTTAAAACCGCTGCTTGAATACTATCCAAACGCGAATTTACACCCACTACATCGTGGTGATAACGCAAGTACATCCCATGATTTACGATTCCGCGAATCGTATGAGCCAAAGCATCATCATTGGTAAAAATGGCACCACCATCACCATAACAACCTAAATTTTTTGAGGGAAAAAAAGAAGTTGCTCCCACATGACCAATGGTTCCGGCTTTCTTTTTGGTTCCATCCGAAAAACGACAATTAGCTCCAATGGCTTGTGCATTATCTTCAATAACATATAAATTATGTTCATTAGCAATTTGCATAATGGCTTCCATATTCGCTGCTCTTCCAAACAAATGAACCGGCACGATGGCTTTGGTTTTTGGCGTGATGGCTTTTCGGATTCCGTCTAGTGAAATGTTCATATTCACCATATCAACATCAACTAAAACAGGCGTTAATTGCAACAGAGCAATCACTTCAACTGTAGCAGCAAACGTAAAATCGGCTGTAATTACTTCGTCTCCGGGTTTCAAATCTAATCCCATCATAGCAATTTGAAGAGCATCTGTTCCATTTGCACACGGAATAACGTGCTTTACACCTAAGTAATCTTCTAAGCTTTTTTGAAATTCATGAACTTTCGGTCCGTTGATATAGGTTGTGGTTTCTAAAACTTCTTGAATTGAAGCATCAACTGTAGTCTTAATTTTATCGTATTGACTTTTTAAGTCAACCATTTGAAGTTTACGCATTACTTTTTATTTAATTTTAAAGTGTAAGATGTTTTCATTTTGAATGAGTTCATCTTAATAACATAACAAAAGTAATTATTTAGTAAGTTATAACAATGAAAATTCTTTAAAGTGATGTATTTTAGCGACACAATTTCTGCTATATGTTTTTTTTATATAATTTATTGGTTCATTTTGTCGGATTTTTACTGAAAATCGTTACTCTATTCCATCCGAAAATAAAACTTTTTATCGATGGAAGAAAGAATGTTTTTGAGCAAATAAAACAGAAAATTTCTTCGACTGATAAAACGATTTGGTTTCACGCCGCTTCTTTAGGCGAGTTTGAACAGGGAATTCCCGTAATGGAAAAAATCAAAATCAAATTTCCTAACCATAAAATTATTGTAACCTTTTTTTCTCCTTCGGGTTTTGAAGTTAGAAAAAACAACTCAATGGCTGATTTGACTATTTATCTTCCACTAGATACACAACAAAACGCCAAACAATTTTTAGAGTTAACTCATCCGGAAATGGTGTTTTTTATCAAATATGAATATTGGCCAAATTATTTGAATGAACTCAAAAAAAGGCAAATAAAAACTTATTTAATTTCCGGAATTCTGAGAAATAATCAAGTTTTTTTTAAGTGGTATGGAGGATTTTACAGAAAATGTTTAACTGCTTTTGATTTCTTTTTTGTACAAAATGAATCATCCAAAAAACTCCTTCAATCGCTCGGATTTCAAAACATAAAAATTTCAGGCGACACCCGTTTTGATCGCGTAGTTTCAATTTTAGAAAGAGATAATTCGTTAAATTTTATCGAAGAATTCAAAAACAACACTACTACAATCGTCATTGGAAGTTCATGGCCAAAAGACGAAGAATTACTGGTTAATTTCATTAATAATTCATCGGAAAATGTAAAATTCATCATTGCTCCACATAATATCAAATCGGAACAAATTTTGGAATTGCAAAAATCAATTACAAAAAAATCAATTTTATTTTCGGAATGGGAATCAAATGTACAGACAGGTCGCGACCTGTCCCTACGAGAATATGATGTATTCATCATCAACACCATCGGCATCTTAACCAAAATCTACAACTACGCCGATATTGCCTACGTAGGTGGGGGCTTCGGAAATCCCGGTGTGCATAACATTTTAGAACCCGCAACATTTGGCATCCCCATCGTAATCGGACCCAATTATTCTCATTTTGCAGAAGCGACCGCATTAGTAAATATGGAAGGATGCATTTCAATTTCCAATCAAAACGAATTGAATGAAACATTTTCAAACTTACTTTCTAACGAAGACATTCGTTACGAAAAAGGTCATATTTGCAACACTTTCGTACAAATGAATAAAGGTGCAACAGATGCTATTTTAAACCATTTGGATAATGACAACCTTTAAACCTTTATCCGTTTTAGAGATTGATGAAATCCTTCAAATGATGAAGGAATTTTATGCCATCGACAATTATCCTTTTCAAATTGAAACTTCCAAAAAACTATTTCATCAATTCATCGAAAATGAAAATCTTGGTAAAGCTTGGCTAATTTTAAATGAAAATGAAATCGTTGGTTATGTGATTCTCACTTTCGTTTTTAGTTTTGAATACCAAGGAAAGATTGCCTTCTTAGACGAATTATACATCAAAAATTCGGCTCAAGGAAAAGGTTTTGGCAAACAAACGCTCCATTTCATCCTTCAAGAAGCTCATAAATTATCGTTAAAAATCATCTATTTGGAGGTTGAACCGCATAATCATCCTGCTCAAAAATTGTATATTGCAAACGATTTCGAAGAACACAAACGAAAATTATTCAAACACACTGTAAAATAAGAACTTACTAAACAATTATTTATGAAATTTTTACGCTTACTCATCCTGTTTCTTTCCTTTTCTACATTTGCTCAACAAGGCGGTATGTGGATTCCGTCTTTATTGGAAGGAATGAACGAAAAAGAAATGAAATCGCTCGGTATGAAAATGTCTGCCAAAGATATTTACGACGTGAACAAATCGAGTATGAAAGACGCTGTGCCGCATTTCAACAACGGCTGTACATCAGAAGTGATTTCGTCAAAAGGACTTTTATTAACCAATCACCATTGTGGTTACGGCGAAATTCAATCCCATTCCACTATTGAAAATGATTATTTAGAAAAAGGTTTTTGGGCAATGAGTTTAGAGCAAGAACTTCCTAATCCGGGCTTAGTGGTGACATTCATCGTTAAAATTGAAGATGTCACTTCAAAAGTTTTGGAAAACACACAATCCATTTCCAACGAAGCAGACAAACAGAAAAAAATTCAAGAAAATATTTCTGCTTTAACTACTTCTTTACCTAAAGAAAGTTGGCAAGAAAACCGAATCAGAACGTTTTACGACGGCAATCAATACATCTGGTTTGTAGTCGAAACCTATAAAGATGTGCGTTTAGTTGGTGCTCCGCCATCATCCATCGGAAAATTTGGTTCAGATACAGATAACTGGGTTTGGCCTCGTCATACAGGAGATTTTTCGCTTTTCAGAATTTACGCAGACAAAAATAATCGTCCGGCAGAATACTCCAAAGACAATGTTCCGTATACGCCAAAACACTTTTTCCCAGTTTCCATTGACGGTGTAAAAGAAAATGACTTTACGATGGTTTTCGGTTATCCGGGAAGAACGCAGGAATATTTGCCGGCTGTTGCCGTTGAACAAATTGTCAACGAACTCAATCCTGCAAAAATCGAAATCCGAGATGCAGCCTTGAAAGTACAGGACGGATTCATGCGAAAAGACAAAGCGATTAAAATTCAATATGCAGCCAAATATGCTTCGGTGGCCAATTATTGGAAAAAATGGATTGGTGAAACCAAAGGTTTAAAAAAATCCAATGCGGTTCAAATCAAAAAAGAGTTTGAAAACGATTTTATGAACAAAGTAGCCAAAGCCGGAAAACAAAACGAATATGGCAACTTACTTTCAGAATTTGAAAAAAACTACACCGAAATCGCTCCGTATGCCTTGAGCCGTGATTATTTTATGGAAGTCGTGATGCGTAACACCGAGTTGTTGAGTTTTGGTTACCGTTTGGTTCAATTGGAAAATCTTCATAAAACAAGAGGCGAACAAGCATTTATGGACAGAAAAGAAAATTTCATTACAGGATTTGAAGATTTATACAAAGATTTCAACGCCACTGTGGACGAAAAAGTCATGGAGCAATTAATTGAATTATACGCCATTGAATCGCCAAAGCAATTTTTACCCGAAGGTTTGTTAAACCAAGATTTAAAAACAAAAACAGCCGAAATTTTCAAAACTTCTAAACTAACGAACTATGATGGTTTGAAAGAATTGCTTACCGGCGATGCCAAAACCGTTCTTGAAAAATTAAACAACGATAGCGGATTTGCATTCGTAAAAATGTTGTCCGAAGCTTACAACAAAAACGTAGTTCCAAAATACGACGAAATAAATCTTAAAAATACAGCTTTACAACGCACGTACATGAAGGGAATTTTGGAACTAAGTCCAAAAGAAGCCCGTATTTTCCCCGATGCCAACTCAACCTTGCGTGTAACCTACGGAAAAGTGAAGGGCTATTCTCCTAGCGATGCCGTTTATTACAGTCCGGTAACCTATTTAGATGGCGTAATGGAAAAATACATTCCGGGTGACTACGAATTTGATGTTTCACCAAAGTTGATAGAATTATACAACAACAAGGATTACGGCCAATATGCCGAAAACGGAAAACTTCCGGTCAATTTTATTGGAACCAATCATACCACAGGGGGAAATTCAGGAAGTCCGGCCATCGACAAAAATGGTAATCTAATCGGGCTAAATTTCGACCGCGTTTGGGAAGGAACCATGAGCGATATCTATTATGATCCGGCCATTTGCAGAAATATAATGGTCGACATTCGTTACGTACTTTTTGTGATCGACAAGTATGCCGGAGCGAAACATTTGATCAATGAAATGAAAGTAGTTGGCAAAAAAATCAAAAAATAAAATTAATAAACAGAATTCTTACACAAACCCCTTCCAAAAAAAGGGGTTTCTACTTTAAAAAGAGCCTGATAATGCGGACTCAAACGTTTGAATCACAAATAGTTTATTTTTTTTTAAAAATATTTCGTAAAATATTTTGTTGAACCAAAAAATTTATATCTTTGCTCCGAATTAATAATTAACCTTTTATAATAAAGTAAGATGAAAAAAGTAATTTTAAGTTTGGTATTTGTTGCTGCTTTAACAGTAGTATCTTGTAAAGAAAAAGAAGCTGAAGTAACTGAAGAAGTAACAACTGAAGAAGTTGCTCCAGAAGTTATTGAAGAAGCTGCTCCAGTAGTAGATTCTATGGCTGTTGAAGCTCCTGCTACAGAAGAAGCTCCTGCTCAGTAATTAGCAACAAGCTAACAGAAAAACTAATCCCGACTTGTTCGGGATTTTTTTTGTTCTAAAATAAAGGAAAGTAGTGGTTTTTAGTGAACTATTTCACCAAAAGTTCAGCTAGATAAAGATCAACTTGAAACCTGGAACTTTAAACTTTTAAACAAATATTTGGGCGTGCCCCTCCGTAAACTCCGGGTCGGGCTTTCCGTTCCAAGTCCTCGTCCAAAGGATGGTTTTTGTCGGGTTGTGCTCGGCTTCTTTGGTCGCCGGCACAACCCGCAAAAACTCAACCTTTGTCCTGCGGGCTTTCCACTTCAATCCCTCACGTAGCTGCAGTGCATCAAAGCATTTCAAAGCAAATCAATTACACAACAGTCGCAGTATTCAATCGCAGTTCTCCCTTAATCTTGTCATTGTGCAAGATGACGAATTCGAAATAACAATCTCTCGCCTTGACGAGCAACCAACAAAGTAATCCAAAACTTTGTGTCTTGTTTCCTCTGTGGCAAATAAAATCAAAGATTAAAACAAAAAAGTAGATTCTTAAAATAAAAAAAGCTCCACTTGTAAAAACAAATGAAGCTTTTGTACTCAAGGCGGGACTTGAACCCGCACGGGCATTACTACCCACTGGATTTTAAGTCCAGCGTGTCTACCAATTCCACCACTCGAGCTTGATGCAAGCAAATTGTTTGCACTATAAGGTAGAAGAGCGAAAAACGGGATTCGAACCCGCGACCTCCACCTTGGCAAGGTGGCGCTCTACCAACTGAGCTATTTTCGCGTACAGGTTTTTAAAAGAACAGCACTACTTGTTTAGCAATGCGGATGCAAATGTACTATAATTATTTGCTTTTGCAAGCGTTTTTTACAAAAAAATTCACTTCAAAAACTAATGTTTTGAAAGTTAAAGTTATAGCATTTATTTTTTGGTTAACATTCGTTTAATTTCGTTTAATTTCATTAAAGCTTCCACCGGAGTTAAGGTATTTATATCTAAGCTTAGAATTTCTTCTTTGATTTCTTCCAACAACGGATCATCCAAATTAAAAAAACTAAGTTGCAATTCATCCTTCGGTGATTTTATGCCGGATAATTCTTCACTCGAATGATTTTTTTCTAACTTCTTTAAAATCTTTTGTGCTTTTTGAATCACCGTTTGTGGCATTCCCGCCATTTTAGCTACATGGA
Source organism: Flavobacterium lacus (assembly GCF_003268815.1). Classification (GTDB taxonomy): domain Bacteria; phylum Bacteroidota; class Bacteroidia; order Flavobacteriales; family Flavobacteriaceae; genus Flavobacterium; species Flavobacterium lacus. The sequence continues at coordinate 32,455 of NZ_QLSV01000007.1, read as the reverse complement.
TACCAAAACTGTGTTCGGTGCCGCCTTTCACTAATTTTCGAATAAAAAGAACGGTGTCTTTTAATTCTTTCACCGAAACATTAAAGTTCTGAACACGGTTAAATGTGACTTCCATTTCATTTAACTCATGATAATGTGTCGCAAATAATGTCTTAGGACGGTTTGGATGTTCGTGCAAATATTCGGCAATGGCCCACGCAATCGAAATTCCATCGTACGTGCTGGTTCCTCGCCCGATTTCATCCAATAAAACCAAACTTCGTTCAGAAATATTGTTCAAAATCGAAGCGGTTTCATTCATTTCCACCATAAAAGTCGATTCGCCCATCGAAATGTTATCGCTTGCTCCTACTCTCGTAAATATTTTATCTACCACACCCATTCGAACTGCTTCTGCCGGAACAAAACTTCCCATTTGAGCCAATAGTACAATCAACGCCGTTTGCCTCAAAATAGCCGATTTACCAGACATATTCGGACCGGTAATCATAATAATTTGTTGTGAATCTCTGTCTAAAAAAACATCATTCGCAATATAGGGAACGCCAACCGGCAATTGTTTTTCAATCACAGGATGACGACCGTTTGTGATTTCTAATTCATACGAATCATCTAAAATCGGGCGAACGTACTTGTTTTCAATCGCTAATTGCGTAAACGAATTCAAACAATCCAACTGAGCAACCAAAGCAGCATTTAACTGAACGGGTTTGATGTAAGTGCCAATCCAAATCACCAATTGTTCAAATAATTGCGATTCCAATTGATGAATTTTGTCTTCTGCTCCTAAAATTTTAGTTTCGTATTCTTTTAATTCTTCCGTAATGTATCGCTCAGCATTCACCAGCGTTTGCTTTCTAATCCATTCCGTTGGAACTTTGTCTTTGTGTGTATTTCTAATTTCAATATAATAACCAAAAACATTATTAAACGAAATTTTCAACGAGGATATTCCAGTTTTTTGAGATTCTCTCAGCTCAATTCCTTCCAAATATTCTTTCCCGGAAGTTGAAATGGCTCTTAATTCATCTAAATCAGGATGAATTCCCTTCGCAATTGCATTTCCTTTGTTAATGGAAACCGGTGCATCGTGATTCAACGTCGTTTTGATTTTTTCACGCAATAAATCACAAGCATGTAAACTATCACCAATCGCTTTCAACGATTCATTTGCACTTGCCAAAGCCAATGTTTTGATTGGAATAATGGCGTCCAACGAATGACAAAGGTTCATCACTTCACGGGGCGAAACTTTACCGGTGGCGACTTTGGAAATCAACCGTTCCAGATCGGAAATTTGTTTGATTTGGTATTGAATCTTCTGTAAAACTTCCGAATTATCCTTAAGAAAAGTCACCACTTCGTGACGGGATTGAATTTTAGCTGCCTCTTTCAGAGGCAAAGCCAACCAGCGTTTCAATAAGCGTGAACCCATTGGCGACAGTGTTCTGTCAATCACATCCAATAGCGTAACCGCATTCGGATTGGTGCTCTGGTACAATTCTAAATTTCGAATCGTAAAACGATCCATCCAAACATACGCATCTTCTGCAATGCGTTGAATCGAAGTAATATGTTGGATTTTATTATGTTGCGTTTCCGATAAATAATACAAAACCGCACCCGAAGCAACGATTCCTTCTTGCATTTCTTCAATTCCAAATCCCTTGAGTGAATTGGTTTGAAAATGCTTGGTCAACACTTCATTGCCGTAGTCTTCATTATACACCCAATCTTCGAGAAAAAAAGTGTGATAATCTTCGCCAAAAACTTCTCTAAAATGTTGTTTATGGTTTTTAGTGACTAAAATTTCACTGGGACTAAAATTTTGTAACAATTTGTCGATGTATTCTTCATTACCTTGAGACGTCAAAAATTCGCCTGTTGAAACATCCAAAAATGAAACGCCAATTTGCTTTTTACCAAAATAAACCGAAGCCAAGAAATTATTTGACTTTGACTGCAACACCTCATCATTCATGGAAACGCCGGGAGTAACTAATTCGGTCACACCACGTTTCACAATAGTTTTAGTCATTTTTGGATCTTCCAATTGATCACAAATCGCCACCCTTAATCCGGCTTTGACTAATTTTGGCAAATACGTATTTAATGAGTGGTGTGGAAAACCCGCCAACGCCGTTTCGGTTTCAGATCCTGCACCTCTTTTGGTTAACACAATACCTAAAATTTGTGAAGCCCGAACAGCATCTTCGCCAAACGTTTCATAAAAATCCCCTACGCGAAACAACAAACACGCATCGGGATACTTCCGTTTGATATCGTTGTATTGCTTCATTAAAGGCGTTTCTTTTGGTTCTTTGACTGTGTTGGCTTTGGCTGACAATGGATTCGGTTTTAGGTTTGGATTCAAAAATACGGAAATAATATTTCAATGACAAAAATCAATTGCATTGGCAATGGCATTGGCAAAAATTAAACAAAAAAATCAATTTCAATATCAAATGTAAAAATTCAAATGCATTACTTATTTTTGCACGATGAGAAAATTAGCCAATTCTGAACTGGAACGTAAAAACATCGATGAGTTTAAAGAAGCTCAAAAAACACCAATTATCATTATTTTAGATGATATTAGAAGTCTGCATAACATTGGTTCGGTTTTTAGAACTTCGGATGCGTTTTTGATTGAAAAAATATATTTATGTGGTATCACGGCAACTCCTCCCAATAAGGAAATTCACAAAACGGCTTTAGGAGCAACAGATACTGTAGCTTGGGAATATCAACAAGAAGTTTTGACAGTGATTGATCAATTGAAAGCAGAAAAAATCTCCGTTTTTGCTATCGAACAAGTAGAAAATTCGGTGATGTTAAATGATTTTGAAGTTGAAAAAGGCAAAAAATACGCTTTAGTTTTCGGTAATGAAGTCAAAGGCGTTTCGCAACAAGCGATTGAAAAATGTGATGGTGTGATTGAAATTCCACAATTAGGAACAAAACATTCGCTGAATATTTCAGTTAGTGCCGGAATTGTCGTTTGGGATATATTTAAAAAACTGATTGCTTTAGGAGAAAATTAGCATTTATCAAACTGTTCATCTGTTTACTATTTCTTACTTTTACAAAATGAATAGTTTGTCAGTACTTCGCCTTACACTTGTTCTAGTAGCTGCTTGTGTTGGTTTCTTATCGAATTGGGTAAACCCAAAAATATCCGAAATTCGAAAAGAGAACAGTTCAATGATTGTAAATGACGCTCCCATTTTAATGGCAACAGGGAATCAAATTTACTGCCCGGGTTCGCAACTAAATATTGTAACCAACATGTCTATCACCGATAATGATGATACCGGAATTGATGCGATTTATATTCAAATTTCATCTGGTTATGTAAATGGTCAAGACGTATTGACTTTAACCGGAACCCATCCAACCATTGCCACAAGTTGGGACGCATTGACTGGAAAACTTACACTTACAGGAATTTCTGCTCAACCCACTTATGCAAATTTAATCGCGGCTATTGAAGATGTAGTTTATTCAAATTCTTCTGCAAATCCAGCAGGAGTTAGAACATTTTCCATTACCGTAGGTCAAGCCAATTATCTTCCTTCAAATGGTCATTATTATGAATTTGTTCCTGCGATTGGGATTACCTGGAACAATGCAAGAACAGCGGCCGCAAATCGAACTTACTATGGTTTACAAGGTTATTTAGCCACCATTACAGCTGCTGATGAGGCTCAACTTTCAGGAGAACAAGCTGCCGGTGCCGGTTGGATTGGCGGTAGCGATGAGGCTACAGAAGGCGTTTGGAGATGGATGACAGGGCCCGAAAACGGGTTGATCTTTTGGAATGGCGGTGTAAACGGCACAACACCCAATTATGCCAATTGGAATAATGGCGAGCCAAATAATTTGGGTGATGAAAATTATGCACACATAACCGCTCTTGGTGTTGGAATTACAGGTTCATGGAATGATTTATCAAACACCGGGGAAGCAAGTGGCGATTATCAACCGAAAGGTTACATTGTGGAATATGGCGGAATGCCCGGCGATCCAGTTTTGCAGATTTCAACAAGTACAACGATTACAATTCCGAGTATTATTTCTTTTGTTGCACAATCAAGGTGTGGAGAGGGTTCAGTAACACTAACAGCTAATGCTTCTGCCGGAACCGTCAAATGGTACACTACTCCAACAGGAGGGACCCCAATAGCTAATGGAAACAGTTTTACAACGCCTAATTTAACGCAAACTACAACTTATTATTTTGATGCATTTGCAATTGGTTGTACAAGCGGAACAAGAACTACTGTAAACGCTACAATAAACCAAATTCCGCTGGTTACGGTTGTTGCCCCAAATCCTGTTTGTGGAGAAAATTCAACTGTTTTAACTGCTTCTACAACTGCAGGAACAATCAATTGGTATAGTGCTGAAACGGGCGGAACTAGTTTAGGTTCAGGAAATACGTTCACCACTCCTATTCTTTCAGAAGATACCACATTTTACGTGGAAGCAATTAATAACGGCTGTTCATCAGGAAATAGAATTGCCGTTGATGTGTTTGTGTATGATTTACCAGCCGTGGAAGATGAAACAATTACACTTTGTGAAGGAACTGTAATTACGTTGAATGCAGGTGTTTCAAATGCCACCTATCTTTGGTCAACCGGAGAAACTTCTCAATCAATTCAGGTGAATAACAATGCAAATTACTCAGTTGTTGTAACTTCTCTGGCAGCAGGAAATTGTTCTAAAACAAAAAATTTTACCATCGTTCAATATGATATCCCGGTGATTGAAACAGTAGTTGTAAAAGATACTTCTGTTGAAATCATTGTTTCCGGAAATGGTGAATATGAGTATTCTATTGATGGTTTTACTTATCAAGATTCAAATATATTTACCGTTGGCGAAGGCGGATTATATACGGCGTATGTCCGTGAGAAAATCAACAATTGTGGTTATTCCGACGAGGTAACCTTTGTTGTGCTTTTGGTTCCACCTTTTTTTACACCCAACGGCGATGGTATTAACGATGTTTTTTATTTGAAAGGTATGGCGTTTTATCCGAACTCTTCTATGTCCATTTTTAACCGTTACGGAAAATTAATTAAACAAATTACTCCATCTAATCCGTTTTGGGACGGAACTTTTGAAGGTGAAAATCTACCTGCAGATGATTATTGGTATGTTTTGAAAATTGACAACGCTACACCAGAACGAAAAGGACATTTTTCATTAAAAAGGTAATTTATCCGGCTATTTTTTTCTCAATTTCGTCTAAAATAAAAATATAATCTTCCTGATTGTTTACAAAATCTTTATCGGAAACATCAATGATTAGCACATTTAAATTGGTTTGCGTTTTGATGAAATCTAAATACCCTTGATTAATTTTTTCTAAATATTCTGCCGGAATTTGCAGTTCATAACTTCTTCCTCTTTTTTTGATGTTTTCCAAGAGTTGATCGGTGTTCTGATACAAATAAACATATAAATCCGGCTTTGGCATTTCTTTATGGATGATATCAAACATGGTCTTGTAAAGTCTGAATTCATCCTCCGCTAAGGTAACTTTTGCGAAAATCAAGGATTTAAAAATATGATAATCGGCCACAATAAAATCTTTAAACAAATCAAATTGAGCTAAATCATCCGATAATTGTTGGTATCTGTCGGCCAAAAAGGACATTTCGAGCGGAAAAGCATACCGACTTTGGTCTTCATAGAATTTAGGCAAAAACGGATTGTCTGCAAAACGTTCTAACACTAATTTGGCATTAAAATCTTCAGCAATTTTAGATGATAATGTTGTTTTTCCAGCACCAATATTTCCTTCAATAGCAATGTAATTAAACTGTTGAAGGTTTATTTTCTCCAATGGAGCCTCTAATTTTTGAACCACTTTGCAATTGCTTTTATCTTCGGCCAATGCAACTAATTCAGGTAAATATTTTTGTAAAATTGGGTGTCTCCAATCTAAATTCAAATCACGCATGGGTAACAGTACAAACTTTCTGTTTTGCATGTGCGGATGCGGAACTTTCAATTTTTCGGTGTTGATGATTTCCTCGTTATAAGTAATTACATCAATATCGATTATTCTGGATTGATAACCTTCTTCATAGTTTCGAACTCTTCCTAACTTAGTTTCAAGTTGTAACACTTCGTCTAAAATTTGTTCTGCATTTTTACAAGTTTGCAAAACCAATGCACAATTATAAAACGAATCACTATCAAAACCCCACGAAGGTGTTTCGTATAACGAAGAAACTTTGACCACCGTAGCAATGGTTTGATGAATGAATTTTATAGCCAACTGAATGTTCTCCAAACGGTTACCTATATTACTTCCCAACGATAAAATGACTTGGCTTTGATTATTCATAGAAAAGCAAAATAACTAAAACTATTTCAGAAATAAAGTATCTTTGCTAATCCTGTTAATAAGTTTCTGTAATTATGAAATACTTTAAACACAAAGTGTAACATAATACGGTGAAAGACTACTAATTAGTAAAATAATATTTAAATAAATATAAAATGAGATTTTTAGGAAATGTATTGGCCACTATCATAGGATTATTTGTATTCTTTATGATTTTGTTTTTTGGTCTAATGATTGTTGGAGCAATTGCCGGAAGCGGTTCTGATGTTGCTAAAGTAGAATCTAACTCCGTATTGGTTTTAGATATGGAAAATGTGTCATTAGATTATACCGGAAAATTCACCGATCCTTGGGTAACGATTTTAAATGAAGAAGCATCGGTAGGTTTAATTGATGTGTTAAACGCTGTTGATAATGCTAAAACCGATGATAAAATAAAAGGAATTTCAATCTTAAACAGCAACAGCAGTTTAGGATTAGCTCAATCCAAGGCGTTGCGAGACAAATTGATTGATTTTAAAAAATCAGGGAAATTTATTGTTTCCTATGCGGATTATTTTACACAAGGTGAATATTACATCAACTCAGTTGCCGACACGATTTATATGAATCCGGTTGGCGAAATGGACTTTAAAGGGCTTGCTTCTGAAATCATGTTCTTTAAAGATATTCAAGAAAAAACCGGTGTAAAAATGGAAGTAATTCGTCATGGAAAATACAAAAGTGCGGTTGAACCATTTTTGGAAAACGAAATGAGCGATGCCAACAGAGAGCAGATTTCTGCTTTGTTGAACTCGGCTTGGAGTTCAATTGTAAGTGATATTTCTAAAAGCAGAAATATTTCTGTAGATTCATTAAACAGTATTGCCAATCAATTATCAGCAAGAACTCCGGAAATGGCTAAATCAAAAAAACTAATTGATAAAATTGGATATGAAGATCAATACCACAACGGAATTAAAAAAGCGTTGAAAGTAAAAAAAGATGAAGATTATGAGTGGGTTTCTATCATGGATTATGCAAAAAACATTTCCAAAACACCACAAAAAATAGATTCAAAAGATAAAATTGCCATTATTTATGCACAAGGTGAAATCATGGGTGGCGATGGTGATGTAAATGTGATTGGCGAAGGTGCTATGAGAACCTCTTTGCAAGAAGCCCGAAAAGACGAAAAAGTGAAAGCCGTCGTAATTCGAGTTGACAGCCCTGGTGGAAGTGCCTTGACCTCTGAATTAATTTGGAGAGAAATTGAATTGACCAAAAAAGTAAAACCGGTTGTGGTTTCTATGGGTAATTTAGCCGCATCGGGCGGTTATTATATTGCTTGTAATGCCGATAAAATTATTGCAGAACCCAATACAATTACCGGTTCCATTGGTGTGTTTGGTGTTTTACCAAATATGACCGAGTTATCTAAAAAAATCGGAATTAGCACGTCGCAAGTAAAAACACACGATCATGCTATTGGCTATAGTCCGTTTAAACCGATTGATGAGAAGTTTAAAGAAGTAACAACCGAATCGGTAGAAAATATTTATACCGTATTTGTGAATCGTGTGGCTGCGGGAAGAAAAATGACTTTTGAACAAGTAGATGCCATTGCTCAAGGAAGAGTTTGGACCGGAACAGAAGCATTGCAAAATGGTTTAGTAGACAAGTTAGGTGGTTTAGACGTAGCGTTGAGCGAAGCCGCTACTTTAGCAAAAATCAAAAAATACAAAACCGTAAATTATCCTGAATTTGACAAAACGTTTATGCAGTTTTTAAGTGACCAAAATGGTATTCCGTTTATAAAATCAAAAGAAGCCATGATTAAGGAAGAAATTGGCGAAGAAGCTTATCAAACAGTACAACAAGTAAAAAGAGCGACCGCTCGAACCGGTATTCAAACATTGATGCCTTTTGAGTTGAAAATTCAATAAAAAAAAGAAACCTGACAGCAAATCAAACTGTCAGGTTTTTTATTTTTGTTAACAACTGTTTCCTTACCAATTTATTATTTTTGTTAAAAAAAGGATTGGAAACAAAAGACAAACTGTTTGCCTATAAAATTTATTTCACGCTGGGAGCTATGTTTATTGCTTCGTTGGTGGTGTCGAATTTAATTTTTCAGAAATTTTTTTATTGGGATTTTTTCGGGATTTATCGGTTTGAAATTTCGGTAGGAATTCTGCCCTACCCGATTACGTTTTTAATAACCGATATTATCTCAGAAGTTTACGGGAAGAAAAAGGCCAATCAAGTCGTTACGGCGGGAATTTTTGCCTCAGTTTTTTCGTTAATGATTATTTACGTTGCAAATGCTGCTCCTGCGATAGAAAATTCTCCGGTTGATGATGTTTTGTTTTCTAAAGTTTTTGGACAAACTGCTCTTGCTGTGCTAGCCTCGATGATTGCTTATTTGGCAGCACAATACATCGATATTTACATCTTTCATTTTTGGAAAAAAGTGACCAAAGGAAAAATGCTTTGGGTGCGAAATAACTTTTCTACTTTTACCTCGCAATTTGTTGATACATTTGCGGTATTATTTTTGCTATGTAACTTTAACATATTGAGTTGGGATTTGTTTCCAGGATTACTACTGAGCGGTTTTTTGTTTAAAGTGCTAATAGCCATCCTAGACACGCCCGTTTTGTATGCTTCGGTGTATTATTTTCAAAAGCGATTTAACCTTGCTCGTGGCGAAGAGCTAATTTTGGACTAACCGCTGAAAACGAAAATGGAAACCCGCCTAGCCCTGACCGACTGGTTAGCTCTCGTTTTTTAAACGAGACTAGAAAGGAGGGCAGGAATTACCTTTACAAGTAAAACTACTGACTCGCTTCAAATTAAAAAAATAAAAAAATGGTTAAGAAAATTTTAAAAGGTTTCGGAATATTTTTGTTGGTTATAATTATCGCTTTAGCCGCTGCACCGTTTTTATTTAAAGATAAAATTAAGCAATTGGTTTTGAAATCGATTAACGAAAATGTGGACGCGAATGTGGCATTTGAAGATGTGAGTTTGAGTTTGTTCAAGAGTTTTCCACGTGCCAACGTAACGATTGACAAGTTGAGTATTATTAACAAAGCTCCTTTTGAAGGAGATACACTTTTTTATTCAGGTGAATTGAACCTGAAAATGTCGGTGAAAGAATTGTTTAAATCGGATGGTGAAGCGATGGAATTGGAATCGTTTTCGAGTGTTGATGGCATTGTGAACATTATTTTTAACAAAGAGGGAATTGGCAATTTTGATATTGCTATGAAAGACGACAAAGAAAAACAAGCCTCTGATAGCAAGCCTTTTGCATTGAATATTCAGAATTATTCGATTGAAAACTTAAAGTTTGTTTATATAGATGAAGGTTCAAAAATAAAAATGGTTGTTGACAAAATTAATCACACCGGAACCGGAAATTTTGCAGCTTCTAAATTGGATTTAGACACCGAAACCGATGCTTTGTTGAGTTTAGACATGGATAAAACCAATTATATGAATGCGATTCCGTTGAAACTAGATGCGGTTTTGGGAATTGATTTGGAAAACAGCAAATATGAATTTAAAGACAATGAAGCGTTGATTAACCAATTGCCTTTAAAATTTGCCGGTTTTATTCAATTAGTCGAAGCCGGGCAGCAATATGATTTAACGTTTAACACGCTCACCTCATCGTTTAAAAACTTTTTAGGTTTGGTTCCGTCTGCTTATAAAGGCGATTTGGATAAAATTCAAACTACAGGCGATTTTAAAATTTCCGGGTTTGCAAAAGGATTGTATTCTGAGACAACAATTCCGAAGTTTAATGTGGAAATTGCTTCTAATAACGCCTCCTTTAAGTTTCCTGACTTACCCAAAAAAGTGGAAAATATTGTTATTGATACCAAAATTAAAAACGAAACCGGTTTGATGAACGACACGTATTTGAACATCGATAATTTATCGTTTAAAATTGATCAAGACGTTTTTAATGCGAAAGCAAATATTAGAAATATTTCAGAAAATCCATTGGTTGATGCCGCTTTGAAAGGAACAATTAATTTAGGAAACCTTAGCAAAGCCTATCCAATTAAGTTAGACACGCCGCTTTCCGGAATTTTAAAGGCCGATGTAACGACCAAATTTGATACGCAATCGGTGGAAAAAGAACAATATCAAAACATTCAAAATGCAGGTTTAGTCAGTGTAACCGGATTTAAATATACCGATGAAAACGGAAAAGGAATGAACATTAGCGAAGCGATTGTTCAATTTAATCCAAGTACGTTGAACGTGCAGAAATTTGCGGCACAAACCGGGAAAAGCGACATTAATGTAAATGGTGTATTAGAAAATTTCTATGGCTATTTATTTAACGATCAGAATTTGAAGGGAAACTTCAACATGAGTTCTAATCAATTGGCTGTGAATGATTTTATGACAACGGAAGAACCAACAAAAGAAGGTCAAAGACCGAGTGAAGCGATGAAGATTCCTGCGTTTTTAGACGTTACGTTAAACGCCAAAGCTAATACGGTTTTGTATGACAATTTAACGTTAAAAGATGTTTCAGGTAAGCTAATTGTGAAAGATGAAAGAGTAACCTTAGAAAATGTGAAAACCAGCATATTTGGTGGTATAATTGGTTTAAACGGAAATGTTTCCACGAAAACAAAAGTACCAACCTTTGCGATGAATTTAGATTTAAATTCTGTAAATATCAACGAAACATTTACGCAATTGGATATGATGAAAAGCATTGCTCCAATTGCCAATGTAATCAATGGTAAACTCAATTCAACCATTAAAGTTTCCGGTAATTTGGATGCGAAAGAAATGACTCCGGATTTAAAAACATTAAGTGGCGATTTGGTTGGTCAATTGCTCTCTACAACGGTGAATGCTTCCAACTCAACTTTGCTGAGTGCGTTAGATAATCAAATTAATTTTATTGATTTGAAAAAAGTGAATTTGAATGACTTAAAAACAAGTTTGTCCTTTGAAAACGGAAAAGTAAACGTGAAACCTTTTGACATCAAATACCAAGACATCACTTTAAATGTAGGTGGTTCACACGGCTTTGACCAATCGATGAATTATAATGTAAAATTTGATGTACCGGCGAAATATTTGGGAACAGAGATTAATAGTTTAATTACAAAATTATCTCCGGCTGATGCTGCAAAAGTGAAATCAATTCCGATTACGGCTTTGCTTAGCGGTAATTTTTCAAATCCAAAAATAAGCACTGACACCAAACAAGCTACAACAAAACTGGTGAATCAATTGGTAGAATTTCAGAAACAAAAACTAATTAACCAAGGGACTTCGGCATTGGGCAATTTATTGAACCAAACCAAAGATCCAAAAGACACTGCTAAAACTACCACTCCGGCAACAAAAGAAGAGGTGAAAACTAAAACGGAAGAAGTTGTAAAAGACAAAGTAAAAGAGGGCTTAAACAGCTTGTTTAACAAAAAAAAGAAAAAAGAGTAAAAAGAAACCCCAAATTGAAACATAAACGTGCAATTTGGGGTTCTTTTTAAACTAAAAAACTAACGCTATTATTCTGTTTGTAAACTAACAGACAATTTAATTTCTTCTTTAATTTTGATCATCCCGCCAATTTTTTTTGGAGGCGTTAAATCAAAATCGCTGAACTGCAAAGTTATCATTCCGTTCAGACGGTTTTTATCAAATTCTAGTGGGAGATTTTTATAGATTTTTTGTTTTCCAACCAAGTTGAGTGTTAAATCGCAACTGTAATTTTGGGCATTCTTTTTAAAATTTGAAAGTTCAATTCTAACATTTGGAAACTCTTTTTCTTTTAAGGTTTTTCTAAAATCATTATTTAGAATAAAATTACCGCATCCAAAACTTTTGACTGGAACACTTTGTATAACTTTTTTTGTTTTATTGGGTTGATTAAAAAACAGCGTGTCTTTAGCATTCATATCGTAGTTACATTCAAAACCTCCAATTGAAGTAGTACCTTGAACAGAAAACTGTTTTGTACTGACCAACAGATATTCTCTAGGTGTTGAAAACAGTGTTGCTGTTACAACTAATATGAGACCAAAAACACGCATATTGTTTGTTTTAGAAAGCAATGACAGCCTCGGCAACAAATCCATTAAACTTACCTTCGTTTAAGATATTTGTTTTAGCGTAACCATCATACTTTTGATTAACATATTCAAATTTAACTAAAATATTTTTTGTCATAAACCAACCACCACCAATGTTGAAACGAGTCACGTCTATATCTTGGCTGGGTAAAGTTACTGTAGCTGCAGTTTCTCCAGTTACGTTGTTGTAACGACCGGCTATATAAAGGTTTTCATTTTTACCGAAACGGTAGATCAACTCTGCTCCCAACTGGGTAAAATCTCTCTCATCTACTTCTGCTTTCGTTTTTCCGCTTACTTTTTCAACCATACCAAAGAACTCAAATCCTTTGTATTTTACAAATGGATTAATCATAATCGCAGTTAACTCATTTGTAAATCCAGGTGTAACTAAACCGGAAGAATAATTTGCAGAAGATGTTGCTAAAGTATTTTCCATTACAAAGTAATATCTAGAACCGGCACGGTCACCACCGTAAAGGTATGTTCTTGCAGATTGAGCAGTGTTATATAAAGACCCTGTTAATCTAAAACGTAAATCGTTGTTGATTTGTTTATCATAACCCACTTTTGCCATCACAGAAGGGCTTGTAACGCCGGGTGCATTGGTTGTTTGGTTCAACTTTCCATTAGTAGCCCCAAGCATACCTATCCAACCATTTCTTTGGTAATAAACTTCTGCACCCACTTCTGTTGTAAAAGCATCCATGATATAATTCCCAACAAATGGATTGTAAATGGCTAAAGCATTATCTGATCTTCTAAAGTGAGCATCTCCATAGTTATTTTCCATATGACCAATTTTTACGGTCGTATACTTCATTGTTTCTGCCATGAATCCTTTTCTGATAAAATCTAATTTGTCAATTTGGATGTAACCCCCTTTTACATACGGTTCCGGGTGGTGACGAGATGAAAGATAGGTTCTTAAGTGAAGATTAACACCATCAAAAAGGGCTACATCTATGTCAAGATTGGCTGTAGCAAGGTTAAAATTGTTACCCAAGTTAGCTAATTGATTAGTATTTACGTTGTTTGAGTTTAAAACGGGATCAGCATTGTTTTCATGATCCAACGCTTGATATTGCAAAGCAAATGCTCCACCAATTCTCACTTTAACTTCCTCAAAAGTAGTAACCGTGTCTTTTGGAGCTTCAAACATCGACAATCCTGTTTTGTCATAAGGTCTCCAATTGTCTAATTGATATTGTTGTTTTTGTGCTATAGCTAATGCACTAACGAGTACAAGAGCAACTGTGAATAAATTTCTCATTTTTTAAAATAATTTAGAGGTTGATTTTTAGATTTATTTGAATTTTAGTGTAAAACTTATTTTAACATCATCGCCCGTTTTAACGGTTCCCATTAAAGCGGTTGGTGGTGTGATTTTGTAGTCAGTCAATTTAAATGCATAGGAGCCTTCAAAAACAGATTGACCACCAATTGTCGCTTCTTTGATTTTGAGTGTTACCGATTTAGTCACACCTGCGATGGCAAATGTTCCTGTAAAATTCCATGTCCCATCAGCATTTATTGTTGCTGCTTTCAAATCAAATTTTACTGTTTTGTATTGACTAGTTTTTAATGCTTTATAGGCATTTTTGTCCATTCCGCCTTTACCACTTTTGATGCTTTCGGCCGGCATTTCTACTACTAGAGAATTAATGGTTGTCAATTTATTTCCTTCAGCAGTTGCTACCAATTTTCCGGTAGCCGATTCTGAAACCATATCCCAATCGTGGAGACTGGAAGTTCCCGAAATTTTTAATTGTGGTTTTGCATCAAGTGTAAGTGTCTTTTGAGCGAAACCGAAGGTAGAAGTTGCTATGAAAAACAATAGCAAAATTCCTTTTTCTAGGTTGAATAATCGTTTCATAATTGTGAGGTTTTGAATTATGAGACAAATCTCCGCCCAAATAAGCGTAAAAAACATGACGAATGTCAGTCTTTATTTAGAATTTTATATATTTATTAAAGGATAAAGCTCCGAAATCGAAATAGTTAACAACTAGATTTGAATTTTTACAACATATCCTTCGAAGGTTCGGATATTAAAAACGGTTCCATCTTGAAAGAGTAAATATTGTCCTTTTACGCCAGCAAGTTTTCCTTTAAAGTTTAGAATTTTATCTAAACTTAGACTAGTCACTTTTTTAGGATAAGTTAATACGGGATAATGCAGTTCGATTATATTTGGGTGTTGATCACTGAAATATTCTTTTACTTCTTGTGGTAAATAATTTCCTGCTTTGATTCTTTCTTGAATTAAATCAACTTGAAGAATTTCATTTTTAAGCATTTTTTGCCAATTTGTTTTGTCAACATATTGATTTTTTAAAGCAACTTCGGCAATTCCAGCCAAATAGCGATTAGGAACTTCCACAATCGGAATGGCTTGTGAAGCTCCTTGATCTATCCAGCGAGTGGGAACTTGTGTTCCCCGGGTAACGCCAATTTTAACTTCGCTCGAAAGTGCCAAATACAACACATGCGGCTGCAATTGTACTCTTTTTTCATAAACCAAATCGCGGTCTTCAATGTCTAAATGAGCCGTGCTTAACTCTGGCTTCATAATCCAATCGCCCACAGCCGGACTCGACATAAAACAATCATAACAAAAACCTTGACGAAAAATTTTCTTTTTTTTTCCGCAGTTCAAACATTGGTAACCCTGAAAAGAAATTTCAAGTTCTTTGTCTAACAATTGATTAAGATTTAGAAAACTATTTTCAAACACCAAATAATAGTTAATTGGATTACCGATTTCGGTCTGCATTTTTGTTAGAACGCCTTCGTATGTCATGAAAAGAAAGTTTGTGAAATTAAAGTTCAACGTTCACTAAAAATTATTATTTTTGATGAAGTTGTAAAGTTAGGTTTTGTATTATACAATTTCAAATCATTCTTCAACTTATTTAAATAGAAAAAAATGCCTCTACCCATTATCAATTCAATTGCTTCTTGGATCTTAAAAAAACGGATTCATCAAATTGAATTGTTTATGAAATATCCAAATGAAGTGCAGGAGGAATTGCTTCTTTCATTACTCAGAACAGCGGAAAACACAGTTATTGGCAGACAATATGACTTTCATTCCGTAAAAAATTATCAAAATTTTTCCGAGCGTGTTCCGGTTTCTGCCTATGAAGATTTGGAACCCATGATTGAACAAACCCGTAAAGGAATGCAAAATATTTTTTGGCCAACTTCTATCAAGTGGTTTGCCAAATCAAGCGGAACTACCAATGCCAAAAGCAAGTTTATTCCAGTGAGTAACGAAGCCTTGGAAAATTGTCATTACAAAGCCAGCAAAGATTTATTGAGTTTGTATTTAAATAACAATGAAGATTCGCAATTATTTGTTGGGAAAAGTCTTCGCCTTGGTGGCAGCAAAGAATTATACCAAGACAATAATACATTTTTTGGAGATTTGTCAGCTATTTTGATTGATAACATGCCAATCTGGGCAGAATTTAGTTCTACTCCCAGCAACCAAGTTTCGCTCATGGGCGATTGGGAAATAAAATTAATGGCTATTGTTCAAGAAACCATACATGAAGACGTTACCAGTTTAGCTGGTGTTCCGTCGTGGATGTTAGTTTTACTGAATAAAGTACTGGACGAAACAGGCAAAACTAACTTACTGGAAATTTGGCCTCATGCAGAAGTCTATTTTCACGGCGGTGTAAGTTTTGATCCATATCGAGAACAGTACAAAAAACTATTTCCGAGCCGTGATTTCAATTATTATGAAATATATAATGCTTCCGAAGGATTTTTTGCGATTCAAGATTTGAATAATTCTAATGATTTGTTGTTAATGTTGGATTACGGAATTTTTTATGAATTTATTCCGATGGATAGCTTTAGCACTCCGGAGCAAAAAATTATTCGTTTGGCGGAAGTAGAATTGTTTAAAAACTATGCTTTAGTGATTACTACCAATTCAGGTTTATGGAGATATCTGATTGGCGATACAGTTCGGTTTACGTCTTTAAATCCATACCGAATTAGAGTAACGGGAAGAACGAAGCATTTCATAAATGCTTTTGGCGAAGAATTAATTGTGGAAAATACGGACCGAGCCATTGCCAAAGCCAGTTATGAAACCGAATCGGAAGTGATTGACTATACCGTTGCCCCTATTTTTATGGAAGGCAAAGAAAAAGGAGCTCACGAATGGATTATTGAGTTTAAAAAAGTGCCTGCAAACATCAACTATTTTAGAAAAGTGTTGGATGATACGCTGCAGTCGCTCAATTCAGATTATGAAGCCAAACGGCGTAATAATATGACGCTAAATCCGTTAGTAATTAATGTAGCAAGACCGAATCTGTTTTATGATTGGTTGAAAGAACGCGATAAATTAGGCGGACAGCACAAAATCCCGAGATTATCGAACGAGCGAACATATTTGGAGCAATTATTACGGATGCAGTTTGCAGAACAGGTTTAATATGAAAAAATTACTTTTATTTATTCTCCTCTTCACTTTCTATTCTTGCGGACCAAGAAGACTTGGTTGTGGTCCAAGAGGTTGCGAGATCAATATTGAGAAGAAAAATTACAACATTAATCCCATAAAAAATCCTGAAGCAAAAACTACAGGATTAGTATAATTTGATATCTAAAACAATGTTAAGAAACTGCTTTGAGTCGTTGTAACATGTTTTTGTTTAACGTGTGTTCTGCATAGCTTTTTTCGATGTGTAATACTTTCTCATCGGAACTAGGTAAATCATACATCGCGTCGGTTAGAATAGCTTCACAAAGCGATCGCAAGCCACGAGCTCCTAATTTATATTCTAAGGCTTTATCCACAATATAATCTAACGCTTCTTCAGAAATAGTAAATTCCACACCATCCATTTGAAACAATTTTTTGTACTGCTTGATAAGTGCATTTTTTGGCTCTGTTAAAATGGAACGAAGTGTTACTCTGTCTAACGGATTCATATAAGACAAAACAGGAAGACGACCAATGATTTCAGGAATTAATCCAAAATCTTTAATGTCTTTTGGAATGATGTATTGCATCAAATTATCCTTATCAATCTGATCTAAATTTGCCGAAGCACTGTAACCCACTGCTTGACGATTTAATCGTTTTGAAATAATTCGTTCGATACCATCAAAAGCACCACCCGCAATAAAAAGGATATTTTGTGTATTGACTTCAATAAACTTTTGATCCGGATGTTTTCTTCCTCCTTTTGGTGGAACATTCACTACGGTTCCTTCCAACAATTTTAATAATGCTTGCTGCACTCCTTCTCCGGAAACATCTCTGGTGATGGATGGATTATCGCTTTTGCGGGCAATTTTATCAATTTCATCAATAAAAACGATTCCTCTTTCGGCTTTTGCCACATCATAATCGGCTACTTGCAATAATCGAGTTAATATACTTTCTACATCTTCACCCACATAACCTGCTTCGGTTAAAACCGTTGCGTCTACTATTGTAAGTGGCACACCTAACATTCTGGCAATGGTTTTGGCCACCAATGTTTTTCCTGTTCCGGTCTGACCTACCATGATAATGTTGCTCTTTTCAATTTCAACATCATCATCATGATTTTTTTGCATCAATCGTTTGTAATGGTTGTAAACTGCTACAGACATTACTTTTTTAGTTTGGTCTTGACCAATTACATACTCATCTAAAAAAGCACGGATTTCCTTTGGTTTTTTGAGTACCAAATCGCCCAAACCATGGGAATGCTTGCTTTGTTTTAGTTCTTCTAAAACAATGCCGTGTGCCTGCTCGATGCATTTATCACAAATGTGAGCATCAATTCCGGCGATTAACAAATTTGTTTCGGGTTTCTTTCTTCCACAGAAAGAACATTCCAACATTTCTTTGGCCATATTTTATGGTAATGGGTTATAGGTTAAAGGTAATTGGTTAATAACGATTTCCTACAACTATTTTCTTCTTAACACTTCATCAATCATTCCGTATTCTTTGGCTTCGTCGGCAATCATCCAATAATCGCGTTCAGAGTCTTGGTACACTTTTTCAATTGTTTGACCGGAATGTTTGGCTATAATTTCGTATAATTCATTCTTCAACTTCAACATTTCTTTCAAGTTGATTTCCATATCGGTTGCAACACCTTGTGCACCACCTGATGGCTGGTGAATCATCACTCTTGAATGCGGTAATGCCGAACGTTTTCCTTCTGCACCGGCACACAATAAAACGGCTCCCATGGAAGCGGCCATACCTGTACAGATTGTGGCTACATCAGGTTTTACGTACTGCATAGTATCATAAATTCCCAATCCTGCATACACACTTCCGCCCGGTGAATTGATGTAAATTTGAATGTCTTTGGAAGCATCAACACTTTCTAAAAACAACAATTGTGCTTGAATAATATTCGCCACATAATCATCTACGCCTGTTCCCAAGAAGATAATTCTGTCCATCATTAAACGTGAAAAAACGTCTAATTGTGAAACATTCATCTGACGTTCTTCAATGATATAAGGGGTCATTCCACTTACAATTTTATCGTAGTACATGCTATTCACACCATGGTGTTTGGTAGCAAATTTTTTAAATTCTTTTCCGAAGTTCATTTTTAAAATAGGCTAATTTTTTGTTTGCTCTTTTAAACGTAAATGAGCGTCAAATTAACATTCGACGCCCAAAGATACTACTTTTTTTGAAAATATTTATTCCCCGTACATTTCTTTAACGAACTGTTCGTAGGATACTTCTTTTGACTTCGCTTTTACTTTCTCTTTAAAAAGACCTAACATCTTTTCGCTCATCACTTGCTCAGACAATCTTTTTACTTCGTCTTGGTTAGAAAGTACGCGGGCTACAATGCCATCAATGTCTTCCTGCGTTGGATTCATTTGACCAAATTGAGCCATTTGTTTTTTAATTAATTCTGACGTAAATACTTTCAAATCTTCAAAAGTGATTTGTAAGTTGTTCTCTGTCATAATTTTACCTTCAATCAATTGGTATCGAAGACCTCTTTCTGATTTAGTAAATTCTTCTGTTGCTTCTTCTTTGGTTAAAGGCTTTTCACCTGCATTTTGCAACCATTTGATTAAAAATTCAGATGGTAAGTCAAATTTGGTGCTTTCCAGTAAAAATTCAGTAACATCGTTTAGGAATTTTTGATCGGCTTGTTGAACAAATTGTTTTTCAGCATCTTCTTTGATTTTGGCTTTTACACCATCAACCGAAGTTACATTTCCTTCTCCAAACAATTTATCAAATAACTCCTGATTCAATTCTGCTTTTTCGCTGGTTGTAATTCCTTCAATTTTAGCAGAAACTTCAATATCTAAACCATGCACTAAATCGTGATCTACTTTTAAATAATCCATTAATTTATGATCATCGTCAAATAAACCTTTGGTCCCGATTTCTACTGCATCACCTACTTTTTTTCCAATGAATTTTTTGGCTGCTTTTTTATCTTTAAAAACATCCAAAGCAATAGAAACCGTGTTGTTAATTCCGTTTGCTTCGTTTGTAAAGGTTATATTCAAATCATCGCCTTCTTCAACAGTATCTTTTGAAATCAATTTTCCGTATTGTTTTTGAATTCGTTCAACTTGATCGTTCAACATTTTATCATCTGCAATAATTTTGAAAGAGGTAATGTTATTTTTTGCAGCTAAATCAACTGAGAATTCAGGAGCTAATCCTAATTCAAAATCAAAAGTAAAATCTTCTTTTTCCCAATCAAAATCTTCTGTAACTTTTGGAAGAGGATTTCCTAAAATATCTAATTTTTCTTCAACTAAATAGTTGTTTAAGTTTTCTTGTAACACTTTGTTTACTTCTTCCAACAACACTGCTTTTCCGTATTGTTTTTGAATTAAACTCATTGGCACAGCTCCTTTTCTAAAACCCGGAATCGAAGCATTTTTTCGATAATCTGCCAATACTTTTTCTACTTTAGAAGCATAATCATTTTTGGAAACCGCCACGGTAACCACCGCATTCAAAGCATCCACATTTGTTCTTGTGATATTCATCTCTATTTATATACTAAAATTGGGTGGCAAAAGTACAACTTTTTCACCACCCAACCAATACTAATAAGTTGAATTTTAACAATTCAGAGCGGTTATTTATCTTCCCCTGCAGTTAATTTATACACTACCGATTGAAAAATGGACAATATGATACTGAAAAGTAATGCTGTCCAAAACGATTCCACATAAAAACCACCCACAATATTGCTACACAACAAGACAATAAATGCGTTGATTACCAGTAAAAATAATCCCAAAGTTAGGATTGTGACCGGCAAAGTGAACAATATTATTATGGGTTTGATAAATAAGTTTAATAAACCTAAAATAATCGCCACATAAATTGATTGCACAAAACTATCTACTTTAACACCCGGCAAAAGATGAGCAATTAACATCACTAAAGCGGCCGTAACAAGAATTCGAAGCAATAAACCCATAAATTTAAATTTTTATTAAAAGTACAAAAAAATTATGTTTTTAAAAAATTCATGACCATTTCAAAAAATAATTGCGGATTTTCAGCATGCAACCAATGTCCTGCGTTGGGAATAGTTGCAAATTCTGCTTTTGGAAAATGTTTTTTAATCGCAGGAAAATCTTCGTCTAAAATATATCTTGAATTTCCACCTTTGATAAATAACGTTGGTTTATCAAAATGAGCTTCTTCTGGAAGAGCAATTCCGACTTGTTCAATTTCTTTATTAAAAACCTGCAAATTAAATCGAAAGGCCAATTGTCCGGGTTCTTTCCAATACAAACTTTTCATTAAAAATTGGCGAGTTCCAAAATCAGGTATGTATTTTTTGAGAATTTCATCAACTTCACTTCTTTCCGGTTTCAAAGCAAAATCAACTGCATTTAACCCTTCTAAAATGCCCTGATGATGCGGTCGATAATATCTTGGTCCAATATCAGCAACAATTAATTTATTAATCAATTCAGGATGATTTGCTGACAAAAACATCGCTACTTTTCCTCCCATCGAATGACCAATGATGTCTATATTTTGTAATTTCTGAAACTGACAGTAATTTAAAATATCTTCCGTCATTACTTGATAATTAAACTCATCCGAATGAAAACTTCTTCCGTGATTTCGCAAATCGAGCATGTGCACTTGAAAACCTTGTTCTGCAAAATGAGTTCCGAGTGTTTTCCAATTATCAGACATGCCAAGAAAACCATGCAAGATAAGTAGTGGCTTTCCTTCTCCTTCTATTTTTGAATATAACATTTTACTGGATTTTTAATTATTTAGACCTGTAAGGTCTAAAAGTATTTTACTTAAGTTTATGCAGATACATATTCACCACATTTTCGATTCCCAAATAAAGGGATTCACTAATTAATGCGTGACCGATCGAAACTTCAAGCAATCCCGGAATATTATCCTTAAAAAATTGAATATTATCTAAACTCAAATCATGACCTGCATTAACGCCCATTTCTAGTTTGTTGGATAAAATTGCTGCTTCAATATATGGCTGAATTCCGTCTTTATTTCCAAGTCCATACTGATGAGCAAACTCTTCGGTATATAACTCAATCCGGTCTGTTCCAGTGATTTTAGCACCTTCAACCATAGACAACACAGGATCAACAAAAATTGACGTTCTAATGTTATTTCGTTTGAACTCTTGAATGACTTCAATTAAAAAATCTTTGTTTTTGATCGTATCCCAACCGGCATTTGAGGTTAAAGCATCATCGGCATCAGGTACTAAAGTTACTTGAGTAGGCTTTACTTCCAGCACTAAATCGATGAACTTTTGAACCGGATTACCTTCAATATTATACTCCGTATAAACAATCGGTTTTAAATCTCGGGCATCTTGATAACGAATATGACGCTCATCCGGTCGCGGATGAATCGTGACACCATGAGCTCCAAAACGCTGAACATCTTTGGCTACTTGCACAACATTTGGCGTATCTCCACCTCTTGAATTTCGTAGGGTTGCAATTTTATTGATATTTACGCTTAACTTTGTCATGTCTTTAGAAACGATTGAATTAGAAAATGATTGCAAAAATACAAACTAAAACATGCGCTTTTATAGTATTTTTTGATTATTTTGCAACGAAATTAAATGGCTATGTTAGAAATAACGAACTATATCAACAACGATTTTAAACCGTTCGAAGGGAGAGAAACCATTGAAAATATTCAAGATTTTTTTGCCGATTTAACGTTTTCACACTTTCCTGTCATGCAAGAAGGAGTTTATATTGGGAGTATTGCTGCCGATGATGTGATTACATTTGACAACCACAAATCGGCAATTGACTACCGCTATACACTAGAAGGCTTTTTTGCTCGAAACAATATGATTTGGCTGGATGTTTTGGAAGTTTTTGCTCAAAATCACACCAATTTAATTCCTGTTCTAGACGAACAAAACAGGTATTTAGGCTATTATGAGCTAAATGATATCGTTCAGTTTTTTGCTGAAACTCCTTTCTTAAAAGAACAAGGTGGTATTATTATAGTAAAAAAACCAACGATTGATTTTTCAATGAGTCAAGTAGCACAAATCATTGAAACCAACAACGGTAAGATTTTAGGGCTTTTTATTTCCGAAGCCAATGCTGATTTTGTTGAAATTACAATAAAGCTTTCGCTTGGCGGAATGAACGAAATTATTCAAACGTTCAGAAGATACAATTACGAAATCGTTTCTGAACACCAAGAGGATAACTACCTAAATAATTTGAAAGAACGATCGGACTATTTAGATAAATACTTAAACATCTAAGCATGAAAATTGCCATCTTCGGACAATATTACCAAAACGACACACGACCAATAATTAAGGACATTTTTGTTTATTTGAATCACAATCATGTTGAATTAGTTATCGAAGCTGCTTTTTTGAAAATCTTGTACGCCGAAGAAATTCTAAAAAAAGAATATAAAACATTTTCTACCTACAAAGATTTAGACAGCAGCTTTGATCTTTTGATAAGCATTGGCGGAGACGGTACTATTTTAAGAGCAATAACTTATGTGAGAAATTCCGGTATTCCAATTCTAGGAGTTAACGCAGGACGACTAGGCTTTTTGGCCAAAGTTCAAAAAGAAAATATCGAATTGTTCCTTCAATCCATATTGGCTAAAAACTACACGGTTTCCAAACGGACATTATTAAGTTTGGAAAGTAGTCCGAAAAACACAGAACTAAAAGAGATTAATTTTGCCTTAAATGAAATTTCCGTCAGTCGAAAAGACACGACTTCGATGATTACGGTTGAAACCTATTTAAACGGTGAATATTTAACTTCGTATTGGGCAGATGGGTTAATTATTTCTACCCCAACAGGCTCAACCGGCTATTCATTAAGTTGTGGCGGACCCGTTTTAACTCCCGAGGTAAAAAGTTTAGTGATTACGCCAATTGCCCCGCACAACCTAAACGCGAGACCACTGGTAATTCCGGACAAAACAGAAATTACATTAAAAGTTTCCGGAAGAGAACCCCAGTTTTTAGTTTCGTTAGACAGTCGAATTGCGACAATGAATAACGAAACCGTTTTAACCATCAAAAAAACCCAATTTAAAATTAACATGGTTGAAATTCAAGACGAAACATTCCTAAAAACCCTGCGAAACAAATTACTTTGGGGGGTTGACAAAAGAAATTAGTCGTTTTTTAGAAAAAAATAATCTACTTTAACTATACTACCACTCATTTATTTTCGTTTTTTTTGAAATTAATTTGTGATAAATCGCAATTATTTGGCTGTAAACTAGTCATAATTGTTATATTTGCACGCTATTTCAAAACCGATGAATAGATTACGGACTGCATTATTTTTTTTACTTATTTACACCGGATTAAATGCCCAAATTAACGAAATCGGTATTTTTGTTGGTGGAGCTAATTATATTGGCGATGTAGGACCTACCACCTACATTGCACCAAATGATGTGGCGTTAGGATTCATTTATAAATGGAATAGAAGCACTAGACATTCGTATCGTTTTTCTTATACATACGGTAAAATAGAATCAAATGATTTGGATTCTGATGTGGCAGACAGAAACTTAAGAGGATTGAATTTCAAAAACACTCTTCATGAAGTATCGGCCGGAATGGAATTTGATTTTTTTGAATTTGATTTACATAGTATGAAACCGCAATTCACACCTTATGTTTATACCGGTTTAAGTTATTTTGCATACAAAGAATTGTATTACTTGGATAATACTGCAACCGAAGATTATCAAGAAGGAGCCTTGGCAATCCCAATGATTGTGGGTGTAAAGACGAAATTAAATAGAGATTTTGTTATTAGTTTTGAAGTTGGAGCCCGTTTTACGTTTACCGACAATTTAGATGGAAGCAATCCTAAAAACGAAAATCTAGCACCGTTGCAATTTGGCAATATAAATAGTAAAGATTGGTATATGTTTACCGGATTTACATTAACCTATACATTTGGAGAAAACCCATGTTTTTGTCCGGAATAAAATGATTTTAGAAGAACAGATAAATAAGGAAAACTTACCCAGACATTTAGCTATCATTATGGATGGCAATGGCCGTTGGGCAAAACAACAAGGATTGCTCCGTGCATTTGGTCATGAAAAAGGCACCAAATCAGTAAGAGAAACGGTTGAAAGCTGTGCAAAACTCGGAATTAAGAACCTTACCTTGTATGCTTTTTCAACGGAAAACTGGAATCGACCCAAATTAGAAGTAGACACTTTGATGAATTTATTAATAAAATCATTGAAAAAAGAGTTAAAAACACTTCAAAAAAATGAAATTAAACTAAATTCGATAGGCAATATATCACTTTTGCCTACTACTGCACACAATGAACTTTTAGAAGTAATTAACAAAACTAAGGAAAATAAACGAATGACTTTAACACTCGCTTTAAGTTACGGATCCAGAGAGGAGTTGGTTTCCGCCATAAAAGCGATAAGTGATAAAGTTAAAAATAATATAATTTCGCCGGAATCTATTGATGAAACAATTATTAATCAACATCTTTACACGCACAATCTACCCGATGTTGATTTATTAATCAGAACCAGTGGAGAGCATCGAATCAGTAATTTTTTACTTTGGCAAATTGCCTATGCAGAATTGTATTTTACTGATGTGTTATGGCCCGATTTTAGAGAACAACATTTATATGAAGCTATCATTAGTTATCAAAAAAGAGAACGTAGGTTTGGAAAAACAAGTGAACAAATTAAATAAAAGAAACGTGTTGAGAAACATTACGTCATTTTTTGCAATACTTTTTTTAGGAAGTATTTCTCAGTTACAAGCACAAGAAGTCGCACCCTTCGAAAGAGGTTCCCAGTACATACTAGGAGGTGTTGAAGTAACAGGAAAAATCACCTTTAATGAACAAACAGTTGTAACCTTTTCAGGATTAGAAAAGGGGCAAAAAATTATTGTCCCAGGCGAGGAAATTAGTACCGCTATCAAAAAATTAGGTAAATTAGGTCTGTTTAGTGATATTGATATGTATATCAACAGTATCAAAGGAGATACTATTTTCCTTGAGTTAAACATGGTTGAGCTTCCTAAATTAAATGAAGCTAAAATTCAAGGTTTAAAGAAAAATAAGGCAGAAACTTTATTAAAAGATGCTAATTTAACGAAGGGGAAAGTAGTCAACGAAAATTTAATTACAACCACTAAAACATTTATTGAAAATAAATACAAAAAAGATGGTTTTTACAACACTAAAGTAGCCATAAATACAATTCCTGACACCACAAGTGGAAACGAAGTAAAAATGGTCATAAATGTTGATAAAGGTAAAAAAATAAAAGTATCAAGTATTATCGTTGATAACAACGAACAAATAACAGACAAAAAACTTAGAGGTGCTATGTCTAACACCAAAGTTAAATTTCCGGGAAGATTTTGGAAAGGTTCTAAGTTTATAAAAGAAAAATACAAAGAAGACTTAGTCAGTATTATTGATAAATACAAAGAAAAAGGTTTTCGTGACGCCAGAATTATTTATGACAGTGTCGCTTTTAACAACGAAAAAAATACTGTCGATATCAAAATTAAAGTTGAAGAAGGTAAAAAATATTATTTTGGCGACATCAAATTTTTAGGCAATACAATATACTCAGACGAAGGTTTAAGTCGCGTATTGGGAATCAAAAAAGGTGAAACATACAATGGCGTATTGCTGCAAGAACGAATTGCCAACAAAAAGAATCCGGATGCCAATGACATCACCAATTTATATCAAAATAATGGCTACTTATTTTCAACTATAAACCCTGTTGAAGTCCGCACAGCCAATGATACCATTGATTTTGAAATCAGAATTTTAGAAGGCCCACTCGCCTACTTTAATAAAATTACAGTAGTAGGAAATGACAAAACCAATGACCACGTGATTTACCGTGAACTTCGAACAAAACCCGGTCAAAAATACAGTAAAGAAGATTTAGTGCGAACCATTCGTGAAATTGGCCAATTAGGATTTTTTGACCCTGAAGCGATTGATCCAAAATTCAAAAATGTTGATCCAGCCGCAGGAACAGTTGACATTGAATACAATTTAGTTGAAAAAGGATCCAGCCAAATTGAACTTCAAGGAGGTTATGGCGGTGGAGGTTTCATTGGAACGCTAGGACTTTCTTTCAACAACTTTTCAGCCAGAAATCTTTTCAAGAAGGATGCTTACAAACCTTTGCCAATGGGAGATGGCCAACGTATGTCTCTGCGTTTGCAAGGAAGTTCATTTTTCCAAACCTACAGTTTAACTTTTTCAGAACCTTGGTTAGGAGGGAAAAAACCTGTGCAGTTTTCTACCTCCTTATCACACAGTAAGCAATTTTTGAATAATTTTCAAACACGAGATGTTGATAGAAGTAGAAGTTTTAATATTACTTCACTTTCTGTTGGAATTGCAAAAAGACTGACAGTGCCGGATGACTTTTTTGTATTGTCGCAGTCTGTAAGTTTTCAATACTATGATTTAAATAATTATAACACAGGTTTATTTACTTTTGGAGACGGTTCATCAAGAAATTTAGCTTACACAATCGGACTAACTAGGAATAATCGAGGTGTTAATCCAATATATCCTGTGTATGGTTCAGAATTTTCTATCAGTGCAAAATTTACCCCGCCCTACTCTTTATTTAATGGCATTGATTATAAAAATTTAGAAAACCAAATAGACTACAAGCTAAGAACAACCCAAGAAACAGGGGATCCAAACACGGGGAATATAATTCCCATTGGCACTTTGATTGACGCCAATGGTTCACCGGTAGCCGAAGATAATTTTCAAGATGCCGCCGTAGATAGAGCAAAAGTAGACCAACAAAAATTCAACTGGTTAGAATTTTATAAAATTAAATTGAAAGTTGACTGGTACACTAAAATAGCCGGATCAAATCAAAATGCATTAGTGTTTAGAACATTAGGAGAGTTTGGATTTATGGGGGCCTACAACAATGAAAGAGGATTAGTACCATTCGAACGTTTCTTTTTGGGAGGAGACGGTTTAGCAAATTTTGCCTTAGATGGAAGAGAAATAATTCAATTAAGAGGATATCCGAATCAGTCATTATCATCAATTGATGGGGGTACAATTTATAATAAATTTACAATGGAGCTTCGCTATCCTATTACCTTAAAATCGGCTGCTTCCATTTATGTTTTAGGCTTTTTGGAAGCTGGTGCTTCTTATAATAACTTTCAAGAATACAATCCGTTCAGACTCCAAAGGTCAGCTGGTATGGGTCTGAGAGTATTTATGCCTGCTTTTGGTTTGTTAGGAATTGACTTCGGACACGGCTTTGATGCAGTGCCGGGTCAGATACAAAAAAATGGATGGGAAACACATTTTATCATCGGACAACAATTTTAATTGTTAATTTCTGTTATATTTACAAGATAATTTTAAAGAATATGAAGAAATTAGTTTTTTTATTGCTTTTAACACTTTCAGGAGCCTCCGTTGAAGCCCAAACAAGAGGTGTTAGAATTGGATATATTGACATGGAATACATCCTTCAAAATGTACCGGATTACACGGAAGCAAAAAACCAATTAGAGTTAAAAGCCCAAAAATGGAAGCAAGAAATTGAAACCAAACAAAATGAAATCAATGCCTTTAAAGAAAGTCTGAACAACGAAAAAGTGCTTTTAACTAAAGAGTTGATTGAGGAAAAAGAAGAAGAAATTAAGTTTCTTGAAACAGAACTTATTGACTACCAACAAAAAAGATTTGGTTCAAATGGCGATTTGATTGTTCAAAAGGCAGTATTGATTAAACCAATTCAAGATCAAGTTTTTACGGCTGTTCAAGATTTAGCAGAAGCTAAAAAATTTGATTTTATTCTTGACAAATCCTCTGACTTAACCGTGCTTTTTGCCGCAAAACGACATGACATCAGCGATCAAGTAATTCGTACTTTAACCCGAGCTTCCAAGCGTGAACAAATGAGTAAAAAACAACTCAAAGCGTTAGAAGAAAAAGAACGTATCGAAGATTATAAAGACGATAATAATCCCGCTTTAGAAGAACGTAAAAAAATTCTTGAAGATCGTAAAAATAAACGCGATAGCATTGTGGAATCCCGTAAAGCACTTGCCGAACAAAAGAAAAAAGACTTTGATGATAAACGTGCAAAATTAAAAGAAGAACGTGAAGGTAAAAAGAGTGGCACAGTTTCTGATAAGGATGTAAAAGAAGATGACAAAGTAACAAATGGTGGTGCTTTTACTGAGAAAAAACCAGAGGAGAGTACTGAATCAGGAGAACCAAAACCAACAGCCGCTGAACTAAAACAAAAAGCGGAACAAGAAAGACAACAAAAGCTGGACGAAAGAAAAAAACAGATAGAAGATAGAAAACAAAAAATACTAGCTGATAGAGAAGCCGCTAAAAAAGCAAGAGAAGAAAAACTAAACGAAAACAAAGAAAAACAAAACGAAAACAATAATTAATAATAACTAGAAATGATGAAACAAATGAAAACTTTATTTATTGCGACTATTTTATTCTTCAGTGCAAGTCAAATAACTTCAGCACAAACAAAAATAGCACATGTAGATACAAATGAGTTGGTTACCAAAATGCCGGCTATGATTGAAGCACAGAAACAATTGGATATGCTAAGCAAGCAATATGATGCAGAGTTTAAAACCATGGCGGATGAATATTATGCAAAATTGAAAAAATATGATGAAGAAGCTGCATCTGTTACCGAAAAAGTGAATGAAGAGAGAGCAAAAGAAGTGCAGGATATGGAAAAAAGAATCAGAGACTACAGAGAAACAGCTCAAAAAGAGTTGCAACAAAAAGAATCCGATTTAGCGAAACCATTAATGGATAAAATCAGAGCATCAATTGCGAAAGTTGGAAAAGCAAAAGGGTTTAATTATGTTTTTGATGTAAACTCAGCGATCTTTGCCGATGGTACAGATTTGACTTTAGAAATAAAAAAAGATTTAGGTTTCTAAAAGCCTAAACAAAATAATAAAAAACTGCTCACCCAAACTAACGGGAATTGAGCAGTTTTTTTTTATTTTTGACATATGATAAATTCAGCACCCATCGGTCTATTTGATTCCGGCATTGGCGGAACTTCCATTTGGAGAGAAATTCATACTTTACTTCCAAGCGAAGACACTATTTATTTAGCTGATAGTAAAAATGCCCCTTATGGACAAAAATCGAAAGATGAAATCATCGCATTAAGTAAAAAAAACACTGAATTTTTATTAAATCAAAACGCCAAATTGATTGTGGTTGCCTGCAACACCGCTACTACAAATGCTATAAGCGAACTTAGAGCACGTTATGATGTTCCATTTATCGGAATTGAACCTGCCATTAAACCCGCCGCAAAAAGCTCAGAAACGCACACAATAGGCATTCTGGCAACCAAAGGAACATTGAGTAGCGAATTATTTAGCCAAAGTGTCTTGAACTATCCAACAACAAAAATTATTGAACAAGTTGGATTTGGCTTAGTGCAACTGATTGAAGAAGGAAAAATGAATTCAACCGAAATGACCAACTTACTCCACAATTATTTGAAGCCAATGGTGGAAGCAAATATTGATTATTTGGTTTTAGGATGCAGTCATTACCCCTATTTGATTCCTCAAATAAAAAAAATTATCCCTAAGCACATTAAAATCATTGATTCTGGCGAGGCTGTAGCTCGTCAAACGAAGAATATTTTATCCGAAATGAATTTGCTAAACACCCAAAAGAAAAGTTCGCAAATCTTTTATACCAATTATAATCCGATGGTTTTAAAATCAATTTTAAAAGATAAATACCAAGTCATCGAGAAAGATTTCTAACTACTCCTCTTTAAACCAACTCGAATACATGACATAATTATTCGAAATTCGATCAATCTCTCCGGCAAAATCAGATTGATTGATATCTTTTACTTTTTTAGCCGGAACACCGGCATAAATTGTACCGGATTCAACGTGTGTATTTTGCGTTAAAACAGCACCGGCTGCAACAATTGAATTACTTTCAATCACGCAATTATCCATTACAATTGCTCCCATTCCTATTAAAACATTGTCATGCACCGTGCAACCGTGAACAATGGCATTATGACCAATGGAAACATTATTTCCAATGATTGTGGGATGCTTTTGATACGTGCAATGAATAACAGCTCCATCTTGAATATTAACTTTATTGCCAATTTTAATTAAATGAACATCTCCTCGCACTACAGCATTAAACCAAATGCTGCATGAAGAACCCATTTGCACATCACCAACAATAGTAGCGTTTTCCGCTACATAACAATCACTTGGAATTACAGGAGATTTCCCGTTTACAGACTTAATTATCATACTCAAAAAAAATCCCGACAATTGCCAGGATATATAATTTATTAGTTAATCGCAGGACAATTACATTGGTATTTATCTCGTTTACAGAACAAATTCATCCCCAATGTGATTTGGTGAAATCCAGAGTTATCAAAACGAACATTTCCTGTTAAATAAGAATAAGTATAGGCAAACATAAATTGATTGTAATTCACGCCGATAATTGGAGTGATGTATTGTAATCTTTGTTCACCAATATTACCGCCTTCTAAAAACTCAGCTCCATCAAAACTTCTTCGATAGGACAATCCTCCCCATAATTTACCAAAATCAACATTCTTGTAAACTTTTAAATTCACATCAATTGATCTTTCCTTAGTTTGTTCGACTAATTGAAATAGAATCGATGGTTCCCATTGTAAACGATCGCTATCTCCAAAAACATAACCAGCACTTACTAAATATTTTCTTAAATTATCTGTTTCAAAATCAGTATATAAATCTCTTCTAACATTTCCCATTAAGTTTTTAACAGTGAAATGAGCATAAAACTCTAGATAATTATAAGATGCACCAACGTCGAGATTAAAATATGAATCTTTTTGAGTAATTCCACCAACAATCGGATCAAATGGTTGATTATTTAACCAATCCGTCTCATCTAACTGACTTTGAATCAAGGCTCCACTAATACCAAATGATAATTGATTCAAGTCAATCTCACTACGTGAAAACCTAATGTGATGGGCATACGTTAATTTAATTCCTTTTTGCGAATGATAACCATTTCTATCAGAAAATAATATTGCTCCAATCCCTGAACGCTCTCCAACGCCGGCATTAAAACTTGCTGTACTTAAACTAGGAGCATCTTCTTGACCAAACCATTGTGCACGACTGGTAACTCTCAATTTTGCACAATTAGCTGCTCCAGCCATCGAAGGATGTATTAAGTAATAATTATCAGTCAAATAATCTGAGTATACTGCTATTCCTTCTTGCGAGTATGAAAAATGAGAAATAAACAACAGTAGTAGTAAATACGATTTTTTTAAATTAAGATTCAGATTCATGGGGTTTCTATCTTTTTAATGAAAAATGTGCTTTAAATGTTTTGGTCTGACCGTTTTCCAAATACTCTACCGTAAACCAGTAATCGGTTGAGGGAAGGTTTT
>NZ_QLSV01000006.1 GCF_003268815.1 Flavobacterium lacus | reverse complement strand
GCAGCTGTCGTATTGGTTAAAGTTTGACTTATGCTCGTTTGCGGATTAGTCTCATCCGATGCTCCTGTGATTCCTACCGGTGAGGAAACCGTCCAAGTGTAAGTGGTGCCCGTGGGGATAACATTAGAACCTGAACTATCTGGAGTTATCGTAAAAGTTTCTTCAGAACAAATTGTTGCAACAACATCGGATATTTGAGGTAATGGATTAACCGTTAAAGTAAACGAATCCGTTCCATAATTTCCAGGAAATGCAATTTCTGCAACCCGAACATAAATCGTTTCATTCGTTCCATTATAAGTATTGGCGGAGGAAATTGGAAAATCTCCTGTATTTGCATCTGGCTGGGTATTATGATAAGTAACTTCATATAACGTTGGATCTAATCCATTCAAAGCCTCATCATTATTCTGTGTCAAGTCGAAAATCTCAAAATCATCCCCAACAGTCACTTCATCACATAACACTAGGTCTAATGACTGCGGATCAAGCGTACAAGGAACTTCAATTAATTCGAACGATTGAATACTTATACATTCGCTCCCGCTAAAGATATCAACCACACTCACATAAATAGTTTGACCCGGCCCTGTACTAACGTAAGCGGAAGGGTTGGGGATAAAATTTAAAAAATCTATATCTTCTGCAGTTAATGCATAATTAAGTTCAAACTGAAAAGAATCTAAACCATTTAAAACGATAGGTGTGTTTAGCGTTAAATCATATACATTATTGGCCACACAATTCTCTAAATCGATTGGTTCTGCAACCGGAATTGCTGGATAAAATTCAATAGTAATTGTATCAGAAACGGGACAAGCCAGTCCAAAAGGATAGGCAATAACCGTGTAATCACCCGGTTCAGTAACGGTATAAATAGGTCCTGTTTCACCAACAATTAAATCGGGTCCAAGGTACCATTCATGAGGAATCGCAGCATCAAGTCCTGTATTGAGTTCTCCCTCATCACCTACACAAAGTGCTGTACCTCCTGACTCAACATAATCAGCACCTAAATCAAATGGGTCTGAATCAAAACTTTCAGCTTCTAGAAAAACAGCTGAATCAAATAAATTATCTCCAACATTTGCAATGGCTAGTTTGATATGATAGGTTTCTCCACATTCAACATCTGAAACTGCGGTTATGAGTGTAGTAAAACCATCATATTGAATTGTAGAGGTTGCAATTTGTGGGTTATTTATGAAAAAAGCTGAATTTACCAGTCCGCTACCATTTCCACAATTCACGATGTCACCAAAAGCACCGACCATTCCGTTATTGACAGTATTGATGGAAATTGGCACATTAGTTCCTGATACTAATGCTATGTTTTTTGAATTATTGGAAAAGGGGCCAGTAATCCCGGGTCCTCTTAAGAAAAATCCAAAGGAATCATTGACATCAGCACACACATACTCGTTATATTCCTCCGATGCAAATACAAAATTAAATCTAATTTCAGGTCCAGAGGATACAAAATCAAATTCAAGAATACATACATTTCTAATAGTATTACCGGCTAAAATAAATAAATCAGGATCACCCTGAACTGGAAAATTATCAGTAGTTGTAGCTTGTGTAAAACCGCCATTATTATTGGGGCCTAGTGCTGCTTGAGCATTTCCAGTTGACAGAATTAAACCTGAATTTAATCCTAAATTAGTTGGTTGTGCATCGGTGGTAAAAAACCCAACTTGATCTCTCACCATATTAGCATTGGCCGCAGTACCATTAAATGTAACATTTGTAATTGTGACGCCACCACCCGATAGAACATTTTGAACTAACTGAGCTGGAGTAAGCGTTGTATTATCTACAAATAACTGAGCATTTACAAAAAATGGAAGAAAAAATAGAATGAATAAAAGTAGTTGTTTTTTCATAGTTATTAAAAAAATGTTCCGACAATCTCGATTGCCAAAACACTTGATAAAGTTGTGTTAATAAAAATTTAAAGTTCAAATATAGCTAAATACCAAAAATAACTTTGTTAAATTTGCAGAAAAAAGCTAAGATGTATAAATTATCTATAAAAGAAACACAAAATCCTGCTATCATAAAATTTGAATTAACAGATTTTGTCACTAAAAACAAAGGCTATGAATTCAAAAATATAGATGAAGCCGGTGATAGTCCACTTGCACAACAATTATTTTATCTGCCTTTTGTTAAAACGGTTTTTATCTCAGGTAATTTTATTGCAATCGAACGATTTAACATTGTGCAATGGGATGATGTAAAAGATGCTGTTGCGGAGCAAATTGAAGAATTTATTGAAAAAAGCGGAATCATTATCAAAGAATCAATAGTTGAAAATAAGAAACTTCCGGTTACAATTTATGCCGAATCCACACCAAATCCCGCGGTTTTAAAATTTGTTGCCAATAAATTACTGACTTCAAAAACGGCTGAATTTAAAAATATTGATGAAGCTTTTCCTTCCGCTTTAGCGAAAGAATTATTCAAATTTTCGTTTGTGAAGGAAATTTTTATGGATGAAAATTATATTTCTATTACAAAATACAACAGTGCTGATTGGCAGGAAATTTCGAATGAAATCAGAACATTTATCAAAGAATATATTGAAAACGGAAATGAAATCATCAACGAAAGTTTATTGGTCGCCGTTCCAAAAAGTGAAAAACAAGCACTCACCAATTTTGATTCGCTTGATACAACTTCACAACAAATCATCAATATTTTAGAAGAATATGTAAAACCAGCCGTTCAAGCCGATGGTGGAAATATTCTTTTTGATTCGTATGACGAAAGTGACAAACGCGTAAAAGTTATTTTACAAGGAGCTTGTAGTGGTTGTCCTTCTTCCACCTTTACATTAAAAAACGGTATTGAAAATATGTTGAAAGATATGTTGAATGACGAAGCTATTAAGGTAGAAGCCATTAACGCATAAAACAAAACAATTTTTAAACAAAAAATCCTTGAAGTGTTTGAATTTCAAGGATTTTTTTTGTGCTTATTTTTTATTCTTCACATGAACATTGAACTCTTGGAAAAGATCAAGTAAATTCATAGTTGCTTTAATCAAATCGTTTGTTTCTAAAAGTAAAGCAAAATAAAGCTTACTGTTTTTTGGACTAGTTTCCACGGTTCGAATCCGTGTAATTTGCTTTTGAATTAACTCTGAAACATTATTTAAAATGGTTGCTTTTTCTCGCAAGACAACGTCTAATTCATCAAAGTTTTTGTTTTCAAAAATAGTCTCTATGGTATCAAACAATTTTTGTACATCGGTATCAATACTTTTTAAATCACGAATTTGATTGAATTTTAATTGCTTGTGATTATTATTAATATGCGAATAACTATTTTGAGTAATAAATGCCAACGACTGAATCATATCTTGCAGATATCCCAAAATCATGATGTAGAACTTACTGGCTTCTACCGAAGTTTCATCCAGATTTTTGATAAAATAGTAAACGTTACTTTTTAGTTCATCAACTTCTTTTTCAAGTTTTTTGAGTGCTTTTTTATTCTCTTTTAACTTGTTTAAGTCTTGCAATCCTAAATTATCTATTACATCACTATACACTTTGTTGGTGGCACCAATTACTCGTGAAATTTGCATTGAACTTTCGCTTATGATTTCGTTAATGGTAACAATATCTTCCCTCTTCAGTTTGACTAATTCTTCTTCTTCTTTTTGTTTTTTGCTATGTCTTCTTGCACTTCGATAAAGAATAATTGCTAATAAAACCAATAAACCTATAAAAGCATAGACTTCTCCGGTTTTTAAAATAAAAGCCATCACAAAAGCTCCTAAAAAAGCCACCATTGCTGTTACAAACCAGCCGCCAATTACATTGAAAACACCTGCTACTCTGTAAACGGCACTTTCTCTGTCCCAAGCTCTGTCTGCAAACGATGTTCCCATGGCAACCATAAAAGTTACGTAGGTGGTTGACAGCGGGAGTTTTAATGAAGTTCCTATTGAAATTAAAATACTGGCAATCATTAAATTAACTGAGGCTCTAACCATATCAAAAGCCGGTTCGTCTTTTCTTTTCTTGCCTTTAACTTCTGGCTTTTCAAATTGTTTATCAATTTTTAGCTGAACCGATTGTGGTAGAAAATAATTAATTCCCATTCCCAAATAAACTCCGCTTCTAACAATAAATCGAGATAACATGTTAGGTGAAAATTTTTCAACACCATCGCCTTGACGGGATAAATTTACACCTGTTTCAATTACGCTTCTGGCTTTCTTAGAAGTCCAAAGCGTAGTAACCATAATTAATCCTGCAAAAGCAAGAAAATAAAATGGTGCTACAATAGTTTCGTCTGCCAAAGCACCCATCATTAATTTATCGCCTGAAAGCCCTGAAGCAGTAAAAATTTCATAGGAATTATAAGCTGCAATAGGCACACCTATAAAATTAACCAAATCGTTTCCTGCAAAAGCTAATGCTAGAGCAAAAGTTCCTATGACAATAATTATTCTAAGAATATTAACTTTGAAAACACTGATGAGCAACTGCGATAGAAGAGTAAAAAACACAAAGTTAATTCCGATAATCATCAATTGATTGTCTTCAATCCAACCATAAGTTTCTTTATTAATAAAAGAAACTCCTTTTAATCCTTTAATTAAGATGAAAAAAGTAATCGCTGTAATCGCCAATCCACCAAACAAAGAACCAATGTATTTTAATCGTTTTTCATATTGAAAAGTAAAAATTAGACGCGATAAATATTGAACTAAACTACCCAATCCAAAAGAAAGTGCAACAGACAGCAAAATACTTGTTACAATTTCTGTTGCTTTTTTGGTGTTGATATAATTACCCAAACTTTGCGTACTATCCTCTGAAATATAAATATGATAAAGTGCCAAACAAACCGCAGCTCCTAATAATTCGAAAATAATGGAAACTGTTGTAGAGGTAGGCAACCCCATTGAATTAAAAACATCCAGAAGAAGAATGTCTGTAATCATTACTGCCAGAAAAATGATCATAACATCATTAAAACTAAACATCGACGGAATAAAAATTCCGCTACGGGCAATCTCCATCA
The DNA here is from genome assembly GCF_003268815.1 of Flavobacterium lacus. Lineage (GTDB taxonomy): Bacteria > Bacteroidota > Bacteroidia > Flavobacteriales > Flavobacteriaceae > Flavobacterium > Flavobacterium lacus. The sequence goes on along the minus strand of NZ_QLSV01000006.1, from coordinate 204,707 downwards.
TTCCGCTTGAAAAAAGAGCTCCTACAGCAACACCGATACTGGCAACAATCATGATTGTTTTAAAGGAAACTGCTTTTGAACCAATGGCTGAGTTTAGAAAGTTTACAGCGTCATTACTTACACCAACTACTAAATCCAACACAGCCAAAATGCCCAAAACCACGAGCATCACTACATAAATTTGTTCCATTACAAATGGTTAATAATTTAGTGCAAAATTCCGTTAACTATTCGAATCTAATGTTAAGCGAATGTTATCAATTTAAGATGCTTTTTTTGAGGTTTTGTCAAAAAACACTATCTTTCTTTCTTAAATTTTATCACAATGGCAATACTAAAAGTTATCGAAGTCCTTTCCAGCTCAGAAGTAAGTTGGGAGGCGGCTACTCGCGAAGCAGTTGCACAAGCTGCGAAATCATTAAAAAACATTCGTTCTGTTTATGTTCAAGATCAAAGTGCAGTTGTAAAAGATGGTCAGGTTTCCGAGTTTCGAGTGAATTTAAAAATCACTTTTGAGTTAGAATAATCAATTAAAATCGTAATTTTAAGCGTTCTCAACAGGAACGCTTTTTTATATGAATGAACTAAAATTAGAAACCAGTCCGTACTTACTTCAGCATGCCAACAATCCGGTGCATTGGAAAGCTTGGAATTCAAAAACATTAGCGAATGCAAAAGAAAAACAGCGACTCATTTTAATCAGCATTGGTTATTCTGCTTGCCATTGGTGTCATGTAATGGAGCACGAAAGTTTTGAAAATGACGAAGTAGCAAACACTATGAACCAACATTTTATCAACATTAAAGTCGATCGCGAAGAACGGCCGGATGTGGATGCTATTTATATGAAAGCAGTTCAATTAATGACCGGTCGAGGTGGTTGGCCACTTAATGTAGTTTGCCTTCCGAATGGAAAACCGGTTTGGGGCGGCACCTATTTCAGAAAAAACGATTGGATTAACACCCTAGAACAGTTGCAGGAACTGTATCAATCGCAACCAGAAAAACTGAATGAATATGCCGAAAAATTGCATGAAGGAATTGAAACATTAGGTATTACCGGAGAAAAATCGGCTGAATTTGATAGTACTGTTTTGGATACTTTCTTAGCCAAATGGCAAAAAAGTTTTGATTGGGAATTTGGTGGCTATTCCCGTGCTCCAAAATTTATGATGCCAACCAATTATCAGTTTTTATTACAATTTGGTTATTTGACTAAGAACGAAAAGCTGTTAGACTACGTTGATTTAACCTTGACAAAAATGGCTTATGGCGGAATTTTCGATACGGTTGATGGCGGATTTTCTCGTTATTCGGTCGATGTGAAATGGCACGTTCCTCATTTTGAAAAAATGGCGTATGACAATGGCCAACTTTTGTCGCTTTATGCGAATGCTTATAAATTGACAAAAAATGAACTTTACAAAGAAATCATCGAAAAAACCACCACTTTCATAGAAAAAGAATGGTCAACCGATGAAGGAGCATTTTTTTCCGCTTTGGATGCCGATAGTTTAACTTCTGAAAATCATTTGGAAGAAGGTGCTTTTTATGTTTGGACGATTGACGAATTAAAAAATTTAATGCAAGACGATTTCGAATTGTTTTCAAATGTTTTTAACGTCAATGAATTTGGACATTGGGAACATGGAAATTATGTTCTAATTCAGAAAGAAAGTTTGGATGAAATTTTAGAAAAAAATCATATTTCAATTGATGAACTTCGACTGAAAAAGGAAAAATGGGAACAAATTTTATACAAAACTAGAGAAAAAAGACCAAAACCACGATTGGATGACAAATGCATCACGTCTTGGAATGCTATTTTGCTCAAAGGTTTTGTAGATAGTTATAAAGCGTTGAGGAATGAAAATTATCTGAAAACAGCAATAAGAAATGCTCATTTTATAGTTACTAAAATTTGGTCAGCCGATGGAAATTTGAGGCATACTTACAAAAATGAAAAACCATCCATCAATGGATTTATGGAAGATTATGCGTTTGTGATTGATAGTTTTATTGCTCTTTATGAAGCTACTTTTGATGAAAAATGGCTTTTGCATTGTAAAAATTTAACCAATTATTGTTTGGATCATTTTTATGATGAAAAGAAACAATTGTTCCGTTTTACTTCTGACTTAGATGAAGCGTTGATTTCGGATCATTATGAAATAGAAGACAATGTGATTCCGGCTTCCAATTCGGTTATGGCAAGCAATTTATTCAAACTGAGTGTTTATTTTGAAAATTCGCACTATGAAGAAATTGCAAGGCAAATGATTGCACAAGTCATTCCGTCTGTCGATTATCCTTCTGCGTTCTCACATTGGTTAATCGCAGCGTTGCATTTTTCGGATTATCAAAAGGAATTAGCAATTTGTGGAGAAATGAGTTTAGTTCATTTGAAAGAAATCAATCAAAATTATTTTCCGTCGGTCGTTCTGTCCGGAAGCGAAAAAAAATCAGATTTACCTTTTTTACAAAATCGATTTGTAGAAAATGAAACGCTCTTTTATCTCTGTCAAAATAAAATGTGTTTAGCTCCAAAAAATACTATTTCTGGTGTTTACAAAGATTTAAAATACTAATTATAAAAAAGTTAGCAAAATTTACTAGATTTGACACTCAATTTTAACACTAACCACAATGGGACTAGGAAGTTTTTTTAAAAATTTGTTTGGCTCGGCCAAAGAAACCGCATCAGAAGTTGCTGATAAAGCAGAAATTGTTTTAGATCAGGCAAAAGAAAAAGCTACAGAATATGCTGCTAAAGCAGAAGATTATGTTGAAAAAGCAGTTGAAAACGTAAAGGAAAGCTATCCTGAGGTAAAAGAAAGAGTAGAAGATTTTGCAGAAAAAGCAAAAGAAACAGTTTCAGAATATGCTGAAAAAGCCGGCGATGCAATTGAAAATGTCGTGGATGATGTAAAAGAAAAAGTTAATTCTTTCACTTCATCAACCAAAGAAGAAAAACAAGAAGCCGCTTCCAACTTTTCTGAAAAGGCAGAGGAAACTGAAGAAGAAGCAAAAGAAAAAGTAGTTAAATTAGAGGCAGTTGCGGAAGAAAAAGTAGAAGAAGTTGTGGAAGCTGTGGAAGAAAAAGAAGAAGAAGCTTCAGAAGATTTAGAAGAAAAAGTAGAAGAAATAAAAAAAGCTGCTGACGAAAACGCAGATTAACGAAATTTTATCATTTTTTAATTTTGTAAAAAATTAATTAAAACTAACTTGCGTCTCTTAAATTACAAAATAATTTGAGCGTTTTTTTATGGATTTGATTGTAGTGAATACGGATTATGTTACTAAATACTGGGATTACTTCACCGAAGTGTTGATGGAATATTCACCGAGATTAATTTCTGCCACTATAATTTTAGTCATTGGTTGGACTGCTATTCGATTAATTAAAAAATTAATCATGAGCATAATGACCAAAAGAGAAATGGAGCCTACTTTATCAAAATTTTTGGCAGACATTTTAATTTGGACTTTAAAAATTTTACTTTTTGTAACTGTAATTTCAAGACTTGGCGTTGAAAACTCCTCATTTGTTGCTATTATTGGTGCGGCCGGTCTTGCGATTGGTCTATCATTACAAGGTTCATTGTCTAACTTTGCAGGTGGTGTTTTAATAATTATGTTTAAACCCTTTAAAGTAGGTGATTTTATAGAAGCACAAAGTGTTTCTGGAACGGTTAAGCAAATTCAAATTTTTGTTACTCAACTAGCTACGGTAGACAATCAAATTATTTTTGTGCCAAATGGAGCTTTGTCTAATGGCACAATCATCAATTACAGTTATGCCACTACACGAAGAGCCAACCTAACTATAGGTATTAGCTATGGTTCAAACATTAAAAAAGCAAAAGAAATAGCCATGGAGGTAATGGAAAATCATACTGCTGTCTTAAAAGACCCTGCTCCAATGGTTTTGGTCAGTGATTTAGCCGATAGTTCAATTAATTTAGCCGTAAGACCATGGGCGAATTTGGAAGATTTCTTTACGATGCGTTCTGATATTTTAGAACAAATCAAACTTAAATTTGACGAAAATGGGATAGAAATTCCGTTTCCGCAAAGAGATGTGCACATTAAACAATAAATATAAAAAAATGAAATCAAATTCAATGTTATTTTCCGGAATTACACTTTTGTTATTTAACTACTCCTTTTATGCCCAACAAGTTGGGATTAGAGAATTAAATAGGGTAACAGACCTAATTTCAAGAGATAAAATTAGTACAATAAAAAATGCAGAAGGGTCACAATTCTATAATGAGAACTACTTTTTAGTAAATTCCGCAAATTTTGACAATCCTTTCTTAGCACGATATAATGCTTATCTTGATAAAATCGAAATTAAAGATCAAGGATATATTAAACCATCCAAAGATATTATCATAGCATCTAGTGATGGTAAAGAAAATTATGTTTACGTAGACTACTTAGCTGAAGATAGCGAACAACTAACAGGCTATCTTAATACGCTGGTAGACAAATCTAAATTTAATATTTACAAAAGAGAAAAGATAATTTTAGAACCCGAAGTTAAACCCGTAAACAGTTATGACCAATATAGGGCTCCAAGATTTAAAAAAATGGATTTAGAATTTTACTATCAAATTAACAACGAGTTGATAGTCCTTTTTCCCAAGAAAAAGAAAGATTTTGAAAAGATATTTATTGGTAAGGAAGAAAAAATAAAAATTTACCTCAAAGAAAATAAGACTTCATTTTCAGATGAAGATGACTTAATTAGATTGAGTACCTTTTTAAACACCTTGCTTTAATCAATCATTCTTACTAAAAAAATCTTTTAAATAAAAAGGTTCAAAATAAGCTACATCTTCAAAGCGATTATTCGTGAATAAGGTGTAGCTTTTTTTAGTCATTTGTTTTGCAGATGGATAAATAAAATCATCTGAAAAAATAAAATTATCTTTTTGAAGAAGTGTTTTCGCTTTTGTAGAACTATCACCAACAAAATAAACGGTTTGATTTAAATCTGAAAATGATTCTTCGGTTAGAATTTCAGCTTTTGTATCTCTAATCTTTTGATGATTTTTATCAAAAATTGCCGAATAAACCTCCATTCTTCTCGCATCAATCATAGGAACAATCACGCCTTCTTGAATTGAAATTTGAGACGCTAAAATTTCTAATGTATCAACTGCAATCAAAGGAATATCTAATGCATAACACAATCCTTTTGCCGCAGAAACTCCAATCCGTAACCCCGTATAGGAACCCGGTCCTTGACTTACAGCAATGGCTTTTAAATCTGAAAATTTCAGATTGACTTCGGTTAAAGTTTCTTCAATAAAAACATGCAACTTTTCTGCATGCGAATAGCCAATTTCTGCAATTTCTTTGCAAACAATCATTTCACCCTCTTTTGCTATAGCTACTGAACAATTTTTAGTTGATGTTTCTATGTTAAGTATATAATTCATAATTGAAATTGAATGTGCAAAAATAAGACATAAAAAAAGGAAACTAAATTTTTAATCTAATTTCCTTTTTATTTTTTATGAGTAAGTTATTTTTTCTTTTCCTTGTTTTTTTCTTCTTCCGATTTAATAAAAACCAAATCACCTGAGTTAAGATCTTTGGTAACTGTTGTATAAGGTCCAACTATCACCACATCGCCTTTTTTCAAACCTTGAAGAACTTCAATATTTGAATCGTCTTGAATTCCGGTTTTAATGATTCTAATTTTTGCTTTATCGCCTACTTTTATGAAAACACATTCTAATTTTTTGTCTGTTTTTTGAACTATCGCTTCTGTATTATCATTGCCTTCTTCTGGTTTAACTTCCACTTTGTTTGAACCTAATGTATCCGATTTCATTACCACTGCACTAATTGGAATAGCCACTACTTTTTCTTTTCTTTTGGTGATAATATCAACCGTTGCAGTCATCCCTGGTCTAAACGGCGAGTAACTTTCCGGCTTTCCCTCCAACAAATCCATGTAGGATTCTTTTAGAATTCTAACTTTAACTTTGAAATTTGTCACCTGATCGGCCGTAACGGCATTGCTGGCAGAGTTTGAAATACTCGTAACAATTCCTTTGAATTCCTTTTTCAAATAGGCGTCTACTTCAATGTTGGTAGAATCGCCCACACTTACTTTTACAATATCATTTTCATTCACATCAACTTCTACTTCCATATTGTTCAAGTTGGCAACACGCAAAATCTCGGTTCCGGTCATTTGTTGTGTCCCTAAAACGCGTTCGCCTAATTCTACTGAAAGTAATGATACGGTTCCATCTGCCGGAGCATAAATAGTTGTTCTTCCTAAGTTGTCTCTCGCTTCGGTTACAGTAGCAGCTGCACTTTGAACTCCGTAATAGGCAGCTTGCTTTGCAGCTTGTGCTCCTTCAAAAGTGGCCACTACTCTATCCCATTCTGATTTTGAAATAATTCCTTTATCAAATAGTGTTTTATTTCGGTTGTAATTGGCTTGTGCTTCTTTAAAAGTGGCATCAGCCTGACTCAAACCTGCTTTTGTATTGGATAATCCAGCCACCGAACGGTTTAAACTTGACGTATATAAATCGGGATTTATTCTAACCAACAAATCACCTTTTTTAACTAACTGGCCTTCCTTGATTGGTAATTCGATGATTTCTCCCGAAACTTCAGAAGATATCTTAATTTCTGTTTCCGGTTGAATTTTCCCAGTTGCCGAAACGGTTTCTATAATTGTAATTTCGTTAACGGCAGCAGTTTCAACTTCTTTACCTTTGTTTTTATTGCCGATGACTCCGGTTTTTGAAAGTGCAATTAATAAAACTATCAACACTACTGCAATTCCTAAAAAGGTATAGATTACTTTTTTTGACATAATTATGGTTTTTGAATAATTGGTATTCCGAAATAAAATTCTAAAATTTTGGTTCTAAAGATATAATCGTATTTGGTTCTTAAAACTTCTGATTGTGCGTTTACTAGTAACGTTTGCGACTGATTAAAGTCGAAGGAATTCATTAAACCCACTTCAAAACGTTCTTTGGCATAATTATAAGCTTCTTGTCTGGCTTCAAGCGTTGTAACAGCCGCTTCGTACGATTTCAACGCTCCTTTTACATCCGTAAAAGCTTGAAAAACATTTCTTTCTAAGGTTAATTCTTCTTGTTCATACGCAATTTTAGTTCTTTCTAAAGCCACTTTTGATCGTTGCACATTGTTTCGTGTGGCAAATCCATTGAAAATCGGTACTGTTAATTGCACCCCAAAATTTTGCCCTTTGTTGTTGTCAAATTGCTCAAAAATAGGTGAAGGTCTTCCTAAAATTGCATTAAAATTGGGTTGTAAAACGTTTTGATTAGTTCCCTCTACCACACCAATTACCGATGTTGGATTGGATGGATTCAATTCAATTCCGGTTACGCGATCTAAGTTTGAAGCTCTTGTACTAAAACTATAAAAACCTTGCAATCTCGGTTGATAAGCTCCTCTAGAAATAGAAACATCTTTTTCTGCAATTTCCAAATTGGTTTGAGCAATTTTTAGTTCTGTTCTTGTTTCTTTTGCTTGTTGATATATTGATTCCGGCGTTTGAAGTAATAAGGGACTTTGAACTGCTTCATATTCTCTGTCGATAATATCAAAATCTTTAAAATCTTCCAATTGCAAAAGCTGAGCAAGACTTAATTTTGAAATCAACAAGAGATTTTCTGCATTTATCGCCAATTGTTCACTCGATGCCACTGTAGCCTTACTATCTAACAAATCACCTCTTGGAATTACTCCGGCTTCTAACAGCTCCTCAGAACGTTTCATTTGACCCTGATTATTGAGCAATTGTTCTTTTTGAACTTTTAAATTTTCTTTGTTAAACAAAATCTGCAAAAAAGCATTCGCTACATTCAAAGCAATATCTTCCTGCATTTTAGTTAATTGATATTGCGTGGCAATTTGCGATAAACTTGCTCTACGGAGTCGGTATTGATTTTGCAGTCCATTATAAATATCAACGCCAACATTAACCCCGGCAGATGTAAACTGCGTCGTTTGGTTTTCTAAAAGACCGGTTGTAATATTCTGGTTTAAACCAATATTCCAAGAATGAGAAGTTGTAGCATTTGCAGACGGAAGAAAACTGCCGATAGCTGCACTTCGTTCAATATCTGCTAACTCTTTATCGAGTGCTGTGTTTTTGATGGAAATATTATTTTCAAGTGCATAGTTTACGCACTCTTCCAATGTCCATTTTTTTGATTGAGAATGGGATGTAATTCCGAATAAAATCATCCAAAACCAAATCATTTTTTTTATTGTTGAACTTTTCATTAGAAATTTTTGAAACAGTTGCTGCATTAGAATACAAATTTAATTCATTAGAATTTTATACCCATAGGACGCTTAAATTATTTTTGTGTTACAACAAAATGAAAAAATCTGAAAATAAATTACATTTACACTCTCAAATGAAATTTGAAAAAATGAAATATCTTTTAATTCCCGTTGTGCTTTTTGTTATACTGGTTATTTTATCGTCTTGTTCTGCTGCAAAAAAGTTAGACCTTATTAAACCAGAACCTGATAATGCAGATCCGGTTGAATATGAAACAACAACTTCGTTCATTAATCTTCCGGTTACTATTCAACTTAAGGATATTGAAAATCAAACTAACAAATTATTGAATGGGTTGATTTACAACGATACTATTTTAAAAGACGATGACTTAGAATTAAAAATCTGGAAACAAGCTCCGATTAAAATTGAAACTCAAAAAGAAGGAAATGTGACCAAAATAGCAACCACTTTGCCCTTAAAAGTAAATGGAAAATACCGTTATGGCTTTGAAAAAATGGGCATTAGTCTTTATGACACCAAAGAATTCAATCTTAATGGCGTTGTAACATTAATTAGCGATGTTGGTTTAACGAATTGGCAACTAAAAACAAACACAAAGATAAAATCATTGGATTGGACAGAAAGTCCTTCTGTGGTGATTACCGGGAAAAATATCCCGATTACTTATCTCATCAATCCGGCCGTGCGGCTTTTTAAATCGAAAATTGAAAAAAGCATTGACGATTCGATTAAAGAATCGTTGAATTTTAAACCACAAGTTTTAGATGCTTTGGACCAAATTGCCACTCCGTTTGAAATGAGTGAACAGTATGCAAGTTGGCTCAGAATTGTTCCGATAGAACTTTATGTCACCGATGCCATTTTACAAAAAAAGGAAATCAAATTAGAAATGGGTTTAAAATGCTCAATGGAAACAATTGTTGGAAAAACTCCTGAAAAAAAATTCGATAAAAATAAAATTATACTAAAACCGGTTGCCAAAATGCCGGATCATATTTCTGCTAATATTATTGCCGTTTCTACCTATGCAGACGCTTCCAGAATAATGACTCAGAATTTTCAAGGGCAAGAATTTGGTGATGGAAAGCAAAAAGTAAAAGTTACAAAAGTTGATCTTTGGCATAAAAACGGTAAAATGATTATTGCTTTGGATATGCTTGGAAGCATTAACGGGACAGTATACCTTGCCGGTTTCCCTCAATATAATCAAGAAACGAGAGAAATTTATTTTGACCAATTGGATTATGTGTTAAACACCAAAAGTTTTTTAATTCGTTCAGCCAATTGGTTAGCACAAGGGTATGTTTTACGAAAAATCCAAGAAAATTGTCGGTATTCTATTAAACCTAATTTGGAAGAAGGCAAAACTAATGTAATGCAATATCTTCAAAACTATTCTCCCATGAAAGGTGTTTTTGTGAATGGAACGTTGAATGACTTTGAGTTTCAGAAAATTCAATTAACCAACAAAGCCATCTTAGCTTTTATAAAAGGAAGCGGTCAAGTGGATGTAAAAATTGATGGAATTGAATAATCAAGAAGTTATTTCTGACACCGGTTTCTTTTTAAATTTCATTCGATACACTACATAAAAAACAATGGCAACCATAATGTACGGAAAAGCCATTAGATAGACGATTCCGTCATTAATGGCTTCGGCTTTAGAACTATCTCCCTCACTTTCCAGAGCTGCACGGCACATGGCACATTGAGCAGTAGAGGAAAATCCAATTAGGAAAATAGCCGCAATTATCGAATATTTAAAAAATTTAGTGAACATAATACGGTGCAATCATTAAATAGACAATTACGCCTGTTACTGCGACATATAGCCAAATAGGGAAAGTAATTTTGGCAATTTTTTTGTGTTTATCAAATCGTTCTGCTAAGGCTTTTACGTAGGTTATCAAAACTAACGGAATTACAGTAATTGATAAAAGGATATGTGAAATAAGAATAAAGAAATAAACATATCGAATAATCCCAACTCCGCCAAATGGTGTACTATCAGTAGTCATGTGATAAGCCACATACATCACTAAAAATAAAATAGAGCAAGCGATTGCACCTTGCATCATGTTTTGATGCATTTTTTTGTCGCCATTCTTAATTGCATAAACACCTAGAAGCAACAACATTGCGGTTATTCCATTAATAACGGCATAAATTGGTGGTAAGAAGGTTAATGGCTCCACATTAATACCGTAATCCTTTAATTTTACTTTGAATAAAATAGCCACTACTACAGGGATAGCGATGGAAAGGATAATAATTAATGTATTGAATTTGTTTTCAATCGAATACTTTTCGTCTCTGTTATGCTGTTTCATCTTATTTTTCTTCTAAAAGCACTTTAATATCTTGTTTTAGCGCTTGTATTCCGGCTGCTTCAATTCCATCGTAATACACAATTGGGTTTCCAAAATCGTCTTTGCGACTTCTAATGTTGCCGTTTTTATCAACTAAGGCGAATAATCCAGAATGTTCAAAACCACCGTCACTTTCTTTGTTTTCTCCCGCAAAAATACTAAAACCTTTATTAGCCAGGTCATAAATATATTGTTTATCTCCGGTTAAGAAGTTCCAATTTGGATTTGTCACGCCTAAATGTTCGGCATGCTTTTTCAAAACTTCGGAAGTATCATGAGCAGGATTAATGGTGATGGAAACAATTCCGAAATCGTTTTGATTTTTTTCAAAATGATTTTGTAACTCCACCATATTTTTATTCATAATCGGGCAAATAGTTGGACAGGTTGAGAAAAAGAATTCTACCAGAAAAACTTTGCCTTCGTAATTTTTATTGGTAATGGTTTCTCCGTTGTGATTTGTTAGGCTAAACGCTGGTGCTTTACCTATCTTCATTAATAAATCTTCGGATGTTTCGGTTTGTCCCGGAGCGTTTAATCGATCAATTTTGGTCACATCATCATTTTTAATTCGATTAATAATTCTAGGTATAAAAATAATTCCGAAAACTAAAATAATGAATGAAATTCCGATGTATGATTTGTTTTTCATGTTGTTATTTTTTTCTGTCAGCACTATTTTTCTTTAATGCCAATCGGTACTCTGCTAAAATAATTTTGATGTCATCGCCCATTTCATTGTGCAAATCTGCGGCCGAAATAGAGTTATAACCTTCTTTATACTCGGGTTCTCCTTTTTTATTTTTCCCTTTTCTTCCTCTTAAATTTCTTTCTTTATCGATGATAAACACATTAGGAGTTCTTAAATTTTCGTCCAATTGACCAATTAAATTTAATTCATTGTAGTAATTCTTAATTTCTTCTGGAGAGGAAAAAACATAATTCCATTTAGACATATCTGAAATTCGGCCTAATTCTTCTTTTAAATCAACCGTTTGTTCTTCCGTTCCGAAAGGAGCTATGCAAATGAGCTGAAAATCTTTGAAACCCATAACTTTTTCATAAATCTTTTGGTTGAGATTGAAAGCATCACCTTTGTTATATAAAATTTGTGTTCCGGGAAAAACTAAAACGGTAATTTTATCTTCTAATGAAAAATATTCTCCCTTCTCATTTTTCCAGTTGTTTACTTCCGGAATAGACTCTGTAACGGTTGGCAAATGAGTGAAATTGTGCACACCGGAAGCAAAGAAAAGATAGGCTACAATGGGAAGTATAAACAAAGAAAACAGAACGATATTCTTTTTCATTTCAATTGCATTTAATTTAGTGCAAAAATAAAAAAAGGTACGCAATACGTACCTTTAAATTTAACTAATATGGTGTTAAAAATTCCATTTAATAAAGGAAGTTTTATAAATTTCATAAATATAATCTCCCTCCAAAAGGAAAATCAAGGCAATGTAAAGGGCAAGGAATACAAATGTCCAAACTACAGATCGTCTCAAACTTGCTTTTTCATCTCTCATGTGCATAAAATCCCATGTGATATAATAGGCTTTAACAATTGTTAAAACTAAAAAAATTAAGTTTAAAGGAATCAAAAAGATGAAGGCACTTAAAAGGATATTCATCAATACTGCTCCCAAACCACCTTCAAAAGGCGTTAGCCATGGTGACATTAAGCCAACTGGTTTATAGATCCCTAAAACTACTTCTATAGCTGTAATGATAGAAAGCAAAATCAGTACACCCCAAATTTTTTGTTCATTCGACTTAAATTTAAGTCTTCCTCTAAAAATTGCTAAGTTATGTTCGTGTGCCATTTTCTTAAATACGTTTTTAAAATTATACTAAGTAGAAGAAAGTAAATACAAATACCCAAACTAAATCTACAAAGTGCCAATATAATCCAACTTTTTCAACCATTTCGTAACTTCTTCGTTTTTCATACGTTCCTAAAATAACGTTTAGGAAAATAATGAAGTTAATAACAACCCCCGAAAAAACGTGGAATCCGTGAAATCCTGTGATAAAGAAAAAGAAATTAGCAAACTGTTTGCTTCCATACTCATTTCTAACCAAGCTAGCTCCTTGCACCACATACACTGCATCGTTTAAACGAGCTAATGATTCTTCTCTGGTCAATATGGTCTTATGTTTTTCTTTGTTTAAAGTTGGATGAACTCCTTTTTTATCATTTTTATCAAAATAAGCCTCTTGTGTTCTAACCAAAACATTTGGATTGGCTTTGAAGCCCTCTATTACTTCTGCAACAGAATAGTCGGGCAAAGAAGCTTCACTAGTAAACCAAATACCATTTTTACTTTCATGTTGCACACGATCTTTGGGCAAAGTGACCGCTAAATCAGACACTTTATATCGCTTTCCTTCTGCATCTACAAATTGTATAATGCTTCCTCCTTTGGTTTCAATTGCACCATACTCACCTTTGATAAAGTTTTTCCATTCCCAAGCTTGAGACCCAACGAAAATCAGACCGCCTATAACGGTTAAAAACATATAAAAAGCTACTTTTGATTTTTTCATGTGATGACCTGCATCTACAGCAAGCACCATCGTTACCGATGAAAAGATCAAAATAAAAGTCATTAACGCCACGTAAAGCATTGGTAAATCACTACCGTGCAAAAAGGGAAAGTGATTAAACACTTCATCTGCAATTGGCCAACTATCGGCAAATTTGTATCTAGAAAAACCATACGCTGCCAAAAAGCCTGTAAAAGTTAAAGCATCTGATAAAATGAAAAACCACATCATCATTTTACCGTAACTCACACCCATTGGCTCGTTTCCGCCGTCCCAGATTTTTTCTTCAGTTGTAGTAACTGTCGCTCCCATATTTAGTTATTAGTTAAAAAGTTCCCAAATTTACATTTTTTTTCTATTAGTAAAAATAGAAAAATAAAAACAACAAAATCCATAATATATCAAGAAAATGCCAAAAGATTGCACCTAGCTCAATTCCAAGGGTTTGAGTTGAATTGTATTTTTGTTTAAAATGATTATAAATTATGATTAAAAGTGCCAATAGCCCTCCAAAGAGGTGAGCCATGTGCAAAATTGCAATAATATAAAGAAATGAAGTATTTACTGTACTTTCACTTCCTGTGAAAAAATAGCCCATTTCAATAACTTGACCAAAACCTAAAAATTGGAAAACTACAAATAAAATTCCCAACACCAAAGTGACCAAAAGCCATAATGTTGTTTTGTTTCGGTCATTTTTTCTAATTGTAGTTAACGCCAAATGAAATGTTAAACTACTAATTATAATTATAATTGTACTGATAATAAATGCTTGAGGTAACACAAAATCCGCCAGCCAGTCTTTTCTCGACGTGCTAACGATGTAAGCACTCGTTAATCCGGCAAACATCATCACCATACTAATCATAGCAAACCAAAGCAACAATTTATACGATTGTCCTTTTCTATTTTCGTGTTCCTGAGCGGTCATTTCCATAATTATCGTAAAAATTTATCTGCAACATAAACCAATTGCAAAAGGGTTATATAGCTCACACTAATCAACATTAATTTCCGAGCAGCTTTGCTGTCGCGTTTCTTATATAATTCGAATGCGGAGTACAACATCCAAACTCCGAGCAAAAATACAACAATTGCCGAAACCGGCGTTAAATATAATCGACTTCCTACTATTCCGATATGAGGAAAAATTGCCGGTAACAACGAAGCAATAATCAGCCAAATGGTGTACAAAATAATTTGCAACGCAGTTCCTTTGTCTCTTTCACCGGTTGGCAGCATAAAAAATCCTGCTTTTTTGTAATCGTCATACAAAAACCAACCAATTGCCCAAAAATGTGGAAATTGCCAGAAGAACTGTATTAAAAATAAGGTTCCTGCTTCTAAACTGAAATCATCGGTTGCGGCCACCCATCCTAACATAAAAGGAATAGCTCCCGGAATGGCTCCCACAAAAACAGAAAGTGGCGTAAGGGTTTTTAATGGCGTATAGACACTAGTATATAAAAATATTGAAATTGCCCCAAACATCGCTGTTTTTGGGTTTATTAAATATAAAATAATTAATCCAATCAGCGTTAGAACCGAAGCCAAAATAAAGGCTGTGTTTACCGACATTCTTCCGGCAGCAATTGGACGGTTTTTGGTACGCTCCATCAAGCTGTCTAAATCTCTTTCGATAATTTGATTAAACGCATTGGAAGCTCCAACCATGCAATATCCACCAATAGAAAGCATCAATAAAGTAGTCCAACTAAAGGTTGAAATATCTAAAATTCCTAAAAAATAACCCGCAATTGATGAGAAAACGACACTAATAGACAACCCGGCTTTAGTGATTTGCTTAAAATCAAAATAAAGAGATTGAATTGTAAACGAATGATGGGTTGCGTTCAAGACTTGTTTCATTGTTTGTAAACTTCGGCAAAGATACAAATTAGAAACTTTAAAAAGAATTGAACAAATTAGAAAATTGGTGTTAAATTAATAATCAAAATACCAATTAAATAAATCGGCTCTCAATCCAACGGAAAACCAAGTGGTATCTTGCTTAAAAGTTGTTGGAGTATTCTGACTTGGGTCGAAGTTTCGATAAATCAAACTCATAAAAACTTTAAGATTCGAAGCAGGATTTACCAAGTAACCCGCCTGTAAATCGGCAATCATAATGGTTGTTTTATTTCCTTGACCAATACTTACGCCTGTATCAAAAGGTCTTTGATCGTCATAATCTTTATAAATATTTCCTCCGTAATTAAAAGAATTTTCGGCTGTATCAAAATCCAAACCACGAACACCATAGGTTAATTTTGCATCACCAAACCATCTTCCTTTAAAATAACGAGCAATAGCAACTACTTCTTTTGCATTCCCCCCCCATTGATGACCTAAACTTTGATTGTTGTGCCCATAATTGGTGATAGGTGTACTGTGTGAATAAACATAAGGTCTGATGTGGTTGTATTCCAATTGCAGTAACAAATTCTCGACATTGAATGCATTATAATATTTTGCTCCTAGTTGATATCCGAATTTATTTTTCCAACTTTGATTTGCTTCTTTTACATCCGCAAGCGAAAATTCATCAATCAAAAATTGACCGTATAATCCAACTTGGTTGCTCCATTTATATTTTGTGGTTAATCCCAAAAGTGCATTTCCTGTTCTGGAAGAAGAATTAAATTCGACTGTTCTGTAAAAAATTATCGGGTTAACAAAACTAAAATCGAAACCTCTATCGTTGGTGTTTGTCCAAATTACAGACTCAAAAAAACCAATATTTAAACGTTTGGACGCATTCCAACTTAAATAATGATTGGCCATGTATTTGGTTGCATAAGTTCCATCAACCGTTACTTCCGGACGAATATCTTTCAACCACATATACGTATTTGTATATTTTATTTTCCAAAAAGTGGTATTGATTTTAAAATACGGATACGGACTGGCTCCATCACTCGTTAAAAGCGAGCGGTATCCATCACCAATAAAATTTCTACCGTAACCTAATTGAAGATTAATAAAATTACTTGGCGTGTAGGTTAAATTTGCTTCTGATAACGGAAAATCATAAGCGTCATCTTTGAATCTTTTGGCAATTCCAACTCCGGGAATTACTGCTGGATTTCCTCCTGAAGGGGCAATACTTTCGGCATATTGGTTAAAATAATCGGCAAATCTTCCTTGGCTTTCATAAATAGAAGTTGTAAAATTCAATTGCTTGCCTAAACCCCCTTGAATTTGAAGTCCTCTCGTGTTGTGATACGTATAACTTGATTCACTCGGGCTGCTTTTCCCCACTCTTAAATCCAAAATAGGATTCATGGTAAACCAGTAGTCTTCCCCTTGAATCGCAACTAAATTTTCGTTCCAAAATTTTTTCCCCCACCAACCGGTTTTGCTTTTCATCAATTTTTGATTAGCTTCTTCCAAATTGTAATATCTATTAACTTCGGAATAGGTATAGGGCTTGGAAGCCGTATGATTATTTGCTCCAACTTGGTTTAAAGCCACATCAAACTGAGCATAATTACTATGAGAAAAAGGTATATTTAAATGACTTTGAAACTGTGGATTTGAAAAGATTTCATATTTAATATTTTTATACTCATCTAATTCATTTTTATTGACTTTAAATTCGGAAGCACTTTTTTTAGCCGCTTCTTCTTTAGCTAATTTTATCTGAACAGGGTCTTGCAAAGGAATACTAATACGAATAGAATATCTTGAATAGGTTGGGTTCCCCGCATAGGTTGGTGGCCCAATTGGTTTCATTTCATTAAAAACCCTTTTAATTTCCTCATTTAACTCGGGATAAGCTGCGTCTGAATATTGCATAATGAATTTCCCTTCACTACTTACCTCAAACAACACAATAAAATTTCCTTTGAAATTATTATCCGAGACGTTTTGCGGAACTTTAAAATTTGTAAAAATCTTTTGCTGTACTTCATCATAAAAACAACTTTCTAATTCCTGATTGAATTTGTTCTCGCAATTGGGAAAAACCGGAAACTGTTCAACTTTCTTGTCTTGCGACCACAAAAAGTTTGAAAACACAACCATTAAAAGAAGAATATAGTTTTTCATTTGAGTCATTGTTAATAATTATTATCAGCTATTAATCCGGCTGAAATGGCTTTTGCCGAGGAAGTTCCAATTCTTTTTACACCTAGATTTATCATGTCGATGGCTTCTTGGTATGTTCGCACTCCACCAGCTGCTTTAACTGGAAGTGGACTGCTGTTCTCTAGCATCATTATTATCGTTGGAATCGTTGCTCCGTTGGGCTTGTTATCTTGTGTCTTGTAAAAGCCTGTGGACGATTTGACAAAAACTGATGAATAAAAATCTTCTTTAAAATTAGCAATGATTACATTTTTTATCAAAACCGTCAATTGAACAATTTGTTGATCTGTTAAAGCAGCTACTTCAATAATCCATTTTACGGTTTTGTTGTGCGACAATCCGAGTTGCGTACCTTTTAAAACTTCATCCTTGACCTTATTAATCTGACCCGCTTTGAATAGTTCATAATTAATTACAAAATCTAAATCATCTGCACCATCTTCAATAGCCTTTGAAGCTTCGGTGAGCTTTTCTTCTAGCGTGTTTGTTCCTTCGTGAAAACCTATAACAGTGCCAATCAACACTTTTGATTTGGCTTCTGAAATCATTTTTTTAGCCATCGCAACCATATCCGGCCGAATCATAATGAGTTTAAAGTGTTCTTCAATCGCTTCGGAAATGAAACCTTGAACCACTTTTTTATTTTCTTCAACAGACAAACCAGCCTGTTCCGGTGTTTTTAAATACGTTGAGTCTAAAAATTGTTTAATATCCATTGCGTAAAAATAAAAAATCCCACCGAAGTGGGATGCTTTTTACCAATAAATATTTTTAATTACTTATACGAAATGTAATTGGGATTGTATAACGCACATTAACGGGCTCTCCTTTGACCTTTCCTGGCTTTAAATTTGGCAATTTACTAATGACTCGCAACGCTTCTCTTTCTAAATCCCTATCATGGAATTTGTTGGCATTTGCAGGTTTTACACCAGTTATCGAACCGTTTGTATTAATAATAAACTCTACATAAATTGAGCCTTGTGTATTATTTTCTCTTGCTGTTTCCGGGTAACGCAAATTTCTTTGCAAATACTTTTTCATTTGTTCATTGAAACAGGATTTTTGAGCATCGCCTTTTAAACCGGAACAAGCTACAAAAGTCGGAAGTTCATCTAATTCATTTCCGTCATAAACTTCCTTTATTATCGGCAAACTGGCTGTAGGTGCAGCTGTTGTTATTGGTTTGATTATGTCTTCAATTGGTGTATCATCTGGAGCAGCTGTTTCTGTATCTTCAAAATCTGCATCACTATTCTCAATCGGCTTAAGATCATTAATTATTGGTTTGTTTGGCATGTCTTTCGGTTTAGGGTCCGCCTTAGCAATTTCCTTTTGAGGTGTTTTTTCAATGGTAAAATCATGAATGAATGGTTTTTCTGAAATGTCGATAGGCTCTCCTCTTTCAAAAACCTCAATTTCGGCAACCGGAGTTTCTAATTCAATAATAAAATAAACGGCAATTAAACTTGCCAAAAGCCCTAATTGGAAGTAAATTTTTCCATTGTGCTTTACGTTTGGGTAATCATCTAAATTTCTCATGGTTTCTATGGATTAGTTATAAAAAATAGAAACCAAAAGTTATGCCAAAAAAATAATCCGCTCAAATTGAGCGGATTAAAGTAAATTCTACAGTAAAACTATTGGTCTAACTTAAAAGTAATAGGAATACTCATGGTCATCCTAACTGGTTTACCTCTTTGTTTTCCGGGTGTCATTTTGGGGAGTTTTCCCATAATTCTTCTTGCTTCTTTTTCCAAAGTTGGATAAGGTGCTCTCATGTTTGCAATGGACACAGTACCATCTTTTTCTATTATAAAACTCACAAAAACTTTTCCTTGATGACCGGCATCAACCGCTGCGTCAGGGTATTGAAAGTTTTTCTTTATATGTGCCTGAATTTTTTCTTGAAAACATTCTTTTCTTTTATCTTTTGGAACGTTTTCACATCCTGGAAACATGGGTACATCTTCAATAATTGCAAAAGGAACATCAACTTCTGGCTCTTCAACTTCTGCCACAACCACTTTTTCAGCCTTTACAACCTCTTCTTTTTGGTTGGTTTCAGTCGATTGAATTTCTACCTCTTTTATGTCTTTTTTATCTTCTACAATTTTAATCACCTCCGGTGCTGGCGGTGGCGGTGGCGGTGGTGGTGGTGGCGTATTCAATTGCATTGTTACCGGCACATCTTCATCCAGAAAACTAGTATCTGCTTCTTTCGTTAGGCCTGAAAGGTCTTTTTCGTATGTTTTTAACTCTATTGCAAGGTAAGACAATATTGCGATAGCGGCTAAACCAAGTTGGAAATAGAGTGCACTATTTCTTTTTGGGTCAACATTTATATTCTTTTTTGGTTCCATAATTCTTTAATTGAGTTGCTAATATAACTATTTATTAAAAATACTAAAATTATTTTATACTATTTAACCTTTTTCTGTTCAAGTAAACTACAATTGTTGCAACAAAACTGCCAAAGGAATTGGCTAAAGCATCTGCTACTTCTGGTTTTCTGTTCTCTGTTAAAACACCTTGTAATATCTCAATAATTATGCCATAGCAAACAGCCATAACGAATGAAATGATAATTGAATAATTTGTACCAACCTTATAGCCCAAGTTTAAGATGAGTAAGAAGGTTAAGATAAAATAAAATAAAAAATGAACGTATTTATCACCATTTACAGGTGAAATTTTTGGTAAACCATTCAAACTTGCCAAACTTAATGTTGTGATTATACAAATCCAACTAATTAAGGCAATTAAGAAAAAGTTTTTTTTATGCACCAATCAATTCTTTATATTCTTCGCTAGATAACAAATCCGCAAAATCAGCAGGATTTGAAACTTTAACTTTTACCATCCAACCGCTTCCATAAGGATCTGTGTTGACATTTTCTGGTTTGACTTCCAGATTGTCGTTGAACTCAATTACTTCTCCAGCCAAAGGCAAAAACAAATCTGAAACGGTTTTAACGGCTTCAACTGTTCCAAAAACTTCATCTTTTTCTAAAGTCTGGTCTAGTGTTTCTACTTCAACATATACAATGTCACCAAGTTCTTTTTGGGCAAAATCTGTAATTCCTACAGTAGCAACATCACCTTCTAAACTGACCCATTCGTGGTCTTTTGTGTACTTTAAATTTGATGGTATATTCATTATTCTAAATTGTTTGTACAAATGTAATTTTTATGTTACTATTTTAAACTATTTTTTTATTAATTTTTATGTTAATTACCAAAATTATATCGCAATGTAAATCCTGCTCTAATATTAGTCAAAGGAAATGCCGTGGAAATTACTGCTTTAGAAAAAGTGTGGTCGTAAAAGAATATTGCTGTAAGATTTTTGCTAAATGCATAATCAGCAGTTAATTTTGCAGACCAAATATTTTGTCCCCCAGACAATTGGTTGTTATCATAATCTAAATAACGAACGATAGTTTTGTTATCTCTAAAAGAAAAATCGGTCCTAATGTTAATATCACTTTTAATTACGCCTTGCGGATTGTCTGCCAGAGCGGAAGTAAAGGTAACATCTTTAAATCGGAAGCCAAGCCCAACAATATATTCCAACCCTTGAATTTCAGTTAGAAGATTATTATCAAAACTCATGGATAATGCTCTGTCTTTTTTCATTTCGGCTAAAAATTTAAAAGAATTTTGCATTTCAAAATCAACCCGAATCAATGGGTTAAATTGTTCTACCAGGTTCACATTTTGGACAAGCGTTTTATTGTAAAAATTACCTCCTTGGTCTAATTGATTAGGATTTTGTTCATATTCAAAATTTGACCGGAACGAATTGATTGTATAGGCTGCTTTGTAACTGTGCTGTAACGAAAAACGTTTGAATCTGTCTTTAAAGAATTTGTAACGCATCAATCCACTGTATTTAACTGTCCAGTTTGGAAGCGGTATATCTCTTAACGCACTTAAAGAAACACCCCCTGATTCTTTACCGGAATAAGCCGCCAAAAAAGAAGGAATTAAAACCGCCTGACTACTTCTTCCAAAGCCAACAGGAAAACCAAAATTTGGGTTTGAAGCATCTGTCACTCTTGGAATATCACCAACATAATATTGTTCTGCTAAACGATTAGCTATCTCCAAGCGATTATCTCTAAATTCTTGGAATGCGGCAGAATTACTTTCATCACTTTTTTGAAAAGCTGTTTTAATCAAAACAGTTGAAATTGAAAAGTTACCGGTAGTATATGGTGATCTTGAAGTATATATTCCATTTTCTACATCATATTGCTCAGAAAAATTTTCCATATAATTTCTATCAGCAGTAAGATCTATTGTTAGGTCTGGAAATAAATCAACCTTGGCAGTTGCGTTCAATTGCTTAGTAACGACTTGTGTGAAGTTTTGGTTAAATTCGGGGTAAATGGTTAACCACCCACGTCGGGCGGCTTCGTATCGCACATCGTCTTGAAGGCCGAATATAAATCCTGTGGTTGGTTTTGATGAACCAAAAAAACCGAGTGACTGAGTATAGCCCGGCAAAACTGTACCTTCGTTCTGTGTATAATTAACTTGAATGTTTTTCACGCTAGTTAGAACACCTATTAAACCATCCAAAAACACATTTCCTTCGGATTGTTGCGGCTGTCTTGTACTTACGATTTTTTCTCCGGGTTTTGGAGCAGCAGGTTTAGATGGGGCAGATTTCTTTTTAGTTTTTGTTAAACCAACATATTTATAAAACATATCCATATTCATCGTTGCATTCAAACGGTGCGAACCTGAATTTTGTATAGTATTTCCTAAATTAAACACAAATCCATCCTCTGTTTCAAATGTAGACAAGGCATCAGAGGAACGCATCCAGCTATAAGTTCCAGTAAAAGAATAATTAGACTTTAAAAAACTTAAAAAAGGGATTTTATTTATGGGAATATCATAATTCAACACAAATTGTTGATTATGCTGATCGGGAGTACCAACACTCCAATAATCATCAAAAATTCTGTTCTCTTCTTCCGGAAACCCCTCTTCATCAAAATAATTTCTAACAATATTGGCTCTACTAACTGTGTAGTTTAATTTTAATGACTTTGTAAGGTTAAAATTAAACCCATATTGATAGTTGAATAAATAATTTCTTCTATACAAGGCAGATAATGGAATTCCTTCCACTTCAACCTGTCTGAATTGTTGTCGGTTGAACTGTCTGATTATATTTGTACTAAAGTTGATATTAGAGGGTAAATAATTAAAATTGAAATCACTCAATAATTTCCAGTATTGCGACTTTTTCAAAAATTTATTACTTTTTAGAGGCTCTATTGGTTTGTTCTGAAAGGTATGTGCAAAATCAACTGCTGTTCTGGTTTGTTGATCAACAAAATCCTCTATTTCATAATTATGTTTTTCAATTTCGTTAAACGAATGGGAAAAAGTTAGATTCTCCACATCATAAATACGGGCTTTTTGTTCAGGTCCGCGTTCTTTTCGAACCCCAATAAAATTTATACTTGTTCGTTTGGTATAATCAATTGCTCGTTTTTCTATATTTTCCCGTTCAGCACCATCAGTAGTTATTTCTAACAATTGCTCGAGTCTAATATCCTGATTGAAAGGATCATATTCCGGAGTGATAGTTTGCTCTCCAATAGCATAATTAAATGGTAAGGTTATTCCCCATTTTTTTGGAAATAATTGACCTACATTGATGTTTGTTACAATGTCATATTGTTGCATATCTTCTCGGCTTCGTTCATTTACCCCTTGCTCTAATGCACCAAACCCAATTGTGCTCATTCTTCCGGTTGCCGATACGGTCGCAAAATCAGCTGCATTTGCATCTACATTTAAAACGGCAGCATATCCACCTTTGTTTTTTAACCCGGCTACACGTAATTCATTAAACCAAACTTCACCCCGAATACTTTCAAGCTCAACTTGACCTGTTTTGGTATTTCTTAAACCAATCATTAGGGTTCTAACTAAGCCAAAGTTGGGATTACCTTTTATACCCAAACGAAGTTTATTTGGTTTTGAAGCTGCTGAGGCATCTAATTGATCTTCATCTTGAAAATAAATTTCATCAGGATTTGGGTTTGCACCATTTATCGCTAAAATTTTAAGTTGAGTTAACAAGGCTAAATTCAAATCAATTTCATTGGCTTGAGGCCAAACTTCCTCTGGCACTGTGGAACCATGGGGTGTGACTTTCAAAGGAATTTCAACTTGATAAAAATTCGAAATAAAGTCATTTCCAAAACGGATAAAAGCCACCATTTCATCATCCAATAATCGATCGGCATCAACGTTGTTTTCGATAGCTTCAGCATGAATAAACATTTTCAGCTTTTCAAACTGACGCATATCAACCTCTAAATTTTTAAAAACTGCTCTCGAATCTTGCGGCTCTAAACCACCGGGCAGACTAGTGTTCTTTTTAGCTACTCGAAGCGACAGTGATTGCTCATTTTGATTGATAACAGTATTATTGTTAAACAACTGTTCTCTTTGTACTCCCGGAGGCATTACATAGCGAATTGGGGTTCTGTTACTATTTTCTTGAATATTGACCGATTGTACATCAAAAGCTGTATTATCGTCTTCATCTTGTTCTACTGTTTCATTTGGATCTAACGTTCCTAAGTACCTTCTCCACTCTCCACGAACTAATTCTAAAACGCCAAAACGAACCGTAATCTCTTCTGTAAATCCGGTCATAAACATTCTCATAAAACGTATTGAACGAAAATCTGATATGCTTCCTATTTTATTTTGAAATTGAGAAACCGGAATTTTAAATTGAAGCCATCTTGCCTCAGGTAAACCGGGACCACTATTTCCCGGTGGAGTTGCTGCTACAGGAACAATATCTGTTATATAATTTTGACCAACACTCATATTTGGTGAAACATCAATTTTATACTCAAAATACGCATTGATGGTATTCATGGTATTATCTCTGTTTATGTCTTCTGCATCGGGTAATGTCGAATTTCCTCGGTTATTATCGGCAACGTCAACAGGAGAGTTTCGCTCTAAACCATTATAGTTTTTATAGCGTTCAATCACATTACCGGAAGCATTTAAATAAAACTGATAATTATCCGCAGCAGGATCTTCAAAAGTTAAAAACTGAGGAGCTAGCCCCTCTAATTGTGCTTCTTCGGCATCATTAACACCATCTAGACCAACATCTTGAAGAGCCCTATTACCATTTTCCGTATCAAATGCATAGATAAGCGATTGCGAAGCCGGAACTTTTCCCCAGAATGTTGGAATAGTAGGCTGTGTTGAACCAACTCCTGGCAAACCATTTTCATATTGTTTTCTTCCGTCTTTCAGCACATCTTCTGAAATTTCTCCTAAGTTTAAATAAATTTCACCAGTGTTAGCTGGGTTAAACTCATCCGTTCCAAAATAGGGGTCCAGCATCCAAAACTGAATGTACTCAACATTTCCTTGTTCAAAGTTAGTTGAATTTATCGCCCGCATTATACCCCCAAAATTAGTTTCAGGATTTGGTAATGTGTTAGCGGTGGTAGTTTCAGGATTGTAATTGTAAGGTCCTCTTTCTGTGGGGAAATAAGTTAAATCCAATGTATTAATAACCGTTTGTTGTCCTTGAGCAATATCGGTTACCGGAAAAATTTCATTGATAAAAATTCTTCTGGTCTTGTTTAAAGCCATTTCATCATCGGAAATGCCAGTAGGTCTCTGACTGGTGTAGAAAATTGGATCAACGGTATACCAAGCTAATTTTGCTCGCTTAAAACCGGTATTTCTTCCTGTAAGAGTCTCCCCAAAATTGTAGGTACTTTCATTATTATTCAAAGGCACACTAGAGAGACTCCAAGCCAAAGCTGACTTCATGTCAATAGTGGTTTGAGAACCTTCAAAATCATCGACATATAGGGTAGATTCACCATCAAAATTATCTGCTTTTGGCGTGCCCGGCTTTAAGAAGGCAACTTCTCCACGAACGGAGATATTGGAAGGAACATCCGTATCTATATTTGGTAATTTATTTACTAATCGGGTTAAAAAAGGAAGTTCTGCTGAATAATTTCCATTGAATCCAAAAATCGAATTGTTGACAGATTCTTGTCCAAAACTTGATTTCTGTGTAAAAGGCCTTTCAGTCATCCTCAAATAGGTAGCCCCAACTTGAAATTTATCTGAAAATTTATGATCCACATTAACGCCCATAAAACGCCTGGTTTGCTGACCGAAAACAGAGTTATTTTCAACAGAAATATTAATTGGTGTTCCGGATGCTTGTAAAGAAGGGTCTAAAATCCGAACCCTCCCCAACTGATAATTTACTGTATAATCAATCCCTTCCGCTAATGTTCGCCCTCCCGCTGTAACAACCACTGACCCTCTTGGCACATTGAATGCACCAATGGGAATTCCGTCTCCGCCTGATGACTTATAACGCCCACGAAGCAAAAATTTATTTTTTTCGCTTTCTTGAAGTGCATCGGCTTGTGTACTTCGATACATTTTTCGGTAAACGTATTTGTTTTGATTGGCATTATACCCTGTAACCGTATTGTTGTAATCCTCTCCCGAAGTCGATTTCAATTTATCAAATAAATGCTTCCCGAAAGGTTCAACGGTTGTGAAAATCAATCGTCCATTTTGACTATCAACTGTCAATCCTGGGATAAAATCAAAAAATCCATCTCCCCCTTGCTGCGGGTCGTTGGTGTAATTTAAACGGTCCACGTTAAAAACTCGTAGCAATGGTGTTTCAGAAACTTCATCCTCAGGAGATGGAAGTGGATTAGTTAATGTGATATAATTTAAAGGTGACGGATCAGAATATAAAATATTGAACCTGAAATCTTCCTGATCTAACTGAAAAGCACCCGGAATTTGGTAGATGTTTTTCATCATTAAATTCCATATTGGTTTTTCAACATTTGTTAAATTACTTTTCAACATTTTCAGAATCAAACATTGTGTGACAGGAATATTTGTCCCGGGGTCTACTACAGTTGATTCAACCCCATCGTTACCAAACTCACCCACTTGATAAACATCATCTCCTATTGTATATTGATAAGCCACGGCAATAACTTCATCGTTTGCTAATTTTTGTTGAAGCGAAATATATCCTAATTGCGGATGGTATGTGAATTCATTCGTGGTTAACTTTCTAGCGTTCTCCAATTTAGAATAATCTAACCCTTCAACGGCATTGTAATTAAAACCTTCATTGGAGGTCACAATTTCTCTAATTTGAGGACGCAGCAAACCATTTCCGTTTTGAATCAAAGCCGGGTCAAAATCGTTATTCGAGTTTTTTGATGGTGTATTGGCAATAACGTTAAAAAAGCCTCCCGGTATTGGACTAATTCCAACAACTTCTGCATCAGATAATCCCGGTAATTGTGCCTCACCTAAATCCTGAAGAGCAATTATATTTCTTAAATTATTTCCTTCTTGTGAAGTGTTTATTCTATTTTGACGATTGGTTATCCAAACTTCAATCCGTGTAATTTGTACACGACTATCAATCATTGGATATTGCCTTAACGAGCCATCATATCTGTTTCTGAAATATTGAGAAAGAAAAAAGTGTCTGTCTGAATCATACTCCAAAGCAAACATTTGAAAATCTTGGACTGTTCCTCCTCCTTCAGCAGTTACTGAACGTGTTTGTGACTTTTGTTCAGAAAAAACTCCGGTAATTGTTGTTCGTCCAAATTGAAACTGAGCTTTTACCCCAAATAAACTTTGAGCTCCGCGAATGAGCGTATTATTTAAAGGCATACTAACGTTACCTACTTCTATTTTTTGCAAAATTGCATCCTCATCCGGGGTGTATTCTAGCTTTATAAGGTTTTGAAAAGCAAACGTAGATTGTGTATCATAATTAGCATTCACATTTAACCTCGTTCCCACTTTACCGGTTAAACTCATATTTATCCGTTGATCAAAATCAAAGGTAGTTGTTGTTCTATTCCTTGGCGAAAAGGAGGGATTATCTTGTTTTGTGTAGCGAACCCCTAGATCCATTTCAACAGACCCTCTCGGCTGAACATCGATCGTGTTACTTCCGAAAATTGTTTCAAAAAAACCAGAATTTACATAGTAGCGTGGCAATAAATCTTTTTTCCCATCTTCTGCCCCTTCTTTTTTCCCATCGATTGCATCTAATTTTTGTTTAAAATAATTACGCATCGACTCGCGAAGCACTAACTCTTCATATTCTTTAGGGGTGAGAATAACCGGATAGTTGATGTTGAATTCTCCAATTTTACTATTGTAAATATAGCGGTCGGTTACGGGGTCATACGTATATGCCGAAACAATACTTGGCGGATTGCTTAATACTACTTTTCCTGTATTATAACCAACCGAATCTGTTGGGGTTTCATTCTCATCAACTTGAGAAAATGCGGCAAAACTTATAAAAAACATGGGCCAAAAAAAGCATGCTTTCAATGACACAAAAAAATTAAAATTATACGTAGTTTTCAAGAATTATAAATTTTTTAATGCTTGTTTAATTATTGTTTCAATGGTGGCATCAGGATTCTCTTTCACAATTTTTTCTACCACTCTTTCTGCCAATTTTTTGTTAAAACCTAAAACCTCCAAGGCAGATAACGCTTCATCTTTATTTGTATTGTTTAAAGACATCGAAACTTCATCTAAATCATACACCTTTAACACTTTTTCTTTTAAATCTAAGATAGCCCGTTGTGCTGTTTTTGCTCCAATTCCTTTGATGGATTGAATGGTATGGACATCGCCATTGGCTAAGGCTTGCAGTATTTGCTTTGGTTCCATTGACGAAAGCATTGTTCTGGCAATACTAGCTCCAATTCCGGAAACGGAAAGTAAGAGTTTGAAAATCTCTCTTTCTGATTTTTCGACAAAACCAAACAAGGTATGTGCATCTTCTTTAATCTGAAGATACGTAAATAATTTAATAGTATCTGAATCTGGAATAAGTGAAAAAGTATGCAATGAAATATGCAGTTGATACCCCACCCCGTTGCAGTCAATGACTACATCGGTAGGTGTTTTTTCCACCAAACGACCTTGTATGTGAGCAATCATGTAAACTAAAAGTTAGTTTTCAAATGTAACAAAAATCTTTAATTATTAATCAACAAAACGATTAATATCCTAAAATTTAGTTAAAAACTCACTTTAATGGACTTATAACGCTTTTCTTTTTCCTGAGCATCTACTACCGCAACGGCTGCCATGTTAACCATTTCTTCTACACTGGCTCCCAATTGAAAAATGTGAACAGGCTTGTCTAGTCCCAGCATAATTGGACCAATTGAATCAACTTTATATAATTCTTTCAGCATTTTATAATTTATATTGGCAGCTTCTAAATTGGGAAAAATTAGCGTATTTACCTTTTTTCCGGCTAATTTTGAAAATGGAAATTTATCTTTTAACATTTCAGGATTTAATGCAAAATCGGCTTGAATTTCGCCGTCAACAATTAAATCAGGATAATATTTATGAAGATAAGCCACGGCCTGACGCACTTTCACGGCACTTTCATTACTTGATGAACCAAAATTTGAATAGGAAACCATGGCTACAACAGGCTGCATTCCGAACATTCTCACTGTTTTGGCTGTCATCAAAGCAATTTTTGCTAAATCATCAGCAGTTGGATCAACATTAATGGCAGTATCCGAGAAAAATATGGGTCCGCGATTGGTCATCATCATATTTGTTGTGGCAATTCGACTGACACCGGGAGCTTTATCAATTAACTCCATAATTGGCTTAACGACAGCCGGATAACTTCTGGAATAGCCCGTTACTAAAGCATCTGCTTCACCTTCGTTGACCATCATTGCGGCAAAATAATTGCGTTCTCTCATCCATTTTTGAGCATCTAGTAACGAAATTCCTCTTCGTTTTCTGCTTTCCCAAAAAGTAGTGGCATATTGCATTCGCTTATCGTCACATTCTTTTGTTTTAGGGTCTAAAATGGGCACTTCAACATCAAAACCGATTTCTTCTTTTAGTTCTAAAATAATTTCTTTATTTCCGAGTAAAATCGGCTTACCAATTCCTTCTTCCATCACAATTTGAGCAGCTTTCAAAACATCTAAATGGTCAGCTTCGGCAAAAATGATTCGTTTTGGTTCGGTTTTAGCACGATTAGCCAAAAGTCGAACCATCTTGTTATCAGAGCCTAATCGTTCAGCCAATTCTTCTTCATATTTATCCCAATCTAAAATAGGATTTTGGGCCACACCGGACTCCATCGCGGCTTTTGCAACTGCCGGAGCAACAATGGTTATCAAGCGTGGGTCGAATGGTTTTGGAATAATATAATCGCGACCAAAATTCAATTTGGTTTCGCCGTAAGCGATATTCACTTGCTCAGGTACAGGCATTTTTGCTAATAATGCTAAGGCACGAACAGCGGCCATTTTCATCGCTTCATTTATTTTTGTCGCTCTGACATCCAACGCTCCTCTAAAAATATACGGAAAACCAAGCACGTTATTCACTTGGTTAGGATGATCTGAACGACCAGTTGCCATAATGATGTCTTTTCGGGTATTTATCGCAACATTATAATCAATTTCAGGAATCGGATTTGCCATGGCAAAAACGATTGGGTCATTGGCCATTCCTAAAAGCATTTCGGATGTGAGGATATTTCCGGCAGATAAACCCAGAAAGACATCAGCATTGATCAAAGCTGTTTGCAAATCGGTTCCTTTTTTTCCGGAAGTATACTTTTGTTGTAAAGGAGATAAGTCTGTTCGTTCCGCGTGCAAAACACCATCACGATCAAACATAATTATATTTTCGGCTTTTAAGCCAAGTAAAAGATACAAATTAGCACAAGCTAATGCTGCAGAACCCGCACCTGAAACTACCACTTTAATTTTCGCTATATTTTTTCCGGCCAATTCTAATGCATTTAATAAGGCTGCTGAAGAAATAATTGCCGTTCCATGCTGATCATCGTGCATTACCGGAATATTTAACTCTTGCACCAAACGGCGTTCGATTTCAAATGATTCGGGAGCTTTGATATCCTCTAAATTTATCCCCCCAAAAGTGGGAGCAATATTTTTTACGGTTTCGATAAAAGCATCAATGTCTTTGGTGCCCACTTCAATATCAAACACGTCGATGTCTGCAAAAATTTTAAAGAGTAATGCCTTTCCTTCCATCACGGGTTTTGAAGCTTCCGGACCAATATCGCCTAAGCCTAAAACAGCCGTTCCGTTGGTGATTACGGCTACCAAGTTTCCTTTGGCGGTGTATTTATAAACGTTGTTGACATCTTTGGCAATTTCCAAACAAGGTTCGGCCACACCGGGTGAATAGGCCAACGACAAATCACGTTGTGTTGCATATTTTTTGGTTGGAACCACTTGAATTTTTCCGGGAGTTGGTTTGGCGTGGTATAAAAGGGCTTCTCTTCGTTTACTGTCTTTGTGCATGAATTTGGTTCTTCTATGATTGACTCACAAAGGTAAGCGAGTTAAGGATAATAAAAAAAATAAATTTCAATTCCTCTTAAATCAAAATTATCAAGTTAGAAAACTATTTTAAACTTCGATAATTAATAAGCTATCCTAATTTTTGAATACCTTTGAAGTGAGTAATTTTTACCCGATTAATAATGCCATAAAATCATACTAAGATGAATCAATTTTCAACACAAGAAAAATTAACCGAACGGATTAAAGAACTGAGTTGTCTCTATGAAGTGACCAACATTCTTAATCAACAGGAGTTACTTAATGAAGAAGTATTTGTTGCAATTGCGTTTAGACTGAAAGAGGCATGGCGTTTTTCTGAACAGGCAATAGCAGAAATTTCATTTAAAGAGTTGTGTTTTTCTACAAATGAAAATATTGAACAGACTATTTTCGTGAAAGATAATTTGCTTATTGAAAACACTATTGTTGGCGAAATAAAAATTCACTATCCAGCAGCTATTTTTACTGAAAATGATTTTTTGGATGATGAAAAAAAATTATTAAAAAAAGTATGTTATGAAGTTGGTTTCTACTTAGAAAAAAAGGAAAACCAACTGAAAGAAGCTCATCTCAAAAGAAGTGCAGAAAGGGTGGATCGGCTATCGATTTTAGGCGAAATTACTGCCGGAATCGCCCATGAATTGAATACACCACTTGGAAATATTTTAGGATTTGCTGAATTGATTAAGCAACAAAACAGCAATGATCAAATTGACCGCGATATTTCAAAAATTATAAATGCAGCCATTTATTCTCGTGAAATAGTTAAAAATCTTATGTTTTTTTCTTGTGAAATGCCTCAAAATAAAAGTGTTTTTGCAGTAAAACCCATTATCATGCAAGCCTTAACATTACTAGGTCCGAATTTTAAAAAAGGTGACATCACTTATAAATATAGCTGCACGGATGATGACATTAAAGCACAAATTGACAACATTCAACTCACTCAAGTGTTGTTTAATATTCTTTTAAATGCCATTTACGTCTCACCTCCAAAAAGTGAGATTCACGTAAATGTTTTTTCAACTAAAAATCATTTTGTCATAGAAATTAAAGACAACGGAAAAGGGATTGACGATGAAATTAAACATAAAATCTTTGAACCATTTTTCACCACAAAACCTATTGGTGAAGGAACCGGATTAGGATTAAGCGTAGTGCATGGCATCATTAAAAGTCACCAAGGAACTATTGAAGCATTGGACAATAAACCGAAAGGAACTATTTTCAGCATTAAATTACCTCTAAAATAATTAGCATGAAACTTAAAAAAGAAAATATTCTAATTGTGGATGATAATTATGATATGTTAGAACTGCTTCAACGCAATTTGAAATCATTTAATTTTCATGCCTACAAAGCTTCATCAGTTCATGAGGCGATTGAGGTTTTAAAATCTACTTCAATTGATTTGCTGATTACCGACTTGCAAATGCCTGAAATTAATGGGATTGAGTTAATTAAATATGCTTCGGAACATTTTCCTTCCATACCAAAATTGGTTATTACTGGTTTTCCGTCGGTAGATACGGCGATAAATGCAGTAAAATCAGGGGCGTTGGACTATTTAACTAAACCTTTTACCAGCGAAGAATTGAAAAAAGCCATTCAAATGTGTTTGAAGAATGCTGTTCAAAATACGAATCAAACCATTGAGAAAAAAGTTCTAAAAGAACCATTTTATAGCGGAATTGTAGGTGATTCTGAAGAACATTTTAAACTAATTGATGTAATTGAACGTGTAAAAGACAATCGTGTAACCGTTTTAATCGAAGGAGAAAGCGGAACCGGAAAAGAACTGATTGCAAGGGCGATTCACTACAATGGTCGTTTTGCCTCACAACCATTTATAACTGTAAATTGTGGTGGAATACCCGAAACTTTACTGGAATCGGAATTATTTGGTTATGTAAAAGGAGCTTTCACCGGTGCAAATGAAACGACAAAAGGTTTGTTTCACGCGGCCACGGGCGGAACTATATTTTTGGATGAAATTGGAAATGCCTCATTAACCGTCCAAAGTAGATTATTGAGGGTATTACAAGAAAAAGAAATCACAAGGATTGGTTCTCAACTAGCAGAAAAAATTGAAATTAGAATTATTTCTGCTACCAACAGCAACTTACAGAATATGATTAAAAACGGAACTTTCAGAGAAGATCTATATTATCGATTGAATGTGGTGAGTATTGAATCGACACCTTTACGAAATCGAAAATCGGATTTACTCCCTTTAATCAATACCTTTATAAAGAAATATGAAAAAGAATATGGAAAATCGAACATTACCATTACTCCAAAAGCAATAGACCTTCTAACCCGTCACGATTGGCCAGGAAACGTTCGGGAATTAGAAAATATTATGCAACGATTAATTGTGCTGTGTGATCACGAAATTGATGTTGACTTAATTCCGAAACAATTAAAATACAAACAACCCTCAGAAAGTGCTCATTTGAAACCACTTCACGAAATTGAAAAAGCACACATTTTAAAAGTGTTATCGGCTGTAAACAACAACAAAACCAAAGCGGCAGAAATTCTTCAAATTGATCGGAAAACACTCCGTCAAAAACTTCAATAAAATCGGGTAAAAATGAACCGGTCGATACTTTACTCCTCGGTAAAAAACCAACCTCTCTTTTAAATATTTTCGCCAATCAATTGATTTACAGCAACATTTTTGCTGTCAATTTCTTTTGGCACACACCTTGTATAGTCTAGGTTCGAAAACAAGTTTATAATTATTATGGAGATTCTAAAAACCCAATCCTTTGAAAAAAGGAAGGACATGCTATTGACAGAAATGAACTATGAAAAAAAAGTCACTGTTTCATCTCATTTTGAAAATAAAATAATAGTGGTTGGTATCTGCAGCAATTGTTTGAACAACAGCAATTGTGTTTGGATGCAAAACAAGAAAGTTGAGTGTGAAGAATATATTTAAACAAACAGATAATGGAAATTTTAACAGAAAAAAAACAGAAAACAATGTTGGACAATGTAATCGAGCAGTTTAATAAAACCGCTGATTCAATGAATTTAAATCCAAACATTCGAAAAATCTTATCAATTACAAACAATGAAATCATTATTCATTTTCCGGTAAAAATGGATGATGGTTCCATCGAAATTTTCACCGGTTACCGTGTGCAACACAACAACGCATTAGGTCCATACAAAGGTGGATTGCGTTATCACCCAACTGTGGATGTGGATGATGCCAAAGCTTTAGCGATGTGGATGACCTGGAAAACGTCGTTGGCCGGATTACCTTATGGCGGGGCAAAAGGTGGCATCCAAATTGATCCGAGAAATTATTCTTTAGGAGAATTAGAGCGAATCACTCGCCGATTTACGTTTGCTTTAGGCGAAAATATCGGACCAGAATATGATATTCCTGCACCGGATGTTAACACAAATGAGCAAACAATGGCTTGGATTGCCGATACATTTATGTCGACAAAATCGCCATCGGAACGATCAAATAATAAACACGTAGTTACGGGAAAACCAGTTGGCTCTGGCGGATTAGAGGGACGTGACAGAGCAACCGGTTTTGGCGTTTACATTACTTTACGATTGCTTTTTGAAGGGCGAAAAGAAACTTTAAAAGGCAAGAAATTCATCGTGCAAGGTTTTGGAAATGTAGGTTATTGGGCATCGAAATTCTTGAGTGAAGACGGTGCAATTTTAATCGCTGTTCAAGATGCTCATGCCACTTTGATTAATGAAAATGGAATTTCAGTTCCCAATTTATACGAACATAGCAAACCAAGAAAAGGTTCAGTAAAAGGTTTTGAAGGAGCAGCAGAAATGGAACCGGAAGACTTTTTCGGATTGGAATGTGATTTCATTATTCCGGCAGCCTTAGGTAATCAAATTACCGAAAAAAATGCAGAAAAAATTAAGTCGAAAGTAATTGCCGAAGGAGCAAACGGACCAACGAATAATGAAGGTGAACGAATTTTATTAGCAAATGGTGTAACGATTATTCCGGATATTCTTTGTAATTCGGGAGGTGTAATTGGAAGTTATTTTGAATGGCTTCAAAACAGAAACGGTGAACTTTGGCCATTAGACGAAGTAATGGTAAAAATTGAAAAGAAATTAACCGAAGTTTTCAAAAAAGTAGAAAGTTTGGTGAACGAAGATCAAATTGACCATCGAACAGCAGCATATATTTTAGCCATCAAACGAATTGAAACAGCCTACATTCAACGAGGTATTTTTCCATAAATAATAATCAAAAAAATCATGAAGTACGAAAAAGTAGTAGTTGACAGAAAAGAACTCGAAGTTTTAAAAACTCTTTTTTCAACTATTCATAATGGAAAAGATAAAACATACCGATTATCATTTGAAAAATTGATGGAAGAAATCAAAAACGCAAAGGTTTTAGATTCGTCTAAGATGCCTTTGGATGTGATTCGACTTAATTCTGTGGTCACGATAAAAACCGATTTTGGCGGCGAAAAGAAATTTCATTTAGTTACACCCGAAAAGAGTGATTTAACGCAGAATAAATTATCTGTTATGGCTCCAATGGGACTTGCTCTTTTTGGCTATGCGGAAAACGATGAAGTGGAATGGGAGTTTCCTTCGGGATTAAACACCATTAGAATAACAAAAGTAGAACAACCATTATAATTGACATATGAATTTATTGAAGAAATTTTACAGTCAAGATACTATTCAACATCAATTTCTTGATCGTGACATCAAACTTTGGCGGGAAGAATTGGAAGGAATTGAGGAAGAAATTATTTTTTTGAAAAACTTCTTTGAAATTCCTGAAAACAAAACTAATCCGGAATTAATTTCTAATAAGTTAATGCTAAAACTCAACGTTAAACAATTGGAAAATGCGGTTTTTTTGTCGCGTTTAAACAATTTTTCCATCAAATTAGAAGGGATGAATGAATGCGATGATATTCAGTGTGAAACGTTCTACTTTAATGATTTTGTGGATTTCAAAATACACATTGAATCCTTTTTGTCCCAATACAGAAAACTCAAGAAGACTATTTTTTTAAAGATAAACAGTCTTAGCAAAAACGAAAATAGTTTTTAGTTTCTTATTTTTTTCAACAAAAATGCAATTGGAATACTTTCTTGCTTTCCATCTGTTATGCGTAGAACGTTTTCGTTTGTTACAATTGCTTTTTCAACACCGGTTTTTGCCGGTGTTTTTTTTTGGATTATATTGATTTAAAAAAATTGGTAAGTCGATAAATGAATTTGATGATTAATTTACTTCAAAAACTCCACATTCCTCCTCAACCCTTCCAATTTCGTTCGTTTCACCGCTGAATTTTTAAACACTTTTTTAAAAACATCTTCGGTGATTTCTTCCCAATCTTTTTTAGTAAAAGAAAGTAATTCGGGATTGGCTTGAAAAGAAGTATATAAACTCGAGCTAATCATTTGATTTTGGAAATGTAGGACGAGGTGTATTTTCATAATCAATTATTTTTTTTATAAAATCTAACATCTCTTTATTGTCTTTATATTTTATCCCATTAATGAAAGTATAAAAGTTTTCACCTAAGCAAATTGTGTCTTTTATTTCTTTTGTATTTATAATTACTCTAATTCTAGCATCTAATCTATCATCTGGATTAGGATCAATCTCATAGTTGTTGTAAATTTTTATGAATTTGTTAATAGTAGCTGAATCTTTAAATTCTTTAAAATGTATTTCATCTTTTAGTGCCGCTTTGCTAATCATACCACAAGGATAGCTAAAATAAGTACTGACATAAGGTCGCATATAGTATACTTCTATCGATTCATTAGAATCTATAGAGCTTTTCTTTTCACAACTAAAAAATAGTAAACTAAAAACTATAATAAGTGGTTTCATGATTTTTTTAGATATTGTTGGCAAAAGCTGATTTAAAGAATAATATCTTTTAAAAAATCAATATTTCTTCTCAACCCTTCCAAATTATTCATTTTAAATGTTTAATGATTAAAAATTATATTAATAAAAAAACATAAAATCAACCTTATCAAAAGTTTCAAAATAGAATAAAAGCGTGTCTTTGTTTTTTACAACTTGGAATACATTTGTTTTTTCAGATTTCGATAACTTATATGGTGGTTCAATTTCAGATATTTCAGGACAATAAACATAGTCATCTAAAATTTTAACTTTTTTTGTATTGTTGAATAACCATTTTGGTTGATGACTTTCATAAATCAACTCACTAAAATTATACAATACTAAGGAATCATTTAAAACTAGAGCTTTACTGTGATTAGATATTTTTTCAACATTTATGGTCAGACTGTCTTTGAAGTTCAAATAATACAAATTATGTTCATCATACTTTTTTCTATTACAATTAATAAAAAAAGATGTAGAAAACAATAAAATTAAAATCATACTAATTTTTCTCCTCATAAGTATTAAATTTAGTAAGCTTTGAATTTTAATGTGTCATTATTTTTAAC
This sequence comes from Flavobacterium lacus, assembly GCF_003268815.1. Lineage (GTDB taxonomy): Bacteria > Bacteroidota > Bacteroidia > Flavobacteriales > Flavobacteriaceae > Flavobacterium > Flavobacterium lacus. The sequence continues at coordinate 167,448 of NZ_QLSV01000006.1, read as the reverse complement.
TAAATACAAAATATTTGAATTAGCTTTTTTATAAATTCTATAAGGTGGCATTATATGGTCAACAACAGTGTACAATTCACCCTCATCACTATAATGTGCAATCCTATTGTTTCTCATTTCTTCTTTCCGAAAAAGCCATTCTGGAAAATCATCATTTTTATTTTGTATTAAGGCTCCTCCTCCATAGAAATACTTATTATTTATAATAAGTCCATTTTTTGATTCTACCGTGTGTACATATATGTCTATTGCGGAATTATTTATTAACTCATATTTATATCGATGATCGAAAAAATCACAAGATATAATACACAAATTAAAAATTAAGAATATGCTTTTATAGTATATTGACTTCATATATCCTTTTAGTATCTTACTGTAAATATTATTACTAGAACAAAAGTTTTATTCATTTAATCAAATTACTCAACTTTAAAATTCTTTAATAAATATAGTAAATTTACTTAAAAAGTAAAAATTGTTTAATAATATGAAAAACTTACTTCAAAAACTCCGCATTCCTCTTCACCCCTTCCAACTTCGTTCTTTTAACAGCTGAATTTTTAAATACTTTTTTAAAAACATCTTCGGTGATTTCTTCCCAATCTTTTTTGGTAAAAGAAAGTAATTCGGGATTGGCTTGAAAAAGCGGTTCGCTATGCGGTTTTGAAAAACGGTTCCATGGGCAAACATCTTGGCACACATCGCAACCAAAAACCCAATCATCCAATTTGCCTTTCATTTCTGCGGGAATGTTTTCTTTTAATTCGATGGTAAAATAGGAAATGCATTTACTACCATCTACCACGTACGGAGCCACAATGGCTTCGGTTGGACAAGCATCAATGCAGGCTGTACACGAACCACAATGGTCAGTAGTTGGAGCATCGTATTCTAATTCTAAATCTACAATTAGTTCAGCAATAAAATAGAAAGAACCCACTTTTTGGGTAATGAGATTAGTGTTTTTCCCCATCCAACCTAAACCGCTTTTGGCTGCCCAAGCTTTGTCTAACACCGGAGCTGAATCGACAAAAGCACGTCCGGAAACTTCACCAATTTCGGTTTGGATGAAATGTAAAAGTTCTTTGAGTTTTTCTTTTATGACAAAATGATAATCTTGTCCGTAGGCATATTTTGAGATTTTATAACTTTCTTCGTTTTGAAATTCGGAAGGATAATAATTCAGCAATAACGAAATGACACTTTTGGCTCCATCTACCAACAACGTAGGGTTTAATCGTTTGTCAAAATGGTTTTCCATATAACTCATTTGACCGTTCATGTTGTTGTTCAGCCAGTTTTCTAATCTTGGTGCTTCTTCTTCGAGGAAACCAGCTTTGGAGATTCCGCAGGAGAGAAAACCGAGGCGTTTGGCTTCAGATTTTATGCCTACACTATGTTTTTCTTTTGCATTCATCACCGTTTTTTAAATTCTAAAATGGCATTGTGCGGTTTCAACGTGATTAATGGTTTTATTTGAATGGGGTCTTTCTTTTCAATAATTTCAAACTGTTCTACCAAAGCTATTATCGCTAATATCATTTCATACATCGCAAAATTATTCCCAATACACATTCGTGGTCCAGCCCCAAAAGGGAAATAATTTTTAGAAAATTTAATGTTTTCCTCTAAAAAACGTTCGGGAATAAATGCTTCCGGATCTTTCCAAAAATCGGGATGGCGATGAATTTCATACACAGAAAATAATAAATTGGAACCTTTTGGTAGAATCATTCCATTAAAGTTTTCTTCTTCAATATTTACTCGGTCAATAAAATAGGCTGGCGGATACAATCGCATGGACTCCTCGATAACTAGCCTAGTGTAGGTTGCATTTTTTATCCAATGCATGATGTCGTCTGACACACTTTTAATTTGGCGAATCTCATCTGAAATTTTGGCTTGAGCTTCAGGATGTCTCGCTAATAATTCCGCGGTAAAAGTTAATGCATTGGAAGTGGTTTCATGACCGGCTGCAAATAAAATTAAAATTTCATCTACCAGTTGATTTTCTTCCATGCTTGTTCCATTTTCATATTTTGCACTTAAAAGCATATCCAACAAATCATCATGCTTTGTGTTACTTAGCTTTCGTTCTTCAACTAACCGTCTCAGAATGGTTCTGGAATTTTGAGTTAAATCTAAATGCTTTTTTGTCTTTCCTGATAAATTAAACCACCAAACCAGAAAAGGTTGTCTCAGTTCTTGCACTAACATTTGTTGTGTTGCTTCGGTAGTATGTTGTAGCGAAGCAATATCAGCATCAGGAATCTCAATATTAAAAATAGATTTTACAACAGTTTGAAAGGCCAAATCATTGAAAACCGGGAAAACATCCATTGGACTTCCCGTTTTGATATTTCTTAATTCCTCTAAGATCGTATATTGAATAGTATCTAATAACAAAACAAGCTGACTTTTATGGAAAGCGGGTTGAATTAATTTACGTTGTTTTTGCCAATGTTCGCCTTCTGCTGTTAACAAACCTTTTCCAACATATTTTGCTAAATCTTTTGTCTGAATGTAGGATTTAGTGTAATTTTTTTGGTTTTTTTGCAGTGCATGTTGCAATAATCCTGCGTCTCTGCAAAATAAAACAGATTTTCCGAAACCAATATTTAGACGAAAAATATCGCCTAAATTTTTAAAATTTTTGGCATGAAAAGGTAATGGATTTTTTAAAATATTATTCGCATGATTAAGGAACTTAAAAAAAGAAACTTCAGGGATTGAACTCGGTAAACTCATAGTACTTTATATTGCTTTTCGTTATTCGAACAATCCACCTTGGATATTGGTTCTAACCTTTCCCAGATGTTTGTATGCTTTTTCAGTTACTTCCCTTCCTCTAGGTGTTCGCATGATGAAGCCTTCTTGAATTAGGAATGGTTCATAGACCTCTTCGATGGTTTCGCCACTCTCTGAAACGGCTGTGGCCAAAGTTGATAAACCGACCGGACCCCCTTTGAATTTGTCTATGATTGTGATTAGAATTTTATTGTCCATTTCATCTAAACCATGTGCATCAACATTTAAGGCTTTTAGAGCATATCTGGCAATTTCGATGTCAATTTTTCCATTTCCTTTAATTTGTGCAAAGTCACGCACTCTTCGCAATAAAGCATTTGCAATACGCGGTGTTCCGCGACTTCTTCCGGCAATTTCAATTGCAGCTTCCATGGAAATTGGCACTTTAAGAATTGAAGAACTGCGTTGAACAATAGTGGTTAGTAATTCTGTATTATAATATTGCAACCGACTTTGAATTCCGAACCTAGCCCGCATTGGTGCGGTTAGTAAGCCAGACCGTGTGGTTGCACCAACTAAAGTAAACGGATTTAAATTAATCTGAACCGTTCTGGCATTTGGTCCGGATTCAATCATAATATCAATTTTGAAATCCTCCATTGCGGAATACAAGTATTCTTCTACAATTGGACTAAGACGGTGAATTTCGTCAATAAAAAGAACATCTCTATCTTCCAAATTAGTCAGTAATCCCGCTAAATCACCAGGTTTATCTAACACTGGACCGGAAGTGATTTTGATACCAACACCCAATTCATTGGCTAAAATATTGGCTAATGTCGTTTTTCCTAATCCGGGAGGACCGAAAAAAAGTGTGTGATCAAGAGCTTCTTCACGTTGATTAGCGGCTTCTACGAATACTTTTAAGTTCTCTAAAACTTGGTCTTGACCGGCAAAATCATTAAATGAAAGTGGCCTCAACTTTTTTTCAAGGTCGAGTTCTTCGGGGTTAAAACCTTTGTTGGTTGGGTCTAAATATTCATTCATAACAGCAAAGATAATAATTGTTAACTGTGATTTGCCTATTTGATTAAGCAAATAAAAAAGCCCTTTCAAAAAAATGAAAGGACTCTTTTAAATATGAATTAATAATGTATTAGTGATGCAATTGTTCTTCGTCAGAGCCCATTGGAACAGTTTGCGGCACGAAATCTTCTTCATGACCGGGCTTACTGTAATCATAAGGCCATCTGTGAACTTCTGGAAGAGCACCTGGCCAGTTTCCGTGAATGTGTTCTACCGGTGCAGTCCATTCTAATGTATTTGATCTCCAAGGATTCATTTCTGCCTTTTTTCCGTAGAACATACTGTAGAAGAAATTCCAAATAAATACCAGCTGGAAAGCTCCTCCAACTAAAGCAAAAACGGTAATAATAACGTTAACATTTTGTAAATCGTCAAATAATGGGAAAGCAGTGTTCGTGTAGTAACGTCTTGGCAATCCGGCCATTCCGATAAAGTGCATCGGGAAGAAAACTCCATATGCACAAACTGCGGTTACCCAAAAGTGAACGTAACCTAAATTTTTATTTAACATTCTGCCGAACATTCTTGGGAACCAGTGATAAATACCTGCAAATAGACCATATAATGCAGATATACCCATAACAAGATGGAAGTGTGCCACCACAAAATAAGTATCATGTACATTGATATCCAATGTACTATCTCCTAAAATAATTCCAGTTAACCCCCCCGTAATAAAAGTAGAGACTAAACCTATTGAAAAAAGCATACCTGGGTTAAGTTGTAAATTACCTTTCCATAAAGTGGTAATGTAATTAAACGCTTTTACTGCAGAAGGTATTGCAATCAACAAAGTAGTAAAGGTAAAAACTGATCCTAAAAATGGGTTCATTCCTGATACAAACATATGGTGACCCCATACAATTGTTGATAAAAATGCAATTGCTATAATCGAAGCAATCATCGCACGGTAGCCAAAAATTGGTTTACGTGAATTGGTAGCAATAATCTCGGAAGTAATACCTAATGCCGGTAACAGTACAATGTATACTTCAGGGTGACCTAAAAACCAAAATAAGTGTTCAAATAAAACAGGTGAACCGCCTTGGTAATGTAAGACCTCACCAGCTATGAAAATATCCGACAAGAAGAATGATGTACCAAAACTTCGGTCAAAAATCAATAATAACGCTGCCGACAAAAGTACTGGGAAAGATACGATACCAATAATTGCGGTAACAAAGAAAGCCCAAATAGTTAGAGGCAACCTTGTCATGGACATACCTTTAGTTCTGAGGTTGATTACAGTCACAACATAATTTAAAGACCCCATTAACGAGGAGGCAATAAATATAGCCATAGAAATCAACCAGAGGGTCATACCCGTTCCTGAACCCGGAATTGCCTGTGGTAGTGCACTTAGTGGAGGATAGATAGTCCAACCAGCAGAAGCAGGCCCCGATTCTACAAAAAGAGAGCTTAACATGATCACACTAGATAAAAAGAATAACCAGTATGATATCATATTCATAAATCCTGATGCCATATCGCGTGCTCCAATTTGTAATGGAATTAATAAGTTACTAAACGTTCCACTTAAACCGGCTGTTAGTACAAAAAACACCATTATGGTTCCGTGTATGGTAACCAGAGCCAAGTAGATGTCATTACGCATTACCCCATTAGGAGCATAATTATCTCCAAGCAATACATTAAAAATCTTAAAAGATTCTTCTGGCCATGCTAATTGCATTCTGAACAAAAGAGACATTCCCACTCCGATAATACCCATAATCAGTCCAGTGATGAGGTATTGCTTAGCTATCATTTTATGATCTATACTAAAAATATACTTTGTAATAAAAGTATCTTTGTGGTGGTGATCGTGCTCTTGTCCGTGATCGTGTTCGTTTGCGTGATCGTGTGCTGACATAATCTTAAATTATAATTTTTTATTAGCTAATTTTTTTTATTTTAATTTTTGAGCAACTAAAGTAGAATCAACAACCACTTTGGTAGAGTCTGTTTCCACTTCACCTTCCTCAGCTTTTTTCTCCTGAGATTTAATTGTTTGTGCTATTGTTGTCTTTTCACTCAACCATTTCTTGAAATCCTCTTTACTTTCAACCACAATTTTCATTTGCATGTTGTAATGTGATTTCCCACATATTTTATTACACAATAAAAGAAAATCAAAAGTGTAAGGGTCTAAAGCTTCTTTACCATCAGCCACTAATTGTTTGCTTTTATCTGCTCTAATTTTATTGATATTAGCCACTTTTTCCTGCATTTCAGGTGTTTCTCTCATATCGAGCGTTGTGATAGTGGGTGTAAAAGCAAATTGAGTAACCATACCAGGAACACAATTCATTTGGGCTCTAAAGTGTGGCATATACGCCGAGTGTAGAACATCTTGTGAACGTATTTTAAAAACAACTTTAACTCCTTTAGGTAAATGCAATTCACTCGCTTGAATATCATCTTGCGCATTTGGATCTGCAAGATCAACACCCATATCATTGATTCCTTCAATATACCGAACATTGGCTTTGCCTAGCACGTTGTCTTCTCCCGCGTAACGTATTTTCCACCCAAATTGATAAGCATATACTTCTACAACCATAGGATTTTCTGCCTCTTCATCAACAAACATAATATTTGTCCATGCATACAATCCGTAAAGGATTAAGCCGGCTAATGTAATGGCAGGAATAATACTCCAAATCATCTCTAATTTGTTATTATCAGCAAAATACAATGCTTTATTTCCTTTTTTACCTCTGTATTTGTAGGCGAAGAAATGCAATAATGCTTGGGTAATTGTTTGAACGAAGAAAATTAAAATCATCGAAATCCACATCAAACGATCTACTTCTACACCATGTTCTGAAGCTGAATTACTCATTAATGGAAAATGACCATATTTAACTACACAAACAATTGTTGTAATATAAATGAATACCAAAAAGGCAAACATCAAGTAACCATTTACATTATTATCATTGTCATTAGCTACTTGAGAATTATCAGCGTCACCTCCTACTTGAGTTAAATCAAATATCTTGGTCAATTGCCATATAGCTACTGATACTAAAACTAAAACAACTAGTACTAACAAACTTGTCATCTGTCTAAATCTTTAAATATTAATAATGAAAATGTTTACTCTCTTCGATAAAAGGATTTCTTTTTGGTAATAATGGTGCTTTCGTTAAAGCTGTAAACACTATTAAAATAAATAATCCTAGGAAGAAAAGCAATGAACCAATCTCTCCAATTCCTATAAACCATCTATCACCAACTGTTGCAGGCATGATCATGTTGAAGAAATCAACGTAATGACCTAATAAAATTACTACTCCAGCCATAACTAAAATCCAAGTAATACGTTTGAAATCGGTATTAATTAAAATAAGGAATGGAAATATAAAGTTCATGGCAACCATACCAAAGAAAGGTAAATTATATTGTTCTATTCTTGTTACAAAATAAGTCACCTCTTCTGGTATATTAGAATACCATATTAACATGAATTGTGAAAACCATAAGTATGTCCAAAACACACTAATACCAAACATAAATTTAGCTAAATCGTGAATGTGACTTGTATTTACATGCTCTAAATAACCTCTAGATTTTAGATACAATGTTACCATTGTAATCACAGTAATTCCACTTACAAAGAACGAGGCGAATACATACCAACCAAATAAGGTAGAAAACCAGTGTGGGTCAACTGACATTATCCAGTCCCATGACATGATTGACTCTGTTACAATAAAAAACACTAAAAACCCCGCCGAAATATTGAAATTCTTTTTATAAAAAGCATTGTCTGAAGCTTCGTCTTGTGCTAAACAATTTTTCCTTGAAAAATAACGGTATAAATTCCATCCAATAATGAATACTGCAGCTCTGATTAACCAGAACCATTCGTTTAAATAACCAATTTTACCATTCAAAAGCTTATCAAACTTAGGACTTTCCGGATTTACTAATTCTGGATCCATCCAAACAAACAGATGATTAAAATGGAAAGCCGAAAGTACTAATAAAATGAAAAATATAGCAGAACCCCAAGGCAAATAGGCCGTAATTCCTTGCATTACTCTAAACAGAACGGGTGACCAACCTGCTTGTGCCACATTTTGAATAGCATAGAAAGCCAACGCTCCAAGTGAAATTAACATAAAAAAGATTGCCGCAACGTATAACGCTGCCCAAGGTTTATTCTGCAACTGATGTAAAACATGATTCAAATGTTCCTCATGTTCAGCGTGAGCTTCCGCACTACTAGCATCGTGTGCGTGAGCGTCATGACCATGAGCTACATGAGCACCATGATGAGCGTCTTCTTCAGCTTTAAGAATTTTCTCTACATCGGCTGTGGTTTTTGGTGCAGAAATAAAACTATATCCAATTCCCAACAATCCAACGATTATTAGAACAAAGGAAAAAACTTTTAATTTACTTGAAAAGGTATACATATCTATACAATCTAGTTGTCAATAATTATAATTTACTTTTTAACTGAAGAACATAATCAGTCACTAACCAACGCTCATGCTGCGATAATTGATTAGCATAGGAACCCATTGAATTTAATCCATAAGTAAGGACGTGATAAACACTTCCATCTGTAATTTGTCGATCAGCATAGCTTGGCACACCTAAGATCTTCTCTCTTTCAACCAATTTTCCCTTACCATTTCCGTTGTCACCGTGGCAAATGGCACAATATATTCCGTATAATTCTTTGGCCTGCACATTCTCTTTCTCTGATATTGAATCTAATGGAGATTTAGAATTTAATTTAGACAACTCATATCCTGCTGTCGAATTTTCATAATCATATACTTCAAAACCTCTTTTGACACTTCCCTGAGCAGGTTCTTGAGCGGTTTGGCCTTTTAATTGGTTTTCACCATTAAATGCTTCTGATTCGGCATACGTTTCATACCCAATTGATTCATACATATTAGGAAAAAACTGGTAATTTGGACTTTTACTGTTAAAACAAGACGTCACCGAAACGGCTAATCCAAACAATAGGGCTATTTTAAATAAGCTTTTCATATTTCTATCTTAATGCTTTTCTACTACTTTAATTTCTACAGCTCCTGTTTTCTTTAAAAAATCAGAAAGTTCTTCTTCATTATTATGAACAGCAACTTCCATTAAAAAGTGGTCATCTGTTGTTCTAACATCTGGGTTTTCAGCTTCTTTGAAAGGCCATAATTTACTTCTCATATAAAAAGTAATAACCATCAAGTGCGCTGCAAAGAAAACTGTTAACTCAAACATAATCGGCACAAATGCCGGCATGTTTTCGATATAACTAAAACTTGGTTTTCCACCTATATCTTGTGGCCAATCTTGAATCATAATATAATTCATCATCCAAGTGGCAAAACTCAAACCTACAACGCCATACATAAAAGAGGCTATTGCTAATCGCGTTGGAGCTAACCCCATGGCCTTGTCCAATCCGTGAACTGGAAAAGGAGTGTAAACTTCCTCAATATGATGATGTGCTTTACGCGTTTCTTTCACGGCATCCATCAGGATGTCATCATCATTATATAGTGCTTGTATAACTTTAGTACTCATAATTTCTTACTACTAATTATCTTAATGATTGTGATGTCCTTCTTCTTCTCTTTTTTTCTTGTAAAACTCACCTGAAGATTTCAAGATTGTTTTTACTTCCGCTTGAGCAATCACAGGGAAAGACCGAGCATATAAAAGAAATAATACAAAGAAGAATCCGATTGTTCCTATAAAAATTCCAATATCTACAAACGTTGGAGAGAACATCGTCCAAGATGATGGAAGGTAATCTCTATGTAAGGACGTCACGATAATTACGAAACGTTCAAACCACATACCAATATTTACTACAATTGAAATAATGAAAGAGAACATAATACTCGTTCTTAATTTCTTGAACCACATGAACTGAGGTGAGAACACGTTACACGTCATCATCGCCCAATATGCCCAAGCATAAGGTCCTGTTGCTCTGTTTAAGAATGCATATTGTTCATATTCTACCCCAGAATACCAAGCCACAAACAGCTCTGTAATATAGGCGACACCCACGATCGAACCTGTAATCATGATTACAATATTCATTAATTCGATATGTTGAATGGTGATGTATGCTTCTAATTTAGATACTTTTCTCATGATAATCAACAACGTGTTTACCATGGCGAATCCTGAGAAAACAGCTCCAGCAACAAAATAAGGAGGAAAAATGGTCGTATGCCAACCCGGAATTACCGACGTAGCAAAGTCAAATGATACAATAGTGTGTACAGAAAGTACCAAAGGTGTGGCTAATCCGGCAAGAACTAACGATACTTCTTCAAAACGTTGCCAATCTTTTGCTCTACCGCTCCATCCGAAAGATAAAATAGAATATACTCTTTTGGTAAAAGGTGTAATCGCTCTGTCTCTCAGCATAGCAAAGTCAGGAAGTAAACCTGTCCACCAGAAAACTAACGATACAGAAAGATACGTTGAAATGGCAAATACGTCCCAAAGTAATGGCGAGTTAAAGTTTACCCATAACGAACCAAATTGATTTGGAATCGGAAGTACCCAGTATCCTAACCATGGACGACCCATGTGAATAATTGGGAACAAACCTGCTTGCATTACCGAGAAGATGGTCATAGCTTCTGCAGAACGGTTAATAGCCATTCTCCATTTTTGACGGAATAATAGAAGTACCGCAGAAATCAATGTTCCCGCGTGACCGATACCAACCCACCAAACAAAGTTAGTGATATCCCAAGCCCATCCAACAGTTTTATTCAATCCCCATGTTCCGATACCGGTAGAAATGGTGTAAATCATACAACCTAATCCCCAAAGGAAAGCGGTTAATGCGATTGAGAATACAATCCACCATTGTTTATTGGCTCTTCCTTCAACAGGAGCAGCAACATCTACTGTTACATCGTGATAAGATTTATCACCTATAACTAAAGGTTTTCTAATGGGTGCTTCGTAGTGAGACGACATAATCCTTTATAGTATTTCTTATTAATTAAATTTTTAACTACGTATTTCTAACTTTTACGTGATAGAATACATTTGGTTTTGTTCCAACATGTTCTAGTAAATGATACATTCTATCGTCTTCTACCAATGTGGCTACATCACTTTCTTTATCATTTACATCACCAAATACCATTGAGCCTGTTGAACAAGCATTTGAACAAGCGGTTTGGAATTCATCTTTGTTTACCGGACGCCCTTCTTTCTTAGCTTTTAAGATAGTTGCTTGCGTCATTTGAATACACATCGAACATTTTTCCATTACCCCTCTTGAACGGACATTTACATCGGGATTCAACACCATACGACCTAAATCATCATTCATGTGGAAATCGAATTCAGTGTTTTTGTTGTATAAGAACCAGTTGAAACGACGTACTTTATACGGACAGTTGTTTGCACAATAACGGGTACCCACACATCTGTTATACGCCATGTGGTTTTGACCTTGACGACTATGTGAAGTTGCTGCAACAGGACAAACTGTTTCACAAGGTGCGTGATTACAATGCTGACACATTACCGGTTGAAAAGCAACTTGAGGATTTTCAGACGGATCTTCCATTTCTCCAAATCCACCTAGTGAACCTTTTTCACCAAATAACCCATCAAATTCATCTTTTTTCTTGTTATCTTCTGCAAATGTTTCTTCAGAAGAATAATATCTGTCAATACGCAACCAATGCATATCTCTACTTCTTCTAATTTCAGATTTACCAACTACAGGAACGTTATTTTCTGCATGACAAGCAATTACACAAGCACCACATCCGGTACATGAATTTAAATCGATTGACAAGTTGAAATGATGACCAACTGATCTATCAAAACTCTCCCATAAATCTACTTTTGTAGCTTCAATAGGTTTGTGATCCAAAGAAACCATTGGTGGTGGATTCCACTTTTTAGCATCTTTTTCTGTATTGAAAATGGTTAACGTAGTTTCTTTAATAATATCACCACGACCCATTAAAGTTTTTTGAGCTTGAACAGAAGCAAATTCATGTTCTCCACCCTCTAAAGTAATCGATACTGCTTGTGTTGCAATAAATCCTTTGTACAAAGAATACGCATTCACACCCACTTGCATAGCATCTTTAAGAGCTGCTTTTTTACCGTAACCAAACGCTAAACCAACTGTTCCTTTTGCTTGACCCGGCTGAATAATTACAGGAACTTTTTCAACTTTTGTATTTCCAACGGTTACGGTTACGTAACTTCCGTTAAGACCACCGTTGGCAACAATTTTATTTTCAATTCCTATCTCTTTTGCATCAGCTTTGGAAACAGTTAAGTAGTTATCCCAAGATACTCTTGTAATTGGATCGGGAAATTCTTGTAACCATGGGTTGTTGGCCTGTTGCCCATCTCCCATTCCGGTTTTGGTATATAAATTTAATTCAAATTTGCTAGGTTTTGCTTGAGCCAAAGCAGAGGCTGCGGCTGCAAAATCAGCACTTCCTCCAACTGTAGCAGAAACTGTAGTAGATACAAATATTCCATCATGAATAGCTTGATTCCAAGTTTTTCCGGATAAAATTCCGCTAACCCATGATTCCTTTATGAAATCATAATAGGTTTTATCACTTCCATTCCAAACCAATAAATTATCTTGTAACTGACGCGTATTAAATAACGGACGGATGGTTGGCTGAGTTAATCCATACGTTCCTTTGATAATTTGAACATCGCCCCAACTCTCTAAATAATGAGGCGCAGGTGCTGCGATAGTTGTCAAAGAAGCTGTTTCGTCTTCTTTCAACGAAATAGCTACTGAAAGTTTGGTTTTTTTCAAACCGTCAGCGAATGCTTTACCATCTGCCAAAGTATAAACCGGATTTACACCACTCATAATAAGTGTGTGCACTTTTCCACCATTCAAATCAGCCACCAACTGAGCTACTGCTTGGTTAGAACCTTTTCTTATCTGACGTGTTTGGTTTGGATTGAATGCTTCGCTGTTTAATCTAGCATTGATAGCTAATACGAGCATTTGAGCATTTTTATCATCAATACCGGAAACTAAAACTCCTTTTGAACCAGAAAGATTTAACTGCTCGGCTATTTTAACAATTTCAGCTTCGTTTGCTAATTTTCCAACATTTACAGAAGTTCCTGTAACGATACTGAAAATTTTAACTAACGCTAACTTTTGTTCCGCTACAGACATTGGCATTCTTTTGTCTGCTGCAGCTCCGGATAAGGTCATATTTGCTTCTAACTGAATATGTTTTGACATTTTTCCTTGCTTAGGAACTCTACCTTGAGCATATCCTTTATCAAAACCGCCACCTTGCCAATCGCCTAAGAAATCTGCTCCAACGGAAACAATGGTTGATGCTTTTGCAAAATCATATTCTGCTAAAGCTCTCTCTCCATAAACTGCTTCAAATGCATCTAATGCTTCTGAAGAAGAAACAGTATCATAAATTACATGTGTTGCTGTTGGATTGTTTGCTGTAAATTCAGCAATTAATTTATCGGTAGAAGGACTTGCTAATGTTCCAGTTAAAAGAACTACCTGAGCACCTGTTGCTTTTGCATCGGCTAAGCTTGCTTTTACTTTTGCATCCACTTCAGACCAAGAGGTGTCTTTTTGGTTTAGCTTTGGTTGCTTTAAACGCATGTTGTCATACATAGACAAAACCGAAGCATGAACACGAGCGTTGGCACTAAAAGTAGCCCCTTCGATGGTATTGTTTTCTATTTTTATGGGACGGCCTTCGCGAGTTTTTACTAAAATGTTAGCAAAATCGAATCCGTCGAACATTGTTGTAGCATAATAATCGGCTATACCGGGAATAATTTGTTCCGGCTGCACCACATAAGGAATAGATTTGATAACTGGTCCTTCACAGGCAGCTAATGAAGCGGCAGCGGTGCTAAAACCAACGTATTTTAAGAAATCGCGTCTAGAAGTAGAAGAATTAGACAAACTATCTTTATCTCCCAAAAACTCATCCGTAGGAATTGGTTCCACGAACTCATTGTTTCTTAACGTCTCAACAACAGAACTGTTATCGCTTAGCTCTTCAACACTTTTCCAGTATTTTTTGTTTGATGACATACTGTATATATATTAGCTTCTTAATAAATTAATTAATAGTGACATTTTCCACATTCTAAACCTCCCATTTGTGCAGCAGTTAATTTGTCTACACCATATTTTTTAGAAAGTTCTTCGTGAATTTTTTTGTAGTAATCATTGTCTTTTAATTTCACATCCGTTTCTCTGTGGCAATTGATACACCAACCCATTGTTAATGGCGAATGTTGATACATTATTTCCATTTCTTCCACCGGACCATGACAGGTTTGACATTCAATTCCAGCAACAGTTACGTGTTGGGCATGATTAAAATAGGCGAAATCAGGAAGGTTGTGAATTCTTATCCATTTTACCGGTTGTGTTTTTCCTGTATACTTCTGTTCAGCTACATCCCAGCCCACAGCATCGTATAACTTTTGAATTTCTTGATTGTAATCTACACCAAATTCTTTTCCTTCCGCTAATGTAGTTTCAGCTACTTCGGCAATACTTTTGTGACAGTTCATACATACATTCAGAGACGGTATTCCTGAGTGCTTGCTGTCTCTTGCGGAGGAATGACAATATTTACAATCAATTCCATTATCTCCAGCATGAATTCTGTGCGAATAGTGAATTGGTTGAATTGGCTCGTAACCTTGGTCAACACCAATTTGCATAAACCATCCGTAGGCAAAGTAAGCACTGGATAATAAAAGAAAAATAACGGTTACTAAAACTAAAAATTGATTTTTGGCAAAGGCTTTCCAAATTGGTAACGTTTTTTCTTTTTGAGCCGCTTCGATACCGTTGGCTTTTGCTATTTTAGTTAATACACTATTCACCAAAAGTAGCATAACAACCAACATCGCTAAAACTAATGCAAGAGCTCCTAGGATAACTTCATTAGAAATTCCACCACCTTCCACTTTTCCACCGGGAACAGCGGCAACCTCAGTAGTTGCTACAGGCGCAGCCTTGGGTTCCATCGTATAAGCGATAATGTTATCCAAATCTGCATCGGATAATTGAGGAAACGCATTCATTGGAGACTGATTGTACTCGTTGAAAATTTTGTTTGCTCTTTCGTCTCCGGACTTGATTAATTCGGCACTGTTGCGAATCCATTTGTATAACCATTCTTTTTCATACTTTGCTCCAACTCCTCTTAATGCAGGACCAGTCATTTTTGCGTCCAATTTATGACACGCAGCACACTGAGCATTAAATATTGCTTTTCCTGCCGCAGCATCTCCTACAGGAGCACTTGCAACTGGGGCATCAGCAGCCGGAACCATAGTAGCAGCATCTTGAGCAAAAATTTGAATAGAAAAAGTTAGCATGAAAGCTAAACTAAACAGTAGAATTCTTGAAATCGAATTAGGGTTACCCACCTTTTTCATATATTAGAATATAATTTGTCAAATAAAATTTTGGTACGATTTTTTCTGATGAGTCTAATAAAACATGGTTTATATTAAAACTTGCACAAAAATACGACTTAAGAACTATTCTCAAAACCTTAAATTAGGTTAAGAACGTAATTTATATTTATTCTAAATAATATTTATTGTTTTGTTTTATTTCATAACCATTACATTTGCATTAAAATCAATTCATTATGTTATCAAAAGAAAGAAAAAGACTGTTTCACTCCCTTGTTTTACTTGTTTTATTATTTACAAATAATGAAGTTTTCGCACAAACAACCACTGTTGAACAAGATGCGAAATTCGAGCAACTATTAAATGAAAAAAGAAAGGTGAACGCTTCGTTGACGGTGAATGACCGCTGGAAAATTCAAATTTTTACCGGAAATAATGAAAACTCACGAAAGGAACTCATTTCTTTTAAAAGAGAGAACAAAGATTTTGATGCAACCATTGTATTTCACACGCCAGTCTACAAAGTTTGGGTTGGAAATTATAAAACCCGAATTGAGGCAGAAAGAAATTTGAAGGAATTGAAGGCAAAATATCCGAATGCTTTTTTGATTAAACCAAATAAATAATAGATCCTCTATAAAAACAAAAAATCCCGATTGCTCGGGATTTTTTTTACTTATTATTTCAGCTTTTTCTTAACTTCAACTTGGCTGAAGGATTCGATTAAATCGTTTACTTCAATGTCGTTGTAGCCTTTAATTTGCATACCACAATCATATCCTTTAGAAACTTCTTTTACGTCGTCTTTGAAACGTTTTAGAGCAACTAATTCGCCAGTGTAAATTACAACACCTTCTCTGATTAATCTGATTTTAGAGCTTCTGATGATTTTTCCATCAATAACCATACAACCTGCGATTGTTCCAATTTTTGAAATTTTGAATGTTTCTCGGATTTCGGCTGTTCCAGAAATTTCTTCTTTTAATTCTGGAGACAACATTCCTTCCATCGCATCTTTCAAATCATCGATTGCATCGTAGATAATGGAATAGGTTTTGATATCAATTTCTTCTTTGTCTGCCAATTGTTTAGCATTTCCGGCAGGACGAACATTAAATCCGATAATGATTGCATCGGAAGCCGAAGCTAACAATACATCTGATTCGGTAATCGCACCAACACCTTTGTGAATAATTTTGATTTGAATTTCTTCAGTTGATAATTTAGAGAACGAGTCGGATAATGCTTCAACAGAACCATCCACGTCACCTTTCAAAATAATATTTAACTCTTTAAACTGACCTAATGCAATACGCCTTCCAATCTCGGCCAACGTAATATGTTTTTGCGTTCTAACCGATTGCTCACGCATCAATTGCGAACGTTTTGCAGCAATTTGTTTTGCCTCTCGTTCATCTGCGAACACATTAAATTTATCACCAGCAGTTGGTGCTCCATCTAATCCTAAGATTGAAACAGGCGTAGAAGGTCCTGCTTCTTTAATGATATTGCCACGCTCATCATGCATTGCTTTCACTTTACCATGATTTTTACCAGCTAGTACATAATCTCCAATTTTAACCGTCCCGGCTTGCACCAAAACCGTTGAAATGTATCCTTTTCCTTTGTCTAAAAATGCTTCAACAACAGTACCAACAGCTGGTTTATTTGGATTGGCTTTTAGGTCTAAAAGTTCTGCTTCTAATAAAACTTTTTCAAGTAATTCTTTCACGCCAATTCCCATTTTTGCTGAAATATCGTGTGATTGAATTTTTCCGCCCCAATCTTCCACCAACAAATTCATTCCGGCTAATCTTTCTTTAATTTTTTCAGGGTTAGCATTTGGTTTATCTACCTTATTGATTGCAAAGATCATTGGTACACCAGCGGCTTGCGCATGGCTGATTGCTTCTTTGGTTTGCGGCATGATGTCATCATCCGCAGCAATAACGATAATCGCAATATCGGTTAATTGAGCACCACGTGCACGCATCGCAGTAAACGCTTCGTGACCTGGCGTATCAAGGAACGCGATTTTTTGACCGTTTTCTAATGTTACTCCGTAGGCTCCGATGTGCTGAGTAATACCTCCGGACTCACCGGCAATTACATTTGCTTTACGAATATAATCCAGTAAGGATGTTTTACCGTGGTCAACGTGACCCATTACGGTAACAATTGGAGCTCTGTGCACCAAATCTTCTTCTTTATCTTCAACCACTTCGATTGCATCTTCAATGTCTGAGGTAATGAATTCTACTTCATACCCAAATTCATCTGCTACAATCGATAATGTTTCGGCATCCAAACGTTGATTCATGGTTACCATGATTCCCAATGACATACAGGTTCCGATTACTTTTGTAATTGGCACATCCATCATGGTTGCAATTTCACCTACAGTAACAAACTCGGTTACTTTGATGGTTTTGCTTCCTTCTTCGATTGCTTTTAATTCTTCATCTGAACGTTGACGGTGCGAATCTCTTTTATCTCTACGGTATTTTGCCGCTTTACTTTTATTTCCTTTACCTTGAAGTTTTTCTAAGGTTTCACGAATTTGTTTTTGTACTTCTTCCTCGGTAGGCTCAACTTTGGCAACAATTGCCGGGCGAGCACCTTTGTTAAAGCCTGGTCTAATTGCTTGACCCGGACGAGGCGGACCTCCTTGTGTATTTCCGGAATTCTGCCCTCCGGGAGTTCCTGGTTTTGGCTGAATTCTTTTTCTTTTGTTTTTATTTGGATCATTAGAACCAGCTGCTTGTGTTGCAGATCTAGGTTGGATTTTTGGTTCTTCTTTTTTCTTTTTTGGTTTATCAAATTGAGACAAGTCAATTTTTTGCCCAGTATTAGTTGTTCCTGATAATTTTTGATATTGAGTCTCAAACTTTTCATCCGCCGGAGCGGCTGCTGCTGGAGCTGTTGGGCTTGACGCAGTTGGTGTTATAGCCGGTTTCTTAGGCTCTTCTATTTTTTTAACTACCGGTTTTGGCTCAACTTTTTCCGGAGAAGCTTTCGGATTCTCCTCTTGAATAACTGGTTTTTCTTGAACAGGCTCCTCTTTTTTAACTACTTCTTGAACTGGCTCTGTTTTAGCTACTTTTTCAACCTCTGGAGCTGGTTGTTTTTTGGGCTGTAAGTCAATTTTTCCAACTTGTTTTGGTCCAGCTACAATTGCTTTGGCTTTAATAACCTCTTGTTGTTGTTTTAAAAGTTCCTCTTCATGCTTTTTCTGCAATTCCAATTCCTTTTCTCTTTCTATACGGAGAGCTTCTTTTTCTTTACGTTTTTCTTCACTCACTTCCTTCGAAGCCTCTTTATTCCCCTTATCGCCGGCAAATTCACTGCAAAGAATAGAATATTCACTTTCGGAGATTTTCGTGTTCGGACTTGCTTCAATAGAAACACCTTTGTCTTTTAAATAATCGACAGCCCTCTCCAAAGAAATATTTAATTCCCTTAAAACTTTATTAATTCTTATATTCTTTTCTTCAGACATATATTTTTTTTGTGTGTGTTCTTTTTTATTTGAAGTTTATCCTTCAAATTCAGATTTTAAAATATTCATTACATCCTGAACAGTTTCTTCTTCTAAATCTGTTCTTCTCACTAAATCTTCTACAGAATGTTTCAATACGCTTCTAGCAGTGTCCAATCCAATTTTTGCAAACTCTTCTATCACCCATGCTTCGATTTCATCAGAGAACTCTGTTAATTCAACATCATCTTCCTCTTCTGCAACATTTCCTTCCCGGATAACATCCAATTCATAACCTGTTAGCAATCCTGCTAATTTGATGTTATGTCCGCCACGTCCAATTGCTTTTGAAACTTCTTCCAATTTTAAAAATACCTCTGCTCTTTTTTTCTCTTCGTCAATTTTGATGGAAGATACTTTGGCAGGACTTAATGCTCTTGTTATAAACAATTGATTATTACTGGTATAATTAATAACGTCAATATTTTCATTTCCTAATTCGCGAACGATTCCATGAATTCTAGACCCTTTCATTCCGACACAAGCTCCAACCGGATCAATTCTGTCGTCATACGAATCGACGGCAACTTTTGCTTTTTCTCCCGGAATTCTAACCACTTTTTTAATCATGATTAATCCGTCAAAAATTTCAGGAATTTCTTGTTCAAATAATTTTTCCAAAAACTTTTCGGAAGTTCTTGACATAATAATTTGAGGTTTATTTCCTTTTAATTCTACGTTTTCAATAATTCCTCGCACATTGTCTCCTTTACGGAAAAAATCAGACGGAATTTGTTTTTCCTTTGGCAAAACGATTTCATTGCCGTCGTCGTCAATCAAAATTACGACTCTTGGACGAACATGGTGCACTTCTGCGGTATAAATTTCGCCAATTAAATCTTTAAATTGCTTATAAAGGTTTGTACTATCGTGTTCATGTATTTTAGAAATCAAGTTTTGACGAAGGGCTAAGATGGCTCTTCTTCCCAAATCAATTAATTTAACCTCTTCAGAAACATCTTCACCTACTTCAAAATCTGGCTCAATTTTTCTGGCTTCAGATAACGAAATCTCAGAATTTTCATCTTCTACTTCTCCATCGGCTACCACCACACGATTTCTCCAAATTTCCATATCGCCTTTATCCGGATTGATAATGATATCGAAATTTTCATCTGAACCATATTTCTTTTTCAAGGCATTTCTAAAAACATCTTCTAAAATGGCCATGAGGGTTACACGATCGATTAATTTATCGTCTTTAAACTCTGAAAATGATTCAATTAATGCTATATTTTCCATGCTAAATCTGCTTAATAATTTTAAAATGTTATGGTCACAATTGCTTCTTTAATTTCCGAATAAGGTAGCTCAATCTTTTTATCTACCGTTTCTTTTCCTTTGCCTATTTTTTTGGGCTCTCTCGCTGTCCAAGTCAAGGTAATAAATTCTTCGTTTGCATCGGCTAAAACAGCTTCCATTACATCTGTTGCGGTTTTAACTTTTAATGTTCTTCCAATATTTTTTTTATATTGTCTTACTAATTTTAGCGGCGTAGAAACTCCGGCCGAAGCCACTTCTATCGAAAAATCCTGCTCTTCACGATCTAAATTGTTCTCAATTACTCTGTTCAAATCAATACAATCTTGAAGCGTAACTCCTTGATCACCATCTAATGTAACTATAATTTTCATAGCTTCTGTTATGGTCAAATCAATCAAAAAGACAGACGGTTTCTCACTCAAGCCCTGATTTAACAAGGCAACAACTTTATCTTTAAATATCATATTTTTATAAAAAGAGGCACGCAATGCGTGCCTCATTATTCACTTTTTAATCAAATAACGGTGCAAATATAGTGATTTTTTTTATAATTGAAAATTCATTGCAAAATGATAAAAATATTTGTACCTTTATTTTTTGAAACAACCTAAAAAAACCAATTTATTTTACACGACTTTTTATGAAAAAAATTTTAATTCCAACCGATTTTTCTCAACACGCAGAATACGCTCTTAAAGTTGCAGCTCAAATTGCCAAACAGCACAATGGTGAAATCATTTTGTTGCACATGCTAGAATTACCTACTCAATCCGGTGATGCTGTAAGTAGTGGACATGCAATTCCAGAAATAATGTTTTTTAAAAATGCTGCGATTAACAAATTAGAAAGTTTAATGGACGCCCCTTACTTAGATGGCTTAAAAGTTTCTGAAATCATTCAATTTGAATTGGCTTTTGACGGAATCATTAATTTAAGCAAAAAGAACGATATTGATTTAATCGTAATGGGTTCGCATGGTGCTAGTGGATTTAAAGATATGTTTATTGGTTCAAATGCAGAAAAAGTTGTTCGTCACTCAGACGTTCCTGTATTAATCATCAAAAAAGAAATCCCTGATTTTAATATTAAGAAATTTGTTTTTGCTTCAGATTTTACGGATGAAGTGAAAAAACCTTTCGCAAAAGTGGTTGAAACAGCCAATAAATTTGGTGCAGAACTAAATTTAGTAATGATTAACACGCCCAATAGCTTTAAATCAACCCTTGTAGCTCAGGATATTATGGATAAGTTTGTGGCTCAATTTCAAGTAAACAGCTATTCAACACACATCTTTAACGATGCCAATGTTGAAAAAGGAATTTTAAATTTTTCTAACAGCATAAATGCAGATTTAATAGGTATGTGTACACACGGACGCAAAGGTCTTTCACACTTTTTTAACGGCAGTATCAGTGAAGACTTGGTGAATCACGCCGTTAAACCGGTTTTAACTTTCAAAATATAAGCTTTAAAAAATATCAGTACCTAATCCCGTTTAGTTTTACTTGCGGGATTTTTTTTGTTATAAAAAACAAAAAACCCACTCGTTAAAGTGGGTTTGTCTGTTGGTCCACAAGGACTCGAACCTTGAAAGACTGCACCAAAAACAGTTGTGTTACCATTACACCATGGACCAAAGATGCTTGAATGCGGGTGCAAATTTATAACATTTTTTATTTAAAGCAAATAAATAAAAGATTTTTCTGTGAAATATTTTATCCAAAACCAACATCAGATTAAAAACGAGCTATTTAAGGCTCAAAAAAAATGCTTTCAATTAAACTTAATTAACAAAATTTTGTTAAGCCATATACGTTTCCATAAAAAAATAGTTTCTTTGTAGCTACATTCAAGCATAAACAATAAATCGCACTGATGACTACACTCAATTTTAATAAGTGGAATACAATTTTAGGCTGGTTCGCTTTTGCCGTTGCCTTATTTACTTTTTCATTAACTGTTGAGCCAACCGTAAGCTATTGGGATTGTGGCGAATACATTTCCACATCAGCAAAATTACAAGTTGGTCACCCACCGGGAGCCCCGTTATTCCAAATGATGGGTGCCTTTTTTGCCATGTTTGCACCAGATGCTTCAAAAGTGGCTTTAATGGTGAACATGATGTCTGTTTTTTCGAGTGCGTTTACTATCTTATTTATGTTTTGGTCTTCAACATTGTTGATGCGTAAAATTATTTTAAGATTCAAAGAGATCACAAAAATGGATGAAGTTGCTATTTTAGGTGCTTCTCTAGTTGGTACTTTAGCTTTTACATTCACCGATAGTTTTTGGTATAATGCCGTGGAAGCCGAAGTGTATGCCATGGCTACATTACTAATTTCATTGCTATTTTGGCTCGGATTACGTTGGGAAACCGACATGCACACACCACGTGGAAACAAATGGTTGCTTTTAATCTGCTTGGTTATTGGCCTTTCTTTTGGTGTTCATTTCATGGCTTTGTTGACAGTTCCTTCAATCGGATTATTGTACTTTTTTAAAAATTATAAAACCATTACCGTTCAAAACTTCATCATCGCCAACATCGTTGTGGTTGCTATTCTATTATTTATTTTCAAATTGTTATTGCCATTAACCATGTCACTTTTTGGAAAAACGGAAGTATTTATGGTTAACACTTTCGGATTACCATTTAACTCAGGAACAATTTTTATGACGTTGTTTTTAATAGCCTTTTTCTATTTTGGATTGAAATTTACCAGAACTAAGAACCTGCCGCAATACAATACGATTTTGCTGTGTATTCTTTTTGTTCTTATTGGTTTTTCAACTTGGATGATGCTACCCATTCGTGCTAATGCCAACGTTGTGATTAACGAAAACCGCCCTTCGGATGCTCGTGAAGTTTTGGCGTATTACAACCGCGAACAGTATCCTCAAAACCCGTTGTTTTACGGGCCGCAATTCACAGATATGTTTGCCGGTTTAGATCCAGACGAACCGTATTTGGACAAAGCACCAAACTATGAGCGTGATTACAAAACGGGGAAGTATGTGATTACCAACAATTATATCAATGCAACTCAGAATAGCCACAATGCACACAAAGCTTTTTTGCCGAGAATGTGGAATGGTGAAAGTGCAATAAATTACATGGAGTTCACCAATGTCGTCGATTTTAAAATTGATCCAGAATATGCTCATGAGCAGGAACTAGTTGATATCGTTTCTCAATTCAGACAAGCCTACAGCTCCGGAAGATTGGATACCGAAGACTACATTTCGTTTTTAAAAGGATACGGAAATTATCTAATTGTAGAAAAACCAAAGGCATCAGACAATTTTAAATTTATGTTTGAATATCAATTTGGCTACATGTATGTTCGTTATTTGATGTGGAATTTCGTAGGACGACAAAGCGATGTCCAAGGAAAATATGATAACGAAGGAAATTGGTTGAGTGGAATTGATTTTATTGATGAAATCTTTTTAGGCTCTCAAAAAAATCTCCCCCAAGATGTATTAACCAATAAAGGAAGAAATGTGTATTACTTTTTGCCCTTTATTTTAGGAATCATTGGCTTACTTTATCATTCTAAAAAAGATTTAAAGAGTTTTTATGTATTGCTTGCGTTATTCTTGTTTACCGGAATCGCATTAAAAATTTACCTCAACGAAAGACCATTTGAACCCAGAGAAAGAGATTATGCCTTAGTTGGTTCATTCTATGTATTTGCCATTTGGATAGGAATTGGTGTCTATGCGATTTTTGATACTTTACGGAAATGGATGCAACCCAAAATTGTTCTGCCGATTGTTTTTGTAGCATCACTTTTAGCTGCTCCTGTTCTACTTGCTTCACAAAACTGGGACGACCATGATCGATCTGGAAAATATACTGCATTGGCCAATGCAAGAGGGTATTTGGAATCCTGTGAACCAAATGCCATTTTGTTTACAATTGGTGACAATGACACTTTCCCACTTTGGTATGCACAAGAAATTGAAGGAATTCGGCAAGATGTAAGGGTTGTCAATACACAATTGTTTATGACGGACTGGCACATTGATCAGATGAAAGCAAAAGCCTATACATCTGAGCCCTTGCCAATTTCTTTTCAAAGAGAACAATATACCGGAGACAAATTAGATTATGTAGTTTCTAATGAGATTACACAAAATCGTTGGGAATTAAAAAGTTTCATCGACTTTATTAAAAGTGATGACCCTAACACAATGCTTGAAATGCAAAGTGGACAAAGTGTACATTTCTTCCCAACCAACAAAATTAGATATACTATTGACAAAGAAGCAGTTATTAAAAACAAAGTGGTTTCCGAAAAATTCTATGATTCTATTGTTCCCTATATGGATATCGATATTAAAGACCGAGCTATCTATAAAGCACGTACAATGATGTTTGATATCATTCAAAATAATAATTGGAAAAGACCAATTTATTTTACTGGCGGCAGTGATACAGACGAGGATTTTCTATGGATGAAGCAATACCTTCAATTGGATGGTTTGGTTTATAAATTAGTTCCAATTAAAACACCATACAATCCTGAAAACGGTCAATTGGAAATGGGAATGATTGATAGCGACAAAATGTATGATATTGTAATGAAATGGGATTGGGGCAACAGCGATGGTGATATTTATCACGACATTGAAACCCGTCGAAACAGCATCACGTATCGTTTAAACTTATCTCGATTAATGCAACAATTAATTGATGAAGGAAAAACAGAAAAAGCCAAAAAAGTTATCGATTTGGCCATGACCAAATTACCATTAGAAAAATACGGTTTCTATACGTTGTTAGAACCTTTTATTGCCGGTTATTACGATGTGGGTGAAACCAAAAAAGCTCAAGAATTAACTACAAAATTAGTTGAAAAATATAACGACAATTTAAATTATTTTGTTAGTCTAAAAGCTTCTGAACAAAATGATAATATGTATGAAATCGTTAAAAACATTGAACGTTATCGATCATTGATTCAGGTTGTAAAAAGAAAAAATGACACTGCTTTTTTTGATAAAAACAGAAAGATTTTTAACGGTTATAACAAACGATTTGAAAGATACAAACGTGATAATGAATAAAAAACTGAGCCATTAAGTTGGCTCTTTTTATTTTAAGCTTATGGATCTACTCTGGATAAAAACTAATCCGATAATAAAAAGAATTTTTTCAAACTATGTTTGGAGTATTCCGAATAATGAAAAAAAAGTATTTTTAACCTTTGATGACGGTCCCACTCCGGAAATCACGAAATGGGTTTTAGAACAATTAAAAGCGTATGATTGCAAAGCTACTTTTTTTTGTATTGGAAATAATATTGAAAAGCATCCGGAACTATTCAATCAATTAATTACGGAAGGTCACGCTATTGGAAACCATACTTTCAATCATGTGAAAGGATGGAATACGCCAAACAAAACCTATATAAAAGAAGTTGAAAAATGTGAAGAGCTGATGAAAGCAACTTCAATTAAAACTCTTCCATCAAAGCTCTTTCGTCCGCCTTATGGAAAAATAAAACCTTTGCAATCCATAAAACTGCGAAAGTTAGGATATAAAATAATTATGTGGGATGTGCTGAGTGCCGATTATAAAAAAGAAATTTCTAGAGAAAAATGTTTAGAAAATGTATTAAAAAATGTAGAATCGGGCAGCATCATTGTTTTTCACGATAGTATAAAAGCTTTCGCGAATTTGGAATATGTACTTCCAAAAACGCTTCAATTTTTATCCGAGAACGGATATCAATGTGAAATAATTAGCTAGACTTGTTCTTGAACTAAACCAATAATTGTGTTTGCATCCAACTCACCAGATTGTCTCCACACCATCTGACCTTCTTTGTAAATCATTAAGGTAGGAAGACCTTTGATACGAAGAGCATCGGCCAATTCCTGATTTTTATCTACGTCTATCTTAATTACTTTCGCTTTATCGCCCAACGCAGCCGCCACATCTCTAATTACGGGATGCATCGCTACAGATGACTCGTTCCACTCAGTGTAAAAATCAATTAGCACCGGAACTTGATCATTAATAAGTTCACCAAACTTTGACATAAGGACAAATTTTATTTAAATTTAAACCTATTTTTTAACATATTAAATACAAATGTAGCATATTTTACGAATTACGCTACTTTTTCGGCTTTTTTTAATTCGATTACGGTAATTTCAGGCCAAATTCCTACTCTTCCAGGGTAGGCGTGAAAGCCAAAACCGCGGTTTACATAAACATATCTACCTAAATTTTCATATAAACCAGCCCATTGTTTGTACACATATTGCACCGGACTCCATTTGATAAAACCGGGAATTTCTATCCCAAATTGCAATCCGTGAGTGTGACCGGATAAAGTTAAATGGAAGTTTTGTTCGTTATTTTTTACTTCATATTCCCAATGACTTGGATCATGGCTCATCAAAATTTTGAAATCGTTTTGATTTAAACCGGTTGAGGCTTTTACTAAATCTCCCGCTTTTTTGAAACTTTTCCCCCAATTTTCAACACCAACGACGGCAATTTCATCGGTTCCGCTTTTCAATTTCACATTTTCATTCATCAAGAGTTTAAAATCAATTTGACGGTGTAAATCTTTGATGGCTTCAAAATTATCGACTTTTTCTTTTTGCGTTGGCCAATCAATGTATTCCCCGTAATCGTGATTTCCTAAAACAGAATATTTTCCAAACTTTGGATTATGTATTTTTTTAAACGTATCAACCCAAGGATGCATCTCACTGGCGTGTGTGTTCACAATATCGCCGGTAAACAAAACCATATCCGAATTCTGTTCATTAATTAAATCAACTGCATATTGAATTTTTGCAGGATCATCAAAACTACCGGAATGAATGTCTGAAATGTGGGTGATGGTTGTTCCATCAAAACTATCGGGTAAATCACTAAAAAAAAGTGTTTGTTTGATGACCTTGAAGTTATATTTTCCTTTGGTCATTCCATATAAAAGCGATAAAAAAGGAACGGCCGCCACTCCGATGGCAATCTGGCTGACAAATTTTCTCCTTTCGGGAAGAAAAGAACTTCTGTCAGTATTTCCTAAAAAATGTGATATCGTTCCAGAAATTATTCTATAAAAATCTTCCCCAAACATTACCAAAGTCAAAATAATTTTAGGAATATAAATTAGTAAAACCAATCCAAAAGTAAGAAGTGTGCTCGGAGTTTGACCAATTTTTCGATCAAATTGAGTAAACGAATAAATGATGTAGCCTAAAATTAATACACTTAAAATAATATAGGAATACTGAACCCATTTTATTTTAGACAAGGTTCTAAAAGCTTGAAATGCATAGACTTCGATAAGCAAAACAAAAGCAACAAAAAAGAGCAAACGAATCATCAAATTCAATTTTCATACAAAATAACAACATCTACTGTGGATTGATCTGTATTTATTAAAATTTTAACGGTTGTAACTCGTGCTTACAATTCTTTTAAAGACTTTTAATGAATTTCATTTTATTAAATATACAATTATTTTAGTGGTTGGAAAATGTCAAAATCAGAAATTGGTTTCGGCATTTTTCTTTTTTAGGATTCAAAAATGTATCTTTGAAATCTTCAATATTTTTTGAATTATGTCAACGCAAAAACGCCTTTTCCTTCTCGATGCTTACGCTTTAATTTTTCGTGGGTATTATGCTTTTATCAAAAATCCACGAATCAATTCCAAAGGAATGGATACCTCTGCTATAATGGGATTTATGAATGCTCTCATGGATGTGATTAAACGTGAGAAACCTGATCATTTAGCTGTAGCTTTCGATAAAGGCGGAAGTGATTTTAGAAATGAATTATTTCCAACCTATAAAGCCAATCGCGATGAAACCCCGGAAGCCATCAAAATTGCCGTTCCGTATATTCAAGAATTACTAAAAGCGATGCAAATTCCGATTATGGAAAAAGCAGGTTTTGAAGCCGATGATTTAATTGGAACATTGGCCAAACAAGCCGAAAAAGAAGGTTTTCAAGTTTTTATGGTTACGCCTGACAAAGATTTTGCTCAGTTGGTTTCCGAAAATATTTTCATGTATAAACCCGCCCGAATGGGAAATGACATTGAAATCTGGGGAATTCCCGAAGTGTTGGAAAAATTTGAAATTGAACATCCGTTACAAGTGATAGACTTTTTAGGAATGAAGGGTGATGCCGTCGATAACATACCAGGGTTTCCGGGTGTTGGTGATGTGACCGCTAAAAAACTATTGAAGGAGTTTGGTTCCATGGAAAATCTTCTAGCCAATACCGACAAACTCAAAGGAGCCATCAAACAAAAGATTGAAGATAATGCCGAACAAGGATTGTTATCTAAAAAACTAGCCACTATCCTACTCGATTGTCCGGTAACGTTTGACGCTACCGATTTTGAGTTATCGAAACCTGATGTAGAAAAAACAGATGCTATTTTTCAAGAATTGGAATTCAGACAAATGAAAGCACAATTTGACAAGTGGTTTGGCTCCGGAAAAGAATATGACGAAATTAATACCAATGGAAATGGAGAGGTCAATGACAATGACAAAAATCAAATTCAAAAGAAACCAGCCGCTAAAAAATCAAACGAAGAGCAATTTGATTTGTTTGGTTTTAGTGATGATGATTCTGATGAAGCACATAACAATTCATTTTATGCCACGTTAGAAACCACCGAACATTTTTACCAAAGTGTGCAAGGCGATTTGCCTGTGAAATTGCTTTTGCAAAATATAATGAATCAAACTTCGGTTTGTTTTGACACGGAAACCACCGGCATTGATGCCTTGAATGCTGAGTTAGTTGGTTTAGCACTTTCGTGGGAAAAAGGAAAAGCGTTCTACGTTCCGTTTCCGGAAAATCAACAAGAAGCTCAACAATTACTGGAGAAATTCCGTCCTTTTTTTGAAAATGAAACGATTGAAAAAATTGGTCAGAATCTTAAATATGATTTGAAAATTTTAGCGAATTATGGCATTTCAGTCAAAGGAAAATTATTTGATACGATGATTGCTCATTATTTGATCAATCCTGATATGCGTCACAACATGGATATTTTATCAGAAACCTATTTAAAATATTCGCCAAAATCCATCGAAACCTTAATCGGTAAAAAAGGCAAAAACCAATTGTCGATGCGTGACGTCAATTTGGAAGACATCAAAGAATATGCTGCAGAAGATGCTGATATTACATTTCAACTAAAAGAAGTTTTCAGTTCGATTTTAGATAAAGCCGAAACAAAGAAATTGTTTGAAGAAATTGAAATTCCGCTAGTTCCTGTTTTAGCCGCCATGGAATCGGAAGGCATTCGATTGGATGTGGAATTTTTGAAAAAAATGTCGGTGGAGATGCAAAAAGACATCAATGAATTTGAACAAAAAATCTATGAAACGGCGGGTGAAAAATTCAATTTAGCTTCTCCAAAACAATTAGGCGATATTTTATTTGACAAACTAAAAATCGGTGGAGCCAAACAAAAGAAAACCAAAACCGGCCAATATGCCACCGGTGAAGAGGTGTTGAGTTATTTAGTGAACGAACACCAAGTTGTCAAAGACATTTTAGAATGGCGACAAATGGTGAAATTACAAAGCACTTATATTGATGCGTTGCCGAATCAAGTAGATCCAAAAACGCAACGTGTGCACACCGATTATATGCAAACGGTTGCCGCAACCGGACGATTGAGTTCCAATAATCCTAATTTGCAAAACATTCCGATTCGTACCGAAAGAGGTCGATTAATCCGAAAAGCATTTATTGCCAGAGATGAAGATTATACGTTAGTTTCTGCCGATTATTCGCAAATTGAATTGCGAATTATTGCCGCTCTATCAGGCGAAGAAAATATGATTAAAGCGTTTCAAAACAACGAAGATATTCACAAAAGTACCGCTGCAAAAGTGTTCAATGTTGCGTTGGAAGAGGTCACGAAGGAACAACGAAGCAATGCTAAAACGGTTAACTTCGGAATCATTTATGGTGTTTCGGCATTCGGACTTTCCAACCAAACCAATTTATCCCGAAAAGAAAGTGCGGAGTTGATTGATGCCTATTATACCACTTATCCGAAATTGAAAGCCTATATGGCAAACCAAGTTGATTTTGCCAGAGAACATGGCTATGTACAAACAGTTTTAGGAAGACGACGTTATTTAAAAGACATCAATTCCGCCAACGCAATGGTGCGAAGTGGTGCTGAACGAAATGCAGTAAACGCACCCATTCAAGGTTCTGCCGCCGATATCATCAAAATTGCAATGATAAACATTCATCAAAAATTGACTTCAGAAAACTGGCAATCCAAAATGTTATTGCAAGTGCATGATGAGTTGGTGTTTGATGTACACAATTCGGAATTGGAAAAAATTCAACCCATGATTAAACACGAAATGGAAAATGCGTTTAAATTGAATGTTCCGTTGGATGTGGAATTGGGAATGGGGAGAAATTGGTTGGAGGCTCATTGATTTTAGTGTTCAACTGGCATTTTCATGTGGTAAATAATTTGCTAAAATCTATGTGAAAGTTTAGAATTTTGACAGAGTTAAAAAAATAAATGTAAAAAAATTTGCACAAATCATTTTTTTTTTTTTTGTTTAGCATGTATAAACTTTAAATTTTATACAATGAAAAAATTATTATTTATCGCAGTGTTGTTAGTTTCAACTTTAACCTTTGGAAATGAAGTTGAAAAAGAATCTTCTTTTATCAAATCCTCAGAAGTTATTAACTCTCCTGATGAATTGGTAGCTTGTCATTATACTACTACATTAGTGTTTTACAGAACTATAACCAGAAAAGTTATGAGTATGTATACTAATGAGGAGGTATGGGAAACAGTTACTATAATTGATATGATTTGTACAAGCTGCTACACAATTACAGCTAAGGGTACAAGTGTAGAAACAACTTGCGAATAAAACAACAACTGCCTAATATTATGTTTAGGCAGTTTTTTAAAATTTTACTATGAAAAAATATTTTATATTCTTAGTCTTTCTAAGTTTTACCACAATAGGACAAACTATAGAGGTCAACTATTACGAAAATTTAAAAGTTCAAGATCAAGAACAATTTAAATTAATGCCAAAAAATGTTCAAATTGCCTACGAAGCAAATATTTTTTCTTTTAAATTAACTACTGATGGTAAGTCTTCATTATATCAAAATGCAAAATTCAATCTTAAAATCAAGGATGAAACGTATGAATCTACAACAATAAATGAAGTTGGAGACACAATAAAATCTGTAACAAAATCTAGCGGAATTGATTTAAAATCTAAGGAAAAAATTTACTACAAAGATTTTAAAAATAACAAATCATATAATGAGCAGTTTTATGACGAAAAAATAAGTATCGTGGATAGTTTAGCCATTTTTAAATGGGAAATTTTAGATGAAAGTGAAATGATTTTGGGTTATAATTGTAAAAAAGCTGTTACTAAAATCCATGGAAGAGATACTTATGCTTGGTTTACGGATGAAATTCCAATTTCAGATGGTCCATTTATGTATTCGGGCTTACCCGGTTTAATTTTAAAAACAAGTTCAAAGAATAATGAAATAGTTGCACATGCTATTTCAATTAAAAATGAACCATTTGATAGTAGTCCTCCTGTATTTACTGGTAAAATTTACAATTATAAAACACTAAAAGAATACATTGAAAAGAAAAATAAAGAAAGAAATCGATTTTAATTCTTTACTAATCTTATAACCACAAATCTGAAACTAACTTTTTCAAGTCCAAACAAATTAATTAAAAAATTAGATTAGTGCAAAAGTATTATTATCTATTGATTTTTTTTTGTTTTTCATCCTATACAATTTTTAGTCAACAGATAAAAGGTATAATTAAAGATGAAACGAACACTCCAATTCATCTTGCAAATGTTCAGTTACTAACCCTGAATACAAATAAGATAATCTCATTTACGCAAACGAATGAGAAAGGAGAATTTATACTCAAACTTGAAAAATATTCATTTCCTTATATTGTCAAAATAACTCATATTAACTATGAGAAACAAGAATTTCCTATTGACAATTTAATTGAAATAAAAGTAGTTTTAAAACCAAGAATTACAGAACTCAAAGAGGTTATTTTAGAATTTGAATCTCCGGATATCATAGAAAAAAAAGATACCCTAATTTACAATTTGAAAAATCTACTTGTTGGTTCGGAATTAAAACTAAAAGATGTTATTGATAAATTACCCGGTTTGACAATTGACAACAATAAAAAAATTAGATTTAATGGTAATAAATTAGACAATATACTTATTAATGGTGATGAGTTCTTCCGAGAAAATCATCAACTCGCAACTGAAAACATTACAGTTGATATGATAGAAAAAATAGAATTATTAAAAAACTATCAAGACCTGTCCAGTATCGAAGGATTTGAAAACTCTAGTCAAACTGCATTAAACATAAAATTAAAAAAATCATTCCGCGAAACCTTTAGAGGAAATTTTGATGCAGAAGGAGGCATAAAAGAACGATTTAAATTACAATCAAATCTGTTTAATTTTGGTAGTAAAACTAAATTTAGCCTTATTGCTAATACAAACAATCTTAATGAAAATGTGTTTTCTCCAATAGATTATTTAGAGCTGAGAAAGGTTACTGGTAAAAATTTATTGAAAGATAAATTGATTTTAGGTCGTGAAGTTACCGTTGAAAAAGACATTCCTCCCTTTTTATTTGCTCAAGATAACATTCAACAGATAAATTCTAAAAATTTTACTTTAAATTTTACAAGAAAACCAACCAAAAACAAACGTATAGAGTTTGTTTCAATATTAAACGAAACAGATTTAAATGAAAAAAATTCTAATTTTCTTACTTTTTTAGACGGAAATAGTTCAAGTATCTTAGATAATTATACTTCAATAGGTAATTCTTTATTTTCTTCAAACGTATTTAAATTTGAAAACAAATTAAATGAAAAGTCTTATTTTCAAACAAATGCCTATTTTTTTTTAAGTGTAGATAACCAAAATCAGGATTTGAATAATTTAATTGTAAGCAATCAAGAAGAAACTATTTTTAAAAATAAAACCCAGCTAAATAGTGCTAAGGGCGGATTCAATGCTCAATATAAAACAAAATATTCTGAAAAACTTTTATTTGAAGCCGTTTTTTTCAATGATTATAATTTTTCTAAATCTTTAAAAGATTATCAATCAAACCAAAATTTTATTGGATTTGATTTTAATGAAAACCAAGTCATTCAGAACACAAATTTTGAAACCCTTAGTTTTGGAATTAAAACCAAAGCTACACTAAAACTACAAAAAAACATACTAGATTTCAAATTTATTTCTACCCTTGACAATGAAACCTTATCTAATAAAAATAATGTTGGCTCAGTTTATAATTTCAGTGATAATTTTTTATTGACTTCTAATAGCTTGAGCACTATTTTCACATCTGACACTGGTAAAAAATTAAGATATACAATGAGTTTAGAGTTAATGAACAACAACCATGAACATAACCGTAATTTCAAAGAAACAATAAATGTTGTATTACCCAGCATTCACTTAAGTTATAGACTTTCTGACAAAACAAGCTACTCCCTTGGATATAATTCAAAACTTAATAATCCAACTATTTATAATTTTATCTCCGGTAATTTAATTGAGAATCAAAGAACCCTATGGTTAAGCAGTAACTTGATAAGTGAAAAAATGCTTGCTGATAGTTTCAATACTGGATTTTTTTATACTGATGTAGCTAAAAGCTTATTTTCAAACTTATTTTTATCTTATTCTGAAAACAGAAAACAACTAGTTACAAATTCCAACAATAGCAACTCAATTTCAATACAAGAATATCAATATATAGATTTTGGAAACACGTTAAGTTTCATTGCTAATTTTAGTAAAAAATTCAAAAAAATTCCTCTTGGTTTAAATTTTTCATCAAATAATTCAATTTCTAAAAACAAAACTCTTTCAAACAATACTATAAATAATAACAGTTTTAATCAAAATAACATAGATTTTAGTTTAAAGTCTTACTTCAAAAATAAAGCAAATTTTGATTTTGGACTAACCTACTTAAGTAATTTTAATAAGCTTGAAACGTTAAGTGAGGAGAATAAGAATCAATTACAAACAATTAGTCCTTTCCTAAAGTTGGACGGAACTTTTTTTAATAAAAAAATGAATTGGAAAATTAATACAACTTATCATGTTTTTGAATCAAGCACGTTTGCTTCTGAAAACATCTTAGATATTGGTGCAAGAATAAATTATACAGCTAGCAATAAAATCAACATATATCTTAACGCAAATAATGTATTAAACATTAGAGAGAATAACTTTAAAAATGATTTTATTCAAAATGACTTTATGATACAAGAAATAGTAATGAATACATTATCTGGATTTGTAAATCTCGGATTTACATATTCTTTTTAATTATCAATTTGAGTAAAAAACAACTTTTCCGAATTCCAGTCAAATAAAAAAACCTTGTAAAACAAGGCTTTAGCATAAATTTCCGAATTCCAGTCAAATAAAACTTAAACCCTCCTAGTAGAATCCCTCTGTCTCAACTCCGTTTTCACAACCGTAGTTTTATACGTTGGTGTTTCTTGTTTTCGTTCGAGTTTTTCGATTAATAATTTGGCAGCTTCTTCGCCAATTTCCGGTCCGTGTTGACTGATGGTGGATAAACTTGGTGTCAATCGTCTTGACCAAACACCATCTGCAAATCCAATGACGCATAATTCTTCCGGAATTTTTATTCCTTTTTGGATAGCAATTTTCATCGCCATGGTGGAAGAATGTTCATCTACAGCCAAAATACCATCCACTTCTTTTGATGCTAATAATTTTTCCAAACGAGCATCAAAATCTTCTTGACTATCAGTAATGATGATATACATATCGTTAATGCTTATTTTATTGTCTTGTAATGCTCTTTCATAACCCAATGCACGGTGTTTTCCAACACTTAAATTATCAATACAGGAAAGTAAGGCGACTTTTTTACACCCCAATTTCAACAAATGATTTACCGCTTCCACAGATGATTCAAAATCATCTACAATCACTTTATCGCAATTGACATCTTCCATAATACGATCAAACATCACAATTGGCATTCCTTCACGAAGAATTTCTTTAAAATGAGTTGATTCTTGTAACGTTTGGGTTTCTTGTGCCACAGAAAGGATAAAACCATCAACCGTACCGTTACTTAACAAATCCATCGCTTGTTTTTCTTTTTTGTTCGATTCATTCGAAATATAGGTAATCACATTATACCCTTTTGCATTGGCAGCTTTTTCAATTCCACTGAAAACTTTGGCAAAAAACGGATTCAAAATATTTGGAATAATTACACCTATTGTATTGGTACGCTGATTTTTTAAATTCTTAGCCATCGTGTTTGGCTTATAATTTTGCAGCTTAGCATATTCTTGCACCCTAATTTTTGTAGGCTCACTAATTTCATGACTATCGCTCAACGCTTTAGAAACCGTGGAAACGGAAATTCCCAAATCTTTTGAAATTTGTTTTAATGTTGCTTTTGGCTTCATACCTTTCGAATTTAGACGTAAAAATAGTAAAATTATAAATAGATTTATAGTGTTTGACGTTTATCTACTGATGAAAATTGATAATTGTATCAAAATTTCAAATAAATGAGACTAAAATGAACTAAATTAAGACGAAATAAATGCATTACTTACACCTTTAAAATCAGTAGTATTAGCAAAATTATTGTCTTAAAAATAAGTCATTAAAAATAATCTCAAATTGCTATTTGCTTTTATAATAATTAATTGTACTTTTGCAACCCCTTTATTGGGGATGGAATGTTTAATTAAAATAAATTATTGTGAACACATTAAGCTACAAGACAGTTTCAGCCAACAAAGCTACCGCAGATAAGCAGTGGATTGTTGTAGATGCTGAGGGTCATAACTTAGGTCGTTTTGCTTCAAAAGTAGCGATGCTATTGAGAGGTAAATACAAGCCTGATTATACCCCGCACGTTGATTGTGGTGATAACGTAATCGTTATCAACGCAGAAAAAATCAACCTGACTGGTAACAAGTTGGATGACAAAACGTACATCCGTCACACAGGTTACCCAGGTGGACAAAGAAGCCTAACGGCTAAAGTATTGCAACAAAAAAACCCTGCAACTTTAGTAGAAAAGGCTGTAAAAGGAATGTTACCTAAAAACAAATTAGGTGCTCAACTATTCCGCAATTTAAATGTAAATGTTGGTATTGAGCACAAACATGGAGCTCAACAGCCAAAAACCGTTAACTTAAACGATCTAAAGTAATGGGAGTTATTCACAAAATCGGTAGAAGAAAATGTGCTGTGGCACGTGTTTATGTTTCAGAAGGAACAGGAAAAA
This sequence comes from Flavobacterium lacus, assembly GCF_003268815.1. GTDB lineage: Bacteria > Bacteroidota > Bacteroidia > Flavobacteriales > Flavobacteriaceae > Flavobacterium > Flavobacterium lacus. The sequence continues at coordinate 131,005 of NZ_QLSV01000006.1, read as the reverse complement.
TCACCGTAAACAAAAGAGAATTTGAAAACTATTTCCCTACTGCTACTTTACAGTACAAAGTAATGCAACCAATGTCTATGACAGAAAATGCAACCAACTTTGACGTAAAAGTAAATGTACATGGTGGTGGTTCAACAGGGCAAGCAGAAGCTGTGAGAATGGCTCTTGCAAGAGCAATGTGTGAGGTAGAAGCTGAAAACAGAGCTATCTTGAAACCAGAAGGATTGCTAACAAGAGATCCAAGAATGGTAGAACGTAAGAAATTTGGACAGAAGAAAGCTCGTAAGAGATTCCAATTCTCTAAACGTTAATACTGAACTTGTTTCAGTATCTCAAAAAACAGTTGCAAAAACTGTAAAAGATTTAAAATTATTATTAAAAAAGTTATTGTTGTTATTATTCCGATGCGATCGGAAAATTAGTTTAGCATCTAAATGGGTTGAGAAAAGGTAAATGGTGATAGGTAAAAGGTCAATGGAGAATCCTCTTAAACTTTTAAACACTTAAACCCTAAACTTTTAAACTTAAAACACATTGCTAATCAACAGAACGTAAACTAGTACAAAAATGGCAAACAAAGTTGAAGTTAAAGACTTACTAGAGGCTGGTGTTCATTTTGGACACATGACTCGTAAATGGGACCCGAACATGGCTCCTTACATTTATATGGAACGTAATGGTATTCATATCATTAACCTATATAAAACTGCTGCTAAAATAGAAGAGGCTAACGAAGCCTTGAAAAAAATTGCAGCATCCGGTAGAAAAGTACTTTTCGTAGCTACCAAAAAACAAGCAAAAGATATCGTAGCCGAGAAAGCTGCTGCCGCGAACATGCCGTACATCACGGAAAGATGGCCAGGTGGTATGCTTACTAACTTCATTACTATCCGTAAAGCCGTGAAAAAAATGGCTTCTATTGATAGAATGAAAAAAGATGGCACTTTTAATACACTTTCTAAAAAAGAAAGACTTCAAGTAGATCGTCTTCGTGCTAAACTAGAGAAGAACTTAGGTTCTATCGCTGATATGTCTAGATTACCTGCTGCATTATTTGTAGTAGATATCAAAGCGGAACACATCGCAGTAAAAGAAGCTCAAAAATTAAACATTCCAGTTTTTGCTATGGTTGACACCAACTCTGACCCACGTCAAGTTGAGTACGTTATCCCGGCTAATGATGATGCTTCTAAATCAATCGATAAAATTTTATCTTTAGTAACCGGTGCTATCATTGAAGGTCTTTCTGAAAGAGGATCTGAAAAAGATGGTGAAGTTTCAGAAGATACCGTAGAAGAAGTAGTAGCTGTAGAAGCTGCTCCAGTAGCAGTGGAAGAAGCTCCAGCAGTGGAAGAAGCTCCAGCAGTGGAAGCAGAAGAAGCTAAAACAACTTCGGAAGAATAAATAATATAAATTCCAATAGGAAAAATTCCAAGTTCCAATAAATTGTCTCTTTTAAAATTGATGATTTAATAAAATTGGAATTTGAAATTTGATTATTGGAATTTGTTTTTTAAAAAAAAATTTAAAACTTAAAAATAGATACAAAATGGCAACAATTACTGCTGCAGACGTAAATAAATTAAGACAAACTACAGGTGCCGGAATGATGGACTGTAAAAAAGCTTTGGTTGAAGCTGAAGGAGATTTCGATAAAGCTATTCAAAACCTTAGAGAAAAAGGGCAAAAAGTTGCTGCTAACCGCTCTGACCGTGAGTCTAGTGAAGGAGCTGCTGTTTCTTTTGTAAATGCTGACAAAACTAAAGGAGCTATCATTACTTTGAACTGCGAAACAGATTTCGTAGGTAAAAATGAAACTTTTGTAACTTTAGCTAAACAATTAGTTGAGAGAGCTATCAATTTCTCTTCTAAAGAAGAATTTTTAGCTTCAGATTTCAACGGAATTACTGTAGCCGAAAAATTAATCGAGCAAACTGGTGTTATCGGTGAAAAAATCGAAATCGGTGGTTTTGAAATTTTAGAAGGTGCTTACGTTGGATCGTATGTTCACGTTAACAAAATTGCTGCATTAACCGCAATTTCTGCACCAATTTCTAATGGTGACGTTTTAACTAAAGACATCTCTATGCAAGTTGCTTCAATGGGAGCTGATACATTATCTTACAAAGATTTTGATCCTGCTTTCGTTGCTTCTGAACTTGCTGCTCGTATTGCTATAATCGAAAAAGAAAATGAAGAAGCAAAACGTTTAGGAAAGACTTTAAAAAATGTTCCTAAATATATTTCTTTCTCTCAATTAACTGAGGAAGTTATCAAACAAGCTGAAGAAGATGCTAAAGCTGAATTAAAAGCGGAAGGCAAACCAGAACAAATTTGGGATAAAATTATTCCAGGGAAAATTCAACGTTTTATCTCTGATAACACAACTTTAGATCAAGAAAAAGCTTTATTAGATCAAAACTTCATCAAAGATGATAGTAAAAAAGTGAGTGATTATGTAAAAGGTTTCAACGTTGAAATTACAGGTTTCAAAAGAGTTGCTTTAGGGTAATCCAAAATAGATTTAAATAAAAAAGGAAGCCGTCTCAAGTTGGAGATGGCTTCCTTTTTTTATAGAGTAACTACGTAAAATATCTGTTTTCAATTAGGCTTTACAAGCTAAAAACTATATCAATAAAATTTCATGATTTGCTTGCCATTACATTTCATCGCAACAAAAAAATGTAACTAACTTTAGCTAATTCATTTCTTATTTGCCAAAATCCGACGTGCTTCTTTAAAGAATTTTGAAGGAACAATCAACATGCCAAAAACTTCTCCATTTTCCTTTCCAAGATGTTTGTGGTGGATTTTGTGTGCTTTTCTTAGTGCAAGTAAATAAAAATTATTCGAGTTTCTGAACCATTTAAAACGTTGGTGTATGAATACATCATGCATCAAAAAATAGGACAAACCATAAATAGCAATTCCAAAACCGATAGAGGTAATGTAATAATTACCATTCATCAATCCTAACATAATACAGAGCCAACTTGGCACAGCAAAAATCAAGAAGAATACATCATTTTTTTCAAAAAATCCCGGTTCATGTTGGTGATGATCTTTGTGAAAATACCACATAAAACCATGCATGATATATTTATGAGTAAACCAAGCCATAAATTCCATAAAAAAGAAAGTGGCTGTTGCAGTTAGTATGTAAAGAACTATTTCCATAATACAAAGTTAAAAATTCCGAAAAATATAAATTGAAATAATAATAAAAAAGGAGCTAAATCATTTTTTGACTCGTTTTTATACTTAGCTATTGCAAAACAAAAAACAAACGATATACAAAACCAAGCGATGTAATTTTTTAATGGGATAACTTCGTTCTCCCACGACCAAAAATCATAGGCAATAGCAACAGGTTCAATCAAAAAATCCAACGCTACTAATATAGCCGCACAAACCAATGCTTTTACAACATTATTAATTATTCGATTCCCTATTGTATATACTACAGCATAGGTTAACATAATCCAATTAACACCAATTATTAAAGGCGTTTCAAAAAATTTCCATCCTAATGTTTCACCATAGGTATATTCTCCAAAAATAATTCCGGTATTAACACCTAGTAATTCAATAAAAAATCCCAATAAACCAATACTAAAAAAAATAAGCAACAGATTTCTTTTTCCAAATTGATGATTAGCTAAAAGCAGTACCATATTAACAATCAGATTCAGCGGGGTGAGTGAAAGAAAATCAATAGTGCTAGAATTTGTTAAAATACCTATTAATCCCGAAACATAAAAAGCAATCAACAAAGTGATTGAGATTTTTAATTTATATTTTTTTAAGATATCAAGCATGAGATGTAGCAATTTTAGCACTTAGTAAACACAGCGGTATTCCTCCTCCAGGATGCACACTACCACCAACAAAAAATAAACCATCAATATTTCTTTTAAAATTAGGATGCCTTAAAAATGCAGCAAATTTTGAATTACTCGAAGTGCCATAAAGCGAACCTTGGTAGGATAATGTTTTACTTTCAATTGATCTTGGATCAAGAATTTCTTCGGTAGCGATAAGATTTTCAATATTTGTTTTTAAAACATGATTAATTTTTGAAATTATATTTTTCCTCGTTTCACTAATTAAATTGTCCCAATCTTGTTCTTGATTTGCCGGAGCATTAACCATTACAAACCAGTTTTCTGAATTATCCGGTGCGTCTGACTTTAAAATTTTAGAAGTAATATTTATGTAAACCGTTGGATCATTATACATGGTTTTCTTTTGAAAAATGGCATCAAATTCTTCTTTGTAATTTTTGGTAAAAAAAATATTGTGCAAATCTAACTCAGGGAATTCATTTTTAATTCCCCAATAAAAAATGATAGCCGAGCTTGAACGCTCTTGTGATAAAGTTTTTTTAGGCGATTTTATTTTTGGAAGTAATTGTTTATAAGTAAAATAAACATCCATATTACTAACGATTACGTTTGCTTCAAGACATTTACCGTTAATCATGACCCCTTTTACACGCTTTTGTGTTGCATCAAGCAGTATTTCATCAACTTGTTTATTATATATAAATTCAACGCCTAAGTCTTCCGCTAGTTTAACCAAGGAAGTGGTGATAGAGTTCATGCCTTTTACAGGAAAAAATGTACCAACATTGTGCTCATAATGGGGAATGATGCCCATAATACCGGGAGTTTTGTACGGATTAGAACCATTGTAAGTAGCATAACGATCAAAAAGCTGTACTAACTTTGGATGTTTTACATCATCCTGATTAGCTTGGTGTAATGATTTATGTAGGTCAAGACTTCCAATTTTTAAAATTGCTTTTGCCGTTTTTAAATTCAAAAAATTCTTAATTTGATGCAAACTCTGTTCTAAAAATAAATCGCCAATTACTCGATTAATATGAGCCGCTTTACTTAATTTTTTTTCAATAATACCTTCACTCGTTTGAAAAGTTTCACTCACTTTTTTTGATAACTTTTTAATATCACTATCTGCCTCAAGGGTAGTTCCGTCATCCCAAAAATAATGACACGATTTGTCATGCTTGATATACTGAAAATAGTCGCGAGGATTTTTACCTGCTAATTCAAACAATTCATCAATAAAATGAGGCATAGTAAACAACGATGGTCCGGCATCAAAACGGTATTCACCAAGTTCAAATGAAGATAATTTCCCGCCAGGATAAGAATTTTTTTCAAGTACAGTTACAGAATAACCTTTTATTTGTAGTCGAATAGCACTCGCAATTCCGGCAATTCCGGAACCAATAATAATAGCATTTTTAGTATTTGTTGGGCTAGTCACTTTTTTTGTTTAATTTATATGCAAATATATTAAACAAAAAGAAGATTTAATTCATTTAACAATAAATTTTAAAAAAACAGTTTGCCAGCTAGTGGCCTTTTTTAAAGAAATTCATAATCCGAATTTCATAAAGGTTTAATTTCATTAAAATAGTTTTGAAAAAATCAGTTTATATAAAATAAAATTGCTTCTTCATATTGAAGCGGATAATGTGTTGAAAAGCTGATTATATAAAATTTACAACATTTTTTCCATCCCAAATTCCTTCAAATTTGTAAGGAACAAAACGGGCAAACATTTCTTCTTTATACCAATTTAATTTTCGTGTTAGCACAACCACTTCCCTATGCTTAGGGTTTTTATAAGCATAGTCGAGCATTTCTGCTTGTGTTTTCCATATACTTATAGTAGCTTGTTGAATTAATGGCCACTCACCAACTCCAATGGATAATACAACTCCTTTGTAACCCTCTAAACTTTGGCTAACGATGCCAACTTTACTCCAAAAAGACCAGAGTTTATTGAAATGAATTCTTGCTCTAGTTAAAACGACTATGGGTTTGTCTATTTCTAAGTTTGACGTTTTCTGAAATGGCTGAACACCATCCCAATAACCGTGTGCTTCTGCTGATTTTAAATAAACCGTAAACGTCTCAACGCTTCGTTTTTTATAGGCATTAAAAAAAGAATTATGATTAAAAAAAAATTGAGCTTTATCTTCATTTTCCCAAACTAAAAAAAGAGCATAGGTGCCAAAATTAGGCGTAGCACTAAATCCGTTCTTAGCACCGGAGCCTAGTAATTTATAAAAAAGCAAACCATCATTGTTTATTAATTTTCGATATCCTAATTGCATCTGCGTAAATGCCCACCATTTATTTGAAAAACTTTCAACCTTAAAAAAGGTAACTGTAGTGATTTGACTCATAAAAGTATAAAATTTAAAACTTCATAAATTTATCTCATTTTTTCTTATTTTAAGACCATAAAATTCAATTAAATTGATTAATCTTTGCTTTTAGATTAATTCTTTTGAAATTATGAAAATTAAACTTTTTAATCATTAACAAAGAAAAAACCTTTAAATTTTGATTAGTTATAATTAAACCCGCCAATAATTGAATTTTACCTTTCAACTTTTATTAAATTTACACCATGCAAAATAACGACCCGCTTCACGGTAAAACATTACAATCCATTGTAGAACATTTAGTTGCTATCTATGGTTTTGAAACTTTAGGTCAGAAAATAAAAATTAAATGTTTTACCGAAAATCCTTCCATCAAATCCAGTTTAACTTTTCTAAGAAAAACCGATTGGGCAAGAAAAAAAGTGGAAGAATTATATTGTGAAACGATTTTAAAATAAATACAAAATCCCATCACCTTGGCTGCGATGGGATTTTTAAACAAACAAACAAATAAAACCTATTAACTAAAATTGAACGTTTCGGCTAATTCTTTATAAACAATTTCTCCCTGAACAATATTGAGTCCTTTGCCTAAATCAGGATAACGCTCGGTGGCAACTTTCCAACCTAAATTAGCGATTTTTAAAACATACGGCAACGTTACATTCGTTAAGGCTAACGTTGATGTATATGGCACCGCTCCCGGCATATTTGCCACGCAATAATGCACGACATCATCAATAATATAAGTCGGATTTTCGTGTGTGGTTGCGACCGTTGTTTCAAAACAACCACCTTGATCTACAGCTACATCCACCATTACCGTTCCGGGATGCATTTCTTTCAACATATCTCTTGTAATTAATTTTGGAGCTTTTCCGCCTGGAATCAATACCGCACCAATAATTAAATCATGGTTTTTTATATGTCTTCTGATATTATATTCACTCGAAAATTCAGTTACTACATGACTTGGCATCACATCATTTACGTAACGAAGACGTTTCATATTGATGTCTAAAATCGTAACATGAGCACCTAAACCGGCAGCCATTTTTGCCGCTTGAATGCCAACAATACCCGCTCCCAAAACCAACACTTTTCCCGGTGGGACTCCGGGAACTCCTCCCAACAAAACACCTCTTCCCTTAATTGGTTTTTCTAAATATTTTGCTCCTTGTTGAATCGCCATTCTTCCCGCTACTTCAGACATTGGAGTGAGCAATGGCAATGAACCGTCTGTTTCTTCCACCGTTTCATAAGCAATACAAATGGCTTTGGATTCCAACATTGCAATCGTCAATTCTTCACTGGAAGCAAAATGAAAATAAGTAAAAACAATTTGCCCTTTTTTTATCAATGGATATTCTTCCGCAATCGGTTCTTTCACTTTTACAATCATATCCGCTTGTGCATAAACTTCAGCCACCGTAGGAACTATAATCGCACCAACCACGGCATAATCCGTATCAAAAAAACCACTGCCAAAACCCGCATCTTGTTGCACATAGACCGTATGATTGTTTTTAATCAACTCAAAAACACCTGCCGGAGTCATCCCAACTCGGCTTTCATTATTTTTAATTTCCTTTGGAACCCCTATTTTCATCATTAAATTATTTCTAATTAGCATACAAATGTATTAATAACCCCCTATTTATGTATCAACATATGTTATTTTTGTTAATTTATTAGTTAACACCCCCTATTTTGATGTAAAAAGTAAATTATGGCTTTGATTTTTTATATTTGTTAAATAAATGAAACAATATGGAAACTAAAACAAGGTGTGCTTGGTGCGAAAAAGATGATTTATACCGCCGTTATCACGATGAAGAATGGGGCGAACCGGTTTATAATGACCAAAAGTTGTTTGAATTTTTAATTTTAGAAACTTTTCAAGCCGGAGTGAGTTGGCACTTAATTCTAAAAAAGAGAGAAAATTTCAGAAAAGTATTTCTTAATTTTGATTACCAACAAATTGCTTTATTTGGCGATTATGAAGTGCAAGAATTAATGAAAGATGCCGGAATTATTCGAAATACGTTAAAAATAAAATCCGCCATCAGCAATGCCAAAGCATTTATAAAAGTGCAGGAAGAGTTTGGTTCATTTTCTAAATTTATTTGGGGTTATGTGGATGGAAAACCAATCGTGAATAATTTCTCTTCCTTTAAGGAAGTTCCGGCTTACAGTCCATTAGCTGAAAAAATCAGTAAAGATCTTAAAAAAAGAGGTTTTAAATTCATCGGACCAACTACCATGTATGCTCACATGCAAGCAACAGGAATGGTAAACGATCATTTTTTAGATTGTTGGAAAAGAAATTAGCGTTGAGATTTAAGAATTTTCAAATAAGTATCTCTGGAGATTTCAAACGCCCCTAATTTTTCCAAATGGTCGTTATGCACTTGACAATCTAATAAAAGATAATTTTCTTGCTTTAACTTTTCAATTAAAGAAACAAATGCAACTTTGCTGGCATTGGGCACTTTGCTAAACATACTTTCACCACAAAAAATATGTCCTAAATCAACGCCATACAAACCGCCGACCAATTCATCATTTTGCCACACTTCAACTGATTTTGCAATTCCTAATTCATGTAGTTTTAGATAGGACTCATACATCGAATCAGTAATCCAGGTTCCTTGTTGCCCTTTTCGTTTTATAATTTGACAATTTTTAATTACTTCAGAAAAATTTTGGTTGAACGTAACTTCAAAAATCTTTCGGTTTAAGATATTTCGGAGGCTTTTAGCAATTTTATATTCTTTTGGATCCACCACCATTCGCTGTGGCGGACTCCACCATAAAATGGGCTCGTCTTCTTCAAACCAAGGGAAAATGCCTTTTTTGTATGCTAAAAGCAATCGTTCTGTGCTTAAATCTCCGCCCACAGCCAAAATTCCTTCATAAGAAGCTTCTGAAACAGGTGGAAAATATAACTCTTTACTTAAAAAATACATCACTTAAAAGGTCTAAATAGGAAATTCCAAATCCCAAAAAAAATAAAATTGGAATTTGGAATTTGTTCATTCTCTTCTTTACAAATTAAAACGGTAAATCGTCGTGTTCTTCTTCATTAAAGTTGGTAGCCGGTTCAAAAGCTTCCGCTGCAGGCACAGGAGGCATTTGAGCTGCCGGAGCTTCTGCTTGCAAACGCTCAATTCTCCATCCTTGAATAGAGTTGAAATACTTGGTTTCGCCTTGTGGACTCACCCACTCTCTTCCTCTAATGTTAATTGATACTTTTACACCTTCACCCACTTTGTATGAGTTAAGCAAATCACACTTATCTTGTGTGAATTCTACCATAATATGTTGTGGATACTGTTCATCTGTGGTAACCACTAATTCTCTTTTTCTAAATGATGCACTAACTTGTTGTTCGGCGTTAATGACTTTGATTTTTCCTGAAACTTCCATGATCTTGATTTTAAAAATTATTAATTTGGCTTATATTAAACTCGTTTGGCTAACAAAATTTTCCAGGCCGAAAGAGCATCTTGCTTGTTCAAGAATTCTTTTGCTTTTTGATGCACCTTCATTTCATCGGCAGAACTCAAAACTCCTTTCACCTGAATATTTTCGTTTACAAATATATTAATTTCTTCGCTTGATGGCAAATTTTCTACATTTCCTAACATCCCTAAATCATTTCCACTAAACACGGGGCTTTCTTTAACAAAATCAGGGATTTGATCGACTCCAATTCCCAAGGTTGCCAATGGTTTTGGGATTTCAAAAAGCCCAAGATTGGAACGCGAATACCAATTGGCTCCCATACGAGAAACCAAATCGATTTTATGTTGATCGATGTTGCCATTTTCATCTAAAATAGATTCATCAATGTGCAATTTCACCACTTCACAAATAATTAAATTTCCCGCTCCGCCTTCTGTCCCTAAACTAATAATTTGATTGACTTTACATTCAAATTGAACCGGACTTTCTGCCACACGAAAAGGTTTGACAATCTCTGACGGCAACATGGTTAAACCTGATTTTAGAAACTCATTTACGCCATCGGCATATTCTGTACTGGAAAGTGACATTTGCTGAACAATATCAAAATTAACTACATTAATTACCACTTCTTTTGTGGCTTCGCAATTAATTAAAGTGTGTTTGATGGTGTTATCCCGCACTCTTCTGGCAGGTGAAAAAACCAAAATCGGCGGATTGGAACTAAACACGTTAAAAAAACTAAACGGCGACAAATTCGGATTCCCATTTTGATCAACTGTGCTGGCAAATGCAATGGGTCTCGGACCAACCGAACTTTGCAAATAACCTTGTAATTTTAAAGGTGAAACATCTTTTGGAGAAATACTAAGCATTATTTATCTGAGTTTACACAAATATATAAAATTGAAAAGTATTTGCCGATTGATTTTTTCAATTCCAACAAGATTTTACTACTTTTATCCTAAATACAGAATTATGCAGTTTTCTGAAAGCAGAAATGTAACCCGATGGTTTTTGATTCTCACTTCTTTTGTGATTGTTTCGCTGATTCTTTGGAATACGTATACTTTTTTTCAAATTTTTAAAAGCGAAGAAAAATTAAAAATGGAACTTTGGGCTGAAAGTTTAAAAACTGTAAGCAACGCCAATACGGACACGGATGACATTGAGCTTCCGCGACAAATAATTGACAATAACAAAACCATTCCGATTATCCTTACTGAAAATGACACAATTATCAATCAAAGAAACATTGATGAAAATATCATTTCTAATAAAGAAAAATTAACTCAATTTCTAGAAAAATTAAAAAAGGAAAACAATCCCATTGTTATTGAATACAATACGGGTAAGTTTTGGTATTTGTATTATGGAAATTCGTCTTTACTAAACAAATTAAAATATTATCCCATTGCGTTAATTCTGATTATCATCCTATTTACCGCTTTGGTTTACAATTACTATAGAAGTACAAAAGTTGCCACGCAGAACAAACTTTGGGCAGGAATGGCAAAAGAAACGGCACACCAAATTGGCACACCGCTTTCTTCCTTAATTGGTTGGTTAGAAATATTAAAAATTGAAAATGTAGAAGAAAATACTATTAAAGAAATTGAAAAAGACATCACACGATTGCAAACCATTGCCGATCGTTTTTCGAAAGTTGGCTCTGAGCCGGTTTTAGAAAAATTAGATTTAGTATCGGAAACCATTCAATCCTTCGATTATTTGAAATCGCGTTTTTCCAAGCAAATCGAGTTTTCTTTTTCGGCACCCACCAAAACTATATTGGTTAACTTGAATCCAATTCTTCACAGTTGGACCATTGAAAATTTAGTAAAAAATGCGATTGACGCCATGAAAGGTCGTGGCAAGCTATCACTCACAATTATGGAAGATGAAAAAGAAGTAAAAATTTTAGTCACCGATTCCGGAAAAGGTATTCCGAAAAACCAGTTTAAAAAAGTATTTGAACCCGGATTTACCACCAAAAAACGCGGTTGGGGATTGGGATTATCACTTACAAAAAGAATAGTGGAAGAATACCATAAAGGAAAAATTAGAGTCTACCAATCCGAAGTAGATAAAGGCACGACCATGTTGGTTAGTTTTAAAAAAGTGTGAAAATGAAAAGTTTACTGTAAAAAAAATCCCGATGAACTCGGGATTTTAATTATAACTCGTTTTGTATTTTTTGCACAGTTGCTTCAAATTCTTCTTTAGTTAGGGTAACTTTCTTTTGAAATCGCATATCATCCATTTCTTGTAATGGAATTAAATGTACATGCACGTGAGGCACTTCTAATCCAACCACGGCAACACCAATTCGTTTACACGAAATTGCTTTTTCCAAAGCCAAAGCAATCTTTCTCGAAAACTTCATCAAAGCCAAATAATGGTCTTCTTCCATTTCGAATAGCTTATTGATTTCTTGTTTTGGGACACAAAGTGTATGACCACTAGCGTTGGGATTCACATCTAAAAAAGCAATAAAATGCTCATCTTCTGCAATTTTATACGATGGGATTTCACCATTGATTATTTTGGTAAAAATGCTTGCCATTACTTAAAATTTTTAAGAATTAGTCTCTTGAAATTTCTAACACTTCAAATTTTAAAACACCGTTTGGCACTGTAATTTCAGCTACATCACCAACAGATTTTCCCAACAACCCTTTTCCGATTGGAGAAGTTACTGATATTTTACCGGTTTTTAAATCGGCTTCACTTTCGGCAACCAAGGTATATTTCATTTCCATGCCGTTGGCTTGGTTTTTAATTTTTACATTCGATAAAACCAATGCTTTCGTCAAATCCAATTGCGACTCATCTATCAATCTGGCGTTAGAATAAACCTCTTCCATTTTAGAAATTCGCATTTCCAATAATCCTTGAGCTTCCTTCGCGGCGTCATATTCTGCATTTTCAGATAAATCGCCCTTATCTCTTGCTTCTGCAATGGCTTGTGACGCTTTTGGACGTTCAATATGTTTAAGGTTTTCTAATTCTTCTTTTAGTTTTTTTAAACCCTCTGCGGTGTAATACGATACTGTACTCATAACTTCATGTGTTTTTTATTGCAATTCAATTTTTTCAAAATTCATATTACTTGAACTTTGCTATATAAAATCGTTATTTTTAGCGTTATATAAAATAGAAAAAATCCCCTTTGAGAGGATTCCTTACAACAAAGATAGTATAATTTTTAATTATTTGAAAATTTATTCCTTTTTAAGGATACTCAAAGGTAATTAAATTAAATTTGTGAATTCAAAAAATTTGTTGATGAAAAAATTTGTTCTACTACTCATTGCCAGTGTTTTCGTTTCCGGATGTGAAAACGAGCGTTTTAATAATTTTAATCCCAATATACCAAATTTTACTTTTTCAGTAGATATTAATACGGATTTACCACTTTACAGCTCGTTAAAATTTGCCGGAAATGGAGTGTATATTTCACAGGCGAATGCCGGCGTAAGAGGAGTTATTCTTTTTAATACCGGTAGTGGCTACAATGCCTTTGATGCCGCTTGCCCAAACCAAGCTTTGAGTTCATGCTCAACCATGATTATCCAGGGAAGTAACGCTCTTTGCCCATGTGATGAAGAATTATATAATTTATTTACAGGTTTGGGAGGAGAAGGTCTGGAGTTCCCAATGAAACGTTACCGAGTAGAGGTAAACGGACCGATTGTGCGGGTTTATAATTAAAAGAAAAACACTTAAAATAGATTTCACAAGAAATCATAAAATCATTTGTGATTAGTTTTGTAATAATAATTTTATTAATTATTAACTATTTTTTGGCTTAATGAAAAAAAAATTAATATTATTGTAATAGAATAGCTGTAATTATTTGTTTTTCTTAATAATTATAATATTAATTCCTTTCAATGAAAAAAACTTTACTATTACTTTCAGGAATTTTTATACTCACTTTCACAAACTGTGCAGAACCGGATTTAGAATCTATTGAGTTGGAAAACGGGGTTCATCTTGGAAAAAAACAGTTAACTATGAAAAGAGTTAATGCCCAAGAAGACGCAATGCGTTATACAAGCTGATAGTAAAACCATGAAACAAATTGCAACATTATTATTATTTCTTTTGTTTTCGGGTTTTTGCGTGGCTCAAACAAAATCCTACACCTCGATTAAAAACATTGATGGTCCTGATTACGCTGAAACAGGTGTTTACTACAAAGATTTAGACAATATCTTTGATAATTTTACTGGAACTTATTTATACGATGAGAACGGCATCTATTTAAAGTTTGTTTTACAGAAAAAAGAAGTGTCTTCCATGAACAATTTCTACTTTGAAGACATGATTATAGGTGGCTATCAGTTAAAAATTAACAAAATAGAAATTGCCAATGTTTTAGATGATGTTAGCAGTAATTTTTCGAATGGGATTAAACATGTGATTAGTTGCAATTTAATTCTACCGGGAGGAGGTTATGGATTTTGTGAAGAGTGCCCTTCATCTGAACGGTGGCTAATGGGATATATCAAAGATATTACTACTGGTAAATCATGTGAATTAAGAATGCGAAAAAGTACTCACAACGGACAAGAAGCTATCAAAATAGAAATGTTCAGAGGAATGGAAACTCGTGTAGCAGGAAGCCCGACACCTTTAGCTATTAGCTTACCCTTGTTTCAAGAGCTGATTTTAATCAAGCAATAAATCTAAAAATAAAATATTTTTTTGATTACATTAGCCATTGAGTTATAAGCTGATAAAAACCATGAAACAAATTGCAACTTTATTATTATTTCTTTTGTTTTCAGGTTTTTGCGTGGCTCAACCACCAGAATTACCACTTTATGGTGCAAGCATAAATGTACAAGGAGCCTATTACAAAGACTTGCAAGATGACCTCAATAGGTTTGTTGGGGAATGGAAATACGAACATGTATCGGACACACTCATAATTAAAATTATAAAAAAAGAAATGCAATTTATTGATTATGGTTACATTAGTGTCTATGAGGACTTTATAGTGGCTGAATATCGTTACATTGAAAATGGAATTGAAAAAATTAACACACTCTCCAATTTGTTAATCAACCACTCTACGCCTTTTAAATACAACATTGTAGCTAATATCATCATCAAACCTGTTCCTAACAATCCTGCTGTTTGTCCGAATTGTGGACCAAATGATGTAATGGTCAAAGGTCCTTTCAGTGATCCTGAAAGAGATATCTTTGGCTATGAACCTGAGGTGGTTCTTAGACATAAAATAGAAAATGGGATTGAAAAAATTTTTTTAACCATGACGATATTTGGCTTTAAATTACCTTATGCTGATGGGACAGTGAGTCCTTATGATTTCTATAATTTACCTGTAGGCTTCTACGAACTCATCAAGCAATAAATCTAAAAAATCAATTGGTTTTTTTGATTATATTAGCAATGCGTTATATAAGCTGATAGTAAAACCATGAAACAAATTGCAACTTTATTATTATTTCTTTTGTTTTCGGGTTTTTGCGTGGCACAAGCACCAGAATTACCACTTTATGGTGCAAGCATAAATGTACAAGGAGCCTATTACAAAGATCTAAACAATGATTTAGACCAATTCATTGGAAGTTGGGTATTTAGCGATTCAAACACTACCTTAACAATAACAATTGTAAAAAAAACTCAGTTTTTTAATTTAGATAGAAATGTTTATATAGATTACCTTGTTGGTGAATATCATTATGAAGTAAACAATCAAACCATTGTTAATAGCCTGTCGAATCTTAATCAAAACTTTTCAAATATTTATGATTACAACATATATGGTTATTCAATAATTAATAAAAGAAAAGCTCCTGTTTGTCCTGAATGTAATTTGAATGAAAGAAGAGTGAAATTGCGTTTTAAAGACCCCATTCGAAATGCTCCTGGCTTGAGTGGTATAATCACACTGAGAAGAGTAGATGAAAATGGCGTACAAAAAACACACATGCGTTTACAACAAACAGGAAGTATTATTCCGATAGATGACACTCCTCCAACTTACATGTCGTTTCATGTACCATGGGGACAGTATGTTTTAATCAAACAACCATAAAAAGCTGAAAATAACAATTTGAATAAACTAACAATTTTATTAACCTTTTTTTGCAAAATTACTTTTGCACAAACCCCTATTTTACCGCTATATGACTCAAGTAAAACGATTCAAGGAGCGTATTATAAAGATTTACAACAAGACTTTAACAGATTTGTAGGCGAATGGAAATACGAACAAGGTTCAACTGAACTTATTGTGAGAATTCAAATAAAAGAAGAGCAATTTGTTGACTATGGAAACATTAGTGTTTATGAAGACTACTTAGTCGCTGAGTATCATTATGTAGAAAATGGAGTGGAAAAAATCAATACACTTCCAAATCTTTTGATTAATCATCCTGATCCTTATGATTATAGTATTAAATGTAACATCATTATCAAGCCAGTTTCGACCAATCCAGATGTTTGTCCCAATTGCGGTCCTAATGATGTGATGGTTAAAGGTCCATTTAGTGATCCAGAAATAGAGATTTTAGGCTATGAACCCATGGTTGTTTTTAGACATAAAATAGAAAATGGAGTGGAAAAGATTTTTTTAACCTTTAGAATATTTGGTAATTTATTACCCGATTTTGATGGTGTATATGGGCCGCATACCACTTATAATTTACCAGAAGGTAGATACGAACTCATCAAGCAATAAATCTAAAAATAAAATATTTTTTTGATTATATTAGCATTAAACAATATAAGCTGATATCAAAACCATGAAACAAATATTTATCACCTTTACTTTAATTTTTTACTGTCAAATAATTTCCGCTCAATATACAGGAATTCAAAGTCTTGATGGTTGGACAAATTATTTACAAGGAGTTTATTATAAAGATGTAGCTAACGTTTTAAATCCATTTGAAGGTCACTATAAATACGAATCAAATAGTATTCTTTTTGAAATTAAAATACAAAAAAGAGAAGTGTTTTATAATGGTTACAATTACCAAGACATTTTAATTGGCTCCTACTTGTTGATTAAAGAAAACATTGTTGAAATTGATGTCTTGAACGATATTAACAACAATCATAATCATTATAGTAATTATTATTTATATGGTAATGAAATTATGACTGGTAAAGTTAGAGGCTGTGATGAATGTACGGAAAATGAAAAATGGGTTATTGCTACGATTATTGAACCCGACACTGGGGCCGCAGATAAAATTCACATGAGAAAATTTGTTGTAAATGGTCAACCCACTTTGAGAATATTTATCTATCCGGTTAGCCGAAGCAGACATCAAAACGATGGTCCAACTCCGATGCAAAAATACCCAGTTGGAATATCTTTTGATTTGGTTCAAATTCCTTAATCAAAAAATTATTATAGAATTTATCTAATATTATTTGAAAAATTCATGAACATTTTTAAAAGTGATTATATAGAACTCATCAAGCAATACGTAAATATAAATATTTTTTTTTATTATAGTGGCATTGCGTTATATAAGCTGATAGTAAAACCATGAAACAAATTGCAACTTTATTATTATTTCTTTTGTTTTCGGGTTTTTGCGTGGCTCAAACACCTGTTTTACCGCTTTACAATTCTACCAAAGATGTTCAAGGAGCGTATTATAAAGATTTACAACAAGACTTTCAAAGATTTGTGGGAGAATGGAAATATCAACAAGGTTCAACTGAACTTATCGTGAGAATTCAAATAAAAGAAGAACAATTTATTGATTATGGTGATATAACTTTTTATAGAGACTTTTTAGTAGCTGAATATCGTTATGATGAAAATGGGATTGAAAAAATAAACACGTTTTCTAATTTATTAACAAATCACACAAATCCATATAAATACAACATGGTAGGTAGTATTATCATAAAACCTATATCTACAAACCCCGACGTTTGTAGCAATTGTGGCCCTAATGACGTCATAGTTGATGGCACTTTTAACGAACCTAATAGACAAATTGATTTTCTAGACCCTAGAATTATATTCCGACATAAAGTAGAAAATGGAGTAGAAAAAATATTTTTTACCCTATATGCCAACGGTAATGTTTATGTAAATGAAAATGAAGGAGCTGCACAAAATCAGTTTTTTTCGTATACCATTCCTTTTGGACGATACGAACTCATCAAGCAATAAATCTAAAAAATCAATTGGTTTTTTTGATTATATTAGCAATGCGTTATATAAGCTGATAGTAAAACCATGAAACAAATTGCAACTTTATTATTATTTCTTTTGTTTTCGGGTTTTTGCGTGGCACAAGCACAACCCTATACAACTATTAAGAATGTTGCAGGTTCAGATTTTGGCGAAACAGGTGTTTACTACAAAGATTTAGACCACATCTTTGATAATTTTACTGGAACTTATTTATACGATGAGAACGGCATCTATTTAAAGTTTATTTTACAGAAAAAAGAAATGTCTTCCATGAATAATTATTACTTTGAAGACAGGTTGATTGGAGGTTATCAACTGAAAATAAACAATGTTGAAATTGCCAATGTTTTAAATGATGTCGACAATAATTTTTCAAATGGAATTAAGCATGTGATTAGTTGTAGACTAATTATTCCAGGCGGTGGTTATGGATTTTGTGAAGAGTGCCCTACATCGGAACGATGGTTAATGGGGTATATCAAAGATATTACCACCGGTAAATCATGTGAATTAAGAATACGAAAAATTATTCACAATGGACAAGAAGCTATCAAAATAGAAATGTTCAGAGGAATGGAAACTCGTGTAGCAGGAAGCCCGACACCTTTAGCTATTAGCTTACCCTTGTTTCAAGAGCTGATTTTAATCAAGCAATAAATCTAAAAATAAAATATTTTTTTGATTATAGTAGCCATTGAGTCAACTTAAAAAAAAATAAACACAACCCAAATAATGAATCACTTATTTGAGTTGTATTTAAAATTTAGTTTATCACTAAAACAATAGCGTTACTCCTGCCAAAAAATTAATCCCCGCTTGTGGATAAAAACCGGCTCCTTCAATGGTTGTAACAGTTCCCGGTGATGAAAAATCATCGTCAAACGTGTAGAAATAGCCATTGCTTTCGTATTTCAAATCAAAAATATTATTGATTAAGGCATTGAATTGAATGGATTTGAAAATTTTCTTCGTTTCTATTTCATACGAAACATTAAAATCTGTTGTTGAGTACGGATCTAGGACTGACATTTTAGAATCAATATTACCCATATATTGTTTACCAACAAATTTTGTTAAAAGTGATGTTTGCAATCCTTTAACTGGATTATATGTTAAAATATTACCATAGATTATAGCAGGAGAAAAAGCAATATTTGTTGAACCCAAATTTTGGATAACGCCATCTTTTTGAAAAACAAAATCATTGTTTCTATTTTGACTTAAGGTAATATTTGATTGCCAAATCCATTGTTTCATTATCTTTACAGACGCATCAACTTCCAAACCAAGTCGGTAACTATCACCACTGTTGGCTCGAATGGGAGCTCCAACATCATTTAATTCTCCGGTTAAGACCAATTGATCCTTGTATAACATAAAATAACTGTTGACATTCAATTTTACGTTTTCGGTAGTATATCGCCATCCTAACTCAAGGTCATCTAATTTTTCCGGTCTTGGATTTCCGTTTTCGTAGTCGTTACGATTGGGTTCGCGTTGGGCTTTGGCATACGAAAAATAAAAATTATTGTTTTGGTTTAACGTATAAGTAATTCCGGCTTTTGGATTGATAAAATTAAAAGTATCATTTACGATTCCGGTATCTACACCATTGGCTGTAAAACCAACGTTTCTGTATTGAATGTCGCCAAAAAGTCGCCATTTTGAGGTTAAATCATAATTCATTTTCGCAAAAACATTGACATCGGTTTTGGTTGAAAAATCATCGTAATAGCGGTCTCTGATTTCGCTTTGCGAGGCAAATTCAGCCCAAATGATTTCGCCAAAATGAGCCCCTTCGTACTTATTTGCTCCTCCGCCTAAAATAAAATCGATTTTATCTTTTTTGTAATTTAATGAAAATGTTGTTCCATAAAAATCATTATCCAACCAACGACGGCGAATTAAATCGGTTACATCAATGGTTTCGCCACCCAAAGAAATTGGATTTAAACCATAATCGGTAAAATCTTCATTCTCTCGATACTGTTCAAAATAACCTTTTCCTTTGGTATAATGAAAGGCTAAATTGGAACTCCAGTGGTCACTCCAACGTTCGTTCCAATGCAATTGGTAATGGTCTTGTTGGTAATTATCCGTTTCATTGTCATAGAATTGCATGTTACCTTCGTCGTCAAAATACATTCCGGCGACATTAAAGGTTCTGTTTTTCTCACGCAATTCGGGATCCTCTAAACCATACCAAGCTTGATAGGTTTTTTGAATTCCTCCAAAAGCAAGAGCTTTAATTAACGTTGTTTCTCCAACATACGTTCCTTGTAAAAAATAGGATTTTAAATCAGAAGAAGCCCTGTCGATATAACCATCGGAAACAATATTGGATAATCGTCCGGCGATTTCAAATTTGTCATTCATCAATCCGGTGCTAAATTTTACAGTGTGTTTTCGTGTATTAAAACTTCCAAATGAATTGGAAATTTCTCCACTGGCTTCTTTCGAATAGGAGTCGGTCAACAAGTTTAAACTCGCTCCAAACGCTCCTGCTCCATTGGTTGAAGTTCCGACTCCACGTTGCAATTGCAAACTTTCGGTTGAACTGGCAAAATCGGGCATATTGACCCAAAAGGTTCCTTGGCTTTCGGAATCGTTATACGGAATTCCGTTAATGGTTACATTCACACGCGTTGCATCAGAACCACGCACTCGAATTCCGGTGTAACCCACTCCTGCTCCGGCATCGGTTGTGGTGACCACTGACGGAAGATAATTCATCATAATCGGAATATCTTGTCCGAGATTTCGAGATTGAAATTCTTCTTTGCGAAGATTGGAAAAGGTAACCGGCGATTGAGCAGTTACGCGAATAGCTGAAACTAAGACCTCATCAAGCGGAATGTCTTTCGTTTTGGTTGTGTCCACACCCGTTTGTTGTTCCTGCGAAAATCCGATAAAAGAAAATAGGAAAAAAGTCGCAAAGCAATACCTACTTAGCGTTTTTGAGCCATACTGGCGATTGTTGAATAAAATTTTCATTCGTAAAAGTTTACGAATAAAAGGGGTAATTATTCTTGGTTAAAAATTAAAATTGATACTCTTGACGCAGAAATAAACGTGCACTTTTATTTCTTAATCTAATCCCTAAACAGCATTACCTGTTCTAGGTTCGTTGGGTATGATCTCAGCTCGTTATTTAGAGCACCCCTTTGAGACGGGGCAAAGGTAGTAAAAGATTTTCAATGGCAATGATAAAAATCAAATTCAAAATTTAATGAAAAGAGAAACTCCTATTACCCATAACCATTTACCTATTACCTTTTTCAAAAATCCGGTCTTTTTCTGTTTTGTTTAATTTCTGAAGTACTTCGTTTGGCTTTTATTCTTTTTTCAATTACCGAACGTGGAATTTTGGTTGGTTTTCTTTTTTTGGGAATAATTAATGCGTTTTGAATGAGTTTCAAAAAACGTTTGGTGACTATTTCTTTGTTTTTGAGTTGACTTCTATCTTCGTCGCAGTTTAAAATCAGAATTCCCTCAGACGTTAATTTTGTTTTTAATTTTTCAGAAAGTACTGTTTTTTCATCGTCAGATAAACTTTGCGAATTGACTAAATCAAAAGTCAGCACGACTTTGGACGAAACTTTATTCACGTTTTGTCCACCTGCTCCACTGCTTCTAACGGCTTTGAAAGTTAATTCAGTTGTGATTTTTTGGACCTCCATTTTAGTGCGGTTGATGAGCAATTTTTAATAAATCATTCACGGTTTTCACCGGATTAAATGTAATCAATGGTACTTCAACAAAAATGGTTAGCCATTTTGCCATCGCTCCGTTCCAAAGTCCGGGTAATTCGTAAGCTTTTAGATCTTTTCCGCCTTTGTTTTTATGTACAATAAAACCACTGCTATGATCAACAAACTCGGTTAAATCAAAATTGGCTCCACGGTAATTTCTGATTCCACACACTAGATCTACCGGATTAAAATGGGTTGAACTTTTGAGAATTTTTATCTGGTTGGCATCTTTTTCATCAATTTGAGAAGATTCAACGATTTGCAAGAAAACCAATCCTTTTTTGTCCCTCACCCAAAAAGGTCCACCGCCGGGTTCACCTTCATTTTTAACCATTCCACACACACGAATGGGTCGATTTAAATAATTTTTTAAATAATCAACTTTACTCTCTTTGGTATATTTTGAAAAATCTTCTGCCACTTCAAAATGTAATTTTGATTGAATAAAATTAACAATTTCGTCAAGGATTTCTCTATTCAAATTATCTTCATCAAGCATTCGGAGGTACTCAAAAATCTGTTGTTGCTTGTCTAATAAAATTCCTGCTAATGCTTTTTTATACAATGAAATTTCATCTAAATGATTCTGAATAACATTGTCAATATTTTTAATAAAAATAATATCGGCATCCAAATTGTTCAAGTTTTGAATCAAGGCTCCATGTCCACCCGGTCTGAATATTAAACTATCATTCTCTTCTCTAAAAAATTGATTGTCATAATCTAACGCCACACTATCTGTTGATTTATCTTGATAAGAATAGGTTACACTAATTTCTGTTTGAGAAGCCGCTTCAATTTTCGGTTTCACGTTTTCTACAATTTTTTCAAACTCAAATTGATGCTCTTCTGAAACGGTAAAATGTAAATGAGCTTTTTGATTGGAAGAAGCGTAGGCTACTGCTTCGTTCAAATGCTCTTCTATAGGCGTTGCCAAGTGTGAGGGATATTTATGAAAAGGCAAAACTCCTTTGGGCTTGTTAGCAACATCAAATTCGTCTTTGGCTAAAAGTATTTTAATAAAAGCATACTGTTTGCTGTCATAACCCCACGAATCAAAATCGGTAAATAGAATAGTTAACCTAGTTATTACCTCTTCGTAAAACGGAAATTTATCTAAACCTATCAAAAAAAGCGATAAGTTTTTGGCTTTCTTTCTGTTGATGTAGGCATTTATTGATTCTTCGCCCAATTTATAATCCTGTAAAAACTCACTTAAAAACTTAAACATTCTACTCGCAGCACCAGAGGCCGGGACGAATTTTTTTAGTTTTATATGATTTCGCTTTTCATCAAAAAAATTGGCAAAATAGGTTGCTTCCTCCGCTGACAATGATTCAATACCATCATTAAGTTTTGCAGGTCGCTCAAGATTAACAGCTTGAATTCCGTTGATTAAAAAAGCAACCTGATTTTTCACACATTCTAATTTGATTTCTCTGTGGTTTAGATGAACAAAATCGAATGAATTTAAACCTACCCTTTTCGCCTCTAAAAGACTAGCAATTAATGTAATCGCTTTTTGAAATCGCTTTTCCTTTGGGCCGGAAATTTTTACATACGGTTTATTGAATTCAATTAAATTATCTTCAAATATTTTTAATGTTTCTTCTCTTTTTTCGGGCTTGTCGCGTAAATCATCTTTTTCCCAAGGCACATCGATATCTGTTAACAAAAACAAATCATATTTGTGTTTTTTGGCAGCTTTGGCTAAAATGGCATCCGTTTCTCCATAATAAATATCAGAAAAAACTTTGGTAACCATCAAATTAGTGTCGGCAAATAAAAAAACATTTGCTTTTTGCAATCCTTCATTTTCTAATTTAGTCTGACCAATAGCTATGGGCAACAAATCATCTTTTTGACAAATTTGTTGCTGCTGATCCCATTTTTGTTGAAGATAATCACGTGCAAATTCAGGAATCCAAACCGTATTGAAATGCTCGGCTAATTGCTTAGCCAAAGTAGTTTTACCGGTGCTTTCCGGACCATAAATCGCTATTTTTATGATTTCTGTAGGCTGTTGTTTAAGATTTTCTTCCATTCGATATAGCCGTAAAAGGCGATTATTGTAAATATAAAATATTGCAGGCTTGTGAACGTATATCCTTTATAGAAATACAAAGGTACAGAAATGATATCGCCAACAATCCATAAAATCCAGTGTTCAATTTTGCGTTTGGCCATAAGCCACATTCCAACAAAAAATAATCCTGTGGTAAAAGTATCAACATAAGCCGTCCAACTGGTAAATTTATCAAAAAAAGTATAAATCATCACTACAACAATTGTTGTTAAAACAAAAATTCCAACGGCCCATGCTTTTTCGTTTTTAGAAATATGAGCAATGGGAAATTCTGTTTCACCTTCTTTTTTTCGAGACCAATGATACCAACCGTACACACTCATTATTGAATAATAAATGTTGATAGTAAAATCACCTAGCAACTTCCATTCCCACAACAAATAGATAAAAATGGTTGTACTTATGATTCCTGTTGGGAAGACTAAAATGTTATCTTTTTTGGCATACCAAACACTCATTAAACCAAAAATCACTCCCGTAATTTCCAGAAAAATGTGAAGGGTAGAATAACCATCGTATTGCGAAAAAAGAAAATCAATCATGAGTAAAAAAGTTAAGATCGTTTTCAAAAGCAGTTCCGATGACTACTAAATCGGCTCCGGCTTCAAAAGCAGCTTGAATGGCTTGTTGCGAACGAATTCCACCGCCCACAATGAGCGGAACTGAAATTTCTTTCGAAACTACTTTAATCATTTCTATCGGGACAGCCAATTTTGCTCCGCTTCCGGCTTCGAGATAAATTAATTTATTGCCTAAATATTCTCCTGCTTTGGCGGTTTGACAGACATATTCAACATTATTTCTATCTAAAGGTTTGGTTTTACTTATTCTTTCTACAGCCGTTTGACTTCCGCTTTCAATCAAAATGTAACCGGTTGAAATAATTTCTAATGTTGATTTATTCAAAACAGAGACGGCATTTACGTGATGTTCAATTAAATAATCCGGGTTTCTTCCTGATAATAAACTCAAAAATAAAATACCATCTGCAAAAGTTGAAATTTGTGATGGATTTCCCGGAAAAAGCACAATCGGCAATGATAATCCATTCTTTAAAAAATGAACCAATTCATCCATTTTATTCGTTTCTACAATACTTCCGCCAACAAAAATGTGCGTAGCCGGACTGGTTCTGATTTTTTCAATCAAAACAGATAAATTGTCCATGTCAACTTTATCCGGATCTAATAAAACAGCAAGTAGTTTTCTGTTTTCAGCTTTGGCTGATAGTATTTCGTGGTATATTTTTTTCATTATTCACTTTCCCAAAGCCAGACTAAGGTGTAGTTTTCTATTTCGGTAAAGTAAACCAAAAATTCTTTTTTTACCGAATTAAAATCTAATAAAGCCGTGGTTTTTGAATCATTCATTTCAAACGGTTGGACAAAAATGTGGTCTTTAAAACTAATTCCGATTTCATTTCGCACTTTAAAAATAGCTTCTTTTACACCCCAAATCACGGTTAATTTACTGACGAACTCGGCTGAATTATTTTCACATTCGTACACAAATTTTTCCTCGGCAAACTTGTAAGCGATTTTTTGGATTAAATTTCTTCTAAGTTCCAAATCAATTCCACTATTTTTATCCGATAGAATAATTACTGAAAAATCAAATGAATGTGAAATGGAAATGTTGACGCCGTCTTTTAAATTCGGCTTCCCAAATTCATCATAATATAAATCAAAATCGGAATAACCATTGTGTTGTAACAGCATTCGAACCGCCATAAAACCTTTTTGATGGCTTTCGGATTTCATACCTTCTAATCGGGCTAATGAAATATCTTTCAACGAAACAGCACGAAATAACTCGTTGAACTCCTCCGTTATTTTCCAAACGAAGATAGCCGTTTTGTCGTCAACATTTATTTTTTGGTAAAATGGCATTTTTGAAAAGTATATATCAAATTGTAATTCAAAACATTAGTAAACTAAACAAATCACAAAAAACATAAAAAGGCTTTTAATTTTCTTAGCTATTCCGTATTTTTGCAGAAATTTTTAGCTAATATAACTAATTTATAAATGAGTACACAAACATTGCCATTTGTAGCGTTCAAAGTGAAAGATATTTCGCTTGCCGCTTGGGGAAGAAAAGAAATTGAATTGGCCGAGGCCGAAATGCCGGGTTTAATGGCTCTTCGCCGCGAATATGGCGATAGTCAACCGTTAAAAGGAGCTCGAATTGCAGGCTGCTTGCACATGACGATTCAAACAGCTGTTTTAATTGAAACATTAATTGCTTTAGGTGCAGAAGTGACTTGGAGTTCATGTAATATTTTTTCAACACAAGATCATGCTGCTGCTGCAATTGCTGCTGCCGGAATTCAGGTTTATGCCTGGAAAGGATTGAACGAAGTTGATTTTGATTGGTGTATTGAACAAACCTTATTTTTTGGAGAAGACAGACAACCATTGAATATGATTTTAGATGATGGTGGCGATTTAACGAATATGGTTTTTGATAAATATCCAGAATTAATTAGTGGAATCAAAGGTCTTTCTGAAGAAACGACTACCGGAGTTCACCGTTTGTATGAAAGAATGAAAAACGGAACATTACACATTCCTGCCATCAACGTAAATGACTCGGTTACTAAATCGAAATTTGATAACAAATACGGTTGTAAAGAATCGGCTGTTGATGCTGTTCGTCGTGCAACAGATATTATGTTAGCAGGAAAAAGAGTAATCGTTTGTGGTTATGGTGATGTTGGAAAAGGAACTGCTGCTTCGTTTAGAGGTGCCGGTTCTATTGTAACGGTTACTGAAATCGACCCAATTTGTGCTTTACAAGCTGCGATGGATGGTTTTGAAGTGAAAAGATTAGAAACTGTTATCAAAACAGCGGATATCATTATCACTACTACCGGAAACAAAGACATCGTTGTTGGAAAACATTTTGAACAAATGAAAGACAAAACCATCGTTTGTAACATTGGTCACTTTGACAATGAAATCGATATGGCTTGGTTAAACAGTAACCACGGTGGTTCAAAAATTGAAATCAAGCCTCAAGTTGACAAATATACGATTGCCGGAAAAGATATTATCATCTTAGCCGAAGGTCGTTTGGTTAACTTAGGTTGTGCTACAGGTCACCCAAGTTTTGTAATGAGTAATTCATTTACAAACCAGACGTTAGCTCAAATTGAGTTATATACCAATGCTTCTGCTTATAAAAACGAAGTGTATATGTTACCAAAACATTTAGATGAAAAAGTAGCGGCTTTACACTTAGAAAAATTAGGTGTTGAATTAGAAACATTAAACGTAGAGCAAGCTGCATATATTGGTGTGGATGTTCAAGGTCCTTATAAGCCTGAGTATTACAGATATTAGTAGTAAGATTTTTAAATAAAATTTACCCTTGCTGAAAAGTGAGGGTTTTTTGTTTAAACTTGTAATATGATTTTAAAAATTAAAATATATATTTTTGTTGGTTTTTTAATTATAATTTCTTGTTTTTTATCGGGTTGTAAATCGAAGAATTCAGAAGATAATTATAAAAGTTGTGTTATTGAAAGAACTCAAAAAAAAATAATCGAAGGTTACGGAGTTAAAAAAGATATTTTCAAATTACTTGAAGAAGCAGAATTATCATTATTAGAAAATAAAATAATTCAAAACAAAAACAAAGAAAGTTATCTCAAATTAAACGAAATGGCTTTTAATGATGAAGAAATTTCAAAAAAAATAATGACAGATATTAAATCAAATGTTGATAACAATTTTTTTGATTTACTTTCTCTAACTACATTAGATTTTTATTCTTCTTGTCCAGAAGAAGTTTATAGTAAGGAAACTGATGATTTGAAAAAGACAACCTTAAGAAAACGATTTACTATGTATGCAAATCTAATGGCAGATGGTTATAATAATGAAATAAGGATTTACACTTTAATAAATGAATCTGAAAAATTTTATGAAACAGAACGACTTGTTATTCTTCATTTAATTTTGATGAATTTATCAAATTAATCACAAAAATCTAATAAACAAAAAACCCATCTCTCTCGAAATGGGTTTTATATTTTGAAGTAAATTCTAAATTATGCTTCAAAAGGAATAACAGATACAAATGATTTGTTATCACCTTTTTTCTGAAACTTAACAACTCCGTCAATTCTTGCATGTAAAGTATGATCTTTACTAATGTAAACGTTTTCTCCCGGATTGTGTTTAGAACCTCTTTGTCTTACTATGATATTTCCTGCAATAGCTGCTTGACCACCATAAATCTTAACACCTAAACGTTTCGATTCTGATTCTCTACCATTCTTGGAACTACCGACACCTTTCTTGTGAGCCATGATGTTAGGGTTTTATAAGTTAATATTAAAATTAAACAGCTCTACCGCCATTTAATTCATCTTGTAATTTTTTTAATTCATCCATTTTACCATCAGCAGCTAATTGAGCTTGTTGAGCCCAAGTAGTTGGATCTAAATGTGATACTTTAGCATCAGATGCTTCTAAAATAGTTTTAACATCGTCTGCTTTAGATTTTGCTAATTTAGCAAAAGTAGTTATTCCGGCAGCAGCTAATACTTCAGCAGCAACTGGTCCAACTCCTTCGATAAGCGTTAAATCATCAGCTGATTTGGTTGCTTTTGGAGCTTTAGGACTTTCAGTTTTTGCAGCCGCTTTCTTTGTTCCTGAAGCTACAATACCTTCAACAACAATTTGCGTAAATGACTGTCTGTGTCCGTTTTTCTTTTTGTAACCTTTTCTTCTTTTCTTTTTGAAAACGATTACTTTATCACCTTTTAAGTGTTGTAACACTTTGGCTTCTACTGAAGCTCCTTCTATAGCGGGGGCGCCTATAGTAACTGTTCCGTTATCGTCTAACAACATCACTTTATCGAAAGAAACTTTGCTTCCTTCTTCAGATGCTAAACGGTGAACAAATACTTTTTGGTCTTTGCTTACTTTAAATTGTTGCCCTGCTATCTCTACGATTGCGTACATAACAATGTGTTTTTAATTAATTTTTAAGTTTGCAAATATACAACTTATTATGAGTCACACAACTTAAACTTCAAAAAATATTTAACTCAAAAAAAATAATGTACCCAAGGGCAATTTTTTTGATAAAAATTAAAAAAAACTGTAACAAATTCCCGAAATTGCATACTTATTTAAAAGCAAAAAAATAAATAACTAATTTTTATGAAAAAATCTTTAATGGCTTTAAGTTCAGTTCTTATGCTTGGAGGTACAGTTTCTGCTCAAAAAGTAGAGTTCGAACATTACACGCTAAATAACGGAATGCATGTGATTTTACACCAAGACAATTCAGCTCCGGTAGTTATCACATCGGTAATGTATCACGTAGGTGCAAAAGATGAAAATCCTGAAAGAACAGGTTTTGCTCACTTTTTTGAGCACCTTTTGTTTGAAGGAACACAAAACATCGGTCGTGGTGAATGGTTTAAAATTGTAACTGGAAACGGAGGAACAAACAACGCTAACACTTCTGACGACAGAACGTATTATTATGAAATCTTCCCATCAAACAACTTAGAGTTGGGTCTTTGGATGGAATCAGAACGTTTACTTCACCCAGTTATTAACCAAATTGGCGTAGACACGCAAAACGAAGTAGTAAAAGAAGAGAAACGTCTTCGTGTTGACAATCAACCTTACGGAAATTTAATTGGAGAGGTTAAAAAGAATATGTTTGTAAACCATCCATACCGTTGGGCGACCATTGGTTCGATGGAACATTTAGATGCTGCTACCTTAGAAGAATTTCAGGCATTTAACAAAAAATACTATGTGCCAAACAATGCTACTTTAGTTGTTGCCGGACAATTTGACCCTGCTCAAGCAAAAGCTTGGATTGATAAATATTTTGGTGTAATTCCTAGAGGGGAAGCCGTTACTCGCCAAAAAATCGAGGAAGCTCCAATTACACAAACCATCAAAGCCCGTTTTGAAGATCCAAATATTCAAATTCCAATGGTGGTTGCTTCGTACAGAACCCCATCTATGAAAACAAAAGACGCTCGAGTTTTAGATATGATTTCTACACTTTTATCAGACGGAAAATCTTCTCGTTTATACAAAAAATTGGTTGACGACAAAAAAATGGCGTTACAAGTTGGTGCATTTAGCTTTAGTCAAGAAGATTATGGCATGTATATTTTATACGGATTGCCAATGGGTGGAACTACACCAGAAACTTTAATGAGCGAAATTGACGAAGAAATCGTAAAACTTCAAACGGATTTAATTTCTGAAAAAGAATTTCAAAAATTACAAAATATTTACGAGAATCAATACGTAAACAGCAATGCTTCGGTTGAGGGAATTGCCGGTAATTTAGCCACTTTTCACATGTTATACGGCGATGTAAATTTAATTAATACTGAAATTGACATCTACCGTTCTATCACAAGAGAGGAAATAAGAGAAGCGGCAAAAAAATTCTTAAATCCAAACCAACGTTTACTACTAGATTACGCTCCTAAATCAGATAAAGCTCAAAATTAAGATATCAAATATGAAAAAAATAGTCATTATAGCAACGAGCTTGTTTTTATCACTTTCTATGCAAGCACAAGACAGACCTCAACCAAAGCCGGGACCGGCTCCTAAAATTAATATTGGAAAGCCACAAACTTTCGAATTGAAAAACGGATTAAAAGTTCTAGTGGTTGAAAACGACAAACTTCCAAGAATTTCTTACAACCTTACGATAGATAATGCTCCTTATACAGAAGGTGCAAAAAAAGGAGTAGCTGATTTAACCAGTAGTTTAATTGGAAACGGCACAAAAACCATTTCAAAAGATGCTTTTAACGAAGAAATTGACTTCTTAGGAGCAAGCATCAATTTTGGAGGAAATGGAGCTTTTGCAAGTGGTCTTTCAAAATACTCAACACGAATAATGGAGTTAATGGCTGATGGTGCTTTAAATCCAGTGTTTACACAAGAAGAATTTGACAAAGAAAAAGCAAAACTTATCGAAGGTTTAAAAGCGGAAGAAAAAAGTGTTCCTTCTATCGCAGGTCGTGTTCAACGAGTATTGGCCTATGGAAAAAGTCATCCAAGCGGAGAATATTTGAGCGAAGAAACAATTAACAATGTTACATTGGCTGATGTTAGTCAAAACTATGCCACTTATTTCAACCCACAAAACGCTTATTTAGTGATTGTTGGTGATGTAAAATTTGCTGAGGTTAAAGCCAACGTTGAAAAATTATTTGGGACTTGGAAAAAAGGAGTTGCTCCACAAGTAACCTACTCTTCACCAAAAGATGTTCAATATACCCAAATTAACTTTGTAGATGCTCCAAATGCAGTACAATCTGAAATTGCTGCGGTACACATTACTAACTTAAAAATGACTGATAAAGATTATTTTGCTGCTTTAGTGGCAAATCAAATCTTAGGAGGTGATTTTAATAGTTATTTAAACATGAATTTGAGAGAGGCTCACGGCTGGACTTATGGTGCTCGTTCAGGTTTGAGAGGAAACAAATACACGTCAAACTTTAGTGCAACAACACAAGTTAGAAACGCAGTTACCGATAGTGCTGTGGTTGAAATTTTGAAAGAAATCAAACGTATTAGAACAGAAAAAGTATCTGATGAAACGTTGCAAAACGTAAAAGCCGGTTACATTGGAAAATTCGTAATGGATATTGAAAAACCAACAACCGTAGCTCGTTATGCTTTGCAAACGAAAACACAAGGTTTGCCCTCAGATTTCTATGAAAACTACATCAAAAACATCAATGCTGTCACGGCTGATGATGTATTGAGAGTTTCTAAAAAATACTTCTTAGCTGATAATCTAAGAATTGTTATTGTAAGTAAAGCAGGTGATGTTTTACCTGGCTTAGAAAAATTAAACATTCCAATCTTCTATTTCGACAAATACGGTAACAAGGTTGAAAAACCAGAAGAAAAAAAGGCAAGTGCTGATGTTACTGCGAAGTCTGTTTTAGAAAAATACATTACAGCAGTTGGTGGACAAAAAGCGGTTACTGATGTAAAATCATTATTTTTAACAGGCTCTACAACCGTTCCGGGTGCTCCCGCTCCATTAACCTATATTAATAAAACGGATGCTAATGGTAAATTGATGATTGAATTAACCATGAGCGGAATGAGTATGATGAAACAAGTAGTGAATGGAAATACCGGATTTATGGCTCAACAAGGTCAGAAAATGAATTTAGAAGGTGAAATGTTAGAAGACATGAAAGGATTGGCTCATCCATTTCCTGAAGTTAATTTACTTAAAAAAGAAGGGGTTTCTTTAAAAGGTATTGAAAGCCAAGACGGAAAAGATTGTTATGCTATTGTAAATGGAAAAACAACTAGCTATTTTGATATAGCTACTGGATTAAAAGTTGCCGATGTAACAGCAACCCCGCAAGGAAGCAGTGCCATAACCTATAAAGATTACAGAGATGTAAAAGGAGTAAAAATTCCTTATAACTACATTATGAATGTTGGATTTGATTTAGACATCAAGATCAGCGAAATCAAAGTTAACGAAGGGGTTAGCGATGCCGATTTTCAATAATCAATAAACACATAATTCTTAAATGAGACTGTCAGCAATGGCAGTCTTTTTTTTTAACTAAGAAGCGTTTTTGCCACAAAGAAAGCAAGTCACAAATAAAAACCGCAGTACCTTAGAACCTCAGCACCTTAGTCCCTAAAAATCACTTCTTAGCCGAAAGATAAACCCCAAACATAATAATTGCCGCTCCTAAAAACTGAATCGAGGTCAAACTTTCATGATCAACCAAACCCCACATAAAAGCAACAACCGGAATTAAATAAGTAACCGAAGAAGCAAAAACAGGCGACGATATTTTGATTAATTTATAAAACAAAATATTCGCCAAAGCAGTACCAACCACGCCTAAAATGACAATATAACCAATCACACTTTGTGTTTCCTGAACTTGAACCGCTTCAAAAAAGCCGGAGAAATACAAAACAATGGAAGCAGGAATCAACATCACAATAAAATTCCCGGTGGTAATACTTAACGGATTTAGATCGGATAAATACATTTTAATAAAATTCACATTTATCGCATAACAAACAGAGGCAATAACTAATAAGATAGCATAATTATAATTCTGCTCCGGATGATTCGCTGCACCATTTAAAATCAGTAAAGCACTACCAATCAAACCAATAAAAACGCCATATATCTGTCTGCGTTGAAAATCTATTTTAAACAATAAAATGCCTAACAATAATGTATTCAGCGGCGTGAGCGAATTCAAAATAGCACTCACCGAACTACTGATTTCTGTTTGAGCATACGAAAACAAATAAACCGGAATAAATGTGCCAAAACACGCCGTTAACGCTAAATATTTCCAATGGCGAAGCTGAATTTGTTTAATACTATTAAATCCAATAATCAATAAAAAAAGTCCGGCAAAAACCATTCTCAGAGAACCCAATTGAAAAGGTGTTAAACCAATCAATCCACGTTTGATTAAGATAAAAGAACTCCCCCAAACCAAGGCCAAAATGACTAGATAAACAAATCGTAAGTTCTTATTTTCCATGAATAAAATTTCGCGTCACAAAACTCCGTTAATTTTGGCAAATAAAAAGCGAAAAAAATGTTATTTTTGTAATGCGTTATAAATAAAATTTATTCTGTAGATTTTTAACATTATCCTAATTTCTTAAATCTGCGTTCCTTACAGTTAAAAGAGCACAGATTTTAAAAATTGAAGAGGTATGAAAAATGACAATCAATTTAAATTTTAAAAATTATTCCAATTTTTTGAATCTGTGTTCCAACTAGTTTTAAGAAAACCGATTAATAAAATAATAACTCTAAATTTTAAAACATTTTAATATGAAATTCACAAAAAAAATCGCAGCCATCGCTTTCACCACATTATTGATGGTAAGTTGCAAAAAAGAAGCAACTGAAAACACCGAAAACGCAACTGCAACAAACGAGCAGACACAAAATCAGCCGGCTCAATTGGCAACAGCTTCCTTCACAGTAGAAGGTATGCATTGCGAAGTGGGATGTGCCGGACATTTAGAAAAAAAATTAGCCAAATTAGATGGTGTTCAAAAAGCAGAAATCGATTTTGAAGCTAAAAAAGCAACCATCGAATACGATGCCAACGTGCTAACGCCTGAAGTATTGGTTCAAACGGTAGAAAATGCCGCCGACGGAAAAACCTATAAAGTATCTGATGTGGTAAACACTACCGATAAAGCAATGTTTTTTAACAAAGACAAAAAGAAAAAGAAAGCTAAGAATAAAGAAAAAGAAACCGATACTTCGGATGAAAAAAAAGCATGCTCTTCCGGTGATAAAAAAGCGTGTTGTGCTTCAAAAAAAGCTGAAACACTCTAATTCACTAAGTTTAGTCATTACCTTACTAACCTTTGTCAAAATTAAAATTGACAAGGGTTTTTTGTTGACATACTTTCTTATATTCTTACAAAACAGCATTTAGTGTTAAAGTTTTTGGGTTTTTAGATTTAAAAACTATTTTTACCATACTACAATAATAAAATTGTAGTTATACTAAACCCCAAGTCATGTATAAACTTCTACTATTGGCAACTTCGGTTGCCTCACTATGTTTTGTTCCCCAAAGCAGAGCACAAGCTCCCACGCTAGGAAACGTATCTTCTTTTGCACTTTTTTCATCCAATGGGAACGTGAATAATACTGGACTTTCTCATCTAACTGGAAATGTTGGAACCCACAATGGTGCAATTTCTAATTTTGGAAATGTTGACGGTGTATTGCATGACACTAATTCTACATCAGCAGATGCAGCAAATTCGCTCACGATTACTTGTATAGAAATTCATGAAACTACTTCCGATTTTTTTCCGGGACCGGAATTAGGGAACGGACAAATCCTCCAAGCGGGAACCTACTTTATCGGAGAAAGTACATTACTAAACAACATTTTAACGCTGGATGGAGAAGAAAATCCCGAGGCCGTATTTATTTTTCAAATACAATCGCCATTTTCCTCAACTGAAGGAGCACAAGTAGCTCTTATTAACGGTGCACAAGCTTGTAATGTCATCTGGCTAGTATATGGTACTATAAATCTTGCCGAAAACACAATAATGAAAGGTACACTTATTGGCTACGATTCTTCCATTGTTCTAAACAGCGGAGTAGAAATAGAAGGTCGTGCCGTTTCTACCAATGGAACCGTTACAGCTACCGGAGTAACAGTAAGAATACCGCTTGGCTGCGGAGTTCCGCAACTTACAGGACCGCCTGCACCACCGCTGAACACCGTAGTATGTTATACCCTTTTTTCAGGAAATGGTCAAATAACCAATACCGGTGATTCGATTTTAACCGGAGATGTAGGAACAAATAATGGAGCAACAACCGGTTTTCAAACCGAAAATGTAACCGGAACCATCCATGAAAGTCCCGATGCATCAACGGCACAATGTCATACCGATTTGAATGCGGTATATAGTTACATAAACTCTATTCCGATAGATATATTATTGCACCAACCATCAGCATTAGGGAATGATCTTGTGCTAACACCTCATGCCTATCACATGTCGTCGACCGTATTAACCGGAAAACTTACCTTGAATGCACAAGGCAATCCGGATGCGGTTTTTATTATCAAAGTCAACGGAACACTTACTACAGCAACCGATGCTGTTATAGAATTAATAAACGGTGCACAAGCCAAAAATTTGTTCTGGAGGGTGAATAGTACCATTACGTTAAACGAAAACACTAGCTTTAAAGGAACCCTAATTTCAAACAACGGAGCCATAACTTTGCATCCGGGTGTGGAAATTGAAGGACGTGTAATGAACCGCAGTGGTGGCATTACTACCAACAACATCACCGCCGCAATTACGCCGGGTTGTGAACTTTTAGGAATCACTGCCACTACACAAGACAAAACGGCTAAACTCTATCCTAACCCATTTTCCTCTGTGTTAACGATAGATTTAGCGGAAGTTGACGTTGCAACTTCTAATCTTACTATTTATAACAGTTTAGGAGTACTTGTTTTTGCAACAGCATTACAACAAAACTATAGCGAATTACCCGTGAACCTTCCAACCGGAATTTACTACTACAGAATAGCCACTGCCGATGGAACAGTTCAAACCGGCAAATTAGTTTCTAAACAATAAAAAGTGATTTGATGTAGAAAGCCCTGCCATTTGGCGGGGTTTTTGGTTTTCTATTTATGTGGATAAATGTTTTGAAGAGATTTAAGTATTTTGAGTATTTTAGTGGGGGAAATAATTCGCTTTAAACAATAGCTTTTTAAAAATCGTTTCCGTTTTTAGAAGTACAACATCAACTTAAAAATCAAAAAAATGAGTTACGACTTAATGGTATTTAGAAAAGAAGCTGCTCCGATGACTAAAACTGAATTTATGGATTGGTATGAAGACCAAACGGAGTGGACTGAAGAACATACTTATGATGATCCTGCCAATACATCAGCAGCATTACGAAATTGGTTTATGGAAATGATTCAAACTTTCCCTGCTATGAATGGGCCTTTTGCAAGTGAGGATGATGAAGAAAACCATAACGTTGCAGACTATTGCATCGGCAGAGATGTAATTTATGTTGCATTTGCATGGTCTTTAGCAGAACAAGCCTATTCAACAATGCTTAAACTTGCCGAAAAACATGGCGTAGGTTTTTTTGATGCCAGTGGAGATAATGGTGACATATTTTTTCCTGAAAACGGACAACTAAAAGCCATTGACAATTCAACAACTAATGCAAACAAATCGAGTGATGGAAAGACGAATAAATCTTGGTGGAAGTTTTGGTAGATTTATTATAGTCACAGGTGTTCTACTGATAGTGTAACCTACCTACTCTTTCAAAGCTTAAAAATAGTTGTGTAAACTGAATAGGTAATATAAAATAATGAATGAAAGCAAAATCAAGATATATAATTTTAATAGGACTTATCATTTTCTTATTATTCTCGAGAGAACAATCGGAATCAATTATTTATACCGGTAAGCTCACTATAGAATTTTATTCCTTTGTGATTATTTTATTCCTAACCACATTATTTTTTTTCTACAAAAAAATTCATTTAAAAATGAAGACTATAGAAATCATAGCTGTTTTATTGTTAGGTTCTTTTGCTCTTAGTTTAATATTCATGTATCTTGTTAATTTTTATAACAAAAACTACTATTCTAAAGACAAACCCATTTTAATTGAAAACTGTGAAATAACAAAAATCTCTCAAAGCAGAAAATCAAGAGGTTATTACTTTAAATTTAAAGACACGAATCATTTCATAGCAGGGTGGTCTGACGATTTAAAAAAGATTGAGAAGAATACCAATCAATTTGTAATAACTATTCATTACAAAGAAAGTTTTTTGAATTCTTATGTTATTGTAGAACGATTTATTACAGCACGTTAGTGAGAATATGAAGCCCAGATAATGCGAGCATCACCATCAAACATAGAAACAATATCAACTATTTCTAACTCTAAAAATGTGAAGTAATTACATGTCAACAAGTTGTATCTATTTTAAAAATAATGAGTTTTGGGAAAATGATGTTGTTGTTTTCCTCGGATTAAAATTATTAGTAGACTCTAAACAAGATAAAGTGTTATGGTTAAACAACTATTTTAATACTGTTATAAGAGGTTATATCTTAAAAGTACAACCCGTGGGTTCTACAAGTTTACGACTAGATAACTATTTCAATAAATTATATAAGAGAAAAAAGTTTATCAATTATATAAAATATGTAGTTATTGAAAACAACCTCATCGACAATAGCACCATTGATTACAATCAAATAAATGAAATGTTAGAGCTTGATGGTGCAAATAAAATTAAGCATGGTTATGTTGAAAAAAAATACATTTTAGAATTTTTTAATAAACTAATTGGTATTTTAGATGTTACATAAATCTTTATTTTGTGAACTTATTGACCATGAACTTGAAAATTATCCACAATGAATAAATTTTTTCTACTACTTATTACTTCTTTGAATTTGACTAGTTGCTTTGAAAATAAATCGACTTTTGAACAAAATGAAAGTATTCAAAAATTAGATATCCCTCTCAAAATAGAATATTTTAATTATACATCCAATAACACATTTGACAATTCTAACCCTACTTTTGTAATAACTGATTATCAAGAATTAAAGTCTGTTATCAGCGAAATAAAAAGTGCAGACAACCCTGAAATGTGGAAAGGTGCTGGGTGGAACATAATTAAGTTATCCTATGCCGATACAATTTTCATATTAAACACAAACAATAAAAAAATAGGTACCGGTTCAAGTGGAATCTTTTATGACCTTGAGCCAAAAAATTTTATTACAAATAGGTTGAATGAGTAATAAATGCTTTTCGAAGATTCTCTACGATGGTTCGTCTCCCGACCTCTTAGCAAATAATAATCCTCATTGTAATTAACTTTGTTATATTTGAAGAACTAATAAAATAATATAACAAAAATGAACATACAACATGAAAAACAGAATCAATTTATTACTTATTATTTTTTTAATTTCTTTCATTGGAACAGCTCAAACTAACAGAGCTAAAATTAAATCTGAAAACGTAAAAGAGACCAATTATATCAAAGTCAATGATTTTTATTTAACTCATCACTTATACATTGACTTGTTTTTGCGTGAGAGTTTGTTAGTAGATGCTACAAAAGAAGAAGTTTCATTTGTTATAAATGCAATTAAAAAATATACATCTTCGGAAAACCCTTTAGTGTTAGAAATAAATAAATCTGCTCATAATAATTATTTAATAACTGTTGTACTGATTAAAAAAGACAATAAAGAAATTTTAGCTTTATACACCAATTGGAATCCGGAACTAAAAAAGTTTGAAGAGCAAATCACAGATGATTCTTATACTAGATGGTATTATATAAACAACGATAAATTGACGTATAGAAAAGATATGTCAGGAGAAAAAGATTATTCAAATTTAAGTGGCTCTCAACTTGCTAATACTTATTTATTTGATGAGTTACTTGCAAACGACAGTAAAATTGAAGAATTAATTGATGATAAAGTAGTTAACGAAAATTCAAACTTAGAAGACTACATTTACTCACAACTTGTTTTACTTAAATACTATATTTTCAGCAAAAATGAAAGTAGAGTTAAGGAAAAAGTTGACTATTTAAGAACCAAATTTGCAGAACATAAAGAGGAATCCAAATTGATAGGTTTAGAAGCTGCATTTAAAACGACACTATTCCAAATTGAATTATTGAATTAATACTTTACCTATTAAACGTTTAACGCACCTCTCGAAGTCTTATTTTTGATTGGATTCTCTTCGATTCTGGAAAGTAGTCTAGATTGCCCTCACAGCAAAATAAATAATAGTAATAAAAACACATTACCAATAAAATTTATAAAAATGACCCCCAACTACAAAGTAGGCGATTTAATAAACGATGCCCATATTTATGATGGGATGAATAACAACCTCTCTGATTTACCTTTTTATAAAAAGTGGTTGCCAAAGAACAAAGAAGCCCGAATACTGGAGTTATGTTGTGGCACTGGTCGGCTTACGATTCCCATTGCCAAAGAAGGCCATGCCATTACCGGAGTAGATTTTACGCCTACCATGCTGGCACAAGCCAAAACAAAAGCGTTGGAAGCCGGGTTGACAATTCCGTTTATTGAAGCCGATATTCGAACACTAGATTTGAAGGAGAAATTCGATTTGATTTTTATTCCGTTTAATTCCATCCATCATTTATATCAAAATGACGATTTGTTTCAGGCGTTGCAATGCGTTAAAAATCATTTGAAAGAAGATGGATTGTTACTTTTAGATTGCTTTAACCCCAATATTCGCTACATCGTTGAAGCCGAAAAAGAACAACAACAAATTGCTTCCTACACCACCCAAGACGGTAGAGCGGTTGTCATCAAGCAAACCATGCGGTATGAAAGCAAAACGCAGATTAACCGCATCGAATGGCATTATTTTATCAATGGAGCGTTTGACTCTGTTCAGAATTTGGATTTCAGATTGTATTTCCCTCAAGAATTAGATGCCTATTTGGAACGATGTGGTTTTTCTATTATACACAAATTTGGCGACTTTAAGGAAGGACCATTTACTGATGATTCCGAAAAACAGGTGTTGGTTTGTAGGTAGATTGTCTTTCGAAATTTTCGTTTCCCCTGAAAACAAACCGCCAACATTTGATACAAATCGAGATGTTTCTTTTTCATTTTTATATCTGACTGAAGTCAATTAATACAAGGATAGTCTAAGATGTTTCGCAAATTGTAACCTTTTTTCAACAGTTCGTCTCTCTTCTAACAAAATAATTCTTATCATTTACTTTGTACAATTGGTTTTTGCATTAACAATATATATATATTTGAATATCAAATAATTTACTTATGAAAAAACGTTACGTTACTTTGCTTTTTGTTTTGCTTAGTATTTTAGTTCAAGCACAAGTGATTAATTTTCCCAATCAAAACTTTAAGAACAGACTTTTGGCTACTTCTCCTGATGTGAATTTTGCTAAAAACTTAGCAGGCGCATACTTTAAAATTGATGCAAATAACAATGGACAAATAGAAGTTGCTGAAGCCGCTCAGGTAAGTTGGTTATATGCGCGGCAATGTAACACAAATTCGTTGGTTGGAATTGAATATTTTGTAAATTTAAAAACATTACATGCCGATGAAAATTTTTTGACCTCATTAGATGTTAGTGCTTGTACTCAACTTGAGTTTTTATATTGTGATGGTAATTATTTGAATTCATTAAATGTTTCTGGTTGTCCCAATCTTAAGTGGCTTTTCTGCGGTAGTAACAACTTAACAAGTTTGAATATAGATAATAATACATCGCTCACTTCTTTGGATTTTTCAGAAAATATGATTTCCACAATAAACACACCTGTATTGACAGAACTTTTAACACTCCAATGTTCTTATACTCAACTTGAATATTTGGATTTGATGAATTGCACTAAACTTGCTAGTGCATGGTATGATAATAATCCACAGTTAACTACTTTGCTAATCAAAAACGGTGTAACAAATACCCCTTCAGTTTATAATTGCACTAGTCTACTTTATGTGTGTTGTGATGAGTCTGAATTAAATGCGTTTATAACCAATTTTAGTCAGTGGAATTATACAAATTGTACATTTAATAGTTATTGTTCATTTGTTCCGGGGGGAAGTTTTTATACCTTTCAAAGTAATACATCTTTAGATTTAAACACCAATGGTTGTGATAGTTTCGACCCAAAATATCCGTTTCTAAAATACACTATCGCAAGTGAGAATTATAATGGTATTTATATTTCTGATAGTTCTGGAGAGTCAATTATTGCTGTTACAGAAGGAGATTATACATTTACTCCTTTTATCGAAAATCCTTCTTATTTTACACTTTCTTCGTCAACCATCCCTGTTTCATTTCCTGACGATCCAAGTCCTTTTTTACATAGTTTTTGTATAACCCCTAATGGTAATCGTCATGATTTAGAAGTAACAATAATTCCAACAAGTGTTGTTAGACCAGGATTCGATGCTACATTTAAGATTATTTTTAAAAACAATGGCAATCAGTCTCAATCAGGATCATTACAATTTAATTTTGATGATTCAAAAATAGACTATGTTAGCTCAAGTATTCCTCTTTCAAATCAAAGTCAAGATTTTTTATATTGGGATTATGCAAACTTGTTACCTTTTGAAAGTAGAGAAATCTCACTTACTCTAAATGTAAATTCGCCTATGGAAACACCTTCTGTTAATGGTGGTGATGATTTGGGTTTTTCTTCTATTATTTATCCGGTTGATATTGATGAAAATTATGTTGACAATCATTCTCAAATCAAATTAGTAGTTGTTAATTCCTATGACCCAAATGACAAAACCTGTTTAGAAGGACAAACCATTACGCCAACTATGGTGGGCAACTATGTTCATTATGTAATTCGATTTGAAAATACCGGCACGTTTCCGGCGGAAAATGTTGTAGTTACAGACAATATTGACACAACTAAATTTGACCTTAACACACTTGTTCCACAAAGTAGTAGTCATTCATTTGTAACAAGAATTATCAATGGAAAAGTAGAGTTTATTTTTGAAAATATTAATCTTCCTTTTGAAGATGCTACTAATGATGGTTATGTTGCATTTAAAATAAAAACGAATCCAAATTTAGTTATTGACGATACATTTACCAATGAGGCAAATATCTTTTTTGATTACAATTACCCCATTACAACCAATTTAACTTCAACAACTGTAACGCTATTAAATTCGCAGGATTTTGCCTTTGATCGCTATTTCACTATTTATCCAAATCCAGCACAAGATGTTTTACATGTAAAAATGAATGAAGTAATGGAATTGAATTCGGTTTCAATTTATAATACGTTAGGGCAAATTGTTCTGGCCTATCCGGGAGTACGAGAACTTTCTTTACTAGATGTGAGCCGATTAAAAAGAGGTGCATATTTTATAAAACTAACAACCGAGAAAGGAAGTGCTATAAAACAATTTATAAAGGATTAGGGTTTTTTGAGGTTTTAAAAACATTTGATACAATTATTTGAGCGTATACACCTTTATTTAAAACGGCTGTAGAAAAGTAAAAGAAATTAAAAAAATGAAACTAGTAGTATTATTTTTCAGCATATTATCATTCTTTACTATTGATAAAGACAAAAAATTCAAAAATGAAGAAACTTGTGTCATCTATTTGGAAGACGGAATAACAAAAAGTGGGAAATTAGAATTACCCGTGAAATCTGGATCTAAATTTATTGTATTAAAAACAAATGAGAAAAAAGAAAAAGTTGAACTACAAAAGATTGACAAATTGGAAGTGATTATAAATGGTGCTAAAATAGAATATCACAACTTAAAAGTATTTAACTTTTCCGGAAAAAAAATACAGAAAAATAAACGAATGATGTTACAAACTGTAAAAGGAAAAGTAAATCTGTATATCGGAACTTTAGATTGGTCGTCAACAATAAATTCTGCAAGTGGTTGGCAAGCAATGAATTTAACTGGCATAAGCTATTATTGCATTCGAGACGGTGAAGAAGCCGCTACTTTAATTCATGAAAACTTTGGACAAGCAAATAAAAATTCAGATTTCAAATTATATGGAAGCACATATTTTTATGATAATGAAACTATTGTAAAAAAAATAAAAAATAAAGAATATACATACGAAGATATTTTAAAAGTAATTGCTGACTATAATAGATAAACCGATTAAAACAATCTACTTATTCCCCTGAAAACAAACCGCCAACATTTGATACAAATCGGGATGTTTCTTTTTCATTAGCTCAGGTTTTTCAAAAAAGTATTCGGCGGCTACGGCGAGAAATTCGGCTTGGTTAGTCCCACCATAATGTCTGATATCGGATTCATTGTTATTGATTTCCTCCATTTTTTCATGAATAATTTTAAGCCACGGAATGACGTAGGGCTTTTGCATCAACACTTCCGGAACGCCATCGGTACTGCCATCGAGCTTATCAATCAAATGCACAAATTCGTGAATACCCGTATTGTGTTTTGGCGAATGCGGCGAAAAACCTTCGTGCAAGGCTTTTCGGGAGAGAATCATTTGGTTTTCAAAACGTCCGGTGCCAACCAAACCGCCAATTTTACGGTCTTTATCGTTTTGAGCAAAACCTAAGTCTTCGTTAAAATGATCGGGATAGACCAATACCGTGCTTAAATTTCGGTAATGCCATTCGGGAAAATTAAAAACCGGAATTACGGCACTGGAAGCAATATATACTTTGTCTAAATCATTCAATTCAAAACCAACGCTTTCCAAGTGGGCTTCACTTAAAAATGTCATCATTCGGTTTTGAAAACGTTTTTGCTCTTCCGGCGATAAATCGTCGTAGAATGCCACATGCTTCAAAAGTAAATTATGCCACTTGGGTGGAAATTGTTCTACTTTCTTTTTTTGATTGGTATTAATCGCATAAATAGCAAAACCTATTAAAAGTAAAAATACAAGGGCGGTTGTCATAAACGGATGATCTTATTTAAAGTGAGAAAGTAGTATTGTAAAATTACAAGTAGAACTGCATTTACACAAATATAGTAAGATTATTTGAATGGCAGTTTGGTAAAAATAAGTGCCTCATTGTCACATTGACTGATTGACCAACTTACAAATTATATCCATTGCTCTTCGGTGATTTTCCGACCTCGAAGCATTGATAACTGCACTAATGAATTATCGTTAGCACCCTAATAGTAAAATTTTCTCCTCTTTTTTATGCTAAAATTGCGACACAGTATATTTAGACACTTAATCCATCGCCGCATCAATATCCTTTGAAAACTAAAAAGTTAAATTGCTTACCTTTACAATAGTTCTACTTTATTTTACAAAATTACTAAATCCTTAATCCATGAAACAAACACACAAAATTACCTTTCAATTTATCAGCGAACCAACCGACGTGAATTTTGGTGGTAAGGTTCATGGTGGTTCTGTTATGAAATGGATTGACCAAACGGCTTACACGTGTGCACGAACATGGTCTGAAACTTACTGTGTGACAGTTTATGTGGGCGGAATTCGTTTTTATAAACCCATTAACATTGGTGATTTGGTGAAAATTGACGCGTACATTATTTTCACCGGACAAACAAGTATTCATATTGCTATTGATGTGTACTCACGAAAACTCAACGAAGACTCATTTACAAAAAAAACGCATTGTGTCATTGTTTTTGTGTCGGTTGATAGCGATGGAAAACCACTTCAAGTAAAAAAATGGGTTCCTACATCCGATCATGAAAAGCAATTAGAAGCGTATGCCATAAAATTGAAACAACTTCGCGTGAATATCGAGAATGAGATGCAAGCATTTA
Source organism: Flavobacterium lacus (assembly GCF_003268815.1). GTDB lineage: Bacteria > Bacteroidota > Bacteroidia > Flavobacteriales > Flavobacteriaceae > Flavobacterium > Flavobacterium lacus. Next base: position 86,388 of record NZ_QLSV01000006.1, on the reverse strand, counting down.
TTAAGTAAATTATTGTATCCAAAAAAATGGCAAAACCGATGAATAGTGTAAACAAAAGAAGCGTTGTCATGAACGGATAATTTTATCTAAAGTGAGAAAGTATTCGTGTAAAAACGCGAGTGCAAAAGTGTTTACACCAATATAGTAAGACTATTTGAATGGCAGTTTGGTAAAATAATTAACTCATTGCCAAATAGACACATTGACCAACTTACAATTTATACCGCACTACAAACTGAAAAATTCGAGGTAAAATAAACGTAGTTTGCTCACTAATTAAAAAATCTGAAAAACTGTTTTGGTTTATCGTTTGATTGTTTAAAAGATTGGAAACCATGAATTCAAACCCAAACGGACTGTTTTTCTTTTGATAAGTTACTGAAGCGTTGGCAATTTCAAAAAAGGTATTTGGATTGGTGAAATTCAAATTGGTAAATGCTTCATAATCGGCTTTAAAGGAAATGTTTTTGATGATTTCATGATCAATTTCTGCCGAAAACTGATTGGTTTCAAATTTGGAAGAAGTGATTCCGCTAAATGTGTTGAAACCTTTGGTAAAACCAACTTTTACAAATGGCCAACTTTTGTGTGCCGTTCGAAGTTCGACTCCGATATTTTGATTGTTTCTAGAATTAGCCGTTTCGATTCCGTTGACTTCCTGAATGTAATCAAACCATGAAAGAGATGTGTTTAAGCGAAGATTGAAACGATAGATTTTTTTACTCACCGAACCACCTACTCTGAAATTGGTTTCTGGATTATCGGTTAAAATTGGCATCGTAAACTGATTGATCCCGTCTAATTCAACGGTGTTTCGTAGGGTTCTTACTTTCTTATTCCAATTCGCAAAAGCATTGACCATCAAACCACGGTACATACTCATTTTAGAATAATTCAGCATTGCCGAATGGTAGCGTTCATTATTCAACAAAGCATTTCCTCGAAAAACGGAATTATAACTTTGTAAAGTGAATCGTTCTGCTAACTGTGAAGCTTCCGGAAATTGATTGACTAATCGGTAATTAAATCGCAACGATTCCGATTGATTAAATTCGTATTCGCTATTAAACTGCGGTTGAAGTAAAAAAGTAGAATGCATTACATCTTGCTCAAATTGTTTGGTTTTCAATTGATACCAATGTCCGTAAATGCCGGGTTTATTCGTCCATTTTCCAATTTTGAATTTATATTCAATTCCGACAAAAGCATCATTCAAACGGTAATCGATGTCATTTCCGAAACCATTTTCGGCAAAATCATTAATCGTTCCGTTGGATAAAAATTGTCTTTCGGAAGTTTGCAAAGCAGTGGTTCCAAAATTATTTCCAACATTCGTATAAATGTGGTTGAAATTATTCAAAATCCAATAATGTTTAAATAAGGCATCAACTGAATTGGATTTTACCTTTTTTAATTGAGCAATTTGATAATTTTCATCTTCTTCCAACGGAATTAGTCCGGCTAAAAAGGGTTGATTGGTTAACCATTGATTTTGAGGAACATTATTTTCATAAGCGTGATTCACTACTAAAGTTGTGGTATGATTTTTAGAAATGGATTTATGCCATTCTGTATATTGTTTTACCGAAGAATTATCGGCTTCCCGTAAAGTCTCAAATGTATTTTGATTGTTTAATGATACCGAATTGAGTAACGAAAAAGCATCATTTGCACTCGATTGGTATTGTGCATTGTAATACCATTTTTCGTCTTTGTTTGGCGTATAATCCAGTTTTACATTTCCAAGACCTAACAAAGAGCGGTTGTTGCCATTTTGTGTTCGGGTTTCGAGTGTTTCAGTTTGAAGGTATTCTAACGCTGTTTCATTTTGTGTTGCCGTAAACAATTTTGAAAAAAGAGCAAAACCGGAAACATCCAACTTTGTTGAAAGTTCGTGACTAAAATTCAGTGCTGCAAACTGTGATTTATTTTCTACCACATCTTTGTTTTCTGAGGTAAAAGAATAGAGATTGGTCAACGATTTTCTGCCGGAAATAAAGCTACTTACTCCGCCTTGAAAACGCATTAAATCTTGAAAAGTAAAGGTTTGTTTACCAATGTTGTTAATGTCGCCAATAAAACTCAAATTGGTTTTGGGGGAATAATAAAACAAAGCGGCGTGCAATAGATGATAGGAATCGTTTCCGGCACCAGCCTCGACATCGCCAAAAACAAATTTCTTTTTATCTTCTTTCAGTTTGATGTTCATCGCCAAGTCTTCGGAATCGGAAACTTGTTTGAGGAAACCTACTTCGTTGAAATTGTCGATGACTTCCACTTTATCCACAGCATCGGCGGGAATGTTTTCGACACCTAATTTGGTTCCACCACCAAAAAAGGATTTGTTTTCTACTAAAAACTTAGTGACTCTTTTTCCTTGCACGGTTACGCCGCCATCTTTATCTACCTCCACACCGGGCAGTTTTTCGAGCTGGTCTTTGAGTTTTCTTTCGTTTCCGGTAGTGAATGCTTTGACATCATACACCAACGTATCTTTTTTGATGACAATGGGTTCGTATTTATGATTAATGATTACTTCTTTTAAATCAATTCCGGTTGGTTTGAGTTTGAAATCATAAGTTTTTATTTCAGAATTTGGTTCATAGATGAAAGTTTCTTCAACAAAACCGATGTAGGAAACACGAATTTCATAACGAACGTCTTTTTCTAATTCAAGTTTGTATCTCCCTTTATTATCTGCGATTGCAAATTTTATGGATGCGTTTTGTTGTAATGGTTTTGCGATAACATTGGCACTCTCAAGGGGATTGTCTAATGAATCGGTAACTTTCCCTGTAAGCGTTTGCGAATACGCATTATTAAATAAAAAAAATAAAAAAAATAAAAACTTTATCATAATTGAATTTAAAAGTTGTCACTAAATTAAGCACATAATAAAAGTATAAGATTAATTTTACAAGTTATCGACACTTAATTAAGATCTTAAGATAAAGAGAGGCATAAATTTAGTTTAATCATTTTTAAAATTTTTTTAATTTAAAGGAAATAATTTTAACACTTATTTTTTAATAATGTTATTAATGCTACTTCTTAATTTTTTTTACTAATGTTATTTAAATAAATTTGGAATTCTTCTTCATTCATTACTTTGTATTCTTTGAAGTCAAACTTTATATCTTCATTTAAATCAAAAATTATTTTTTTTACACCATATACCACATTTCGTTCTTGTAGCTCTAAAATCAATCCAGGTAAATTACCGTATCCATTGGGGCCAAAAGGAAAAGGTAATTGAGGACAAAACCATGCAATTACTGGATGTGTAAATATCCCAACACCATTTTCAACGATATATTCATTTGTGGCCTTATAACAAATATAACCATCAATCACTTTTTGCTCATCTAGGATTTTCCAATTTTTTTTTGGTGGTTTTTTTATAATTAATTTTCCTATATGGCTATCTATTTTTGTAAAAACAGAAATACTATCTTGATAAATTTCACCCATATAATTGGCGTAAGATAAAGCATACCCATATCCGTATTTATCTAGTTGAAGATTTTTACTAACTTCAAAATGTGAATTAATACCATCTATAGTAAGTGTAAATTCTATATTTTTTGTACTCTCGACAGCTCTTTGATAATTTTTTAAAACGTTTTGGTTTTTTTTCATGTAATCTTCTTGAGCAATAGTAATTTCATAAATTATTTTACCTTTTTTTTCAATTATTTGAGAAAAAAGAGAATTCGATATCAGTATTATTAATAGTATAATTTTCATAATAATGTTAAAAAATGTCCTAAAAGTAAATAAGCTATTTACTTTTAGGACGTTAAGAATTTAGGTTAATCAATACTAGTATTTATTCCAACAGCATCGACACATTCAATCCATTGCATTCTAGACCTGAAGTAGGCTTGATAATGAGATGCTCCGTTTTCTATTTCTAAATTATAAACAGCTTGAGCCTCAGCTTCACAATTAGGGGTAGTTAATTCTTTCACTTCGACATCATTCGCCATCGAACCCACCGAAAACGCCATTATTGCGAAAGCACTAAACATAAATTTTTTCATTTTTTAAAATTTAAAGTTAAAACTAATTTTTTGGTTAACCGAGATAAAATTGAAAAAAAAAAAAAATGGAATCAAAAATTTTTCTTGCTATTTTAACTTTTCATTAACAAGAAAGGCACTTTTTATACAGAATATGTTAAGGGTTTTGTTAAATATTTAAATTTCACTATATCAATTAGTTGGAATTAAAAAAATAGTAATAGATTTTTTAAAATAGGATACAGTTGCTTTTTTTATGATACATCACAGTCTTACATTTATGAAAAAACTTTGTAGAGAGGTTTGACTATTACGTTTTCACTTTTAAGGGTATTGTTCAGGGTATCGGAAACTGTTCCTGTGAGTGATTGAGAAAAACTTACTAGAGTATTTAAAAGTAAAAAAAATATAAATAAATGTTTCAACATTAAAATTAAATAAAGCTATTCTTTAGTACGCATTTGTTCATTCATTTGTTTTGTTTTTTCTTCAAGCATTTCTTCCTTTAATTTATTAAATTCTTCATAACTAACAGTCTCTTTTCCCGTAGGTTGTTTAATTAGTTTTTCATCAACATCAAATTTAATTGAGGTGGCAACCAATTTAACATCCAAGTATGAAATTTCGAGTATTAAACCCGGTAAATTATTAAAGTAAACCGGACCAGCATTTACCGGAATTTCAGGACAAAACCAAGCGGTAACATCAAAATTAATCAACTTACCTTTGCTATGATAGTAATTATTTCCTTTTGAAACAGCCTTATAGCACAACTTATCGTCAATTACTTTAGTTTCTGATTGAATTTCCCAATTAGAAATAAAATCTCTTTTAATGAGGAATTGATCTTTGTCAAAAAAAATAAAATTGGGACTGTTTTTATAAACAATTTCTTTTTTATTGAAATTTGTAAATAAAGGCATGCTATATAGTGGTTTTGTTAAAGCTAATTGATATGACAAATTAGAGTTATCAATGCCATCTTCGGCAATAAAATAGGACAATGAATCTTTTACATAAAGATTAAAATTAACTTGGCCACTCTTTTTGTAAACACCTGCCATAATTTTTTTATATTCACTACTGCCTGAATCATCTTGCTCAGCAAAGAACAAAGTATATTTAATAGTAAATTTCTTTTCCTGAGAAAAAACTACTAGTAAATTAAATAAACTTATTAAAAATAAAAAAATTTTCATATCATAAAAAAACAAAAATCATTCTCGTTGCATCATTAACTTAGCATTTCTTTCATTATACAATTCATTATATTTTTCTAAAGATATTGTTTCTCCTTTGTTTGGTTTAGTTATTTTTTCAGAAAGCTTATTTAAGTCAAATGCCGACGCATGATAGATTATTTTATTATTTTCATTAAGTTCTAATATCAACCCAGGCAAACCACCATAGCCTTTTGGACCAAAACTAACCGGAATTTGAGGGCAATACCAAGCTATGTTAGTATAAACAATTTTTCTACCGTTAACTATTTTTTCTTTTTTGGAAATGGCTTTATTACAAATAAAATTATCAATTGTTTTTTGCTCATCTATCAGTTCCCAATCATCAAAATTATACTGTACCAAAAACTCATTATCTTTGAATAATGGACTGTTCTTTTGAAAGGTAGTAAACAATACTGTTTTGTCTATTCGATTTGAGTAAATAGGATAGTTTGCTAATGCTACGGACTTTGCAAAAAGCCATTTTTTATTATCAAGCCCACTGTATTCCATAACAGTGAAGTTCGATTCATCTTTTGTAAAATAGAGCTTCATCGTTAACAATAATGTTCCTTCTCTAATTTCATTAAATTTTTTTTTGAATTTTTCGATTTTTTCAATTTGCTCATCGATTGGGAAAGTTACTTTATAGGTCACTTCGCCATTATTTATTTGCGAGTAAATGTTTTGAAAGAATAAAACAACTAAAATAATTTTAAATTTCATCGTATATTCAATTTTTAAACCGTCTACTTCGTATTGCATCGTCCATCTCTTGCTCTATTTTCATATTCAATTCCTCTAGCGTAATTTTTTTATGTTTATTTAAAAAATCAAAATCAATTGCTTCCGTTGAATTCATCTCAACTTTTGAGGCCAAAAAAGTAGCATTTCTTATTCTGATTTCAAGAATTAATCCAGGTAGACCTCCATAGCCCATTGGACCAACAGAATAAGGTAACTCCGGACAGAACCACGCATGAATTGGATGTCTAAAAACCAAATCTTTGTGTTTTATCAACTTTATTCCTTTTGCAAGATAACATGTGTAACCGTCAATTATTTTTTTCTCTGTAGTAATTTCCCAATCGGAGTAAAAATCTTTATAAGAAAATACATTTTCATAGGAATTAAAACTATAAACCCGATTCTTTGTCTGATAAATAACACCTGTATAGCCGGCCATTATAAAATATTTATTTTTATCCGCAGACTTATTTTTATAAGTTTCTAAATAAAAAACGGTAGTCGAATCATTTTTTAACAGAGCAAATGAATAATCATTATACTCTTGTAAAGACTCTAGATAGAGTTCATTATTAATATCTGATATACCTCGCTTCTCGACACCTTTTTCATAGATATCATCTTTATCAATTACAACATTATAATTGATTTTAATAGAATTCTGGCTAAAAAGAATAGTGCTAATTAGCCAAAAAACTACAGTGAAAAATTGTTTATATATTACAATCATTATTGCTTATTAATTTAATCTAGTGATGTGTTTCTCATACAACTAAAATAAGTTTGATATCCAATTGCTGAAGCTTGCTCATGAGTTGCACCTCCTTGTATTGCATTATTATAAGCTGTAACTCGCTCATTATAGCAAGTTTCGTGATTATTTACAATGACTCCTAATTTTAAAGAACGTGAACATTTTCAACTAAAAGTTTATTAACTTGAATAGTATTCCCCAAACTACTCTCCGAAAATGCCATCATCGCGATAGCACTAATCATAAATTTTTACTTACGAGATTTTTTTGTTTTTAGGTGTTCGTGAATCTTCGATTTCATTTTTCTGAATTTAGCGTTAAACCAACTATTTTACTTAACAATGATAAAATTGCAAAAAGAAAAATCGCAATCAAAAATTTTTCTAACTAATTTAACTTTTCACTAACAAGAAAGGCACTTTTTATACAGAATATGTTAAGGGTTTTTTAAAATATAAAAAAACAATAATCTTTTTAATGAATAAACAGTTTTTTTACTTTTTATAATACGCTTGAATCATTTTATGATACTCTTCCAAAGTTATCATCTTATCTTTTCGATTAGGTTTTGCTAATCTTGAAGTAGTTCCTAAAGATGTAAACTTAATTATCGTTGCTCCGTAAGTTATATTTCGTTCTTGCAATTCTAAAATCATACCCGGTAATCCACCATAGGTTAATGGCCCGTATGATAATGGTATTTGTGGCGTATACCAAGCTATGATTGGAAATTTAAAAACGCCATACGCTCCTCTGTCGGCAATATAATAAGAAGTGGCTTTGTAGCATAAAAATTCACCTATCATTTTGGTTTCATTATGTAATTCCCAATTCGTGTTTTTTTGTTCTTTTACCATAAACTTTCCAAAAGTATCATCTTCTACCGGTCTTATACTATAAAGTGAATCCTTTTCTTTGTAATAGAACGTTTTTTTTGAACTTTTTTTTGAATCAATTGTCATCTTATCTTTTAGATAAAAGACATATTCTTTTTCATTGAATTCTAATAAATACTGTTCCGCCTCTGTCTCATTCTTAAATTCCTCGACCATTTTCTTATCTAATGTTTCCAAAATTTCATCGGAACCAAATACTACTTTGTATTCTACAAAACCTGATTTACTTTGAGAAAATACATTTGATAATGAGAAAATTGACACTAATACTATATAATAATAATTCATGGTTTTTGGCTAAAATACACGATTGTAATGTTTCTATTTTAATATATAATCGTAAGAAACATATTTTTATTATTCTCTTCGACTAGATTGAATTTTTAATGTTCTTTCGCGTAAAATCGACAAGTATTTTTCATTCGTTATTATTTCGCCTTTTTCAGGTAAAAGAATAGTGCGTTTTTTTGTTAATTCATCAATTTTTTCTGCAATAAATACTGTTTTATTAACTTTTAGCTGTATGATTAAACCAGGTAAATTACCAAATCCTTTTGGCCCTGCTGAAACAGGTAATTCCGGGGTAAACCAAGCTTCAACAAGAACATCTTTGTTTGTTCCTATGTTATCTTTATTGAGAATAGTAAAAGCATAATTACATTTTAAGTCACCGATTACTTTGACACTATCAACGATGGTCCAATTTGTTACAGTTTCATCCTTTACGATAAATTCATTCTTTTTAAACATATCATTTTGTGAAATCTCAGTATAGTTTTCTTTAGTTTTAAAATCCGAATAAAATATATTATCCGCATCTGCAAAAACAGATGCTATTTCTAAACCTTCACTCTTTATACCTTGATTGTTTTTATAAAACTTTGATCTTCCATCTGAATAATTCAATGTAAATTTCATCTGCTTTTCCGCTTCTTTTGCCATTTCAATCAATGGAGAAACATAATCGTTTTTCATCTCTTTTTCTTCAAAAACGAACTCTACTCGATATATAACATCTAAGTTTATTTGTGCTGAAAGCGATAAAAAACTTAAATAAAACAGGTAGCTAATTTTTTTCATTTATTACTATCTTCAATAATCTAAAGTTGATTTTTTTTTCAAAAGTAAGAGTAGATGTTCCAGCTGCAGCTTTCTACATAAAATTCAACCCGCTACAAAAAGGCCGAATGTCTATAGAATTTACAATGTAATGGACATCAACCAATCACAACATCATTTCTTCCACCGCATCGTCTCCATCAGCGTTTGCATATCATCCTTAATGTAACTTGCCGCCGGCATGATGGAATCAAAATTAGGTTTGGCATAAAAATAAACCGAGCCATTTACAAAGTGTTGAATGCTGTCGGTTAAGTAAAATTGCGTATTAGTAGCGGCATTTCCTCCTACTTGATAAAACATGCCGTAGACTTTATCTTTCGTGTTGATAAAAGGCGTTTCCACAATGTCATCGGCTTTAATCACATGCTCGTAGGTGAGTTTTTGTGCCTCTTTCAATAACTCATCAATGTTGTTATCCACTTTTCGATACGTGAGATAAACCGTAGCTTTCATTTTTGGGTACTGAATCGTGACATCGCAATTGTCTTTCACATTCACTTTCGTAGCAGTGTTATGATCAAAGTTAAAATCACACGGACTATCAAACTGCATGTAATTGGCCATTTCATAATCCAATCGCAATTGAGCAGAAGGTTTTGGCAAAACATCCTCTTTGCACCCTATCACCAATGAAAAAGAAAATAGCAACCCGAAATATACAATCGATTTACGCATCTAAAGTAACTTTAATTTGTTTTACTCGTTTTTTGTCTACCGATTCAATGGTAAACAAACATATATCAAAACTGATTTTTTGTCCTTTTTTAGGAAATGTTCCGATAATTTCTAAAATAAATCCGGCTAAGGTTTCAGCTTCACCTTTTTTATCTTCAAATAAATCTTCATCAACATCTACAATTCTGTAAAAATCTTTCAGGTTTATTTTCCCTTCAAATAAAAAATTCTTGTCGTCTATTTGTGAATAGTTGATGTTCTCATCGTCAAATTCATCGCTGATATCGCCCACAATTTCTTCGATAATATCTTCTAAAGTTATCACTCCGGATGTGCCGCCATATTCATCCACCACAATGGCCAAATGGTTTTTCATCCCTTGAAAATCTTTCAATAAATTGTCTAACTTTTTATTTTCAGGCACAAAAAACGGATCCCGTAGTAAGGTTATCCAATTAAAATCGGTTTTGTCAATGTGTGGCAACAAATCTTTGACATACAAAACGCCTTCCACCTGATCAATATTGTCTCGGTACACAGGAATTCTGGAATAACCTTTGTCTAAAATTTTAGGTAAAATTTCTTTAAACGATTCATCAATTTCAAGAGCAAAGACATCAATTCGCGGACTCATCACCTGACTCGTATCGGTATTTCCAAAGGAAACAATGCCTTCCAGAATTTTTTGTTCTTCGTCAGTGGTGTCTTCCGAAGAAGTTAATTCCAACGCCTGCGACAATTGATTAACGGAAATATTTGTCTTTTGTTTGCCTAATTTATTTTCAAAATAAATGGTTACGGCTCGCATCGGCATGTTGATGGGCGACAAAAGCACATTGAGAATATGAATCGGCCGTGCCACCATTTTGGCGAATTTGATATTGTTTCGATTGGCATATACTTTGGGTAAAATTTCACCGAAGAGTAAGATTAAAAAGGTAACCACACCAACTTCAATAGTAAACTGCAACCAATCGGGATAAATAGTTCCCAACAAATCATTTTTGATAAACGAAAAGATGATTACTATGCCAATATTAATAAAATTGTTGACTATCAATAAGGTAGCCAACAATTTTTTAGGTCTTTTTAATAAGTCGGAAATTAAGTTTCCCTTGGTTTCATTTTGCTCAATGGCTTCCTCAATGTTTTTTTGAGAAAGCGAGAAAAGAGCCACTTCCGAACCGGAAACCATTGCAGAAAAAAACAATAAAACAATAATACTAATTACTCCAAAGAGTAAACTTGTATTGACTAATTCCAGAAAACTCGCGGGGTCTGCGTCCAAATTTTTAAAAATTGGTTAAACATTAATACGGCAGGTCATCATTGTCTGAATTTCTTCCGCTTTGGTTGTCAAAATTAGTGTTTTTATTTGAATCCTGATTTTGTTTATTCAATTCCGTTTCTTTTTTAGTTGTTAAAAAAGTAAACTCAGTGACTTGAATTTCAGTAGTGTATTTGGTCTGACCGTCTTCGGCCTGCCATTGTCTGGACTTAATCCTTCCTTCCACATAAATTTTATCTCCTTTTGAAAGGTATTTTTCGCAAATTTCAGCAGCTTTGTTTCGCACCACCAAATTATGCCATTCCGTTGAAGTTAATTTTTCGTTGGTTGTTTTGTTGATATAAACTTCGTTGGTTGCCAATGGAAATCTGCCAATGCAATTTCCACCATCAAAATAGTGCATTTTTACGTCGTCGCCTAAGTGACCTATTAACATCACTTTATTTAAAGTTCCATTCATAATATTCTTGAGTTGTTTTTTGGATTATATCAAAGTTACAAATTTAATAACAGTTTAGAAATTCTTTTCAATAAAATTAAAAATTACAATTGGGAATGGAAGTGCTCTAAGGGCATCTTTGGAGATTCCTTTTTCAATTTTTCCTTCCACTTTTAGTTCCCAAAACCTGATTTTCAGTCGTTGATGTGATAAGATGTGTACAACACTTTTTTCATCATAGGCTTTAATGGAAATTAATTTATTTGTAAGAAAAGAGGCGATAGAAACTTGTCTAGTTAATTCTTTTTCATTGAGTTCATGTTCCGATTCAATCAACGGAAATTCATATAAATTATGCCAAATTCCTTTTGCAGTTCTTTGTTGAATTAGGGAATGACTTTTATCGTCTTCAAAAACCAAATAATTAAAAAAGCGTTCGGTTACTTTCGTTTTTTTTAATTTTACAGGAAGCAAAGCCACTTTATTCTTTTGTAATGCCGCACAACTATCATTAAAAACACACATCGAACAATTTGGGCTTTTTGGAACACATTGCAAGGCTCCAAATTCCATCAAGGCTTGATTAAACAAATCCGGTTGCTTATTATCAATAAGTTCATTGGCCAAAGCCGTAAATTCTTTTTTGGCTGTAGCCGATGAAATATCAGTTTCCACATCAAAATAACGAGCCAAGACCCGAAATACATTTCCATCCACAACGGGAACAACTTCTTTTTGACTAAACGAGGCAATCGCGGCAGCCGTGTAAGTTCCAATTCCTTTTAATGTTAATAACTCAAGATACGTTTTTGGAAATGTTCCGTTTCGTTCAAATACAATAATTTGTGCTGTTTTATGCAAATTTCTCCCTCTTGAATAATAGCCTAATCCTTGCCAAAGTTTCAAAACTTGTTCTTCAGATGCATTTGCTAAATCAAAAACGGTTGGAAAAGTTTCGATAAATCGTTCATAATAAGGTAAACCTTGAGCCACCCGCGTTTGTTGCAAAATGATTTCCGAGAGCCATATTTTGTAAGGATTTGTGGTGTTTCGCCATGGTAAATCGCGTTTGTTTTCTAAATACCATTGAATAAGCCGATTAGAAAAAGTCATAAATTTGAATTGGTTAACAAAAGTATAAGTTTATGTAATTAAATTTTAATCAATTATGCTTGAATATTTGTTTTTTTAATTTGTATATTTGCACTCTCAAAAATTTACACATAAAATTAAATACGCAAGAAAATGACGAAAGCAGATATCGTAGCGAAGATTTCAGAAAAATTAGGACTTGAAAAAGGAGATGTTCAAGCAACAGTAGAGTCTTTTATGGAAGAAGTTAAAAACTCATTAGAAACTGGAGACAATGTTTACCTAAGAGGTTTTGGAAGTTTTATCATCAAAACAAGAGCTGAAAAAACAGGAAGAAACATTTCAAAAAACACAACAATCAAAATTCCTGCTCACAACATTCCGGCATTCAAACCTGCAAAAGTATTTGTAGAAGGTGTGAAAACCAACACTGAAGTAGCAGTATAACTCATTTATTAATACCAAAAAGATCACACTATGCCAAGTGGAAAAAAGAGAAAAAGACATAAGGTAGCAACGCACAAACGTAAGAAAAGAGCGAGAGCTAACCGTCACAAAAAGAAAAAGTAGTTCTAAACTACTTTTTTCTTTTACAAGAAGTTCTTTGAAATGAAACAGTAAAAAACAATAACTGTTTCACCGGGTACAAACTACCTGTTTAAAATATTGTTTAATCCATCTGTACAATTCGGTTTTTTAAGATGGTAAAAGGCAATTGGTAATTGGTAAAAGGTAATTGGAGTTGAATTAATTGTGTTTTGCAATTCTTTTTTCACTAATTATCCGCAACCCATCACCCATTACCCATCACCCATCACCAAACTAAAAGGTATAGATAAAAATTTACACCGTGAATAAAGAATTGATCATCAGGTCAGGTTCTGAAGCTGTAGATTTTGCCTTATTAAAAGATGGAAAACTAGTAGAATTACACAAAGAAGAGGAGCAAAAGAGCGGCTTTCAAGTGGGTGATATTTTTATTGCCAAAATCAGAAAACCGGTTCCGGGGCTTAATGCGGCTTTTGTAAATTTAGGCTTTGAAAAAGATGCCTTTTTACACTACCACGATCTAGGACCCAACTTATCTTCGATGTTGAAATTCACAAAACTTGTAAGCACAGGTAAACAAAAAGATTTCTCCCTTAAAAACTTTCAGTTTGAAAAAGAAATCGACAAAGACGGTACCATCACAGATGTGTTGAGTGCCAACCAGTCGGTTTTAGTACAAATCGTTAAAGAACCTATTTCAACCAAAGGTCCAAGAATTAGCTCCGAGCTTTCCTTGGCAGGAAGATATATTGTTCTGGTTCCCTTTTCTGACCGCGTTTCTGTTTCTCAAAAAATAGAATCGAAAGAAGAAAAAGACCGTTTAAAGAAACTTGTACAATCGATCAAACCAAAAGGATTTGGTGTTATTGTTCGCACAGTAGCAGAAGGCAAAAAAATAGCCGAACTAGACCAAGACATGCAGAATTTACTCAGTAAATGGACTGCCATGTGTAAAAAATTACCAACAGCTCATCATCCGTCAAAAGTATTAAGTGAAATGAACAGAGCTTCATCAATACTGAGAGACGTGTTTAATGATTCCTTTACCGGAATTTATATAGACGATGAAGAGTTGTTTGAGCAAACCAAAGAATCAATTGAAGAAATTGATCCTTCAAAAGTCAACATTGTCAAATTGTACCAATCAAAAGAGTTACCCATCTTTGAAAAATACCATATCGAAAGACAAATAAAAACCTCTTTCGGCAAAACGGTATCGATGAGTAAAGGAGCTTATTTGATTATTGAACACACGGAAGCTCTTCATGTCATCGATGTGAATAGTGGAAATCGTTCCAATAAAGCTCAAAATCAAGAAGACACAGCCTTAGAAGTAAACATGATTGCCGCAGCAGAAGTTGCCAGACAATTGCGTTTGCGAGACATGGGCGGAATTATTGTTGTCGATTTTATCGATATGCAAAATCCCGAAAACCGTAAAGTCCTTTTTGATTTCTTGCGAGAGGAAATGAGTGATGACAAAGCAAAACACAAAATCTTACCGCCAAGTAAGTTTGGATTAATCCAAATCACGCGACAACGCGTAAGACCGGAAGTTAACATTAAAACAAGAGAAGAAGACCCTAACAACGAAAATGGAGAAATTGACGCTCCAATTCAAGTTATCGACAAAATCAATCTCGATGTTGAACGACTAAAAAATCACAAAAAATTGGTGCTTAATGCCCATCCTTTTGTGGCCGCATACCTAACCAAAGGTTTTCCATCATTACGTTCAAAATGGTTTTTTGAACATAAAAAATGGGTGAAAATTATACCTCGTGATGCTTACACGTTTTTACAATACCAATTTTATGATAAAGAAGGTAATGTAATAAAAGAATAAAAACAAACGTCTGCCTTTTGGTAGGCGTTTTTTTTTGCTTATTTTCTATAAATTTGTTTATTCGGTTTCGCCACGAATTATGCGAATTGCACTAATTTTGAAACTTATTTTTGCAACTTTTGATGAAATTTCAATTACTAATTATTATTATTTTTTGGATAATTTACCAAAATACAACTTCAGCTCAATCGGGTTGCACAGATGTTTTGGCTAGAAATTACGATGCAAATGCAATTGAAAATGATGGACATTGTTGTTATAAACGATTAAAAATAAAGAAATTTACTTCTGTTATTTTAAGCGACACGCTCAACGAAACTTCAGGTTTGGTGGAATGGGAAAGTCATCTTTACACACATAATGACGACACAGATTTACATCTTTATCAATTGGATAAAAAGGGTGCTATCACAAAAAAGATAAAATTAAGCGGCGTTAAAAACAAAGATTGGGAAGAACTCACACAAGACAAAACCCATTTTTATTTGGGCGATTTTGGGAATAATGCGAGCGGAAACCGAAGTGATTTAACCATTTATAAAATTGCAAAAGATTCCTTATTTGATAATCCAAAAATAGAAACGATAACTTTTTCTTACCCAGAACAAACTTATTTTTCCAAACAAAAAAGCAACAGAACCGACTTTGATTGCGAAGCTTTTATCGCCACAGAAAATGAATTGATTTTGTTTACCAAACAATGGAAAAACAAAAAGTCTACTGTGTATCGTTTGCCGAAAACACCTGGAAATTATGTTGCAGAATACATTATAACCTTGAAAGTAAAAGGCTTAATTACCGGAGCTACTTTTGTAGAAGAGAAAAACCTCATCGCTCTTTGTGGTCACAACAAAAAACTGAAGCCTTTTATGTATTTAATTACTGATTTAAACGCTTTTAATTTTGAAAAAGCTAATCAGCGAAAAATAAAACTCAAATTACCTTTTCATCAAATTGAAGCCATCAGTACAACCAACGGAATTGATTTTTATTTAACTAACGAACGTTTTTCCAGAAAAGTAATTGGCACAATTGAACAACAACTGCATTATTTTTCGCTGGTACAGAATTAATTCACCAAATGATGTTAAACTATATTATCAAAATAAAATGTATATTTTTTACTATTTTGTAAAATTAATTCAATTTATCCTTTCTTTTATCCCAAGAATACTATCAATTCTTAAAAAAACATTTACCTTTGCTTTTGAATACCAAGCATAGCCAAAAACAACATAACTACCTGTTTATCAATTATTTTGTTATTAATCTTAATAAGATTGTCTATGAAAAAAATTCTACTTCTTTTTTTAATTGTAAATTGTTTTTTGTCAACTGCTCAAGTTGGAGTTGGAACGACCACTCCTAATGCAACTTTAGATGTTACAGCAACTAACCCAACCGGACCTTCAACAAACGTTGATGGAATTCTTATTCCAAGAATTTCAAGACAAAGGGCTCAAATAATGACCGGTACGCCAACATCTACTTTAGTTTATATTGATGAAATAGCAAGTGGAACCGCTTCCGGAACAACTGTTAATGTAACTTCTGTAGGTTTTTACTTTTTCAATGGAACCATTTGGGAAAAAATTGCCGCTGGGTTAAGTACAGATTGGTCTTTAGTTGGCAATAGTGGAACTTCTTCCAGCACTAATTTTTTGGGTACAACTGACAATACTGATTTAATATTCAGAAGAAATAATTTGAGAGCGGGAAGACTAGGCACAGACAATACTTCATTTGGTTTAAATTCCTTAAATGCAGCAACAACAGGAACAAGAAATACTGCTATTGGAGCTAATGTATTAAATGCAAACACAACCGGGACAAGAAACACTGCGATTGGAGAAAACACTTTAGTTTCTAATACAACCGGTGGAGAGAATGTTGCTATGGGTGCAGGTACTTTATTCAGTAATACAATAGGAAATCAAAATACTTCTGTAGGGAGAAATGCTATGACAACCAATTCAACAGGAAGTTCAAATACTGCCCTTGGTTATCTTGCATTAAGAGATAACTCTTCGGGCGATTTTAACACCGCCGTTGGAAGATCTTCCTTAATTAACAATTCAACAGGCTTTGAAAATTCCTCTGTAGGAGTAAACAGTTTATTTACTAATTCAACTGGTCAAAGAAATAGTGCATTTGGAGTTCAATCCAGTAGAGACAACACAACCGGGTCAAACAACACAGCAATTGGATTTCAAGCACTTTACAGCAACACAACCGGAAGTAGCAATGTAGCTATTGGAAATCAAGCTGGTTATTTTGAAACTGGGAGCAATCGTTTATACATAGAGAATTCCAACGCTAATGCTGATAATGCTTTAATCTATGGTGATTTTACAACTGGAGCAAAAATATTACGTACAAACAGTCAATTCCAAATTGGCAATCCAACAGTAACAGGTTATTCTTTTCCAACAGCCAGACCAGCAACTGTAGCAAATCAAATTCTGCAATACAATGCTGTTGGTGCTCTGAGTTTTCAATCGCCTTCTGCCGCTCTTAACGGTTTTGCATGGCTAACAACCGGTAATGCCGGAACTGTAGCCGGAACAAATTTTATAGGAACGACTGACAATATAGATTTTAGAGTGCGAACAAACAATGCGGAACGCTTTAATTTCACAAATAATGGTAGGCTAAGAAGTTACAATGACGGAGATGCTGCACAACCAACTTACTCTTGGAATGTGGCCTCAGGATCAACCATGGGGATGTACCGAATTGGTGCAAATATTTTAGGTTTTTCAACAAATTCATTAGGAAGATTAAGAATCAATGCTTCTGGCCAAGTAATTGTAAATTCAGCAACTAGTTTTGCAACATCTACATTTTACAGCTTAGCTACCGGAAATAATGACGCAATTGATGGTAATGCGGCAGGTACAGGTTCTGCAGTATACGGCCAAAACACAGGCACAGGCGAAGGGGTTTACGGTTTAACAACTAATGCTAATGGTGTAGGCGTA
Organism: Flavobacterium lacus; assembly: GCF_003268815.1. Classification (GTDB taxonomy): domain Bacteria; phylum Bacteroidota; class Bacteroidia; order Flavobacteriales; family Flavobacteriaceae; genus Flavobacterium; species Flavobacterium lacus. Next base: position 68,754 of record NZ_QLSV01000006.1, on the reverse strand, counting down.
GGTGGTGTCAACACAAGTACTGGTGTAGGTGTTTACGGCGAAACAGCCGGTGCTGTAGGTGCTGGACTTTTTGGCGTGGCAAACGTTGCAAATGGTGCTGGTTCTTATGGAACAAGTAATGGCGCAAATGGTATAGGTGCGATTGGTAACTCATCAGGAAATCTTGGTAGTGGTCTTTTTGGACAAGCAACAGGTACAAACGGAACCGGAGTCTATGGGTTTGCAAACAACACTGGTGGCGATGGAGTAATTGGAGAATCTACGGTAGCAAATCGATACGGTGTTTGGGGATTTAATGATAATGCAACCGGAATTGGTGTTTTTGGGAGCACAACCGGTGCAAATGCGTTTGGGGTGCGAGGCCAAAGTGCAACAACCGCAACAGGCGTAATTGGAACAAATACCGGCACAGGAAACGGTGTTTGGGGTGAAAATTCAGGAACAGGTGTCGGCGTAAGAGGTCAAAGTGTTACAACTGGAATAGGTGTTTTCGGTTTCAATAATGGTACAGGAAATGGTGTTTTAGGAAACAATACCGGAACTGGTCGCGGTGTGGAAGGTCAAAGTGCTTCAACCGGCATTGGTGTTTTTGGTTTAAACTCAGGCACGGGTGTTGGTGTGCAAGGACAAAGTGTAACAACCGGAATTGGAGTTATTGGATTCAATACCGGTACCGGCGTAGGTGTACAAGGACAAAACTCCTCAACAGGAACTGCTATTGTCGGGATTAATACAAGTTTAACCGGCGATGGCGTTGTAGGCCAAACTCCTGCCGGTTCAGCTGGTTTTGCTGTTTTTGCTAACGGCGATATGGGAGCTTCAGGAGTAAAACCTTTTTATATAGACCACCCAACTGATCCTGCAAACAAATATTTGCGTCACTTTGCCTTAGAATCAAATGAAGTACTAAATGTGTACCGTGGAAACGTTATTTTAGATATCAATGGCGAAGCAATTGTTACTCTACCCAATTATTTTGAAGCAATAAACACTAATTTCTCCTATAATCTAACATCAATTGGAGCAAAATCTGAGGTGTTTATCCAAGAAGAAATAAACAACAACCAATTCAAAATCGCCGGCGGACTTCCTAACCAGAAAATATCGTGGCAAGTGTATGCAGAACGCAACGATGCTTACTTGCGGCAATTCCCTGAAAAACGAGCCGTGGAAATAAACAAAGATTCGAATGATAGCGGAAAGTATTTGATGCCGGAATTATTTAATCAATCCAAAGAAAAAGGCATTTATCACCAAAACAATATTCAACCGGTTAATTCTTCTTCAATAAAAGAACAATCCGAAAACATCCGTTTAGAGGAAAACAAAGGAAAAAGTAATCGACAAGCAAAAAAAGAACCACAGCGAACAGATAAAGAAAAAGTAGTGGAAAATGAATAACCTAAGACCGTCTCATTTGAGGCGGTTTTTTTTATTTTAATCCCGCTCCACTTCCACTTTCCGTTTAATCTCTCCCCCATTTTCATCCACCACAGTAATATAATGAACACCTGAATTGGCTTGCATAGGCATTTCGTGAAAGTTTTGAGTGATGCCCAAATACGTATTGTTCACATACCAATACAGTTTGATGTTGGGTTGCGAATGAGCCACTTTTAAAATGACCGGTTGCACTTCACTGTCAAAATTTTTGGTTAAGTAAATTTTACTATTTGTTTTCGGATAAATAAAGTCCATAAAAGGAGTTTGATTGTCCTCACAATCTTGACGGAAAGGCGGCAAAATCCAGTAATCCATGTTTTTACTTTTGTAATACCATTCCATCACAGGAGGTAAAACAAACCAGGATTTAGTTATCATTTCATCCACATTTTCACAATTGCTGTTTACCCGAAATTGCTCTGTTTTATCCAAATGAACTAATTTATGATAGTTGCATTGTTCTGTTTGTTTGGCCGAAACCGGAATCCATTGTTTGTTTTTCGGACAATTTTCTGAAGCCAAAAAACCGCTTTTGGCACAAACTTCGGCTTCTTGCATATTGTTCAATGGTTTTTCAAACCAATTGCTTCGTGGTAATAAATTAAATACATCAAATAAAATGGGTGCAGCACTTGTTACACCGGTTAATGTTGGGCGACCTTCTCCTGTAGCATTTCCGACCCAAATTCCGACTACATATTTTGAACTTGTTCCGACAGCCCACGCATCACGATTCCCAAAACTAGTTCCTGTTTTCCAAGCAATGGGAAGCGAGGAATCATAAAAACGCCACGCTTCATCGCCTTCGGGACGGTTCACTTCCTTCATCGCTTCGTAAGTAAGATAAACCGAACCGGCTCCCACAATATTTTTTTGATAGGATAATTTTCCGAAGTCTATTTTATTTTCAACCATATAATTCAACTCCGAAAATTCATTTTTGCGGTATTGAAATTTGTTTTTTTGGTATTGATTTAATGTTCCTGTCAGACCGGAATAGGTTTTACACAAATCCCATAAATTGGTTTCTGCTCCACCCAAAATGAGTGATAATCCGTAGTGATTTGGATGTTTTTTCATCGTGCTAAAACCATATTGTTGCAATTGTTCGTAAAACCGATACACGCCAAAATCCTGCAACATTAACACAGATGGAATATTTAATGAACGTGACAAAGCACGTCTAGCAGGAACCGCTCCATCGTACGTCAAATTAAAATTTTGCGGAGTGTAGCCTGAAATTTGTGTCGGAATATCAGGAACTAAGGTGTTGGGCAACAATTCACCCTCATCTAACATTCCGGCAAAAAGCAACGGTTTCAAAATACTTCCTGAACTTCGTGGTGCCGAAATAATATCAACATCTTTTTGATGATTTTTATCGGTGGGAGCATTTCCAACATAGCCTACAATATTTCGGGTTTCAACTTCCACGACCAAAATGGCTAAGTTGTACACTTCGTTTTGTTTGAAGTGGTAATAATAATTGTGAGCTATTTGATTCAATCGTTCTTGCAAGGCAAAATCGATGGTGGTTTTCACTTTTTGACCTTCCTGTTTTTTAGCTGTTTTTTGTAATAAATGCGGAGCCATTTGCGGCAAGTCAAACGGTTTTTGTGGCAACGGTTCTTGCAACGCCATTTCGTATGAAAGTTGATCTAACACTTCATTTTCATATAATTTTGCTAATAAACGATTGCGTTTTTCGAGTAATCGTTCTTGGTTTTTTCCGGGATAAATTAGGCTTGGAGCATTCGGTAAAACAGCCAATGTAGCCGTTTCTGCCCACGATAACTGATGCGATTGCACGCCGAAATACCGCCACGACGCCATTTCTAACCCCACCACGTTGCTGCCAAACGGAGCGTGAGCCGCATACAATTTTAAAATTTCTTTTTTCGAATGACGAAGTTCTAAGCGAGTAGCCAAAACCACTTCAATGACTTTTTCAAAATACGTTCTGTTTTTTCCTTTTCGGGAAAGGCGAATGACTTGTTGAGTTAATGTACTTCCGCCACGAACAACGCGATTGGCTTTGCGGTTTTGCCGAAAGGCATTCCACATCGAAATCGGGTTAAAACCGGGATGATAGTTAAAATGTTGGTCTTCAAAAGTGATAATACATTGTTGAAATTTCTCCGGCACACTATCCGAAGCCGGAAACCGCCATTGACCATCCCGAGCAATTTTGGCTCCTAATAAATTGCCTTCTTTACTTTCAATTACGGTGGAATACGGATCGTTAAAAAGTGTTTGTGGTAAGCAAAAATAATAACCAACCAAGAAGAGCAAAATCAAAATGGATTTGATTTTGTGTTGGTTGATTTTGGTTTTGGCTTTATGGAGGTGGGGTTTGAGCACGGAGATAAAACTAATTTTTGTTGTTTATCAAAATTATTAAATTCGAAGTTTGGAGACTTCTGAGACCTGCTAGCGAGCTTTTCCAAGTCATTTGATAATTTTTATTAATTCTTTTCCTGAGTGTCTCCAGCCAACCTTAATTATATCATTACCCATCTGTTCGATAATTTTTCCTTTATTTATTATTATTCCATGAAAATCATTTGGAATTTTCTTTTTAGAATCTTTTGGTATGTATTTGATTCCAATTACATAATGAGAAAAATATCCAAACTCACATACATAAAATTCATCACCTATTGACCTGATGAATTCATCCAAAATTAACTTGCGAGTATTTTCTCCAATATTGGGTTCAAAAGGAGTCCAACAATTATTCTGAATATCTCTTCTTATATCAACATAGAGATTTGTCCAATCAATAAAATTATATTCTTTATAATATTGTTTCATAAACTAAGTTCAAAGTTAGACATCTTTAGAATCTGGCGGTTATTTGTAATTTGATGTAAAGTGAGAGATTTCAAAAAGCTGGTTAACTATTATCCAAGACAATTTTATTTAATCTTTTTTTCTCCCCTTTTTGATTTCAATCTGCTTTCCAGTAGTTTCCAATTGCTTTAAAAAATCTTCTTCCGCTTTAGAAAGGATTTGTTGATTAATCGCTTTAAACTTTTTATATTCTTCATTAGCCTTTTTCAAAGCTTGCTCATGACTAATTGTTCCTGCATGTTGCAAAACCTCATTTCCTGTCATTCTTAAGAAATCGTCTAAACGTTCAATCCAATCTTTCATATACATTGGTTTTTGGTTCAATGCTTGTAATTCTGCAAGTTCTAAATAGGCTGTCACCATTCTGTTCAGAAGATTTAATTCGCTTTCTGTTAGGTAATTTTTTGCTATTTCAGTTTCTTGTTTAGTTGGCTTTTCACCTTTAAACGTTGTTAATCCTAAATTTGGTTTTTGAACATCAATTCGTTTAAAAATAATTTCAGCCGCTGTATTTCCGTGGGCTGCCCAATGCATTTTATTCTGTACTGCTTGAAAGAAGTGAACCGACAATTCTAATTTTGGGTCGTAATCAATACTAGTTGCATAAATGTCAAGAACTTTTCTCCAGAACACTTTTTCAGATGAACGAATATCGCGAATGCGAGCTAACAATTCATCAAAATAATTGCCTCCGCCGGCTTGCTTTAAAAGTTCATCGTTCATAGTAAATCCTTTCACGATGTATTCTTTTAATCTAGCGGTTGCCCACTGCCTGAATTTTGTGCCTTGATGACTTTTCACTCTGTAACCAACAGAAATAATTACATCTAAGTTGTAAAAAGTTGTCATATAATTTTTACCGTCTGTGGCAGTATGTCGGAAATTCCGACATACTGAACCTTCCTCTAACTCTCCCTCTTCAAAAATATTTTTTAAGTGTTCAGTGATAGTAGTTCTTGCTTTTTGGAATAATTCTGCCATTTGAGCTTGCGTCAGCCAAACCGATTCGTCTTCAAGTCGGGTTTCGATTTTGGTTTTTCCGTCTTCGGTTTGATAAATGATAAGAGAGCTTTCAGACATGGTTTTTAGTTGATTACTTAATCAAATTTACAAAAAATAAAGTCAATCAAATAGGCTATTTTAGTTAGGTGTTGATTGCTTATAACATAATAGAAAGACTTAAGGTAACAGAATCTAGTTTATTGAAAAGCGTTCGCGGTAAACGAAAATAATAACCAACCAACAAGAGCAAAATCAAAATGAATTTGATTTTGTGTTGGCCGATTTTGGTTTTTGTTTTATGGAGGAAGGGTTTGAGCACGAATAACGAATAAACTTTTGTTTTTAACAACGGTAAAATTACAGAAAATATTGCATTAACATCCTTTCATTTCAACAAATAAATATAATATTTTAGGGTTACAATCATAAAATATTACAATATTTTAGGGTTACAATCATATAAAATTATAATATTTTAGTGGTTATAAACTTTTTTTACTACATTTGTGATTATGATAGCGAGAGATTTACATCAAAATATCCTAGAAGATTGGGATAAAAAGAAAGCCATTGTGCTACTTGGTCCACGTCAAGTGGGAAAAACAACCTTAATAAAAAACCTTGTAGAAGGTAAAAAAGTCTTGTTTTTAAACGGTGATGACCCGCAAACGCGTTTACAATTTTCGAATGCTAACTTTACGTTTCTTAAAAATACAGTGGCAGATTATGATGTGATTGTGATTGACGAAGCTCAACGTATTGAAAACATTGGCATCACTGCAAAAATGCTGGTTGATGCCAAATTAGATAAACAATTTATTTTGACGGGATCTTCTTCATTAGATTTAGGCAACGAAATTAATGAACCGCTTACCGGAAGAAAATGGGAGCATCAACTTTTCCCATTGAGTTGGCAAGAAGTGAGTAAGCATTACAGTTTTGCGGTAGCTCACAATCGTTTAGAAGAATTCTTGGTTTATGGTTTATATCCCGAAGTGGTTACTGAAAGCAAAAAGCAAAAAATTCTGCTGGAATTGGCCGGAAGTTATTTGTATAAAGACATTTTGGAGTTGGCTAATATCAAAAAACCGGATTTGCTTATGAAGTTACTCAATGCTTTGGCTCTTCAAGTGGGAAGTGAAGTTTCATATAATGAGTTAGCTAAAATATTGGGAGTTGACCGAGTAACCGTTGTCAATTATATTGATTTGTTGGAAAAAGTTTTTGTGATTTTTCGATTGCATCCGTATTCAACCAACCAACGAAATGAAATTACCGCCAAACCTAAAATTTATTTTTATGACAATGGTATTCGAAATGCGATTATCGGCCAATTTAACCCGTTGCAAAACCGACAGGATGTTGGTGCGTTATTTGAGAACTTTTTCATTAGCGAACGCATCAAAAAATTAAGTTACGCTGGTTTTTACGGTAAAACACATTATTGGCGAAACACCCAAAAAGCCGAAATTGATTTTTTAGAAATATTGGAAAACGAAATCACAGCGTATGAAATCAAATACAATCCTAAAAAGCAAGTGCGATTCACCAAGTCATTTACCGAACAATATCACCCGAAAGAAACGATTGTGATTCATTCTGGGAATTTTTGGGAGTATTTGTGATAAAATATACTCCGAACTTATAGAATACGCAGAGCTTTTTTTTTAAAAAAATTACATAAATTTAATAACAACCAAAACTTGACAAATTAACACATCCCACAGATTATTTTATCAATGTCCATTTAGGGTTTAAAGGAACTCCTGTTGCTCCAAACTCAACAAAACCTGATTTTGAATCATCTTCATCAAATGTCCAATTATCACTGTCTGTTCGTGGGTCATCATATAAATAATGAAATTTATTACCATTATAGGCAATTAATAAATTAAATTGAAATCCAGCACCTCCTTCATCGTTATAATTTTCATAGTATGGTATAGTGAAATACTTTTCTCCATCAATAGTTGTACTTGTATAAGTGTCATACTTAGCTGATTGTCTATAAAATTTGCGATTTAACTTTTCAGAAACTAAATTAAGCGAAGGTTCCACTATTTTTTTTAACATATCTTCATTAATGGGTGAAAAATTTTCATCAATGTACTTGAATAGTAAATCACTTCCACCCATGCTTGCTCTATCTTTTCTATATATTTTGAAAATATTATCAGTCAATTTTTCAATGTCGTAAGTAATTAATCCATCAGAGGCCAAACTTTTTTCTATATCATTATCATAAATTGCATTTGCTAATTCGTATTTTGTCTTTGAATTTTTGAGTGCTTCATTTAGTTTATTATTATCTATTTCTGTTCCACTAAAACCAAAATCTTTCACTAACTCTTTTATAGCTCTTGTCAAAGCGATTCTATCCAATGATTTGTCTTTCATTAACATTGTATCGACAACAGTTAATGCATAAAAATCTTTTATGAAATTTAATTGTTCATGTTTAGATATTTTCTCTTTTACAGTAAATAATTCATCAATTTCTAAAACTTCATTTTTTATGGTTTCAGTATTTTTAATTTCATTATTCTCTTTACAAGATGAAAACATCATGAATGTAATTAAAATTGAAATAGATAATTTTTTCATAAAATATTAATTTAAAGTTACTTACTCTTGGTTTTTATTTAGCTCTTTCTGTTATTTTAACTTTTTGTCAAATGCATTTTAAGTTTTATCTTAAAAGTATTGAATAGGTTTTGTAATGTAACACCTAAAAAGCTTTAATAATAAATCTTTTTAACTCTTAAACTTATTATAATTTGTAAAGATTAAATTATTTCAAATATACACTACATTTTTTAAAATCTATTAATTGTTTATTAATTGTTTTACCAATATTGAAGTTGATAATTTTCTGAAAATATCGGTATATGTAATTATTACAACAAATTAAAAATATTAGTACATTGCAAAATATTAATTTAAACAAATGTAAATGAAAAAAGTTTTGACTATTGTAGCGGTTGCTCTAATTATAATTGCATGCTCATCAAGTAATAACGAAGACAATAGTGACAATAATTATTCACAAGATTGTTTTAGTAAAGAAGCGACTACAAATCAATTTCCATTTACTATAACGGGAACATTAAATGATTTATTAGGTAATTGGAAAATTGTAAAGCGAGGTTATGCTTTTTGTGATGGAACTGCTAATTTAATTGAACAGCAACCCTTTGGAGATTGTAATAGTTTTAGATATGTACATTTTAAAATGAGTTCTGGTAGTTTAGTTGCCGGAGTGACTAATCAAAGTTATGTTTTGAGGCCAACAGAAGATTGTGTCTTTACAACAAGTTCAGGGTATTTTTCTCAATATAGGGCTGACCTTGGCATTATTTGTAATACATCAGGTAAAATTGGCTTATATGGAATGTATATTCTAGAATTTACGCCAACAACTTTTAAAGCCATTCACAATAGACCTATTTATGCATCTCTTGGGAATGCACCTGCTGCGAACCTTGGAAATGTTTCTACCGCGAATACAGGTGATTGGGAATATTTAGAATGTATAAAGGAATAGTAAATTAATTTTAAATATGCGAAGAAAAAATTAAAAACTTTTATCAAAAAAAATAAGAACAACTTAATTATTACTAATAATGATACATGTTTGAAATTAATAGTTTTCCCTAAATACAAACTTTGACCACGCGTATCTATTTTTGTGATTATTCAACATTCTTACGAGAAAAACTTCTTTCAAATCTTTAAATTTAAAACCAACCCTCTAGCCCCGATTGCAATGCAAGAGCATTGTTTGCCAAAGCTGCTTTTTCCTTGCTGACCCAAAGCGACCAATCCAGATAGCTATCGCGACTTGGGGCGTCTTAGAAAAAACAGCTTTGGCAAACAAGCTTGGAATGGAAAGCGGGATTGGCTTCATATTAATACTGTTTTTATGGTACTGTGTCATTTCGACGATAGGAGACTCGAGCGAAGCGAACAGGCGAAGCAAATCACATAACGTTGGCTAATTATTATTTTCTTCATTACTTTATAAGATTCCTCCTGCGTCGGAATGACAAGATCGTCTGAAATAGTTTGTCTTAAACTACTTTATGTGATTTCTCTATCGTCGAAATGACACACTTTGCGGTATGTCAAGATTGTGTAAAAACTACTCCTTCACCACTTCCACCCATTGACCCAATGTTCTCGCCGCATACGTGTTATCGTACATCGCTTCGGCTTGCATACCGGGTAGATAATAGTTGCCCAAATACGACGCATTCAACAGCACTCGGAACGTTCTGGATTCGTTAGCTTTGAGGCCAAAATAGAAATTCGTGCGGTCGTCGCGAATGTCAATATGGTCGGCTACGTTGTTGCCAAAACTGCCAAAATCGGTGAAACGGGTGTTTACAATTTCAAAACCGGATGGGATAATTTGGGTTAATGCCAGATTTTCCACGCGTTCGTTGGTTTGGTTTCGGATGGTGATTTCGGCAATAAACTCGGTTCCTTGAGCGATTTTTGAAACGTTTACTATGGCTCCGCTTCTGTTTTTAAAGACGAGATTGGTGTATAATTTACTTTGCATCGCTTTTTCCTGACCGATTGGCAAAATGCCGCTCGTGAGCACTCGCACATACAACGTATTGGATTTTGTGTTTTTGATGGTGATGAAATTGCTTCCGTTTTTGATTTCTAAATTTCGGTTTGCCAATGATTTTGTGGTGGTAATAGTTTGTGATTTTCCATTTAATGAATAAGTTACTTCAACTCCTTTTACGCCATTTTGTTGAGCGAATTTTGACATCGCATACAAGCAATACGCCGTAGTTTGCGTACTCATCCATTGATCAGAAGCCATATTTTTCGCCAAATCCGTCGCCATTTTGAAGGCTCTTTGTTTGTTTCCGGTTAGCAATAACGTTTCCAAAGCCATTGCTTTATTGCGTTCGGGCGAACCGTAATAGTAGTAATGGTTTTGGTTTGTTTCGTCAATTTTACTTTGATTGAATAGCGTTTGAGCGGCTTGTTTTTGTCCCGCCAAGGCATACGCAGCCGCCAAACGCAATTTGCTTTCGTTGGAAATTCCGGTAGTTTCACGCAAACGGTTCATTGAGGCCATATCGGGCGAACCCGCTAAAGCCAAGGTGTACAAACGATAGGCTTGAGCAAAATCGTTGTGATAGCCTTTGTTCAATCGCCATTCTTTGGACGCTTTTTGCTGATAGGCAATCCATTTTGATTTGAAATTTATGGGTAAAACGTAGCCTTTTTTCTCTGCTTCAATGAGGAAATGACCCACGTAGGATGAACTCCAATCGTCGGCATAATTTTGTCCGCTCCAATAGGAAAATCCGCCATTTGAAATTTGGAAACCGCCTAATTTTTGGATTCCGATTTTGATGTTTTTCTGAATTTCGTTTTTGCGATTTTGGTCTAAATCGAAAATATCTGCCAAATACAATTGCGGGAAAACACTCGACGTCGTTTGCTCCAAACAACCGTGTGGATATTGGATTAAATACTGCAATCTTCTGCTAAAATCGATGGTTGGGAAAGACGAAACTTCCAATTGAGCTTTGTTGCTTCCGGCGACACCGAAGGTGGAAACAGCTATCGTTTTTGAACTGTTGGGTTCTAAAACAATATCGCTAAATTCATTCGTAATTGGGTTTGGATTAGTGATGTCGAGTTCGACTTCGTACGTTGCTTTTTCGTTTCCGGACGTGGCGATGACTTGCACTTTTGCCAATCCGGTTGCACTGCCTACTTCCAACTCAAAATACGCCATTTTTTCATCCGGTTGAGCGAAGGATAAACTTTGCGAACTGCTTCCTACTACTCGAATGCCGTTGTTGGTTTTGATTTGTAATGAAACATTTTTTACTTGTGGTTCCATCGCAAAAATCGTCACTGGCAACGTTACTTTTTCGGTTGGAGAAATTTTTCTTGGTAACGAAGCTAAGACCATCAAAGGTTTTCTAACCGGCGTTGTTTTTTCAGCTGAACCGTAAGCACTTGAATTTACATCTCCGGCTACGACCATTGTTCGAACCGAACCGACATAATTTGGCATCGTAATTTTATGCGTTTGGGATTTTCCTTTTTCTAATTTGTATGGGCCAAAATACATCACCACAGGTTTAAAACGATTGGCTTTTTTGGCTTTGCTTCCGCCTAAATCTTCGTCACCACCAATGCTGAAGACTTGGTTGATTCTTCCGCCATACGCTCCAATAACGTCATCAAAAATATCCCAGGTTTTTACACCCAACGCTTCACGAGTATAGAAACTATTCCACGCATTTGGTGTTTTAAAACGGGTTAAATCGAGCAAACCATCATCCACAATGGCCAGCGTATAAGTCATCGCTTTCCCTGATTTTTCGCTTACGCGGATGTTGACTTTTCCCTCCGGTTTTAAAACTTCCGGCATAGTAATTTGGGGTTCGAGAATGGTGTTTTTATCGATGACTTCAATGGGCACAATTCCGTACATACGAATCGGTGAATCGTTTAATGTGGAAGCGTGCGGTTGCAATAAGGTGATATGCACGAATACATTTGGAGCCATTTCGCCGGTAATCGGAATTTCGACTTTCGTTTCGCCTTTTTGTGTGGTTGCCCAGAAGGTTTTGACTACTCGAGAACCATTTTCTAACGAAATTAACGCTCTTCCGCCGACACTAGATGGGAAGGAAATTTTGGCCTTTTCGCCCACAGCGTAATTCTTTTTATCGGTAGAAAATAGCAACATGGATGCATTGGAAGCATCGGTATTTCTGGTTTTTCCCGACCAATAGGGCCAATCAATCATTACGGTTGAACCGGTAGCGTGTCCGCCTTGTTCATCGGTGACTCTTATTAAATAACGACCCCATTCATTTTCGTCGTTTTTAAATTGAACGCTGGCTTTTCCTGTGGAATTGGTGCTAACGTTGAAATTCTTAAATGCTGTGGTTGAATTGGAGGAAACATAACTGGAAAGGTTGTCATAACTAGCATCCCACCACCAACGCCATTCTACTTTATAGACTTGCACTTTCAGGTTTTGTACTGATTTTGGATTTCCTTTTTCATCGACAGTGACAATGTCATAGCGGTTCATTTTTCCAGTTTCTAATAAGCCGTATTTATTTGGTTCGGGCGTTTTTAAACCAACATACGTTTGATAAGGTGAAAGTGTTGTTGCCATCACATCGGTACTGAAATCGCCTCCGTTTTCATAGACTTTCGTCATCAAACTGGCTTTCAACATTCCGGGAGATTGACTGCTTACTTTGGGTTGAAAACGCACGGTTGCTTTTCCTTCTGAATTTACTTTTCCGTTATAAATTGTCGTTTCTTCGGTTTCAAATTGACGAATTGGGTCATCAAAATTATAATTGGCGAAACCTTTAAAAGTGGTTTTTTGTTGCATTATTTTGGCTTGCATTTCCATTTTTAAATCTTTGGCAACGGCACCGTGCAACCAAGCTACTTCTACTTCGCTGACATTTATTTTGGATGTGGATAAAATTTCGGAATCGAATTTGTTTTTGATTTTTAATCGATTCGGTTTGATGGTTTCAATTTTGATGTTTTTATAAAATCGAGCTCCGCCGACACTTATCACCGCTTCCCAACTTCCGGTAGGATGACTGTCTCGGGTTGGAATGATGAATTTATAATGGTTGAGTTCATTGTATTTTTGAACAGATTGAAAAGTCAATTTTCCGGTTGGATCATTCAATTTGAATTGGATGGGATGCGATTTGTCTAATTTGCTGGCGGCATCATTCAATATAAAACTCAAAAACAATGTATCGCCCGGACGCCAAACGCCCCTTTCACCATAAATATAACCTTTGAGTCCTTTTTGTAATTTTTCTCCGGACACATCAAAATTACTGACCGATTGCGAATAGCCCTCGTCTAATTTTACGTATGTGGTTTGTTTATCTTTTGAAACTAAAGCAAAATAGGCATATTTACTTACTTCAAACGAAGCCATTCCTTCGGCATCAGATGTTCCTGAAGCAATTTTCTGTTGTTGAAAATCATACAATTCAACGGTAGCACCGGAAATGGGTTGCGTATTGACAATGTTGGTTACGGCAATGGTGTACGAACCGTTTTCACCACGTTTGGCAATGACTCCTAAATCAGAAGCTAAAACATTCATTCCGATTGGTCTACGACGGAAATAATCGTTTTGGCAGGCATCTTGGCTGTCGTACCAATCGTAATCATCATACCAATAATAATCATAATAATCATCGTCGTTTGAACGTACTTCTTCATTATCATCCTCTCGATCTTCTCCGGAATCAGTCGTTATTTCGGAACATTTGAATAACGAATAACTTTTTTTGAAAGACATTTCTACACGATAAATTGCACCAGGTTCCGGTGTAATAATTTTTGACAAATCAAGAGCAAACGTATTCCATTTACTGTAATTCGGTAGTTTTTTATCTAATAAATTGATGGTTTGTTTGGCGATTGGCGAAGCCACTTTTCGCAAATTTCGATTTCCGTTTAGGTTATTATCTTGTAAAAACTGAAGTACGTTGTTTTGGTAAATTTTATACACTTTTACGTCAACCGCTTTTAGATTAGCCGATTCAAAATTGATTTTTAAGTTGTTTGAACTTGGCAAAATTGATCCGTTTTTCACAAAGCGAATGTTCGGTTTCATTTCGTTGAACGCTACTCTTTGCGAAAAAGTTTCTTTCATTTTATAGCCTTCATCACTGGTAATTCCTTGAAAAACTTCCACTAACAAATCGCCTTTGAGTGGTTCGCTGAAAAAGACTTTTAATAAATTTCCTTCAATTAAAAATTTGGTGGTTTGAGCAGTTTCAACCGAAACTAAACCTTGTAAATCTTGTCCTTTTTTGATGGGATCAGAAAAATTGATGAATAGGGATTGATTGTCTTCGTCACCTACTTCCATTCCCACTATTTTGAAATTATTTTTACCGGGAATTTCATATTCTACGCTTCCTTTTTGGTCGATGTTGAAGGGTCTTCCGTTCCACGAAATTTCAATTTTATCATCTTCTACTTTGCGTTGAATACTGTCGATAATGAATTTGAATTCCGTTTTAGTGCTGAGTGATTTATCAAATTTAATCTTTAATTTTTTTCCGTCTTGAGTGGCTTCCACTAGTTTTGAAGCTGTTGTAAAATCTAATAAATCGCTGGTTTGAATTGTTCCGTTTAGGTAATTTAATTCTCTACTGTAGGATTGCAAATCCATCACATTCACGATAAAATCTTGTTTTAAAGTTTTGATAGAAAATTTGAATTCTTCTAACCCTTTTTCAGTTTTTATGAGTTTGGATAATTTGAAAATAATACGGTATTCGGTATCTTGTTCCAATGGTTTTTCGGGTACAAAAGCAATGGTGTTGGAAGCTAATGCGACCATTTTTCCTTTCACACTCGGCGAAATATCAAACAAACTTTTGTCGATTTCCTGATTTGGCTGCCATTCCTGCTTATCGAATGCCAAGGTTACTCGAATATCGGAATTGGCCGAAACCAAACCGGAACTGAAATTCAGTATATATTCGTGAAACAATGAAAAATCAGAATTAAAATCTTCTGTAGATTCTTTTTTGCCACAAGAGTGTAGCACAACAACCGCAACAAGGAGTTGCATCAAACGTTTGATTGACATTGTTCAAAATGATTAAAAGTGGAACGGGGAAATGAGTGGGTACTTATCTGCAATAACACAAAAAGTATTCCAAATATTGTGTTAAAGATAATTATTTTTAAGAAGAATTTTTGGAATAAATTATTTCCGTTTGGAAGCAAAAAAACGCAGCATTAAATCGGATGCTTCTTGAGCTAAAATACCTGAAACGACTTCTGTTTTCGGATGTAATTTGGTTCCCATTGTCATAAAACCTCTTTGCTCATCACGAGCTCCAAAGACAATTTTTGAAATCTGACTCCAGTACAAAGCTCCGGCACACATTTGACACGGTTCTAAAGTAACGTATAAGGTGCATCCTTTTAAATATTTTCCGCCTAAGAAATTGGCAGCAGAGGTAATAGCTTGCATTTCGGCATGAGCAGTGACATCCTTAAGTAATTCGGTTAAATTATGCGTTCTGGCAATGACTTTATTTTTTACTACAATAATGGCTCCCACGGGAATTTCGCCTTGTTCAAAAGCAACTTCGGCTTCTTGCAGGGCTTTTTTCATAAAATACTCGTCGGTGAAAGGATTTTCCATAGAAACAAAAATACAATTTCAATTCGTACATTTGCACCATGCGTGAAAATTTACTGGCACATATCGAATTTCCATCTGATTTACGAAAATTAAGCATGAATCAATTGCTTCAATTGGCTCAAGAATTACGCGACTTTATCATTGATATTGTTTCCGTAAAAGAAGGTCATTTAGGTGCAAGTTTAGGTGTTGTAGAATTAACAATCGCTTTGCATTATGTGTTCAACACACCACAAGATTTGTTGGTTTGGGATGTGGGTCATCAAGCGTACGGACATAAAATTTTAACCGGAAGGAAAGCTGTTTTTCATACTAATCGGCAATTAAATGGCATTTCCGGATTTCCGAAACGAAGCGAAAGTGAATTTGATACGTTTGGAGTTGGACATTCATCCACTTCCATTTCTGCGGCGTTGGGAATGGCGATTGCTTCCCAATTAAAAGGTGATAACAAACATCACATTGCAGTGATTGGCGATGCTTCTATTGCAAGCGGAATGGCGTTTGAAGGATTGAATCACGCCGGTGTAACCGATGCTAATTTGTTAGTAATTTTAAACGACAATGCGATTGGAATCGACCCAAGTGTTGGTGCTTTAAAAAACTACCTCACTGCCGTGAAAGAGGGCAAAAATCCGAAAGTGAATAACATGATTAAGTCGCTGAATTTTGATTATTCTGGACCGATTGACGGACATGATATTTTTGCAGTTATTCAGGAATTGGAACGATTGAAAAAAGTAAAAGGCCCAAAGTTTCTTCATGTCATTACCACCAAAGGAAAAGGACTTCAAAAAGCAGAAGAAGATCAGGTAAAATACCATGCTCCGGGGAAATTTGATAAAATTACAGGGGAAATTCATTTGAAAGAAGAAGGTCATTTACCACCTAAATTTCAAGATGTTTTTGGTTTAACTATAGTTGAATTAGCTCAACAAAATGAAAAAATTATTGGGATAACTCCTGCGATGCCAACGGGAAGTTCCTTAAAATTTATGATGCACGCTTTTCCGAAAAGAGCTTTTGATGTTGGAATTGCCGAGCAACATGCCGTGACTTTATCCGCCGGAATGGCAACACAAGGAATGGTTGTTTTTTGCAATATTTACTCTACTTTTTTACAACGAGCCTATGACCAAGTGATTCATGATGTGGCGTTGCAAAATTTACCGGTTATTTTTTGTTTAGACAGAGCGGGTTTAGTGGGCGAAGACGGAGCCACTCATCATGGTGTTTTTGATTTGGCGTATTTGCGATGCATTCCGAATATGATTATTTTTTCGCCAAGGAATGAAATTGAATTGCGAAACATACTTTATACCGCTCAATTGGGATTAAATCATCCTATTGCGATTAGATATCCCAGAGGAAGAGGCGAAATTGTGGATTGGCAACAACCGTTTCATAAAATTGAAATCGGAAAAGCCACTTTATTGAAAAAAGGTGCTAGAATAGCGATTCTATCGAATGGTTTTATTGGACGAAATATAACGTTAGCATTTGCTGAAATTTCAAATTCAGAATCATTTTCACTCTATGATTTTTCATTTGTAAAACCAATGGATGAAACGCTTTTACATTCCATTTTTAATGAATACGAAAGTATCATTACAATTGAAGACGGAACAATCATTGGTGGTTTTGGTTCTGCGATTGTAGAATTCAAATCAAAATATAATTACAAAAACAACGTTCAACTACTAGGAGTTCCTGATGAATTTATCGAACAAGGAACGGTTGAAGAACTACAACAATATAGTGAAATTAATGTGAAAAGTTTGGTTTCTATTTTGTCATCTTATTGAAAATGGTCATTTTTGCCGTTCCTAATCAACGCTACAGAATAATGAGGTTTTTTCAGCTATTACTTATGCTTTCCGTATCACAATTGTTTTTTTCTCAAACACTTGTAACAGAAAGCGATACCATTCCGAAAGATACCACCTACTGGACCAAAAAAAATATCGCTGGTTTAGATTTTAGTCAAATTGCTTTTGTGAATTGGAATGCCGGTGGAAATAGTTCCGTGTCAGGTTTGCTCAAGGGTGATTTTGCACGAAAATATGTTAGAGGAAACGTGATTTGGAATAATGAAATGTCACTTCGATACGGTATCAACAAACAAGAAGGAAGGGAACTTCGCAAAACAGATGATGCTTTTTCATTTCTATCGAATTACGGATACAAAAAAGAACCTGGTTCAAATTGGTACTATTCGGCTCGTTTTAATTTTAACACGCAATTCACGGATGGGTATGCCTATCCAAACACTAATGATCCGGTCTCCAGATTATTTGCTCCGGCTTATATTTTTCTAGGTGCCGGTTCTGAATACAATCGTAAAGATTTAAATATGAATTTTTATTTTTCACCATTAACTATAAAAACAACGCTTGTTTTAGATGAACGTTTAGCCAATATGGGTTCATTTGGTGTAGATAAAGCAATTTATGATGAAGAAGGTAATTTATTGAGAAGAGGTCGGAAAACACGAACCGAATTTGGTATGCTCTTTAACAGTTATTGGAAGAAAGAATTCTACAAAAATATGTTTTTTGAACACCGCCTTTCATTATATTCCGATTACATAAATAACTTTGGAAATGTGGATGTAGACTGGCAATTAAGCGTTGACTTAGTTGTAAATCAGTATGTTAAAGCCAATATTGGTCTGCACCTAATTTATGATGATGACATTAAGGCCAAAGAAGAAATTGCAGGCGAACAAGTTACTGTTGGTCCAAAATTACAATTAAAACAAGCTTTAGGAATAGGCGTTACCTATGCTTTTTAGCCATTATTTGAAGAAATAATTTTGTTGAGTAAAAGAGCATTTCCATCTGTTAAAAGTGAAATATAATGCGATATATGCAGTAATCTTTCATATAAACTATCTTTTTCTACACGGTATTTTTCCGGTAAAAGTTTCAACAACAATTGGTCGTAATTCGACATTTTCCCTTCGTGTTTATTGTTAAAAGCAGTGATAAATTTATCCAATAAGTTATTGATAATATGATAGCCCGTAATTTCTTTTTGGATAACTTCCTGACTTTGATAAATCTTTTTTACACTCAATTTGATGATATCATCCATTTGAGCTTTGTACTTGCTTTTATCGGTTAACGCATAAGGAAATTTTCCTTGCAAAATGGCTTCTTCGTTTTCGATAAAAACACGAACGGCATCGTTAATTAAACTTCCAATGGCCAAGGCACGCAAATAACTGATGCGGTCTTCTTTGGTGGTTAACGAATTGTATTTAGAGGCATCAATGCTGTCTTTTACCAATTTAATTAAATATTCTAAGGCAAAATCCTCATCTACCAAACCTAAATTAATTCCGTCTTCAAAGTCGATGATGGTATAACAAATATCGTCTGCGGCTTCCACTAAATAGGCTAACGGATGACGTTCGAAACCCAAATCATCACCTGATTTATTTGGAATCAAACCTAATTCCTCTGCCACTTCTTTAAAAAATGCTTTGTCTTGTTGAAAGAACCCGTATTTTTTGTCGGCAATGGCATTGGTTGGTTTTTTGGGTAAACTTTCTTTGGGATATTTCATAAAAGCTCCCAATGTGGCGTAAGATATTCGCAATCCGCCTTCGATGCCGGCTCGGTTTCCGGTGAGTACAGAAAAGCCGTTTGCATTTCCTTCAAAATCGATTAAATCTTGCCATTCTTTGGCGGTAAGTTGGTTTTTGTATTGTTGACCGTTTCCGGTTTTAAAATATTCGCCGATGGCTTTTTCTCCTGAATGTCCGAAAGGTGGATTTCCGATGTCGTGAGCTAAGCAAGCAGCTGCAACGATAGCTCCAAAATCGTTCATGTGAAAACCGTGCGCTTCTTTGAGATAGGGATATTTTTCGATGATTTTTTTTCCCACCAATCGTCCAATCGAGCGACCAACAACGGAAACTTCCAAACTGTGTGTCAAACGTGTGTGCACAAAATCGGTTTTAGAAAGTGGAATAACTTGTGTTTTATCTTGCAAACTGCGGAAAGCGGCAGAAAAAATGATTCGGTCATAATCTACTTCAAAGCCCAAACGGGTGTCGTCTTGTTCGGAACGTAAACGTTTGCCGGTGTCGCCTTGTCGTTTGAGTGATAAAAGTTGTTCCCAATTCATCATGAGATTCTAGGTTTTAAATTTATTTCTTATCGTTTGCCAAAAAGAAATTTCTTGATTTTTTTGGGTATTTGTTATAGCTGATATCGCTTGGATTTTCGATCACGGTTTTGATGTTTACTTCGTCCCCGAGTTTGAAATTGGCTTCGGTGTATTTGAAATCTAGCAAATATTCGCCACAGAAATAATTGCCGTTTTCATCTTTTTCGATGATGCCGGTGTAAACTCCTTTTTTATCTTTTGACATGATTTTTGAATTGATTTTCAAATGTACGAATTGAAAGTTGAATTTGGAAGAAAGAGGTTGAAATGGTTCATTGAATTTAAAGTTTCTTATCCGGTTTTGTAAAGTCAAAGATATAGGAAATATAAATTTATAGTTGTTTTTTAATTATTTATTATTGTTTATCAATAATTTTTATATATTTGTCTCGAATTTAAAACAAATAAAAATGAGAAAATTATACATTTTAAAAACGATTGTCGATTTTATTTGGATTATGTCCTTACTGTTTTATCCAATCATATTATTTCTTACGTTCTTTTTTATTTTTACAAATGAAATAATAGATGTACCGATAAAAATTACTTCTGTCTCAATTGATTTGACATCACCACTTGGAAAAATAGCTTTAGTAGCTGGTAATATTTACTTTATAATTCTTTTAGTTGCTTTATTCTACTTTCGAAAATTAATGAACAATTTCAGGAAACGATTAATTTTTGAAGAAACCAACCAATTTTTATTTGATAAAATTGGATCTTTGGTGGTTGTTTCATCAATTGTCTATTTACTGACTGACTTTATTGCCTCTAGTTCAGTAAATAAAGTAGAAATTAACTTTGGATACGGTCCTTTTTTATATTTGTTAGGACTTGGTTTATTTTTTAAAGTTTTAGCCGAAGTCTTTAAAATTGGAAAAACCATGAAAGACGAAAACGAATTAACCATTTAATCATGCCCATTATAGTAAACTTAGATGTCATGCTCGCCAAACGAAAGATGCGTTCGAATGAGTTGGCCGAAAAAATTGGGATAACAACAGCCAATCTTTCTATATTAAAAACCGGAAAAGCGAAAGCAATCCGGTTTTCGACGTTGGAATTGATTTGTGAAATATTGGAATGCCAGCCGGGTGATATTATGGAATTTGTGAAGGAATAATGTTGTTTCGAAGGCGGTTGTAGCCCCGATAGAAGTGAAAAGCCTTTTGCAGGATTGTTGCATTTTTTCTTGGTAAAAAAGAGCGACCTTGGGAGCTACTTTTTTGCCTTAGAAAAAAGCAACAAGACAAAAAAGCTTGTAACGGATAGCGGGAAATAGCTCATAAAAAAAAGTCACACATTGCTGTATGACTTTTGTATTTATTGCATTGAAAACGTTTAGTCGGCTAAAACGATTACTTTATTGTCTTTCATTTCGACTGTTCCCGAATTGATTTCCAATGTGTAGGTATGATCGTTTAGTTTGGTAAACTTTCCGGCTACATCTTTTTTAATTTTGAAACTTGGTGCTACTATTTTAACTGTACCGAAGTTTAAAATAGAAACGATGGGTGCGTGATTATTTAAAATTTGAAATGAACCATCAACACCTGGTAGGGTGATTGAGGTGATTTCGCCTTGAAATAAAGTGGCTTCCGGGGATACTATTTCTAAAATCATAATTTAATTGATAATTGATAATTGACAATTGACAATTATCCATTGTCAATTATCCATTGTTTTATGCTTCTGCTAACATTTTTTGTCCGGCTTCAATAGCATCCTCAATGGTTCCTTTCAAGTTGAAAGCAGCTTCTGGAAGGTGATCTAATTCTCCATCCATAATCATGTTGAATCCTTTGATGGTGTCTTTGATGTCTACTAAAACGCCTGGGATACCTGTAAATTGCTCTGCCACGTGGAAGGGCTGAGACAAGAAACGTTGTACACGACGAGCACGTGATACCGATAATTTATCTTCTTCAGACAATTCCTCCATACCAAGGATGGCGATGATATCTTGAAGTTGTTTGTATTTTTGAAGAATTTCTTTTACTCTTTGTGCACAATCATAATGCTCATCACCTAAGATTTGAGCAGTTAAGATTCTTGATGTGGAATCCAATGGATCTACCGCTGGATAAATACCTAACTCGGCAATTTTACGCGACAATACGGTTGTTGCATCTAAGTGAGCAAAGGTTGTTGCCGGAGCCGGGTCTGTTAAGTCATCCGCAGGAACGTAAACCGCTTGTACAGATGTAATCGATCCTTTATTTGTTGAGGTGATACGCTCTTGCATTGCACCCATTTCTGTTGCTAATGTTGGTTGGTAACCTACTGCAGACGGCATACGACCTAAAAGAGCCGAAACCTCAGAACCTGCTTGGGTGAAACGGAAGATGTTGTCTACGAAGAAAAGTACGTCTTTTCCTTGATCTGAACCAGCACCATCACGGAAATATTCTGCGATAGAAAGTCCGGATAACGCCACACGAGCACGAGCTCCAGGTGGTTCGTTCATCTGACCGAATACGAAAGTAGCCTTAGACTCTCTCATACCTAATTTGTCCACTTTGGATAAATCCCATCCTCCATTTTCCATAGAGTGCATGAATTCTTCTCCGTATTTTATAATTCCTGACTCTAACATCTCACGAAGTAAGTCGTTTCCTTCACGTGTTCTTTCACCTACTCCTGCAAATACTGAAAGACCACCGTGACCTTTTGCGATATTGTTAATTAACTCCTGAATCAATACAGTTTTACCTACACCGGCACCACCGAACAAACCGATTTTTCCTCCTTTTGCATAAGGCTCGATAAGGTCGATTACTTTGATACCTGTGAATAAAACTTCGGTAGAAGTTGATAATTGGTCAAATTTTGGAGCTGGTCTGTGGATAGAAATTCCATCTGCACCAGCTTTTGGTAAATTGCCTAATCCGTCGATTGCATCACCAATTACGTTGAAAAGTCTTCCGTAGATATCTGCACCGATTGGCATTTGAATTGGAGCACCCGTTCCTTCTACTTCTGTACCACGGCTTAATCCGTCGGTTGAGTCCATAGAGATGGTTCTAACGGTGTCTTCACCTATGTGTGACTGTACTTCTAAAACTAATATTGAACCATCTTTTTTAATGATTTCTAATGAATCATAAATTTTTGGTAAATCGGCAACTTTAGAATCGAATACTACGTCTACAACCGGTCCGATGATTTGGGCAACTTTTCCTATTACTTTTGACATTGCTTATGTATTTATTTAATAGCTATTTATGTTTATTTTAAACACGTCTTTTTTCAGAGTGCAAAGATAATTTTTAAAAATATAAAATCAATACCAAACGGATGTTTTTTTTAGGTTTTTTTGAAGTATTCGAACTAATGCATCTCTAGAGCTAAAAATAGTGTAGAGAAATAAAAAAACCACCTGGTTAGAGGTGGTTTTGAAATAGTATGTTACTTAATTTATAAAGCAGCAGGGTATAAGATTCTATAATTACCAATGTTTACAACTTTAAAATTTGAACCATAAGTTGCATTAATTGCTTCAAAGAATTTATTTGCTATTAAAGCATAGCCTCTAGGACTTGGATGAACCCCGTCTAGAGAAAATCCGCCTCCCGTTACAAAATTAGAAGTTACAGTAAAATTATTAGCATTAATTCCTCCACTAGCAACTTGATTTAATGTTGCATTGGCATCTACAAAAGCTAAGCCTTTAGCAGTTGCCAACGATTGAATCGTTGCATTATATGCATCGGTTGCTGTTTTAACTTGAGCCGTTTCATCTGCAGTAAGCACTGCATTATCTTGCATTGGAAAAGAAACACCCACTGTATTAAAAGGGGCTGGAGCAGAAGCTGTAGTTGTTCCTATAATTCCACTTGCTGTTAACAAGATATAGTCTCTTGAACCTGCAGCATTACTTGCGTGTCTTGTTTGTCCATATAAATTACCTAAAAATGTCGCTGTTGGAGCTCCATAAATAGGAGTAAGTGCTGCCGTAATTTGAGCAGAAATATTAACTAAAGACTCATCTACAATTAACAACGGATTTGCCTCAACAGTAGCAGGATTTCCATCATCTGCTAATAAGGTAACGTAACGAGCTGGCAAACCGGCACCGGCAAGAGCAGCATTAATTCCCCCAAACAATTGATTTAAAGAAGTGGCATTTGCACCTGGTAATCCCGGTATTGGATTGGTTGGCACTGTTGTAAAAAATGGCACTGAAGTTACATTAGGAATATTAGCTACAACACCTTTTGCTCCACCAGCAGTTAAACCATCTAACAATGACGAGTAAACGCTCGCAAACACATTTGGATCTGTAATGTCATTTCCGCCGTAGGTTGCTGGGTTTAAGTTTCCTGTCTGATTTGTACCAATGCCCCCAGATGTAGCATAGCTTAATACATCATTATTGCCTATCCACAGAGAGAAAAAGGTGGGGTTTTGAGCTACAGCATCTCCTAATATAGTCGCTGATGGCGATGAAGCGAATCGAACATAATAAGGATTAGACTGACCTAGAGGAACTCCGGCAACATTTCCGTATCCTGACGCAACTAAATGAAAACTCTTTGCTCCAGGGACACCCATATTATTGAAAGGACCAGTAAGAACAGTAGAAACCTCTGTTGTTGGTAAACCTGAAACAGGAGCAGGTCCGGTTCCATTAAAAAACAATCTCGGCCCTGAAATAATATTCCCGCCTAAAAGTAATCCTCCCACATTATCATTCATTAATGGAGTTCTAAATTCTCCACCACCAACTAAAGCAAATTGACTTGCTAAAATAGCAGGATAAGCATTTACTTGGCCTTCAATAAATAGGGCATTATCGCTAAACCCTGCGGTTAAAGAATTTCCTACGGAAACAAATTTAGAAAAATCAGCACTGCCAGCGGTTAAAGGCAATCCATCAGCAGTATCGTTTACAATTACTGCGTCATCATCACTACAAGCTATCATGGTTAACGCAACCAATAACAGCCATTTATTATTTTTTATCATTTTCATATCTTTTAAATTCGTTGATTATTGGTTAATAGTTAATCCAACAAAAAATTGTTGTCCGATTGCTCCTGCTCCTAAAACTTGAATGTACTCTCTCATACCAAGATTAGTTGCACCTACTTTTACAATTGTTTTTAATTTAGGAATAGAATAATTAATTTGAGCATCAATAACAGTTGCCTCTTCAATTATACCATCAACAAAGGTGGATTGCCATAAGTATTCTGAGTTCCACCGTGCACTTACATTAAAGCCAAAGTTTTTAAATAATTTGTCATTACTAATGGATCCTTTCACTCTGTGTTTTGGGGTGTTGAAACCAGCTTCAAAACTTGGATCTAATGCTTGATCGAAGCTAAACTCTGCAAAATTATAATTTGCTCCTAACTCAAAGTCTTTGTAAATTTTTGTTGAAAGTCCTAAACCAAAACCCAAAGATTTGATTTCAATATCTGTATTTGTATACAACTGATAAGCTCTTATGTTTCCTGTTTGGATTGCATGTAATGTTTGGAAACCTGCATCCGTTGGTCCTGCTCCAGGATTTGGAGCATCTTGAGCTGTTCCATATAAAGGAGCAACTACGTTTAAGTTTCCAATAAAATCATTGTAGATATTATAGTAACCGTTGATGTCGTAAGAAAAATTTTCGAACTGACCTCTGTACCCTAATTCAAACGCTTTTACAGTTTCAGGCTTAACTAAATCAACATCGGTTCTTCTTAATAAAGCAGCCGCAGCTACCGGATCTGTACCAGCCAATGCTGCAAATTGTCTCACAGATGTTGCGGTATAAGAATTAAAATATGCATTTTGACCGGTTAAAACAACTGAATCACCTCCGGCAAAAAATTGACCCGTAGCAGTTGTTACTGGCAATGTTTCCCTGTAACGATCCAAGTTATCCGGTGCAGAACCAATCAACACCGCATTACCAACATTGAATCCAATGTATTGATCTTGCGTTGTTGGGTTACGGAATCCTGTTTGAAATGACGCTCTGAAATTGTGGTTTTTCTTTTCGTCCGGCGAGAATACAAGTGACACTCTTGGTGAATAATTTCCATCAAAATTTTGACTCTTATCATAACGCACAGAACCTGTAAATTTCAATTTATCTTCTAAAAATTTCTTTTGAATTTGGGTATAAACACCATACTCTTCATAATCAATTCCACCAAATTCCGGTGTATCAGTATAAATTCTTCCAAATGAATTCAAATCATAAATACGATAAGAACCTCCAACCTGAATTTCTGCAAATTTCACAACATCTCTAAAATTATAATTAGCATCGGCGTGGTAAATTTTAGAATTATCCACTAACTTAGATCCTGTTAACACATCCGGATCAGCAATTACTTGATTAAATGCGTTAATAAATTCAGGTGTTCCTGGTAAGAATCTGCCCGTATCTGCAGTAGTTCTTGCTGATGCATGGGCTTGTGCCGGTGTAGCACCTCCTAAAGTAGACTGCACATAAGCTCCCGCATATTGACCAAACCAAGTCGCATCTGGTTTCCACTGTCTATTTACATTTACCGCAGTAAACTCCATATCGTAAGAATTACCACCATCTTCAGAAGTTACATATCCTCTTGCAAAGAAATTTTTACCAACTACTTCAAGTTTATGTTGTTGCATTTCAAAGCCATTTAGGTAGTATCTGTTTGCTCCTTGGTAAACCGTGTTACCAAATCCATACTTACTTTGCCAGATGAACTCAATATCTTTTGCCCACTCTGTACTACCAGTTGCCCATGGCTTCAAGTGTAAAGAAAAATCAATTTTAGCGTTTCTTACTTGGTTGTCAGTGATATCAACTTCATTGTAACCCGTTCTGGAAACATTTTGATTTGGTAGAATTGCATTGAAAACTGTAAATTGTGCCGGTGTAATTGCTCCAGCATTCAACAACCCTGATGCAACACTTCTAATATTGGTAGACACTACATCTCCATAAACATTAATACCATCATAATTAGGATTTGTTCTATCAATTCCTACATTATTAACTAAATCCTTGTCTCTATAGTCGGTGGCAAACCAATCCGTTCCACTCATAAAGGTAAAGTTTGCTTTAGCAGCAAAATGTGGCGAAAAAGCTTTAGCAACACGTACTCCATAATCATAATACAAATTATTTCCTGCCGCTTCTTGACTCGTTTGGCCTACTTTTGCATACGCACTAATTCCTTGGTGAGTGAATGGGCTTTTACTGGTCATGAACAAAATACCATTAAATGCATTTGCACCATATAATGCAGAAGAGGCTCCCGGTAACAATTCAACACTTTGAACATCAATTTCAGAAACACCAATTAAGTTTCCTAACACAAAGTTTAATAAAGGTGATGAATTATCCATACCGTCAACCAATTGCATAAAACGCGTATTCGCTACTGTGGCAAATCCTCTGGTATTGATTGATTTGAAAGACATACTACTTGTGTTCATATGTACTTCTTTTAAGTTTTCAAGACCATCATAGAAAGAGACTGACGCTGATTTTTTGATGTCTTTTATACTCATTCTTTCAATTGTAACCGGAGACTCTCTAACCCTTTCAGGAGATCTAGAGGCTGAGACAACAATTTCATCCAATCTTGTTTCTTCTTCTGCCAGAACAGCATTTACTTTTTGGTTGTTTGATCTGATATCTTCGGTTTTGGGTGAGAAACCAATGGAAGAAATTTCGATTTTAAAAGGCGGTTTTTTTTGTGTTGTTAAGGTAAAATTTCCGTCAAAATCGGATGTAGTACCTATGGCTTCGCCAGCAATTTTGATGTTGGCTCCCGGAATGGGCTGATTGGTGTTGTCAACCACCTTTCCTGTTATTGTTGTTTGAGCAAAAGAAATGCTACAAAAAAACAATGTGAGAAGAATTAATTTCACTTTCATAAAGTTAGAGTTTTTGTTAGTTTACGCTACCAAAGTACAAATATTTTTGATATTATTAAAAAATTGAAGCTAATTTATCATAATTACTATTTTTTTATTGCCATTTTTAAATTATCCGCAACTGCAATTGTTGAATTATTTTTAAAAATTTAATAAAACGAACACTATTTACTATGCGTTCATATAATTTTTTAAGCTTTTGTTAACAATTTAGCAACTTTATTACGGAAATAAGAAAATAAAAAAAAGCGAACATAAATATGCTCGCTTCGCTTTAAAACAGTGTAAAATTGGTTATTCTACCGTAACCGATTTGGCTAAATTTCTTGGTTGATCCACATTACAACCTCTCATTACTGCAATGTGATACGATAGTAGTTGCAACGGAATGGTCGTTAATAATGGAGAAAGGGCATCAGACGTCTCAGGAATTTCGATCACGTGATCGGCTAATTCTCGTACTTGTGTATCTCCTTTTGTAACTACTGCAATAATTTTTCCACTTCTGGATTTTATTTCCTGGATATTACTGACAACTTTATCATAATGTCCCATTTTTGGGGCAATAACAACCACCGGCATCGATTCATCAATTAAGGCGATTGGTCCGTGTTTCATTTCTGCGGCAGGATAACCTTCAGCATGAATATAAGATATCTCTTTTAATTTCAATGCTCCTTCTAATGCAACCGGAAAATTATATCCTCTACCTAAATATAAACAATTTGGAGAATCTTTATAAATTCCTGCAATTTCTTTGGCGATATCGTTGGTTTCAAGAGCTTCAGCTACTTTGTCCGGTATCATTTCTAATTCTAGTAAATAACGGTGATAGTCAGAATTTGACATCGTTCCTTTTGCTTTTGCTAAACGTAAAGCTATCAGCGTTAAAACGGTGATTTGCGTTGTAAAGGCTTTAGTTGAAGCTACGCCAATTTCCGGACCGGCATGCGTATATGCACCCGCATCGGTTTCTCTTGAAATGGAAGAACCAACCACATTACAAACACCAAAAACAAATGCACCGTTTTCTTTGGCCAACTTGATTGCGGCTAATGTATCGGCTGTTTCACCGGATTGCGAAATAGCCACAACAATGTCTTTTTTATTGATAATTGGATTTCTATATCTAAATTCTGAAGCATATTCTACTTCCACGGGAATTCTTGCAAATTCTTCAAAAATGTATTCGGCAACCAAACCGGCATGCCATGAAGTTCCACAGGCAACGATTATAATACGCTCCGCATTGAGGAATTTTTCTAAATTATCTTCAATTCCGGCCATTTGAATGATTCCTTTGTTAGAAAGTAATCTTCCTCGGTAGGTATCTTTTATAACACTTGGTTGCTCATAGATTTCTTTAAGCATAAAATGATCGTAGCCTCCTTTTTCGATTTGTTCCAAGTTCATTTTTAACTCTTGAACATACGGATCTACTAAGGTATCATCCTTAATTTTACGAACTTTGATTGGTTTGTGTAAACGAACAATCGCCATTTCTTCATCTTCCAAATAAATAGCATTCGAAGTATATTCGATAAATGGTGAGGCATCAGAAGCAACAAAAAATTCGCCATCACCTATTCCAATCGCTAACGGACTACCTAAACGAGCTACTACAATCTCATCTGGTTTATTTTTATCAAAAACAGCAATTGCATAGGCTCCAACAACTTGGTTTAAGGCAACTTGAACTGCTTTTCCTAATTTTAGATTTTCTTTTTTCTGAACGTCTTCAATAAGGTTTACTAAAACCTCTGTATCAGTATCAGAATGAAAAACGAAACCTCTTTTGATTAATTCCTTTTTTAGCGGTTCATAATTTTCAATAATTCCGTTGTGAATAATGGCAATATTTCCAGAATTTGATAAATGTGGATGAGAATTCACATCATTTGGCACGCCGTGAGTTGCCCAACGGGTGTGACCCATTCCGATAGAACCAAAAAAATTATTGTCTTTTGCTGAAACTTCTTCTAAGTCTGTTACTTTTCCTTTTGTTTTCGAAATTTTAAGGTCGTTGCCGTCATGAAGCATGATTCCGGCACTGTCGTAACCTCTATATTCTAAACGCTTTAATCCTTTAATTACAATTGAATAAGCGTCTCTTTTTCCAATATATCCAACAATTCCACACATATGTTTAACTATTTAGTCAGGTTTAGTATAGTAAATTTCTAATTTCAATCTTTGCTCCAAAGATACAGAAGATTTACTTCCGTACAACACAGTGCCCAAGGGATTCATTATCGATGCAATTGGCACCTCTTTAATGCCCGTTGTTGTTTGATTTTTTAATTTATAATTTCCAACATTTCCAATTGCTTCGGTAACAACCAAACCTAATCTAACATTCTTAAAATCAGGGTTCTTAAGCAGATTAGCAATATGGTTAGTGATTCTAATTTTGTAGGACACTCCTTTACCATCCTCCAGTCTAATGATTCCGCCGTGAATTGATTTTCCAAATTTTGGTTTTGTAGAATTGGTTGTGAAATCATTAGTATAATCGATCAAAGGAATTTTGTTGTCTAAATCATACAGGTAAATTCTATTTGGTTCGACATTGTTGCCCATTGCATCGCGATCAATTCTAAAGGTTAAATTAGCCTCGTTAATCAACCATCCGTTGGCTCTATACTGTTCTAACTCTGCAGACTCTCCATCTTCATCGCGATTAAATAAGTTAATCACGGCCATCGAACCTGCTCCCCCATTTATATATAATTTTTCATCGCCTTGCACCGCATCAGCAGCAGCTAATGCATTAGAATAATTTGTGCTTCTTTCTTGATTTGTTAAACAAACCGTATTTCCGGTAAGAGAAAGTTCTAACGTTTTCTTTTCCCTACCATCAGTTTCTGGAAGATTGTCGTCATCTTGCTCGTATTTTATAGTAATTTTTCCCCCGGTAAAATTAATCATGGCAAGACTATTTCCATTCGGCTCAACCTCTGAGGCTTCAACTTTAAAATAAAGGCCTCGGAAATATTCGCTAAAAACGTTATTTGTCACCAACTTATTTTGGTTATACCCGCCAATAATTTTCTTTTGAAAGAAATCTTTATTTAATGTCAAATAAATACCGGGTGCCGATTTTGTTGTCGTTTCGTCATCACCCTCTCCTGTTGTTACTGAAATTTCCGCTGGATTAAAGAAAAATTGGTCGTTTTCTGCAACGTTCGTAGAATTATTGAGACGTTCTCCATTTGGAATAGATGTTCCATCTGACGCAGCTCCTCTTTTGTTGTTTTCAAAATCGGACATCTGATCCGAATAATATCGTTGTGCTTCAGTAAATTGGGTATTTGGATCAAAATCTCTTAAAAAATAGCCATTTTCAAAGACACTAAGTTTTAACTTAGACGCACCATAAACAGAATCTAACTCGTAGGTCGCAACTCCTTCAGAATCGGTTGTGCCTTTTCTGCTAAAATAAGGAATATAAAGAATTACTTCCTCAATTACCGGGTTTGGGTTAAACGTTTGAGCAGTAGTACCTGGTAATGAAACTTGTGTTACAAAATGGGCGGTAGTTTTGCCAAACGCTGTATTATTATAAATTCCCAAGGGGTTTATAACAAGATTATTGGTCTGTGCAGCCCCTAAATCTTGATTATAAGCAACCACAGTAGCATCAATATCTTTTATCCCAAATTGAAAATGGTCGTCACCAATTACGCTTCCTCCAATTGTATTAAAATCTTTATCACAAGAAAAAAGCAACAAAGCAAGTGCTGCAA
Organism: Flavobacterium lacus; assembly: GCF_003268815.1. Lineage (GTDB taxonomy): Bacteria > Bacteroidota > Bacteroidia > Flavobacteriales > Flavobacteriaceae > Flavobacterium > Flavobacterium lacus. The sequence goes on along the minus strand of NZ_QLSV01000006.1, from coordinate 37,455 downwards.
TAGATGTATATTGTGTTAATTTTTTTGAAATCATATAAAATAAATAAAATTTAAAGAACCTTGTTTTTATAGAAATTTGTGTAATGCTCAGGATAGTCCTCTTTCGGGACGAAAGGTAAAAAAGGTTTTCCTGTTGCTTCTATAAATTTTGTTAAACTTGAAGACACGTTTTCAGAAGCAACTATCACTGCATCAGAGTGTTCTATAGCCGCTTTAATTAGATTTTCATAATTTGGTTGTTCTAAAACGGAAATAGATTCGTGTGGAACGCCATCAAATTTTATTTTATTGATTAATTCTAAATCTAAATTCCCGTCAAAAGATTGAGCATAAACAGAAGTTACAATTTTTGTATCCGAAAAAAGAGCTTCATCTTTATAATAATGTTTCATATAAACCGGCAAAAGCGATGCCAACCAACCATGCACATGAATGATATCCGGAACCCAATTTAATTTTTTTACTGTTTCTACAACTCCTTTAGCAAAAAAGATGGCCCTTTCATCATTATCGGCATACATTTTTCCTTCTTCATCCGTAAAAGTTGCTTTGCGTTTAAAGTATTCGTCATTATCAATAAAATAGACTTGAATTCGTTCTTTTGGTATGGATGCTACTTTTATAATCAACGGCATGTCTAAATCATTCACCACCAAATTCATTCCAGACAATCGTATTACCTCATGCAATTGATGTCTTCTCTCATTGATATTTCCGTACCGTGGCATAAAAATCCTTATTTGTCCACCCTGATCATTAATCATTTTTGGAACGTCATAAGACATAATCGAAACTTCATTTTCTGCTAAATAAGGCACTACCTCAGATGATACATACAATATCCTCTTATCCTCCATACGTTTTGAACTTTATTTATTAGGTTATAAAAACATGCAAAATTACAAAAATTAATGCAGATATTTAAGTAAAATAGTAAGTTTGCAACGAACTAATCAAATTTACATGCTCATTTTCAATAAACAAAGCGACCTTAAAGCCTATATGTTACCTTTTTGGACAGATCAAACCAGTATCGGATTTGTGCCAACCATGGGTGCCTTGCACGAGGGCCACCTGTCTTTGCTAAGAAAAGCACTACAAGAAAACAAGTTGGTGATGATAAGTATTTTTGTAAACCCAACGCAATTCAATAATCCTGAAGATTTGGAAAATTATCCAAGAACCCTTGATAGAGATGTTCAGAAAATAGCTACATTGAGTGATAAAGTTGTTATTTATGCTCCTACTGTGGATGATATTTATAACGGAAAAACCGTTTCACAGTCCTTTAACTATGATGGCTTAGAACATCAAATGGAAGGAAAACATCGTCCCGGACATTTTGACGGAGTAGGAACAATTGTAAAGCGACTTTTTGAAATCGTACAACCAAAAAATGCCTATTTTGGGGAAAAAGATTTTCAACAATTACAAATTATTAAAAAATTGGCTCAAAAGTACAACATTCCGGTAAATGTAGTCGGCTGCCCCATCCATCGTGAAAAAAATGGCTTAGCGATGAGTTCCCGCAACGAACGCCTTTCTGAAGCCGAAAAAGAAGAGTCTGCTTTAATTTTCAAAACATTAACTACTGCCAAAAAAATATTTGGTACAAAATCTGCTAATGAAGTTTCGGATTTTGTTAAAAAAACATTTGAAATGCATCCTCAATTTTCATTAGAATATTTTCAAATTGCCGATGAAGCCACACTAAAACCTTGTTTACGTAGAGTGAAAAACAAAAAATACCGTGCTTTTATCGCTGTTTTTATCAACAACATTCGATTGATTGATACTATTTCATTAAATTAATTACCTTTGCACCATGCAAATTCAAGTTGTAAAATCCAAGATTCACCGCGTGAAGGTGACTGGAGCAGATTTAAATTATATCGGTAGCATTACTATCGACGAAGCCCTAATGGAAGCTTCAAACCTTGTAGAAGGGGAAAAAGTTTCAATCGTAAACATCAATAACGGTGAACGTTTAGAAACGTATGTGATTAAAGGAAATCGCAATAGCGGCGAAATTACTTTGAATGGACCGGCTGCACGAAAAGTTCAAAAAGGTGATATTATTATCATTATCGCTTATGGAATTTTAGATTTTGAAGAAGCCAAAACCTTCAAACCTTCCTTAGTATTTCCGAATGAAAACGACAATTCGTTAACCTAATCTTGAAACAGAAAATTGGTAAATGGCTTTCTATTTTACTTCCAATTTTGTTGGGATTGGCGTTGGTTATTTATACCTACAATAAGTTTACACCCAAACAAGTAGAAGAAATTAAACTACAGTTTAAAAATGCGGATTATTTCTACATTCTAATTTCCCTGTTAATTAGTGCCGTGGCTTTGTGGTCAAGAGGTTATCGTTGGAGATATACCTTAGAACATTTAGGCTATAAACCAAAAATTTCCACCAATGTCATGGCGGTTTGTATTGGCTATTTCATCAACATGTCTATTCCGCGTTCTGGCGAAGTTTCACGTGCTTTGATTCTCAAAAAATACGAAGATGTTCCGTTTGACAAGGCTTTCGGAACCATCATTGCCGAAAGAGTGGTAGATACTTTTTTCCTATTATCATTCATTGGTTTAGCTTTTTTTCTGGAATTTGATGTTTTAAAAGCATTTGTGTTGGATAAAATTCCATTTCAAAAATTAATAGTGATGTTAGGAATTGCAACAACTTTAATGATTGGTGTCATTTTGCTGTTCCGTTATTCTAAGTTTAAAGTAATACAAACAATCAAACAAAAAATTTCCGGTTTAATTGATGGTGTCTTCAGTATATGGAAAATGGAGAAAAAATGGGCTTTTCTATTTCATTCTTTATTGATTTGGGCAAGTTACTTTTTTATGTTTTACATTACCATTTTTGCCCTGCCGGAAACGAGTAACTTAAGTTTAAGCACAGTTGTCATTTCGTTTATCGTGGGCGGAATTGCCATTACTCTGACCAATTCGGGTTTCGGAGCCTATCCATTTTTGATGGCAGAAATTCTTCTACTTTACAATGTTCCCGAAACTGCCGGAACTGCTTTTGGTTGGTTGGTATGGACTTCACAAACCTTGATGGTGGTGATTTTAGGAACTCTTTCATTTTTATTGCTTCCCATTTTAAACAAAAACAAATAATTTACTATCTTGCTTTCGAATAAAATTAGGTTATTTACTTAATTTCCAAAACCGAAAACAGATGAAATTACCACAAATTCTTGCCGTTTTACTGTGCTCTTTGAGTTTTTATGCTCAAAAAACCGTTGAGTCCTTTTCTTCTCAAAAATTAGGCGGAGACAGAGACATTTACATCACACTTCCTCCCTCTTATGAAAAAGATAAAAATCAAAAATTTCCTTTATTGCTCGTTTTGGATGGCGAATATTTGTTTGATCCTTTTCAAGGAGCTCTGAAATTTGGAAATTATTGGGATGATTTACCGGAAGTAATTTTAGTAGGGATTTCACAAAATAAACAAGATGAACGTTATGCCGACAGTGAATATGATGAAGAAAGTGGTTTGCCAATTGAAACCGGAGCCAATTTTTTTGATTTTATAGGTACTGAATTAATGCCTTATTTGCAAAAAACATACCGAATTGCACCTTTCAAAATTATTGCCGGACACGATACAACGGCAGGTTTTTTAAATTTCTTTTTATATAAAGAAAATCCGCTTTTTGACGCCTATATCTCTCTGAGTCCGGAATTTGCTTTAGACATGGAAAACAGAATTCCTGAACGATTAAATGCAATTACTAAACCAATTTATTACTATCAATCTACCGCGGATGGTGATTTGAATAAAATTCAAAAACGCATCAAAGAGCTCGATGAAAAAGTAAAAGCTATCAAAAAAGAAACGTTGAATTATAAGTTTGATGAATTTTTGGGAGCTTCACATTATTCATTGGTTTTACACTCGATTCCAAATGCATTGTATCAATTTTTTGCGGTTTATCAACCCATTACAGTATATGAATTTAATGAAAAAATTGTGAAATTAGAATCAGGTTATGTCGAGTACCTAAAACAAAAATATGATGCTTTGGAAAAATCATTAAACATAAAAATGCCCATTCGTTTAAATGATTTTAAAGCCGTTGAGGCGGCAATTTTAAAAAATAAAGCCTATAATGAATTTGATGAACTTTCTATTTTGGCCGATAAATATTATAAAAAAACAATGCTTCCCGATTATCACATGGCGTTGATGTATGAGAAAAAAGAGGATTATAAAAGAGCACAAAAATACTATCTAAGTGCTTTTCAAAAAGAACCCATAGGCGATTTAGACAAAGATATGATGTATGATAAATCGGAAGAAATGAAGAAACTATTGAAATAATGGCGAAAGTTAAAACCTCTTTTTTTTGCCAAAATTGCGGCACCCAATATTCTAAATGGCAAGGCCAATGTCATGCGTGTAATGAATGGAACACCATTGTAGAAGAAGTAATTCAAAAAGAAGAAAAGTCATCTTGGAAACCTTCATCAACCGAAACTAAAAAAGCGCCTAAACCACTCCGAATCAGCGACATTGATTCCACACAAGAAATTCGTTTAGATACCACAGATGGCGAATTAAACCGAGTGCTTGGTGGCGGATTAGTCCCAGGCTCACTAACCCTTTTAGGCGGCGAACCCGGCATTGGAAAAAGTACGCTTTTGTTGCAAATATCCTTAAAATTACCATATAAAACCTTATATGTTTCAGGCGAAGAAAGTCAGAAACAGATAAAAATGCGTGCCGAACGGATTACACCAAACGGCGATAATTGTTTTATTCTAACCGAAACCAAAACGCAAAATATCTTTAAACAAATTCAGGAAATTGAACCTGAAATTGTAATTATTGACTCCATTCAAACGTTGCATACCGATTATATTGAATCGACTGCCGGAAGTATTTCCCAAATTCGGGAATGCTCGGCAGAACTGATCAAATTTGCCAAAGAAACGAATGTTCCGGTACTTTTAATTGGTCACATTACGAAAGACGGAACGATTGCAGGCCCCAAAATTCTGGAACACATGGTGGATACCGTTTTGCAATTTGAAGGTGATCGAAATCATGTGTACCGAATCCTTCGTTCACTCAAAAACCGTTTTGGTTCTACAGCAGAAATTGGAATTTATGAAATGCAAGGTTCAGGCTTACGCGAAGTGGCCAATCCATCTGAAATACTGATTTCGCATAAAGACGAAGAACTTTCCGGAACGGCCATTGCATCAACTTTAGAAGGCATGCGACCATTGATGATAGAAATTCAAGCCTTAGTCAGCACCGCAGTTTACGGAACGCCGCAACGCAGCACCACCGGTTACAATGCCAAACGACTCAATATGATTTTGGCGGTTTTAGAAAAACGTGCCGGATTTCGTTTGGGAGCAAAAGACGTTTTTTTAAATGTGACAGGTGGAATTTCTGTGGATGACCCAGCGATTGATTTGGCAGTAGTAGCAGCAATTTTATCTTCAAACGAAGATATTCCGGTTGGAAAGGATTTTTGCTTTGCCGGAGAAGTAGGCTTAGCCGGCGAAATTCGTCCCGTGAACCGAGTAGAACAACGCATTTTGGAAGCGGAAAAATTAGGTTTTTCGACGATTTTTGTCTCGAAATACAATAAAATTTCGTTAAAAGAAACGTTGATTCAAGTGAAATTAGTGGCGAAAATTGAAGATGTGGTGGGGGAATTGTTTGGGTAAATCAGCTCAAATTGACAAAGTCATTTTCAATCCTAGTTATGATTTTTTCTGAAATTTCTACTTCTTTTGCAATCAATTGCCAATGTGAAGTGACTTTTTCAATTTCTTCAACAATTCCTTTTGGATTTTTAATCGCATATTCTTCTGCAATCAGTAAAACATCTTTTAAATTGATATTTTGACGTTTGTTATTGATGGATAACGCTCTTGAAACAGAAGTGTAATTTAATAGCGGATTTAAAGCAAACGTCACATCATAAGCCGGAGCTAAATGCCAATTATTCTCCTCTTTATTGTAGATAAAACTGTGATTTTTTAAATGGTCGTCTATATTTTGAAAGACCAAATTAAAAACCATTCGTTTAAAAAGTTCTTGTAAATCTTTGTGTGGCACCTTTAAAGAAGCAGCCAATTTAAACACGTTTTCATAACTGGATTGTTCCGGTTTTGTAAAATCCCAACCGGTTAAACCGGAAGCAGTTAATACGTGTTGCTTTTCGCCTTTTTCTCTGTCATAGCGAAGGGTTGCAAAATGTTTGTTATCAATCAATTTAGAAGGCATCATTTCTATTCCGGCCTTTTGAGCCAGTAAATAATAAGCATATTCCACCTTTTCCTGATGATAAGGAGCTTGTTCAGGCAAATGCAATTTAACCAAATAATGAAAATAATCAGTTGAAAAATGTTTATCCCCTGCTACGATTTGCCCCGTTTTTTTATGTTCTGCAATTAAAATTTTTGGTCTAGCTCCACCCGCTGAAGTTCCAATTTTGAAGATATTTAACAAAGCTAAATCATTCAACACATTTTCAGTAGTTTCTTCTTTTAATTGCATTATTTTTTCAAGTACCTGCACCATTTCGTTGATATCAATAGCCGCTGAATCAGGTAAATCTTGAATCGGACGATATTCTAGTGCTCCCATTCCTCGATTGGCAACATAGGTCAATTGCTCCAATGGCGAAATCTTTTTGTTGGGTTCTTTCCTCGAAAACCATTCTTGAAAAATAATATTACCAAAAACATCGGGTAACGAATCGGCAATCATCGGTGGAAGCCCACGAAATGTTTCGCCTTCAAATTGGGTAAAAACCTGAACGGGCTTAATGCGTTTGAAAATAAAAGGAAATACGTTTGAAAACTTTCCGGAATCTAAAAATTCAGCATTGTACTGAAAATAACATTTTTTTTGATCAGCATCATACCCCAATTTACCAATTTCTATTCCAAAAAAATCTACTGCTATTAAAGGTGTTGCTGCCATAATTAGTAAAGTGAAAGTGGATCTGATGAAGAATGCTTTAAGGATTGAACACCTTCAAAAATAGTTTCCAACAAATGAAAATGATTGGCCATTTTGAGTAAATTATCTAAAGTTACATTTTTGCCGCTTTCAATGTTTTGAATGGTAGCTCTCGACATTTGCAAAGCATCTGCCAATTGTTCTCGGGTAAGGTTAAATTCCTTTCTTTTGGCCTTACAAAGTTGTCCGATTTGGATTTTGACTTCTTTTATGGATATGGAGTTAATCATAAAAATACCATTATATTATTCAAAAATAGTAGTTTTTGAATAAATATACTAATTTAATGGTATTTATTTAAACATCTTCAAAAACTCCTCCTTATAACCCACCGAAATCTCAATCTCTGTTTCATCAAAAAGCGTGACATAACCGCCCAGCGATTTGTGATACGATTTCACAAAATTCAAATTGATGATGTGCGATTTATGCACTCGCATAAACGGAAAATCTAACATTTCATCAAAGTGTTTCAAAAAACGACAAACCATTTTTTTGGTTCCATCAGACAGATGAATGTCGGTAAAGTTGCCATTGCCACGCAAACGAACGATTTCTTCCATTTTCACCACTTCAAATCCTTCTAACGTGGGTAAAATGACTTGTTGCTTCTCGATTTTGGGTTCGCGAAAGTTTTGTACGATGATTTGATTTCGGTTAAACAAATCCTGCTTCATTAATTGTTGTTGGACTTTGTTTACAGCCAAAATCAATTCTTCAATGCTGATGGGTTTCAACAAATAATACGCCGCACTTTGGTTCAACGCTTTCAACGAATATTCGGAAAAAGCGGTGACAAAAATGGTTTCAAAATGCAAGTCTTTGCAGCCTTCCAACACATCAAACGCATTGCCAAACGGCATTTCTACATCCAAAAAAACCAATTGCGGTTGTAGTTCGTGCAACAGCGGAATCGCTTCCCGACTATTTTGTGCTTCGCCAATGATTTCGATTTGCGGACAATATTTGGCCAAGTAATTTTTCAACGCTTCGCGAGCAGCCGATTCATCTTCGACAATGACACTTTTTATTTTTTGAAAATCGTTCATGCTGGCTTAGTGGTTTTAGAAAAATAAAGCGTGACTAATGTTCCGTTTCCATCTGTTCCCGACGAAATGGTATACGAAATCTGTTGATGATACAAATCGTTCAGCAAATTAATCCGTTCTTCCACATTGTTCAAGCCTCTGGATTCGTGCACTTTTTGATTTTGTGTTTTCAGTTCGCGACTTTTTTCGACACCAATACCGTCATCTTCAATTGAAACTTTGATCAATTGATTTTCTTCCGCAAAAGTTACTTTCAACTTTCCTATGGTTTCTCGGTAACGCAAACCGTGCCAAATGGCGTTTTCTAAATGCGGCTGAATCAACATATTCGGGACTAAAATCGCATCCGAATCCAACTTTTCATCCACCACAATTTCATAAACAAATTTGTCCTGAAAACGCAAATGTTCCAAATCCAAATACTTCTTAATCTGCTCTAATTCGCTGTATAACGAAATAAAATCTTTGTTCGATGTTTCCATCATATTACGCATCAAATTAGAATACGAAGTCAAATATTTATTGGCTTCCAACTCATTATTTTGAGCAATAAATTGGTTCACACTATTCAAACTGTTAAAAATAAAATGCGGATTCATTTCCCTCCGCAACGATTGCAAAGCAATTTTTTTATTCTTGGTTTTGATGGAAAACAACGCTTTTGCAATCAATCCCAATAAAATCAACATCAAAATCACCGAACCAATCAAGACATAATTGAACTTATTTTTCTTGGTAATCAACTCATCTTTTAAAGCCCGTTCTTTTTCCAATTGTTTGATTTTTTCTTCGGTAACTTGAAAAATCTTTGAATCCACCAATGAACTATCCGCTTGCACCATCCGATCAAAATCATTCAGAAATTTATCATACAATTCAATCGCTTTCGTTTGATTGCCTTGTTGTCTGTAATAATCCGAAAGAGCCAACATCGCTTTCTTCGCATCAAATGTCCGCCCGTTTTTTAATGCCAAATTATACGTTTCTTCCAACAAAACAATCGCATCGTCTTGATTTTCATTTTTAAAATATAAACCCGCCAACGTTTGCTGTTGCTCAATTTGTTGTGAAACACTTCCTAGTTTCTCTGCCTCGGTAATCGTGCTTTTCGTAATTTCAATGGCTTTATCTAAATTGTTTTCAGAAGCATACACTTTCGAAATCTCGCTTTTCAATTTTAGCACTTCTTCCGGTTTATCTTTAGAAACGGCAATTGCTTTTTCATAATTTTCAATCGCCATGCCTTTGTTTTCCGATTTTAAATCGACTTCTGCTTTTTGTTTATAGACTTCGGCAGCTTCCTCCTTTTTACCTTCCTTCTCTAAAATTTTAATATTGGAATCTAAATAATCCGCTTGAACTCGTGGATTGGTGTTCTGCAAACGACTCGCATCATTCGAATTTACCCTCGAATAACCCACTTCCACCGCTTCTTCACTCGCCGATTGATAACTAACAATGGCTTCTTTTACTTTATTCTGCCTCTCCTGAATTTGAGCAATCGAACGTGTTGTACTCGCTATTTTATCTTTATTCTTTTGCTTTTGATAAATCGGCAAAGCTCTTTTCAGATAATCTTCTGCTTTAGCGTAATCACCTTTTTTATCCAACTCGTTAGCCAATTCCACATATTTATCCGCTGTGGCAGTAGGATTACTTTCTGATAAAGTTTCCTTCAGTTCAATGGCTTTTTTGCTCACCGAAGTTTTTCCCAATTTGGTTTTAGTAGTGTCTTGAGCCACCATCACCAAAGGAAAAAGCAAAGCAAACAGTATTATTTTCAGTCGATTATACATCTCATTTATATTATAGTGTAAAGTACGAAAATAAAATCGGGTTTAAAAAACGATTTCACCAAGTCAGAAATGGGTTTCACCAAGTGGATCAAAGTTGAATTGTCTTGTCAAGTAATTTTATCAAAAAATAAAAACAAAATCATTTTTTACAGATGATAAAAATAGCCACTGATTCACTGATTTTTTAGCATATCATCAAAAATAATCAGCGAATCAGCGGCCAAAAAAATTAATAACAATCAAAATCAATACAATATGAAAACAAAAATCATGCTAGGAATATCTGCTTTAGTAAGTTGTGTTCCGTTTATTTATTTGTTGGGAAATGATTCTGAACCAACAAAAGAATTGCTTCCCAAAAAAGAAATCGCTCAACGGAAAATTGTGGAAGACGATGAAAAACCCTGTGTTTTTATGTCCTTAATGGGCGAACAATCCGTTGAAGGTGCTGCCGTTGTAAAATCAAGCAAGAAATTTGAAGAAACCATCTCCAAAGGCGAATTATGGCTCATTCAAGCCCAAAATCCCGATGGCGGTTGGGGAGCCGGTTCCCGAAACAATCAAAAAGAAAGAAATCCGCACGCTGTATCTTCCGATCCTGCCACTACAGCTATGTCGGCGATGGCGTTGTACCGTTGTGGTTTTTCAATGGAAAAAGGCGAGCACAAAGAAACCCTTAAAAAATCGGTTTTATTTCTATTGAATGAAATCGATAAAAACCAAAACTCCCCTTACATCACACAAATAAGAGGAACACAAATTCAGGGAAAATTAGGCGAACACATTGATGCCATTCTCACCTTGCAATTCTTTAATCAATTGCTTCCAACAATAAAAGACGAATCAATGAAAACAAGAGTGAAAGACGGCATTCAAGTTTGTGTTGATAAGATTGAAAAATCAATGGGCGATTCCGGCAAAGTGGGAGGATCCGGTTGGGCAGGCGTTTTGCAATCGTCTTTTGCGAATTCGGGTTTAGAAATGGCATCTAAAAATAAAGACATCAAAGTAGATAAAGCAAAAATTCAGCAAGCCAGAGAATATCAAAAAAGCAATTACAACCCGCAGAGCGAATCAGCTAAAACCGAAGACGGAGCCGGAATCATGCTCTATGCCGTGAGCAGTTCGGTGAGAAACAGTGCCGAAGAAGCCAAAGAAGCCGATCAACTCTTTAAAAAAGCCAAAGCAGAAGGTAAAATTGAACGCGATGCGGTTTTAAACGAACAAAATTTAGAACGTTTAGGCTATTCAAAAGAAAAAGCAAAGTCGTATGATGTGGCCAACAAAGTCTATCAATCGGCAAAAGTAACCGCCATGAAAGAAGATGTGTTATCCGGTTTTGGCAACAACGGCGGCGAAGAATTCCTAAGCTTCCTTCAAACCGGCGAGTCAATGATTGTGAACCAAGACGACGATTGGAAAAAATGGTACGACAATATCGGTGGGCGAATGATGCAAATTCAAAATGCAGACGGCAGCTGGAACGGTCATCACTGCATCACCAGTCCTGCGTTTTGCACGGCTACGTGTTTGATGATTCTTTCGGTGGAAAACGAAATCAACACACTTCAAAAATAATTTTAATTAACTTATAAATCCAACAGTATGAAAAATCTAATTTTAACCTTAACCCTTTTATCGTCTTGCTTGCTGTTTAGCAATTGCGAGAACAAAAAAGAAACTTTAGCGATCAATCAACAACCGGAACCAACGATGGTTGCAACAACCGACACCAAAATTCAAGTCGCTTTATTGTTAGACACGTCCTCCAGTATGGATGGTTTGATCGAACAAGCCAAATCGCGTTTATGGAACATCGTCAACACATTAACCACATTAAAATACGAAGGCAAAAGTCCCGAAATTCAAATTGCATTATACGAATACGGCAACAGCGGATTGAGTCTGCAATCCAATTACATTCGACAAATCACGCCGTTAACTACTGATTTAGATTTAATTTCAGAACAATTATTTGCCCTGCGAACCAATGGCGGAAGCGAATACTGCGGAGCCGTAATTAAAGAAGCTTCTGATAAATTGACCTGGGACGATAATCAAAAAAGCATGAAACTCGTGTATATTGCCGGTAACGAACCCTTTAATCAAGGTGGCGTTAACTATAAAGAAGCCATTGCCGATGCCTCGAAAAAAGACATTTTTATCAATACCATTTTCTGTGGCAACGCCGCCGAAGGCATTGCTACTTTTTGGAAAGACGGTGCCGATGTTGGCAAAGGAAAATACTTCAACATTGATTACAACGCCAAAGTTCGTTACATCGTGACGCCGTATGACGATCAGATTTCGCAATGCAATGTGCGGTTAAACACCACCTACATTGGCTACGGTTCGAAAGGAATCGAGAAAAAAAGAAGCCAAGAAGTGCAAGATGCCAATGCTCAATCGATATCCGGAGCCAATTATGCCGAGCGTTCCGTGAGTAAATCGAAAGAAGTATATAAAAACGACAGTTGGGATTTAGTGGATAAAGCCAAAAAAGACGATAAAGCAATTGAAAAACTTAAACCCGAAGAACTTCCGGCGGAGCTTAAAAACAAATCGAAAGAAGAAATAAAAACCATTGTGACTCAAAAGGCAAAAGAACGCGAAACCATTCAGAAAGAAATGGCGGAACTGGCCAAAAAGCGACAAGAATTTATTGACAACGAATCTAAAAATACCGCCTCGCAAGACGATTTAGGCAATGCCATGGCAAGTTCTATTCACAGTTTTGCCAAAGCAAAAGGCTATAAAGTGGTGAATTAATTTTAGTTGGATTGTAGTTAAACCACCTTGAAGTAATTTGGGGTGGTTTTTTTTGTAACCTGTTAATAATGAAAACTATTTAAAAAAAAATTACTATTTTTACGTAATCCAAAAACAAAAATACTATGAAAAAAATTCTACAATTAGGTGTTTTACTGTTTGCGTCGAGTGTTTTCTCGCAAACAATTGCTCTGCAAACATTTGCTTCCGGTTTTTCGAGTCCGGTTGCTATTGTGAATGCAGGTGATTCCCGTTTATTTGTGGTGCAACGAGGCGGTTTAATCCGTATTGTCAATGCAAACGGAACCATCAACACCACGCCATTTTTATCCTTATCATCTATCATTACAGCAGGCGGAGAACGCGGTTTGTTGGGCTTGGCTTTTCACCCTGATTATGCCACGAATGGTCGTTTTTATGTTAACTATACACGCTCTGGTGATGGTGCTACCGTGATTGCAAAATACACCGTAAGCACCACCGACCCTAACATAGCCAATCCTGCAAGTGCAGAAGTTTTATTAACTATTGCTCAGCCTTTTTCTAATCACAATGGCGGTTCACTTAATTTTGGTCCCGATGGTTATTTATATATTGGAATGGGCGACGGCGGAAGTGGTGGCGACCCGGATAATTACGGTCAAAACATCAACTCTTTGTTAGGAAAAATGCTTCGTATTGATGTGGATGTTGAATCAGGCTATGCAATTCCAGCAGATAATCCGTACGTGGGTGTAGCCGGTGCAGATGAAATTTGGGGTGTGGGAATGAGAAATCCTTGGAAATTTTCTTTTGATACCCAAACAGGCGATTTATGGATTGCCGATGTTGGTCAAAATGAACGTGAAGAAATCAATAAAGTTAGTGCTCCACTTACCGCTGGACTGAACTTTGGATGGCGTTGTTATGAGGCTAATATCCCCTACAATACAAATGGGTGTCAAAGTGCATCAAATTATTTCATGCCGGTAGCCAACTATAATCTGGGAAGTGGTAATTGTTCGATTACAGGAGGCTATGTTTATCGTGGTACTACGTATTCAAATATGGTGGGAAAATATTTTTTTGCAGACTATTGCTCCAACCGAATTGGCTGGGTGGGAAATAATGGAGGAACCATTACTTGGACAAGTGCTTTCGGCGGAAACTTTACCAGTTTTGGAGAAGATATAAACGGCGAATTATATGTGGCCGGAATTTCAAACGGAATTGTTTCTAGAATTATTGACACAAGCTTGAGCACTAATGATTTTGAGCAAAATGGGTTGAGTATATACCCTAATCCGGCTGAAAATTCATTTACCATCAAAAACGCTAATCTGTTGAATTTATATGAACTATCTATTTATGATTCGATGGGAAAAAGAGTGACCATCAAAAAAATGGATAATTTAGAGTCGACTACGGTTAGCATAGATAACCTTTCTCCGGGATTATATTTTGTTTCGGTGGAAGAACTAAATGGCGGTAGTTTTACGAGTAAATTGGTTGTGAAATAACATCTCGGAAATGGAACACGGACCTGCCTGCCGGCAGGTTGAACGGATTTGCTTTGCAAAACGCGAGTTTAAACAGATTTTGATAGCTTCGCTATAATGGATTAAAGCAGATTTGTTACTACTACTTAAGTGCAATAGTACTACGCCCTGTCTCCCTCTCCTTCGGAGAGGGCTGTGGTGACGTATTTTTAGCCACAAAGACGTTAAGACACAAAGCCTATGATTATCTTTATAGGATTGTTGGAAAACAGACAACAGACAACAGACAACAGACAACAGACAACAGACAACAGACAACAGACAACAGACAACAGACAACCAACAACAACTCAAGGAGCCGGATTCGGAATCATTTCATGAATTTTTTCAATTTCTTTCAAAATCTCCTCTGCAAGAATAATGCTGTGCGTATCAATGTTCTCTTTCAGTTGTTCTAAAGAGGTGGCTCCAATAATCGTGCTCATCACAAATTGTTGCTGTTGTACAAAAGCCAAAGCCATTTGAGTTAAGGTTAACCCAAAATCACCTGCCAATTCTTGGTGCAATTGCGTAGCTTTGGTCGCATTTTCATTGGTGTAGCGAATAAATTGCGGAAACAAGTCAATTCGCGAATTAGATTTGGTTCCGTTTAAGTGTTTGCCGGATAAAATACCAAAACCCAAGGGCGAATAGGCCATTAGACCAATATTTTCTCGCATACAAACTTCGGTTAAACCTACTTCAAATAATCTGTTTAGCAACGAATACGGATTTTGAATGGTTGCAATTCGGGGTAGATTGTGTTTTTCGCTTTCGCTGATAAACTTCATCACTGCCCAGGGTGCTTCGTTTGAAACACCGATGTGCCGAATCTTTCCGGCTTTGATTAGTTTATCATATACAGATAAAACTTCGGCTATATTTTCTTTCCAATGAGTGTCAATTTCGGTCAGACCTCTTTTCCCAAACATATTCATCACGCGTTCCGGCCAATGCATTTGGTATAAATCGATATAATCAGTTTGTAGATTTTTTAAACTTAACTCAACGGCTTCATTGATGCTTTTGGCAGAAAAATCAAGTGGTTTCCGAATGTACTCCATTCCGCGATTAGGTCCGGCAATTTTAGTGGCAATCACCAAATCGTCACGCTTACCTCTTTTGTTTAACCAACTCCCTATGAAACGCTCGGTACTACCCAAGGTTTCTTTTCGGGCAGCAATGGGATACATTTCGGCTGTATCAATAAAATTAATTCCGTTAGAAACGGCATAATTCAACTGTTCATGGGCTTCACTTTCGGAGTTTTGCTCGCCAAAAGTCATAGTTCCTAAACAGATTTTACTAATTTTTAAGTTGGTTTGTGGAATAAAAGTATAGTTCATTTTAATTTAGTGTGACGAATTTAGTGAATCCTGTTCCTGAACATGTAAACTATCGGTTTCCAAAGATTCGAATAAAAATGATTCGTCTTTTTCAAATCCTTTTCCTTGTTTTAACTCCTTGTTTTTTTGCAAAGAAATTTTATAGTTAGAAGGCGTTCCTGAAATTTTTAAGTTCACATAACTCACTTTTTTAGTTGGGTCTTTGTAGATTATTTGGTCTTCTTGATCGGGATCAATTTCTTCTTTTTTCTTGCCAAATAATTTTTGAGAAGCAACTTTAGTAACCAATTTCAACGGAACACGAACGTAATATTCCATAGTCAAATCGGCATCTTGTTTGCCGGAAACTTCAATAAATCCAAGTGAAGAATTGATAAGCATATTCGGTAAAACCATCGTTCCGTTTTTTACTTGTAGGCGATTTTCTAATTTATCAAATAGAACTTTTGAAAGGTTTTTATCTTTAAAAAAGTCGGACAAAGCATCCATCGGACCAAATTTTTCGAGTCTTCCATTCACCACCGAAACATCAATCGATAAATCTGATTCGTTAATAATAGGAGTAAGATCGGTATGCATCAATATTTTTCCGGTAATTCTTCCGGTAAAAATGCCGTGTAAATTTTCAGAAACTAACTGATCTTGACCAAAATTATCAAATTTAAAAAGTACTTCATCTAAATTTACTTTTTGAATTTTTAAATCGGGACTAAAATAAATGTGTTTTGGATTGGAACCATTAAAATAACCTTTTAAGTCAACAATTCCTCCGGCAGCATTTAATTGAAGATTATCCAGAAAAACCATGTGGTTCTCTTGAAGCCTAAGATCTCCTTTTAAATTGGCAATTTGATAGCGGTGATAATTGAGTTTTTTGATGTCGGTTTGAATTTTCATGTTTCGAAACGGAATTTCAAAAATATTAAACACATCATCGTGATCAATAGATTTTCCGTTACTTGGATTAGTTGGCGAATAACTAAACAATTCGTCAAAATCAAGGTTGTTTGATTTGAATTTTATCAACGCATCCTTTTTTTTAAGTTCCGGATTTGATCCAATATAATAAGTGCCGTTTAACCCAAAATCGCTCGAACCAATTTTGGCATTCAATTGATTGAAAGTAAGCAGATCCTTTTCAAAATGAAGATTTCCCTTGCCGTACTCCAATTTTATGGGGTGTTTTTTCAAATTCCCTTTGAATTGTTGCAAATCAAGGTCGGTTGATTTTAAAACCTTGTCATAATGAAGAGCAAGCGTTCCGTGAATTTTCAAGTCCCTAATTTCTTCTTGACGATAATCTACGGGGACATGATTTTCTCCTTTGTATGAAAAGAGGTCTTTTAATTTGAGTAAATTGGAGGTTAAATCAAATTCAAATTTGGTATCGCCAATTTTTTCATCGGCCAACCAAAGATTGTAGTTTTCTACCGATCCGGTGAGATGAAAATCTGTATCATCAATCATTCCATCAAAGTTTTTAATGTTGATATGATTGTCATGAATAAAAACTTTTGCATCAAAGTCGTGAAAAGTATGTGGGTAATGGCTCAATTTCCCGTAAAAATCTTCGATGAAAAAGTTACCCAACGGAAGCGATTTAGATTGAATAAAGGTATTGGCTTCACCTTGAAACCGCAACCCTAAACGCAGATTTTTGATGTTTTCATCAATGGGCTTTAGTTTAGTGGTGTCAAAAGAAGTCAATTGTTTAATGTCAAATTGCTTCGATTCAATTTGCACGTTCGCCTTTACTTCATCATTGGTTTTGTGAAGAATTGCAGGAATGTTGCTGATAAAACCGGACAAAGACAAATCGGAATTACCTACTTTTAGTCGACAATAATCCATCATAATATCATTACCATCCATCGTCGCTTTTAGGTTTAAATCACGAATGGAAAGATGATAACTGTCTGATTTAAAGTTTAAATTTGAAATTACCAATTCAGAATAATAAGCTTGATTTAGTTTCTCCAAACTTCTTTCGGGATGAGCCAAATCGATGATGTCGTGAAAATTCATCGCTAAGTCTACTTTCCCGGTCAAATTGCTTAAATCTTTTAAATTGAAGAATTTAGTAAGAAAATCCAAATCAAAATCGGAGTCAATTTTCATGTCAATTTCCGGCGAAAGGAAGTTTTTTACGATAAGGTTTGCTTTAAAAATTCCGGCTTCGGGTTTGGCTGTAAAATCGGTTAATTTAAAAATACTGGACGATAGATTCTGTGTTTCTCCATTGCTGAAGTAAGCATTAAAAAATAGTTGATCTAATTTTTTATTGGTTTCTTTATTGTCAAAAAAACCGGATTTGCAACCAAATTTTGCTTCAACAGCGGGGTTGTGTCCGTTGATGGATTTACCTTTGACAGAAGCTTCAAAATAAATATCACCTCTGTTGTCGTAGGTATTTAAGGTTTCTGCTAAATCGGTTGGAGCGAACGCTATCAACAAATCGAAATTGGGTTTTTTACCGTCAAATGTTAAATTTACATCAAAATCATCATCAAAATCAATTTCGCCTTCCATACCAAACAAGCCATTTTCAAATTGAATTTCTGAAGGGGCAAATTTAATTTTGTGATCATCTTTGTTAAAAGTGAAGGACGTTTTAACGTCAAAATGTTTGTTTTTGAAAAATGTGGTGTCGTTGTGTTTGAGAATATTGAGCCTGAAATCGGCATCCAAACCCATATTAATATGTGTTGGATTTTTTTCAAATTGAACAACTGCTTTGTCCAATTTAGCATAAATGGAAACACTATCCGTTTTGTTTGTTTTGGTAATCTCAACTTTATCCAAAAGAATTTTTTGTAGGTCTAAATGAAATTCTTCTTCCAAATCGTCAATCTCTTTTTGCGATTCAAACGCTTTGACAAGGTTATAGGAATTGTCTAATTCTTGAACAACATGGATAAAACCACCTTTTAACTTAA
Organism: Flavobacterium lacus; assembly: GCF_003268815.1. Lineage (GTDB taxonomy): Bacteria > Bacteroidota > Bacteroidia > Flavobacteriales > Flavobacteriaceae > Flavobacterium > Flavobacterium lacus. The sequence goes on along the minus strand of NZ_QLSV01000006.1, from coordinate 19,027 downwards.
TGGTTTTTACATCATATTTTCCTTCCAGAATAGTCCATAAATCAAAACCAACATACACATCTTCCAAACTAATAATCGGTTGAATGGTGTTGTCTTTTGTTTCAAAAACTTTAAGTCCCTGTAAGTCAATCGAGATGTATGGAAAATTTTCGAACGGAGAAATTTTTGTACTTTTTATGCTAATTTCGCCTTTAAAATCTTCGTTTAGTGTTTCTAATAATTCGGCAACTAGTGTATCTTTTTTTGTCACTAAAACTACTGATATAATGGCAAAAAAAAGCAGAGGGATTAGTAAAAACCCCGCTAGCACTTTTTTCCATTTTTTTATTTTGGCTTTTGTCAAGATTATTTTTGGTTTAAATTTAGTTTGTAAATAATTAAACTCGGCAGCAACTTTAACTTAACGATTGATCTTTATTATGTTAAGCTTTTTTTTCAAAATACGCTCATTTAATTTCTCTTGTCTTTCTATTGCTCATCCAACTTAATTGAAATTGATTCTGTTTCTGTAAATAGGTACCTATCAAAATATTACTAAAAAACTCTGTTCTACATTTTATCTCACAAAATTATTGTTTAATTTATAACTTTTAACGTAATTTAGCACTTTATTTTTTTGTTTTTTTCCTATTTAAAGCAATAGAATTAAGACCATACCAAACATAAAACATAATCTTATGGTTATTAAAAGTGTTAAAATTTCATTCGCCCTTTTTGTTATCCTCAGCTCGTATTATTCGTTTTTTAAAAATCATAACGAAGATATTGGGTTAGAAATACCATTTGCGAAAATTATAAATGGTGAATTAAAGATTATTCAAGACACAACTCTTTTAAAAGAAAAATTAAAAGAAAATATTTCATTTGACAAACCTATCCATTTTAATAGTGTTGAAATAGTAAAACAAAAAACCTTAGGAGATTTGCAAGAAGAATATTATTTTGTTTTAATAAGAGATAATCATTCTAAAGTTAGAATTGCAAGATGGCTTAATTTAATTGGAGACGCATTGTATTTTAACAACAAAACCAATCAAAATGATTCGTTTGAACAAACCTATCTTATTTGCGTAGGCAAGAGTGATTGCTATCCTGAAGTTTTTGTGTTTGACAACCAAAGAAATTGGGGATGCTCTAAAGATCCAAAGTGCATAATAGATCCTGAAAAAAGAGACAATTTAGATTGTGATACATACAAAACTATATTAATTTCTGAATTAAAATATTAAAAAAAACAGGCTTTACAAGTTGTAGAGCCTGTTTTCTTTTTTCAATCAGCAATTGACTGAGCGTTTCAGTGAGCTAAAATTAAATATTATATTCAAAGTGAGCTATGTTAAACTCAGCCCCTCAGCCTCTCAGTAACTCAGCAACTCAGCCCCTCCCTACAAATCATTCAACATTTTAGAAATTTCATCCAATTTCGGAGTCAAAATAATTTCTATTCTACGGTTTTTAGCTTTGCCTTCGGCTGTTTCATTTGTTGCTAGCGGAGCAAATTCGCCACGACCGGCAGCGGTTAGGTTTTCTTTCTGAATTCCTTTGTTTTCGGCTAAAATGTTCACAATGGCAGTTGCTCTTTTGGTTGATAAATCCCAATTGTTTTCAATTCCGCCACCAATAGAACCTAAAATTTTATCATTGTCGGTATGACCTTCAATTAAAACGGTGATATCTGGGTTTTGAGCGAGTACTTTACCCACTTCAACAACAGCTCTTTTTCCTTCGGTTCCAACGGCCCAACTTCCGGTTTGGAAGAGTAATTTGTTTTCCATTGAAACATAGACTTTACCGTTTTTTTGTTCCACAGTAAGGCCTTTCCCTTCAAAACTATTCAAGGCTTTAGAAAGGGTTTCTTTTAATTTTCGCATGTTTTCTTCTTTGGCAGAAATCATGTTTTCTAAATCGGTTACCCGTTGCGAACGGTCTTTTAAATCGGCTTGCAATTTATTCAAACGCTCTTGCTCAGCGGCCAAGGCTTTTTCTTTGGCATCCAATTGAGCCAATAACTCTCTGTTTTTCTTCATGTTGGCTTGCAACGCCTCATCCGAATTTTTTTCTAATGCATTATAAGACGATTGCAATGTTTTTAAATTATTGGAAGCAGCCGTGTAATCATTTTGCAGTTTATCGCGTTCGGCCTTCACTTTTGCTAATTCATCTTGATTTAATTTTAAATCATTTTCTAATTGATTTTTTGTTTTTTCCAAGTCGTGATTTTCATCCGATAATTCACGCTGTTGTTTTTTTAAAGTGGCATATTTTCCTTCCAATTCATTGAACACTTTTTTGGAAACACATGAGGCAGACAAGGCTGCAACTAATAAGAGTAATGAAACTTTTTTAATCATTTTGTTATTTATTTGAGGTTTTTGTTAATCAATTTCTACTAAAATCGGGCAATGATCGGAATGTTTGGCTTCCGGAAGAATGACTGCTCTTTTTAACCGGTCTCGCAGGGGCTCGCTCACCAAGTGATAATCAATACGCCAACCTTTGTTGTTATTTCGAGCATTGGCACGGTAACTCCACCACGAATACTGGTGTGGTTCTTTGTTAAAATGACGAAAACTGTCAATGAATCCGCTTTTCATAAAACCATCAATCCATTTTCGTTCAGACGGCAAAAATCCGGAAACAGTTGCGTTCCTAATCGGGTCATGAATATCAATCGCTTCGTGACAAATATTATAGTCTCCACCAATAATTAAGTTTGGAATGTCAACTTTCAGTGCATTAATATACACTTGAAAATCATCCATAAATTTGAATTTATGCTCCAATCTATCAATGTTTGTCCCCGATGGAAGGTATAAACTCATGACTGAGAAATCGTCAAAATCGGCTCTTAAATTTCTACCTTCAAAATCCATTTCAGGAATTCCGGTGCCAAAAACTACATTTTTTGGTTCTGTTTTAGAAAGAATGGCTACACCGCTGTACCCTTTCTTTTGAGCCGAAAAATAATATTGATAAGGATAACCCGCTTCGGCAATAGCTGCTGTAGGAATTTGATCTTCAGTCGCTTTTATTTCTTGTAAACAGATAACATCAGGATTTGCTTGTTGGAGCCAATCTAAAAACCCTTTGGTGATGGCGGCCCGAATTCCGTTTACATTATAGGAAATAATCTTCATTAATTTCTAATCTAAAGTTTTTCAAAAATAGGGAAAAAACGATGAGTTTTAAAACCCTTTCCGCATAATATAATAAATGTTTAACAACTTTTGGTATTAGTAAAATTTTCTGAAATTGATTCTATTAGAATTACTATATTTGTTACTTGCTCAAAAACCAAACAAACAATAAATAACGAATGGGTTTAGTTACCGCGAAAGAAGTTGCCAAAGCAATAAATGTTGATAAATACGGCTTTATTGGCACTTTTATTGGATGGCTATTAATGAAAGTGTTAAGGATTTCGATGCTTAACAAAGTATACAATCGGCATAAGCATTTGTCTGACCTGCCTTTTTTAAATGCTATTTTAGATGAGTATTCTATTAAGTTTGAAATCCCCGAAGAAGATTTAAAACGCCTCCCAAAAGAAGGACCATACATCACCGTGTCCAATCATCCGCTGGGTGGTATTGACGGTATTTTATTGTTGAAATTAATGCTGGAACGCGAACCCAATTTCAAAATCATTGCCAATTTTTTATTGCATCGAATCGAACCGATGAAACCGTATATTATGCCGGTAAATCCGTTTGAAAATCACAAAGATGCGAAGTCAAGTGTAGTCGGAATCAAAGAAACGCTTCGTCATTTGAGCGATGGAAAACCACTCGGAATGTTTCCGGCTGGAGAAGTTTCTACCTACAAAGATGGTGTTTTAATGGTGGATAAACCTTGGGAGGAAGGAGCGATCAAAGTCATTCGAAAAGCCCAAGTACCGGTTGTGCCAATTTATTTTCATGCAAAAAACAGTCGGTTGTTTTACTTTTTGTCAAGTTTAAGTGATACGTTAAGAACAGCAAAATTACCATCAGAATTATTAACGCAGAAAAAACGTGTGATAAAAGTTCGTATTGGAAAACCAATTTCTGTTGCCGAACAAAATGAGTATGAAAATTTGGATGCGTATTCTGAATTTTTACGCAAGAAAACCTATATGTTGGCCAATGCTTTTCAAAAAGGCAACAAACTATTGGCTGCACCAAATTTAAAATTTCCAAAAAGCCCAAAAGAAATTGCCAAACCAGCCAATCAAGATAAAATTCTGGAAGAAATGGCTGTTATCAAAAGCAATAGCGAATGCCGATTGTTGCAAAGTAAGAACTACCAGGTTTACTTGGTAACCGCCGATCAAATTCCCAATATTTTACATGAAATTGGTCGGTTGCGTGAAATTACGTTTAGAGCCATTGGCGAAGGAACGAATGAATCGCTCGATTTAGACCAATACGACAAATACTATCACCATATGTTTTTATGGGATGATGATGCTCAAATGATTGCCGGAGCGTATCGAATGGGATTTGGCTCAAAGATTTATGCAAAATATGGTATAGACGGATTCTATTTACATGAATTATTCCGTTTTGAACCGGAGCTATATGATATGATGAGCAAATCCATCGAAATGGGTCGCGCATTCATTATCGAAGCCTATCAACAAAAACCAATGCCATTATTTTTGTTATGGAAAGGAATTGTGCACACCACGCTTCGCTACCCGGAACACAAATTTTTGATTGGCGGCGTGAGTATCAGTAATCAATTTTCAGACTTCTCGAAATCGTTGATGATTGAGTTTATGAAATCACATTATTATGATCCGTACATTGCGCAATACATTCATCCGAAAAAAGAATATAAAGTGAAACTGAAAGATGCCGACAAGGATTTTGTATTCAATGAAACGGAAGCCGATTTGAATAAATTTGATAAAATTATTGACGAAGTAGAACCGGGCAATTTGCGTTTACCGGTTTTGATTAAAAAATACATCAAACAAAATGCTCGTGTGGTGGCGTTTAACGTGGACCCGCTATTTAACAATGCCGTGGATGGATTAATGTACATTCGAATTTCCGATATTCCGGAAAGTACTGTGAAGCCGGTGATGGAAGAATTTCAAGCCGAATTGGAAAAAAAAGATAAAGGATAAAACTAACCAATTTATATTAACCAAAAACCAAAAAAAGTATGAAGTATTATTTAGAAGTATTAAAAAAGTATGCTGTTTTTAACGGTAGGGCTAGAAGAAAAGAATATTGGATGTTCACATTATTTCATTTGATTTTCTATTATTTCCTCATCTTTGTTGATGTTTATTTAGAAACAGTTTTTCTTAACACTATTTATATTTTAGCAGTTTTAATTCCATCTATATCTGTTGGAGTAAGAAGAATGCATGATGTTGGAAAAAGTGGTTGGTATCTTTTAATTCCAATTTACAGTTTTATCTTAGCTTGTACAGAAGGTGATTATGGTCAAAATAAATATGGTTCTGATCCAAAAAATACGAATCTTGAAATTAATGAGATTGGTCAAGAATAAAAAAAGTCCCTGTAGGGACTTTTTTTTAACTTAAAACCAAGCTCTTTTGTTTAATTGATACGTATTGTAAAACTCTTCATCTGATTTAGTTAGGTAGATTATTCCCTCTATGAAAGGAACAATACCCGCAATTCCACATGTAACAACCGAAAGTATAATCTGAATAATCCCTTCTTTAGTATAGCCCAAAATAAATTTATGAACGCCTATACTTCCCAGTAACAGGGCCAAAACACCTGCTAAAATTTTTTTGTTTTCCTCCTTTGGAACATTTGGATTTGGGTTATTCCAGTCTTCTGTTGGTCGTGTTGTCTCCATAAAATTTTGATTGATTAAGTTAAAAATAAGTATAAAAATATAAAAATTATTGAAATGCACTATCAATTGGCTCCCAAAGTTCAATTTTATTTCCTTCGGGGTCTAAAATCCATCCAAACTTTCCATAATCATAAGTCTCAAAATCACCAACAATTGTAACACCTTCTTGTTTTAATTTTTCTAAAAGTGCTTCTAAATTTTCTACACGGAAATTTTGCATAAATTGTTTTTCGGATGGAGAAAAATAGGTTGTGTCTGCTGCGAACGGCGACCATTGGGTTGAACAATCATTACCTTCTTTATCTTTCCACCAAAAAGTAGAGCCGTATTGATCAGTTTTTAACCCTAAATGTTTCCCATACCATTCCACTAATCTTTTGGAATCGTTTGCTTTAAAAAAGAAGCCGCCAATTCCGGTTACTCTTTTTAGTTCCGCCGTTTCATCTATTGGGAAATAGATTTTTTTGATTTTATCGACGATCACTTGCGCTAATTTTTGATGACTTTCAAACGTCCAACCGGCAATGTGTGGCGAAAGCAAAACGTTTTCAGCTTCTAATAAATAGGTGAACGCTTCCGGTTTTTCTCCTTCGAATAATTTTTCGAAAGAGAGCTTTTCGTATTCCAGCACATCTAACCCCGCTCCTAAAATTTTTCCGGATTGAAGGGCTTTAACCAAATCAGCTGTTATAACCGATTTTCCTCTGGCTGTATTAATAAACCAAAACGGTTTGACAAATGCATTGATAAATTGTTCATTCACCATTTTATCCGTTTCGGGTGTCCAAGGAATATGAAGCGACAGCACGTCTGTTTTTTGTTGCAGTTCTTCAAGCGTAACTTGTTTGGCGTTTTGGTCACCAACGTTGGGAAGAATATCACAACAAAGCACTTTTACATCAAATCCTTTCAACTTTTTAGCGAATGATTTTCCCATGTTTCCATAACCGATGATGCCGACGGTTTTTCCTTCCAATTCATGACCACGATGCCCTTCGCGAAGCCAGTTTCCGTTTTTTACGGATTGATTGGCTTGGTTCAACTTATTCATGAGCGAAAGCAACATTCCCACTGCGTGTTCGCCCACCGCATTACTGTTGCCCTCGGGAGCGGCAATAAGATGGATATTTTTTGAAATAGCGTATTCACAGTCAATACTTTCCAAGCCCGCTCCTACTCTAGCAATAAATTGCAAATTGGTAGCTTTATCTAAAAAAGTTTGATTAATTTTAAAGCGGCTACGAATCACGATGCCTTGATAATCGTAAATTTTGGCTTCAATTTCTTCTTTGGAAGAAGTATAATCTTGGTGATTTTCAAAACCTAACTTTTCCAATTGCTCCCACAAAAGCGGATGATTGGAATCGAGGTGAAGGATTTTTATATTTTTTGTGTTCAATTTTTTATAAATTTATAATCAAAAATAAGGTAATCTTTTTGAATTTAAATTCTAATCCAAACAAAGTCATGAAAAACTTTTTAGTTTGTTTCTTAATTGCTCTGAGTCAAATGGGGTTTGCTCAAAAGAAATATCATCTGGATTATGCTTTGGAGTTTGAAATAAAAATCAATACACACAAAATTAAAAATCAAAAAATCAAAAAAGATTCAACTCGGTTTTACATAGTTAATGCTAAGGAGAACAATTTTATTTTGTTTATAAACGAAGATGGAGGAAAGAATTATAATCTGTTTTTTAGCGACAAAGAAGGTTTATTCGTCAATTCATCAGTTGATAAAAATCTGTTTTCTAAAGCTGAAACCATCAACAATGAATGTGAAAGTGTTCGAAGATCATCAAACCCTTATAAATTTCAAGTGGATAATTATGAATTTATCAATTTGAGTGATACTTTGGTTAACAATACATCCTACTATCATTATACCATAAAAACCAATCGCGGTTTAAAATACCAAAAAAGGAAAAAAATTGTTTCCATTCATTATATCGTTGATAAGAATAGCCCTGACTTTTCCCCTTTTTTTATCGAACCTACTTGTTATGAAGAATGGAAAAAAGAGCGAAACATTCCAAATGGTAAACCCTTCATTATTTATCATGAAAATTATAAAGGGGAGATTACCTTTAAAATGCAATTGGAAAATGCGGTTAAAATTGATCGTTATTTTACTGTTCCGGATGAATGTGATTATACTAAGATTTAAATTTTACTCCTTAATCTTCTGCAACGACGTTTTGATCCCCCGAATCAACGCCGAACTAAACCCGCGATGTTCCATTTCATTTAAGCCAACAATGGTGCACCCTTGTGGCGTAGTAACTCGGTCAATTAATTGTTCAGGATGAATTTTTTCTTCCAAAGCCATTTTGGCTGCACCTTTGGCAGTTTGGGAAGCGATGGCTAAAGCCGTTTGAGCATCAAAACCGATTTCAATACCGGCTTGCATGGAAGCACGGATGTATCGCAACGCATACGCAGTTCCGCACGCACCAAGAACCGTGGCAGCATCCATCAATTTTTCTTCAATGACGATAGCGGTGCCAAGGTAGTTAAATAGGGAAACAACGTGTTCACCCGCTTCTTTGTTTTGTTCTGAAAACGAAATACAAGTGGCACTTTCGGCAAATTGTGCCGCAATATTGGGCATGATTCGAACGATAGGATGTGCTCCTATTGCTTTTTGTTGTAAGGTTTCCAACGAAACGCCACTGACTGCAGAAGCGATAATTTTGTTGGAAATATGAGGTAGAATTTCGTTTAAAACCGTGTCGATTTGATAGGGTTTGATAGTAAGTATAATCAAATCGGCTTGATCGATGTTTTCAATGTTGTTGGAAGAAACGATGATTCCGTTTTGAGATAAATGCTGAATTTGAGCTGTATTTCTTCGGGTAATCGTGATGTGATTTCCTTTGGAATAATTGGCTAATCCTACTGCAATGGCAACCCCTAAGTTACCTCCTCCGATGATATGAATGTTCATGGTTTATGGATTGATTTACGGTTTGTGCCCCTGATAGTAGCGGACCTTGCCCGCCGGCAGGCAGGAATCCTTTTGAAAGGCGGGCTTAGTTTTTGTTGCTCAAAAAAAGCGACCAAAGGTCCCGATAGCTATCGGGATTTTGAGCTTACAAAAACAAGCCTGACTGAAAAAGATGGCGGCGGATAGCAGGTTTTGGCACCCTAAAAATACAAATTTTAATCTGCTAAAATCAGATTGTTTTTTCAGATTTTTTAAATTTCTTTAATCTGTGTTCATGTTTTTTCCCTTTTTAAAAACCCAAGATGGCTTTTGCAATGGAAAAATAGATTAAAATTCCGAAAATGTCGTTGCTGGTGGTAATAAACGGTCCGGTGGCAAGTGCGGGATCGATGCCGTATTTGTTTAATGTGATGGGCACAAATGTTCCGATGAGGGATGCGATTACGATTACGGAAATGAGTGCGATGGCGACAGTGATGCCGATAATGTATTCTACTCCGAGTAAAAAATGACTCCCGAGAAGAAGAATGACGGAGAGAATGAGACCGTTGAAAAGACTCAACCGCATTTCTTTATAAAGGCGTTGCCAAATGGTTCCGCCCAACGTGTTGTTAGCTAAACCTTGCACGATAATCGCAGAGGATTGAACACCCACATTCCCGGCCATTGCGGCGATAAGTGGTGTAAAAAAGAACAAAACACCATATTCCTCCATGGCTCCTTCAAATTGTCCGGATACTTTTACGGCGATGAATCCGCCTAAAAGTGCCAAAACGAGCCAAGGAAGTCGAGCTTTGGTAAGTTCTAGAATGCTATCATCCGCCTCAACATCTTGCGAGATACCGGCAGCCAATTGGTAATCTTTGTCGGCTTCTTCTTTGATCACGTCGATGATATCGTCAATGGTAATTCGGCCTACCAATCGTCCTAATTCATCTACAACCGGAATGGCTTCTAAGTCATATTTTTGCATGATTCGGGCCACTTCAACGTCTTTGGTATCGACTTTTACAGAATCTACTTTTGGAATATAAACCTCGCTAATGGGCGTTTTAGTTGATGTGGTTAATAAATCTTTAAGCGATAATCTGCCTTTGAGACGATTTTCGTCATCTACAACGTAAATCGAATGAACTCGAGAAACGTTTTCGGCTTGAATTCGCATTTCTTTCACACACGTGAGTACATTCCAATTTTCGTTCACTTTCACGAGCTCTTTTCCCATTAAACCTCCGGCGGAATCTTCGTCGTAACGCAACAAATCGACAATGTCTTTGGCGTGTTCAACATCTTCCAGCTCTGAAATTACTTGTTCTTTTCGCTCTTGTGGAAGTTCGGCAATAATGTCGGCAGCATCATCAGTTGAAAGTTCGTCTAACTCCTCGGCAATTTCTTTTGGCGTAAGTTTACGAAGGATTTTTACACGGACTTCTTCGTCTAATTCGAGAAGAATTTCGGATGTTTTTTCAGAATCTAACGTATTAAAAATATAAATAGCTCCGTAATCATCGAGTTCTTCCATGATTTCGGCAATATCAGCATAGTGGATTTCGTGCAGCAAGTCGTGTAGTTCCTGCTCCTTATTTTCCTTAATTAATTGCTCAATTTGACTGAGAAATTCTCTGCTGATTTTAAACTCCATCGGCGGCTATTTTTTGCGTGAGATCAATAAATTGTTCAACCGAAAGTTGCTCCGGTCTGAGGTCAAAGATACTATCTTCTTTTAAATTATCAGACAGTTGGTATGTTTTTAAACTGTTACGAAGTGTTTTTCTACGTTGGTTAAAAGCAGTTTTTACCACCGTAAAAAATAATTTTTCGTCACAAGGCAAATGATAGTTTTCTTTTCGTTTTAAACGCAAAACACCCGATTTCACTTTTGGAGGCGGAATAAAAACATGCTCAGAAACCGTAAAAAGATATTCTGCCTCATAAAATGCTTGGGTTAAAACGGACAGAATTCCGTAGGCTTTTGTTCCTTTTTTTTCACAAATACGTTCAGCAACTTCTTTTTGAAACATGCCGGAAAATTCAGGAATTTGGTTTCTTAGTTCTAACGTTTTAAAAACTATTTGGGTAGAAATGTTGTAGGGAAAATTTCCAATAATAGCAAAGGGTTCAGTTCCTAAAACTTCGGATAGATTGTATTTTAAAAAATCTTTTGAAATGATTTTTCCGTCTAATTTTGGGTAATGGTTTTGCAAATACGTCACCGATTCGGTATCAATCTCAATCACATACGTAGTAATCGGTTTTTCAAGCAAATATTTGGTGAGTACTCCCATTCCCGGGCCAATTTCCAAAATGTTTTGATACCCGTCGAGGGAAAGTGAATCAGCTATTTTTTGAGCGATGTTTTCATCGTTGAGAAAATGTTGTCCGAGGTGTTTTTTTGCTTTTACTTTTTCCATTTTAAGCTAAGGTTCTAAGGTACTAAGGTACTAAGGTTCTGAGGTTACTGTAAGGTAGATGTTGGGAAATGTTCGCTGATCACTTGCAATTCTGTGCGAAAGGCGAGCATCTTATCCGCAAAAAGAGCGAGTCCTTCTTGACGTAATCGCGGAGCATCTTCGAGGTAATAGCGGTCTAATTTTTCTTTGTTTTCTGCGGTATATTGAATAGAATAGGTCGTACTGCCTTCTTCTTCCACTAATACTTTTACCATTCGGGCAGAAGTGAATTTTCCAGTGGCTAAAACGTCTTGAATGTGTTTAGATTGCATCCAATGAAGCCATTGGTCGTGGACGCTTTGTTCGATGTTGATGGTTACGTTGTATAAAATCATAGATTATTTTTAAGAAAATCTTCAGCTATTATTCATACGAAAGATGACGGCTGAAGAAACTTTATATTATAAATTTGAATCACCACGAAGCTGCCTGAAATTCTTTCGAGCTTCCACAAAATGAATGCTGTCCTGGTGATTAAATAGAACGGCTTCGTATAGTGGTTTTGCTTTTTCGGGTTGATTGAGGTGTTTGTTATAGATTTCGGCAGAGAAAAACAAAGCTTCATCGCGGTAAATGCTTTCCGGATGATTGTCTATGATTTGTTGGTAAAACGACAAAGCGTTGTTATAATCGTTTAATTCTTGATAGGTTTGCCCCATTCGCAGAATCGTTTCATCTTCAATTTCTTCCCCTTTATGGTCTTTTAAAATTTGTTGAAATTGTGTTAACGCTTCTTGGTTTTTGTTTTGATATAGGTAAAAATCACCTTTGGAAAATTTCTTTAAAGCGGTTCGTGTCGAATCGGCTACGGTGTTGTCGTTGATTAGTAGAAATAATTCCAACGCATCATTAGCAATAAGTTGCGTGGAAGCCGATTTTAAAACTTTCAGTTGCGTTAACGCCCAATCAAAATCAGCTTTAAAATAACTGGTTTTGGCGGCTTTCAAACTGGCTTCGTGACCCAATACGTCGTTCTTTAAATCTTCTTCAATTTGTGAATAATACAATAAGGCTTGATTGAATTTTTCTTCGTACAACAAAATATCCGCCAATTCCATTTTAGCTTCAGCTAATTGAAATTTATTCAACGGCAACTGCATCGCTTTTTCCAAAACTAACTTTCCTTTTTCGGGATTGTTTTGATAGAACGCTAAAAATTCTGCTTGTAAACGCTGCAAATCCAATGAATACGGACTAACGCCGTATTGTTTCAATAAAAGTTCTATCTCTGATTCAATTTTAGAATAGTCCGCTTTTTTGGCTTTCTCAATTTTAATTCGCATTAAATACTCTTGGGCAAAAATCTGCAAATCTAAATCTTGGGTGTTTTGTAATATAAAAGTCAGGATTTCACTAGCAATTTCATCTTCATTCTCTTCAATAGCTAACTCAGCTAAATTGACAATGTTAGAAAAAGAATCCGGTTCTCTTTTGTAAATAGCTTTTTCTTGAATGAAGGCTTTTCCGTACTCTTTTTGTTGTACGAAAAACCAGCTTAACATTTGATTCCAAAACAAATCTTGGTTTTTTTGAACTCTGACCAACAAAGCTTTTCGAAGGGTTTCATTAAAAGAATCTCCCGCTTCATCGTTCATAAATCGGGTCAATTGATTTTGAACCATGACACTGTTTTGCGGATTTTCATACATTTCTTCCAAATACTTCTCAATCATCAAATCTTGTTTGCCCATTTGCCCGTAAAGCTGAGCCATTTGATAATTAAATTTGTATCTTGGATCCAACGAAATGGCTTTTTGATACGCTTTCAAGGCATACTCTAACAATACTTTCTTTTCAAAAGAAGAGGCTATTCCATACACATTAGAAGTGTTTTCGCTTATTTTTTCAATCGCTGTGTTATAATTTAAATCGGCTTTTTCTTGATTCTTTTGCAACTGATAATTGTATCCCAATTCCACATACAAATTGGCCATTTTAAATTTGGTCAATCGTTCCTGAAGTGCTGTTTCTGCCTTATCAAACTGAAGCAGTTGTTGATAACAATCAATCACACGAAGAAAATAAACGCCGTTTGAAACTTGACTTTTCAATAAATCTTGGTAACTCAACAATGCTTTTTCAAATTCACCACGCTCATAGTAATGTTGAGCCAACTGTTCATTTTGTGAGGAAACAATTGACGAGTAAACCAAAAAGAGTAGAATAATAAATTTGTGCATAGCGTTTAAAAAACAATGTACTAAAATAGCTTTTTTTGGCCAATTAGTACATTGATTGTATAAAGATTAACTTTTTTAGTTGATTAGGTCAAATCCGGTGTACGGACGCAATACTTCAGGAATCACAATTCCTTCCGGAGTTTGATAATTCTCTATGATTCCGGCCAATACTCTTGGCAAAGCCAATGAACTTCCGTTTAACGTGTGTGCCAATTGGTTTTTTCCGTCTTTATCTCTAAAACGCAACTTCAAACGATTGGCTTGAAAGGTTTCAAAATTAGATACCGAACTAATTTCCAACCAACGGTCTTGAGCGGTTGAAAACACTTCAAAATCATACGTTAACGAAGAAGTAAAACCCATATCACCGCCACACAAACGCAAAATTCGATACGGCAATTTCAATTCTTGCAATAAGGTTTTCACATGTTCTACCATTCCATCCAAAGCGGCATACGAATTGTCCGGATGCTCAATGCGTACGATTTCAACTTTGTCAAATTGATGCAAACGGTTTAATCCACGCACGTGAGCACCATACGAACCCGCTTCTCTACGGAAACAAGGGGTGTATGCCGTACACAAAATCGGCAATTCATTTTCGTTCAAAATCACATCGCGAAACAAATTGGTAACCGGAACTTCGGCAGTTGGAATTAAATATAAATCATCAACCCCTGCATGGTACATTTGTCCTTCTTTATCAGGCAACTGACCTGTTCCAAAACCCGATGCTTCGTTTACCAAATGTGGAACTTGGTATTCTTGGTAACCGGCTGCTGTGTTTTTATCTAAAAAATAAGCAATTAACGCACGTTGAAGTCTAGCTCCTTTTCCTTTGTAAACCGGAAAACCTGCTCCCGTGATTTTTACACCTAATTCAAAGTCGATGATATCATATTTTTTGACCAAATCCCAATGCGGCAAAGCACCTTCGTGCAAAACCGGAATAGCTCCTTCTTGATGAACCGTTACGTTATCGTCAGGTGTTTTTCCTTCGGGAACGATGTCCGCCGGCGTGTTTGGAATTTTATATAATTCTTCGGAAAGAGCGGTGGTATATCCTTCCAATTTTTCCGATAAATCTTTACTTTTCTCTTTTAATTGAGCTGTTTTTTTCTTGACGATTTCAGCTTTTGCTTTTTCGCCCGATTTCATCATTTCGCCAATTTCTTTCGAAAGAAGATTGGATTCGGCCAAAATATTGTCTAATTCTACCTGCGTAGCTCTTCTTTTTTCATCTAGATCTAAAACCGTTTCAACTAAATTGTTAGCGTCTAAATTTCTTTTAGCCAACGCTTTAATCACTTTTTCCTTATTCTCACGAATAACAGCTAATTGTAACATACTAATTGTTTTTTTTGCGAAAGCAAATGTACATAAATGTTTTGGAACGAAAAGAACGGATTTTAAAAATGAAATACGTTTAAACAAATGCTAAAAAACGGAAAGAAATATGATAAATCAATACAATTTTCTACATTTGGCAATCAATTTTTAAATAAAATGAATAAAATACTACTATATCTCTTGCTTTTTGCAAGTTTTTCGATTACTGCACAAGAGTATTTGAGCGAAATTAATGAAATTGCTGAAGCGGAATTAAAATCCTCATCCTCTCTTTTCGATATTCAAGCCAATCCAAACACCGCCAATTATGATGTGATTTACCATCGTTTGGAATTTGAAGTAAATCCTGCTGTTTATTTTATCAGCGGAAATGTGACAACCGATTTTGTTGCGTTGGAAAACATGAATTCGATTACGTTTGATTTAGGGAGAATTACCAATACAAACAATCCATATTTCAATAACAGAATCACAGTAGGTTCAGTCATGATGAACGGACAATCGTTAGATTTTGAACATAATTCCGCAACTAAAGAGTTAATTATTGATTTCCAAAATACTATTCTGTCGGGAACAACTAATTCGATTTCTGTTAGTTATGCAGGTGCACCAAACACCACTGAACAAGGATTTTCAATTGGTACGCATGGCGGTGTTCCCGTTTTGTGGACATTATCGCAGCCCTTTGCAGCAAGAGATTGGTGGCCTTGCAAGCAAGATTTGAACGACAAAATTGACAACATTGATATATTTATTACAGCCCCGTCACAGTATGTGAGTGTTGCCAATGGTGTACAACAAAGTGTGGTTAACAATGCGAATGGAACAAAAACTACACATTTTCAACACAACTACCTTATTCCGGCCTATTTGATAGCCATTGCAGTGACCAATTACACTGTTTTTACGCAACAAGCAGGAACGGCACCCAATGAATTTCCAATTGTGAATTATGTTTATCCTGAGAATTTAACTTCGGCACAAAATAGTTTAGCCGTTACAATTCCCATTATGGATTTATTTGAAGAATTGTTTGAACCCTATCCTTATGCCAATGAAAAATATGGCCATGCCCAAACCAATATGGGTGGCGGAATGGAACACACTACCGTATCTTTTATGGGGAGTTTTGGACGAAGTTTGATTGCCCACGAGTTGGCTCACCAATGGTTTGGCAATAAAGTAACGTGCGGAACTTGGAAAGACATTTGGTTAAACGAAGGCTTAGCCACCTATTTATCCGGATTAGTTGTCGAAAATTTTGATGGCCCAATCAGTTTTGTCAATTGGAAAAACAGTTTAATTAACAACATCACTTCCTCTAACAATGGTGCAGTTTACTTAACGGCCACGGAAGCAACAAGTGTTAACCGAATTTTCAACAACCGTTTGAGTTATCAAAAAGGAGCCATGGTGTCGCACATGTTGCGTTGGAAAATTGGTGATGAAAATTTCTATCAAGGGTTAAGAAACTTCTTAGCCGATCCGTTGTTAGCGTTTGGTTATGCGGTGACAGACGATCTACAGATGCACTTGGAAGCCACTTCCGGAATGGATTTAACGGAGTTTTTTGAAGATTGGGTATACGGGCAAGGACATCCAACTTATACTGTCACGGCAAGTAATATCGGCAATGGTCAAGCTTCTGTTAGGATAAATCAAAGTCAATCGCATTCCAGTGTGAGTTTTTTTGAAATGCCTGTTGAAATTCGACTTTATGGATCAGGAAATCAGGTGTTAGATGTGGTGTTGGAACACACGACAAATGGTCAACAATTTATCGTTAATGTTCCATTTATCGTGACGGATGTTGATGTTGACCCCAATAGACATATCATAGCAAGAAATAATAGTGCTACGTTGGGTTTAAATGCGATTGATGTGGCCAATGTAATTCAACTTCTTCCAAATCCAACGAAGGCAGTTTTGAAAGTGGACTATCCTCAAAACATCAATCTTGAAAACATTCAAGTGTATTCTAACCTAGGGCAACTTGTTTTGGAAACTACAAATCCGTTGTTGAATGTATCGTCATTATCTAACGGTGTTTATTATCTTGCAATTACTACTTCCGAAGGGACTTTTCATAAAAAATTGATAAAAAACTAATGCCTTTCAACAAAATCAATTCAATTGTAAAGTGAAAACCTTACTTTTGTGCTCGATTTTGAAATTTAAAACACATCAATGGAAACATTAATTCAAATAGCACAATTAATTTTGTGTCTTTCTTTTTTGGTAATATTGCACGAACTAGGACATTTTTTACCGGCAAAATACTTTAAAACAAAAATTGAAAAATTCTATCTTTTCTTTAACCCTTGGTTTTCGTTGGTAAAGAAAAAAATCGGTGAAACCGAATACGGAATTGGATGGCTTCCAATGGGCGGTTATGTAAAAATTGCCGGAATGATTGACGAAAGCATGGACAAGGAACAATTGAAACAAGAACCTCAACCATGGGAATACCGCAGCAAACCGGCCTGGCAACGTTTAATCATCATCATGGGTGGTGTAATCGTAAATTTCTTTTTAGCTTGGATAATTTATGCCTGTCTGTTCATCAATCACGGAGATAATTTCATTGATAATTCAAAAATCACACACGGTATTGCAGTCGACTCGGTTGGAACAATTTTAGGATTAAAAAACGGGGATCAAATTTTAAAAGTGGATGGAAAATCACAAGCCAAATTTGAGCAATTACCTTTGGAAATCTTATTTGGTGATGATATTACGGTGCTTAGAGATGGAAAAGAAGTAACGTTTGATTTGTCTGACGAAGGCAAACGTGACGTAATTAAAAGAGCAGGAAAGAACTTTCTGTCTGCTCGTGAAGAAACGGTAGTTGATTCGATAGTTCCCGGAATGCAAGCCGATCTTGCCGGATTGAAAAAAGGTGATAAAATTATCGGTGTGAATGACAAAAATGTTGCTTATTTTGATGAGTACAATACGGTTATCGCTCTACATAAAAACGATTCGGTTAATCTAAAAGTCATCAGAGGAAACGAAACACTCGTTCTTAAAACTAAAACAACGGAAGAAGGAAAACTTGGCTTCTTGAATCGTTTTACCACGTTAGAAAATGCGTATGTAACCAAAGAAGTTTCGTTTGCACAATCTATTCCGGCGGGTTTTAATAAAACGATTACAACTTTAACCGGACAAATTAAACAATTTAAAGTTATTTTTAATACCAAAACCGAGGCCTACAAACAAGTCAGTGGTCCGTTGCGAATGTTTAAAATCTTTAAACCAACGTGGGATTGGACATTTTTCTGGTCGTTTACAGCGATGTTTTCAGTTTGGTTGGCTTTTTTAAATGTGTTACCGATTCCGGGATTAGATGGTGGTCATGCTGTCTTTATTCTGATTGAAATGGTTACCCGTAAAAAACCAACCGAAAAAACATTAGAAGTGGCTCAAACGATTGGTGTTGTTATTTTGCTGACATTGATGGCATTAGTGTTTGGTAACGACATCTGGCATTTGGTCACCGGAAAATAATAAAATAAAAGTGTAAAAAAGTGTACATTTTGTTTGGATAAATCATTTTTCGCTTTATATTTGCACTCGCAAAAAAGGTTATATACCTTCCTCCTTAGCTCAGTTGGTTAGAGCATTTGACTGTTAATCTGAGTCCCGATAGCTATCGGGATTGGTTCGAGCTAAGAAGTTTAAGTTCTAAAATTAAAATGTTGAAAATATAGTAACCTATAAGGTTATTCCTCCTTAGCTCAGTTGGTTAGAGCATCTGACTGTTAATCTGAGTCCCGATAACTATCGGGATTGGTTCGAGCTAAGAAGTTTAAGTTCTAAAATTAAAATGTTGAAAATATAGTAACCTATAAGGTTATTCCTCCTTAGCTCAGTTGGTTAGAGCATCTGACTGTTAATCTGAGTCCCGATAACTATCGGGATTGGTTCGAGCTAAGAAGTTTAAGTTCTAAAATTAAAATGTTGAAAATATAGTAACCTATAAGGTTATTCCTCCTTAGCTCAGTTGGTTAGAGCATCTGACTGTTAATCAGAGGGTCCTTGGTTCGAGCCCAAGAGGGGGAGCAAAAAGCTTGACAGAAATGTCAGGCTTTTTTTGTTTATACACTTTCCTCATTGTTAAAGTGTGTTTTCATATATTATATAAAGATGAATCTGACTGTTTGTCTTGTCCTAAAATAGGTTTACACAAAAGTGTAACTTATGAAATCAAATCAAAAACTATTTACAACACAAACTAGACATTTATTTTCTGAAGAATATCGGAGAATGATTTGT
>NZ_QLSV01000005.1 GCF_003268815.1 Flavobacterium lacus | reverse complement strand
CGCCATACAAACACTTGTTAGTTAGAAAAGGCTACTCTCCGGAGTAGCTTTTTTGTCATTCACCTGCTATCGGTTATAAATTATCAATTGTCAATTATCTGTCAATCATCAATTGTCAATTATCAATTGTCAATTATCAATTGCCTATCCGTCCAATCCGTGGCAAATTACCAATCAACATTCTCAGTATTCAGCCTTGCAAACAACCGTCAACGCTCCCCAATTTTGTCATCCGAAATGTGTGTCATTTCGACAATAGCAGACCCGAACGATAGTGAACAGGCAAAGCAAATCACATAAACCATCTCGCCAGTCCTGTGTCATTTCGACGATAGGAGACCCGAACGATAGTGAACAGGCGAAGCAAATCACATAAAGTAGGTTTAGACAAAGTACTAAACAAAAATACTCAATTTCTCAAATCTAGCGTTGTCAAATCAGGAAATTTTTATGTAAAAATCGGTAATCTACCGTTCTTTCCAAACCCGCCGCTTTTTATCTCCTTGCAATAAAGTAAAAAGAATACAGTCTGTCCGCACCACAAACTTCAACCGCGGCACATAAGCACTCAACTTGTTTAGTTGCACCGCCATTTGCTTGTCCAATACAGTTATCATGATAAGCTCCCACACTAACATTTTTTCCCAATCAGCATCCGTTAGCTCTATACCTAACAGCTCAAACAACAACCTAATTTTTTGCTCATTCAAATCCGCAATCTCCACATCCAAAGCCACCAAAGCATCAAGATAGGAGGGCAGTACAATTATTTTTGCCATAAAAAAAACTAAAATCAAAACCCTAAAAATACTACTTTTCTCCAAAAAAAACATTAAAACAGCTTCCCAAAACTCCACCAAACAACCGACAACCAACAACCAACAACCGTCAACTGTATAGATAAAGCATAGATAAAGTATGGATAAAGCATAGATAAAGCATCAATGGTGACAGATTGATGACTCAATAAATAGTATGCTCAACAGTTTACAATCCATCCAATCAAAACGCAACTCTATCCACAACCTCCAATTCCTTCCCCAAAACCGGATGCCAAAACCGTATAGCTTCGGCATGCAAATACAAGCGGTCGGCTTTGGTGCCGTATAAATCGTCGCCCACAATGGGGGTATTTAAACCTTCGGGATGGGCGGCGTGCACCCGCAACTGGTGCGTGCGTCCCGTGATGGGGTGAAAGTGTACCAACGTGGTGTTTGCTCGTCGTTCGATGACTTTCCATTGCGTTTTAGCGGGTTTGCCGTGTTGGTAACACACCAACTGATTGGGGCGGTTGTCTAAATCGACTCGCAACGGTAAATTGATTTCGCCACTGTCTTGCTCAATTTTTCCGGAAAGTAAGGCAACGTAGCGTTTTTGCACCGTTCGTTTCATGAACTGCGCTTGCAAATTCAAATAGATTTCAGTGCTTTTTGCCATAACCAAAATGCCGGAAGTGGACATATCCAAGCGATGCACAATCAACGGACCTGTTGCTTCGGGAAATTTTTCTTTGTAGCGACTATACACCGAATCCTGTATCGATTTTCCGGGAACGGATAGAAACTCCGCCGGTTTATGCACAACCGACAAATACTCGTCGTCGTATAAAAAGGTTAATTCTTTGTTTTCTGCCGGATTTTGCAAGAGCGGATTGTCGTCTAATGCCATTCCGTGCAACATGTGAGCCAAAATGGGTTTGCATTTTCCGGTGCAAGCGGGATAGAAATGACCGTGTTTGCGGATTTCGGATTTGGGCGATTGTCCCCACCAGAATTCTGCCAACGCAATGGGTTTGAGTTGATGTGTAAACGCATACTGCAACAATTTGGGAGCGGCACATTCACCCGCACTTGCCGGAGGATTATCTTCAAAAATGGCTCCTAAACTTTTGGTTTCTCCATTTTGATTTAAAAAGGAATACTGCTGAAACAATTTTTGTTGCAACGCCGCCGATTTCGCTTTACGTTCTTCTTTTAATTGATTGATTTTGGATTGAAAATCATCCACTTTTTGTTGAGCTTTCGCAATTTCTTCCTTCCAAAAATGATTCATTTGTTTGAGCTGAATGCTTTCTAACTGACTTTCTTTGCTCAACCTTTTTTGTGTGCTTTTATAGGATTCAAAGTCTAATTCATTTTCAGCTTTCATCCGAATTTCATCACGAATGATTTTGTTTTGTTTGCTAAGTTCTTTCTTTTCGGTTTTGTCTTTTTCGGCATTCAAAAGGGTAGAAGCGAGCTCATTTTGACACGAAATGAAGTTTGTTTCGTTTTCTAACGCTTCAATTTTGCGGTTGTATTCGTTTAGGATTTTTTCTTCTTGTTTAAAGAAACCGTCTTGTTTCAACATATCAAAAACCGGCGGAACAAAGTGTTGGTGTTCGTTGCTATCGGCTAATTTTCCGGAGAATGCGGCTAAATAACCGATTTCACCTGCTTGATTTTGCACGACTAAAACGCCAAACATTTTTCCGATTACTAAGCCTTTTTGTCCTTCTTGGAGACCGAAATTGTGTTCCCAATCGGTTTGGGTTTGCAGATAGTCTTGCAATTCGGAAGCCGCTATTTTACTCAATTGATGAGGTTCGTAGTAAAACGGAAAAGTGAATTTTTGAGGTAAATGAATACCTGAAATGTTTTGTTTGAAAGCGATAAAATGCGAATGGTTTTTCATCGCTGCAAAGCTATAAAAGGAAATCGGAATTTGGATGGTTTTGGGTTTTATTCCTTCTTTGAAATTTTTAAGTTTTCAATCCAAAAAATGTTGGATTTATAGAATTGAAGAGCGGTAGGCACAATTTTGTCTGTTAAGTCTCTTGGTGATTTTTTGATTAAACGGGCTGTTGTTCCTGCAAAGTTTAACGTGTTTTTTGTATCCAAATCATCCTCATTGGTTGAAAAATGAAGAATTTTATTTTCAATTTTCCAATTTCCTTTACCGTAACTGTTTTCTTCTTTGCAAACCGAACAAATGATGTTTCGGTAAAAGTGAAAAGTAAACGTTTGATCAGTGTTTAATTTTAATTCATACTTAATCACATCCCCTTTTACATCTTTACTATAATATTCATAAGTCCCTATATGGTCTTCGTTTTGAGCAGCAACTGAAGCTGAAATGAAAGTAATCAGCAAAAAGAGAATTTTTTTCATTGCAATTGATTTTCATTTTTTAATTCAAAAACTAAGCCAATTTATACTTGAATCACTCCCAAATTAAATTTCTTTTCAATCGGAGCGTGGTTCGCAGCTTCAATTCCCATTGAAATCCACGTTCGGGTTTCGAGCGGGTCGATGATGGCATCCGTCCATAAACGAGAAGCGGCGTAGTAGGGGGAAACTTGCTCGTCGTAACGGGCTTTAATTTTATCGAATAATTCTTTTTCTTTGGCTTCGTCCACTACTTCGCCTTTGGCTTTTAGGGAGGAAGCTTCAATTTGAGCTAATACTTTTGCGGCTTGCGTTCCACCCATCACGGCTAATTCGGCACTTGGCCAAGCAAAAATTAAACGTGGGTCGTATGCTTTTCCACACATCGCGTAATTTCCTGCTCCGTAGGAATTTCCGATGACAACCGTGAATTTCGGCACAACCGAATTGGAAACCGCATTCACCATTTTGGCACCGTCTTTAATGATTCCGCCATGTTCTGATTTGCTTCCCACCATAAATCCGGTTACATCTTGAAGGAAAACCAACGGAATTTTCTTTTGATTACAATTCGCAATAAAACGAGTCGCTTTGTCCGCCGAATCGGAATAAATCACACCGCCAAACTGAATTTCGCCTTTTTTTGTTTTGGAAACTGTGCGTTGATTGGCTACAATTCCAACCGCCCAACCGTCAATTCGTGCATAACAGGTGATGATAGATTGACCGTAACCGTCTTTATACATATCCATTTCTGAATTATCGACCAAACGTTTGATAACTTCCATCATATCGTATTGATCGGATCTTGATTTCGGAACAATTCCGTAAATATCACTTTCTTTTAACGCAGGTTTTTCCGCTTTTACGCGATTGAAACCGGCTTTGTCATAATCGCCAATTTTGCTAACAATGCTTTTAATTCTGTCTAACGCATCTTTGTCATCTTTGGCTTTATAATCGGTGACACCTGAAATTTCGCAGTGTGTTGTGGCTCCGCCTAAGGTTTCATTATCAATGTTTTCGCCAATGGCGGCTTTTACTAAATAACTTCCGGCTAAAAAGATGCTTCCGGTTTTATCGACAATCATGGCTTCGTCACTCATGATAGGCAAATAGGCACCACCGGCAACGCAACTTCCCATCACGGCAGCAATTTGGGTAATTCCCATACTGCTCATAATGGCATTGTTTCTAAAAATGCGTCCGAAATGTTCTTTATCGGGGAAAATTTCGTCTTGCATCGGAAGGTAAACACCCGCACTATCTACTAAATAAATAATTGGTAAACGATTTTCGATGGCAATTTCCTGAGCACGTAAATTCTTTTTTCCGGTGATAGGAAACCAAGCTCCGGCTTTTACAGTCGCATCATTAGCCACCACAATACATTGTTTTCCTTTGATGTAACCAATTTTTACAACCACACCTCCGGACGGACAACCACCGTGTTCGGCGTACATTCCATCACCGACAAATCCACCGATTTCAATGCTTTTGGCTTTCTCATCCAATAAATAATCGATGCGTTCACGAGCAGTCATTTTGCCTTCAGCGTGTAGTTTGGCAATTCTTTTTTCGCCACCGCCTAATTTGATAATGGCAAAACGTCTTTTTAATTCGGCTAATATGAGTTTATTGTGATCTTCGTTTTTATTGAAGTTAATGTCCATAAAGAATGTAAATTTTGTTGTGTGCGAAATTACGAAAACGTTTGAGATTTAAAGAGCTGAATGGTTTAATTTTTAGCCAATCTTTTTAAAACAGCCCATTGTTTTAAGGCAGTACGAGCTTCCACCGCAGGATAACCCAGCATGGTTACTCCGGCAGGAATATCGGCAGTAACACCAGAACCAGCACCCACAATAGCACCCGAACCAATGGTTACGTGGTCTTTGATAGAAGCACTTCCGCCAATGATTACGCCATCTCCCAACGTGACAGAACCGGCTAAACCGCTGTTTCCGGCCATAATGCAAAAACGACCAAGAATAGAGTTATGTCCGATTTGAACTAAATTATCAATTTTGCAACCATCGCCCAAAATGGTGGAGCTGAATTTGGCACGATCGACACAGGAATTGGCACCGATTTCTACCCAATTTCCTAAGATTACGTTTCCGATTTGAGGGACTTTTACCAAACCTCTTTCCGGACAAGGTCGGAAACCAAATCCATCCGCACCAATGGTAGAGTTAGGGTGAAGGATGCAATGTGAACCCACGTGACAACGTTCACGAACAACAGCTCCGTTCCAAATTACGGTTTCATTTCCAATCGTACATTCGTCTAAAATGGAAACATTAGAATAAATGGTTGTATTTTTTCCGATGACAACATCTTTACCGATATAGGTATGAGCACCAATTCGTGTTCCTTCACCAATTTTTGCTGAGCTGTGAACCACTGCTGTGGGATGGATATCAAATTCAAAATGGGGTGGAGGTGGAGCAAAAAATTCCAACACTTGCGACATCGCTAATTCGGCATTTTTTACTTTGATGAACGCTTTATTGTCGCCGGGTTCAATTGAAATATCTTCATTTACTACTGCAATGGAAGCCTTTGAATCGGCCCAAAATTTTTCATATTTTTTATTACCAATAAACGTAATGTGGTTTTCGTTGGCTCGTTCAATTTGCTCGGGAGCTTCAATTGAGTGCGAAGTATTTCCCACAATTATTCCGTTTACAACAGCATTAATTTCTTGTAAAGTATGTGTTTTCATATCGAAAGTAAATATTTTTCTAAAAATAAGGTTTTAAAGTAATAAAAACCAAATTTAAGTGTGTTTGATTATAAATTTCACAAAAGATATTACGTTGTAAAAAAAATAACCCATCTAAAAAGACAAGTTATTCAACTATAATAGTATCTAAATTACTTATTCTTCTTTTTGTCCCATCATCATTAAGTAAGCTTTCAAAAAGGCATCTATATTGCCATTCATCACGCCTTCCACGTCGCTGGATTCGTGTCCGGAACGAACGTCTTTTACCAATTTATACGGATGCATCACATAATTTCTGATTTGCGAACCCCATTCAATTTTCATTTTTCCGGCTTCGATGTCGGCACGCTGAGCCATTTGTTTTTTGAGTTCAATTTCATACAATTGCGAACGTAACATTTGCATCGCTCGTTGTCGATTGTCTTGTTGCGAACGCGTTTCTGAACACTGAATTTGAATTCCGGTTGGTTTGTGAAACAACTGCACTTTTGTTTCCACTTTATTCACATTTTGACCACCGGCACCGCTTGATCTTGACGTAATGATCTCTAGATCTGCTGGATTAATTTCAATTTCAATCGTATCATCTACCAATGGGTAAACATAGACAGAAGCAAAGGATGTATGGCGTTTGGCATTGCTATCAAACGGAGAAATTCGCACTAAACGGTGTACGCCATTTTCGCCTTTTAAATATCCAAAAGCATATTCGCCTTCGATTTCTAGTGTAACGGTTTTAATACCAGCTACGTCGCCTTCTTGAAAGTTAAGTTCTTTAATTTTGTAGCCTTCTTTTTCCGCCCACATGAGGTACATACGCATCAGCATTGAAGCCCAATCGCAACTTTCCGTTCCGCCGGCTCCTGCAGTAATTTGTAATACGGCACTCAAATTGTCGCCTTCGTCTGAAAGCATATTTTTGAATTCCAGGTTTTCAACTAAGGTATTGGTTTGTTCGTAAATGGCATCTACTTCCTCTTCGGTGGCATCGCCATCTTTAAAGAATTCGAAAACCATTTGAAGTTCTTCCACTAAGGCTAATCCTTTTTGATAATCTTCTACCCATTTTTTCTTAGAGCGAAGGTCTCGGACTACGATTTCGGCTTCTTTGGGATTGTTCCAAAAGTTTGGATCGAACGTTTTTTCTTCTTCGTTGGTGATCTCGATTAATTTCTTATCGATGTCAAAGATACCTCCTCAACGCACCAAGACGCTCTACAATACCTTTTATTTGTTCGGTATTTGTCATAATTATTGTAGTTTTGTTTTTTGCAAATGTAGGAACAAGTTGTGATTTGTCCTAATGGTGAAAATTAATAATTGTGTAGAGCCAGTTCGCGACCTGTCCGTACAGAAAAAAATAAAAATTCAATGGAAATAAATTTAGTAAGCGATACCGTTACCAAGCCAAGCCCTGAAATGTTAAGTGCGATGTTTAATGCAAAAGTAGGTGATGATGTTTTTAAGCAAGATCCTACCGTGAATGAATTAGAAGCGTACACGGCTGCTTTTTTTGGAATGGAAAAGGCGTTGTTTTTTCCAAGTGGAACAATGGCGAATCAAGCAGCGATAAAATTACACACACAACCGGGCGAACAATTGATCGCCGATAAATATGCTCATATTTTTAATTATGAAGGTGGAGGTGTTTCGTTTAATAGTGGTGTTTCATGCCGTTTGTTGGATGGAAATCGTGGAATGATTACTGCTGAACAAGTAGAGGATGCGATTAATCCGCCGGATTTTTACCATAGTCCGTTAACGACCTTGGTCTCGTTGGAAAACACGACTAACAAAGGGGGTGGAGCTTGTTATGAAATGAAAGATTTGTTAGAAATTAGAAAAGTGTGTGATAAACACGGCTTGAAATATCATTTAGATGGTGCTCGAATTTGGAATGCTTTGGTGGCTAAAAATCAAGATCCGCTTCATTACGGGCAATTATTTGACACGATTTCGGTTTGTTTTTCCAAAGGAATGGGAGCACCAATTGGTTCGGTTTTGTTGATGAGTGAAAAGGATTATCAAAAAGTGATGCGAATTAGAAAAGTGCTGGGCGGTGGTATGCGACAAGCCGGTTATTTAGCTGCTGCGGCAATTTATGCTTTGGAGCACAACATAGAACGATTAACAGAAGATCACCGAAGAGCAAAAGAATTAGGCAAAGCCCTCTTGAAAACAAATTGGGTGCAATCGGTGGAGTCTGTGGAAACAAATATTGTTATTTTTTCAGTAAAACCAACGATTCAAGATGCGGTGGTGATTGAAAAATTGAAGCAACGAAATATTGCGATTAGTTCGTTAGGAAAAGGAAAATTGCGTTTGGTAACGCATTTGGATTACAAGGAAGTAATGCACACGTATGTGTTGGAAGCGTTAGAAAAAATGGTTTTTTAGTGGGAATTAATGAATCTTTTTCAAGTTTATAAAAACGTCAGAAAAAAAATGAAAACAATATTTCTACTTATCACTTTATTTTTTTCTTTCTTATGCATTGGACAAAATATTGATTCACTAGTTTCTAAAAGAAATAATTTAGAATGGATTAATGAATTGAAACAAATTAATTCTAAAGAAGAAAAAATTAAGAAGATTATTGAAAAAATTAAATCTGACTCAATTGTTTCGAAACCAGATATTCCAGAAATAATTGTAATTAAAGTTGATAAAGGAGAAGATCTGTCAGATGCAATTAGAAAGAGAACAAAATGCAAAATTATTTTTGTATTGACTCAAAAAAATAGTATCAGGTTACTAGACTTAAATCAATATCCAAAAAACACTATAATTATTAACTATTTTAATAGTATCTCTATCGATTCGATTGAAATAATTGAAGGTGATAAGGCACTTTCTCTGTTTGGAACTTCTGCAACTTGTGGTGTTGTAGTTTTAAAAAGTAATAATGGAAAATTAAAAAGAGCAATTAAAAAGAGTTTGAAAGTATAAATAAAAGCTTAATGTAATTTTGAAAAGCGATTTTTAAATGGTTTCCTTTCTAGCCCCGATTGCAGTGGAAATCATCTTTGGCAAAGTTTTTAATTTTGCCAATTATATTGGAACGGAAAGCGGGAATAGGGTTTGCTGAAAAAGCCCGAGCCATTCGCTTCTTAAAAAGTTGTCTGTTGTCTGTTGTCTGTTGTCTGTTTTCGGTTATTTGTTGAACATATCCATTCCCGGGATATTCGGCATCCCGTCTTTGGCGACTGCAGCGAGTTCTGTTTCGTTTACGTTGGTTGCTTTTTGGATGGCTTTGTTCATAACCAAAATCAAATAATCTTCTAATTGCTCTTTGTCTTCGAGCAAAGTGGGGTGAACATCGATTGATTTTAATGTGCGATTTGCGGTTAATGTTACCTTTAAAAGCCCGTCATTGCTTTGTTCGTCTACCAAAACGTGGTCTAAACGTTTTTTAGTTTCTTCGATTTTTTGTTGGGTTTCTTTAAGTTTCCCCATCATTCCCATTAGGTCTCCAAACATGTTAATAATTTTTATGGTTTGTGAACTGCAAATGTAGTATATTGCATAGTTTTGAGTAAATAATTTTTTTATGAATAAATCGTTAGCGTTAAGTTTAGTTTGTGTTATTTTTGCAACTTCTTGTCAAAAAAAAGAAGCTAATATGTCAGAAAACATAGTGCCGCCAATTGCGGCTAAAAAAGATACTGTTCTTGAAAAACATGGGGATAAACGTGTAGATCCTTATTATTGGTTGAATGACCGCGAAAATCCGGAAGTGATTCAGTACCTTAAAGATGAAAATGAGTACTACCAGAAAATGACGGCTCACACGCAGGCTTTTCAAAAAGATTTGTTTGAGGAAATGAAGTCGCGTATCAAAGAAGACGATGAGTCTGTTCCCTATTTATATAACGGTTACTATTACATTACCCGCTTTGAAACCGGGAAAGAATACCCGATTTATGCACGAAAGAAGGGAAGTTTAACGGCTAAAGAAGAGATTATGTTTGATTGCAATGAAATGGCAAAAGGGCAATCTTATTTCAATTTAGGCGGTTTGAATGTGAGTGAAGATAACAAATTGGTTTCGTTTTCTACCGATAAAGTAGGAAGAAGGATTTACACCTTACAGGTAAAGAATTTAGAGACCGGAGAACTTTTGTCAGACAAAATTGAAAATGTTTCCGGTGCAGCTGTGTGGGCTAACGACAACAAAACGTTGTTTTATACCACTAAAGAAAAAGTTACCTTACGTTCGGATAAAATTCACAAACACGTTTTGGGTTCTGATGCCAAAAAAGACGAATTGGTTTTTCATGAAAAAGATGAAACCTTCAGTGTATACATTGCCAAAACAAAAACGAAGAAATTCTTGGTAATTAACAGCAGTAGTACGTTGACCTCAGAATTTCAGATTTTAGATGCCAATAAGCCTACTGATCGATTTAACGTTTTTCATCCCAGAACAAGAGGATTAGAATACAATATTTCACATTATAATGACCATTTTTACATTGTTACCAACAAAGACAAAGCAACCAATTTTAAGGTAATGAAAACGCCGGATACCGCTACAACATCCGAGAATTGGGTGGACTTGATTCCGCACAACGCAGCTGTTTTGATAGAAGGAATTGAAATTTTTAAAAATTACTTGGTTGTCGAGGAGCGTTCAAATGGTTTAAACAAAATCCGTATCATGCCTTGGAGTGGCAGCGGTGAGTATTATTTGCCGTTTGAAATTGAAACATATTCCGCTTTTGTAGGAACTAATGTAGATTTTGATACTGATATTCTTCGTTATGGCTATCAATCGTTAGCTACTCCGTATTCGGTTATCGATTTTAATATGAAGACCAAAACAAAAGAAGTGAAGAAAGAAATGGCTGTTTTGGGTGGAAAATTTGATAAAAATAATTACAAAGAAGAACGGGTATGGGCAACCGCAACGGATGGAACAAAAGTTCCTATTTCGTTGGTTTACCGCAAAGAAGTGAAGAAAGACGGAAATAATCCGTTGCTGCAATATGCCTATGGTTCCTACGGCAACTCGATGGATCCTAATTTTGATTCTACTATTTTAAGCTTACTCGACAGGGGTTTTATTTATGCGATTGCCCACATCCGAGGCGGAGAAGATATGGGGCGTCAATGGTATGAAGACGGAAAATTATTAAAAAAGAAAAACACGTTTACTGATTTTATTGATTGTTCAAAATTTTTAATAGAACAAAAGTATACCAATCCCAAGAAATTATATGCACAAGGAGGCTCTGCCGGAGGTTTGTTGATGGGTGCAGTAGTGAATATGGCTCCTGAATTATACAATGGGGTGATTGCTGCAGTTCCTTTTGTAGATGTAGTTACTACCATGTTGGATGAAACAATTCCATTAACTACCGGTGAATACGATGAATGGGGAAATCCGAATGACAAGGAATATTATGATTATATGAAATCATATTCGCCTTATGACAATTTAAAAGCACAAAATTATCCTAATATGCTTGTGACTACCGGTTTACATGATTCTCAAGTACAATATTGGGAACCGGCAAAATGGGTGGCCAAATTACGAACATTAAAAACAGATAAAAATTTATTATTTTTAGATACAAACATGGATGCGGGTCATGGTGGGGCTTCAGGAAGATTTGAAGCCTTAAAAGAGCTGGCAAAAGAGTTTAGTTTTCTTTTAGATTTAGAAGGAATTGAAAAGTAAAATTTTTTTTTATAAATTTGCAAGGTTTTAAGGTTGCCAAAAACAATAGAAGTTTGCCTTGACTAACATATTTTTTATGAAAGAACAGATAAAAGCTTATAATAGTGTATTGGATTTAATTGGGAATACGCCATTAGTTAAACTCAATAGAATTACAGATAATTTAGAAGGTAATTTTTATGCTAAGGTTGAATCGTTCAACCCAGGTCATTCAACCAAAGACAGAATTGCACTTTACATTATAGAAGAGGCTGAAAAGCAAGGAATACTCTCACCGGGTGATACAATTATAGAAACAACCTCCGGAAACACAGGATTTAGCTTAGCAATGGTTAGCATTATCAAAGGATATAACTGCATTTTGGCTGTAAGTTCAAAGTCTTCTCGCGATAAAATTGATATGTTGCGAAGTATGGGAGCAAAAGTATATGTCTGTCCAGCACACGTATCTGCCGATGATGAACGTTCCTATTATAATGTAGCGAAACGTTTACACGAGGAAACAAAAGGCTCTATCTACATTAATCAATATTTTAATCAATTAAATGTTGATGCTCACTACAAATCTACCGGTCCTGAAATTTGGGAACAAACAAACGGTCAGATTACACATTTAATTGCTTGTAGTGGAACGGGTGGAACCTTATCAGGAGCCGCAAAATTTTTGAAAGAAAAAAATCCAAATATTAGAATTTTAGGGGTTGATGCGTATGGTTCTGTGTTGAAAAAATACCATGAAACCAAAGAATTTGACAATGAAGAGATTTATCCCTATCGAATAGAAGGTTTAGGTAAAAACTTAATTCCAACGGCAACAGATTTTGACATCATTGATAAATTTATCAAAGTAACCGACGAGGAAAGTGCTCACACTACACGAGAAATTGCCGTGAAAGAAGGTTTGTTTGTTGGATATACTTCCGGTGCAGTCGTTCAAGCTATTAGACAATTTGCCGAAGAAGGGGAGTTTGATGCAAATTCTAATGTAATTGCCATATTTCCGGATCACGGCTCACGTTATATGAGTAAAGTATTTAGTGATGAATGGATGAATGAGCAAGGCTTTTTTGACAGTGTGAATATGGAAGAAGTTCAAAAAATTGAGTTCATAAAATAAGAAGAAGTAGATTCCATTACACAAGAAATAATATAGAAAATCTTCCTTTTTATTGTTTTTTTTAATCCAAGTTCTCATTAAAAGCAGAAGGTAACATCTGCGGAATAAACTTTATCAAAATAGGCAAAAGCAAACTTCCGCCGGGTAGCAAAAAAATGGTTAGCGATGGTACGGTTTTGCAGACATCCAACAATTGTTTTTTCATTCGTTTCTTTTCGTCAGTATTGAGTTCTCTGGTTGTAGAAGCGGCTAGAAGTTTGACCAAATCTTTACTTTCAGTCAATTCTTTATGCAACCGCTTTTTATTTCGAGTGATAAGCATGACAACTGTCTGAGTAGTTTGATCATAAAAATGCTTAATCGGGTTGGAATAATTGAAATACGGAATATCATTTCTATGTTTTTTAATAAATTCATCAATAGCTGATAAACTCTCAATAACATAAAATTGCTCAAATTTAAAGATGCCACCTAAATCATATAAAAAGGCAACTTCATTTTTTTCCATTTTTTCATCAGACCAAATTGCCATACCTGCCAAATCCATGACGTAGTATTTTTCTAAATCGGTTTGAAGAAAATCTAAATTCAAGGCTTTTAAATCAGTTGTTTTGAATCCTG
Organism: Flavobacterium lacus; assembly: GCF_003268815.1. Taxonomy (GTDB): domain Bacteria; phylum Bacteroidota; class Bacteroidia; order Flavobacteriales; family Flavobacteriaceae; genus Flavobacterium; species Flavobacterium lacus. Next base: position 257,336 of record NZ_QLSV01000005.1, on the reverse strand, counting down.
AAAATTTGGTGTATCGTACAGAGGTTTCAAATAATTTAATTAACAAATCATCATACTGCGATTTGTTTGATTTGGTTGTTAAAGCAAGTGTAACAATACCTACAATGGTTTCTTCCAGTTTTTGAACATAACCCTTGGTTATTTCTTTGTTTATTAAATAATTATGGAAGGACAAAACATCAATAAACAAAAGTGCATTGGTGACTATGTGCGAAAAGTTTTTAATCAAAAGATTGTCATTGGTTTGCACCCTTGCGTCAATTATTTTTTCTAATTGAATGGCCTTACTTTCAGAAGGTAGCATCTTTTTAAAAAATGAAAAACCTTTTGGATGCATTAAATTATAAAAATCCAAGGTCAAATCGATAAAAGAATTTTTTGAGGGATTTTTTTCAGTCAACTGATAAATGCCAAAAAGTGTATTTAGTAGAGCCACTTTAGAAACTTCTTCCGAAGTCCATCCTCGGATTGATAAAGGTTCCAATGTATCAATACTAACCACATGACCATAGATGAAACCGGTTTCTCTCGTTTTACAATAAAAATCCTTTGTGTTATGTAAATAAGGTGAATTCAACAAATAATATTTGCTGAAAAACTTATCTACCCAACCCTGTGCAGAAGGATTTATCATTGCTTTTATTTTTTTGCAAAGCTATCATTTTTAAAACAAAAATTCCCGAAAAATAGCATCGGGAATTTTAAATTTTAGTTATTTTTATTTGAAGTAGGAGAACGTTTCGTTATTCTCAATTTTCAACAAGGTTTCATAAATTAATTTAATTACGTTTTCCACATCATCTCGATGAACCATCTCAACGGTGGTGTGCATATAGCGAAGAGGAAGTGAAATTAGAGCTGACGCAACGCCACCATTACTATAGGCAAACGCATCGGTATCTGTTCCTGTAATTCGAGAAGATGCTAAACGCTGAAACGGAATTTTCTTTTCCTCTGCTGTGTTTATAATTAGTTCACGTAAATTATTTTGTACCGCCGGAGCATAGGTAATGACCGGACCTTTTCCAATTTGCGTTTCACCTTCAATTTTTTTGTCAATCATTGGGGTGGTGGTGTCGTGGCAAACATCAGTTACAATAGCCACGTTGGGTTTTATGGTTTTAGTGATCATTTCGGCACCACGCAAACCAACTTCTTCCTGAACAGAATTGGTAATGTATAAACCAAAAGGCAATTTCTTTTTATTTTCGTGTAATAAACGAGCCACTTCGGCAATCATAAATCCACCCATTCGGTTATCGATAGCACGACAGACAAATTTATTTTCATTTAATACCATAAATTCATCTGGGTAGGTAATTACGCAGCCCACATGAACGCCCATTTTTTCTACCTCCTCTTTGGTTGAACAGCCTAAGTCGATAAATAAGTTATCAATACGAGCCGTTTCTTCTTTACCGCGATTTCGGGTATGAATTGCAGGCCAGCCAAAAACGCCTTTTACAATTCCTTTTTTGGTATGAATATTAACCCGTTTTGAAGGTGCGATTTGATGATCGGAACCACCGTTTCTGATGACATAAATCAATCCGTTATCAGTGATGTAATTCACATACCATGAAATTTCATCAGAATGCCCTTCAATAACCACTTTATAGGCCGCATCAGGGTTGATTACACCAACAGCAGTTCCGTAGGTATCTGTAATAAATGTATCAACATACGGTTTAACATACTCCATCCAAAGTTTTTGACCCTCTGATTCGTATCCGGTTGGAGAAGCATTATTTAAATAATTCTCTAAAAAAGTAAGTGATGATTTTTTTAGTATGGTTTTTGCTGACATAGATTTTGTATTTTTTTGCTAAAATATAAATAAGATAACACAGTTATAGTATAAATCTTTACTTTTGATTTTTATTTATGAAAAAAATGAAACCCAATCTGGTATTTTTAGTATGCTTACTCATTACAACCTTTGCTTTTGGACAGGAAACTGAAACCAAGAAGGATTCTACGGTAATTTATTATTTAATAGGTAATGATTCCATCTTAAGAACATCGCTTGATTTAGATGAAGTGGTTGTTACCGGTAAAAAATCAAATAAGGTAGATGAAGATCGAAAAAAGTTTCTCTTACTTCAACAACGGGTTATAAAAGTTTATCCTTATGCTAAGGTTGCTGCAGATAATTTGACCAAATTGAATCAAAACATGGGAAAATTTAAAACAGAACGTGAAAAAAAGAAATATTTTAAAATTGTAGAAAATTATCTTGAAAATGAATTTGAGGAGCAACTTAAAAAGTTGTCACGTAAGCAAGGGCAGATTTTAGTAAAATTGATACACCGTCAAACCGGAAAAACCACCTACACATTAGTAAAAGACTTAAAAAGTGGATGGAAAGCTTTCTGGGCAAGTAATACGGCAAAAGTGTTTGATATCGATTTAAAGGAAGAATATGATCCGTTTACAGTGACCGAAGATTTTTTGATAGAAAGTATTTTAATTAAAGCTTTTAACGAAGGTAGATTGCAAAGGCAGCCTCCTGCAGATGCAATAGATTATGTGGAGTTATCTCGAATTTGGAGAGAGAAAGTCCAAAAAGTAAAAGACAAACAAGCAGAAAATTAATTATTTTTTGATTCGTATTCTTGACTACATTTACACAAAAAAAATATGATTGTCTGGATTATTTTCATTGCTTCAATTGTCTTGTTTTTAGCCTTAGATTTAGGAATTTTTAACAAAACTCCTCACATAATTAGTTCTAAAGAGGCCGGAATTTGGACTGGAATTTGGGTTACGTTATCTTTTGTTTTTTCCGGAGTTATTTATTGGCTTTATGGTAATCAATATATTTCAAATCCAGAAAATTATGAACCCGCCATTGCGTCGATGAAATTTATTACCGGATACCTCATCGAGTTGTCCTTAAGTGTGGATAATATTTTTGTGATTGCAGTTATTTTTTCCTCATTTAGAATTCCGCAGAAATACCAGCATAGGGTTCTTTTTTGGGGAATTCTCGGGGCAATAGTGTTTAGAGGTCTCATGATTTTCTTTGGTGTCATACTGATAAATAAGTTTAGTTGGATGACCTATATTTTTGGTCTCTTCTTATTATTTACGGCCGGAAAAATGTTATTTAAAAAAGACGAAGAACAATTTAACCCCAAAAAATCTTTTATTTATCGTACCCTCAGAAAAATAATGCCCATCACCATGCACATGGAAAAAGAGCATTTTTTTGTAAAAAGAAGGCATATTACTGCAGCAACTCCTCTTTTTGTGGCATTGATTGTTATTGAACTCATGGACGTTTTGTTTGCATTAGACAGCGTTCCAGCAATTTTAGCTATAACTCCCGATCCTTTCTTAGTGTTTAGTTCCAATATTTTTGCTATTTTAGGTTTGCGATCAATGTATTTCTTTTTATCGCACATGCTTAACAAATTTGCTCATTTGGAATTCAGCTTAATAGCAATTCTAACATTTGTTGGTATAAAAATGCTTTTGGTTCATCATATTAAATTCCCGGAATGGGTTTCCTTGGGATTCATCGCCCTTGCTTTAGGGATAGGAATTGTTGTTTCTCTTAGAAGTAAAGATTAGAAATGATTGAAAAATAGCTTTTTATCGATTTTATATTCCTATTAACAGAAATATTTTTTTTAACGGAAGTACTAGTATACTTTTGAATCACCATAAGTTAAGTAGGTTAAGTTTATGGATAAATTTGGGGCAAAAAGGGTGAAAGCAATTTCACCTTTTTTTTTGGAATAAACTGAATAAATAAAAAAAGACTTTTGATTTCAAAAGTCTTTTTACGTGTGTAGTGGTTTTTGGTTTTTGGAATTATAATGAATTGTATATTTCTCAAAAAGAAATATGAATGATATACTAAAAAGAGAGGCCTAGTTTTTAGTAAAACAAATTTATAAAAAATAATTTGCATAAAAAAAGCTCCTCCAAAAAGAGGAGCTTCATCCCAAATTTATTTTTAACCTTATAAAGGTAACTAGTTTCAAAAGTAAATAAAAACAAAAAATCAACCTAGTAAAACCTCCTTTTTTCGATGAAATGCCTTAATTAACAGATTGTTATGAAAAAAGCTGTTTTTAGAGTTTTTATATTACGAAGCATCAGATTTATCTTTTCAAGCTGAAATGTCCTTTGTGTGTACGTCCGTCATTTCGATAGATCATAAACCAATAATCTGCAGAAAATAAAGGTTGTCCATTGAAGGTTCCGTCCCAACCATCGCTTTTAGAATTAAAAACAGTAATTAATTTTCCATAACGGTCGAAAATATGGACAATAAAATTATCTTCCAAACGGGAATCTGTAATTAACCATTTATCATTATATCCGTCACCATTAGGGGTAAAGAATTTTGGATAATATAAAAGCCAAACCACTTCTGTAATTGTTCCACACCCAATGGAATCTTGAACATAAACGGTATAAATTCCAGGCAATAAATTGGTAAATGTATTAGCGGTTTGGTAATTTGTTCCATCTATTGAGTATGTATGAAAACCACTATTATTTGAATTTACGGTAATTACATTTTGATTTTCTGTCCAATCTACCGTAGTTATTGAATTGATAACGGGCGGTTCTGATATTGAAATTGTGATTATTTTGGTATTATCACAAATTAAATTAGAATTATTAAACGTAGTTGCTGCAGTGACATTAACAGCAGATGTTCCATAGGTTGAGACGGTGAATGACTCACCAACGGTGCCATCTGACCAGACATAGTGAGTATTTGGCAAAGGATTATTTATCGTAACAGTAAAGGGCAATTCATCACAAACTAAATAATCTGAACTTAAATTAATAAAAGGAATTTCTCCCACAAAAACAGTAAAACTTTTAACTTCATAACAAGAGGGAAGTAGATCTAGTATGATACGTGTGTAGATAGTTTGCGGATTTGATATAGGATTAAAATTGGAAGGATTTGATATTGGGTTTATATTTTGTTGTGCATTGTTAAGCGAGGTATAAAATGTAACGGTATACTGCTCCAAGTCATCGGGATGAATCATTGTTGAAATCTGATTGGTTAGATTAAACCGTTCATTGTTAGTGATTGAAGGCACACAAATAACCATATCTGTTGGTTCTAAACTATTTATGATTGATTTTAACGTATCTACGTCAAAAACTTGTGTTTTAATATTTCCACAAGCATCTTCAATTTGGAGTGTATACAAACCAAGTGGAAGGTTAAAAAATAGTGGGGAATTTCCATTATCTAAATTAATAATTTCACCATTTCTAAGGATTAATTTATATTGAATTGGTGCTTGTCCCATTGCGTTCACCACAACATCTAATACGCCATTATCTGAACAAGGTGAACGATTAATATCGATAATTTCCAGAGCTTCGTTAAACACAAAAGTTGGATTAAAAATTTCTAAGCAAACTTTTGTTTCATCAGCTTGATTTGTAATGTCATTACCATTTTGGTAAGCATTGAACTTTCGAGTAACGCGGAATTCACCATTAAAAACAAAGTTAAAATTCATAGAATTGTTTGTCAAAACAATTGAATTTGTTCCGTTAGGAGAGGAATTCTGTGGGTAAATGACATTTGTTTCAGGATGACCCCAGCTATTTGTTAGGGGATCAATTAATTTTTGAAGCCAAAACGACTGCCCATTAACGCCGTTGCTTAGAAAATTTAAATTTATATCGAATGAACCGCAATTAAAGATGGGGTTAAAAGTAGCGTTATTGATTATGTATTCATTTAATGTAACGGTGAGAGAATTAGAAAACCCACATTCATCGTCCACTTCAAATGAATAATCACCGGGCGGTAAATTATTCATAAAAAAAACACCATCATTGGCTGTGATAAAATTAGATGCATTAAATGGAATGTTCTGTCCAAAGGAACTAGGAGCAGCTGTAATAAGTATGTTGGTAATACTTGCGTTGTTACTATCAATTCGAATTGATGTTGTTCCTAAAGCACACCCTACACGTTCATTATAAGTTAGTCCTTGATTTTCAAAAATTGGTACTTCAATAGCCTCAATTTCAAAGGAGGTATTGCATTCATCAAGAATCGTAATTTCATAAAATCCAATTGGTACCGGGTTTAATTGAATAACTCCATCAACCAACTGATTCGTAACATTATGAGGAAGAGGAAAAGGAAAAGCAGGGGGTGCTACCACTACTGTTGCCCCAACAATTTCATTAATAGGAATAGCTATTTTGATAAAACCATCATTAACATAGCATCCGTTATTTCCGGTGGTTATGCTTGGAACAATCGTATTTTGAACAATTGAAAAAGCAACTGATTGTTCCCGTCCACAGGAGTCTAAAATAGTAAAGTTGTAATCTCCAAGTGGAACCAAATTTTCTTGACCACCGAAAACAATAGCACTCGAGTTTATTGGCCCGGGATAATCAGCATTAAAATTCTCCGGAGTAAAACCTGATGGTATGGTATCAAAATTGAGCTGAAATGGGGGTATTAAATTCGCAGTATTAATTGTAAAATAATTAGAATCACACGGTTGTCTATTTAATGTAACAGATACTGAACTTGCTAAATTAGCTGTAAAATTTTGGCTGGTAGTTATTCCGCAGTTATCGGTAATTTCTAATGAGTAAGAAAAATTAGTAAAAGTAAAGTTTGGAAAAGTAGTACTAATGCTTGTTTCTAAAGGATTTCCCGAAACGATTGTTTCATTACTAGTAAAGTTTGGAGAACCATCAGGTGCAAAAACAGTATAGTTAATCAGGAGCGGATAGGCAATTACTGCTCCATCATTCGGATAAATTGAATTTGAAATCATGGTATTATCACATGAAGGAGGAACAGTATTATTTAAAATAGGATTACCTATCGTTAATCCTAATGGAGAATAGGAAACTGTAAAAGTTGTGACTATTGCAATTCCACAAACATCAAAAACCCGGATAGTATATGTTCCTTCTGGTAAATTGGAAAAGATATTTGACATTTGTGGCGAAAACAGTACTGGTCCGGCTGTAATTTCAAAACTAGTAGCTATTCCGGAATTTATATTTACAACAACATTGCTCAGATTGCTACAAGATTGATTAAGGTAGTTAACAGAGTAAGATAAAGGGGTAAAGGTATTTGTGATAGTTACGGTGCCTTGTTGTGTGGTTGTCTGATTTCCGATTGTTTCAGTTGCAATAACTAAATAATCTCCGGCTACTAGTCCATTAATTGATGAAAGAGTTGGAGTAGCGTAAGGAATAGAGGTGTCAGGGAGCTTGAAAACTACAAACGAAATTGTTCCGGTTGCGTCTGGATTAGAAATCACAAATTCAATCGAACCGTTGCCCGGACAGCTTTCGTTAGTGATTGATAAATTAAGTTCAAAAGCACATGAAAACTGAGCGAACATCAACCATGTCAGTAAAAATAGTATTCTGAAAATGCTCATTTCAACAATTTTAATCAAATTAAATGCTTACGACTGTAATTTAATTTTGCATAAGTTCACAACAACTAAACATTTTATCTTTTCAAATAAAGTAAGGATGACAAAAAAATATCAGTTGTAGAATAAATTACTGCAAGTTCTGAGTAACCACTTTGAGTACAAAAATATATACAAATGTAGGTATTGTCTACCTCATGCAAAAATTTAAATTATAAAAATACAGCATTTAGGCGTACTATTATCTAGCTACATTTTTATAAATTTTTAAGAGTAGTATTCATGTCAGCATGAGCTTGAAGAAAATCTAACCACAAATAACGACAAGCTCAATTTGACATGTAACTTACTACTCACCATATAGTTTTTATGTAGAATAATGGTTCACTTTCCAACACTTTTATTAAACTTCTTGAAAATAGTTATGCAACTGATTAATCCTTTCGTAGTCCGCTTTCAGCAGATTATACTGCTTAAAAAGTACACTGTTTTTTTCTGAGTTTACCAAAGAATCACTCTCTTTAATTATTTTTTCATACTCATTAAGCACTTTATTTTCTCCATGCTTACATGAAGATAAAATTGATTGTCGGTCATCTTTTTTGATCGCTTTTTTCATTTCACCCCAAATGATAAAGAACTTTCCGGTTTCTCTAAATCCGTTATTTCTTTTCGCTCCTAATTTTTTTAATTCCTGAGTAAGCTCCTTTTTACATTCTAATGATGTGAGAGCCAAAGTTGAAAACATTATTTTGATATCTGGTTCTTTCGCTTCATAGAGAGCAGATTTATATCCTTCCACTCGGTCATTGTTAATACAAAGCAATGTATTTAGGTTCTCAATTGTTTTTTCAATGCTCATGGTATCCAAATTAGATGATTAATACTAGAGTGTAAATTTCATGATATATTGCCCACGATTACTTACATAATTTTGGATTTATATTACATAATTTATGATTAATTGATTTAATATGTTTTAACGTTATTGCCTCATTTGTAGAGATGTTGTACACAAGGCTTGAAACTCATTCCTGACTTTAAATAGCACTTCTAATTGTTTTCCAATAAACATAAAATCCGATATTATTTGCTTGATAGTTGAGCTTCCATAATAATTTACTTTACTGTAAAAATAATAAATTATAAAACAAAAAATTTCTCGGGATATAATGCAAATAAAAAACCCTAACTAATTGATATTCAATTGTTAGGGTTTTAATTTTGCGGAGAAAGAGGGATTCGAACCCCCGGACCTGTTACAGTCAACAGTTTTCAAGACTGCCGCAATCGACCACTCTGCCATTTCTCCAGTAAAACACAACCATTTTCTGATTGCGAGTGCAAATATAGAACGATTTTTGGTTTATACAAACCTTTTTAGGCGAAAAGTATGCACTATTTTAAAAGAATCTACTAAACGTTTCATTTTCTATGATTTAGAATCAACGGAGAATGAAAATACATAATTAATAATTTACATATTCTGTAATTTCCAATCCATAACCAATCATTCCAACTCTTTTTGTTTGTTCAGAATTAGAAAGTAATCGGATTTTTGAAATGTCTAAATCATGCAGAATTTGGGCTCCAATTCCAAAATCTTTTGCATCCATTTTAATTGGTGGAGCTTTCATTTGTCCTTGTTCTTGTAAAATCTTAAGTTCACTAATGCGATTTAATAATTCAATTGATGGAATTTCTTGATTGATGAAAAGAATTGCACCACGACCTTCTTCGTTTATACGATTGAACATGTTTTCCAAACGCTTTTCAGAATTGTTTGTCAATGTTTCTAAAATGTCATTATTCACTTGTTTCGAATTGATGCGGGTTAGAACCGCCTCGCCATTATTCCAACTTCCTTTGGTTAAAGCCAAGTGAACTTGTTTATTGGTGGTTTGAAGATAAGCCCTTAGTCGGAATGAGCCAAAACGAGTAGCGATTTCAAAATCCTCTTTCTTCTGGATCAAACTATCATGTTGCATGCGATAGGCTACTAAATCTTCAATAGACACTAATTTTAAATCGAATTTTTTTGCCACTTCAACCAATTGTGGTAAACGAGACATCGAACCATCTTCGTTCATAATTTCACAAATTACACCGGCAGGAGTGAAGCCAGCAAGCCTAGCAAAATCAATGGCAGCTTCGGTGTGCCCTGTTCTTCGCAAAACACCACCCTGCTTTGCAATTAATGGGAAAATGTGTCCTGGTCTGGCCAAATCAAACGGTTTTGTGTTTTCGTCCACTAAAGCTAAAATCGTTTTTGCTCTATCTGCAGCAGAAATTCCGGTGCTAACACCATTTCCTTTTAAATCTACAGAAACCGTGAAAGCAGTTTCCATGTGATCGGTGTTGTTCGTCACCATCGTGTGAAGCTCCAATTCTTTACAACGTCTTTCAGTGAGTGGAGCACAGATGAGTCCGCGACCGTACATTGCCATAAAATTAATCATTTCCGGTGTTACTTTTTCTGCAGCAGCCAAAAAATCGCCTTCGTTTTCACGATCTTCATCATCCACCACGATGATTACTTTTCCTTGACGGATCTCCTCTATGGCTTCTTCAATGGTGTTTAGTTGTATTTTTTGAGACATGATTTATGTTAGTTTTTTTTCTTTGGAACGCTTTTTAAATAATTTAAAGAAAGGTTGTAAAATGACATCCATATTCACCAGTCCAATATCGTTTGTGGCTCTGTAGGTTAGCAGGATTGCAACTGGAGTTAATAGAATTGAGGACATCCAAGCACCTAAAAAAGGTGTAATGCCATCTTCTTGAGCTAATTTTTTGCCAAAAACATTAATAAAATGGTAGACAATAAAAACAATCATTGCAAATACAATGGGTAAGCCGAGACCACCTTTTCTGATGATAGCTCCAATTGGTGCCCCAATAAAAAACATCAACAAGCAAGCATAAGCAATTACAAATTTGTCGTAAAAAGCTAGCCAATGGTTATTAATATTTTTTATTTTCTCAGCGAATTCATAGTTTGAACCTTCAATGGAGAACTTTATATTTGAAACATTTGCTTTTGCATTATCGTAGAGACTTATAACTTGATTAGGTTGAACAAGGGTAGTTAAGTCATTGACTACAGAGTCGTTACTTTTTTGATTACTTGTATACTTGGGTCGGGTTATTGAAAAACGCTGCTTTGAATTTTCTGTGAAAGAAGTGATATCTTTTTTGTAATTATTCTCCAATGAATCAAGCGTGTATCTTAATTCGTTGATATTTAACATGTTGTTTGTGTTCGAGATTTGATCTTGTTCTAAATCAATTTTTTGAAGAGGCGATAAATCAAAATTAATAATATATTTTTTGAAAGAACTCTTAGCAAAAGGAACTTTGTTTTTTTCGGTATAATTTTTAACGGGAACATCTTCATAATAATTTCCGTCATGCAAAATTAACTGAAGAAAATTTGAGTTTTCGTTACTGATTAATTCACCTCTTTTGGCTTTAATAACCACATTTGTTCCTACGCCTAAATTAGATAGTTTATGTATGGTAACATCTCTTAACAAATTATCGTTATCACCATATTTTTCGGCTACTTTTATCGTATGGTTTCCAACAGTACTAAATTGCCCTTCTGCAATAGCCGTGGAGGGTTTTTGTTGCACAATACTTTTTCGAAGGTTGATGAATTTGTACTCTGCTTGCGGAATGATATTATTAGCAAATAAAAAAGCTACAAAACTCAATCCAAGAATAAATATGGCTAATGAATGCATGGCACGTCTCAAAGAAATCCCTGACGATTTCATGGCAGCAAATTCATAATTTTCTGCAAAATTTCCAAAGGTCATGATAGAGGCCAATAGAACTGAAAGCGGTAGTACGAGCGGAACTACTTTGGGAGCATAAAAGGCGAGGAATTTAAAAATTAAAAAAGTGTCTAGATCTTTACCTGCCAAATCTGCGATAAAAAGCCATATTCCTTGAAGAATAAAGATAAAAAAGAGGATAACAAATACCGTAGCAAATGTACTCAAAAATGAAGTAAGGATATAGCGATCTAAAATTTTCACTGTAAAAATTAGTCTATTCTATTGATGTAGTAATTTTTGAATTTACTCTCGTCAAAGGTAAACTGATTTTTTGATAATGGCTGATTGGTTTTGAAAGAATTAACAGTGAGTGTTGTTTTGGTTCCTTTTTTACCCACTTCGATCAAATTGTAGATGTGTTTAGTTTGAACATCAATTCCCAAAAGAATTTCTTTTCTTTGGTCTTTGGAACTTATAGGAACTAGCTTGATGTATTGAATTTTTCTTCCTTTGATGTCTTGCGGAATATCCCAATAGTATTTATACCCCGAATTAAAAAAAGTTAGCATTTTGGCAGGAGTAATAGCATTTTCATCTTTTTCATCTACTTTTGAAATGGTTACTTCTTCATCTTCTGGGACAATCGTATACGTTTTTTTTCCATCAAAAATCTTAGTTGTTCCCATAAAACTTAGATGGTATAAATTACTTTTTAAGACAACACTTCCTTTACTGTCTTGATTAATGTTTTCTTTGGTATTTTGAAGACTGTATTTAAAATCAATTGAAATGTTTTCGTAGCTTTTTACTTTGGCGGTTACTTCATCCAATAAATCTTTTGCTTTTTTATCCTGTCCTTGTGCATTGAATACAGATAAAAAGAGAATTGAAATCCAGATAAATTTTTTCATTTCAAGCATTATTTTGTTCGTTGTTAAAAAATTCGTTTAACGAATTCAAGTCAGGAATATTGACCGATCGGGCTTTGCTTCCTTCAAAAGGACCTACAATTCCGGCAGCTTCCAATTGATCAATCAATCTTCCGGCACGGTTGTAGCCCAGTTTTAATTTCCGTTGCAATAATGAGGCGGAACCTTGTTGTGCGGTTACAATTACCTCGGCAGCATCTTTAAACATTGAATCACGTTCGGATATATCTATATCAAGCATTGTGCCATTCTCTTCGCCAACGTATTCCGGCAGCAAATAAGCGTTTGGATAGGCTTTTTGCGAGCCAATGAATTCTGTAATACGTTCAACTTCCGGTGTATCAACAAACGCACATTGCACCCTTACCAAATCGTTGCCGTTGGTATAGAGCATGTCACCTCGACCAATCAACTGATCGGCACCTTGCGTGTCTAAAATGGTTCGCGAATCTATTTTAGAAGTTACTCTAAAAGCAATTCGAGCTGGGAAATTCGCCTTAATCAAACCTGTAATCACATTTACGGAAGGTCGTTGCGTAGCAATAATCAAATGAATTCCGATTGCACGAGCTAATTGAGCTAATCGGGCAATTGGTGTTTCTACCTCTTTGCCGGCAGTCATAATTAAATCGGCAAACTCATCCACAACCAAAACAATATAAGGCAAAAACCGATGCCCTTCATTTGGATTTAATTTTCTGGCTTTAAATTTATCGTTGTATTCTTTGATGTTTCGCACCATCGCATCTTTTAGCAACGTGTAGCGATTATCCATTTCAATACAAAGTGAATTCAACGTATTGATAACCTTGTTATTATCTGTTATGATAGCATCTTCGGTATCCGGCAATTTAGCCAAATAATGACGTTCAATTTTATTAAAAAGTGTAAGTTCAACTTTTTTCGGATCAACCAACACAAATTTCACCTCTGCCGGGTGTTTTTTGTATAACAACGAGGTTAACACGGCATTTAATCCTACTGATTTTCCTTGTCCTGTCGCCCCTGCCATTAAAAGGTGTGGCATTTTAGCCAAATCTACTACAAAGGTTTCGTTGGAAATAGTTTTCCCTAAGGCAATAGGTAATTCCATTTCTGCTTCTTGGAAACGGGTTGAACCAATGACCGATTTCATTGGAACCATCGTTGGGTTTTTGTTTGGCACTTCAATTCCAATGGTTCCTTTTCCGGGAATAGGTGCAATAATTCTTATTCCAAGTGCCGAGAGTGACAAAGCAATGTCGTCTTCTAAGCTTTTAATTTTTGAAATTCGAATGCCGGCTTCGGGAACAATTTCATATAAGGTAACTGACGGACCAACCGTTGCTTTGATTTGAGCAATGTCGATTTTATAATTCCGAAGTGTTTCCAGAATTCGGTTTTTATTTTCTTCTAATTCTTCTTGATTGATTGTAATACCACTTGCACCATAATCTTTTAATAAGTCTAACGTTGGAAATTTGTATTTAGACAATTCTAACGTTGGATCAAATTCACCGAAGTCAGCTACTAAACGGCTGGCAAGGTTTTCTTCAATTTGTTCTTCTTCGGGAGCTTTTTCTATTACAAAATGCTCGTCTTCGGTTTGAATAATTTCGGGTTCTCTAGCAACGGGTAGAGGAGTAGGTTCAAACGTTTTAATCTTAGGTTCAAGATTAATTTCTGAAGCGTTTTCGATGGTTGGTTTAAGATTTTCTTTATTTATTTCGAAGGCTGAAGTAGGTTTTTTGATAGAAATAACGCCATCTTCTAACTCTTCTTCCTTTTTATTTTCAATAGGTTTATCAAATGGATTTATTACCGAAGCTTCTTCTAAATCTTCTTTAATTTCACTTTTCTTTCTTTCGAATAATTTTTGAAAGGTTTCAGGAGAAACATTCACTTTAAAAATCAAATAAATTAAAAAACTGAAAACCAAAATCAATAATGTTCCGGGTTTTCCCATAAAATCTTGAATATACGAATTCATTTCAAATCCGACAATACCACCTAATTCGGGAATATAGTTGGAAAAAAAACCAAACATTAGGGAGAAATTCACCATTGCAAATAAATCCCAAAACCATAAATTCTTTAATTTTTTTATCGGAAGACTTAAAATCATATAAATCCCAGACATAAAAAAAAGTCGCACCAGCAGAAAGGAAGCTATTCCAAAACCTTTATACAGAAACAAGTCGGCTAAGTAAGCCCCCACTTTCCCCAACCAGTTTTTTACATCAACAGAACGATTACCAATACTATTAACCGCACTTTGGTCTTCTTGCCAGTGAATAAAAAAGGAAACCATAGAAAGAAACAAAGCCACCGAAAAAAGCACTAGAAAGCATCCAAACAAAAAACGATGTTGTTTAGTAAAAGTAAATGATTTTTTAGATTCAGATTTTGTTTCTGCTTCTTTTTTGGCAGAATTTGTCGAAGATGTTTTAGCCATTAACTCCCTTAATTTGTTGTAAAAGTAATTATTTTTAAATTATTTTCAATATAATTCGACAAGGTAAGGAACATAAATTATCATTCCAACAGCAATTGCCGTTAAAGCGGCAAAAAATACTGCACCGGCTGCAATATCTTTGATAAAGCCAATCTTTTCGTGATAATCGGGATGCATAAAATCGGCCACTTTTTCAACTGCGGTATTTAATCCTTCAATTGATAAAACTAAACCAATACACAAGGTTTGAATTAACCATTCGTTTTTTGAAATATTAAAATAAAACCCGGCAATTGTAACAAGAATTCCTAAAGAAAACTGAATCATCACACTATGCTCCGTAAACAAAAGTTTGCAAGCACCTTTAAAAGCATACGAAATACTTTTTAAGCGTCCGTTAATGAAGCTGCTATCTTTTTGGAATTCCATGACTAATTATAATGCAGCTAAGGCTGTTTCATAATTTGGTTCGTCTGCAATTTCAGGTACTTGTTGAGCATGTGTTACCACCCCGTTTTCATCAACTACAATTACAACTCTTGAGTGAAGTCCGGCCAATGGTCCGTCTGTCATCGTTAAACCATAATTTTTTCCAAAATCTCCTTCTTTGAAATCAGATAAATTTTCAACGTTTTCAATTCCTTCTGCACCGCAAAAACGTTTTTGAGCAAATGGTAAATCGCGGGAAATGCAAAGCACTTTTGTGTTTTCTAAAGTGGAAGCTTTTTGGTTGAATGTTCTAACAGAAGTAGCACAAACTCCGGTATCAACACTAGGAAAAATATTTAAAACTAATTTACTCCCTGCAAAATCGCTTAATGAAGTGACTGATAAATCGGTTTTTACTAATTGAAAATCAGGTGCTTTTGACCCCACTTTTGGTAATTCGCCATTGGTATGGATAGGATTTCCTCCTAAAGTTATTGTTGCCATGTTTAATTTTTTTAAGAATTCAAAAATAGGAATTATTTAATAAAGTTTCTCTTATATCACCAACAAAAAAACGCTTCTCGAAAGAAGCGCCTTTTATAGGTATTTGTATGGAAATTATTTGTCTATTGAACCCAAAACCCGTTGCATAAAACTGTTTAAAGCTTCTTTTTTTTCCATTCCGTTTTGGATGGATTTATTCACCTCTAATGCTCCGTACATATTTGAAATTAACTCACCAATCACATCCAATTCTTCATCTTTTAGCGAAGGAACTTCTGTTAAGGCTTCTAAAACTTCGATGGTTTCAATGAGGTAATCTTTATCGTTTTCCTCAATAAATTGAGTCAACTGTTTGATAACGGGTAATTTCATTAGTTAACTGAAATTTCTGCAACCAATTCAGCTAAAACTTCTGCTTTGTTGGTTTGGGTTTGATTCACTAATTCTCCATTTACAAAAGTGGCAAACGTTGGTAAATTGGAAACATTGGCTAATTTTCTCGATTCAGGAGAATTTTCAGCATCAACCAAAACAAACGTAATGGTTTCATTTTCTGTTGCCAATTTTTTAAATTTTGGCTTCATAATTCTGCAATTTCCACACCAAGAAGCAGAATATTGAACTACTACTTTGTTGTTTTGATTGACTAAGTCTTGCAGTATATCTTCGGTTAAATCGATTAACATAGAAATTAGATTTTTTAGTTTTGACTTAAATATGCAGCAGTACTCAAACGGTCAGCAACCATTGCTTCTTTTCCTTCTTCCCAGTTGGCAGGACAAACTTCACCTTTGGTTTGCACGTGCGTGTAAGCATCAATTAAGCGTAAATATTCGTTCACATTTCTTCCCAACGGCATATCGTTTACACTTTCGTGGAAGATTTTTCCGGTTTCATCAATTAAATAGGTAGCTCTGTACGTTACGTTTGAACCTGAAATTAAATAGGTTTCAGTATCTTCGTTGTATTCTCCGGCTTCGATGTCTAAAATTCCTAAAGCAGATGATAAATTTCTGGCTGTATCCGCAATTAAAGGATAGGTTACTCCTTCAATTCCGCCATTATTTTTTGCTGTATTTAACCACGCAAAATGCACTTCATTTGTATCACAAGAAGCTCCAATAACAACTGTATTTCTTTTTTCAAATTCTGGTAAAGCCGTTTGAAAAGCGTGTAATTCAGTTGGACAAACAAAGGTGAAATCTTTTGGATACCAAAATAAGATTACTTTTTTGTTGTTTTTAACCGCTTCGTCCAACACATTGATTCTCAAATTGTCTCCCATTTCGGAAATTGCATCAACTGTAATGTTCGGAAATTTTTTACCTACTAATGACATAATTATTTATTTTTTAAATGTTAAAATCTACTACAAAATTACAATAGATTACAGATTTAAATCATAATAAATAGCATACATTTTCTTATGAAGGCATTGATTTTACTGATGCTAAAGAAAATTTACTTCATAAATAATTAAGTCTATAATTTTTGTATGATAATATTTTATTATCCCTAATTTTAAAACTAGTTTGATGAAGAATTAGCAATTGTTAAAATTGAATTAAATTAAAAAACTGCCGATTAAAGCAGTTTTTATGATTAATGAGTAGAAAATCTTATTTTGTTGTTAATTGTCGGATTTTTATATTAAACGCTGCAAACAACAATGTCATAAACGGACTAATAATGTTGAAGAAAGCATACGGTAAGTAAGCCCAAGTAGAAACGCCTAACACACCGGCTTGATAGGCTCCACAGGTATTCCACGGAATTAAAACGGAGGTTACCGTTCCGGAATCTTCTAAGGTTCTACTCAAATTTTCAGGTGCGAGACCTTTATCTTGATAAGCTTTAGAAAACATTTTTCCTGGAACAACAATAGCTAAATATTGATCGGAAGCAGTAAGATTTAATGCTAAACAACTGGCAACTGTACTGGCAAAAAGTCCAAAGGTGGTGTGAAATAGTTTCAATAATGAATCTGTAATTCGGGTTAACGCTCCAATGGCTTCCATAACACCGCCAAATACCATCGCACAAAGAATAAGCCAAATTGTATTGAGCATTCCAAACATCCCTTTCGATGAAAATAATTTCGCTAAAACAGTATTTGAACTTTCAATTGACGTTTCGACAGTGATGGCGTTTATTACCCCTTTGTATCCTGAAAAAAAGGATAAAGTATCACTTCCTCCAATTTTGGCTACTAATTCAGGTTGAAAAATAAGAGCAAAAACACCTCCTAATAACGTTCCGATCAACAAAGCGATTAGCGGCTCTGTTTTCTTTATAATTAATAAAATAACAACACCAGGAACTAAAAATAACCAAGGAGAAATGGCGAATGTTTCTTTAATAGAATTTAAAGTTTCGGCGTTATCACCGGAACCGTTCGTTGTTTGAGCTAGTCCTAAAAATATAAAAATGATTAACGTTATTACCATTGTTGGAACCGTTGTCAAGGTCATATATCTAATATGTGTAAACAAATCCGTTCCGGCCATTGCGGGTGCGAGGTTAGTTGTATCTGATAAAGGAGAAAGTTTATCACCAAAATACGCTCCCGAAACTACTGCTCCGGCAACCATTCCTAAAGGCATTCCAATAGTTGAACCAATTCCAATCAAGGCAATACCAACTGTAGCAGAAGTTGTCCACGAACTGCCTGTTGCAACTGAAATGACAGCACAAATGACAACGCAAGCAGGAAGAAATATAGCAGGATGAAGAATTTGAAGTCCGTAATAAATCATCGTTGGAATTACACCACTAATCAGCCAAGTTCCCGACAGTGCTCCAACCATCAATAAAATAAGAATGGCACTTGAAGTCGATTTAACGTTTTTGGAAATGTCTTCCATCATTGCTCCATAGGAAACTTTGTTTCTAAAACCCACTATGGCGGCAATTGCAGCACCAATAATTAAAGCAAATTGATTTGGTCCGTACGTTGCGTTATCTTCATAAGCATAAACATTATATCCTAAAATTCCAATGAGTAAAAATATCGGCAACAGAGCTTCTAAAAGTGATAAATTTTTGTTCTCAATTAGTTCTTCGTTTTTTGGGTCGAATGGTTTTATATCTTGACTTTCCATGTAATTTGTTTGTGGATGCAAGATATAAAAAAATCATTATTGAATATAAATAAAAAATCCGACTCGTAGGAATCGGATTCAACGTCATTTATACTTTTTGGAGTTCTTTAAGGACCCCAATTTCCATCATGCAGGCTTTCATCATTTGATACGTTCGTTCAATATCGTTGTCTAAACCAATTGAAAAACGAATCAAACCATCGGTTAAACCCATTTCTTTTTGTTCGTCAAGCGGAATTTCAGACGAAGTGGAAGTTCCCGGAGCACTGAACAACGTTTTATAAAAACCTAAACTCACAGCCAAATAGCCCAAGTTGCGATTTTGCATTAATTCCATTAATTCATTGGCTTTGTCAAGCGAACCCACATCAATTGTCATCATGCCTCCAAAACCATATTCCTTATTAATCATAGTAGAATAAATTTCATGACTTGGATGACTTTTTAAACCCGGATAGACGACTTTTAAACCATCTTTTTCAAATTTTTCAGCCAAATAACTTGCGTTGTAACTATGTTGTTTCATACGAATATGAAGTGTTCGCAAATTCTTTAAAATACTAGCCGATCGCAGGCTATCCATCGTTGGCCCCAACAACATACTCGCACCATTATTCACATTTTTCAAATCATTGATAAATTCTTGCGAAGCACAAACTACGCCACCAACGGTATCACTACTTCCGTTAATGAATTTAGTTAAACTATGAATCACCACATCAGCACCCAATTTAGCAGGAGCCACAGAAAGTGGTGAAAAAGTATTATCAACAACTAATTTAATATTGTATTTATTTGCAATTTTAGCTAAGCTTTCAATATCAGCGACTTCTAATAAAGGATTACTTACGGTTTCGCAATATAACACTTTGGTATTCTCTGTGATAGCTGCTTCAACTACATCTAATTTTGTAATGTCTACAAAGTTGGTTTTGATGTTCCATTTCGGTAACATATTTTTCATGAAAGCATAGGTTCCGCCATAAATTGTTCTACTGGAAACGATTTCGTCTCCGGCGGCACACAATTGCATTAAAACCGGCGTGATTGCTCCCATTCCAGAAGCAGCAACATTGGCACTTTCTGTACCTTCCATCGCGGCCAAAGCTTCACCTAAATATAAATTCATCGGAGAAGAATGACGAGAATATAAATAACATCCCTCGGCATTTCCTTCAAACGTATCAAACATGGTTTTGGCAGATAGAAAAGTATAAGTTGAACTATCTGAAATAGATGGATTTACTCCTCCAAATTCACCAAAATATTGCAGGTCTTGTATTTGATTGGCCGGATTAAACTGATTTGATTTCATATTGTTTGTAATTGTTTTTCATTACAAATGAAATGATATTTAGCAAAATAATCAATATATAGTTAAAAATTTAGTTTTTTATTCTATTTAAAGTAATTTTAATAGAAATTTGTGTTATATTTGGTTTGCTTTTGATAAGAACAATAGAAAATTTAAAATTTTTAGTATATGGAATTTGATATAATTGATAAAAAACTATTAATGCTTCTACAAGAAGATAGCAAAAAAACGACGAAAGATCTTTCCAACAAACTCAATCTTTCGGTCACTGCGGTTTACGAAAGAATAAAAAAACTGGAACGTGAAGGCGTTATTCGTCACTATGTTGCTTTGTTAGACAGAGCCAAAATTAATAAAAGTTTTGTCGTTTTTTGTCATATCAAGTTAATTCAGCATACCAAAGAATACCTTAATACATTTGAACATGAAGTGACACAATTGACAGAGGTCTTAGAATGTTTTCATGTAAGTGGTGATTATGATTATATTCTTAAGATTTGTGTTGGTGGAATGGAAGAATACCGTGAGTTCATGGTCACGAAACTTACTAATTTAAAGCATATTGGCAGCACGCACAGTTCGTTTATGATTTCTGAATTGAAAAACAGTACGCAGTATGAATTGCTCTAATGAATCGTAAAATTAATTTTTTAACGATTTCTTAC
Organism: Flavobacterium lacus; assembly: GCF_003268815.1. Taxonomy (GTDB): domain Bacteria; phylum Bacteroidota; class Bacteroidia; order Flavobacteriales; family Flavobacteriaceae; genus Flavobacterium; species Flavobacterium lacus. Next base: position 236,765 of record NZ_QLSV01000005.1, on the reverse strand, counting down.
CAAAAGGAAATGCTAAACACACTAACTTTGTTACACTAATTTTTTTACATGAAAATAGCAATAGTTTGTTATCCAACGTTTGGAGGAAGTGGTGTTGTAGCTACAGAATTGGGTTTGGAATTGGCTCAACGTGGTCATGAAATTCACTTTATAACCTACAAACAACCGGTTCGATTAGCCTTGCTTAATCCGAATTTACATTATCACGAAGTAAACGTTCCTGAATATCCACTGTTTCATTATCAACCTTATGAATTAGCTCTTTCGAGTAAATTGGTAGATATGGTGAAATTGCATAAAATTGAATTGATGCACGTTCATTACGCCATCCCGCATGCGTATGCCGGCTATATGGCTAAACAAATGTTGAAAGCGGAAGGAATTTACATTCCGATGGTGACTACGTTGCACGGAACAGACATTACTTTGGTTGGAAAACATCCATTCTATAAGTCAGCGGTAACCTTTAGTATTAATCAATCTGATGTCGTCACTTCCGTTTCAAAAAGTTTAAAAGAGGATACCTACAAACATTTTACGATTACCAAAGAAATTGAAGTAATTCCAAATTTTATCGAAATTGACAAAGCAAAAATAGATGAAGGAGCCCCTTGCTATCGTTCGTTAATGGCAAAAGATAATGAAAGAATTATCACACATATCAGCAATTTCAGAAAAGTTAAACGAATTCCGGATATTATCAAAATCTTTTATAAAATTCAACAACAAATTCCCGCCAAACTAATGATGGTGGGCGAAGGTCCGGAAAAAGAAAATGCTGAGTTATTGTGCGAAGAATTAGGCATTTCGAGTAAAGTCATCTTTTTTGGAAATAGCAATGAAATTGATAAGATTCTCTGTTTTACCGATTTGTTTTTGCTTCCCTCTGAAACCGAAAGTTTTGGATTAGCCGCTTTAGAGGCCATGGCTTGTAGCGTACCCGTTATTTCCACCAACACGGGCGGATTACCGGAGGTGAATAAGGATGGTTTTTCCGGATATTTAAGTGATGTTGGTGACCTAGATTCGATGGCAGAAAACGCCATTAAAATAATTCGAGACGATGCAACGTTATCTGTTTTTAAAAAGAATGCTTTTTCGGTTGCAGAACAATTTGATATAGTTAATATACTGCCGCTTTATGAGGCTGTTTATGAAAAAGCAATCAAAAATCAATTTAATTCTATTTCAAATTAAGATGAAAAAAATTTTTGCAACAATAGTTGTTGGTTTGGTATTGTTTTCATGTTCCACACAAAAAATTTCTGATGAGAAACCAGTACTTTATGAAATTTTAAAACAAGAAGAGCAGCGCGGAGCCAATTTTCGTTTTTTTGAAATCATTACAGAACAAAAAGAATTTAAAATGCTGTTGAATGACCCCGATTTAAAAAAGAAAATCAAGCCGACAGATATTCAAACCAGTAATTTTTTATTGTTGAATATGGGAGAGAAAAGTTCAGGGGGTTATTCTTTTTCAGTTGAAAACATTGAAGAAACAGAGAATGATATCATCCTAACCATTAAAGAAAACGAACCTCAAGGATTGGCAACGACAGTAATGACTTATCCACTTTCAATTGTGAAGATTAATTCTAAAAAGAATATCATTATCAGATAAAAAAAACGTCCCGTTTGGGACGTTTTTTGTATTCTATTCTAGAACTGGTAACGAATACCTAAAGCAATATCCGGACCAAAGTTGTTGTTTCTGTAGCCGTCTCCAATGTAGAATTCTGGTCTAAAATCAAGAGACAATAACAAGGGAAAATCAAAATTATATTCAATTCCGATGTCTCCGGCCGCTAAAACATAGGTTCCATTGTCTTTAAAATCGTCATTGCCAGGACCTTTGTAATTATGACTCCAACTACCAACACCGGCACCAACACCGGCATACCAATTAAATCCCCCTTCAATGTTCCATACCCACTGATAAAGTCCAACTAATTTAAAACCATCCCAATTGTTACTGTTTCTCCAGCCCAAATCAAACTCTAATCTGTTGTTGTCTGAAAGCCCTCTTTGATAGGATATTTCACCACCAAAACCGTCGTTGTCGCCTAAACGTAAACCAAGTGCATTCTTAGAAATTTCCTGAGCATTAGTACTCAAAATAAAGCCAATAACCATCATGGTTGATAAAAGTACTTTTTTCATTTTATGTTAATTTAAGATTTGTACAAAGATAACGCACAATTGGCCAAAATCGTATTTTAACAAGTTAAAGTATGTTAACAGAATTTTTTTGATAAAATTACTTTTTTGAAAAAAGTAAAGAGGCAATGAGTTGTTCGCTCAATTTGGTCTCCATTTCAAAGAAATCTTCTTCAATCATATTAGAATCCTTGTCATAGCGGTATATTTTCCAACGTTTTTTGTTGTATTCTAATGCCGTTAGATTTTCAACCCAGTCTCCAGAATTTAAGTAGAATGTAGTTCCTTTTTTATTGACTTTTCTGGTCATTTTTGGTTCGTGAATGTGTCCGCAAATGACATAGTCATAGTCGTTTTCAATAGCAAGCTCTGAAGCTGTAACTTCAAAGTCGGAGATAAATTTCACAGCATTTTTTACATTTGCTTTTATTTTTTTAGAGAAGGAGTAGGGCTCTTTTCCAATCTTTAACAGAATCCAATTGACAAATCGATTCAAAACAATCAACAAATCATAACCCCAACCACCTAATTTTGCTATCCATTTGGAGTGTTGCACCGAAGCATCAAAAACATCACCGTGAAAAATCCAAGCTTTTTTATCGTCTAATTCTAATACTAATTTATCTACTATGGAAAAGTTTCCAATTTTTGTGTCACTGAATTTTCGTAGCATTTCGTCATGATTTCCTGTTATGTAGTACACTTCCGTTCCTTTTGAAGCTAAATCAATTATTTTTTTGATGATTTTTAAATGAGATTTTGGGAAATAAGATTTTCTAAACTGCCAAATATCAATGATGTCTCCATTTAGAATTAGTGTTTTTGGTTTAATTGTTGACAGATAATGGTATAATTCTTTTGCATGGCAACCGAACGTACCAAGGTGTACGTCAGAAATAACAACCACTTCAACTTTTCTCTTTTTTAGCATACATAAATGAGGTTTAGCAAATTAACGAACAACTGGTGAGGTTTGCTTTATTAAAAAGTTAACGATTTATCCTCTTATATTATATTTATGTGAATTCAAATCGTTTTTAATGATACTATCTTATTGAAAAAACTTATTTTTGTTGAAACATCATTACACAATGGCAGGAAATAGTTACGGAACTTTATTCAAAATCACCACTTTTGGCGAGTCACACGGCGAAGCTTTGGGCGGAATCATTGATGGTTGCCCTCCCGGAATTTCATTGAATTTAGAAGCAATTCAATACGAAATGATTCGAAGAAAACCAGGACAATCGGCTATTGTTACCCAGCGAAAAGAACCGGATGAGGTACAATTTTTATCAGGAATTTTTGAAGGGAAAACTACCGGAACGCCAATCGGTTTTATTATTCCAAATACCAATCAAAAATCAGGTGATTATAGTCACATTAAAGATGCGTTTCGACCAAGTCACGCCGATTTTACCTATGAAAAAAAATACGGAATCAGAGATTATCGCGGGGGCGGAAGAAGTTCTGCACGTGAAACAGCAAGTAGAGTAGTGGCAGGTGCAATTGCAAAGCAAATGCTTTCGGAGATAAAAATCAATGCTTTTGTTTCTTCTGTGGGTAATATTTTTATTGATAAACCCTATCAAGACTTAGATTTTTCTAAAACAGAAAGCAATCCTGTTCGTTGTCCGGACGAAGCTACAGCCGCCAAAATGGAAGAATTAATTCGTTCCATTAGAAAAGAAGGTGATACGGTTGGTGGAACAATAACCTGTGTGATTCAAAACGTTCCGGTTGGATTAGGTGAACCTGTTTTTGATAAATTACATGCCGAGTTGGGAAAAGCAATGCTTTCTATTAATGCTGTAAAAGGGTTTGAATTTGGAAGCGGTTTTTGTGGAGCAACCATGCGAGGAAGCGAGCACAACGATTTGTTCAACAACGACGGAACAACAAAATCTAATTTGTCAGGCGGAATTCAAGGTGGAATCTCAAACGGAATGGATATTTATTTCCGAGTGGCATTCAAGCCTGTGGCAACCATAATGCAAAAGCAATCAACTATTGATAAAGATGGAAATTCCATCGATTTAGAGGGAAAAGGGCGTCATGACCCATGTGTAGTTCCAAGAGCTGTACCGATTGTAGAAGCCATGGCCGCTATTGTGTTGGCCGATTTTTATTTATTACAAAAAACATACAAATAACACTTATGAAATTAGCTTTGCATTGGAAGATACTTATCGGAATGATTTTGGGATTGATTTTCGGTTATCTGATGAAAAACATGGAGCTCAAAGAGATTGTCGTTGATTGGGTAAAGCCTTTTGGATCAATTTTTATCAATTTATTAAAAATGATAGCTGTTCCGTTAATTGTTGTGTCATTGATCGTTGGATTGTCTGATTTAAAAGATATTTCAAAACTTTCTAAACTTGGCGGAAGAACAGTTGGTTTATATTTGTTTACCACGGTGAGTGCTGTGTCTATCGGATTGGTGTTGGCTAATTTAATCAGACCAGGAGATTATATTAATGATGAATCGCGTAAAAGTTTGTTAGAAAATTTTGCCGGTGATGCCGCTCAAAAAATTGAATTAGCCGAAAAAGCCAAAAGTAGCGGACCCTTACAGCCGTTGGTTGATGTAGTACCGGATAATTTTTTTATGGCGATGACCGATAATGCCTCTATGCTTCAAGTTATTCTTTTTGTAATTTTATTAGGCATAGGCTTAATTTTAATCGACGAAAAAAAAGCCAAACCAGTTGTTGATTTTTTTAAAGGTTTGAATGATGTAATTTTAAAAATTATTGACATCATTATGCTTGGAGCTCCCATTGGTGTTTTTGCTTTAATGGCGGCTTTAATGGTTGAGATACCTGATTTTTCTACATTGAATGCCTTATTAATTTACGCTTTAACAGTTGTTTTAGGACTTTCTGTAATGGTTTTTGTCTTGTATCCTACCTTGTTGGTCGTTTTGGCAAAATATTCACCAATAAAATTCTTTAAAGCGATTTCACCCGCTCAATTATTAGCTTTTTCAACAAGTTCAAGTGCAGCAACCTTGCCAGTTACAATGGAAAGAGTAACAGAACACGTTGGTGTAGATGAGGAAGTTTCCAGTTTTGTTTTGCCCTTAGGAGCCACAGTAAACATGGATGGAACCAGTTTATATCAAGCTGTTGCTGCTGTATTTATTGCTCAAGCAATGGGAATTCCTTTAGATTTGCAAACGCAATTAATGATTGTGGTTACAGCCACTTTGGCTTCTATTGGCTCAGCGGCAGTGCCAAGTGCCGGAATGGTTATGCTCGTAATTGTGCTGGGTCAAGCTGGAATTCCGGAAGCTGGATTGGCCTTGATTTTTGCGATTGACAGACCACTTGATATGTGTAGAACGGTAGTGAATGTAACAAGCGATGCAACAGTTGCAACGGTGGTGGCAAAATCAGTTGGAAAACTACATGATGTTGATAAATAGCTTTTTATGATATTTTAATGAATTACTTAGATTAAATAAAAAAAGGTTTATCAAAATTTTCAATAAACCTTTTTCAGTTGTTTTTAGCAGCTTATTCTATCCTAAATCCGTCTGGTAAAGTAGCTCCTTTTTTCACCACAATAATACCTTCTTTGATGGTATACAAAGGGGTGTTGATTTCTTCTAGGTGTTTTCCTCCGTTTAAGTAAACATCATTCCCAATTCTACAATTTTTATCTACAATGGTGTTGTTAATGTAACAACGTTTTCCAATCCCGATGTTTTTGATATCATTGGCGATGTTACTATTTAACTCATCTAAGTTTTGATAGTAATCGCTACCCATTACATACGAATTTTTTATGATTGTGTCTTCGTCTACGCGAGCACGAATTCCTATTACAGAATGTTCAATAATAGCAGCGTTTAAAATGCAACCTTCGGCAACAATTGATTTTTCAATCGTTGTTTTTCCTAATGTTTTTCCGGGTGGTAAAACCCTCGCACGAGTATAAATTTTACTGTTATTATCGAATAAATTGAATTTTGGTATATCATCAGTTAAGCCTAAATTAGCTTCAAAAAAGGAATCAATATTTCCAATGTCTGTCCAATATCCTTCGTATTGATAACTTAAAATCTTTTGTTTTCCAATGGCTTGCGGAATAATTTCTTTACCAAAATCTTTGGTGTCCGGATTTTTCATCAATTCAATCAATAATTCTCGATTGAAGATATAAATTCCCATTGAAGCCAAATAATGTCTTCCTTCATTTTTCATTTCATCACTCACATCAGAGGTCCACTGAGGTAATAAATCAGTTGACGGTTTTTCGATAAAGGAAGATATAAAACTTTCTTCATCTGTTTTTAAAATTCCAAATTCTGGAGCTTCTTTAGCTGATACCGGAAGTGTAGCTATGGTGATAGAAGCACCACTTTTTTGATGAGCTTCCAACATCAAATTAAAATCCATTTGATACAATTGATCCCCGGACAAAATCAAGGCATAATCGAATTCGTGATTTAAAAAGTGTTGCATACATTGGCGAACTGCATCGGCTGTTCCTTGAAACCAAGTGGGATTATCAGGAGTTTGTTCGGCGGCTAAAATATCTACAAATGCTGTACTGAAATAGCTAAAATGATAGGTGTTTTTAATGTGTTGGTTTAACGATGCCGAGTTAAATTGTGTCAATACAAACATTCGTTTAATGTCTGAATTGATACAATTTGAGATAGGAATATCCACCAAACGATATTTTCCTGCTATCGGAACAGCAGGTTTTGAACGACTCTCGGTTAACGGATACAATCGAGATCCTTGTCCTCCTCCTAAAATGATGGCTAATACTTCTTTTTTCATGTGTTAGTTTTTTAATGATTGGTAAACATCGATATATTCTTGTGCAACTTTATCCCACGAATGGTCAATTTGCATGATCGTTTTTCTGGTTGATTCAAAAAGTTTGGTGTCGTTATACAAATCGATTGCTCTCGTAATGGAATGATTTACATCGTAAACACTAGTATGATCATGGCAAATTCCAAATCCGCCATCGCCAATATCTAGCACTGTATCTTTTAATCCTCCGGTTCTTCTCACGATGGGAATTGTTCCGTATCGCAACGCATACAATTGATTTAAACCACACGGTTCAACACGGGAAGGCATCAATAAATAATCTGCTCCGGCATAAATAATGTGAGCTAATTTTTCGTTGTAACCAATGTAGGCGTTATAATTTCCGCTGTAGAAATGCGTTAATTGTGTTAAACCATGTTCCACATTTGAATCTCCAGAACCTAAAATTAAAATATTGATTTCGTTCGGGTTTCGGCTCAAGGCAATGCTGCAAATTTCAGGTAATAAATCGGCTCCTTTTTCACCCACTAATCTTCCGATGAAAGTAAAAAGTGGTTTGGTTGGGTCTAAATTAAATTGCTCACACAAAAACTTCTTATTCTGCGATTTTCCATCTTTTAAGGTTTTCACATCATAATTAAAGTCGAGCATTTCATCGGTTTTAGGATTCCAAACTTCGTTGTCAATTCCGTTTAAAATGCCGAGACATTTTGGTCTTTCAAATCGCAATAGATTTTCTAAACCATTCGCTTTTTCACTCATTTCATCCAAATAACTTGGCGAAACGGTGGTGACCTTCCAAGCACATTTTATAGCAGAAGCTAGTGGATTGATGATGCCGTTCCATTCTAAAAATCCTAATCGAGACGAACTCACTTGCGGTAAATAATGCAATTTGTCAAACCCAAACCAACCTTGGTATTGCCCGTTATGAATGGTTAACACCGTTGGAACACGATTCAAATGTTGATAAATTGGTGCGTGCGACATCATAAACGGAATCAATCCGGTGTGATGATCGTGACAATGAATAACATCCGGAACTTGATTCGTTTCGGTTAACCAATTCAAGAAAGCTACTTCAAAAGCGGTGAAACGTTCCGTGTCATCTTGATAGGAATAAACATTAGGTCGGTCAAATAATTCAGGAATAGCTATCAAATACAACTCAAATCCTAATTTATTGGTTTTTTCTTTCAGAATAGTGTATGAAAATTGAAACCAGCCCAATCGCAATTGACCTTGATGAACGGTTTCAAATTCGTTTTCATTCGTGAATTTATTGTCATAACCCGGCACAACTACCTTGGCATAATGACCTAATTTGTTTAGATACTTGGGTAAAGCTCCGACTACATCGGCGAGACCGCCCACTTTTGCTACCGGATAACATTCGGCACTAATATGAATAATTTCCATTTATTTTTTCCATTTAATATTACAACCAATGCTTGGCTTTTGGATAGGATTGATGCTTCGATTGTACAATAAACCATCGATGGCACCCCGTAAATCGCTTCCACTTAATGGAATACCGTTTCCAGGACGAGAATCATCCAGTTGACCTCGGTAAACCAATTTATCTTGACTATCATAAAGTAAGAAATCGGGAGTGCAAGCTGCATTAAAAGCTTTAGCTACCTCTTGTGTTTCATCATATAAATAGGGAAAGTCAAAACTGTTTTCAAAAGCAAATTCAGTCATCAGTTTCGGACTATCTTCGGGAACTTGTTCCACATCATTACTCGAAATCGCCACCATTCCAATTCCTTGCACGCGGTAATCATTGGCTACTAATAAAATTTCTTCTAAAACGTGATGTACGAATGGACAATGGTTACAAATGAAAAAAACGAGTGTTCCTTTTTCACCTTTACAAGCTGAAAACGTGAAAAAATCATTTGAATTAGTGTCTTTTAAATGAAAGTTTGGAGCTAAAGTTCCCAAAGAAATCATGTTAGATTCTGTTCTGGCCATTATTGCGTATACATTTTATAAGTTAATGCTTAAAGTTAAGAATTTTTAGATTGATATTCTTATTTTTGAGTTTAAATTTTTAAGAATAATTTAGTATGCTTACTTGGGAAGAATTTGATAAAGTAGAAATGCGAATTGGAACCATAGTCATTGTAAATGATTTTCCGGAAGCCCGAAAACCAGCCTATCAATTAACAATTGATTTTGGCTGTGAAATTGGCATTAGAAAGACATCGGCACAAATCACCAAACGATACCGAAAGGAAGAATTAATAGGAAAGCAAATTGTGGCCGTAGTTAACTTTCCCAAAAAGCAAATCGGGAAATTTATGAGTGAATGTTTAGTGCTTGGTTCGTTAGGAGCAGAGCATGATATTGTGCTATTGTCCTCTGATCAAAAAGTTGTAAATGGTTTACGAATTGGGTAAAAATAGAACTCAAAATAGAACTACAACTATATTTTAGTCTAGCTGTATATTTTGATTTGTAATTTTAAAATTCTTCTCAATCGCTTTGATCATTTCACCTGCAATATCTTTATTGGTCGCACCCTCAATTCCTTCTAAACCCGGAGACGAATTTACCTCCAACAAAAGTGGTCCTTTGCTCGAGCGAATAATATCCACTCCGGCTACTTTTAATCCCATCGCTTTGGCAGCTTTTACAGCAATGATTTTCTCTTCACGCGTTGGTTTGATAACTGATGCAGTTCCTCCCAAATGAATGTTTGCTCTAAATTCACCAGCCAGTGCTTCTCGTTGAATGGTAGCCACTACTTTTCCGTCAATCACAAACAAACGTAAATCTTTTCCGTTGGCTTCTTTAATGAATTCTTGCACTAAAATGTTTGCATTCAAACTTTTAAACGCGTTGATTACACTTTCGGCTGCTTTTTTAGTTTCTGCCAAAACAACTCCTTTTCCTTGTGTTCCTTCTAGTAGTTTTACAATTAATGGGGTTCCGCCAACCATCTTTATTAAATCATCAGTATCTAATGGTGAATTGGCAAATCCGGTGGTTGGAATATCAATTCCGTTATTTAATAACAATTGCAACGAATATAATTTATCACGTGATTGCGTAATGGCCGAAGAAGAATTCAAACAAAAAATCTTTAACGCTTCAAATTGACGGGTTAACGCACAACCATAAAACGTAATATTCGGACGAATTCTCGGGATAACGGCATCCAATTCATTCAAAATTTTCCCACCTCGATAATGAATTTCAGGTGTGTCGGCATCCAATTTCATATAACATTCTTTGATGTTTAGAAATTGCATTTCGTGTCCGCGACGTTCACCGGCTTCCATAATGCGTTTGTTGCTATACAATTCAGGATTACTGGCTAATAACCCAATTCGAAGTCCGCTTTTTTCTTTTAAAACATCCGGATATAAATCTTTTAATTTGTCGGTTGAATTATCGCCCAACAAATATTTTCGCTCCGGGTCAACCATGGTTCTTCCACTCATGGCTTCACGACCCAATAACATGCGGAAACCCATAGAATCGCGATTGGTTAGCGTCATTTCAATTACCCAGTTAGAATCGCCCAATTTAAGTTGCGTTTGAATCACAAAGCGTTGTTCGCGAAAACCACTAGAACTTTTTACCACTCGTTTATCAATTAAGGGGGCTTGACAGTGAATGATGGTTTTGACATTATTTTGAATTGGGTTAATGTCAAATTTTACCCAGTGTTCGCCATCTTTGATAAACGGACTGATATTGATGGCATGTAGGGCAGAGGTTTTGGCTCCAGAGTCAACTCTAGCTTTAATAGTTGGGATACCTAAGTTAGGAAAGGAACACCATTCTTCGCTACCTAAAATTAATTTATTGTCTAACATGATTTAATTGATGATGATAAAAAAAAGCCACGAATTCAGAATTAAAAATAGCTATAATTCGTGAATTCGTGGCAGTAAATAAAATTATTTTTTAACTCGTTGGTTTTTCTGCTTTTTGAATTTTTACATTCAATTCTTGAGCATCGTCTTCAATATCCATAAAAATTTCGTCGCCTTCTCCAATTTTAGAAGTGATAATTTCTTCGGCTAATGAATCTTCCACATATTTTTGAATGGCTCTTTTTAACGGTCGAGCTCCAAATTGTTTGTCAAAACCTTTTTCGGCAATAAATGCTTTTGCTTTATCAGATAAATTTAAGGTATAACCTAGATCTTTGATTCGAGCATATAATTTTTTCAGTTCGATTTCGATGATTAAATCGATGTGTTCTTTTTCTAATGCATTAAACACAATCACATCATCAATCCGATTCAAAAATTCAGGAGCGAAGGTTTTCTTCAATGCGTTTTCAATCACACTTTTCGAATGATCATCCGCTTGTGAAACTTTTGCTGCCGTTCCGAAACCAACACCTTGACCAAAATCTTTTAATTGACGAGCTCCCACATTGGAAGTCATAATAATAATTGTATTTCTAAAATCGATTTTTCGACCTAAACTATCGGTTAAGTAACCATCATCCAAGACCTGTAACATCATATTAAATACATCTGGATGGGCTTTTTCAATTTCATCCAAAAGAACAACACAATAGGGTTTGCGACGCACTTTTTCGGTTAATTGACCACCTTCTTCATAGCCAACATATCCCGGAGGAGCACCGACTAATCTGGAAATCGCAAATTTTTCCATGTATTCACTCATATCAATTCGAACCAAAGCATCTTCAGAATCGAACAATTCTTTCGCTAAAACTTTGGCTAATTGCGTTTTTCCAACACCGGTTTGTCCCAAGAAAATGAAGGAACCAATCGGACGATTTGGATCTTTCAATCCGGCACGATTTCGTTGAATAGAACGGGCAATTTTCATTACTGCTTCGTCTTGACCGATTACTTTTCCTCTGATCAATTCGGGTAAATGAGCTAATTTATTGCTTTCAGTTTGAGCAATTCTGTTTACAGGAATTCCGGTCATCATCGAAACTACATCGGCAACATTATCTTCGGTAACGGTAATTCTATTGTTTTTAGAATCAATTTCCCATTGTTCCTGCGCAATTGCTAAATCTTTTTCGATGCGTTTTTCATCATCTCGCAACTTAGCCGCTTCTTCGTATTTTTGTTTTTTAACGACGGTATTTTTCAATTCACGAACATCTTCCAATTGTTTTTCCAGTTCCAAAATTTGTTTTGGCACTTCGATGTTGGTGATGTGAACGCGTGAACCGGCTTCGTCTAATGCATCAATGGCTTTGTCCGGCAAAAATCGATCAGACATATAACGACTAGTTAATTTTACACAAGCATCAATGGCTTCTTGCGTATACGTCACACTATGATGATCTTCATACTTACCTTTAATATTGTTCAAAATAGTAATGGTTTCCTCAATCGAGGTTGGCTCGACAATTACTTTTTGAAAACGTCTCTCTAACGCACCATCTTTTTCAATGTATTGACGGTATTCGTCTAACGTTGTGGCACCAATACATTGAATTTCGCCTCTGGCTAAAGCAGGTTTAAACATATTAGAAGCATCCAACGAACCGGTTGCTCCGCCGGCACCAACGATGGTATGAATTTCATCGATAAACAAAATGATGTCGTCATTTTTTTCCAATTCATTCATCACCGCTTTCATTCGTTCTTCAAATTGTCCACGGTACTTTGTCCCGGCAACTAAACTCGCCAAATCTAGCGTAACCACGCGTTTATTGAATAAAATTCTAGATACTTTCTTTTGTATAATTCGCAAGGCTAAACCTTCGGCAATGGCCGATTTACCCACACCGGGTTCACCAATTAAAAGCGGATTATTTTTCTTTCTTCGGCTTAAAATTTGAGAAACACGTTCAATTTCTTTTTCGCGACCCACCACCGGGTCAAGTTTTCCTTCTTCGGCCATTTCGGTTAAATCCCGCCCAAAATTATCTAAAACAGGTGTTTTCGATTTTTTATTGGTTTTGCTCGCCGGATTATTGAAATTACCCTCTTTCAAACTGTCATCTTGTCCTGAATCTTCATTAAACGATTCATTTTTTGGAAAGCTGTCAGTGTATTCGTCTTCGTTGTTATTCGGTATCATATTCAAATATTGTTCTTTCGCTATATCGTAATCGATTTTTAGCTTGTTTAAAAGTTTTGTTGTCGGATCGTTTTCATTCCTCAAAATGCAAAGCAAAAGATGTGCCGTACTGATGGAAGAACTCTGAAAAACTTTGGCTTCTAAAAAAGTTGTTTTTAAAGCTCTTTCCGCTTGACGGGTAAGGTGAAGGTTTTTCTTTTCGTTACCCACTTCTGCATTTGGATTAGGCGGACTCAAAATTTCGACTTTTTTGCGTAAATAGTCTAAATCAATATCCAAATTACTCAAAATAGTAATTGCTTTACCGTTTCCATCTCTCAAAATTCCAAGCATCAAATGTTCAGTTCCAATAAAATCATGCCCTAAACGCAAGGCTTCTTCTTTACTGTAAGTGATTACATCTTTGACTCTTGGCGAAAAATTATCATCCATAGCACTTCTTTTTTAGAGGTAAATTTACTAAATATGGTTGGTAAATGCAAAAACTATTCCCATTCATATCTCTTGTCAGCTAATTGACAAAAAATATTTGGAATATGAAAGTTAAAGTTCTGATTAATTATTAACCAAAGAACACCTTGTTTTTGTTAATAAATTATATAAATTACTTTGTCATTTAGTTTGAAAAAACTATTGAAATCCATATATTAGCACGTTTTGAAATAACTATAATTTTAATATATAAATACTTATGTCTGAAGGAGAAAAGTTAATTCCTATTAACATCGAAGACGAAATGAAATCAGCCTACATCGATTATTCGATGTCAGTTATTGTTTCACGTGCACTACCTGATGTTAGAGATGGTTTAAAGCCTGTACACCGTAGAGTACTTTACGGAATGTATGATCTAGGAGTTTTTTCGAATAGAGCCCACAAGAAATCGGCTAGAATTGTTGGAGAAGTTTTAGGTAAATATCACCCGCACGGCGATACATCAGTTTATGATGCAATGGTCCGTATGGCTCAAGAATGGAGTTTGCGTTACCTTTTGGTAGATGGTCAAGGTAACTTTGGTTCAGTCGATGGCGATAGTCCGGCAGCGATGCGTTATACGGAAGCCAGAATGCAAAAGATTTCGGAAGAAATTATGGCCGATATAGAAAAAGAAACCGTTGATTTTCAATTAAATTTTGATGATACGTTATACGAGCCAAAAGTAATGCCAACTAAAGTTCCTAATCTTTTGATTAATGGAGCGTCGGGTATTGCAGTTGGTATGGCAACAAATATGCCCCCTCACAACCTTACTGAAGTTGTGAATGGAACATTGGCTTACATTGACAACACTGAAATTGAAATTGATGAATTGATGGAATACATCAAAGCACCCGATTTCCCAACAGGTGGAATCATTTATGGTTATGAAGGTGTTCGTGAAGCCTTCAAAACCGGTCGTGGTCGAATCGTGATGCGTGCCAAGATTGCTTTTGAAGAAAGCAATGGAAAAGATGCTATCATCGTAACCGAAATTCCATATCAAGTGAATAAAGCTGATATGATTAAGAAAACGGCCGATTTAGTTAACGATAAAAAAATTGAAGGTATTTCGAATATCCGTGACGAATCGGATAGAAACGGAATGCGAATTGTGTACGAATTAAAACGTGATGCGGTTCCGAATGTGGTGTTGAATACCCTATATAAGTATACTCAATTACAATCTTCGTTTAGCGTAAATAATATTGCGTTAGTAAATGGTCGTCCGCAAATGTTGAATCTAAAAGAATTGATTCATTATTTTGTGGAACACCGTCATGAAGTAGTGGTTAGAAGAGCAAAATTCGATTTGCGTAAAGCGGAAGAAAGAGCTCATATTTTAGAAGGTTTAATCATTGCTTCAGATAATATTGACGAAGTAATCGCCTTGATTAGAGGTTCGAAAGATGGTGATGAAGCTCGTACAAAATTAATCGAACGATTTTCGTTATCCGAAATTCAAGCTCGTGCAATTGTAGAAATGCGTTTGCGTCAACTTACCGGTCTTGAGCAAGATAAATTGCGTGCCGAATACGAAGAAATCATGAAGTTGATAACACATTTAAGAGAATTATTAGCCAACAAAGAGCTGAGAATGCAAGTTATCAAAGATGAGTTAGTTGAAATTCGTGATAAATATGGCGATGAAAGACGTTCTGTGATCGAATATGCAGGGGGTGATGTGAGTATCGAAGATTTAATTGCTGATGAAAATGTAGTTATTACCATTTCACACGCCGGATATATCAAACGTACAAACCTATCGGAATACAAAACACAAAATAGAGGAGGGGTTGGTCAAAAAAGTGCAGGAACAAGAGATCAAGATTTCTTAGAGCATTTGTTTGTGGCGACCAATCATCAATATATGTTGTTCTTCACTCAAAAAGGAAAATGTTTCTGGATGCGGGTGTATGAAATTCCGGAAGGAAGTAAAACGTCAAAAGGAAGAGCGATTCAAAACTTAATCAACATCGAAAATGAGGATAAAGTAAAAGCCTTTATTTGTACCCAAGATTTAAAAAATGAAGAATACATCAACAGTCATTATGTGATTATGGCAACCAAACAAGGTCAGGTTAAAAAGACGTTGTTGGAGCAATATTCTCGTCCGAGAGTGAACGGAATTGCCGCGATTACCATTCGTGAAGATGATGAGTTATTGGAAGCAAAATTAACCAATGGAAACAGTCAAATTTTAGTGGCAGTAAAATCCGGTAAATTGGTTCGTTTCGAAGAAAGTAAAACACGTCCGATGGGAAGAGGAGCTTCAGGAGTTCGCGGAATCACTCTAGCGGATGAAAAAGATGAAGTGATTGGCATGGTTTCTGTAAATGATATGAGCAGTGAAATTTTAGTAGTATCTGAAAATGGTTATGGAAAACGTTCTTCATTAGAAGACTATCGTATCACAAACCGTGGAGGAAAAGGGGTAAAAACCCTTAACATTACTGAAAAAACAGGAAGATTAGTTTCGATTAATAGCGTAACGGATGCCGATGATTTGATGATTATTAACAAGTCTGGATTAACCATCAGAATGGAAGTTTCAGATTTAAGAGTAATGGGAAGAGCCACACAAGGTGTCCGATTAATCAACATCAAAGGAAATGATTCCATTGCTGCGGTTACGAAAGTTATGAAAGAAGAAGTGGCTGAAGAAGTAGAATTTGAAGATGTTTCTGCTGCAGTTGCAGGAGAAATTTCTCCCTCAGAAACAACCGATTTTGACAACGAAACCGATTCTGAAGAGGAAAATGAAGAAACCGAAGAATAAATAAATAGTAACTAAAATTAGATTTACAATGAAAAGTAGATACATCATTTCAGCTTTTGCTTTGATGTTGAGTTTGGGCGGTTATGCTCAAAAAGATCAATTGAAAGCGTTAGAAAAAGCAATTAAAAACTTTGAACCAACTGCTGTTAAAAATGCTTTGGCAGCAGCAGAAGGTGTCATTGGTAGTGCAAGTGACCAAGAAAAAGCCCAATTTTATTTCCTAAAAGGTAATGCTTTGCTAGAATTGGCAAATAAAAACATGGAAGCAGGCAAGAATTTAAAAGCCGCGGCAAAATCGTATCAAGAATTGTTGTCTACAGAGAAAAAAATTGGAAAGCAAAAATATTCTGTTCAAGCGGAACAATCTTTGATAGATGTAAAAAACAAATTAGTAACTTCTGCAGTTAAAGATAGTGATGAAAAAAGATTTAAAGAAAGTGCAGAAAAATTGTATGATGCTTACAGCTTGAGTCCAAAAGACACAATTTACCTTTATTATGCAGCCGGTAGTGCCGTTAATGGAAAAGATTATGATTTAGCTCTTTCGCATTATGAAAAGTTAAAAGAATTGAATTATTCCGGCAAAGGTGTTGCTTATTATGCCAAAAGTGTTTTAAATGGTTTAGAGGAGTCTTTTAATTCTAAGCAAGATAGGGATGGTTCCGTAAAAATGAAACTTCATACCGATCCTAGGGATGAAAAAATCCCTTCTAAAAGAGGAGAGATTTATAAAAATTATGCTCTAATTTTAGTTGAAAAAGGACAGAAAGAGAAGGCTTTACAAGCCATTATCGATGCTAAAAAAGATAATCCTGAAGATACATCTTTGGCATTAACAGAAGCAAATTTATATTTGGAAGCCAAAGATTATACTTCTTACAAAAGAGTGATTGAAGAGGTTTTGCGAAAATCACCTAATGATGCGGATTTATATTATAATTTAGGAGTAATTGCAGGAACATCAAAAAATGAAGCTGAAGCAGAAAAATATTATCTAAAGGCCATTGAGTTAAACCCGAAATATTCAAATGCCTATTTAAATTTAGCCATTTTAAAGTTAGATGTTGACGTCAAAATTGTTGAGGAAATGAATACTTTAGGAAATTCTGCCAAAGACAATAAGCGTTACGATGAATTAAAAGGAGAAAGAGAAAAAGTATTTAGAGTTGCATTACCCTACTTGGAAAAAGTTGTTGAGTTAGAACCTGGTAACATTGAAGCAAAACAAACCCTTTTAAATGTTTATACTTCATTAGATATGACAGATAAGTATAAAGCTTTGAAAGCAACTATGAACTAGTCAAATGACAATTTGATAAAAAAAGTAAAAATCCCGATTTCTCGGGATTTTTTTATATAATTTTTTTAATAACTCTAAGTTTATGTGTATGACGATTTGTCTCCGCATTATAAATTCCTAGGTGATCTAAACGGTCAATCCTAACTTTACCACTGGCGTGAATGATGTAATTGTCATTCATAATAATACCAACATGAATAATTTTTCCTTCTTCATTATCAAAGAAAGCTAAATCGCCCGGTTCACTTTCTTCAATAAAGCTCAACGCTTCACCTTGAGTAGATTGCTGAGAGGCATCACGCAGCAGTTTGTGTCCGTTAAGTTTATAAACCATCTGTGTAAAACCTGAACAATCAATCCCAAAGGGTGTTTTGCCACCCCAAAGATAGGGAGCATTCAAATACAGAAAAGCGGTTTTAATCAAATTATTTTTAGGTTTTATTCCAGTAACTTTCAATCCTTCAAACTCAAAGTTATTTTTGTTGATTCCTTCGAAATTTAAAAATGATACGGAAGCACCAATCGGAATTGGAATAAGCGAATCATCTATAGTTGTTACGTATTCGACTAAATCATAATTTAAAATTTGAGCACAATTAGAAATTTCATGGAAATCACTTTCCGAAATAATCTGACATTGTTTGGAGTCTATCCAACCCTCATAATTATCATACTGCAAACGAACTTTAAACCATTGTTTGAGTTGTTCGAGAATTTCGAAATGTTCACCAAACAATACTTGCGAAACTTGTTCGCTTCGGTCATTGGGTTCTATTCTAAGTGGAATGATGGCTAAATTGCAGATTCCGTACATGAAAAATAGTGTTACTGGTTATGCTCTTTCTATTACAATTGCTGACGCACCACCGCCACCGTTGCAAATTGCAGCAGCTCCAAGTTTAGCATTGTTTTGTTGTAATACATTTAGCAAAGTAACAATAATTCTTGCACCCGAGCAACCCAGTGGATGACCTAATGATACGGCACCACCATTTACATTTATTTTTGAACCATCAAGACCTAAAATTTTTGCATTAGCTAGACCAACTACGGCAAACGCTTCATTAAATTCAAAAAAATCAACGTCATTAATTGAAAAACCAGATTTGGCTAACGCCTTAGGTAATGCTTTTGCCGGAGCAGTTGTAAACCATTTCGGTTCATGTGCTGCATCTGCATAGCTTTTAATGTAGGCTAATGGTTTTAATCCTAGCGAAAGTGCTTTTTCTTCACTCATTAAAATTAAAGCCGCTGCACCGTCGTTTATGGTTGAGGCATTTGCTGCGGTAACTGTTCCTTCTTTAGTGAAAGCAGGATTTAAACCCGGTATTTTATCTAATTTTACATTCGAAAATTCTTCGTCTTTTGAAATAATTATTGGCTCGCCTCTTCGTTGTGGAACGGATACCGGAACAATTTCCGAATCAAATTTTCCTTCAGACCATGCTTTGGCCGAACGTTCATACGATTGAATAGCGAAAGCATCTTGTTCCTCTCTTGAAATTTTATATTCTGACGCACACAAATCTGCACTCACACCCATGGCATTGTTGTCATACGCATCCGTTAATCCGTCTTTTTGCATTCCGTCTACCATTGATGTTGGTCCAAATTTATAGCCATTTCGCAAATGAATGTAGTGCGGAATTAAACTCATGTTTTCCATACCGCCGGCAACCACCACTTCGGAATCACCAGATTGTATGGCTTGTGCACCTTGCATAACGGCTTTCATTCCAGAGGCACATACTTTGTTCACAGTTGTACATGGAACAGTGTTTGGTAATCCGGCTAAAATGGCAGCTTGTCTAGCAGGAGCCTGACCAACTCCGGCTTGCACCACGTTACCCATTAAAACTTCATCAACCAATTTTGGATCTAAATTTATTTTTGCTAATGCACCTTGAATGGCAATTGCTCCTAATTGTGGCGCAGTAACAGTGGATAAACCTCCCATAAAGCTACCAATAGGTGTTCTAACTGCAGAAACAATGACTACTTTTTTATTCATAACCTAGTATATGTTTGTTTAGATTGCGAAATTAACTATTTTACAGCTATTTTTAGCACATAAATTATATTTTTTGTAATTTTTAAGTTTAAAAAGGCATATTTAATAGTTATGATTTACTGCTAAAGTCGTACAAATTTAATTTTTCAATATTTTGTCTATGTATTTGACTTTGAAGTCATTTTAAACAAAAGCAAAATAATTATCAAAAAAATAGTATAAATACTTGTAAACTAAAGAATGAAAAGCTACATTTGCAACCGCAAAAAAGCTAAGTTCTTTGCAGAATAGGAGAGGTGCCGGAGTGGTAACGGAGCAGATTGCTAATCTGTCGACGGGTAACTGTCGCCAGGGTTCGAGTCCCTGTCTCTCCGCTTTTTTTCGGGGTGTAGCGTAGCCCGGTTATCGCGCCTGCTTTGGGAGCAGGAGGCCGCAGGTTCGAATCCTGCCACCCCGACGAATGGCCCAGTAGCTCAGCTGGATAGAGCAACTGCCTTCTAAGCAGTAGGTCTCAGGTTCGAATCCTGACTGGGTCACATCAAACCATCTGTTTTTCAGGTGGTTTTTTTGTTTTCTCAAATGTCTTTACTGATAATTTCTACAAAATACATTATTGCATCCTTAACTTTTCTGATTTAAAGAGCAATACTTTTTTCTTTTGTTCTTTCTTCAGTGCTCTTCAACTACTTTCTAAAGTATAAAAAAGTTTTTATAGAAAAAAGCAGCAATCTCAATTTTGATTTTGCTGCTTTTTGTAATTGTATAACTTAAACTTAACCTCTTCTTGCAGAACTTCCAGTACCTGAGCTAGCAGATCTAGAAGAACCAGAACTTCTTGGGGTACTCATTTGGCTTGAAGTAGATCGTGGAGCCGATTGTACTTTTGGAGCCGAAGAACTTCTCGGTGTACTTATTTGACCGGAAGAAGAACGTGGAGTCGATTGCACTTTTGGAGCCGGAAAACTTCTTGGTGTGCTTATTTGACTTGAAGAAGAACTTGGCGTATATTGTGATTTTGGAATAGATGTATTTCTGGGTGTACTCATTTGACTAGAGGAAGAACGTGGTGTAGATTCTACTTTTGGAACATTACTAGAACTTCCAGAAGTATAAGCACTGGATCTTGGTGTGTTTCTCGGCGTTGACAATATCGGACTTGCTGAGGAAGAATTATTTCTCACTCTTGGAGTTGAATTTTCAATCGTTGCAAAATTATTACTTCTAATTTCGGAACTTCTTGTATTGCCTTTTGTAGAACCAACTGAATTTCTGGGTGTATTAATCGCCATATCATTAGAACGTATTGATCCATTGCTTTGTACTCTGGTACTACCTTGATTTACATTTGCACGTACGTCATTGTTTCTGGTTCCAGTATATGAAGCTTCAGAAAGTTGATTGTTTCTAGTGCCTCCTACCGAATAATTAGAATTGTTGCCTTGACTTCTGGTGGCTCTGGTTTGCGTTAATTCATATCTATTGTTAACACCATTGTTTCGCGTTGAAAACGATCGGGTAGGATGTTGCGTTTCATAATAATTAGATCTCCTTGTTTGGTGCATTGCAAAGGCTCTTGCACTTCTTCTGTGATTAACATAATGACAAGTGTTATTTACATTTACAAAAACATTTACATGATTTCTGTATCGAAAGATTGGCCAAGGATTCCAAGCATAATAATAGGTCGGATAATAACCCCAATACCAGGAAGAGTAATACGGTCGATAGGAATGTACCCAAAACGTATTAAAAATGATTGGTCTGTGAATATAAATTGGCTCATAAATATAATTTGATCCATACATATAAACATCTCCCACAACTTGAACTTGAACATTGTTATTGCGGTCTCTTTCAACTTCAACAGTCGCAACATCTTGAAACATATCTCTCCCTAAAACAGATTGAACAATGATTAAATGTGTTCCGTTTTCCACTACTTCAATCACACGCAAATAATCAACTTGATTATCATTGTTTAAATCTAAATTAGAAATAGGATTTGAAGGATCATTTAATCTTCTTTCAAAATCTTCTAAATTCGAAGCTTCACCAAAAATGTGGGCAACAGCTCTCAAATCTAAGTTATCGCTAATATCAATAGAATTTGCTCGCACAGTGGTTCTATCTTGGGCATTTATACTTGTCATCCCGACAAACAAAACACAAAGGGTTAATAATGTAGTTTTCATAACGTTGAGTATTTAAAGTTTATAGTGTAGCTAACTTTTCTTTTAATCATTATACAATTTTTGTGCCAATACTTTTTTTGATAATTTTTTAATAAGAATATATTGTAAAAAAGTACTTGAAAAAAAATAATTTTGTTTCTATATTTGTATAAATTTTTAGTAAAATGCGTAAAATTTGTGAAATTCTCCTTTTAATCTTTTTAGTTTCTTGTACTACTGTTGAAAAAAAACCAAAGCCAAATTTACGAGCACCCTTTACCGGAGTTGAGATTGATACGCTTTTAATTGATTCGATGAGTGTTAGAGCCATTACTTTAGAAAAAGATAAAGTTTGGTATGCAACGGATAAAGGCACTTATGGTTATTGTACCTTTGATAAATCAAAAAAATATATTGGTCAGATTACTTTGGATTCAGTTAATCCTCATTTTAGAGGAATAGCTAAAAACAGCTCATCTATATTTTTGATTAGTACCGAGAAACCAGCGGTAATTTATCAAATTTCAAAAAAGGATAATTTGATTACTAAGGTTTTTGAAGATAATCATCTCAACGCTTTTTATAACGGAATTCAATTTTGGAATGATTATGAAGGAATTGCTATGGGCGATCCACAAAATGGATGTCTCTCTGTTGTAATCACTAGAGATGGTGGGAGTACATGGACAAAAGTTCCGTGTTCAGATTTGCCTAAATTAGTGTCAGGAGAAGCCGGTTTTGCTGCTAGTAACAGTAGTTTAGTTGTAAAAGGTAATAATACTTGGATTGTGACCGGAGGAACCAAAGCAAGAGTTTTCTTTTCAAATGACAAAGGTAAAACATGGTCGGTATTCGACACTCCAATGAATCAAGGAAAACCTATGGCAGGAATTTTTACAGCCGATTTTTACAATGATACAATCGGAATAATCGCTGGTGGAGATTATGAAAATCAAGATGAAAATTCTAAAAATAAAGCTTTAACAATTAATAGCGGACAAACTTGGGCTTTAATTTCAGATGGAGAAGGGTTTGGTTATACTTCCTGCATTCAATTCGTGCCTGAATCGGGTGGGCTTTTAACGGTTAGTGTTGGTCCTCAAGGAATCTATTTTTCTGACGATAGCGGTAATTTTTGGAAAAAAATCAGCGATGAAAAAAACTTGCATACCATTCGATTCATTAATGAACGAAATGCCATTGCTGCCGGAAAGAATAAGATTATCAAAATAAAATTTACGTCAAACTAATTTCGTTTGGTCGAGCGATTTTCACGGTATTGTTTTAATAAATTTCGATTAAAATCTTCTTCCGCTTTTTTAAGTTTGATGATTTTATGTGAACTAATTACACTTTTTAAATCAGCTACTAATTTCTTTCTCAATTGATGCGTTTCTTCTTCTACGTTTTCCATTTGAGCAAGTAAATTTGACGCTTCTTTTTCAGACATTGTATCTAAATCAGAATCCATTCGTTTCATATACGATTTCATTTTTTCATGGCGTAATTCAAATTGCTTTTCTTCAAAAGCATTATAAATAGGCCAAAATTTTTCTGCTTCTTGTTGCGTTAAAGACAATTCAGTAGTAATAAATGCTGTTTTTAATGTTTTAATTTTCTCTCTTTTTCCGCCCTGAGCAAAACTCATTGACACAAAAATCAAACAAATAAGAATGGAATAAATGGAACTTTTTTTCATGGTGTTTTTTATTAATCTATAAGATATTGTTCTATCAATTCGCTTTCAAGCAAATATTTTTCAATTGTTTCAGATTCTAAAGATTGTTTTTTTTGTAAGGAAATCACGTCTGAATCATCTAAGTGACTTATGATATCTTCCGTATAAACATTTGTTTGATAACTCAAATATTGTTCGATGGATTCGTTATCAAGAGGAGTAGAGTTGATTTTCCAATTTTGATATAACGGGATACTTACAGCCAAAATCACAACTGCAGCGACAGCAGAAAACCAGTATTTTCGATACGATTTAAGTTGAATGACTTTTGGCTCTTCGTTATCAATCTGACTCAAAATTTTAGATTCAAGTTCGTCAAAGTAATTTTCGGGAACTTTAAAGCCAGTTTTAATTTTTGGATGCTTATGTAAATCTATTGGATTCATGTTTGTTTGACTCTAAAAATCATAAATGGTTTAATCATGCGATAAATATTCTTCAATTTTTTTAACGGCTATGTGATAGGAAGCTTTCAAGCCCCCTACTGTGGTTCCTAAAATTTCTGATATTTCTTCATATTTTAATTCTTCAAAATATTTCATTTTAAACACTAGTTGTTGCTTTTCGGGGAGTTGAGCAATGCCTTTTTGTAATTTTAACTGAATTTCATCACCATCAAAATAGTCATCGGCTTGCATTTTTTCGGTTTGTTGTTGTAAATAATCCTCGCTTGTTGTTTGAAATCGTTTTGCTTTTTGTTGCAAAAAAGTCAATGCCTCATTGGTTGCAATTCGATAGATCCACGAAAAAAGTTTACTTTCTCCTTTAAATCCATTTAAATTTCTGAATACTTTTACAAATGTATTTTGCAAAACATCATCAGCATCATCATGATTTAAAACCAAATTACGAATATGTGCATAGAGCGGTCGCTGATACTGCGATACCAACTCCTGAAAGGATTTTTGTTGCGTATTAGGGTTTAATAACGCTTCTATAAAAGCTTTTTCGTCTTGCAAAACCGTGTTTGTACGTTAAGACTGTGAATATACAAAAAGGTTTAATAGATGATCTTGATTATAAAACGAAGTTTATTCTGTTGGAGTTGCAGATGGGGAAACTTCTTGGTTAATAGCGTTGGCTTTTTGAATAACAGGCATATATATTTCTGTAATCCATTGCGACGGTTGCTTTACATCGGTTCTGTTTTTTACATAAACTTCTCTAAAAGCTCCATTGTAATTTTGTTCTAAATTATTTTTTTTAAGGTAGTCAAATCCTTTATCCCAAGCTTCTTTACTATGAGAATAATCGCCTTTTAATACAATTTTTAACGCACGATGAGACTGAATGCTATCTACTGTAAATTCACTTTCGGGTGTTGTATAAATAATTTCGTTTAATGTTGTGGCAATTGCAAAATCCACTTTGTCATTTGTAACATCATAGTTATCAAAAACAACAAATTTTTGTCTGTTGGTTTTTATTTTATTTTCATGAACAAAGCTATACAATAAAGGCATTACTTCTTGAAGTACAGTATAAAACCCAGAAATACTAGATTGTCCCTCACGCTTTAAATATTTTTGAAGCGAAACCTCTACAATACCTTCTAAATCAATGGAATAAGTTGATATTTCTTTGCTAAGAACTTTTTCTAATGCGACAAGATTATTTTCAAAATCATTACTTAATTTATTTTCAAAACCACCGGAAAACAGGGATTCAAATTTTTCCATAAAATTTAATTTTCCAGAAGTATTCCAAGTTACTTTTGTTCCCCCAACGGTATCTTTAAATGTGATATATGCATCCCATAAATTATTGTTTCGTGAAACTTTTTGTGCAATACTATCGTTCTCTTTTATAAAAATAGTTTTAACAGAACCGTTTCCATTTGTTCCAATCCAATCGAATGAACCCCCTACACCAAGAGTGTTTTTGGGATAGTTAACTTTTCTGGTTTTATCATTTAAGTAATAAAATGATTCCCAATTCTGGTAGTCATTTACATATTGAAAAAGAGTTGATTTGTTTAGGTTAATCAATTTACTTTTTGATACAGAAAATGTTCCATCTTGAGTTGAAAGATAAACTGAAAAAGCAAGTATGATTAATAAAACCAGCAGTAAAATATACTTAAGTATTCTCATTACAAAATGTAAGTTATTAAATGACTAGGTAAAGGTAGGAAATTTATTTTGGTTCAAGCGAAACAAAATTTTCAATTAAAATAACAAATAGTTCCTTATGTTTGAAAAGAATAAATGTATTTAATGAAAATACCCCAAATAATTAGCCATTATTTGGGGTATTTTTAATTTTAATCAATTCAGAAAATTATTTTCCGGTTTGTTTTTTCATTTCTGTTTCAATCATTTGATAAAACTGATCTATTTTTGGCATTACAATAATTCTTGTTCTTCTGTTTGCTGCTCTGTTTTCAACGGTGTTGTTTTCTACCAAAGGTAAAAACTCACCTCTACCAGCTGCAATTAACTGACGCGGATTTACTTTGTGCGTATTAGTTAATACTCGAACAACTGCTGTAGCACGTTTTGCACTCAAATCCCAATTGTCTAATAATACACCATTTTTATAAGGAACATTGTCTGTGTGGCTTTCTACCATACATTCAAAGTCAGGTTTGTCGTTTACTACTTTTGCAACTTTGCCTAAAATTTCTTTAGCACGGTCGCTAATTTCATAACTTCCTGATTTAAAAAGTAATTTATCGGCAATAGAAATCATTACAACGCCCTTTTCAACATTAATTTGAATATCCGGGTCAGAAATTCCAACTGCTCCTTTTAAACTAGTTACTAAAGCCAACGTAACACTGTCTTTTTTCGTTAGAGCATCCTGTAGACGAGAAATTTTTAAATCTTTTTCTTTTAAACTTTCTAACGATTTTTCAAGGTTTTCTGCGCCTTTAGTGGTCAAAGTTGTCAAATTACCCATGTTATTGATTAAGTCCGAAGTGTTTTTCTTTAAATCACTCACCTGATTGGCTAATAATTCTTTTTCAGATAAACACATGTTTAATTTAACCGTGGTAGAATTCAACAAGTCTTGACATTCTTTGTTTTGTGCCTCTAAGGCTGCAATTTTCTTTTTTGTACCACAAGAGCCTAATGTTAAGGCAACAACTGACAGTAATAAAACTACTTTTTTCATGATTTTTGACTTTGTTTTTAATTTTACAAAATTAACGCCATTCTATCAATAGAATTACATTTTGATAGATAAACTAATGTTAAAATTTATTATCAAATATCGTGCAATTTTTTACAAAATAAGTATAAACAATAGTATTAATTTTATAATAGTTAGTCTTTATTTTGATCTCTCGTTTACGTAGTGTTTTGATTAACAAAGCGTAAAATGAAAAATGAGCTTTTAGAATTGCAAAAGTATGATTGAATTTTCCTTTGACTAAAAATTGAATTCCGGCAATTCCGTCTAAAATCATTCTTCCAACAATGATGATAATTAATTGATTGCTGGGAAGGTTTTTAGTGAGCATCACCAATGAATTTCTAAAATTTAAAAAAGTTTTCTTCGGATTTGAGGTTGCCAAAGTTGCTCCTCCCAAGTGATAAACCGTTGATAACCCACAATAAAAAGTATTATAATTTCGATTGAAACTTCGCCAACATAAATCGATTTCTTCCTGATGAGCAAAAAAATCGGCATCAAAACCGTTTAATTCTCTGTAAACTTCTTTTCGAATAAAAAAACAAGCTCCGGAAGCCCAGAAAACCGGAAGAGTATCATCATATTGACCATTATCTTTTTCTATCGTATCAAAAATACGTCCGCGACAAAACGGATAACCAAATTTATCGATAAAACCACCACCTGCGCCGGCATATTCATAGTAAGCTTTATTCTTGTAATCTAAAATTTTAGGTTGAATAATAGCTGTGTTTGGATTTTTATCAAAAAGCGATAGAATAGGAATGAGCCAATTTTCGGTCACTTCAATATCTGAGTTAACTAAACAATAAATTTCTTCTTCAATACATTGTAAACCTTCATTGTAACCTTGTGCAAAACCGTAATTAGCTTTGTTTTGAATAAGTTGAACCGATGGAAATTCTTCCTTTAAAACCAACAATGAATCATCGGTAGAAGCATTATCAATCACATAAACAGTGGCTTCTTGCGAATAATTAACGACCGAAGGCAAAAACTCTTTGAGTAATTTTGCTCCGTTCCAATTGAGAATAACAACTGCGATTTTTTTCAAGATTATTTTACGATTAAATTGTAATTCGGAATATCGTTTAAAAACAAATAACTTTCCTTTTCAAAATCCATTTGGCAAAAATAGTGATTCAATCCATTGGTTACCATTAAATAATCAGCTTTTAATGTAAGATTATACCGTGCAATTTGATCAAAAACAGTTTGGTTTATCAAAACGTTTGTTTGCTTGCATTCAACTACTAAAAAAATATTTCCATTTGGCTGAAAAACAACAACATCATATCGTTTTACTAAACCATTAATTTTAATTACTTTTTCAACATTAATTAATGATTTTGGATAATTCTTTTCTTGGATAAGAAATTGCACCACATGAATGCGGACCCATTCTTCTGGAGTGAGCACAATAAATTTTTTCCTGATTTCATCAAACACCAACACTTTATTTTCACTATTTTTGAAGCGAAAGGAAAAGTCGGGAAAATTCAGTTTTTGCATACCGCAAATTTAATTATTTAAAGCGAACTGCCAACAGTTAGTAGAATGGACGAAATTGTAAAAATCATCAACGATATTAAAAACGGAAATATCAAACCTATTTATTTTTTAATGGGTGAAGAACCTTATTATATTGATAAATTAACTGAATATATCGAAGATAACGTGTTGTCGGAAGAGGAAAAAGGATTCAATCAAATGGTTTTGTACGGAAGAGATGTATCGGTAGAAGATATCATTTCGAACGCTAAACGTTATCCTATGATGGCCGAAAGACAAGTTGTGATTGTGAAAGAAGCACAAGAACTATCCAGAACGATTGATAGATTGGAAAGTTATGCCGATAATCCACAACCATCAACAGTTTTGGTTATTGCCTACAAATATAAAACCTTAGACAAGCGGAAAAAATTAACCAAAACAATTGATAAAATTGGACTGCTGTTTGAAAGTAAAAAATTATATGAAAATCAAGTAGCGGCCTGGATTTCAAGAGTTTTGAAACCAAAAGATTATTCGATAGAACCCAAAGCTTCTGCTATGTTAGTCGAATTTCTAGGAACCGATTTGAGCCGAATTAGCAATGAATTAGACAAATTGCAAATTATTTTGCCAAAAGGAACCGTCATCAATCCGAATCATATTGAAGAAAACATAGGATTTAGCAAAGATTTTAATGTGTTTGAATTTCGAAAAGCAATTGGCGATCGTGATCAGTTGCAAGCCTATCGAATTGCCGATCATTTTGCTCAAAACAAAAAAGAATATCCAATGGTTTTAACAACCGGAATGGTTTTTTCGTTTTTTTCTCAAGTGCTGCAATACCATGGTTTAAAAGATAAAAATCCTAAAAATGTGGCGAGTGTGTTGAAGATAAACCCTTATTTTGTAAAGGACTATGATGTGGCTTTGAAAAATTATCCCATGAAAAAAGTCAGTTCAATTGTTGCCACTTTGCGTGACATTGATGTGAAAAGTAAAGGAGTTGGAGCGAATCAATTGCACGAATCGGATTTATTGAAAGAAATGTTAGTTAAAATCTTTAACTAGTCTTTAAAAAATCTTTAAATATTACCGATATTTGCCACTCCAAAACAAAAAAAACTAAATTATGGGAATGAATAAAAACACGGTCCTGGCTTGGGCAACTTTTATTATGATTTTAATGGGGTTAATTTTAATCGGATTGGGAATTTATCGCTATGCCGATGTTGCCGGTTGGGGATTTGCCACCGTAGGCTTTGGTTTTTTTGCCATCGCTTGGGTTTTTAATGCGTTGAAAGGAAGAGTATAATTTTATAAACAAACACAAAAATGTCAGACGATAAAAAAGTAATTTTTTCGATGTCTAAAGTAAGTAAAACTTACTCCAGCACGAACAAACAAGTTTTAAAAGATATTTACCTGAGCTTTTTCTACGGAGCAAAAATTGGTATTTTAGGTCTCAATGGTTCCGGAAAATCATCTTTATTAAAGATTATTGCCGGAATTGATAAAAATTTTCAAGGTGATTTGGTTTTTGCACCGGGCTATAAAGTAGGTTATTTGGAGCAAGAACCGCAACTAGATGAATCAAAAACGGTGATTGAAATCGTTCGTGAAGGAGCTGCTGAAATCTTTGCTTTATTAGAAGAGTTCAATAAAATCAACGATATGTTTGGTTTACCTGAGGTGTATGAAGATGCTGATAAAATGCAAAAACTCATGGATCGTCAAGCTGAATTGCAAGATAAAATTGATGTTGCAGGAGCTTGGGAAATTGACAACAAATTAGAAGTGGCTATGGATGCGCTTCGTACACCCGATCCTGAAACACCAATTAAAGTATTGTCCGGTGGTGAAAAAAGACGTGTAGCCTTATGCCGATTGTTACTGCAACAGCCAGATGTGTTGCTGTTGGATGAGCCAACCAACCACTTGGATGCAGAATCAGTTTTATGGTTAGAACAACATTTACAACAATATCCCGGAACTGTGATCGCTGTAACGCACGACCGTTATTTCTTAGATAATGTAGCGGGTTGGATTTTAGAATTGGATAGAGGAGAAGGCATTCCGTGGAAAGGAAATTATTCTTCTTGGTTGGACCAAAAATCGAAACGAATGGAATTGGAAGAAAAAGTAGCTTCCAAACGCAGAAAAACATTAGAACGTGAGTTAGATTGGGTACGTCAAGGAGCAAAAGGCCGTCAGACGAAACAAAAAGCACGTTTGCAGAATTATGATAAATTGTTGAATGAAGATCAAAAAGAATTGGATGAAAAATTGGAACTTTATATTCCAAATGGTCCGCGTTTAGGAACAAATGTGATTAACGCGAATGGTGTTTCTAAAGCGTTTGGCGATAAATTATTGTATGAAGATTTGAATTTCACCCTGCCACAAGCTGGAATTGTAGGAATTATTGGTATGAATGGTGCCGGAAAAACTACTATTTTCAAAATGATTATGGGTGAAGAAAATCCGGACAAAGGCGATTTTACTACCGGAGATACGGTAAAAATTGCCTACGTAGATCAATCACATTCTAATATTGACCCAGAGAAATCGATTTGGGAAAACTTTTGTGATGGTCAAGAATTAATTATGATGGGCGGAAGACAAGTGAATTCCAGAGCTTATTTGAGTAGATTTAACTTTGGCGGAAGCGATCAAAACAAAAAAGTAGCCACACTTTCCGGAGGTGAACGAAACCGTTTGCATTTAGCCATCACTTTAAAAGAAGAAGGAAACGTTTTACTTCTGGATGAGCCAACCAACGATTTAGACATCAACACCTTGCGAGCTTTGGAAGAAGGTTTGGAAAACTTTGCCGGTTGTGCCGTAATTATTTCGCATGATAGATGGTTTTTAGATAGAGTTTGTACGCACATCTTAGCATTTGAAGGCGATTCGCAAGTTTATTTCTTTGAAGGAAGTTTCTCTGAATACGAGGAAAACAAACGCAAACGACTGGGCGGAGACTTAACACCAAAACGTATCAAATACAAAAAATTAGTTAGAAATTAATTAAATAGAAATCCTGAGAAATCAGGATTTTTTTTGTAAAAAAAGTTTATATTCGATAAAATATATTTTAGGATGCCCCCCAAAAACCTACTACTTTTTATTTTTGTATTAACTTCGTATGCCCTTTTTTCTCAAGAAGATAGGATCACAAAAAAAGAAGTCCTGCAACTATTAAATTCTTCGGATAGCTGTCTGTATAAATCAGATTATAAAAACTCGTTAACTTTTTCCAGAAAAGCTCTCAATTTTGCTTTGCAATTAAATGACAATGATTTAATAGCTCGGTCGTATAACACCATTGCCGGAAATTATGAAGAAATTGTTGAAATTGATAAAGCACTTGAATATTATGATAAATCGGTTTATCATTTTGAAAAAGCCTTCAACGACACTCTAAAAGCTGCTGTATACAATAATATAGGAAATATCTATTTCTACAGAAAAAAAGATTTCGAAAAAGGAATTCAATTTTATACTAAGTCCGTCGAAATTTCTGAAAAGATCAACAATATCTATTCAATTGTTTTATCAAAGCTAAACCTAACGTCATTGTATTTTGAAAATAATCAATATAACCAAGGAATTATTCATTTGGATTATGTTGAAAAACATCAAAGCTACATCAGAATAATTTATGTTAAATCTTATTTTCATATTCTACTAGGAAAAAAATTTCAGCATTTAAAACAATATGAAAAGGCCGAATTAAATTTTAAAGAAGCAATTAACATTGGCGAAAAAAATAATTCAAAAATTTATTTATCTGATTCATATCATGATTATTCTAAGTTTTTATTTGCAATAGGAAAACATCAAGAAGCTTATACATTTTTAGAAAAACACCAATTTTTAAAAAATGAAATATTTGATTTAGAAAAAATCAAGAATGTTAAAATCATCGGAATGGATATTGCCTTAGACGAATCCAAAAGAGAATTATCTGCGATAAATAAAGAAAAAAATCTTCAATCGGAAAATTTAAAAAAAACAAAAATTATTGTTTCATTAATTCTTGTGTTTTTGATGCTAATGCTGTTCCTACTTTACATTTTATATCGAAATAATATTTTTAGAAAAAAAATAAATGATTTTTTGGAAGATAAAAATGAAGAATTAAAAATAGCCAAGGAAAAAGCGGAAGAAGCCTCCAAACTTAAAACACAATTTATTTCGACCATCAGCCACGAATTACGAACGCCACTTTACGGAGTTGTTGGGATAACGAATATGTTATCTGATGAACATAAAGAACTGGCTGATAGTCCGCATTTGAATTCATTAAAATTTTCTGCACGCTATCTTTTATCATTAGTAAATGATTTGCTTCAAATTAATAAAATTGAGGAAAATAAAGTGGTTTTAGAAAATTTGACGATGAATATTTACGACGAAATTAATATGGTTTCCAATTCACTTTCTTTTATAGCCAATCGAAATAAAAATAAAGTGGTTACTATAATTGATGAATCCATTCCGGATTATTTAGTTGGCGACAAATTGCGATTATCTCAAATTCTAATGAATTTAGTTTCAAACGCTCTTAAATTTACGCAAAATGGAGAAGTGATAATCAAAGCCAATTTAGAAAAAAGAGATAACACAATATGTTTTGTAAAGTTTGAAATTGAAGATACTGGGGTAGGAATTGCAGAGAAAGATCTTTCAAAAATATTTGACAAATTTGTTCAAATAG
The DNA here is from genome assembly GCF_003268815.1 of Flavobacterium lacus. Lineage (GTDB taxonomy): Bacteria > Bacteroidota > Bacteroidia > Flavobacteriales > Flavobacteriaceae > Flavobacterium > Flavobacterium lacus. The sequence goes on along the minus strand of NZ_QLSV01000005.1, from coordinate 203,945 downwards.
ATCGGAAGGAAGATGATTATCAAGGAGCTGGTTTAGGACTTTCGATAGTAAAAAAATTAGTTAATCTTTTTAAAAGTGAAATTTTTGTGGAAAGCGAAGAGGGAAGAGGAACTAAATTTACATTCACTATAGCTTTTGATGCCGATATGTCAAAAGTAAATGAAATCATCAACGACATCAAAGTTGATTTGTCTAGCGATATGGTTTATAAAGTTTTAGTTGTGGAAGACAATAAAATAAACCAAATGGTTACTCGCAAAATTATGGAGAGAAACAACTTTAAAACGGTGATTGTTGATGATGGTTATGCCGCCATGGAAGCGTTATCAAAAGAACAGTTTGATGTAATTTTAATGGATATTAATATGCCACTCATTAATGGATTTGATACAACACGACTAATCAGAAAAAAAGGAATTACCATTCCAATCATCGCCTTAACCGCTTTTGCCAAAGATGAAATTTCAGAAGAAGCTATTTCTGCCGGAATGAATGATGTTTTAATTAAACCATTCGAACCATCAAAATTAATCTACAGTATTGAAACGTTAGTGAAAAGAAAAATGGATTAATACCAACGTTTTTTGTTCTTTTTAGAAGCGTCTGATTTGCGAGAAGGCGTTGCTTTCTTAGTGTTGCGGTAGTCTTTTTTTTCTGGCTCTATTACCTCTTTAACTTCACTCCAAGGAAAAGGATGATCTTTAATAGTTTTCACATTCACTTTCACCAACTTTTGAATATCTTTCCAATATACTTCTTCATCTTTACCACAAAAAGAGATGGAAATTCCACCATTTCCTGCACGACCGGTTCTTCCAATTCGGTGTACGTAGGTTTCCGGAATATTTGGTAAATCGAAGTTTAAAACATACGGTAAACTTTCAATATCAATTCCGCGAGCGGCAATATCTGTAGCGACTAAAACAGAAATTTCATTCTTTTTGAATGCCTCCAAAACGCGTTGACGTGCCGACTGCGATTTGTCTCCATGAATGGCTTCCGCATTTACACCGTTTTTCTTCAAGGCTTTCACCACATTATCAGCTCCGTGTTTGGTCCGGGTAAAAACCAATAATTGTTTCAAACCTTCATTTCGAATCAAATGATATAACAATTTACGTTTATCTTCTTTACCAACAAAATAGATGTGTTGCTCCACTGTTTCTGCCGTAGATGAAATTGGACTAACCGAAACATATTTTGGTTTAGTTAAAAAACTGTCAGCCAATTCTCTGATTGCGATTGGCATAGTGGCAGAAAACAACAACGTTTGTCGGTTATCCGGCGTTAATTTGATGATTTTTTTTACATCATTAATAAAACCCATATCCAACATTTGATCGGCTTCATCTAAAACCAAATTGTGCAAATGATCTAGATCGATATAGCCTTGCTTGTGTAAATCTAATAAACGACCGGGTGTCGCAATTAAAACATCAACTCCTTTTTTCAATTGATCGACTTGCGATACTTGGCTTACACCACCAAAAATAGTGAGCTGACGAATGTTAGTATAACGACCATACGTATCAAAACTTTCACCAATTTGTATTGCTAATTCTCGTGTTGGTGTAACCACTAACGCACGAATATTTTTGCGTTTTTGAGCCGAACCGACCATTCTGTGCAATAAATTTAGTATCGGAATAGCAAAAGCTGCCGTTTTTCCGGTGCCGGTTTGAGCACAACCAACTAAATCTGTTCCTTCTAAAATGATTGGAATGGCTTGTTGCTGAATAGGTGTTGGCGTTGTGTAGCCTTCGTCAGATAAGGCGTGTTGTATATTTTGAAGAAGATTAAGATCTTGAAAAGTCATATAAATAAATTTGCATGCAAATATAAGGTAATTTTTGAGAGCATGGGTTATATACCGTTGAAGGAGTTTAGAGAATAATTATTTTTGCAAATAAGGTGTCTCTCTTTTATAATTAGTATATTTTTTTTCAAATAATTGCAAACTGTTTTACAATTAAGCGAAAAAAATGTTCAATCTTGCACTTTAATGTTAAAAAAGCACTTCACGCTCGCTTTGAGATATTCTGTTGGAGATTCGAGTAAAAATCAAGGATGTTTGCTTAATCACTGTTGTGGCTGAGTTGGTCAATGCATTTCAACATCATCTTTATTTGTTTGTCTTCGGATTTCAACGTAGTAATTTTTCCGATGATCTCATTTCTTTCATCTTTTGATAATTTTTTGAAGGCAGGCAACACACTTGCATCTTTAAAAGTTGCTAAAAGTTCACTTTCTGTAAGCTGTTTTTTTGTAGTCAACAAATAAAGTGTAACCGTTACCATGTCGCCACCACTTTTTTTTATAGCTCTTCTGATTTTTTCATTTATTGAAATCAGTTTGTCTTGTCCCGTAATCGTAAAAAGATTGATGCTATCAATTTTGTAATGATCAATAGTGCCTGCTACTTTCAAAGAACCCCATTTTCCTACTATATGTCTTGTATTTGGAATTTGAATATGATAGGTCCAAGCACCTTTTCCCGCTTCATATTTCAACTCAAGTTTTTCGTCTTTTACTAAGAATTCCATTTTCTCGAAGGCTGTTTTTTAGTTTTTATGCGGACTCGTTTTTAGCCACACAAAACGCTGACTTTTATCTATAAAAATACTTTTGGTCCAAACGCAAATTAACATTCTTTCGTTAAAAAGTGTGGTATTTTATAATGTAATCCCAAAGCTACTACCTCAAGAACGAAAAACACAGAAGGTGCAGAAAATATTATAATTTTTTGGTTAGCTTCGATGATTTTAATTCATTTATTGTTTCGCAATACTAACGAAACGCTGTCAATTGCATACTGTTTATTCTGAAATTAAGAAATATGAGACACCAGTAGTGAAAACAAAAACTAGCAGAAGATAGAAAAATATGGAGTTAATGTTAAACTTATCTTTATACCAAAAATAAAATGCAGCAGAAGGTAGTAGAATTATTGTAGCAAGCATAGGCAACCAAAGAATTTCATATAGTGCTCCAACAATCGCAAATCTATAAACATCGAGATTCTGAACAAGTATCCAAAAAATCATTGTTATAACATAACCAAGTAAAATTACTCTAAATGATAAGTTAGGTTGATTTTCGGTCCTACTAGCTTTCATGTCTCACGATTTTAGTACTATGTGTTTGTCGATTTTTTGGCTAAAATAGAATTGTGAACGCAGTAAGCGATCAATACAACCCCGGAAATTCTCTCGGATTCACTTCATGCATCATCGCATAGACTTTCTCATAAATATCCTCTACCGAAGGTTTGCTAAAATAATCTCCATCCGTACCATACGCCGGTCGGTGCGGTTGAGCCGGTAAGGTTTGTGGTTTGCTGTCTAAATAATCGTAGCCGTTTTGGACATCCAATACTTGTTGCAAAATAAAGGCAGAAGCTCCTCCCGGAACGTCTTCGTCTACAACCAAAAGGCGATTGGTTTGGGCTAAGCTTTTCTTAATGTCATGGTTAATGTCAAAGGGTAAAAGTGATTGAATATCAATAACTTCACAATCAATTCCAACTTCCGCTAATTCTTTCGAAGCTTGTTCTACCAAACGCAAGGTAGAACCATACGAAACAATGGTAATATCGGTACCTTTTTTGATAGTTTCCACCACGCCAATCGGTGTTTTAAACGCTCCTAAATTGGTTGGCATTTTTTCTTTTAAACGGTAACCGTTCAAACATTCAATAAGTAAAGCCGGTTCGTCGGTTTCTAATAAGGTATTGTAAAATCCCGCTGCTTTGGTCATATTTCTCGGCACCAATACGTGAATACCACGCACTGCATTAATTATCATTCCCATTGGGGAACCCGAATGCCAGACACCTTCTAAACGGTGTCCACGCGTACGAATAATTAACGGTGCTTTTTGACGGCCTTTGGTCCGGTATTGTAAAGTTGCCAAATCATCGCTCATGATTTGAATGGCATACAACAGATAATCTAAATATTGAATTTCAGCAATAGGGCGGAGGCCACGCATTGCCATTCCGATACCCTGTCCTAAAATGGTGGCTTCACGGATACCGGCATCGGCCACACGCATTTCGCCAAATTTTTCCTGCATGCCTTCTAAACCTTGGTTCACGTCGCCAATGTTGCCGGAGTCTTCCCCAAATATAAGCACTTCCGGATACTTGCTAAAAATAGCATCAAAGTTATCGCGAAGTACCAAACGGGCATCTACTTCTTCGGCAGTCGCATCATAGGTTGGCAATACTTCTTTAATGGAGTTTACTTGATGAACTGATTCAGAAAACAAATGCGAGCTGAATTTCGGTTGGATGGTATTGATGTAGTTTTTAATCCAAAACGCCAATTGCGGCTGACTTTTTTCGCCCACAATCATGCGGAGTACTTTTCGGGCAACGGTTATAATATCTTTGCGAATCGGTTCTTTGATCTCTTTTAAATCGTTGGCATATTTCTGAATAAAAACACGGTTCACACTGCTTGCAGCGATGCTTTCTAACAAAGCAACCAATTCGTTTTGTTCTTTTTTAAACGGCTCTACAAAAGCTGTCCAAGCGGCTTTTTTGCCTTCTAAAACTTCTTTTTTGGTTACATTATCAATTGCATCAATTTCTTCGGCGGTGGCGATGTTGTTGGCAATCATCCACAATCGCATTTGAGCCAAACAATCAAATTCGGCTTCCAAAGCTAAGCGTTCTGCGTTTTTATAGCGTTCATGACTTCCGGACGTAGAATGACCTTGTGGTTGCGTGAGTTCGTTCACGTGAATTAAAACCGGAACGTGTTCCTCCCGGGCAATTTGAGCTGCTCGTTGATAGGTTCCCACCAAAGCAGCATAATCCCATCCTAAAACGTTCATGATTTCGTAACCTTTATTGTCTTCATCACGCTGAAAACCTTTCAGGATTTCGGAGATGTTTTCTTTGGTTGTTTGGTAGCGGGCATGAACGGAAATTCCGTATTCATCGTCCCATACGCTCATCACCATCGGTACTTGTAAAACTCCCGCAGCGTTAATGGTTTCAAAAAACAAACCTTCGGAAGTACTGGCGTTTCCAATGGTTCCCCAAGCAATTTCGTTGCCGTTTTCGGAGAATTTATTCTTTTTTGGTAAGACCGATACATTTCTATAAATTTTTGAAGCCTGAGCCAAACCTAACAAACGCGGCATTTGCCCGGCAGTAGGAGAGATGTCGGCACTGGAATTTTTTTGTTTGGTTAAATCGTTCCAGTTTCCGTTTTCGTCTAGCGAATGTGTGGCAAAGTGTCCACCCATTTGTCGACCACCGCTCATTGGGTCATGTTCCAAATCGGTATGACCGTATAATCCTGCAAAAAACTGTTGAATGTTTAACTGACCAATTGCCATCATAAACGTTTGATCCCGGTAATAACCGGAACGGAAATCACCATTTTTAAACGCTTTAGCCATGGCCAACTGCGGCACTTCTTTTCCATCCCCAAAAATACCAAATTTCGCTTTGCCGGTCAGCACTTCGCGTCGCCCTAAAAGGGAACATTCTCTACTGGTAATGGCAATTTTATAGTCGTTTAACACTTCGGTTCGAAAATCTTCAAACGTCATGGCTTGTTTTGTATCGGGTGCTGTCATAAGTCAATAAAATTCTTCTAATGAACAAATTTAAGTAAAAAGTTGGAAAAACAATGCAATCTAGTTAAAAATAAATTTATAGTATTGCTAAAAAATTAGATGATTAAAGACTAATATTTGTTTTTTTCGTTACGAAACAATTATATTACTGAATAAAATGTAAATAATCAAAGATTTATCAATCAATTAAAGCCATTTTCGGGTAAATAAACTAACCAATACATTTGGGCTTAAAGTAGCCATAAATCGGATGCGTTCGCCATAATTACCGTTTCCGACTTCCCAACCGTTAGAGGAGTAAACAGGGAAATAAAGTTCAAAAAAGTCGGTTACTAAATTGAGTCGAATGCCACTATCGTAAACAAATTTAGCCGCTTGTTTTTCATTTTTTAACGCTCCGATATCACCGTACACTTCTACCCAATTCCAAATATTAACGCTTGCGTTAACGGTTGTAATCCATTGATTTGCATAAGGTGTATCGAGTTGCGATTTAAAAGCACCTTCGGCTACAATATATTGTTGACTAAATAATCCTGAAGTTTCAGATCGGCCGTACAAACCATAATCAAACAAATAATCAGTAGGACGGTCTAGTGCAAAACTGAAGAAATCGGAGTTTGTTTTGCGGTATAAAAAAGAACCGGCATAAAAACGCAAGTTAATTTGCCTGTTGCTTTCATATAGTTTTCGATATTCTAATTCTACTGCTGCTTTTCCAAAAGAATTAGCTATTTGTAAATCAGATCTAAATCCAAAATGGTTTTTTACTTCTGTTCTAATATTCGCATACCGCATATTGAAAATGGAATAATTCTCGTTTCTGCCTTCCAAAGATACAAAGGGTGATTCTTCTCTGTCAATAATTATTTGGCGGACTACAAGTGATTCTTTCCGATTGTCCCTTAAGTTGTCAGGACGTTTAAAGAATTGAATCATTGGGTTAAACCGGATGTAACTCGCATCTTGAGCATAATCAAAAAATTGTCCGGAAAATTGGTATCGAATGAGGTATATATTGCTGTCTCTTCGGAATTGATTTCCGACGACACGAAAATTCCCAATCATTTTTTGGGTTAAGGTCGAGTAGGCAGGATTCACATCAAAAAGAATAGGTTTGTCTAAAAAAGTTTTATTGTGAAATCGAAAACCAGGCATCAAACCATTATATAAATTGTATTCTAACGTGGGAACATATAAAATTTGGTTATGGTAAGGGTCTTCTAAATCCTTCAAAAAATTAAATTTTATCGGTCGGTCATTAAACGAATATTCTTTCAATGACTTCCAGTTGTTTCTCAGATTGTACTCCGGTACTTCGTTTTTGTAATTCAAAACAATACGGTCGGCTTCCTTTCGTTCCATCGTAATAGTGCTGTCGCAATCGATGTTTTCCAACCATTCTTTAAAAACAATTTCTCCCTTTTTTAATCCATAAATTGGAATTGGAACCTTGACACCGGTTTTATTTAGAACGGTGAACGTAATGCTGTCATTTGTTTTGGAAACTTCGGTGAATTTATAATCAATTATTTCTCTGGAATTGATAATGATATCAAAAAACCAATCAATGTTGTTTGGACAATTTTGACGAAGTATAGTTTCAAAATCTTTTTCTGCTGTTTGTTGTTTTTGGTTCATGGCAACAAACGATTGAATACTTTTTGTAGCTAGGTTGTTGCCGCAATAATCATCTAAGTATTTTAAACTTAACCCGGCGCGGTATTTTCCGGCAATTTGTTCGTTGAATTTTAAGAGTGTGTTTTTGGAATTGCCGATGGGTTGGTCTAAATTTTTCCGAGCCATCAACAGATAATAATAACTGTATTGTTCATTGAAATCAAGACTAAATAAGTTAAAACCTTTCAGTATTTTTAGTTTTGAAATATTTCCCATCATTTTCATGTCGGGATAATATTCATCAATGTACTTCATCATTATATACACCTGAATGGCGTCGTAAATCCAGTTATCATCCCGTGCATTAAGTTTCAAATTGTTTTTTAAATAATTATTGACGTATGTTTTTAAAAACATTATTTCATACATAAATTGGTCGGGAAACGGACTGATAAATCCCGGAAGTTGATTTAACCCATAGAACGGATTACGCTCATAATCAACCTGTGAAACAATAGTGGTTGAATGATTAGTTGAGCCAATATTTTCATTTGTAAATTTAACAATTTTGTCAATGATAACCGCTTTTTGAATATCATCTAACCGGTTGTCTTTTAAGTTACAGTATACATCGGCAATTTCATTTTTGTAGCGATTAAAGGTGATGTTTTTTTCGGCGTATATACTGAAATCAGTTCGGTCTTTTCCTTCTAAAGTATAAATAGTATGCTTTCCTTTTTTTTCTGACGTTAGAATGGTTAGGTCGGTAAAAAGTTTTAAATGCTGAGGTAATTTAAACGTTATGTAATAATCCGATGGAGCATTGGTACTATCATCCACATTAAAGTGACTATTTCTGCAAAAAACATTGCCTTCTAATCGTGCGGGTGTTAAAAACCAATTTTTAAGATTAAAACCTCCATCACTTGTATAGCCGTATTTAGTAAATTTATCACTCGGAATTTTAACGCGATAGGTCAGGTTGAATTTAATTTTCTGATTTGGCCCTAACTTTTCATGTAGTGTCAGTTCAATCAAATCAGGATGCTTATCGGGTCTGCACCACTCCAAAAAGGATTTATTTTCGTCAATTATTGTAATTTCTGTGGTAGAACCTCGCTCGTAAGGTTTTGCCAAGTGAAAACTTCGTACAAATTCATCTGAAAAACGTTTTGCCAACGGTGTATTTTTCCCGGAAAAGGCATTGTTCCAATCGTTTAAAATAATTTTACTCAAACTATCGGTTCCGGTATTTACAAAAACAATTTCCTGCTGAATGGTCAACGAATTTTGATCTACCAACAATTCAACATAAAGTAAATTGGTGTTTTGAGCAAACAAACACTTGCCGGCCAACATAATAGCCAAACACACTATAGTTTTTATAAATAAATTCAACTGCAATTTTTTAGGTTGAAAGGTATTAAATTATTTGCATGAAAATGTTATTAAAATGTTTAAATTGTTAAAAATTCACCGCCTTTGCCTTAAATTCTTTAGATTTGTCAAAACTAAAATCCAATGACAAAAAGAGTACTTCTTTGGGTCGGCTTATTTTTGCCCTTTTGTTTCTATGCACAAGTGGTAATCAATGAGGTAGACGCAGACACCCCAGGTTTAGACGTTCTTGAAATTATAGAATTAAAATCCGAAACACCCTATTTTTCCCTCGATGGTTATATTCTTGTTCTTTTTAACGGCGGAAGTAGCGGAACAGGAACTTTGAGTTATTATACCATTAATCTCGCTGGTTTGGTAACGGATGGTAATGGGATTGTACTTTTAGGAAATTCACAAGTGAATCCTTCACCTTCGCGACTTTTTCCCCAAAATACGATTCAGAATGGACCGGATGCCATCGCAATTTATCAAGATGTAATTGATACCTTTCCCCTTGATACTCCTGCCACAACAACAAACTTGGTAGACGTTATTATTTATGGAAATGGTGCCACTCAAGCGACTGCCTTGCAAACCGTTTTTAATGTTTTTGTTCAAACCAACGAAAATGTAAATGGTTTGGCTGCTACGCAGTCCATTCAACGAAAAAACGATGGCACGTATGAAGTAAAAACACCAACGCCGAGAGCAAATAATGACGGTAGCGGAATTGTTTATAATGGAATAGAAGTTATTACTTCAACTACGTTACTAAATGAAGGGCAAAGCTTAACAATTTCATTTGAAACTGACTCACCGGTTGCAGAGACATTAAATTTTACTTTAGACTTAAATAACGGGTCTTTTACAACTGATGATTATACCGGAAATCTCTCAATTACTATTCCCGTAGGCACTTCTTCTGCATCAACACAAATTCAAATCCTTAATGACGGAATCAATGATGGTGACGAAGAAATGTCGATTGTTGTTGGTTCATTACCGGAAGGCTATATTACGTTGAATAATAGTGTAAAAGTTCGCGTGTTGGATGTAAATTTCCAAGTAGCAAGTTGGGGAACACCAAACACGCCAACCTTTGGAAATGTAACTAGTACCGCACCAGCGGGTTATTATGCTTCTTTAGAGGGACTTTCAGGAGCCTCGTTAAAACAAGCGGTTCAGGACATTATCGCAGATCCGAATAGTGTTCGTGCTCATTCATACGGTGATGTGGTTGAAATTTTAAACAATGCTGATCAAAACCCGGCTAATAATAACCAAGTATGGTTAATGTATGTAGAACGTCCGCAAACAAAAATTGATTACCAAACCGGAGCCAGTATTGTTGGCTTTTGGAATAGAGAACACATTTGGCCGCAATCTAGAGGCGGTTTTTCGGGAGGAACTTCCTCTTTTCCGGATGGAATTGATATTTGGTTGCCTACGAATGCCAATGATATTTTAACAGGGCATTCCGATGCACATCATATTCGTGCAGAAGATGGTCAGGAAAACAGTTCCAGAGGAAATCGCGATTATGGATTGACTGATTACAACGGGCCATCAGGAAACACCGGCACTTGGAAAGGAGATGTGGCTCGTTCCCTATTTTATATGGCTGTTCGCTACAATGGATTAAATTTAGTAAATGGAAATCCTCCTGATAACACAATGGGGCAAATGGGCGATTTAGCTTCCTTATTGTCATGGAATACCACTGATCCTTCGGATGATTTTGAAATGAACAGAAATAATTATATTTATACATGGCAAATGAACCGAAATCCATTTATCGATTATCCGGAATTGGCTAATTATATTTTTGGTTCCAATTTTGGAGATCAATGGTTTGCACCTCTCAGCATAAATGAAAATAATTTTAGTGATGTAAAAGTGTATCCAATTCCTGCTAAAGATGAAATCAATATTAGCGGAATTGATAATGAAGCGAATGTGACAATTTTTTCATTGGAAGGAGTTCAGGTTTATCAAACTAAAATATACGGATTTACTCAATTAAATTTGAATTTAGCGTCAGGAATGTATTTGATGAATATTGAATCGGATAACCAAAAATTGACCAAGAAAATCATCATAAAATAAAAACGAACCTAAATTATAGAGTCGTTTATAAAATAAAAACCGCAAATTTCAATTGAAGTTTGCGGTTTTTTTAGGATTAGAAATTCGGACTTAAATTGTATTTTTTATAGAAAGCATCCAGCACTTCAACTACTTCATCTTCGGTATCCACTACTTTGATTAGATTCATATCCTCCGGATTTGCATTTTTCTGTTTGTCGATCATCACATTTTTAATCCAATCTAATAAACCGGACCAAAATTCGGTTCCTACCAAAATAATTGGAAACTTACCAATTTTCTTCGTTTGAATTAAAGTAACCGCTTCAAACAATTCATCCAATGTTCCAAATCCGCCCGGCATTACAACAAATCCTTGTGAATATTTCACAAACATAACTTTTCGAACAAAGAAATAATCAAAATTCAAATTTTTATCTTTATCAATATAGGGATTAAAATGTTGCTCAAAAGGCAATTCGATATTCAAACCGACAGAAGTTCCTTCGCCGCGATGAGCTCCTTTGTTTCCGGCTTCCATAATTCCGGGTCCGCCACCGGTGATGACTCCGTATCCGGCTTTACTGATTTTGTAAGCCACACTTTCGGCCAATTCATAATATTTTTCGCCCGGTTTTGTTCTGGCTGAACCAAAAATGGAAACACACGGACCAATTCTGGCCATACTTTCATAACCATTTACAAACTCGGACATGATTTTAAAAATCGCCCATGAATCATTCGTTCTTATCTCGTTCCAGTTTTTTTGTTTGAATTTTGCCTGGATTCTGTGATCTTCATTTTCGTATTGATCTACTGACATTTTCTTTTCTTTTTTTAATTAAACAAACGTGCTAAAGTAACTCTTTTTTTAGAAACTGAGCAGTGAAGCTTTTTTTGTTTTTCACAATTTCTTCCGGAGTTCCTTTGCAAATAATTTCACCACCGCCTTTTCCGCCTTCTAAACCAATATCGATGATGTAATCGGCTAATTTAATGACATCCATATTGTGTTCGATAACTAATACGGTATTACCTTTATCTACTAATTTTGTGATGACTTCCATCAACACACGTATATCTTCAAAATGCAAGCCAGTGGTGGGTTCGTCTAAGATATAAAAAGTATTTCCCGTATCTTTTTTAGATAATTCGGTAGCCAATTTAATCCGTTGAGCTTCTCCACCCGAAAGCGTTGTACTTTGTTGACCTAACGTAATATAACCCAAACCAACATCTTGAATTGTTTTTACTTTTCGATATATTTTGGGAATGTTTTCAAAAAATTCAACGGCTTCATCCACCGTCATATTCAATACATCCGAAATCGATTTTCCTTTGAAACGAATTTCTAATGTTTCCCGGTTAAAACGTTTTCCCATACACGTTTCACATTCCACATAAACATCCGGTAGAAAACTCATTTCGATGGTTCGAACACCGGAACCTTCACAGGTTTCGCATCTTCCGCCATTGACATTAAAACTGAATCGTCCGGCTTTATAACCGCGAATCATGGCTTCGGGAGTTTGCGTAAACAGACTTCTGATTTCCGAAAAAACATCTGTATACGTGGCCGGATTGCTCCGTGGCGTTCTGCCAATCGGACTTTGGTCGATGTCGATGACTTTATCAATATGTTCCAAACCTTCAATTTTTTTGAACGGTTGTGGTTTTTTTACCGCATTAAAAAAGTGTTCGTTTAGAATAGGATAAAGTGTTTCGTTAATTAAAGTCGATTTTCCACTTCCTGAAACTCCGGTAACGCAAATTAGTTTTCCCAATGGAAATTCTGCCGTCACATTTTTTAAATTATTCCCGGTTGCTCCTGATAATTTAAGGACTTTTCCGTTTCCTTCACGACGTTTTTTGGGAATCTCTATTTTCATTTTTCCACTCATGTACTGAGCCGTCATCGTATTTTCTAACAACAATTGTTTTGGAGTTCCTTCGCTGATGATTCTTCCGCCAAAACGACCGGCTTTCGGACCAATGTCGATGACCCAATCAGCACGTTCAATCATATCTTTGTCGTGTTCCACCACTAGAACCGAATTGCCAATGTCACGAAGATTTTCTAACGAATTAATCAAACGTTCATTATCTCGCTGATGCAAACCGATGCTTGGTTCATCCAAAATATATAAAACACCAACCAACTGTGAACCAATTTGCGTGGCCAATCGAATGCGTTGAGCTTCGCCACCCGAAAGCGATTTGGAACTTCGGTTTAACGACAAATAATTCAAACCAACATCCAACAAAAATTGCAAACGTGCCTTAATTTCTTTCGAAACTTCAATAGCGATGGCTTTTTGCTTTTCGGATAAATTTTCATTTAAATTTAAAAACCAATTGGCTAGTTCCGAAATATCCATTTGCGATAAATCGGCGATGTTTTTTTCGTTAATCTTAAAATAAAGCGATTCCTTTTTCAAACGAGAACCGTGACATTCCGGACATTCAATTTCGTCCATAAATTCTTTTGCCCAACGTTTGATGGAAGTGGAACTGCTTTCGTCGAATTGATTTTTGATGAAATTTGAAATCCCGTCAAACTCAATTTTGTATTCTTTGGTAATGCCTAAGGTTTTTGATTCAACCGAAAATTTATCTTTTCCGCCATTCAAAATCATTTCCATTGCTTCGGCAGAAATACTTTCCACCGAATCGGTTAATTTAAAACCATATTTTTCGCCAATCGTTTCCAATTGTTTGAAAATCCAATTCGATTTATATTCACCAAGCGGAGCAAAACCACCTTGTTTGATGGTTAATTTTGAATTTGGAATAATTTTTTTCAAATTAATTTCGTTCACCGTTCCCAATCCATTGCAATGATCGCAGGCACCTTTTGGCGAATTGAACGAAAAATTATTCGGTTCCGGATTTGGATACGAAATTCCCGAAGTCGGACACATCAAGGTTCGACTAAAAAAACGAACTTCGTTACTGTCGTGTTCAATCACCATCATCACATCATCACCGTGATGCATGGCTGTTTTGATGCTTTCTGAAAGACGTTTTTCGGTTTCTTCATCTGAATTAATTTGCATGCGGTCGATGACGATTTCGATGTCGTGGGTTTTATAACGATCCACTTTCATTCCGGATGTAATGTCCTTAATTTCGCCATCAACACGTACTTTTACAAAACCTTGTTTGGCAATTTGTTGAAACAATTCGGCATAATGACCTTTGCGAGAACGAATAACCGGGGCCAAAATATTGATTCTTTTCCCGTTGAAATTCTCGATAATTAATTGATTGATTTGTTCATCAGAATAGGAAACCATTTTTTCGCCGGTGTTGTAACTGTAAGCATCGGCAGCTCTGGCAAATAACAAACGTAGAAAATCATAAATTTCAGTAATGGTTCCAACGGTTGAACGTGGACTTTTGCTGGTCGTTTTTTGTTCGATAGCAATTACAGGAGAAAGTCCGTCAATTTTATCCACATCCGGACGTTCCAATCCACCTAAGAATTGTCTTGCATACGCCGAAAATGTTTCGATGTATCTTCGTTGTCCTTCTGCATAAATTGTATCAAAAGCCAACGATGATTTTCCCGAACCTGAAAGTCCGGTAATGACCACCAATTTTTCCCGTGGAATGGATACATCAATGTTTTTGAGGTTGTGAACCCGAGCTCCTAAAATTTCAATCGTTTCGTCTTGTTGTTGCATAATTTTTTTTGGCAAAACGCAAAGTTACGATTTTAACAGCAAGATTTATGCAGACAGATAAGAAGAATTTGTTAAACAATTTCTATTTTTGAAAAAATTAAAATACGATATGAAAATACTAGGAATTGGTTCAAGAATTAAACATCCGGAACACGGAGCAGGAGTAGTAACAAACGTGACAGCCAAACATTATTGGGTAACTTTTATCGAAAGCGGATTAGAAACCATCGATGTTGACAGCGAATTTGAAGTCATAGAAGCCTTGGAAGACGAAGTAGACTCCGTTAGTTTTTATGAAGTTGAAAAAACCTTGAAAAATCTATTGCAAAAATGGTCGGATGTCTCGCAAATTGTTCCGATTGCCGATAAATGGAAAGGCGGAAAACTCATTATGGAACCCGGAACGGCAACGCAAAACAAAGAAGTTTCTATTGATACTTTTTTCCATAAAATCATTATGGTTCGTGACCGTTTAAGAGTAATGGAGCAAAAAATAAATGCCAGTAATCTCGACGCTGCAGAAAAAGTTGATTTGCAACAGTACATCACTAGAATTTACGGTAGTTTAACCACGTTTAATGTGTTGTTTAAAAGTACGAATGATTATTTTGTGGGAGAAAAAACAAAGTAGTGTTCAGTGGTCAGTTTTTAGTGTTCAGTTAAAACTGCTAACTGAACACTGATTTAACTATTCTACAGTTACTCAATAATCATATTCTTCAATCGAATTCGATACGCTTCTAAAATTGAGGTTTTTGACAATAATCCAATCACTTGCTTATTCTTTAGAACAGGAAGAAATTCTTCTTGTGTGTGGTCAAATTTTTCCATGATGGTATCCATGGTTTCATCATAGTTTATTTGTTCTTTGGCAGGAAGCATTATGTCTTGAAGTCTTGTATATTTTACTTTGTAAGTGTTAAAAATATAGGGTCGTATGTCTTCAAAATTTACAATTCCAATTAATTCATTTTTATCATTGACAACCGGAAAAACAGATTGATTGTGCGTTGCAATTTTCTGAACCAATTCTTCCAATGAATTTGATAATTTTAAGGATTGGATATTCGTAAGAATAAGATTTGAAGTTGATATTCCGGAAAGAATATTTCGATCACGATCATCTGTAAACACATCACCTTTGGCCGCCAGATTTTTTATATCAAAAGAATACGGTTCATACCTTTTGGAAATCGCAAAACTAATGGAAGAAACCACCATCAACGGCACCATTAAACTATACCCGCTCGTAATTTCGGCAATGAGGAAAATAGCGGTAAGTGGAGCATGAAACAATCCACTCAGAATTCCGGCCATTCCAACTAAAGTAAAATTAATTACCGGAAGTTTAAACCCAATTTGATTGAAAAATGTAGCGACAACAAATCCCAAATAGGAACCCACAAATAGGGAGGGAGCAAAATTTCCACCGTTTCCACCACTTCCAATAGTAATACTTGTAGCATACACTTTTATCAACATGGTCGCACCCACAAAAAGAAGTAAGATCCAAATGTTATCTTTAAAGTTTTGAAGTACAGTGTTTTCTAAGATTTGTTGCGGATTTGTATTGGCGAGCATTTTAATACTTTCATATCCTTCACCAAATAGAGTTGGGAAAAAGAAAATAAGAATAGCCAAAATGAAAGCCCCGTAGAAAGCTTTTCGAATTGGTTTCAGTTTTGATTTTTCAAAATGATGTTCAATTTTCCGGAAGGTTCTGGCATAATTTATGGAAACAAAACCTGAAACTACTCCCAATAAAATATAAAAAGGTAAGTTATGATAATCAAAATCCAATTGTTTACTGAACGTAAATAGAATTTCATCTTTCAACAAAATGGCTGAAACAATTGCGCCCGTTGCCGACGAAATCATGATTGGAATAAATGCGGTGATGCTTACATCCATCAAAACTACTTCAATGGCAAACAGCACTCCTGCAATTGGAGCGTTAAACGCAGCAGCAATTCCGGCAGCAACTCCACAAGCTAAAAGTAACGTTCTGTCTTTATAACTCAAGCGATAATTTTGTGCAAAATTACTTCCAAAAGCAGCTCCGGTGATGGTGATAGGCGATTCTAATCCGGCAGATCCACCCATACCAACCGTAAGTGAACTGGTTATAATCTGAGCATACATTTGCTTTTTTGGCATGATCCCCGACTTTTTTGCAACGGCATACATAATTTGAGACGTTCCTTTTTCGATGGAACCGTCTAATACTTTTTTAACCACAAAAGCAGTAAGCACAATTCCGATAATGGGAAGTGTACTGTTACTGTAAGGCAAATGAAAAATAGAATCGATGTATTGTGCAAAAACGTACACCCAGTGAGCAAAAGTTTTTAGCACTATTACAGCCAAAGCAGAGGAAATTCCCACCAAAAAACAGGCTAAATAAATAAATTGTCTTGGCGATAAAAAAGACTTTAAATAAAAAATAAATCCTTCCAGTCTTCTGAAGTTTTTTCTGAAAAATGTTTTAAAGATTGATTTTTTTTCGTTTGGCATGAAAATTCTATTTTAAACCGCTAAGATAAAATTAAAATTAAAAACCGACGGCTTTATCATCACCTCTTTTATCTGCTCCGCCTTCATATTTTCCATCTGGAAGTACTAGAATGGCATCGACTTTTCCTAGAATTGGAGTGGTTTTTTCATTAATTTGATATTTTTTCCTTTTTAATGATTGAAGGGTTTCTTTAGAAAAGCTATCTTCTTCAAACACAACTTCGTCGGGCAACCATTGATGATGAAAACGAGGAGCATTTACCGCTTCCTGTATGCTCATTTCAAATTCGGCTACATTTAAAAAAGTTTGTAAAACGGAAGTGATAATAGTTGAACCGCCCGGAGTTCCTAAAATCATAAAAAGTTTTCCATCTTTTTCAATGATTGTTGGTGTCATCGAACTCAACATTCTTTTTTGAGGAGCAATGCTATTGGCTTCGGAACCGGTTAGACCAAACATATTAGGAATGCCGGGTTTTGCTGAAAAATCGTCCATTTCATTGTTTAAAAAGAAACCTAATTCATCACAAAAATACTTAGAACCATACGCATCATTAATTGTTGTGGTGGCAGAAACGGCATTCCCAAATTGATCAACTATAGAATAATGAGTGGTTTCCAAACTTTCCGAAAATTGAACGTTTCCTTTTGAAACATCACTTGATTTTGTGGCTTCATCAAATGAAAAATTACTCATTCGGCTTTTCAAATACACCTTATCCAAAAGTTCTTTAGTCGGAATCTTTACAAAATCAGGATCACCTATATAATGATTTCGGTCGGCATAAGCTCTTCGTTCGGCCTCTACTAAAAGTTGAATGTACTTTTCCGAATTATGGTGCAATGTATGCACGTCATACGGTTCAATCATTTTTAAAATTTGACCTAATGTAATTCCGCCACTGCTTGGCGGAGCCATTGACGTTACTTTGTAATTTTTATAATCGATTGAAATTGGATCACGCCAAACCGCTTGATATTTTTCTAAATCTTCTAAGGTGATGATTCCGCCCTTGGTTTGAATGTACATGACTAATTTTTTAGCCGTTTCGCCTCTATAAAACTCATCTCGTCCGTTTTTGGCAATTTGTTCTAATGTATTGGCTAAGGCGAAGTATCGAATAGTATCATTTTCCTTGTATGATTTTGAAAATAGCGATTCATTTCCGTTTGCTTTGATGATAGCACTTCGATAATAGTTCAATCGTTCTTCTTGTTTTTTGGTTACGATGACACCTTTTTTGGCTAATTCAATAACCGGTTTTAAAATAGTTTCGATCGGAAGCGTTCCAAATTTTTCATGCACAGCAAAAACACCAGCAATTGTTCCGGGAACACCAACACTTTTGGCCGATTTGGTACTCATTCCATTTATAACATTCCCTTTTTCATCTAAAAATATACTTGATGTAGCGGCTAATGGAGCTTTTTCACGGTAATCTAAACTGCCGGTTTCGCCGGAAAATTTTCTGAAAACCATAAATCCGCCTCCGCCAATATTTCCAGCATACGGATAGGCAACAGCCAAAGCTAGTTCGGTAGCAATCATGGCATCAAACGCATTTCCGCCTTGTTTCATGATTGCTACACCAATTTTTGACGCTTCTTCACGGGCAGAAACAACCATTACTTTTTCTGTGACTAATCCGATTGGAACCGTGGTTTGTTCCGATTTACAGCCGATTAAAATCAATAAAAAAAGTAATGACATAGTTCTCATAAAGTAGCTAATTTATCTTGGCAATGGATTTGTAGTTCTTCAAAAAAGGCAGTGAATTCTTCTTCAAATTCAGTATAAAATTCTTTTAATTCATTTATTGAAAGATGCATATCTACTCTGTTTTTCGTGCGATGATCCATTTGAAACATAATCATCGACAAACCTTCTAATGAAGCATAACTCACCAACCAATTTCGGGCAATCATATAAGGCATCATTCCTTTGGTTCGATCGGTCAAAATGGCATAATTTGAACTTAAATTTTCATAAAAATCTGTTGCTATTTTTTCAAGCGATTCATCGGAATACTTTTCCCAATTTTTAGCTAAAAAATGATCGTAAAAAATATCAATTATCACGCCCGAATAATGTCCGTATTTTTCATGTAACCGATGCTTACTTTTCCTAAAAATAGGGTGAGCATCTGTAAATGTATCAATGGCTCTATGTAAAATAATTCCTTTTTGAATCTCGTCGGGATAATTCAAATAATCGTTGCCACGAATGCCATCGGCCATAAAATTTCCGATTTGAATTAGCTGGTTGTCGCCAGAAAGATAAATGTGTGCTAGAAAATTCATTTGCCTAAATTAGGAATTAATTCTTAAAAAATTGAATTTTAAATCACTTTTAGATACTTTCATTTCTATATCTTTGTCATAAAATTAAATAAAATTCAGAAATTCAAATTCAAATATAGTATGACATTAATTAAATCAATTTCAGGAATCAGAGGTACAATTGGCGGAAAAGTTGGTGATAATCTTACTCCGGTGGATGCAGTAAAATTTGCTTCGGCTTATGGCACTTTTTTAAAAAACTCGCAACCCGCAACCCGTAACTCGAAACTTAAAGTGGTAATTGGTCGCGATGCCCGAATTTCAGGTCCGATGATTCATAATCTAGTAGTAAATACGTTGGTTGGATTAGGAATTGATGTGATTGATTTAGGACTGTCAACAACGCCAACAGTTGAAATTGCAGTTCCGATGGAAAAGGCGGATGGTGGAATTATTTTAACCGCTTCGCATAATCCAAAACAATGGAATGCATTGAAATTGCTGAATGAGAAAGGTGAATTTTTAAATGGTGCAGAAGGTGTAAAAATCCTTGAAATTGCTGAAAGTGAAGCATTTGATTTTTCCGATGTAGATAGTTTAGGTGAAGTTACTGTGAATGATGCTTACATGGATATTCACATTGATGAAGTGTTGAATTTGCCCTTGGTAGATGCAGAGGCAGTGGCAAAACGAAAATTTAAAGTGGTGGTTGATGGTGTGAATTCTACCGGCGGAATCATTATTCCGAATTTATTAGAACAAATGGGCGTGGAAGTTGTCAAATTATACTGCGAACCAAACGGTCATTTTCCGCATAATCCGGAACCATTGAAAGAACATTTAGGCGATATTTGCGAATTGGTTGTGAAGGAAAAAGCCGATTTTGGAATTGTGGTTGACCCAGATGTTGATCGTTTGGCTTTTATTTCAAATGATGGCGAAATGTTTGGAGAAGAATATACTTTAGTTGCCGTGGCGGATTATGTATTGAGCAAAACGCCCGGAAATACCGTTTCTAACATGTCATCCTCAAGAGCTTTACGCGATATTACCGAAAAACACAACGGAAAATACCAAGCCAGTGCTGTAGGTGAAGTGAATGTGGTGGAATTGATGAAATCGACCGACGCTATTATTGGTGGCGAAGGAAACGGCGGAATCATATATCCGGAGTCGCATTACGGACGGGATAGTTTGGTGGGTGTGGCATTGTTTTTAACGCATTTAGCCAATTTGGATGTTACAGTGGCGGAATTAAGAGCTTCGTATCCTCAATATTATATGAGTAAAAACAAAATTGAACTAACGCCCGAAATTGATGTAGATGCTATTCTGGTTGCGATGACAGCTAAATATGCTCACGAACAAATTTCGACCATTGATGGGGTGAAAATTGATTTTGCAAACGAATGGGTTCATTTACGAAAATCGAATACTGAGCCAATTATCAGAATTTACACGGAAGCACCAACGCAACAAGCAGCGGATGCGTTGGCTTTGCGAATTATTGATGAAATTAAAGCCGTTATTTCAAAATAAAATGAAAAAATGCATTCTGGTTTCTTTTTTATTGATTTCGATTGTGGCTTTTTCTCAAAAGTTTACAAAAGAAGAACGTGACTTTATTTTGGCAGCTGATTCAACCCAAATGTTTAAAGTAATACAAATTACAGAACCGAATGAATTGAAAATTTTAAAAGCAGTTTCAACCGATGTTAATCCGAAAGACAAATTACTTCCGATTGTAGCGAAGAGAATGCTTTTGGCCATGCAAAATCCTGAAAATCCCGGAATTGGTATTGCCGCTCCGCAAGTTGGAATTAATCGGAATTTATTTTGGGTGCAACGATTAGACAAACCCGGTGAACCGTTTGAGTTTTACGTTAATCCGAAAATTGTTTGGCGTTCCGATTTATTGCGAAAAGGAATGGAAGGTTGCTTGTCAATTGCAGAAGACCGGGGCGATGTGTATCGAAATTATACCATCAAAATCACTTATTTTGATTTAAAAGGAAATTTTAAAGAAGAAATAGTAGAAGGTTTTACAGCCGTTATTTTTCAACATGAAGAGGATCATTTAAACGGAATTTTATTCACCGATAGAATTAATGAACAAACCAACTGGAATCTTCAATCGATTAATAATGAGGTAAATTTATTTTTGAAGAAGAAATTGAGACGCAACTAATTTTCAAATTTAAAAAAGAAAAACACCACAGCAGCCCATTCTTTTTTGACTCCTTTGGCATAGCCAATAGTAGAATAATTGTTGTTTTGAACGGTTCCGTCGTCTTTGATGTATCCTAAAGTGGAATAATTGTTATTTTGAACGGTGCCGTTTTCTTTCACATAACCAACAGTTGAATAATTATTATTTTGAATGGTTCCGTCGTTTTTAATGCAGCCAATGGTTGAATAATTCCTGTTCTGAATCGTTCCGTTTTCTTTGATGTAGCCAACCGTTCTGTAATTCCTGTCCTGAATCGTGCCATCATTTTTAATATAGCGGGTTGTGCCGTAATTGTTGTTTTGAATGGTTTGTCCAAAACAAATAAATCCATTCAATAAAAAAAACACAAAACTACACACAATTGTTCTATTCATATTTTGAGAAAATTGGATTGCTAAAGATATTTAATTTTTATGTGAGAAATGTAAAAAAGTAAGATTAAAAAAATGAGGTAAAAAATGTATATTTGTACAAATCTTTTTTCGCATGACTACAACGGAAATGACAACGCAACTGGAATTGTACTTTCAACAATTTCGTGAAAATATAATCGGAATCAATCAGGAATTTGTTTCGCCATTTGGTAAGCAAAAAATGGTTTATACCGATTGGACTGCTAGTGGAAGATTATATCGCCCAATCGAAGAAAAATTAATGAACGATTTTGGTCCGTATGTGGCTAATACACATACCGAAACAACGATTTCAGGAACGGCGATGACAATGGCGTATCATCAAGCGAGAAACATCATCAAAAAACATGTGAATGCCAACGAAAATGATGTGTTAATTACCGATGGAACAGGCATGACAGGGGTTGTGAATAAGTTTCAACGTATTTTAGGTTTACGAATTGCGGAGAATTTAAAAGAGTACACAACTATTCCGAAAGCGATTAAACCAATTGTGTTTATTTCGCATATGGAACATCATTCCAACCAAACATCTTGGTTAGAAACGATTGCGGATGTTGTGGTAATTCCTGCCGATTCTGAAGGACTTTTTTGCCTCAATGAATTTAAAAAATTAATAGAAAAACATAAAGATAGAAGTTTTAAAATTGCATCAATTACTTCTTGCTCCAATGTAACCGGAATTAAAACTCCGTATTACGAAGTGGCCAAAATTATGCATCAAAATAATGGTGTTTGTTTCGTTGATTTTGCTTGTTCCGGACCTTATGTTGAAATCGATATGCATCCCGATAATGAAAGTTATTTAGATGCTATTTTCTTTTCGCCACACAAATTTTTGGGCGGACCAGGAACTTCTGGAGTGTTGATATTTAGCAAAAATTTATACAAAAATAATATACCCGATTGTCCTGGGGGAGGAACTGTTTCGTGGACCAATCCGTGGGGTGGACACAAATACATCGACAATATTGAAGATAGAGAAGATGGCGGAACACCGGGCTTTTTGCAAGTAATTAAAACCGCTTTAGTTATTCAGCTTAAAGAAAAAATGGGCGTTCAAAATATTCTTGATCGCGAGCACGAATTGGTAGAATATGTGTTTGAACAACTTGAAAATGTTGATAATTTATCCATCTTAGCCAATCAACATAAAGATCGATTGGGTGTGATTTCGTTTTACATAAAAGATTTACATTTTAATTTAGGTGTAAAAATCTTGAATGATAAGTTTGGTATTCAAACCCGCGGCGGTTGCAGTTGTGCAGGAACGTACGGGCATTACTTGCTTCATGTGGATGAAGAAACTTCGAATGATTTGATTTGTCAAATTACCTCTGGTGATTTAATCAAAAAACCGGGGTGGATTAGAATGTCTATTCATCCAACCACAACATCCGAAGAAATTAAATTTGTTTGCGAAAGCATTAAACAATTAGCAGCAAATCATTCAACATGGGCGGATGAGTATGTCTACGATGGGAAATCAAACAACTTCCGTCACAAAAACGACTTGGTTTTAGAAAAAGAAATGGTGAGGGGTTGGTTTTTGTAACTTATTTCATATACTTAAACCGCTTATGCGTCCACAAATAATATTCCGGAGCTTCTAAAATAAGTTTTTCCAACTTTTTCATAAATAGGTCGGTAATTTCATAATCAGGAACAGTACAAGGATTTTCCGATAGAATTTCTAATTCGGCTTCATAATAACCGCGTTTTACTTTGCGAATTCGCATAAAGATAATATTCATATCAAATCGTTTCGAAAGCATTTCTGCACCGGTTTGAAGTGGTGTTGAAACTCCAAAAAAATTTCCCCAATGAAACGCTTTAGATATTTTTGGAGATTGGTCGCTGGCAAAACCATAGATGCCTAAATGTCCATTTTTAAAATTTTCTTCGATGGTTGGAATTGTCTCTTTGGTTGTAATTAATGTAGCACCGAATTTTGATCTGATGTTACGAACTAATTTATCAAAATAGCTATTGGCAATTTTTTTATAAATAGCATATCCTTGAAAACTAAAACTTTTGTTCATTGAAATCGACCATTCATAACTGGCGTAATGTCCGGTCATTAAAGCGATGCTTTTTCCTTTTCTTTCCAATTGCTTTATAACCTCTATGTTTTTGGTAACAAAACGCTTATTCATTTCTTTATCTGAAATGGTCAGCGTTTTAATCATTTCTAAAAACAAATCACATAGATGATGATAGGATTTTTTTTCAATCGCCAAGCGTTCTTTTTCGGTAATATGTGGCAATGCAATCACTAAATTTTTTCGCACCGTTTTCTTCCGATAACCTATTACATGGTACATTATTACGAAAAAAAAGTCTGAAAGTAAGTACAATAATCGAAAAGGAAGCATGGAAATAATCCAAAGTAAAGGGTAAATCAGAATAAAAGCAATGAATTGCATGCCGAAATTTTTTACAAATATACAGTAATTTCCAGTTTTATAAATCAAAGTTTAACAATTGGTAATGAAACAATTGTTATTTTTACAATTCTAAAAAATCAGTATGAATATCGCGTTAATTGTCATTATCGTTGCCAATGCCTTAATTAGTTTTAAAGCATTTGACGATCAATTTTTCTTCAGAAAGTATGAATTTCATATTGGTAGCATTCGTGCAGGTGAACATATAAGAATGTTTACTTCAGCTTTTTTGCACGTAGACATTGTTCATTTGGCTTTTAATATGTTTGCTCTATTTATTTTTGCGCCAGTTGTGATAAGCTTTTTAGGAACACCTTCTTTTTTAATGATTTATTTGGGAAGTTTGCTTTGCGGAAATTTATTGACATTACAATTTCATAAAGATGAATATCATTACCGTGCCGTAGGAGCTTCCGGAGCAGTTACTGGAATTTTGTACGCGGCTATTTTACTCAATCCGGATATGAATTTGTATTTGTTTTTTATCCCGATTCCAATTCCGGCATACATTTTTGGAATAGGTTATTTGCTCTATTCTATTTATGGAATGAAATCAAGAAAAGATAATATTGGTCACACGGCTCACTTTGGCGGAGCTATTGGTGGTTACTTGATTACACTTTCAAAAGAACCTCAAATGCTGACAGAAAATATATTAATGGTTGTTCTATTAGCCATTCCCATTATTATTCTTTTTATCATGGCTAAGATGGGAAAAATTTAATTTAAATAACTTTTGGCATACAAATTGGAATAGACGTTAAACATAAATCAATACAAAATGAAAAAGTCAATTATTATTTTATTAACGTTAGTCGCTACGTCAATGAATGCACAAGAAAACAAAATAGTTCCACAGATTTCCGTTTCCGGTGAAGGAAAGGTAAAAGTTGCTCCAGACCAAGTTGTCATCAATTTAGGGGTTCAAAATACAGGGAAAGATGCAGCGGAAGTCAAAAAAATGAACGATGAAACGGTGGATAAAGTGGTGAAATACATTAAAAAATTTGGTATTCCAACTTCCGATTTTCAAACCACGAATGTAAGTTTATACAAATCGTATGATCAAGAAAAAAAGAAACACAATTTTCAGGCTTCACAAACGCTAACCATCACTTTAAAGGACATCAAGAAGTATGATGAATTGATGATGGGATTGATTGAGACTGGAATTAATTCTATAAACGGTGTGGAATTCAAATCATCTAAATTAGAAGAACATAAAGTAGCCTCAAGAAAACAAGCTGTTTTGGATGCGAAGAAAAAAGCCGAAGATTTTGTTTCTGTTTTAAATCAAAAAGTGGGCAAAGCAATTATGATTACTGATAATTCTCAGGCTTATTTTCCGGCAATGTATGATACCATGAATTATGGTAGAGAGGAAATTAATTATTCTAAGAAAGAAACAGTTGCTATTGGTGAAATTGAAATTATAACCAATATTAATGTGACTTTTATACTGGAATAACAAAATAAATAATAAAGATAATAACCACGAATTCAATTGATTTCGTGGTTTTTTTATAAACATTATTCTGAAATCTGTTTTTTCAAATGCTCGCTATCCCAAGCATGGTCGCTTGCTGAAAAATTGATAAGCATGTCGCTTTTTAATAATTGTTCCTGCATTTCAATTTCGTCTTTTACGGTGGCTAAATAAGCCATTTTATCATGTCGTTTGGCGGCTAATTTTCGAATTGCGGCTTCATCATATTTGATAAAACGTTGTCCTTGACGCGTGGCAGAATATTTTCGATGACCTAGTTGTGTTAATGCATCAACACCCAAATGAACGGCAGTATAAAGTGTTTCGCGGTAAATTTTATCTACTCCGTGATCAATTAATTCATACGCATCTACTCGGTTTCTGGCTCGGGTTAAAATATTCAAATGTGGAAAATGTTTCCGTAAAATTTCAACCACACTTAAATTTACTTCCGGATTATCAATGGCGGCGATGAAAATTTTGGCATCTTCGGCACCGGCTGCTTTAAGTAATTCTAAACGTGTAGCATCACCATAATAAACTTTAAATCCCATCTTACGTAATAAATCCACTCGATCAGAATCATGATCCAAAATGGTTGCTTTAACACCATTTGCTTTAAGTAAACGACCAATTGTGCTGCCAAAATGTCCAAATCCGGCAATGATAACTTCGTTGTGTTCATCAATTTCATCCTGTTTTCTGTCTTCTTTTTCTTTGACCCCAAAAAATGGATCAATCCATTTTTCATTAATTAAAAGTAAAAAAGGAGTCGAAAGCATACTCAATGCAATAATCGCCATCATTTGATTGGCCAGAATGTTTGGTAAAATATTCAATTGCATCGAAAAACTTAGGATAACAAAACCAAATTCACCGGCTTGACTCAATCCAAAAGAAAATAATAAATTTTGATCGTTACTTTTTTTATAAAATTTTCCGATTCCAAAAAGCACAAAAAACTTGACCGCAGTAAAAATTGCTCCAAAAACCAGTATAAATATCGGATTTTCAATAATTAACTTAAAATTGATAGAAGCTCCAACGCCAATAAAAAATAAACCTAACAATAAACCTTTAAACGGAGCAATATCGCCTTCTAATTCATGTCTAAATTCTGAATTGGCTAATACAACTCCGGCTAAAAATGCACCAAGAGCAGGACTTAATCCAACCAATTGCATCAAATAAGAAACAGCTACAACCAGCAAAAGTGCCGAAGCAGTAAATAATTCTTGCAAGCGGGTTTTGGCTACCATTCGTAGAACCGGAATTACGAGTAATCTTCCACTAAAATAAACAGCAATTATTGTTGCTGCAACGATAAGAGTTTGAATCCAAGCATCAAAATCGGATATTAAAGAGGAATGTAAATTTTCTGCCTCAACATTACTTCCGGAAATCATCAATGGAATAATTGCCAGAATTGGAATTACTGCGATGTCTTGAAAAAGTAAAACAGCAAAAGAGGCTCTTCCCATCGAAGTTTGCGAAAGCCCTTTTTCTTTTAAGGTCTGCAAAACAATGGCAGTAGAGGAAAGTGAAAGTGCTAAGGCGATAACAACCGTGGTTTGCCAAGACCAATCTAAAAATAATTGACAAAGTATAAAGATAACAAAAGCACTTCCTAGTAATTGCATAGAACCCATTCCGAGGATGAATTTTCGCATTTTCCAGAATTTGTAGGGGTCCAATTCTAACCCGATAAGGAAAAGCATCATCACGACGCCAAATTCGGCAAAATGCATAATATCTTCCCCTTCGTTACCAATAAATCCTAATACAAATGGGCCAATAAATATTCCGGCAAAAAGATAACCCAGAATGGAACTTAGTCCCAATTTTTTTGCAATCGGAACACACACGATGGCCGAGGTTAAATAGATGATGGCTTGTATAAAAAATCCGTTATCCATTTGATTTTATTTTTAAAAACCATTCATTTAAATAGAAATTGTTTTTGATTTCTTCAGGATTGATTTCGTTTTTGGTTAAAAAAAGTAACAGTTCTGCATATGTTTTAGCATAATCGAGTGCTTCATTTTTATCCATTTTATGCGTTCCATGCACCACAAACGGGGGTAAGTAACTCATGTTGCATACTTTCGCCGTTTGATTGAATGGTTCTAATAAATCTGGAATTGTAAATCGATCTCGTCCCGTTTCGCAATAATTTTCCTTTGCTCCACCAGTAGTAATTGCTTGAAAAATGAATTTATTGCGAAGAGCTTTGCCTTTCTTACCATAAGCCCAATCATATTCTAACACCATATCAATCCATTGTTTGAGCAGTGGTGGGCAACTATACCAGTACAATGGATGATGCCAAATGATAATGTCGTGCTTTTCAAGCAAGACTTGTTCCCGTTTTACGTCAATATCAAATTCAGGATATTCTTCATACAAATCATGAAAAGTAATGTGGTTTGATTTTGGAATACGACTTACCAACGTTTGATTTACAAGCGATTTTTCAAACAACGGATGAGCAAATAGAATTAAAATTTTGTTTTGCGGCATGATCTAAATCTACGGCTTTTTTTGGATTATACGGATTTTATCTCACAAAAAATCTAAATACCTAAATAGTTTGACGGAGTAATCTGAAGTAATTCTGCTTTAATTTTATCGGAAACGTCTAATGTTTCAATAAATGCATGAATTGTTTTTTGATTCATCACGTCATTTGTTCTGGTTAATCCTTTCAACGCTTCATACGGATTTGGATAACCTTCTCTTCGTAAAATGGTTTGAATTGCTTCGGCAACCACAGCCCAATTGCGTTCTAAATCTTCTTCTAATTTGCTAGGATTTAAAAGTAATTTACCTAATCCTTTCAATGTGGCTTCAAAACCAATTAATGTATGACCGATAGGTACTCCAATGTTACGTAAAACCGTACTATCGGTTAAATCACGTTGTAAACGAGAAAGTGGTAACTTGGCCGAAAGGTGTTCAAAAATAGCATTAGCTATGCCTAAATTTCCTTCTGAATTTTCAAAGTCAATTGGGTTTACTTTATGTGGCATGGCTGATGAGCCTATTTCACCGGCCTTGATTTTTTGCTTAAAGTAATCCATTGATACATACGTCCAAATGTCTCTATCTAAGTCGATTATAATGGTATTTATGCGTTTCAAACAATCAAAATATGCAGCACTATGATCGTAATGTTCAATTTGCGTGGTAGGGAAAGAATGATGGAGTCCTAAGGTGTCTTCCACAAAATCAGTTCCAAATTTTTTCCAATCAATTTGTGGATAGGCAACATGATGTGCATTGTAATTTCCGGTTGCACCACCAAATTTTGCAGCAAATGGAATATTGAATAACTGACGCATTTGCTCTTCCAGCCGTTCTACAAAAACCCCAAATTCTTTTCCTAATCGGGTAGGAGAGGCTGGTTGTCCGTGCGTGCGTGCAAGCATAGGAACGGCTGCCCATTCTTGACTAAGCTCTTTTAATTTTGAAATAACATTGATTAAAACAGGTAAATATACTTTTTCAAAACTTTCTTTGACGGAGAGCGGAATGGCTGTATTATTGATGTCTTGAGAGGTTAATCCAAAGTGTATAAATTCTTTATAGCTTGTTAAATCTAATTTGTCAAATCCATTTTTGATAAAATATTCAACTGCTTTGACATCGTGGTTAGTGGTTTTTTCAATTTCTTTGATGGATAAAGCATCTTCTGTAGAAAAGTTACGATACAAATCTCTTAATTTTTCATGATTGGAAGCATTCACCTCTTTTAATTGCGGAAGTGGAATTTGACAAAGAGCAATAAAATATTCTATTTCGACCAAAACTCTGTATTTAATTAGAGCTTCTTCAGAAAAGTAAGCGGCTAATGAAACGGTTTTATTGCGGTATCTTCCGTCTATGGGAGAAATGGCGTTAAGTTCATTTAAAGGATGCATAGTAGTTGTGTTGTTGGGTTGATTTTCTGAATTTATCAGGTTTTATTCTAATTGCAAATATAGTTTTTCTAGTCAAGAAAAGGAAATGAAAAAGTTTGTTCCTTTTGTTGTTATTTTATAAAAATAGAGTATTATTGCAATTGCAATTTAGATTAATTAAAAATAAAAAACATGAAGAGAGGTTTAGAACTTTTGATTGTTGTGTTGAGCATCATTTTAGGATTATTTTTTATTTACAAAGGAGTTAATAAACATTTTTTATCACCTTGTAAAGTATATGACGAAACAAGTACAATTCCGTTAGTATATCAGCAGGTTATAACTGGGATGTGTCAATCTGGGATGTTAAAAGTGGTTGGATTTTTTCAGATTTTGTCAGGAATATTGTTGCTTATTCCAAGAGCCAGATTAGTAGGAGCAATTGTGTTATTGCCCATTATATTCAATATTTTTATTCTTCATTTGTTTTTGGATAACAGACCGGAAGAGTTGGTTGAAACCGGAATTCCTTTAGCTTTTACCCTTATCATCATTGGTTTTTATTACAAAGTTTGGAAGAATATTTTCTTAAAATAATTATTTCAACAGCAATAATCGCTCTTTCAACATCATCATTCCTTCAGCACCTGAAAGCGGAATAATTTCTAGCGGATTAGCTAATTGAATAACACTTGCCGGTTTTGGATCAATATAGAAAACAGGCGTTTCAGGATTTGTGTAATGCATAATTCCGGCTGCAGGATAAACTTGCAACGAGGTTCCAATAACAATAAAATAATCGGCTTCTTCAGCCAAATCAATTGCTTCTTCAATGGCTGGAACATCTTCGCCAAACCAAACAATATGTGGTCGCATTTGGTTTCCATTTGGGTCTTTGTGTACTGATGTTAAGTCGTCATTCCAATCTAAAATATAATTTTCATCTTGTGTACTGCGAACTTTTAGTAATTCGCCATGCAAGTGCAAAACCTTTGTACTTCCGGCTTTTTCGTGTAAATTATCAACGTTTTGAGTGATGATATGTACGTCAAAATGTTTTTCTAATTCGGCTAAAATATAATGTCCGTTGTTGGGTTGAACTTCATGCAACTGCTTTCTTCTTTTATTATAAAAATCTAAAACAAGTTCAGGATTATTGTTCCAACCCAAAGGAGAAGCCACTTCCATGATGTTGTGCCCTTCCCAAAGTCCGTCTGCATCACGAAAGGTTTTGATGCCACTTTCGGCACTAATTCCGGCTCCGCTTAAAACAACTAATTTTTTCATACGTAAAAAGAAACCCTCTCAATGTGAAAGGGTTTGAATTATATTTATACCTTTCCTAAGGTGTACAACTGTTCTAAAGTTGGGCTCACACTGCCACCGGCGGGTTCAAGCGTAATTCCGAAAGCTTCGGCCTCTACGACATTATCCACTGGAAATAATCGTTTGTTATCTCCTTTAAAGTCATCCAAAAGACCAATGCTTAACGGAGTTAAAGGGTTTAATTTTAAAGCCCAAACTTGGTAAACATATCCTTCCGGTGGCTCGGGTAATCCAGCTCCATCTACATAAACTGTTTGAGTTTCCTGATTCCAATATACTTTTGCATACGATGTCGGTGAAACTTCCTGGCCGGCTAAAGGAACAATAGTATTTTTTGGATCTCTAACTAAGGCCAGCGCTTCTTCGTTTGCTTTGTTTTTCAATTCCAAATCAACAACGGCTTCTTGTAATTTGCCTTTTTCTTTTTCGATGTTGGAAATAGCTTCTTTTTTACCTTCAACTTGTTGGTATAAATAAACGCCTCCAACAAGGAAAACAATTGCTGCCGCCCA
Organism: Flavobacterium lacus; assembly: GCF_003268815.1. GTDB lineage: Bacteria > Bacteroidota > Bacteroidia > Flavobacteriales > Flavobacteriaceae > Flavobacterium > Flavobacterium lacus. The sequence goes on along the minus strand of NZ_QLSV01000005.1, from coordinate 172,475 downwards.
TCCAAGGTACTGACTGATGCCGGATTTTGGTTTTGCTTCCGATTTTAATTCCACCACTTTGGTCGTGTCACCAAAAATTTGTTGTTTGATGGCTTCATAATTTTTACCGGATAAACGAGGTGCAACACTTCCTGACAGATAAACCATTGCATTTTCTATCTCAATGATTTCCGTTTTAATTTCCGCATGTTGTTTGGACATTTTTACGACTTCTTCAATTTCGGAGTCGTTTAATTTACCGTAAACATACAATTCCAGAATCCCTGATTCTATGTATTCTTGTGTACTCATGATACTTGTAATAAGTTTCTTAATTCGCTAATACAGTTTCTGTTTTGTGTTTTAACGGTTCCTAACGGAATTTCGAGCTCGTCTGATGCTTCTTGTTGGGTGTAGCCTTTAAAGAATAATAAGTCGATGATCTTAATGCATTTTGGTTTTAATTTTTTGACAAATTCTTGAATTCCGATGGAGTCAATTTTATTGTTCAATCTTGTGTTATCGTCAAGTAGATGTACGAAATTATCTGCTGATAGGTTTTTTTGACTGTTATTAAATCCTTTTGAGCGAAGCTTATCGATAGAGCTGTTTCTAGCAATATTGACAATCCAGGTGTAAAATCTACCTTTGTCCTCACTGTACGTGTCGATATTTTTCCATATTTTTACGAACACATCTTGCAGCACATCTTCGGCTTCTTCGCGATCTTTAATTAGGTTGCTGATAACCCCGAAAAGACTTTTGGAATACATGTCATATAAAAGGGTGAATGCCCTATCATCTTTTTTGTAAATTAGGGGCAATATATCTTCTTGAGTCATACCTTTTTTTTTGATGTAGCCAAGATAACAACTTAAGAGCAAAAAACCAATTTTGTATGAATGAAAAGTTAAAGACAATTGAATACCTTACTTATTTGGAAGGTTTTTTGACCGAAAATAGAAAAACAAAGTTTTTAGATATACTTCAATTTAGAACCAATCATTTTACCGTTGCCATTGAAGATGTTTTTCAAATGCATAATACGAGTGCTGTGATGCGAAGTTGTGATGTTTTTGGAATTCAAGAATTGCATGTGGTTGAACAAAAGTTTGGGAAAAGCATTGATGCTGAAATAGCCATGGGAGCACAAAAATGGGTGAATGTGCATCAGTACCAAACCAATCAACATTGTATTGATAAGTTGAAAAAAAGTGGGTATCAAATTGTGGCCACATCGCCTCACAATAATTCGTGTTTGTTAGACGATTTTGATTTTACTAAAAAAACCGCCTTGTTTTTTGGTACAGAACGTGATGGTTTATCAGAAGAGGTATTGACTCAAGCCGACAGTTTTTTAAAAATTCCGATGGTGGGATTTTCTGAAAGTTTGAATATCTCTGTAGCTGCAGCCATTATTTTGCAAAATCTAACGAATCGACTTCGGAATTCGCAGTTGGATTGGAAATTGAGTGAGGAAGAGATTTTTTTTAAACGAATTGATTGGGCGAGAAAGTCGATTAAAGATATTGATAGGATAGAGGAACGGTTTTTGGAGGGGTGAAAGTAGCGAGTTGCGGGTTGCGGGTTTTCTGTGGATTCTGTGCTTTATGTGAGAAAATTTTTTTAGCCGGTTTTTGTTTCCAAGTAGGCGATTTGTTTCCTTTTTAGCCCCGATTGCAGTGGAAATCCTCGCCTTTTTTGGCGAGATTGCAACGGAAAGCGGGAAAATGGATGGCTGGAAAAGCCCGAACCATTCGCTTCTTCCGGTTATCAGTTATCAGTTATCAGTAAGCGGTTATCGGTTGACAGACAACGGACAACAGCTAACAGAAAACTATTTTCTTTTCAGGATTTTGTATTCTTCGTAACAATCATTAATTGCATCCAAAACCTGCAAATCGTTCGCGGTTTTAATAAATGATTCAGAATAATTACAGCGTTCTAAAATTTCAGGTATTTCTTTTTTGTCGATACCAAGCATGATGGCGATGGTTTCGCGGTCGAACTTTGATTCTAATAGGTTTCGCACCGTGTCATCTTTCTTCATTTCTTTTAGCTTGCGGAGTTCACGCGGCTTGTTTCCGAAGAAATTATAAAGCATATCGGTTGGGTTGAAGATAGAGCCAAGTACTCGATTAAAAGCACTAGGGGAATATTGACCCGCTTCATAACCATAGTTTAATCCGGAAATGCCGTAGCGTTGATTTCTGTTTACCGGAATAAGTTTTGCATCCACTTGCAAGTAACCGGTTAAATTATAGGGTGTTAAAACTACTTCTTCTAAAGCAATTGCTTTTTCAGTAAGTTTTATTTGTGTGTTTTTTGATTTTATCCAGTCGTTTGTAACACGAACACGAATGGATTGAAATCCGATTAACGAAATATGTAGTGTATCGTTGACTTGCACGCTGATTTCAAAAACGCCTTCGTTGTTTGAGATGCTACCGCGAACAGAATTCATGTTGATGATATTCACGTTTGATAGCGGTTTAGAATCACTATCGTTAAGTACAGTTCCGGTTACTTTTTCGGTCCGTTCTTTTTCTTGAGCAGAAAGTTGAAAAGCGATAAACAATAAAAAAACTACAAAATATTTCATATCATGATTTAACGGTTTAAAAGTACTAAATCACAAGAATATATTTTGTAGTTTCTGTATAATTATAAGAAAATTAACAAATGATGTTAGCTTCTTCTTGGTCTTCTGGTTTTTGCAGCTTCAAAAGAACGGCTTGCAGGTCTTTCTCCTTCGGTTCTTCTTGGTCTGTCTGAGGATCCACTTTCAGTTCTTGGTCTAAAACCGCCTTCTCGTCTGTCTGATCTTGGAGCTCCTTCACCTTCTTTTCTTGGCCCAAAACCACCGCTGCGTTGTCCAGAGCTTCTTTCGCCTCTAAACCCACCACCTCCGCCAGAGCTTCTTCCGTTGTGATCACGTCTTCCGCCACCATCATTTTTAGAAATTTCCACGTTGATTCTGCGTCCTTCGATTTCCATCCCGTTCAAAATTCCCATTACTTTATCCGTATGTTCTTCGTCGGTATTAAAGAAAGAGAAACCTTCTTTAACATCTACTTTATAGACGTCTTCACGACCTAATTCTAATGTGTCACGCAAGAAATCTTTCAATTGCATCCAATCAAAATTATCTCTTGATCCGATGTTTACAAAGTAACGTGTTGCTCCGCTTGTGTTTTCTCTTGGTGCTCTATCGTCACGTCTTTCTGAACCGGAAGCTTGTGCAGATAAATCTCTGTTCTTTTTGTAGTAATTAATGAAACGGTTAAATTCAACAGAAACCATTTTTTTAATTAATTCTTCCTTGCTTAAACCTTCTAAAACCTCGTTGATTGCCGGAAGATAGTTGTCAATTTCGTGATCTACTTCGGTATCTTTAATTTTGGTTGCTAAGTGTAATAATTGGATTTCGCAGATTTCGATTCCGGAAGGAATTGTTTTTTCTTCAAATTTTTGTTTGATGATTCGTTCGATAGACGAAATTTTACGCAACTCACTTTTCGTTACAATTACGATGGAAGTTCCTAATTTTCCGGCACGACCCGTACGGCCTGAACGGTGATTATAGGTTTCAATTTCGTCAGGTAATTGATAATTTACCACGTGTGTGATATTATCTACGTCAATTCCTCGAGCGGCAACATCTGTCGCAACCAACATTTGAATTTGACGACCACGGAACGATTTCATTACACCATCACGTTGAGCTTGTGACAAATCGCCGTGCAAAGCAGCAGCGTTATATCCGTCTTCAATTAATTTTTCGGCAACGGCTTGTGTATCTCTTTTGGTTCTACAAAACACAACCGAAAAGATATCCGGATTGGCATCGGCTAAACGTTTTAACGCTTCATAACGGTCACGAGCATTCACTAAATAAAATTCGTGTGAAACGGTGGCAGAACCGGAGTTTTTGGCACCAACGGTAATTTCTACCGGATCATGCATGAATTTTTTTGCAATACGAGAAACTTCTGCGGGCATTGTGGCCGAGAATAACCACGTATTTTTTTCGTCTGGTGTTGTTGATAAAATGCTCACGATATCTTCGTAGAATCCCATGTTCAACATTTCATCTGCTTCGTCAAGAATACAATAATTAATTTGAGTAATGTTTACCAAACCTCTATTAATCATGTCTTGCATTCTACCTGGAGTTGCAACAATAATTTGAGCTCCTCTTTTTACTTCACGTGCTTGTTCCGAGATGCTTGCACCTCCATAAACAGCCACAACGTTGATTCCTTTTTCGTACTTAGAGTACAATTTAATTTCATTTGTAATCTGCAAACAAAGTTCGCGAGTTGGAGATAAAATTAAAGCCTGCGTATTTCTATTGTTCGCATCAATTTTTTGGATTAGCGGGAAACCAAATGCTGCCGTTTTCCCTGTCCCTGTTTGAGCCAACGCAACTAAATCTGTCTCTTGTTCCAATAAGAGGGGAATCGCTTTTTCCTGTACTTCGGTCGGATTTTCAAATCCTAGATCGATAATCGCACGTTGTAGCGACTCACTCAATCCTAATTGTTCAAATTTATTCATATAGTATTTTAAATTGGGTGCAAAGGTAGGGTTTTAAAATCATAAAAACTAATGGTGTTAGTGATTGATTTTTAATTAGTTGGGAGTTTTGTAAAAGGTTATAGGTAATCGGTAATGGGTAATAGGTGGGAAGATTGATAAAAACTGTGATTATATTGTTCTTTATTGCTTTAAAAACGCAACCAATTTTTCAACCGCTAAACCACGGTGACTAATTTTGGATTTTTTATCAATTGGCATTTCAGCAAAGGTTTTGTTAAATCCGTTTGGTATAAAAATCGGGTCGTAGCCAAATCCTTCTGAGCCTCTTTTTTCGCGTATGATTTCACCTTTGATTATTCCTTCAAACAAGTGCTGATTTCCATTCAAATTTAAGCAAATTACTGTTTTGAATTGAGCGTTTCTATTTTCTTCGTCAACTAAATTGTGGAGTAATTTAGTCATATTATCATCCGCATTTCTTTGGTCGCCGGCATAACGAGCAGAATAAACACCGGGTTCGCCGTTTAATGCTTCCACTTCTAAACCTGTATCATCAGCAAAGCACGAATAACCATACTTTTCGGTTACATAATTGGCTTTTTGAATGGCATTTCCTTCGATGGTGGCTGAAGTTTCCGGGATATCTTCCAAACAACCAATATCCTCTAAACTTAAAATCGTAATTTCTTTAGGAAGTAATAACTGGATTTCTTTGATTTTATTTGGATTGTTTGAAGCGAAGACGAGCGAAAATTTCATGTTATTACAACTTAATATGATTTGTAAAAATAGTTCATTTTTTGAAGTTTATTTATAATTTTATACTCTTAAATTTTTTTTCATTTTGATGACAACTAATCGATTTTTACTCAGACAGTTTACAAACAACGATTTAGAAAACGTTTACCAAGGGCTTTCTGATCCGGAAGTGATAAAGTATTACGGAATTAGTTTTGCATCGTTGGAAGAAACTAAAGAACAGATAATTTGGTTTTCGCAATTGGAAAAAGATGAAACCGGTATTTGGTGGGCAATTGAATCGATTGAAAATCAAGAATTCTGTGGAGCAATTGGTTTTAATAATTTGAATAAGCAACACAAACGAGCCGAAATTGGTTTTTGGCTACTTCCTGAAAGTTGGAAAAAGGGAATTATTTCTGAAGTTTTACCTACAGTTTGTGCTTATGCTTTTGAAAGTCTAGGCTTGCATCGCATAGAAGCTCAGGTGGAAACTGAAAATACTGCTTGTCAAAACGTAATGAAAAGGAATAAATTTTTATATGAAGGCACTTTAAAAGACTATGAATTTAAAGATGGAAAGTATGTTAGTTTAGATTTATTTGCTGTCATTAATCCGAAGGATGTAGAAAATTTTCTTTAATTTTGTAGTATGTCAAAACGAGTACAAACCCAAAAAGAAGAAATTATAAATGCTATCACACATGGTTTTGGAATTCTTTTTTGCCTAATTGCGATGCCGTTTTTATTAGTTGATTCATTCAATGAAAACCAGCTGTCAACTTTTATTTCTGTTCTTGCTTTTGGAGTTGGAATGTTGTTGGTTTACACATTTTCTACTTTATTTCATGCCGTGAAAAATCCAAAAGTGAAAGACATTTTACAAATTGGTGATCATATTAGTATTTATTTTTTAATTGCTGGAACATATACTCCGTTGATGGTTCGCTATTTGCCTTCAAGAACAGCGACTCTATTTTTGGGTGTGATGTGGTCGATTGTTGCGGTTGGCATAATTTTTAAAATTTTCTTTACCAAAAAATTCAGATTTATATCGGTTTTACTTTATTTAGCGTTGGGTTGGATGATTGTTTTTGTGATAGAACCACTCATTCATACTATGCCTTTTTCCGTTTTTATGTGGATTTTAATCGGTGGATTGAGTTACACAATTGGGGTTTATTTTTACATGAAAGACCATAAATTTTATTACCACACGATTTGGCATTTTTTCGTGCTTTTTGGGACTATTGCTCACTTTGTATCGATTTATTTGAGTGTTTAGGCGTTGTAGCTTTTTAATAATGCAGTAAAGTAGTTTACTTTAACAATCGTTAAAACCATTTGCTAAAAAGAAATTATGTTTATTCTTGTGTGGATTTCTATTCCGGTATCATGAGTTTTTGGGATTTTTTTTACTATAATAAATCCAAATACCTACAAAAACCGTAACTAGAAAACCAATAAAAATTAATACCACAAAATGAAACATAATTACGAAGCCCCATCGTTGAAAGTTTTTTTTGCTTTTTCTTTACTTTTTTTACTCAACACTTTTCAACTTCACTCGCAATTTATCATTAATGAAAATTATTTTGAAGATGAAATTTCATTACATCCGTATGCTAAAATTGCCAATTTAGAGCAAAATCAACGAACAATTCACGAAATTATTCTTGATAAAAAATTAGTTTTTAGTGATTTACCAAATGAAAACACCGACTTAGGTTTTACAAAATCACATTATTGGATTAAATTTCAAATTTTTAATACTACTGATAAAGAACTAACTTATTTTCTTGAAACCTGTCGCCCGATAGTTGATTTCGCAGAATTTTATACCATCGATTCCGCCGGAAAAATTTCAAAACAAATCAGTGGCGACGGTATTGCTTTCAATGAACGAAGTTTTAAAAACCGAAAAATCATTTTCAAAGTCGTTTTAGAACCTCATCAAAAGTATAATTACTATTTGCATTTAAAAAGTGATGGCGAAGTTATCAACGCAGGAATAATTTTACGAACAATGGATAATTTGATGCAAACGGTATCCTTTGAACAAGTTATTTTCGGAATTTTTTACGGAATTTTACTCATCACCGCCATCATTTACTTGTTCTTTTTCTTTGCAATGAAAGAGCGAAGTTTCCTCTATTACAGTTTATATGTGGTTTTTATCGGAATGCTTCAGTTTTCTATCGATGGTTATTTTTATCAATTATTCACCCCCAATTCGGGTTGGCTATCACTTAATGCGGTAATTCTTTCAGCTTGCATCGCTAATTTTTTTCTGGGCAGATATGCTCAGGTTTTTCTACAAATCAGGAAATACAGTCAATTTATTAATTTGGCATTTTATGTCGTTTTCATCTTAGACTTTATTCTTTTTACATCGTTATTCATTCACCCAAATGCATTAGAAATTTCGTATCCAATTGCCAATGTTTTGGGCTTGTTTTTACTTGTTTTGATTGTTTCTTCCATTATCGTGATTTACCACAAAACAGGCGAAATAGACAAGTTTTTTGTTGTTGGTATTTTCTTTTTAATAGCTGGTTTTGTGGTGTTTATTCTAAAGAATTTCAGCATTTTACCCGTTACTTTTATGACAGAAAACGGTTCAAAATTGGGCACCGGAATGGAAGTAATTTTTCTTTCCCTCTCCATGGCAAACTTAATCAGAAAATTAAGAGATGAACGTGAAGAGTTGCAAGAAGTTGCTCTTCAAAAATCGGAAGAAATGAATGAAATGAAATCCTATTTTCTCTCTAACATTAGTCACGAACTTCGTACTCCGCTTAATGCTATTCTAAATTTATCTAAAGAAATTTCAAAAGATTCTAAAGACGAAATTATTCAAAGAAACAGTAGACTCATCAAAGATTCGTCCTACAGTTTGCTGAGCTCTGTCAACGATATTTTAGACTTTTCAAAAATAGAAAAAGGCGAATTAAAACTAGATTTCGAAGAATTTAGTCCAAAACCATTGCTAGAACATTTGGCAAAAAACATGGCTTATCGTGCCAAAAATCAAGGTCTCGGGTTCAACCTTGAAATTTCACCCGATCTACCGGAAATGATTTTAGGTGATAAAATGCGTTTGACCCAGATGATCAACAATGTTTTAAGTAACGGTCTAAAATTTACAACACACGGATTTGTTTCTTTTAAAGTAGAATGTAAGCAAAAGAAAGCGGATACGGTTGACTTTATTTTCACTATAGCTGACACAGGAGTAGGTATCCCGAAGGAAAAAATGAATTCTATTTTCGAATCATTTACGCAAGAAAGCATCAATAATAAACGAAAATTTGGCGGTTTAGGGTTAGGACTTTACATCGTAAAAACCTTAGCCGATTTGCACAACGGAAAAGTAGATTTACAAAGTATTTTAGACCAAGGAACAGTTTGTAAAATCACCTTAGAATACCAAACTATTGCCGTTGAAAAGCAAGAAATTCAGGTTGTAGCAGTACTTAATCATGATTTAAAAGGCAAAACTATTTTGGTTGTCGAAGATAATGCCATGAATCAAATGGTGATTAAAATGATTACTAAAAAATGGCTTAACACCACCGTCGTTTTTGCCAATAATGGTCAGGAAGGTGTTGATGCTTTGCGAGAAAGGCATTTCGACTTGATTCTCATGGATTTACAAATGCCGGTCATGGATGGTTACGAAGCCACCATTGCCATCAGAAATGGCGTTGCCGGAGATGATAAAAAGAACATTCCAATCATTGCCTTAACTGCTGATGTAATGGAAACAACAAAAGATCGAGTAATGGAAATTGGCATGAACAAATACATGTCTAAACCCGTCGATAAAGAGTTGTTATTTAAAAATATTTCGGAGTTGGTTTAATTTTTTTAGAAGCCATTCCGGTCTTCCACTGCAAGTTTTTTGCTTAAAACAAAAGTTTTGCACGGTTTTGCAATAGCTCCCAAGGTCGCTTTACTAAACCGGTAAAACTAAATTGTTTCAAACAAAAAAGCTTTCCGTTTCAACCCGGGCTAGGAAATCCCATTTCAAAACAAAATCTTTTCAACACTCTATTTCAATCGAACATAAACATGTTTAATTCCTTTTTTATCCGATTCGCGTTCATGAATTTCTAACAAATGCGTTAGCGATTTCATTAATGGAGTTAATTTAGTAAAACCAAAATTCCTAGGGTCAAATTCAGGTTTTTTCTTTACAATCAAATTGCCAACATCGCCCAAAAATGCCCATCCATCATCGTCTGCAATATCTTCGATACTCGATTCAATGATATCAATGGTATCAACATCAATTTTAGTATATATTTTTTCTTCTTTCTTTTTGTCAGTAGAAGTTGCCGTTGTTTTTTTCTTTTTAGCACCTTCCAACACCTCAATAAAAATAAATCGATCACAGGCACTAATAAAAGGTTTTGGCGTTTTTTGTTCGCCAATACCAATCACTTTCATGCCGGATTCTCGCAAACGAATGGCTAAACGCGTAAAATCACTATCACTAGAAACAATACAAAAACCATCCAATTTGCCGGAATACAACAAATCCATGGCATCAATAATCAACGCCGAATCTGACGAATTTTTTCCCGTCGTATACCCGTATTGCTGAATAGGCGTAATGGCATTTTCCAATAAAACGCCTTTCCATCCATTGGCATTTGGTCGAGTCCAATCGGCATAAATTCGCTTGGTTGTGGGGGTGCCGTATTTTGCAATTTCTTCCATCATACCTTTAATATTACTAAACGGAACATTATCAGCATCAATCAAAACAGCTAATTTTAAATCTTGGTCATCGTGCTTACTCATATCATATCGATTTACGAATCAAATATACTGATATTAACACATTCTCATGACACTTTTTTAAAATTAAACGTAACATCAAATCAAATCAAAATCATTCTAAAAAAATATTATGAAAGTAGATTTGAAATCCTTATTTTTGCCACGTTTTTTAACACATAAAAAATCATGGTAAAAGATTTATTCGAAAGAATTCAAAACAATAAAGGTCCGTTAGGAAAATGGGCTTCTCAAGCAGAGGGTTATTTTGTTTTTCCTAAATTAGAAGGAGAATTAGGGCCTCACATGCAATTTCAAGGAAAAGACATTTTAAATTGGAGTTTGAATGATTATTTAGGATTAGCCAATCATCCAGAAGTGCGTCAGGCAGATATTGATGCAGCTATGCAATATGGTGCCGCTTACCCTATGGGAGCTCGCATGATGAGTGGTCATACCAACGCTCATGAACAATTGGAAAATGAATTAGCCGCTTTTGTAATGAAAGAATCGGCTTATTTATTGAACTTCGGTTACCAAGGAATCATGTCTACTATTGATGCATTGGTTACCAAAAACGACATCATTGTTTATGATGTAGATGCTCATGCTTGCATCATTGATGGTGTCCGTTTGCATATGGGTAAACGTTTTACCTATCGTCACAACGATTTGGAAAGTATGGAGAAAAACCTGCAACGTGCCACTAAAATGGCTGAAGAAACTGGAGGAGGGATACTTTTCATTACTGAAGGTGTTTTTGGAATGCGTGGTCAACAAGGAAAATTAAAAGAAATTGTAGCAATGAAAGAAAAATACAATTTCCGTTTATTAGTGGATGATGCTCACGGTTTTGGAACGTTAGGAAAAACAGGAGCAGGAGCAGGTGAGGAGCAAGGTTGTCAAGACGGAATTGATGTATATTTTTCAACTTTTGCCAAATCGATGGCCAGTATCGGAGCATTTATTGCCGCAGACAAAGATATTATTGATTATTTAAAATACAATTTACGTTCACAAATGTTTGCCAAAGCCTTACCAATGATTCAGACGGTTGGGGCTTTAAAGCGACTTGAATTGTTAAGAAATCACCCGGAATTAAAAGATAAATTGTGGGAAAATGTAAACGCATTGCAAGCAGGTTTACGAGCTAGAAACTTTAACATAGGTGATACAAATACCTGTGTAACACCGGTGTATTTAGAAGGAAGTGTTCCGGAAGCGATGGTTATGGTGAATGATTTAAGGGAGAATTACGGTATATTTCTTTCCATTGTAATTTATCCGGTTATCCCAAAAGGAATTATTTTATTGCGAATGATTCCAACGTCATCGCATACATTGGAAGATATTAATCGAACATTAACTGCCTTTGAAGCGATACGAGAGAAATTAGTGAACGGAACTTACAAAAAAATTGCAGATGCCACTACGGTAGATGTTTCTTAATATTTTAGAATTAGCTATAAAAAACAAACCACTCTTGTAACGGAGTGGTTTTGCTTTTATAAATCAATTCGATATGTTCTTCGTTTTCGATCAACTACCGAGTTGAAGTTTTTCCATAAATTATGGATCGCGTTATTTTCTTCTAATTCGGGCGTTCGAATGCACTTTTCAATTCCTTTTTCCTTAAAAACACGATAATATTCTCTAAAAATCAAAGCAGTTACCCCTTTATTTTGGTATTCCGGTTCTACGCCAATAAGGTAAAATAAAACATCTTTACTTGATTTTTTAGCTTTCAGGATATGATAAAATCCGAATGGAAACAAACGGCCATTCGCTTTTTGAAGTGCTTGGGCAAAATTAGGCATGACAATACTAAAGGCAATTAATTTTTCGTGTTTATCAACTATAAATAAGATATATTCCGGATTAATAAAAGAGATGTACTTCTTTTTAAAGTATTCCTTTTGCCGCTCGGATACCGCTACAAATGAGGCTAGTTTGGCATAACTCGTATTAAACAAATCAAACATTTTATCTACATACGGCATAATGTCTTTAGTATTTGTAAAAGTGAGCGTCTTCAGTTCATATCTTTTTTGAATTAAATCACTTGCTTTCATAAACGTATTTGGGTCAACATTTGAAAAAGAAAAAGTACTTTCAAAATATTCTTTTTCTTTTACAAATCCCAACTCTTCCAAATGATTTTTGTAGTAGGGAAAATTGTACCACGTAATCATGGTTCCCAACGAATCAAATCCTTCTGTAAGAACGCCAACTTTGTCTAAATTTGAAAATCCAATTGGCCCTTCAACATAATCTAAGTTGTTTTTTCTGCCTAACTCATATACTTTCTCCAACAAAACTTTGGTTACTTCAATATCGTCAATCACATCCCACCAACCAAAACGAACTTTTCTTTTTTGTTGGTTATTGACTTCTTCCCAATTGATAATGGCTGCTATTCGTCCAACAATTTGATTGTCTTTGTAGGCCAAATAAAAATGAGCTTCTGCATTATCAAAAGCGGGGTTTTTACTTTTGTCAAACGTTTCCAATTCATCCGAAATCAATGGAGGAACCCAGTATGAGTGATTTTTGTATAAAGAAAAAGGAAATTTAACGTAATCAGTAAGTAGTTTTCTGGAATTTGCTTCAATAATTTGTATCATATTATTCTCCTCCTTCTACTTCGTCAACACGTTTTTTCTTATCTTTTTTCTTCTTGTCCACACGCTTTCCTTTATCTTCTTCACGTTCCATTTTTACAGGTTGGTGTTTTTTATCAAAACGCCATGAAACGCCAACTCCTCCGTATAAAATATCGGGTGTGTCCTTAAAGTTTTTACTAATCGATGCATCTACTTGCAAATTATCTTGAATCAAATAAGCAGAACCAATTCTAAAAATACTGTCTGAATAATAATCTCCTTTAATCCCTTGATTTTCAATAAATCCTGACCACTTCTCGTTAAAACCACGTGTCAAGGTTAAGATATAACCTAATGATTTGTAATCGGTTGTAAATTTATCATAAAAAATATTGGTGACCATAACCCAATGCGTTCCAAAATGATTTTGAGCTATAATCATCACTTTAGGACTCATGCTTGGTTCATTTGCAAAAGCATAATCTTCGTTAGCAAAACCTAAATTCATGCCAGCATAAACACCGACAGCAGGGATAAATTGTTTCCATTTAAAACGATGATTTGCTTTCCAACTCAAAAGATTTGGCTTGTCTTCCCCTTTTTTAAACGGGTCATAAATCAAATATTTTGCACCAAAAGTGGTGCTACGGAAGCCACTTCTGGACGTTTCAACTAAAGGGGAATAGTATTTGTCGTATTGGTATTTAAAATTTCCAATTATTTCCAATTGTTCAAAAAGAAAGCCATAGCGTAAATCCAAATCTACACCAAATCCATTTGAATTATAACGAGAAAGATTGTGGTCTTCCCGAATACCATAAAGTCCACTTTCCATTTGAAAAACATTTTTTCCCACTGAAAAAGCCGCCATTGAGAGTCCGGGACGATTGGAATTAATCATATCCGTATGCTGAGCAAATAAACTTGAAAAGTTTAATGCAAATGCAAAAAGAAGTAAACGTTGAATTTTTTTCATGGTAGTAATGAGGTTGAATTACTGATTAGATACCAAAAATAAGACTTTTTATTATTTATTTAAGATTGTTAGTTTAATTTTGATTAACGTATTTCTTATTTTTACAAAAAATATTACTTTATGCAAACTGCATCTGTACCAGGATTTATTAGAACAATTTTAATTATTGTTGGAATTTACTATGCTTTTAAGATTTTAGCACGACTCTTAATGCCTTTCTTGTTAAGAAAAATGGTTCAAAAAGCCGAACAAAGTTTTAAACAACAAATGAATAATCCAAATCCAAATTCAAATCAAAATCAAAATACAGCTGCTTCTTTTGAAAAACCAAAACCAAAAAAACAAGTAGGCGAGTACATTGATTACGAAGAAGTGGAATAGTTTGTTTACTTTCGTTTAAATTTATATTGATTTTTAAAAACACAGAATGAAGTATTTTCAGAAATTTCTTCCGCATCTTTTAGCCTTTTTTGGTTTTGTGATTCTTTCATTGGTTTATTTTTATCCGGTTTTACAAGGTAAGCAAATTTCGCAATCTGATATTGTGCAGTATACCGGTATGGCCAAAGAGCAAAATGATTTTAGACAAGAAACAGGTGATGAGCCTTTTTGGACAAATGCAGCTTTTGGTGGAATGCCAACCTATCAACTAGGAGCAAAATACCCACATAATTATGTAAAGTCAGTCGATGGTTTTTTGCGTTTTCTTCCGCGTCCGGCGGATTATTTGTTTTTATATTTTCTTGGCTTCTACATTCTTTTATGTGTGTTAAAAGTCGATCCGCTGAAAGCCGTTTTTGGAGCATTGGCTTTTGGATTTTCTACTTATCTCATTATCATTTTAGGTGTTGGTCACAATGCAAAAGCCCATGCGATTGCCTATATGCCGATGGTAATTGCAGGTGTTTTGTTGGTTTTTCAAAAACGATTTATAGTAGGTGGTTTACTCACGATGGTGGCTGCAGCTCTCGAAATTCAAGCCAATCACTTTCAGATGACGTATTATTTGTTGTTATTGTTGATTGTAATTTCCGTTTATTACATTTATAAATTAGTCAAAGCAAAAGAGTTTAAAAACATCGGAATTGCTTTTGGCGTTTTTGCGATTGCCGGACTACTAGCCTTAGGTGCAAATGCTACCAATTTATTGGCTACAGCGGAATATACCGAATTTAGTACCCGAGGTAAAAATGAATTAACCATTGGTGTAGAAGGCGAAAAATTAGAAAATAAATCGGGGATGACCTACGAATACATCACCGAATATAGTTACGGAATTGCAGAAAGTTTTAACCTAATTGCTCCTCGTTTATTTGGAGGTGGAAATGCTGAAAAATTAGGAGAAAATAGTGCTTTATATGATATGTTTTTAGGATTAGGTGCTCCTGAAAGCGATGCCTTAGAATATGCTTCTACTGCACCAACCTATTGGGGAGATCAACCTATTGTTGCTGCTCCGGCCTATATTGGAGCAATAGTATTCTTTCTTTTTGTGTTGGCATTGTTTACTGAAAAACGAAAATTGAAATATGCTTTTTTAATCGGAGCCATTTTTTCATTACTACTTTCTTGGGGTAAAAATTTCCCAATGCTAACCGATTTTTTTATTGATTATTTTCCGCTGTATAATAAATTTAGAGCGGTTTCTTCCATACAAGTCATCTTAGAGTTATGTATTCCGGTTTTAGCTGTTTTGGGATTGTATTCATTTTTTAAAGTAGAAAAAGAGGAGCAATGGAAAGCACTTTGGAAATCATCTGCAATTGCGGTCGGAATTTTAGCGTTGCTTTTTGTTTTGAAAGGAATGTTTAGTTTTTCTGCGGAAAGCGATAGTTATTTTAGGCAAGCATATGGTGAAATCGGCGAACCATTTATCAAAGCGTTAAAAGAAGACAGACGGGCCATGTACACCTCCGATTTACTTCGTTCAATGGGATTGATAGTTGCAGTTTTTGCTCTTTTTTGGTTGTTTATAAAAGAAAAATTGTCACAAACTCTTGCGGTAATTTTAATTGGTTCGTTGATGGTTTTAGATTTATATGTGATTGATAAAAATTATGTAAACGCCGATGATTTTGTCAATGCACGACAAGTTAATCAACCGTTTCAACCGACTCAAGCCGATTTGCAAATTTTGGAAGATAAAGATCCAAATTTCCGTGTTTTTGAACCAAGTCAAGGAATGGCAGGTGGAAGAACATCGTATTTCCATAAAGCAATTGGTGGTTATAGTGCCGTGAAACCGCAACGTATTCAACAATTATACGATTATCAAATTGCAAATAATAATATTCAGGTGTTGAATATGTTGAATGTGAAATACGTCATTCAAACGACTGAAGAAGGTAAGTCGATTCCCTTGCAAAATCCAAATGCAAATGGAAATGCGTGGTTTGTGAGTAATATAAAAGTAGTTCAAAATGCGGATGAAGAAATCAGAGCTTTAGATAGTTTAGATACTAAAAATGATGTGGTTGTCGACAAAGAATTCATGAAATCGGTAAGTTCAAAATCGTTTGTAAAAGATAGTTTAGCAACCATCACTTTAGAGGAATACAAACCGAATTATCTCAAATATACTTCTCAAAATACAAACAAAGGTTTGGCTGTTTTCTCTGAAATTTATTATCCAAAAGGATGGAAAATTACTATTGACGAAAAAGTAGCAAATCAAATTAGAGCCAATTATGTGTTGAGAGCATTAGAAATTCCGGCAGGAAAACATACGATTGAATTCAAATTTGAACCAGATGTGGTGAAGAATGGAAGTTCGATAGCATTGTTTAGTTCTATTGGAATGTTGTTGCTTTTAATTGTTGGAATTTATTTTGAAACTAAAAATCATTCTAAAAAAGACAAAATATAGCTTACTATTTATTTGTATATTTGATAGAATTAAGTGAAAGATGAACAAAGCAATTTTACATCACGGAAATCCAAAAGAATTGGAAGCAAAACGAATAGCTGAAATAAAATCACTTTCTTATGCAGAACGATTAGAACGTTTAATGGCGATAATTGAGGTTTCGTATGCGTTAAAAAATGCACCTAAAATTTATCGTAAAAAATGATTGATCAAATATTTATTATTTGGAAGTATTTAAAAGAAAATGATGTTCGATACATTACTATTGGTGGTTTTGCTGTAAATATTTACGGATATAACCGAAATACCGGAGATTTAGATATTCTCATAGATGATACAACTGAAAATAGAAAAAAACTAAGAAAAGCATTTAGAGAAATTGGTATTGGAGATTTTGAATCCATTGAAACAATGCAGTTTATTCCCGGTTGGACAGATTTTACCTTAGATTTTGGTTTGCGATTAGATGTAATGACTTCAATAAAAGGTTTGGAAGACAAATCATTTCAAGAACTTTATGACGATGCAACAATTGTTTTACTCGGTGGTGTCGAAGTAAAATTTATTGATTATGACAATCTTATCATAGCCAAAAAAGCATCCAATAGACCTAAAGACCAATTGGATATTGATGAGCTAAATAAATTAAATGAAGAATAGAATTTATTTAAATTGATAAAATTAAAATCCCAATCTTGCAACCAACAACAAAAAAAATCCTCATCATAACCTACTATTGGCCGCCAGCCGGTGGTCCCGGTGTGCAACGTTGGTTAAAATTCGTGAAATATTTACCTGATTTTGGCTTCGAACCGCATGTTTATATTCCCGAAAACCCAACGTATCCAATTGTTGATGAGAAATTGTTAGAACAAGTCTCAAATAAGGCAATCATCATCAAAAATAAAATCATAGAACCCTACCGTTGGGCTTCTTTTTTTTCCAAAAAAAACACCAAAAAAATCAGTTCTGGAATCATTCCAAGCAAGAAGAAACAAGCGTTGATTGAAAAAGTAATGCTTTGGATTCGGGGCAATTTTTTTATTCCCGATGCTCGGATTTTGTGGGTAAAACCATCGGTTGTTTTTTTGAAGGAGTATATCGAAAAACATCAAATTGAAACAATCATTACAACCGGACCGCCACACAGTTTGCACTTGATTGGCCTACAATTAAAAAAGCAAACAAACATCAAATGGATTGCCGATTTTCGTGATCCGTGGACAACCATTGGCTATCACAAAGAATTGATGCTCAACGAGAAATCAGAGAAAAAACATAAAGAATTGGAGAAATCAGTGCTCAATTCAGCTGATATAATTATTGTAACCAGTCCGACTACAAAAAATGAGTTTGCAAAACTGACTTCAAAACCAATTGAAGTAATTACAAATGGTTATGATGTAGAAAAAGTTGCTAAAACTGAATTGGACGAGAAATTCACCATCGCTCACATCGGCTCGTTTTTATCCGACAGAAATCCGAGGATTTTGTGGAAAGCTTTAAAAGAATTAGTCAAAGAAAACAATGAATTTGCTGCTGATTTTCAATTAAAACTGATTGGCAAAGTGAGTCAAGATGTTTTGGAATCGATTGATGAATTCAAGCTGACTAAATTTGTCAATAATTTAGGATATCTTTCTCACAATGAAGCGGTTTTGCATCAACGAACTTCGCAGGTTTTATTGTTAATCGAAATAGATTCTGAAGAAACCCGTTGCATCATTCCCGGAAAATTGTTTGAATATATGGTTTCCGATCGACCAATTATTGCGATCGGTCCAAAAGCATCCGATTTTGAAACGATCTTAAAAGAAACCAATACTGGTCAGTTTTTTACGTATGATGAGAAATCAAAAGTAAAAGAAATAATTTTAACTTATTACCAATTGTATAAACTAAATAATTTGAAGGTTTATCCGATTGGCTTACAATATTACAGTAGAAAGAGTCTAACAGAAAAATTAGTTAAAAGTTGTCTGACTAATTACTAATCACTTATTACTAATTACTTACAATGGGTATCGTCGTTAATCAATCCATCAAAAACACCATCATCACCTTTATTGGTTTTACTATTGGTGCGGCGAATGCATTGTTTATGTACACTCATTTTTTGGGAGAAGATTATTATGGATTAACCGCTTTTTTGCTTTCATCAGCCAATATAATGATGCCCTTGATGGCGTTTGGAATTCAAAATACGTTAGTAAAATTCTATGCTGAACATCAGTCGGAAGAAGAAAAATCAAGATTTCTGAATTTAGTTTTGGTTTTGCCTTTTGTCATAATTATTCCAATTTTCTTGATTTTGTTTCTGTTTTATGGAGAAACGGCGACGTTGCTTTCACAAAAAAATTCAATTATTCACGATTACGTTTGGATGATTCCGGTGATCGGATTGTTTATGGGTTATTTCGAGATTTTTTATGCGTGGGTGAAAGTCCATTTGAAATCGGTTTTTGGCAATTTTGTGAAAGAAGTTTTACTTCGTGTATTCATCAGCATTTTTCTGTTTGCGGTTTATTTTGATTGGATAACCAACATTCAATTTGTGTACAGCTTAGTCTTTATTTATTTTACAATGATATTTCTAATGGCATTGGTTGCATTCAATGTAAGAAAACCACAATTTCATTTAAAGTTTCCAAAGGAAAAAAGGGAAGTCATTGTTTATTCGTCTTTTATCATTTTTTCTTCCAGTATTGCAGTGCTTTTGTTGGATATTGATAAGTTTATGATCGGGCAATACATTCCAATTAATGAAGCAGCTTATTATTCGGTGGCGATTTTTATTGCGTTGACGATTTCTGTTCCGATGCGGGCGATGCACCAAATTACGCATCCGATTACGACCGATTTAATGGCGAGAAAGAAACACGATGAGTTGAACGATTTATATAAAAAAACGGCCATCACACTTCAAGTGATTGGCGGATTTATTATGTTGGGAATTCTAACCAACATTCATCAAGTGTATGCGTTATTGCCCGAAAAATACAGTGGTGGAGTAGCGGTGGTGTTTTTGATTTCCTTTTCTAAATTTTTTGATTTGATGTTGGGAAATAATAATTCCATCATTTTTAATTCAAAATATTATAGAACCGTATTGCTTTTAGGATTGTGTTTGGTAGTATTAACCGTAAGTTTAAATATGTATTTTATTCCGAATTTTGGGATTGAAGGAGCAGCCATTGCTACTTTAATTTCCATTGGATTATACAGTTTAGCCAAATTTTTATTTGTAGTTTTTAAAATGGATTTGTTTCCGTTTACCAAAAAAACAATTGTTTCATTAGGAATCATCGCCCTAACTTTTGTAGTCTTTTATTTTTGGAATTTTTCTTTTCATCCAATTTTGAATATCGTTTTGAAATCGGTTTTAATCAGCCTATTTTATTGGTTGTTGAATTATAAATTGAAGATTTCGGAGGATATTAATGGGGTGATAAAAGGGGTTTTTGGGAAGGTTTGGAAGTAGAGAGAAATAGATTTATGTTATTTTAACGTATCGCAGCTTGTGATAGTGGCGTTCTTCACTCACTTGAGTTTTCAAATATACTTAAAATTTCATTCAGCGAATACATTTCTGAAACGTCCAAAACCAGCCATAATCACAAATTGTTGTTAGCAGCAGGTTTAGTTAATCATATCGCAATATTCTTGTTTTATTTCCCATCTTTCATTAACTTTTTCATATAGAGCTAAACTAGAAGTTCCGCAAATATTACCACAAACATACTGATAAAAAAGTATGCAATATTTTCCATTTCGGAAAAAAATAGGATGTGAGATTATTAGAATATTTTGATTCAATTCTTTAACTAATACATCACGATCACTTTTCTCAAACAATGTATCTTTCACGATTTTTAAATTCAAAGTAGAACTATGTGTCCACGGAATTTCACAATCTTTTTTTAGCTTTTGATTTATTGTACTTATCTCATTTTTTTTAAGAAAACCGGCATTTTTCGAAACATAGCATTCTGAAAGCCATGAGCTTTTTGTACTTTCTTTTACCCAAATATTTAATGAATCTTTTTTTAATATTTGCTTTAAGAATAACGCAGTTTCTTTCTCAGAGTTTATTTCGGTTTTTGTTTGAGAAAAAGATATTTGAGAAGTTAAAAGTATAATTATAAATATTCTCATTTCTTTGATAGATAATGTTTTGTGAAACTTGCTAATAACTTATTTATATGTCTGACAAAATCTGACTTATTTATACAAAAACGAGTGTATATATCTAATAATCATCGGATTTATTTTCTCAAAAATAATAAATAAATCGAACAAATCATCAAAACAACTTTATTCACTAATTTTGTTTTAAAGCACAATCCCATAGAGCCCCGATTGCAGCGAAAAGCCTTTTGTGAAGAAAACCTATTTTTTCTTGGTTTGGCAGAGCGACCAACGGAAGCTCCTGCCGGACCTTAGAAAAAAAGGTTTTTGAGCAAAAGCTTGTAGCGGAAAGCGGGATTAGCTTCTAAAAAAAAATCATTACTTAAACGGGAAAAACAACGGTATCACAAATACAGCCACTATCCAAATGATGATGTTTAGGGGCAAACCGACTTTAATGTAATCTTTAAAAGTGTAATTTCCAGGCGAATAGACCATCGTGTTGGTAGGGTTGCAAATGGGCGTCATAAACGTATAGGCACATGCAAACATAATCGCGATAAGAAACGGTTGATAGTTCACATCCATACTAACAGCAAACTGAATCGCGATCGGAGCCATTAAAGCCGCCGTCGCTTTACCCGAAAGAATGTTGGTAGCAATAAGTGTCACTAGATAAACAAAAGCTAATGAAATATACAAATCGAAATCACCAAGATTAGTTGCCAAAAAGTCGGCGATGATTTTGGAAGTTCCCGTTTTTTCAAGGGCTGTTCCCATGCTTAACACGCCGGCAATCATAAAAATTACTTTCCAATCGATCGTGTCGTAGGCTTCTTGTGGTTTTAAGACATTGAGCAACACCAACGACAAACAACCTACCATTCCAGCTACAACAATGGAGGTAATACCCATTGCAGCAGCGGTAATCACGCCCACTAGAACGAGAACGCTGATAATGGCTTTGCGTTTGTCCAATTGTTGACTGGCCATTTCTTGTAACGGAAACAACATTTTGTGCTTAATCATTTCGTTAAACGACTCTTCTGAGGAGTTGACCACGAGTACATTTCCTTCGCTTAGTTTGAAGTTGCCTAAATTACTGAATTTGTTGCTTTTTAAGTTTCTCACTGCCAAAATATTGGCACTGTAAGTTTCTCTAAACTTGATGTCATTGAGCGTTTGCCCCGCCAATCGTGAACCAAAGGGAATGATTGCTTCGTATAACTGGTTGCCCTTTTTATTTTCTGCCAGGTTATCGCTAAACAGCGGTTTGTCGTCTTCTAAAGTATAATTTTTATCGTCTTTGATTTCGTTTAATTCGGTGAGGTGAATAACGATTTTGAGGTGGTCATTGGCTTTTAATCTCCATCGATCTTCAAGGTTATTTTTTCGGTTATTTAAGTTGTTAACCTCTATAATTTCGACATTGTATTTTTGTCTGAGCATGCTTTCTGCGATTGTTTTACCGATGTCAACACTACCTTCGTTGATGATGATTTCGGTGATAAATTGGTTGGATTCTTGTTGCATATCGTCCACCAAACTATTTCGTTTGGGTAATAAAAAAGGAGCGACAAATAACAAATACACAAAGCCTACTGTAGAAATTAATAAAGCCGGTATTGCAAAACTAAACATTTGAAATCCGGGTAAACCGTTATCTTCGGCATAACCACTTACGACTAGATTGGCACTGGTTCCGATGATGGTTGTGGCCCCACCCATCGCTGCGGCAAACGAAATAGGCAACAGTAATTTTGAAGCACTAATTGAACTTTTACTACTCACTTGAAGCACAATCGGAATCATAATGGCAACCACTGCCGAGTCGTTGATAAAGGCCGAAAATACAGCCGTTATCACACAAAAAACCACAAGTGTTAACGCATAGTTTTTCTTTCCGATTTTGACAAGAATGTCTCGAAAACCTTTGAGTAAACCAGAATTTAAGACGGCATAACTCATCACCATCATGCAAGCAATCGTAATGGGAGCACTGTTGGTGAAGCCCGACAAACCTTCTCTATAATCCAGCACTCCCGTAACGATGAACAAGGTCATAATGATGATGGATGACGTATCAATCGTAAAATATTCTTTTACAAAAAGAAAGATACCAATCAGAATTATGATGAGTGTGATGTATATGGAAATGTATTCGGATGAAAACATAGGGTTGGTTTTTCTTATATTTTCAAATATAGGAAATTATTGTGATTTTTTTTGGGGGGATCAGAAAATGGAGAAGAAGTGTTCGGTGTTAGTTGTTCTTTTTTAGATGGAATTCTCTTTCTAGCACTCAACCCGCATGAGGGATTGAAGAGGAAAGCCCACAGAGAAGCCCGAGCTTGCGTAGCCGGGACGAGGACTTGGAACGAAAAGCCCGAACCTTGTGATCATGCCTGATTTTTTGTTTCAGGTTTGCTTCGCCGGTCGCCCTTTGGGCTCGTGTCAAGTTTCAGGTTTTGACAAAAAAGAGAAAGCCCTGCTACTTGGGGATTTTCGCAGGACTTTCTTCAACCAAACTTAACCAAACTTTTTAATCTAACTAACCAAACTCAAATTTATTTACTTATTTTTTGTCTTCAATCAACGCTCTTGTTCCATCTGCTTTGTAGTAGTAGTAACTGTTGTCGTTGTAGGCATACCCGTTGTTATAGTTCTCTGAACTTCCGTAGTAGGTGTTATGGGCGTAACCATGATTTCCTCTTGTAAAATTCACCTCACCAATGGTGCGGATTATCATTCCTCTTCTGTTGTATACAATTTGCATGCCACCAATTTGTGAGAGTGCAAAACGGTTGTACCTCATATAGACAGTTCCGATGCGGCTTACGCGGTTTCTGTTGTCGTAGTTAATGAAGGTGTTGCCCACACGGCGGACTCTTCCAAAACTATCGTGCTCAATCCGAACTCCGTAATTCACGGCTACTGCGGTGTTTCCTCGGGTACCTCCTCTGCGGTAGAAGAAGCTACCTTGACTGTCTTGCGGACGAGTGTTGAAATCGAAATCACCGTTTAAGAATACAAAGAACTCGATACCTCGCTCCATGAATACAATTGGTTCTGCGTCCATGTAATTTGAGTAAGCAACATTTCTTTCAAAATCAGAAAAAGTGGTTTTTTCTGCTGCTAAAGCCAAACTTCCAACCAGTAAGTTTGCGGCTACTAAGAGGGTAATTTTTTTCATGACACATTCGATTTAAACTTTTTAATCTGAACTCGTTTCAGATTCTTGTTTAGTTATTTTCAATTGCCGTGCCAGAAATCCTTTTTGTGTTGTGAATGAGTTGTTAATGATTTTTAAGTAGTTGATTTTCAGGATAATGGGAGATGGAAGATGGGAGAAATTGAGAACACAGATTTTAAAAATTTGAGAAATTAGAAAAGTCAAACCGACAACGGATAACCGACAACAGAAAACTGATAACAAATAACAGACAACAGACATCGGAAAACAGATAACGGACAACAGACAACCGAAAACTACTTCAACTTCTCCTTCAAATATTTCCCCGTAATCGATTTTTTGTCTTTTGCCACTTCTTCCGGAGTGCCAAACGCCATTAATTGTCCGCCGTTTTCGCCACCTTCAGGACCAATGTCGATGATGTAATCGGCACATTTAATTAAGTCCAAATTATGCTCAATCACGATAATAGAATGACCTTTTTCGATTAAAGCTTCAAACGAAGCAAGTAATTTTTTGATGTCGTGAAAGTGTAAACCGGTGGTAGGTTCATCAAACACAAACAGAGCTTTGTCCTTGGTGGTTCCTTTCACTAAAAACGAGGCGAGTTTAATCCGTTGAGCTTCTCCGCCTGAAAGAGTAGAAGAGGATTGCCCTAATTGCACATAACCTAATCCAACATCTTGCAATGGTTTCAATTTCTGAATAATTTTGGCTTGCTTGTGTTCATCAAAAAAAGCAACCGCATCATCAATGGTCATTGTTAGAATGTTATCGATATTTTTTCCTTCAAATTGTACTTCGAGGATTTCTTTTTTGAAACGTTTTCCACCACAGGTTTCACATTCCAAATGAACATCGGCCATAAATTGCATTTCGATGGTTACTTCGCCATCGCCTTTGCAGGTTTCACAACGACCGCCATCCACATTAAACGAAAAATGTTTCGGTAAATAACGTCGAATTTTAGATAGTTTTTGTTTCGTAAACAAATCCCGAATATCATCGTACGCTTTGATGTACGTCACCGGATTAGAACGAGAGCTTCGCCCAATCGGGTTTTGATCTATATATTCAATGTGTTTAATGTGCGAAAAATTGCCTCGTAATTCGGTGAATTGTCCGGCTTTATTGCTTACACCTTCTAATTTTTTTTGTAAAGCTGGAAATAATATTTTTTTGACTAACGTACTTTTTCCACTTCCGGAAACACCTGTGATTACCGTTAAACAATCCAATGGAAAATTAACATCAATATTTTTTAAATTGTTTTCACGAGCTCCGATAATTTCGATGTGATTCTTGAATTTCCGTCGTTTTTTTGGAACTTCAATTTCTAATTCGCCGTTTAAGTATTTTGCGGTAAGTGAATCGGCTTTTAGAATTTCACTAAAATCTCCTTCGGCAACCAAATGACCTCCGTGTGTTCCGGCTTCGGGACCTATGTCGATGATGCGGTCGGCGGCTTTCATAATATCTTCGTCGTGTTCAACAACAATGACTGTATTTCCTAGGTTTCGGAGGTTTTTTAATACTTCAATTAAACGTTCAGTATCTTTAGGATGCAATCCGATACTGGGTTCATCTAAAATGTACATCGAACCTACCAAACTACTTCCTAACGAAGTTGCTAAATTGATGCGTTGCGACTCACCACCGGAAAGAGAAGCGGAATTTCGGTTTAACGTCAAATAATTCAAACCCACTTCATCTAAAAATTTCAAACGATTATTAATTTCAATCAGCAATCGTTTGGCTACTTTTTGATCGTATTCTGAAAGTTCTAATCTTTGGAAAAAGACAATTAAATTTTTTATTGGTAAATCAACCAACTCCGAAACGGTTTTGTTGCCGACCGTAATATAATTGGTTTCTGTTCGTAACCGTTTTCCTTTACAAGTCGGACATTTTGTTTTTCCTCGGTAACGCGAAAGCATTACGCGGTTTTGAATTTTATAATTTTTCTCTTCTAATTCTTTAAAGAAATCGTGCAATCCGGTAAAGTATTTATTTCCATTCCAAATCAACTGTTTTTGATCATCAGTCAACTGAAAATACGGTTTGTGAATCGGAAAATCAAATTTGTAGGCATTGTTCACTAATTGATCGCGGTACCATCCCATACTTTCACCTCGCCAAGGGAAAATACCATTTTCATAAACGGATAAAGCCGTATTTGGAATAACCAATTCTTCATCAATTCCAATCACATTTCCGTAACCTTCACAAGTTGGACAAGCTCCGTAGGGATTATTAAAACTGAACAAATGCACGTTTGGTTCTAAAAAAGTAATACCGTCTAATTGAAAATTGGTACTGAATTCAAATCGTTTTTGCGTAGCTACTTCTTGCACATAACATTCGCCTTTTCCTTCATAAAAAGCGGTTTGAACGGCATCTGCTAAACGATTTAAGAACTCCTCATCGTCTTTCACTACAATTCGGTCTATGATTAAGAGAATATCTTTATTGTCCAATGCATGTTGTTCTAATTCATCCAAACGAATCATTTCATTTTCAACCAAAATCCGAATAAAACCTTGTTGAAGTAACACTTTCAATTTGTCTTCCAATGCTCTTCCTTCTTCCAAATGAATAGGAGCGAGGAGGAGCCATTTGCTTTCGGGTTGAAACGAGGTAATAATTTTGACTACATCGGAAACACTTTGTTTTTTAACTTCCTGACCCGAAACAGGCGAAAAAGTCTTTCCAATACGAGCAAAAAGCAATTTCAGATAATCATATATTTCTGTTGATGTTCCAACGGTTGAACGTGCATTCGTGGTGTTCACTTTTTGTTCGATGGCAATGGCAGGAGCGATACCTTTAATGTATTCCACTTTTGGCTTGTCTAATCTTCCTAAGAATTGACGAGCATAAGAGGACAAACTTTCCACATAACGTCGCTGACCTTCTGCATACAACGTATCAAATGCCAAACTTGATTTTCCGGAACCTGAAAGTCCGGTAATGACCACTAATTTATTTCGGGGAATCGCCACATCAATGTTTTTAAGATTGTGCAGTTGTGCTCCTTTAATTAGGATATTTTTCTTGGGTTCGAGTAGAGCAAATTCTTCTGGTGTCATAGCAAAGTGGAAAGAATCGCAAAGATAGTGATTTGAATGTTCAATTAAAAGGTTGGGAATTTCTATTTTTACGGACTTGAGAATTGACTTTAAGGGGATGTTACACCTGACAGGTTAGGAAACCTGTCTGAGATGAAGAATCACTTTTTCATGCAAATTCTAACTATTTTCTACGGTTTTCCACATTTATTGCATTTTGAATGTTAAAATTTCGGTTAATATTTGTTTGTTCAACTAAAATTGTGTTACATTTGGCTAATAATTAATTTTTATTTAACAATTGCTTATAGGAAAAAAATACTTTTTTAGAAAAATTTAGTTCAAAACACGAAATTAAAAAGGTATTACTATGGCTACTGTTAATCAACTCCCAGACGCTTTATTGGTTAAGAATTACATTGCTGGTGACGAACAATCGTTGGCTATTCTTATAGAACGACATCAATCTAAAATTTATGGATTTATCTATTCTAAAATTGCAGATCGTGATGTCACGGATGATGTCTTTCAAGATACTTTCATTAAAGTAATTAAAACATTAAAATCAAACTCCTACAACGAAGAAGGTAAGTTTTTACCTTGGGTAATGCGAATTGCACATAATTTAGTTGTTGATCATTTCCGTAGAAATAAGAAAATGCCAATGCAACGCGAAACAGAAGAATACTCTATCTTTTCGTACATTAGTGACAATTCCATGAATGTAGAAGGCCGAATGATAACCGATCAAGTAGAAAGTGATTTGCAACGCCTATTGGAAGAATTGCCGGCCGATCAAAAAGAAGTTTTGGTGATGCGAATGTATCAAGACATGAGTTTCAAGGAAATTGCTGAATCAACGGGCGTTAGTATCAATACCGCTTTAGGGAGAATGCGATATGCTCTAATGAACCTTAGAAAAGTAATCGAAAAAAATCAAATAATTTTAACCAATTAAACAATATTTGGAAAAGTCTTTCGTTGTAGATTAAAACAAACATATTTTATCTATGGCAAAACTTTACACTAGTAAAAAATTAGCGACTCCAAAGATGTTACCTAAAAAAGAAACTATACGTTTTTTGCTCAACTACTCCAAGGCACTGAGCATTGTTAAAGTAGGTAACATGTCTTTCGAAACTATTGCTAATTAAAAGGAACATCCCGATTAAAGTCGGGATGTTTTTTTTTCGTATTCCTTCAAAACCGATTTTCTTCCAATCGTCCTTGTAATCAAATCGTTCTCTAAACTCCAACCTCTGGCAGGCGAATATTCTCGACCGTACCATATAATCTGCAAGTGCAAATCGTTCCACAACGCTCTCGGAAAAATGGCTTTTGCATCACGTTCGGTTTGCACTACGTTTTTAGCCTCCGATAAATTCCACCGATACATCAATCGGTGAATATGTGTATCCACCGGAAAAGCCGGAACACCAAACGCCTGACTCATCACCACACTCGCCGTTTTATGTCCAACCGCAGGAAGTTCTTCCAATGCTTCGAAACTTTGTGGTACTTCACCATTGTGCTTTTCAATCAAAATTTCAGACAAACCATGAATTCCCTTCGATTTCATTGGCGATAATCCACAAGGACGAATAATTTCCTTAATTTCTTCCACACTCATTTTCACCATATCATACGGATTATCCGCTTTGGCAAACAAAAGCGGCGTAATTTGATTCACCCGAACATCCGTACATTGAGCTGAAAGCAATACTGCAATCAGCAACGTATACGGATCTTTGTGGTCCAACGGCACCGGAATCGAAGGATATAAGTCATTTAACGTATTTATAACAAATGTTGCACGTTCTTTCTTGGTCATTTTTGTAAATTTATATTTGTAAATTTATGACAATAATTAGAATGTGCCTAATCCAGCTTTTCGTTCCAAGTTTTATTTCACAAAGCTGTTTTTGTTAAGTCCAAAAAGAGCTTCCGCTAGTCGCTTTTTCAGCCTTACAACAACTAGCTTTCTTCAATAAAAGCTTTCCACTGCAATCTGGGGCAGGGCAGCAGTAGTTAGAAAGTAGAATTATATAAAATAAAAAAACAAACTATGACCACACTAGAAAAAGGTGACAAAGCACCCAATTTTTCAGCCAAAGACCAAGACGGAAACTTTCACACTTTATCCGATTACAAAGGAAAAAAATTAGTAGTTTTCTTTTACCCAAAAGCTAACACACCCGGTTGCACAGCAGAAGCTTGCGATTTGCGAGATAATTTTGCTCGTTTCGAGGCCAGCAATTATGCACTTTTAGGTGTAAGTGCAGACAATGCAAAAGCTCAATCAAATTTCAAAAACAAATACGAATTTCCGTTTCCACTTTTAGCCGACGAAGATAAAGCTGTCATTCAAGCCTTTGGCGTTTGGGGACCTAAAAAATTCATGGGCAAAGAATATGACGGAATTCATCGCACCACATTTGTAATCAACGAAAACGGAATTATTGATGAGGTTATCACTTCCGTAAAAACCAAAGCTCACGCAGAACAAATTTTAGGATAAAAACAGTTAAGTAATTTTAGCGACAAATTCCACTAATTTACACAAATCAATTCGTGAAATTAGTGGAATTTGGGGCTTTTTATCTCTTAATTCGTTGGTTCTTCAATTCTTGGTTTAGAATCGTAGCCAAATAATTTATCTTTTTTAATTATTTCGGCAACACCTTTTGGCAGCATTTCTTCCCAACCTTCGGTTCCTTTAGCAATCATTTTCAATACATGACGAGAATAGATTTCTAAATTGTTTTGATTGGCAATTTCAATATCGACCACTTTTCCATTGAATTTGAAGAATTTATATAATTCTTTCATTCTTGGATGAACTTTTAAGTTTTCAGAATTGGTAATTTCACCATTTTCTTCTTTCATAGGATATAAGAAAACTTTCAAATCGCGGTAGAATAATTTACCAAACGCTTCCAAAATTCCACCACTCAAATGACGGTAATATTTTTCATCAAAAATATCAACTAAATTGTTGACACCCATGGCCAAGCCCATTCTCGCTTTGGTATAATTAGAGAAATATTCTACCACACGGTAATATTCCTGGAAGTTTGAAATCATTACATATTGACCTAGCGAGCAAAGCAATTCAGCACGATCCATAAAATCACGTTCATCAATTTCACCTTCTGAGCGTAAATTGGACAGTGTAATTTCAAAAATTACCAACGTGTTATCGGCTTCCACTTTGTTTTCACATAAAAACATTTCCAATGATTTTTCATACATGTCCATGTTCACTCGAGTTACCGGGCGAAAACTTCCGCGAAGAGCTAAAATGTTTTTCTTATATAAAATCGAAGCGGGCAAAATATTATTTCCATCAGGGCCAAACATCACGGCATCGGTCATTCCATTTTTAACCAATTGTAAACTCATCAAACGATTATCTACATTGGCAAATCGGGGGCCCGAAAAGTTAATCGTATCAATTTCTAATTGGTCTTTGTCTAAATGGTCATATAAATAACGCAGTAATTTTTTAGGATCATTGTATTTGTAAAAAGCTCCGTAAATTAAGTTCACACCCAAAATACCCAGTGTTTCTTGTTGCAAACGGGCATCATTTTCTTTAAATCGGATATGAAGAATAATTTCATTATAATCTTCATCCGGTTCAATTTGATACTTTACACCAACCCAACCGTGACCTTTAAATTGTTTTGCAAAATCGATGGTTGCAACCGTATTAGCATAACTAAAAAACATTTTGTTAGGGTGTTTCACACGATCTAATCGCTTTTCAATTAAATCTACTTCGTGAGTTAGCATTTTTTTCAAGCGACTTTCGGTTACATAGCGACCGTCTTTTTCAATTCCGTAAATGGCATCACTAAAATCCTTATCATAGGCAGACATTGCTTTTGCAATCGTTCCGGATGAGCCTCCCGATCTAAAAAAATGACGAACAGTTTCCTGACCGGCACCAATTTCTGCAAAAGTTCCGTAAATGTTTTCGTTGAGGTTGATTCGCAGTGCTTTATCTTTTATCGAGGGAATTTGTTCAATCGCTCGATCACCTTTAAGTTTTATTTCCATCGCAATTCTTTCCATAATCAGTAATAGTTCAATGCAAAGTTAACAAATATCATGCCTATTCAAAAGATAAATAGTGCTATTTTTGTGAAAATTTAACGTCTTGAAGGTTTATTTTTTAGGTACGGGTACGTCGCAAGGAATTCCGGTAATTGGTAGTCATCACTCTGTATGTAAAAGCAAGGATGACAGAGACAAACGTTTGCGTGTTTCAGTTTGGATTTATGATGAAAACCATTCATTTGTGATTGATTGCGGACCCGATTTTAGACAACAGATGTTAACTTCAGGGTGTACGAAGTTAGATGCTATTCTTTTTACGCATGAACACGCCGATCATACGGCAGGATTAGATGATATTCGTCCGTTTTTCTTCAAGCAAGGTGATATTCCAATTTATGCTCATCAAAGAGTAATTCAAAATTTGAAAAAGCGATTTGATTATATTTTTGAAATTGAAAATAAATATCCGGGAGCTCCCTCGGTTACTGTTAATGAAGTGATTCATAATCGTAGTTTTTCAATTGGTAAAAAAACAATCATTCCTATTCAGGTGATGCACGGCAACCTTCAGGTTTTTGGATATCGAATTGATAATTTTGCTTATTTAACGGATGTAAAAACCATTCCTAATAGTGAACTTGAAAAACTCAAGAATTTAGATATATTGGTTGTCAATGCGTTACGTGAAGAACCTCACAGCACACATTTTAATTTGGAAGAAGCATTAAATTTCATAGCTTTGGTCAATCCGAAACAAAGCTATTTAACACACATTAGTCATTTACTCGGATTTCACGAAGAAGTACAACAAAAATTACCAAAAAACGTTTATTTAGCCTACGATAACTTAGAAATTTCAATTTGATACAATGAAAAAATCATTATTTACTTATTTGTTCATAGTCAGCGTTTTAATGACAGTCTTTACATTTATGTATTACAGTAAAAAAGTAAAATTTGAAGCAGAACGTTTCGAAAATTTGAAAATAAAAATGAGTGATACCATTCAATCCTTAAACAATCAAATTTTTGACGCCAATTATTTTACGCTTAGAAATAATGATAATGCTCAGAATTATTTAGAAGATTACGCTGTCGAGAAATTAATTCCAAAAATAGAAGCTAATTTAATGGAATTAAATGATAGCCCGGAAGGAAATCCGTTGGTTGATTTTGGAAAAATTGACGATAGAAAATTCATCATTAATAAAATTGAAGTATTAAATCACCGTTGGATTATTGCTGATTTTAGTAACGGAGATCTCTGGGGTGAAGTATTGTTGCAGTATTTTATAGAAGAAGATGAATCATTGGATTTTAAAATTATTCAATCAACATTATATCCAAAACAGTAAACTTTTGTATCTTTAAGTCCTTAATTTTTTGGTATGAAAAATAGTTTGCTTTTAATTGTATTAGTTATGAGTTTGGTTTCCTGTAAAAAATTTGATCAGGATGTAGAACCCGAATTGATTAAAAAGCAAGCTTTGTTAGATACAATTGCCAGTGCTGACAAAGATGAAAACGGTTGTTTAGACGGAGCAGGCTATTTTTGGTCAACATTGAACAAAGAATGTATTAAAATCTACGAATCAGCCATTACACTTTATCCGCAGGATAATCAAAATAATGAGGATGAAACCAAAAATGCGTACATTGTTTTTGGTGTAGATGGAGGAAATGAAGCCGAAATATTTCTACCTAATCAAGTAAAATCTATTATCTTAATTCGTCCCGAAGAAGGTCAACCATGGAAATTTGATGATTGGCAACTCATTCCTTGGAAAGGTTTTATACTCAAAAAAGGTGAAGAAATTTTATTTGCCGGCGATGGAGGTGTTGGACCAAAAATCACCGGAAGCGATAAAAACGAGGATTAATTTACTTATTTTCTTCCAACCAATTCCTAAAATCATAAAAATTTTGTGGAGCAACACCATGACCAACAGGATATTCTTTATACACACATTTAATTCCTAATTTTTCTAGAATCGGATTGGTTTTTATGGCCCAATCAACAGGAATTACTTGATCGACTGTTCCGTGTGAAGCGAATATTTTTAAGTTTGAAAAGTTCTTTTGTTCAAAATTCTCTTTCGCCATTTCAGTGTTCAAATAACCACTCATTGCCACAATTTTCGATATTTTTTCTGGGTAGGATAGGGCAATGGCATAACTCAAAATAGCTCCTTGACTAAATCCAATTAAAGTGATTTTGTCCTTATCAATCGGATATTTTGCAACTAATTCATCTATAAAATCAACAATCAAATCTCTCGATTCTTTGGCTTGATTCAAATCGGAAAACTTATTTTCGTCTGCATCAAAATTAATGGCATACCAGGCATAACTTCCATACATTAAATCATGCGGAGCTTGCACTGAAATGACATAATATTCCTCCGGAAGTTCTGCAGCAAATGAAAATAAATCTTCTTTATTACTACCATATCCATGCAACAAAAGCAATAACGGATTATTTTCTTGAATTGTTTTAGGTTCTCGAATCAAATACTGTAACGACATAACTATAGGCTTTTAAAAAAACGTTGATAGAAATTTCCAACTAACGGTACGCTTTTTTCTTCTCCATTCAAGGCACCCAAGAATCCATAAATCCACAAGATAAAAAAGAAAATATAAAAAGCGGAGGAAATCATCCAACTGTCAAAATAGCCTATAGGATAGCCTAAGGCAAAAAAAGTTAAGAATATTCCCATCGCTTGTCTAATATGAAAACTGGCAAACGAACTTTTATTTTCATGATTCATAAAAATTGCGATGACCGATCCAATAATCGTTAGATAAGCTACAATTGCAGCATTTTTATTTTGTTCCATTATGCTAAAACTAATTTTCTGTTATTATAAATTCCGTACACTTTGCCAGTCATTTTTTCACCTAAAAAGGCGGAGTTTTTTGATTTTGAAAGAATATTTTCTTTCCCAAAAACCCATTCTGAATTTGGATTAAAAAATGTTAAATCGGCTGTTGCACCTTCTTCAATGACATTGTTTTCGATTCCAAATACCGATTTTCCTCCGGTTAGTTTAGAAATAACAGTTTCAATCGGAAGCACGTTTAACAAAGCACCAAAAGCACTTTCTAAACCAATTGTTCCGTTTTTGGCTATATCAAATTCCATCTTTTTATGTTCAATATCAATCGGATTATGATCGGTTGTAATAAGGTCAATTGTTCCATTTTCAACTGCTTTCACAAGTGCTTTTCGTGTTTTTTCATCACGAAGAGGAGGTGTAACTTTCAAACGCGTATCAAAACCCTCCAATTTTTCGTCATTTAAAACCAAATGATGAACGGCAATGCTACACGTAACTTGTAAACCTTTTGTTTTTGCTTTTTTAATCAATTCAACTGATTTTGAAGTCGATACCGTTGGAATATGTAATTTTCCACCCGTATATTCTAGCAAAAATAAGTTTCTAGCGATGGCTAATTCTTCAGCCAAAGCCGGAATTCCTTTTAAACCTAATCGAGTAGAAACAACTCCTTCATTCACCACTCCATTTCCTTTTATTTTTTCATCTTGCGAAAAAGCAATCACTAATCCGTCAAAATCTTGAACATATTGCAGTGCAATTTTTAGTAGGTTAGCGTTTGAACAATTCTTAGTATAATCACCAAAAGCAATTGCTCCGGCATTTTTCATATCGAATAATTCGGCTAAATCATTTCCTTCCGAACCTTTGGTTAATGCTCCAATAGGAAATAGATTCACGGCATTTTCGCTGGCTTTTTCTTTCACAAATCGAATCTGCGATTGATTATCAATCACAGGAAAAGAATTCGGTTGCAAAGCAATCGCTGTAAAACCGCTTTTGGCTGCCACAGACAATCCGTTAGCAATGGTTTCACGATCTTCAAAACCGGGTTCGCCAAAAGAAACGGAAGTATCAAACCAACCTGGCGAAAGATGAAGATTTTCTAAATCAATTTCTTTATATTTATGTTCAGGTGGAAGGTCTTTACCAATTTTTTCAATGG
The DNA here is from genome assembly GCF_003268815.1 of Flavobacterium lacus. Taxonomy (GTDB): domain Bacteria; phylum Bacteroidota; class Bacteroidia; order Flavobacteriales; family Flavobacteriaceae; genus Flavobacterium; species Flavobacterium lacus. Next base: position 137,530 of record NZ_QLSV01000005.1, on the reverse strand, counting down.
TATTTCCCGAAATTTTCAAATCTTTTTTTTGATTATGATGCGAGCTTTTCGAATCAATAATAGTTGCATTTCGGATGATTAAATTCATTTCACAAATTTTTGAATGAGTATTTCCAGCACTACAAATAATAAAGTAAGTATCACAAACCATTTCCATAAAACATTGTTTGTTCGGTTGGTTTGTAACGCATCAAAAACGGTTTCAATTGAATTTCCATTTTCGTAAGATTCCAATAAATTTGAATTATCCAATCCTAAATCACTTTCGGTTCTTGAATAATTGAAACTTATATTTTTTATCGTTGTATTGTCTTTTTGAGCATTGTAATTTCCTGCTTTAGACGGACTTTCGGCAAAGGTAAGTTTTACTTTGTTGTTTAAAATCTGTTGTTGCGGAATAAATTTTTCACTCTTTTTATCTGAAGAAATAACCGAAATAATTTCATCTTTTGCCAAAAGTTGATCAATTGTAATTGGTGAAGAATTGCCAACCGTTAACGCATTGATTCCTGTTTTAGCACTTTGAAAAGCCATGTTGTAAAAAGTGGGAACAATCAAAGGTGAGTTTTTAAAGTTGGAATTAACTTTATTTATGGGAGCTGAAAAAACATAAAACGAACCCAGCGAATTGGAAACCACTGTTAAAAATGGATTTTGATCTTCATATGTCAAAATAGACGGATAAGCGCTTTTTAAGGAAAAACTCTTTTTTGTATTTGGATACTGAAAATTGGCCGCTTTTTTTTCAAAAACACCACTGTACAGCGGATGAGCGAAAGAAATGGTAGTAATTTGTTTTTCTGTTTTAATCAAATCATTTACAGAAAAAGAACCAAAATTTTGGAGTAAACTGTTGATATTTGCTACATTATTTTCTTCGGAAGGAATAAAAATGATATTTCCACCTTTTTCATAAAACGCTTTTAAAGTTGTTTGAAGAGCTTGCGGAATTTCTTTTATTTCATTGATAATGATTGCATCTTGTTTATCTAACAGATTATAATCCAGTGATTTTAATTCATATTGTAAAAAAACAAATTCATTTTCGGTGTAAATTTTAGTCAGAAATTGATTTTTGTCCGCCTCGCCAATAGCCAAAACGGATGCTTTTTCGGGTTTGGAAATACTGAAATAGTAATAATTGTCATAGCTCAAACCTGGTTCATCAATGAAAACATAACCGTTGAAATCAGCTTTTGGAATGGTGAAAAAAAGTTCTTTTTCTGCTTGATTCAATTTTACTTGCGTTTTTGCAATCAGTTGTTTTTGATTATAAATTGCAACCGGAATTTCTTGTTCCGACTTTCCGTATGATTTTAATTTTACACCAATTTCATAAAAATTATCCAACGTTTGTTGAAGATAAACACTATCAACTGACACGTTGTTTTTTTGTTCCGCTTTTGGTAGAATAAAGATCGGATTAATCGTTTCATCAATTGTTTTTAACTGATTCGACTGGAGGTTTATCGCATCAGTAATCACAACTACATCCTTATTAAAAGGCGTTTTTCTGGATTTAATTTTCGTTAAACTTTGATCCAATTGAAAAGAAGTGGCACTGTATTCCAAATTCATCAATTCTTTTTGAATCGATTTAATGTCGGTATTCCAGTATACATCATCATTGGTGAGGAGCGAAAAAGTAGTATTTTCAGGTGTTTTTTCCAACAATTCCTGAACAGCTCTTTTTAGTAATTCGCCCTGTTTTCCTTTGGCTTGCATGCTGAACGAATTGTCAACTACAAGGTATAATTCATTCGTAACGCCCTTACTGTCTTTGGCTTTAAAAAAAGGTTGAGCAAAAGCAATAATCATTGCCGTTAAAAGCAATAATCGGGTGGCTAACAATAACCATTTTTTAAGTTGGGAGCTTTTTCTGGTTTGTATGGAAAGTTCTTTCAGGAATTTTACATTGGTGAAATATTCCTTTTTAAATCGTCTGAGTTGAAATAAATGGACTAAAATTGGCAACACCAATAAAAAGAGGAAATACAGAATTTCAGGATGTTTAAACTGCATTAATTGAAAGTTTGTCAAAGATAGCTTTTATATTTTAATAGCACAAATTGAAAGTGTTAATCAAAAACTAAAGAATTTAGGGTTAAAAGCAGCTTATTTTTTCTTCCTTTTCTCATCTCTTTTTCGTTCAACGCCTCGGTTTCTCGATTCTGTTTTTCTCGGAGTTCTTTTTCCGGGACCACCAAGATTTACTTTTTTATTTTTATCTTTTTTATCGTGAAATGCTTCGCCACCTTCTTTCTTTGGACGTTTCAAAAGCACTTTCATTTTTCTTTTTTCTTTTTCAAAGTCAAGCACTTTTTCTTCAATTTCGATTTTTGGTAAGGGAAGAAATTCGATTTCTTTTTCCATCAAAATTTCGGCTTCAATTTGAATTTCTTCTTCTCTTGGACTCACAAAACTAACAGCGACACCGGTTTTATCTGCACGACCGGTTCGACCAATTCGGTGGACATATTGTTCAGGAACTTCAGGAAATTCCATGTTGAAAACGTGCGTGATGTCAGAAATATCTAAACCACGAGCCATTACATCTGTTGTAACAATTCCTCTGATTTCTCCGGCTTGAAAGGAAGCCATTGTATTCAAACGATAATTTTGTGATTTATTGGAGTGAATCAAACCAAACTGATCGGGAAAATCCTCTTCCAACGCTACAGAAACTAAATCGGCTGTTTTTTTATTATTGATAAAAATCAGCAAACGCGACATACTTTCATCGGAATGCAAAAGTTCTTTCAGTAAATTTAATTTGGTTAGAAAATTCGGCACTTTATATCCAATTTGCGTAATTTGTTCTAACGGAGTTCCTGATGGAGCTAATGAAACTTCCGCAGGAAAGTCAAAATATTCATCTAACATGTCATCCACTTCATCGGTCATTGTGGCCGAAAAAAGGATGTTTTGTCTTTTCGATTTTAACATCGTAAGAATGGATGTCACTTGAAAGCGAAAACCTAAATTCAACATTTCATCAAATTCATCAATCACTAATTTCTGAATTTCATCAAAACGAATGACGTTATCCAACGCCAAATCCATCACTCGCCCTGGTGTTCCCACCAAAATATCAACACCTTGATAAACGGCTGTTTTTTGCGTGTTGATGTTTACTCCTCCATAGACACCTAAGGTTCGAACCGACATATATTGAGTCAGTTTTACGACTTCTTCGGCCACTTGAACTACTAATTCACGGGTTGGAACTAAAATTAAAACGCGGGGAGTGTGTGTATTTTGAAATTTCCAATGTTTTAAAATAGGTAATAAGTAGGCAAACGTTTTTCCGGTTCCGGTTTGAGCAATTCCCATCATGTCGCGGCCGGATAAAATAACCGGCATCGATTTAATTTGAATAGGAGTGGGGGTTGTAAAACCTAATTCATCAATTGCTTTTTGCAATGATTTAGGTAAATCGAAATCCAGAAAAGTAGACATAAAAAAGATAATTTTTGCAAAGGTACGTAATTTTAAATCAATGCCTAAAATAGCCTAAAATCCTTCAAAAACGCCTAATCCGAAGAGAGCAAAGTCGTATTTTACGGGATCATTTTTATCTAGTTGTTGTAAGTTGGAATCCAATTCAAAAAGTGCTTTTGCGTCGTTTTGCTTTCGCGTAAGCAAACCTAATTTCCGGGCTACATTTCCGGAATGCACATCGAGCGGACACGAAAGTTGAGCTGGTGAAATGGATTTCCAAATGCCTAAATCAACACCTGTATTATCATTTCTAACCATCCAACGCAAAAACATGTTGATGCGTTTGGCTGCCGAATTATTCATTGGATCCGAAACGTGTTTTTGCGTTCGATAGTTGTGTTCAATTTCAAAAAATACGGATTTGAAATTGGAAATATTTTGTTGTAAAGTGTTGGTTTGTATGTTTTTATTGAAAACTGATTCCAGACCATTATGATTTTGATATATGTTTTTTAAAGCTTTTATAAAGGAAATACAATCCGTTCCGTTGAAGGTGCGGTGAACAAAATCATTTAGTTTTTCTAAATCATTTTCGTCGTGATTCATCACAAAATCGTACGGTGAATTTCCTAATTTAGCCATTAATTTTTGACTATTATTGATAATCATTTTGCGATTTCCCCACGAAATGGTAGCAGCCAAAAATCCGGCAATTTCAATATCTTCTTTTAAAGTATATAAATGTGGAATCTGAATTGGATCACTTTCAATAAATTTTGGATGGTTGTATAGTTCAACTTTTTCGTCTAAAAATTCTTGTAATTCTAATTGATTCATTAGACTATTGCGTTTGGTTGCAAGGATAAATCGATCCAACCCGAATTTTGATCAAATAAACCATCTTTCATGATTAATTTTCGGTCAGCCATATTCGCTAAAGTTTCATTGTGTGTGACAATTACAAAGGTTTGTCCAAATTCATCTCTTAATTTGAAAAATAATTCGTGTAAATTTTCGGCAGAAGTGGTATCTAAATTTCCTGAAGGTTCATCTGCAAAAATTACGGCCGGCTTGTTAATCAAAGCCCTAGCCACTGCTACACGTTGTTGTTCACCTCCGGAAAGTTCACTTGGTTTATGATCCATTCTATGTGATAAACCTAAGTAGTTTAGGAGTTTTTTTGCCTCTTCTTCAGCTTCATTTTTTGTTTTTCCAGCAATAAAAGCCGGAATACAAACATTTTCTAACGCAGTAAATTCGGGTAATAATTGATGAAACTGAAAAATGAATCCTAATTTTTGATTTCTAAATTTCGATAATTGCTTGTCATTCATGTCCAAAACCGATTCACCATCAATAAACAATGAAGTTCCCTCTTGTTTTGACGGTTTTTCTAAAGTTCCTAAAATCTGTAAAAGAGTGGTTTTTCCTGCTCCGGAAGCTCCAACAATAGAAACAACTTCTCCTTTATTGATAGCTAAATCAACACCTTTTAAAACATGTAATTGGTCAAAGTATTTATGAATTCCTCTTGCTTGTATCATTTGAAACTATTTTTACAAAGTAACAAAGATTTTAAAGATTTTGAAACTGTATCAGTTCTATTTATCGTTGTATAAATAATAAAATTTAGTTAAAGATGTTATTTTGTTTAATATTATCGTACATTTGTTAAACAAAAAAATAGAATGAAAAAATTAATTTTAATAGTAGTAGCCTTTTCAACTTTCTCTTGTCAATCACAAGAAAAAAAAAGTGCTTTTCTAGAAAATAAACAACCAGTTAAAATGAATGCAGAGAACGGATTGGAACAAGCCACCTTAGCCGGCGGTTGCTTTTGGTGTACAGAAGCAGTTTTTTTAGAAATTGAAGGCGTAAAAAAAGTAGTTTCAGGCTACATTGGCGGAACGACGAAAAATCCAACTTATAAAGAGATAGGGACAGGAATGACCGGTCATGCAGAAGCAATTCAAATTACATTTGACCCGAAAGTAGTTTCGTTTGGTGAATTGTTAGAAATTTATTTTGCCACTCATGATCCAACCACTTTGAATCGTCAAGGAAATGATGTAGGAACGCAATACCGTAGCGAAGTTTTTTATTACAACGACGAGCAAAAGCAATTGACTCAAGATTATATTGCTTTAATGACAAACGAAAAAACATTTAAAAACCCGATTGTTACAAGAGTTTCGGCGGCTTCGGTTTTTTATGAAGCAGAAGATTATCATCAAAACTATTATAATTTAAACAGAACGCAATCGTATTGTAGTTATGTAATTACCCCCAAGATAGAAAAGTTGAAAAAGAATTTTAAAAATAAATTAAAAAATTAATTACCTAAAAGGTAAAATCACGGAACAGCTAAAAAAAGCATTGAAGTAATTTTAAAAAAGAAGCTATGAACAATCAAATTGAAAAAGAATTATTTGAACTTTTGGGTGATGAACATCAGATGACGTCTGCTGAAACGCCATTACGACCTGACGCATTTGACAAGTCAGATAAAGATAAAATGGCCACTATCGAAAAACATTTTCACATTATTATGGAAGAGATGGGGTTAGATATGACCGATGATAGCTTACGTGGAACACCACATCGGGTAGCGAAAATGTTTATTCAAGAAATTTTTAGTGGGTTAAATCCTGCGAATAAACCGAAAATTTCTGTTTTTGAAAATAGTTACCATTATGATAAGATGTTGGTAGAAGCTAATATCAGTTTTAATTCTACTTGTGAACATCATTTTTTACCAATTATCGGAAAAGCTCATATTGCTTATGTTTCCAATGGAAAAGTGATTGGTTTATCAAAATTAAATCGAATTGTTGATTATTACGCTCGCAGACCACAAGTGCAAGAGCGAATGATTATGCAAATTTTTAATGAATTGAAAACCGTTTTAAATACTGAAGATGTAATTGTTGTAGTTGAAGCAGAACATTTATGTGTTTCAAGTCGCGGAATAAAAGACAGCTCCAGTTATACCTCAACTATTCAATACGGGGGAATTTTTAAAGAGAAAGAGAATCGAAACGACTTTTTTAATTTATTAAAGAAAGAAAAATAATTTTGGCATTACTTTTGTCGTTATAATTGTAACTAATTAATTTTAAATTAATGACAAAAGAAGTTGCTGTTCAAACTGTTAAAGATACTAAATCGCGTGATTTGGTGTTAAGTTTGTTATTTGATTTTATAGGAATGCTTTCCTATTTAATTCCTTTTTTAGGAGAAATATCGGATGTAATTTGGGCTCCAATAGCCGGGTTAATTATGCTGAAAATGTATAAAGGAACTGTTGGAACAGTAAGTGGAATTTTAGTATTCATAGAAGAATTAATGCCAGGACTTGATTTTATTCCAACTTTTACGATTACTTGGATTTACAAATACATAATTAAAAAATAATAATTTTTGAACTAATTCAGATAAACCGCTTCAAATTTTGAGCGGTTTTTTTGTATAAATTATTCCGCTACTTTCTTTTCAAACCAATTGGCGATAAACCCTAATTTCATGCTGCGAAGCATTTTCTTTTCAAAAGCCCAGAAAAATTCAAACTGTCCGAAAAGGAGTCCGAATAAAACGAGTAAAACCTGGTAAATTGGAAAAATGGCAATTAATCGAATGGGTAAATAAAACCAGCCTAAATTTTCACTCGTAAGACCAATGTAATTTGTAAAAGGTTTTGATAAATAGGCCGAAACCGAACCGGTGATAGCAAAAACAATAAAAATGACTACAAGTTGCAAGTCAGAAGTAACACCCCAGCGGGCTTTTAATTTTTTCATAGATTCTAAGAAGTTTTCAAAAAGTATTTTAAATCTTTTCTTTTTTAGGCTGTTTAATAATTTTTATAATCAACAAAATTAAAGCTAAAGATTTAAATAGCATTCCTAATAACAAGAATAAATTTCCATTTGAAAAATGTGTTATTTTGAATACTGCTCCTAGAATGACAAAAAATATTCCTAAAATAAAACAAATAATAATAGAGCGAAATCTTTGCATCATAAAAATTTAGATTCTGGCCGTAAATCCGCCGAGTTGCTGTTTGTATGTTTGTTGAAAATAGACCAAATAATTAAAAAGCATGTAATTTACTTCATAACCATAGTCAATCCCTGGTCTATAATCAATTTGCATTTGATACAAATTAGCATCATATCGCATAGGCTGTAAAACACGATTGTTGTATTCTGTTACCCAAAACTGATTTCGAGTTTCAAAATAACTTTGCGAATAATGATTGCGAGGCATGGCTCTGCTTGCTAACCAAAAATTAAAACCAGGTTCAATAATGATAATTTCGTATTCCAAATCTTTATTAGCAATTCTTACGGTATCGGAAACAGTAGTTGCTATTTCATTTTGGGAAAAGGTAGAAGACGACTTATTACCTGAGCAGGCATAAATTAAATAACATAGTAAGAATAAAAACACACTGTTTTTCATACCATAAAAATACAAAAAAGGAATGATTATGAAACTTTCTTGGCCTTATTTAACAAAAAACCACTCCGGAAGAAGTGGTTAAAAAATCTAAATTTTAAGATCTATTTTTTTGAAAAATTTACCACGTAATACCTTTTTGCTTTGAAAAATAAAACCTTCTTTTTCTTTAGAAGGATTGATTATTGCTGTAAAACAGTTAACTGATTTATGGCTTCTGAAATTACTTATTCAAAAACATGGATCTTTTAATCAACCCCATAAAACTACTATTATTTTTCTGTTTTCAACAAGCTAATAATTTGTTCTGCCAATTCAGTTCCAATACGGTCTTGAGCTTCTTCAGTTGCCGCACCAATATGAGGCGTAAGCGAAATGTTTGGATGCATTAATATTTTAATTTCCGGAGTAGGTTCGTTCTCAAAAACATCTAAACCGGCAAAAAGCACTTTTCCTTCATCTAACGCTTCAATTAAAGCGACTTCATCAATTACACCGCCGCGAGCGGCGTTTACAATTCCAACACCATTTTTCATGGTATTAAATTCCTCGCGGCCAATCACATAACCATCTTGAGCTGGTACATGCAAGGTAACAAAATCAGAATGTTTTAATAAATCCTCCATTGGTTCGGTAACGATGTCAACATTGATGAACTGACCGTTATAAAAATCTACACGAATTACCGCTTCTCCCACATATTTATCGGAGGCAATTACTTTCATTCCTAAACCTAAGGCCATTTTGGCAACGGCTTGACCAATTCGACCAAAACCGATGATTCCAAGTGTTTTCCCTCTTAGTTCAATTCCGTTTGCATAAGCCTTTTTCAGTCCGTCAAAGTTCGTGTCTCCTTCCAGTGGCATATTTCTGTTGGCATCATGTAAAAATCGCACACCTGAAAACAAATGAGCAAAAACCAATTCGGCTACTGATTCTGAAGAAGATGCCGGAGTATTAATCACATGAATTCCTTTTTCACGAGCATAGGTAACATCAATATTATCCATCCCCACACCACCGCGACCGATGATTTTTAAACTCGGGCAATTATCGATGATATCTCGGCGAACTTTTGTAGCACTTCGTACCAAAATTACACTAACTTGATTTGCATTAATAAAATTGGCCACTTGTTCTTGGGCAACTTTGGTTGTAATTACTTCAAATCCTCCTTTTTCTAGGGATTTGATTCCGCTAGGAGAAATTCCGTCGTTGGCTAGTACTTTCATTTTTTTAGGTTCTGAGTTGCTGAGATTCTGAGTAACTCAGATTCTGACAACTTGTTAATATTTTTTTTCTATTCTCTAAATTTTACTTTCTAATTCCTTCATCACATCAACCAAAACTTGCACACTTTCTAAAGGAAGAGCATTATACATCGAAGCTCTGTAACCACCAACCGAACGATGACCCGGTAATCCTGAAATTCCGGCTTCTTTCCAAAGTTTATCAAAAATAGGAGCGTGGGTTTCATCATTTAATAAAAAAGTAGCGTTCATGTTGCTTCTAAATTCAGCAACGGCTGCTCCTTTAAATAATGGATTGCGGTCGATTTCGGTGTATAATAAATTCGCTTTCGCTTCATTTACTTTTTCAATAGCAGCAATTCCACCTAAATTTTTCAACCATTGTAAGGTTAAAAGTGAAGCATACACCGGAAAAACAGCTGGCGTATTATACATACTTTCTTTTTCAATATGTTGAACATAATCCAACATATTTGGAATGTTTCGCCCTGACTTCCCTAATATTTCTTCTTTTACAACCACTAAAGTTGTCCCGGCTGGACCCATATTTTTTTGAGCTCCGGCATAAATTAAATCAAATTTTGAAAAGTCTAAGGTTCTTGAAAAAATATCTGAACTCATATCACAAACCATAGGAATTTCAAGGCTTGGAAATTCTTTCATTTGAGTTCCAAAAATCGTATTGTTTGATGTACAATGGAAATAATCGGCATCGGATGGAACAACATATCCTTTTGGAATATGGTTATAATTTTCAGCTTTTGAAGAAGCAACCACAACCGTTTCTCCAAAATGTTTAGCTTCTTTGATAGCAGAATTCGCCCATGTTCCGGTGTCTAAATAAGCTGCTTTTCCTTCTACTTTCATTAAGTTGTAGGGAATCATAAGAAATTCTAAACTAGCTCCGCCGTGCAAAAATAATGCTTGATAACCTTTTCCTTCTAAACCTAAAAGTTCTAAAGCTAAAGCTCGTGCTTCATCCATTACCGCAACAAAATCTTTGCTACGGTGTGAAATTTCTAATATCGATAAACCTGAATTATTAAAATTTAAAATGGCTTGAGCCGATTTTTCAAATACTTCTTGTGGCAAAATGCAGGGACCGGCACTATAATTATGTTTTTTCATTTTATTCTGAATTTATTTCAGAATCTTTTATTTCTGAAATATTGATGTTATTTTTAGAACAGCAAATTTCTGAAATTCACAGCGAAAAGACCGATTTTAGAAAGCGGTTTTTATTATAGGTTATTAACAAAAACGTTGTAGTTAAAAACAATTTCTAAACCGAAATTAAAAATTCTAACGTATCAACATTATCCGCATAATTCCAAAGTTGTGGCTTTTGTGTTTGTCCGAATGCGATGCTATTTTCCGTTAAACCATTGGAAACAAAACATTGAATTTGATCTTCATCTTTTTTCAAACGATTTATCAAATCAGGTAAAGAATCATAATTTTCATAAAAAACAGAGGAAATAGGAGAAGAGTAGCTTGAATCTTCTTTTAAAGTTAAAAATCCGTTGTCCAATAATTTGAAATTACTCATTAAAAAAACGGCTTTATTGTAGTCATAATTATTTGAATATTTCTCATAATGAATCACATCTTGGTATTCAAAAATGGCTTTGAAAAAAGCATCAAAATTATATCCTTTTGGCACAAATAATTTGGAAACATTTCGGCAACCCAATCCAAAATAGCGAAAAATATCTTCGCCTAAACTGACTAAATCTTCGTGCGATTCATTTCCGTTTAAAATAGCCACAGAATTTCTGTTTTTACGAATGATGGAAGGTTTGTTTTTGAAATAATACTCAAAATAACGAGCAGTGTTGTTGCTACCGGTTGCAATTACGGCATCAAAATTTTCTAATTTTCCATCTGTAAATGTAATTCTGTTGGCTAATTCAGGTTCAGCAACAATCAAATACTTCGCTAAAAATTTTATTAAATGTTGGTCGTTTGAAGATGTTTTAACTAAAACAGTGTGACCTGAAATCAATACTGATAAAAAGTCATGAAAACCTACTAGTGGAATATTTCCAGCTAAAATTAATCCAACTGTTTTTGGCGTTATTTTTGAAAAATCATAGTTAGAAAGCCATTGATTTAAATTGCTTTTAGTTAAAGCTTCTGCCCATGAATTGACAGCAAAACACACTTGTTCTTTTGTAAACCATCCATTGTGTGATTGGGAAAGTTCTAACAATGCTTCAAACGAATCAAAGAAAGTGTCATTGTTTTGAATTTCAGGATTTCGAAGGTTGTTATCCAAAGAAAATTGACGTAAAAAATCGCCCAAAGCAACAAAAGTATTTATTTTGGTATTTTCTAACATTTGATTACTTGTTTATGTATGGAATTGATTGTAATTTTGCACAAAAATAAGAAATAGAAAGTTGGCAACAGCCAATAGTTGAAAAGATTGGAGTAGATTTTGAATTAACCACTTTTTGACGATGAACTTTTAAACGCTTAAACACTTAAACTTTTAAACATACTAAAATGGCAATCATAATAACAGACGAATGTATTAACTGCGGAGCTTGTGAGCCGGAATGTCCAAATACAGCAATTTATGAAGGTGCAGACGATTGGCGATATAAAGATGGAACTAAACTCAAAGGTAAAGTTATTTTACCGGATGGGACCGAAGTTGATTCAGAGGCAGCTCAAACGCCAATATCGGATGATATCTATTATATCGTTCCCGGAAAATGTACCGAATGTAAAGGTTTTCACGAAGAACCACAATGTGCGGCCGTTTGTCCGGTTGACTGCTGTGTGCCCGACGATAATCATGTGGAAAGTGAAGAAACACTTTTGAATAGGCAAGCATTTTTACATAACGAATAAAACACATTTTAACCTCAAGAATTCTTGAGGTTTTTTTTACTATGCTCAGAATATTTTTACTTACGATGTCTGTAGTATTGATTTTGTTCTTTTCATACAAATCAATCATTTATCTTTCACACAAAAAGGTGGAAGCGACGGTAATTTCTGTAAAAAAAGAAATCCTTGCAAACTATAAAAAGGGACAAAATGGGACGCATTATCCCACAAGTTTCAAATCTGTAATGATTCCAACAGTAGAATATTATCACAAAAATCAAAAATTTGAAATAACTAATCATTCTTGGGCATTTTCTAACGGCTTTTATGTCAATGATAAAGTTAAAATTCTTCTAAACGAAAATAACACTCAAGTATATTTGGCAACGGTAACACATTTTTGGTTCACTTCCAACGAAATGATTGTCGTGTTTGTGTTTATTTTTACATTACCATATATCTTTTCGATTCTTCAAGTAAATAAACGAACAAAACGAAAGCCACATCCTTTATTTAAAAATGAAAGATTTAAATAATAAACTCAAATAAAAAATCCTGAGCCGAAACTCAGGATTCTAATAGGAACTTAGGGTTAAATTTACTTTTTTAAAACTGTATAAGTCTCAAAAGTAACCGTATCTGTTTTTGGATCATACGATTCTAATACTAAGTTTCCATTGGTATCAAAATAGGCAATTGCCGTTTTATTTTTTCCTGCAAATATGAAACTGTTGGTAGTCGTTTTTCTGATTTTTCCAATGTTTTTATTGTTTTCCGAAAGTAACGAATAACCTTGAGCATCAAGTTCTACTTTATATTTTTGCCCGTTTAACGTATAGTAATTTGTACGATCCACATCTACAATTCTAATGCTTCCGTCCGGATTAATAATTTCTGTAGATTGTTCAACAATTGTTGGAGAAGTTTTTACATCTCGATTAACCGTTGCATCTTTTTGACCATCTAATTCAATCATTTGAACTTCTCTAGTGTTCTCATTTTTAACCGTTTTCGTTTCTTTTTCGCCATCATTTACGGTTATTACGGTTTTTTTTGTTTCATCAACCACATTCTTATTCTGTGCGTGGCTCAATGAAAATGTAAAAACAAATACTATTAATGCTGCTAATTTCATGGTTAAACTATTTAATTGGTTAGTTATGTAAAGATACAAGCTCAGATATCGCAAGTCATTATACATTTTTACTTAAGGTTTACATAATTCACACTCGTCCGATTGATAAGTTTTAATCTTTCAATATTATAAACTATATTTGCACCCGTTTAAAAAACCTTTTACCCATTACCAATAACCCATTACCTAAAAGATGAAAGCAGGAATTGTAGGATTACCAAATGTTGGAAAATCAACCCTTTTTAATTGTTTATCAAATGCAAAAGCACAGAGTGCCAACTTTCCATTCTGTACCATCGAACCTAATATTGGAGTGGTAAACGTTCCCGATCCGCGAATTGCCCGTTTGGAAGAATTGGTAAAACCCGAACGCGTTCAAATGGCAACTGTTGATATTGTTGACATTGCCGGATTGGTAAAAGGAGCTAGCAAAGGCGAAGGTTTGGGAAATCAGTTTTTAGGAAACATCAGAGAATGTAACGCCATTATTCACGTGTTACGTTGTTTTGATAACGATAACATCGTTCACGTTGACGGAAACGTAAACCCAATTCGTGATAAAGAAACAATCGATATCGAATTACAACTAAAAGATTTAGAAACGGTTGAAAAGCGTTTAGAAAAAACCAATCGTGCCGCCAAAACAGGAAATAAAGAAGCTCAAGTTGAAAAAGCGTTATTAGACCGAATTCGCGGAGCGTTATTACAAGCAAAATCCGCTCGAACAGTTATTCCTCAAAATCAAGATGAAATTGATTTGTTGGAAGATTTTCAATTAATTACAACGAAGCCGGTTTTATATGTGTGTAATGTGGACGAAGCATCAGCCGTAAACGGAAACAAATACGTTGACCAAGTTCGCGAATTAGTAAAAGATGAACAAGCCGAAGTAATCGTACTTTCAGTAGGAGCAGAGGCCGATATCACCGAATTAGAAAGCTACGAAGAACGTCAGGTTTTCCTTGAAGATATGGGATTAACCGAGCCGGGTTCTGCCGTGTTAATTCGTGCCGCATATAAATTATTAAAACTTCAAACCTATTTCACCGCCGGAGTAAAAGAAGTGCGTGCATGGACCATCAACATTGGCGATACCGCTCCAAAAGCAGCCGGAGTGATTCACACCGATTTTGAAAAAGGATTCATCCGTGCCGAAGTAATTGCCTTCGAAGATTACTCCACTTTCGGTTCAGAAGCCAAAGTAAAAGAAGCCGGAAAACTAAGAGTTGAAGGAAAAGAATACATAGTAAAAGATGGCGATGTGATGCATTTCCGTTTTAATGTGTAAAGAAAATAGAGAATAGAGAAAAGAAAATAGACAAAACTGTTGAAGAAATTCAGCAGTTTTTTTATTTCCCAAAAACTGAAAACTGCGACTGAACACTAAAAACTGACCACTGCCAACTATCAAGCTGCCATTTCCCGCTTTCCACTCCAAGATTTTTTGTCTTGTTGGCATTTTCTATGCCAAAAAAGGAGCTTCACAAGGTCGCTCTTTTTCGGCAAGAAAATGTCCAACAAGCCTGCAAAATGCTTTCCGTTTCAACCTGCCTGCCGGTAGGCAGGTCGGGGGCAGACTCTGTGCAATCAAAGTTTTTCATAAAACATCAACCAGCAACAATCTCAGTAAGTTAATGGTTTTCTCAGTAAAAAAACTCTCGCAAAGTCGCAGAGTCGCAAAGGTTTTACTTGGCGTCTTTGCAACTTTGCGATAAAATGAAAAATAAAATTAATGACATTGACTCTTAACATTTAACAAGAACCTAACTTTTTGCGGTACATTAATTGATAATTTAGTAATCAAATTCAGTATAACTGTCCTATGATTATCAAAAACATAACTATTCTATTCCTAATTATTTTTAGCTCAATTACTGCACAAGAAATTCATCCAGTCGATAAAAAAGTACTCGACTATCCAAAATCCTTTTCATCCATCGATAAGTTGGCCGACAAAATCCAATCCGATTTCACCACCGACTACGATAAAGCCAGAGCTGTTTATGTTTGGATTGCCAATTCGGTAACCTATGACATGAAACTGGCACAATATCCAACCACCGATGTCATCAAATATGAATCAAAAGAACAATTTGATCAAAAAGTGGAAGAATTAAAACAAAAAAGAATCAATCAAGCTTTCCGAAGCCGAAAAGGAGTTTGTCAACATTTCACCGAATTATACCACGAAATTGCCGAAAGAGTTGGTTTAAAAATGCAATCCATTTCAGGATTTGGTCGTGTTTCTCCAAATCAAATCGGAGTTTCCTCCAAACCGTTAAATCATACGTGGAATGCCGTTTTTGCGGATAATCGTTGGATTTTACTCGATGCCACTTGGGGTTCAGGTTTTGCCGAATCCAGCTCATCTAAATTCAGCAAAAGATATAGTGATTTCTACTTTGACACACCTGAGCAACTCTTTTTTATGAAACATTTTCCCGAAGATGGAAAGTGGCTCGACAAAACATTAAACCGTGATTGGTTTGAAAATCTTCCGTTACATTATTTCCCTTTTCCCGAAAAAGGGATCGAATTGTTGGACAACAAAGGCGTTCTTCAAGCAGTGGATGGACAAAAACTGACTTTTAAATTAAAAAACTTAACGCAAACAGAGAACATACTTTTTGAAGGAAAGCCAAATCAGATTATACCATTTAAGCATACAATTTTAGAAGATAACGTAGTTGAATTTGAAATTATCTACAAAAAGCAATACGGAAGATTTATTACTATATATTTGGAGAATATAACCTTTGTCACTTTTAAAGTCCTACCTACTAAAAAATAGTTGATGAAAATTGTTAAATTAACTTTCAAATTACTGCTGAAATTTGTTTTATCAATCATCTTATTGTTGCTGATTTACGGAATTGCAGCAGTTGTTTTTTCCGTTATTCCGGTTAACAAAAATCAATCGGAGCAAACAAAAGAATACACCATATACATCAAATCAAACGGCGTGCACGCTGATTTGGTTTTTCCTGTCAAAACCGATTTAAAAGATTGGTCTGAGAAAATAAAATTTGAAAACATTCAATCCAAAGATTCAACTCATCAATTTCTAGCTTTCGGTTGGGGTGACAAAGGTTTTTATCTCGACACACCGGAATGGTCTGATTTAAAATTTAGCACAGCTTTCAACGCAGCCTTTAACCTCGGAACTTCGGCTATGCATACCACTTTTTACAAACAAATTCAGGAAAACAAAAATTGTGTAAAAATTGAAATTTCGAAAGAACAATATCAAAAATTAATTACTTTCATCGAAGCTAGTTTTCAATATGATACCAATGGAAATCCCATTTTTATCGAAGCCACAACCTATGGGAAAAATGACAGTTTTTATGAAGCACATCGAACCTACAACTTGTTTTATACTTGTAATACGTGGGCAAACCAAGCCCTAAAAAAAGCCGGTATGAAAGCCGCTTTTTGGACTCCGGCAGACAAAGGAATTTTTTATCATTATCGATAAAAACAAGTATCAGATAACAAACAACAGACAACAGTGACCCTGTCAATATGTTTCTTAATAACTTTAAACCATAATCCTTTCAAAATTTTGCTTTATCCGCTATATTAGCACAAAATCCATAATTCCGCTATGTCAGAGCAAAATCAATACACCGAAGACAATATTCGTTCCCTCGATTGGAAAGAACACATCCGAATGCGACCCGGTATGTATATCGGAAAACTGGGCGATGGTTCATCACCCGATGATGGTATCTATATATTGTTGAAAGAAACCTTAGATAACTGTATCGATGAATACGTGATGGGTGCCGGAAAAACCATTGAAGTGACTATCAAAGATAAACTCGTAACGGTTCGTGATTACGGTCGTGGAATTCCGCTAGGGAAAGTAGTAGATGTAGTTTCCAAAATGAATACCGGAGGTAAATACGATTCTAAAGCCTTCAAAAAATCAGTTGGTTTAAATGGAGTTGGAACAAAAGCCGTTAATGCATTGTCCAATTATTTTCGTGTAGAATCGGTTCGAGATAACCAACAAAAAGCAGCTGAATTCTCTGCCGGAAATTTAACCTTGGAGGAAGACATTCAAGAATCAACCAAACGTCGCGGAACCAAAGTAGCGTTTATTGCCGATGAAACGATTTTCAAGAATTACAAATACCGTAACGAGTATATTATCAAAATGCTCAAAAATTATTGTTATCTCAATACGGGATTAACAATTTATTACAATGGTGAAAAGTATTATTCTGAGAATGGTTTAAAAGATTTGTTGGAAGAAAATATTGCAGAGGAAGATATGATTTATCCAATTATTCATCTTTTAGGAGAAGACATTGAATTGGCCATCACACACAGCAAATCGCAATATTCCGAAGAATACCATTCGTTTGTAAACGGACAAAATACAACACAAGGTGGAACACATTTGACTGCTTTTCGTGAATCAATCGTGAAAACGATTCGTGAGTTTTATAAAAAAGATTTTGATCCTTCAGACATCAGAAAATCAATTGTTTCGGCTATTGCAGTGAAAGTAGAAGAACCGGTTTTTGAAAGTCAGACTAAAACCAAATTAGGTTCAACTGATATTGGTCCGAAAGGACCTACGGTTCGTACATTCATTAACGATTTCATATCCAAAAAACTTGATAATTTTTTACATAAAAATCCGGAAGTAGCCGATTTACTTTTGCGTAAAATCCTTCAAGCCGAAAGAGAACGTAAAGAACTTTCAGGAATACGAAAATTAGCAAAAGACCGAGCTAAAAAAGCGAGCTTGCATAATAAAAAATTACGTGATTGTCGTGTGCATTTAACCGATGCGAAAAATCCTAGAACGTTAGAAAGTACGCTTTTCATCACGGAAGGAGATTCGGCTTCGGGTTCAATTACTAAAAGTCGTGATGTAAACACGCAAGCCGTGTTTAGTTTACGAGGAAAGCCATTGAATTCGTATGGAATGAGTAAGAAAATTGTTTACGAAAACGAAGAATTCAACTTACTACAAGCGGCTTTAAATATTGAAGAATCAATGGAAGATTTGCGCTACAACAACATCGTCATTGCTACCGATGCCGATGTGGATGGTATGCACATTCGTTTGTTATTGATTACATTTTTCTTGCAGTTTTTTCCTGAATTAATTAAAGACGGCCATTTGTATATTTTGCAAACCCCGTTATTCCGAGTTCGAAATAAAAAAGAAACGATTTATTGTTATAGCGAGCAAGAACGAGTAGATGCCATTGAAAAATTAAAACCAAAACCGGAAATCACCCGATTCAAAGGATTAGGGGAAATTTCTCCCGATGAATTCAAGAATTTTATTGGCGAAAGCATTCGATTAGATCCGGTGATGTTGGATAAAGCCACTTCCATCGAAACCTTGTTGGAATTTTATATGGGTAAAAATACCCCGGACCGACAAGAATTTATTATTAATAACTTGAAGGTGGAGCTGGATACGATTGAGAAGAATTAAAGTTTAAAGGTTTAAGAGTTTAAAGGTTTAAGAGTTTAAAAGTTTAAGAGGTTAGGAGTTTAAGAGTTTAAGAGTTTAAAATTGTTAGGAGAAATTCAAAATAAAGTATTGTTTCATCAGGTTGTTGCATTAGTAAAAAATGCTCAACAACAAGTTATTCGTGCAATTAACTCAACAATGGTTTATACCTATTTTGAAATAGGAAGAATGATTGTTGAAGAAGAACAAAATGGAAAAGAAAGAGCAGCGTACGGCAAACAAGTTTTAAAAGAACTTTCAAAGGAATTGACTAAGGAGTTTGGGAAAGGGTTTTCTGTTGAAAATCTTGACAGAATGAGAATGTTTTATAGAACTTATTCAATTTCGTCATCACTGACGAGAGTATTAGAAATAGTAAATTCGTCGTCACTGATGACGAATTCTGATAATGAGAAAAACCAGTCAGTGACTGGGGAATTTGAAACACAAAAATCGCAGACACTGTTTTCGTTTTTTAAATTAACTTGGACACATTATGTTTTTTTAATGAGAATTGATGATGAAAATGAACGAAGTTTTTATGAAATTGAATCAATAAAAAACAATTGGAGTGTTCGCGAACTCAAACGACAATACGATTCCGCTCTATACACAAGATTAGCTTTGAGTAGAGATAAAGAAGGTGTTTTAAAATTGTCTCAAGAAGGTCAACTAATTGAAAAACCAAAAGACATCATTAAAGATCCATACATTTTAGAATTTCTTGGTTTACCCGAATTGCATCAGTATTCTGAATCAGAATTAGAACAAGAAATCATCAATAAATTAGAACATTTTCTGTTGGAATTAGGACAAGGATTTGCATTCGTGTCTCGTCAACAAAGAATTTCGTTTGATGATAAGCATTTCAGAATAGATTTGGTTTTTTATAACCGAGTGTTGCGAAGTTTTGTATTAATTGATTTAAAAATTGGCGAACTCAAGCATCAAGATTTAGGTCAGATGCAAATGTATGTGAATTATTATGACAGAGAAATGCGATTAAAAGGTGAAAATAAAACCATCGGAATTGTATTGTGTCAAAACAAAAGCAACTTGTTGGTAAAATATACTTTACCAGAAGGAAACGAACAAATTTTTGCCAGTAAATACAAAACCATTTTACCAAGCAAAGAAGATTTTAAACGATTGATTGAAGGTTAATAAGATACTGAAATTCTGAAATAAATTCAGAGCAAGTAAATTCAGCATAAATGAACGAAGACGAAGAAAAAATCATCCCAGACGATGAAAACGAAGAACTCAACGAGTCAACCCAAGAAAAAGGTTTTGACGACGTGAAAGTTTTTAGTAACAAACATTTTTACGAAAACGACGAAAACCCCGAAGATACCATCACTAAAGTGACGGGAATGTACAAGGATTGGTTTCTCGATTATGCTTCCTATGTAATTTTGGAGCGTGCGGTTCCGGCTATTGAAGATGGTTTTAAACCGGTTCAACGCCGAATTATGCATTCGATGAAAGAACTCGATGATGGTCGTTACAACAAAGTGGCGAATATCGTTGGTCACACGATGCAGTATCACCCGCACGGAGATGCGAGTATTGGTGATGCAATGGTGCAAATTGGTCAGAAAGATTTACTGATTGATATGCAAGGAAACTGGGGAAATATCTTAACCGGAGACAGTGCGGCAGCTTCCCGTTACATCGAAGCCCGAATTTCAAAATTGGGTCACGATATTTTATATTCTCCAAAAATTACCGAATGGGGAATGTCCTATGATGGTCGTCGTGCGGAACCTGTCAATCTTCCGGTAAAATTTCCGCTGCTGTTGGCTCAGGGTGCCGAAGGAATTGCCGTTGGTTTATCCACGAAAGTGCTACCACACAATTTCATTGAATTGATTGATTGTTCGGTTAAAATATTAAAAAACAAACCTTTTACTTTATTTCCCGACTTTCCAACCGCCGGAATTGCCGATGTTTCCAATTATAATGATGGATTGCGTGGTGGTCGTGTACGTGTGCGTGCCAAGATTTCGCAATTGGACAAGCAAACGTTGGTGATTACACAAATTCCGTTTTCTACCAATACTGGAACGTTGATTGACAGTATTCTGAAAGCCAACGAAAAAGGTAAAATTAAGGTCAAAAAAATTGAAGATAATACCGCTGCCGAAGTTGAAATTCTAATTCATCTTCCGCCTGGCGTTTCTCCGGATAAAACCATTGATGCGTTATATGCATTCACGGCTTGCGAAACTTCGGTTGCTCCGTTAGGTTGTGTGATTGAAAATCATAAACCGTTGTTTATCGGCGTTTCGGATATGTTGAAAATTTCGACCCATCGAACGATGGATTTGCTGAAACGGGAATTGGAAATTCAGTTGGATGAACTTGAAAACAAATGGCATTTTTCTACCTTAGAAAAAATATTCATTCGCGAAGAAATGTACATTGATTTCAAATTGTATTCGGATAGGGAGGCTTTATATGTTTACATGTATGATCGATTTAAGCCATTCTTAAAATCATTTGTTAGAGAAATTAATGATGATGATTTGCAGAAGTTGACGCAAATTCCGATGATTCGTATCACACGTTTCGATTCGGATAAAGCCGATGACGCCATTGCGAAGTTGGAAGCGGAAATGGAACAAGTGAAACATCATTTGAATAATATCATTGATTTTGCGATTGATTTCTTTTTGAAATTAAAAGACAAATACGGAAAAGGCAAAGAACGTCAAACCGAATTGCGAAGTTTTGATACCATTGAAGCCACCAAAGTGGTGTTGCGAAATACCAAATTATATGTCAATAAAGAAGAAGGTTTCCTTGGAACCGGACTCAAAAAAGACGAGTATGTGGCCGATTGTTCCGATATTGATGATGTGATTGTTTTTCTCCGTGACGGAAAAATGATGGTGACGAAAGTAGATGATAAAAAATTCATCGGAAAAGACATTATTCACATCGCCATTTTTGATAAAAACGATAAGCGAACCATTTATAATATGATTTATCGCGATGGAAAAAATGGTTCTACTTTCATCAAACGATTTAATGTTGCGGGTGTGACTAGAGATAAATTTTACGATTTGACTCAGGAAAAACCGGGATCTCAGACCTTATATTTTTCAGCCAATCCAAATGGAGAAGCAGAGGTAATTACTATTTTATTACGTCAGGTTGGAAGCATTAAAAAATTGAAATGGGATTTAGATTTTGCCGATATCGCTATTAAAGGTCGAGCTTCTCGCGGAAATACTGTCACAAAATATCCGATTAAAAAAATAGAATTAAAGGAAAAAGGAATATCCACCTTACGACCAAGAAAAATTTGGTTTGACGATACTGTGCAACGTCTGAATGTAGATGGAAGAGGTGAGTTGTTGGGTGAATTCCGTCCGAATGACCGAATTTTGGTGGTGAATCAATCCGGGAAATTAAAAACCATTATCCCTGAGCTCACAACGCATTTTGATGAAGACATGATTGTTTTGGAAAAATGGCATCCGAAAAAGCCGATTTCTGCCATCTATTACGATGGTGAAAAAGACCGCTACTATGTGAAACGTTTCTTGGTTGAGAATGAAAATAAAGAAGAAATCTTCATTTCGGAACACGAAAAATCGCAGTTAGAAATTGTTTCCACTGATTGGCGTCCGGTTGCTGAGGTCGTTTATGCCAAAGTGAAAGGTGTTCAAAAAGAAAATCAAACAGTTGATTTTGAGCAGTTTATTGCTATAAAAGGAATTAAAGCCCTCGGCAATCAATTAACTACAGATAAAATTAAACAAGTAAGTTTGTTAGAATCGCTTCCTTATGAAGAACCGGAAGAACAAGCTCCAGAGGAGATGGAAGTTTCCGGTGAAGATAATGTCTCTGATGATATTCATACGGAATTAGATGATGACGGACAGATAACACTAAGTTTAGATTAAATATGAAACCTGTAAGAATATAAAACTTACAGGTTTTTTTAAAACATGATTTTTATCCTATTTTGAGCCATAACTTATTTATAAATTCGTTTAAATTTAACACGATAAACTACAATGGATAATTTTCCTTCTGACATTGCAATTGCTCAAAATACAAAAATGCTTCACATCAAAGAAATTGCAGAAAAAATAAATATACCTGAGGAATCATTAGAATATTACGGTAAATACAAAGCTAAACTGCCTTTAGAATTACAATCAAGTAATCCAACAGGGAAATTAATTTTAGTTACAGCTATGTCTCCTACAAAATATGGTGAAGGGAAAACTACCATGGCAATTGGATTAACAGACGGCTTGAATTGTACTGAAAAAAACGCGATTGCAGTTTTACGCGAACCGTCATTAGGTCCGGTTTTTGGTTTAAAAGGAGGAGCTGCAGGTGGAGGATACGCACAAGTACTTCCGATGGAAGACATAAACTTGCATTTTACCGGAGATTTTTCTGCAATTGAAAAAGCAAATAACCTATTGTCAGCCTTGATTGATAATAACCTACAAAATAAGAAATATTCTTTAGAACTTGATCCAAAAACCATTGCTTGGAAACGTGTGATGGATATGAATGATCGTTCGCTACGAAAAATCATTATTGGGATTGGTGAAAAAAACGGAACCCTTCGTGAAGATGGTTTTAATATTACTCCGGCATCAGAAGTAATGGCCATACTTTGCTTATCAAAAGATTTTGAAGATTTAAAATTTCGTTTAGGAAATATCTTGATCGGAAAAAACAAAGATGGAAAACCAGTGTTTGCTAAAGATTTAAAAGCAGTTGGAGCGATGGCTGTCTTATTAAAAGATGCGATTAAACCGAATCTCGTTCAAACCATTGAAAAAAATCCGGCCATTTTACATGGAGGGCCGTTTGCCAGTATCGCTCAAGGAACGAATTCTGCAATAGCTACAAAAATAGGTTTGTCATTAGGAGATTATGTAGTCACAGAAGCAGGTTTTGGAGCCGATTTAGGTGCTGAAAAATTTTTTCACATCAAGTGTCAACAAACGGGGTTAAAACCGGATGCTGTTGTTTTAGTGGCAACATTAAGAGCCATAAAACACCATGGTGGATTGACGGCAGCTGAATTTAAAACAGAAAACGTTGCGGCAATCGAAAAAGGTTTCGCTAATCTAGAAAAACATATTGAAAATATTCAAAAATTTGGAATCAATCCAATCGTGTGTATTAATGCTTTTCCTGACGATTCACAAAATGAATACAATAAACTAATCGCATTATGTGCTTTAAAAGGAGTAACTGCTGTTGTTAGTACTGCTTTTGCCCACGGTGGAAAAGGTTCAATTGATTTGGCTCAAGTAGTTGTAGATGAAATAAATAATGAAAACAGCAATTATAAACCGCTTTATCAACCTTCAGATAGTATCGAAAACAAAATAAATACCATCGCAAAAGAAATTTATGGTGCCAGTTCTGTAGAATATTCTTCAACAGCCAAAATGCAATTAAAAGAGATTATAGAATTTGGATTTAATAATTTCGCAATATGTATGGCAAAAACACCGGCAAGCTTTTCGGAAAATGAAAAATTGATTGGAAGGCCATCAGATTTTAAAATAACTGTCCGAGAATTTGAAATTGCCAGCGGAGCACAATTCATCATTCCACTTTTAGGTGATGTGATGCGAATGCCCGGATTGCCATCAGTACCAAATGCAGAACAAATAGACATTGATAATAATGGTGTTATTTCCGGCTTGTCTTAAGTAAATCTGCTTTCTTCTATCATTCTTCAATAATCTTGTTTATTATTTTACCTCGTTTAAAATTTCAATTAGTTTCAATTCTTTTCTAATTTGTTTGATTAAAAAATAGCCAAAGACAAAGAAAAAACCATAACCACTTACCAAACAATAAATATAAAATCCGTTACTGAAAATCGCTTTAAAAGTCGGTAAAAGCATTGTAAAACCTATAAAATAACTGATGTAAATGATTGGTGTTAGAATTAGATGAATCTTTTTTCGCCATTCATAAAATGTTTTTACTTTTTGAGTATAGTCTATTAATGATAAATCCGGTTTTATGCTCTTTAATTTTGTAGAACTGTTGATTTCCAATATAATTCTAAAAATCAACATACCAATCATTACACTCAAACCAATGGTGAGCGAATTAAATTGATGCGAATTCGTCCAAAAAAAGTAAAACAATAAAATCAAAACGGTCACAGAAATAATTCCGATTGTCCAATAATGATTTTGTTTTAAGGTTTTGGTATGTTCCTTCGCTTTAGCAATTAATGCTGAAGCAGTGGTGTTTGGTTTGGCCTCCGGTTGCGAATTCCAGATTTCTTGTATGTTATTAAATTCTGTCATTTTTGTACACATTGGGTTAAACTTTTTTTAATGCGATGAATTCGAACACGAAGTGTTTCTTCGGTCAAACCCACCACTTGAGCAATTTCGTTGTATTCCATTCCTTCTAAAACCATCAGAATAATCATTTTTCCCATTTCATCCAATTTTTGAATACAAGCATACATTTTGCTTAATTTTTCTTCGATTTCAGGCGAATAATTTTCGGTTATAAGGTTTGGAAATTGTTCAGAACGGATTTCTTTTTTAGTTGATTTCTTTCGTAAATACACCAAACAAGTGTTTACAGCGATTCTGAAAATCCACGTACTAATACTAGATTCATTTCTAAAAGAATCTAAATTCTCCCAAACTTTAATAAAAACTTCTTGGGAAGCATCGGCGGCGAAATCAACATCACCATTGAAATAGCCTTTGCACAATCGCAAAACCTTGGGATAATGTGTGTTGAATAGTTCGTTAAATTTGGCTTGCTTTTCCAAGTTAGTTCAAATTTTCGATTAGATTCTTCATAAACCATTCCGGTTGATCATACATTACAAAATGAGCGGCATTTTCGGCGTAATTTATTTTTACAGCCGGTAATTTTTCAAATTGTGCTTGATAGGTTTTTTCAACCGTAGCTCTATCCGGAAAAGTAGCAGCTAAGATAATCACCGGAATTTTTATTTTTGAAATTTCTTCTCTTAAATCTAAATTCAGCATATCCATATAGCCATTCACATACGTTTTTCGATCGGCTTTGTTTATCATTTCAAGAATCACTTTTTGCTTTTCTTGATTTTTACACATAAACTGAACTTGTTGAGCATTCATTCCTTTAAAAGTTGCATCATCCATTTGCAACATCATTTTGCTTTGTGGATTGTCATAGGGGATTTTTTCACCATTGTAATTTGGAATCATCAATGCAGCGGAGCAGGGAAGTGCATCAACGGCAATCACTTTTTTAAATAAATCGGGTTCAGAAGATGCCAACCAATAACTCAATGTTCCACCCAAACTATGTCCAATTAAAGTAGGTTTACTGATTTTGTTTGATTTGGTGTAAACAATAATTTCTTCTTTGATAGTTGAAAACCAAGGCATTTCAATTGGAGCAACATCACCAAAACCGGCAAATGTAAAAATGTGGCATTCGTGGGTTTTGGAAAGTTCGAAAACAGTGTCGTTCCAAAGTTCGCCCGTACATCCAAAACCTGGAAATAAAAAAACAGCATCTCCTTTTCCTTTGACAGTTACGTCAAATGATTTTTGAGCATACATTGAAGTTACTAATGAACTTACAAGTGATAAAATAAAAAATGTAACAGTTTTCATAAGTTGTGATTTTTAAAAGTTTTTCTTTTGATTCATCACGATGAAAATTGTTACATCTTTTTATTCTTTTTTTTAAGTAGAGATATTTTTCTTTCTCATTTTCATATTAATAAATTCAACACCTAACGAAAAGGCAATGGCAAAATAAAGATAACCTTTAGGTACCGCACCAACTTCTTGGTCAAATACTTTTGCATGAGCCAAGTGAGCACTTTCTGTGATTAACATAAATCCGATGAGAATCAGAAAAGCTAACCCTAGGACTTGAATGGATGGGTGATTGTTTACAAAATTACCAACCGGAACGGCAAAAAACATCATAATAGAAACAGCAACAACAACAGCAATTATCATAATTGTTAAGGCACCCGGAACGCCATTGGTCATTCCAACTGCAGTTAAAATACTATCGACAGAAAAAACCAAATCGATTAAAAGAATTTGAAAAATAACATTACCAAATGATTTTACAGCGGCTTTTTTCAAGCTAAGTGCCTCTTCACCGGAATGTTCAACTTTTTCACGAATTTCTTTAGTGCTTTTGTAAATTAAAAACAAACCACCGAGAAAAAGTATAATACTCTGACCGGTGACATCTACATCAAACCACGACCAATCAATATGAAAAAAGGGTTCTTTCATTGCAATTAGAACTGTAATTCCAAATAAAAGTGCGATTCGCATGAACATAGCTAAAAATAATCCAACTCGGATGGCTTTTTTACGTTGCTCTTCCGGAAGTTTTCCTGCTACAATTGAAATAAAAATAATATTGTCTATTCCTAGAATTACCTCTAAGAATGTCAATGTCAATAAGGCAATCCAGGTATCTGGATTTAAAAATATTTCCATAAAATTAAAACTAAAATTGAATATAAAAAAGTGCTTGTTATCGTTTGGTAACCACTCCTTTTTGTTTGGCACCTTCGCCTACAAAAGAATATTCAAATGTATAATTTTTTTCGGTTGTGGTTAGAATTTTCATGTGAATTGCTTTTTTTTCCTTCATGCCTTTCGGATGAAGCTTTTGCAAGACAAATTCGCAATCATTTAACCATCGAACGGAGGAGGTATCTGTTTTACCGCGAAAGGTTTCTATTTGTAACGTATCATTTCGTTCAAAAAGAGAAATTTCTATTTTGCCATCAATTTCTTGTTCAAACTCAAATTTTCCGGTTTTAAAATCGGTGCAATTGCGTTCTTGTTGGTAGCAGGAAATAAATAGTAAAGATAAGATTGGAAGTATTTTTTTCATATTAATTTTGATTATCATCAAATAAACTTTTCATCATAATTTTTATGCCTTTAAACATAAATGAGGCAGCAGTGATACAGACAAAAATGCCAACACCCAAAACAATGTAATGCACCCAAGTATGTTTGTTCATAAAAGCATTATGAATGAGAATTGGTCCCAAAAACATCAATGGAATGGAACCGACGGCATATTTTATTCCTTTAAAAAGGAGTTCTTTTGAATCAGACATATTAGAAAGTGATTTGGAAGCCTATTCCGTTCTGGTTGGTAATGAACGAAAAATCTTGTATTTCAATAGCTTTAGTATAAACTAAACGTTTATTATGTTCGTGAACCGTTTTTTTAATTTTATTGGAAAAACCCACTTTAACCGGAATTGAAAGTAGCAGCGAACCAACTCCTATATACGTTAGTGCAGTAGGATATTTAACATCAGCTGTAGCACCAATAGCTATATCAGCTACAACTAGAGTGGCACCTCCAATCAACATAACATTTCCAATGGTTTTCTTTTCTCTTCCTTCATTGTATAAATTCAAAAGTGAAGGATTAGTAGAAATAATATTTCGTACCTCGTCCGGGCTTAGTTTAATGCCATTTGAGTCTGAAATTTTTCCGTTCCCTTTATAAACCAGCTGTTGAGAAAAGGTAAGAGTAGATAAAAATAGAAACGTCAGACAAAAAAGATTTTTCATTTGTTAAAAGTTTAATTGATTTAATAACTATTTTGTGAAGTTTTCCACCGCTTTTCGAACACTGCCATATTGCTCCAACAAAACGCCAGCCTTTTCATAATTCACCGGAATTTCACTCATAATCATTCGAATGCCACGATCTACTAATTTATTGTTACTCAATTGCATATCCACCATTTTGTTGCCTTTCACTTTCCCGAGTTGAATCATCGTAGCGGTTGAAATCATATTCAAAACCAACTTTTGTGCAGTTCCTGCTTTCATACGTGAACTTCCGGTTACAAATTCGGGTCCAACCACAACTTCAATAGGAAATTGCGAAACTTTTGAAAGCGGACTCCCTTCGTTGCAAGTAATACAACCTGTTGGAATGTTATTTTGATTGCATTTTTCCAAACCGCCAATCACATACGGCGTAGTTCCGGAAGCAGCAATGCCAATCACAAAATCATTTTGATTGATGTTGAATGCTGATAAATCTTTCCAAGCTTGTTCAGTATCATCTTCGGCAAATTCTACCGCCTTTCGGATGGCTTTGTCTCCACCGGCAATGATTCCCACAACCAAATCAAATGAAACTCCAAAAGTGGGCGGACATTCCGAAGCATCTACAACACCCAGTCTTCCTGATGTTCCGGCTCCGATATAAAAAAGTCTCCCGCCATTTTTCAATTGACTAACCACTTTTTGAACGGTTTTTTCAATTTGTAGCAACGCTTTTTCAACTGCTAATGGAACGGTTTTATCTTCATTATTAATGTTTTGTAATAATTCGGAAACTGACATCTTTTCCAGATGTTCGTAGTTGGAGGATTGTTCGGTAGTTTTGGTAAAAGACATACTTTTAATTTTCACTCAAAGATAAGTGAATTTTGAATGTTCCCAAAGTTGAAAATAGTAAAAAAAAGTTGCTGAGTTGCTGAGTTACTGAGAAGCTGAGTATATTTTGATTACAATGACGAAATATAACTTCACCCCAAATCAGAAAACCGACAACCGACAACTGAAATATTAATGCGAATGCCCCATTTCCATCACATAAGCCAACAAAAACCCCAATACAATCATCGAAATTTTTGCTAAATTGAATTTGTGACCTTCGTTACTTTCAAAAATAATGGTAGAAGAAATGTGAAATAAAATACCAACTACAATGGCTGAAATTTCTTTGGAATAATGTTGAGCAAAATGCAAATGTTCCGCTAATAAAGTTCCGATTGGCGTCATCAAAGCAAACGAAAACATAAAGGCAAAAACCATCCATTTATTCATTTTCGCATTTACAAAAAACAGTGTCAAAATAATGGCGATAGGGAAGTGGTGTACTGCAATTCCATAAGCCAAGTTGGTGTTTTCGTGAATTGGAAATCCTTCTAGTAAGGCGTGAATACACAAACTAATAAACAATAACCACGGAATGTGATGCACTTCATTATTTTCATCCGTATGCACGTGAACGTGACCGTGTTCAGCACCTTTGGAGAAAAATTCTAAGATAATTTGGAACAAGATTCCAATCATAATAAATACGCCTACGGGAATGCTCGAATGCACATGTTCGCCTTCATGAACATGATGAGAATCTTCAAATAATTCAGGAAGTAAATGCAAAACCGTTAGTGAAAGCAAAAAAGCTCCACTAAAAGCCAGTAATAATTTGATGTTTTTTTTCTTTTGAGGTTTTAAAAATAAAGCAATCAAAAAACCTAAAATAACAGCCGAAAAAGTGATAATGTACTGCATTATTTGAAAATCATAATTAAACGTTCAGATTGTGCTTTGTAGAATTTTCGAAGTTTATAGTCACCAAAAACATCCAATAAATAAATTCCGGCTTCCTCCATCATTTTCTCAAAATCGGCTAATCGGAGGGCTTGCACTTTTTCAGTAAAATGAAACTCTTTTCCTTTATCCGAAAACGAAATTTCTTTGTAAATATGATTGTCTTTTTCATATCGTTTAATATGAAAATCGATACCATCCACGGTTTTTGTTTCTTCCGGAATTAAATTTTCTATCACATGATCAACATTCATAAAATCAATCACGGCAAAACCGTATTCGGTTAAGCTGTCGCGAATGGCCTTTAGCGTCGTTAAATTATCCGCATCATCTTCAAAATAACCAAAACTAGTGAATAAATTGAAAATGGCATCAAACTTTTCTTCAAACGAAATCCGCATATCGTGTACCTCAAAATGCAATTTATCATTGGCTGATTTCGATGCTTCATTAATACTGTTTTCAGACAAATCAGCTCCGGTTACCTCATAACCCAATTGATTTAAATAGATGGAATGACGACCCTTTCCACAAGCTAAATCTAAAATATTGGCTTCTTCAGGTAAATTCAAATATTCGGTTAAATTATCCATAAACACTTGAGCTTCTTCATAATCTCGATCTTTATAAAGAATATGATAATAAGGTGTGTCAAACCAGGAAGCGTACCAATTATCGGTAATTGGTGATGGTTGATGGGTGATAGGTGGTTTAGATTCTGACATTAATTGGTTTGATGCTTTAAGAACGTGCAAATTTAGTGTATTTTTGCCAAGTTTTACAGATTTAAACAGACATGGAAAAGAATTTTAAGATGGTAGCCAAAACCTTTTTTGGTTTTGAAGAGATTTTAGCTAAAGAAGTACAGCAATTAGGCGGACAAGATGTGCAAACCGGAACGCGAGTTGTTACTTTTTCCGGCGATAAAGGTTTTATGTACAAAGCTAATTTATCGTTGCGAACAGCTCTGAAAATTTTGAAACCTATTAAATGGTTTAAAGTATTTAATGACAAGAGTTTATATGATGGAATTGCAAGTATCGATTGGAGTCAATTCATGAATGAAAAACAAACTTTTGTGGTGGATGTAACGCTGTATTCTGAAGCGTTTAACAACTCTCAGTTTGTAGCTTTAAAGACTAAAGATGCCATTGTGGATCAATTTCGCGAAAAAACCGGCGTTCGTCCGAGTATTGATAAAGATTTTCCGGATTTGCGAATTCACATTCACTTAGACCGTGATCAATGTACAGTTTCATTGGATACCTCCGGTGAATCGTTGCACCAAAGAGGTTATCGTTCAGCTACGAATATCGCTCCGATAAATGAAGTTTTAGCAGCAGGAATGTTGATTCTTTCGGGTTGGGATGGAACTTCTCATTTTCTCGATCCAATGTGCGGAAGCGGAACCATTTTAGCCGAAGCAGCTATGATTGCGTGCAATATTCCGGCCAATATCAACCGAAAAGAATTCGCTTTTGAAAAATGGAATGATTGGGACAATGATTTATTTGACCAAATTATTGATAGTTTGATGAAAAAAACGCGTGAATTTCATTATACGATTAAAGGTTTTGATAAAGCTCCAAGTGCTGTTAGAAAAGCACAAGACAATATTCAAAATGCCAATTTGGATGATTATGTTACGATTGAACAGAAAGACTTTTTTGAAACGGAAAAACAAACCGAAGGACCACTTCATATGGTTTTTAATCCACCGTACGGTGAACGTTTGGATATCGATATGGAACGTTTTTACAGAGAAATTGGCGATACTTTTAAACAAGGTTACCCAAATACACAAGCTTGGTTTATCACGGCTAATCTAGAAGCTCTGAAATTCGTGGGATTAAAACCTTCCCGAAAAATCAAATTATTCAACGGAAAATTAGAAGCAAGGTTGTTGAAATATGATATTTACGAAGGTAGTAAACGAACGAAATTTCAGAGTAGAGAAGAGGAGTAGTTTATGAGTACAAAAATTTATCAATTAAGAAAGAAACCGCTGTTAGAATTTACATTGAATGAAAATGATTTTCGTTTAATTGACAATGATAATCCCTCAAACAATAGCTTGTTGACATTTAATTCGATTATTTCTGTTGAAATAGTAAGAGGCAAAACCAACTGGTTTATTTCAATTTTTAGTCTGATTATTGATTTAATTTTTGATTTTAGTAGTTTCAGTAATTACAAAGAAAAAGATAAATTAATCATTCAGACAAAGAATTCTACGATTGAAATACTACTTTTTAAAGTTGATAGAAGAGAAGCTGAAATGCTAGTTGATAGGTTCAAAACATCAATTAACAAATCAAAATAAACCTGAAAATTACCTGAGGATTTAAATAAAGAACGAGTTCTTTTTATTGAAAAGATGATTTAGTACTCCGAAAACTGAAGGCTACTCAGATTTTTATAAATACCACTTTCAATTTCTAAAAGTTCTTTGTGCGTGCCTTGCTCAGCAATCACTCCATTATTAAGCACAAAAATTGTATCCGCACTTCTAATGGTCGCTAACCGATGAGCAATAATGATACTCGTTCTACCTTTCATTAAGGTTTCTAACGCTTCCTGAACCAGTTTTTCACTTTCACTATCTAAAGACGAGGTTGCTTCATCTAAAATTAAGATACTCGGATTTTTTAGTAATGCCCGAGCAATAGCAATTCGTTGCCGTTGACCACCCGATAATTTAATTCCTCGTTCGCCCACTAAGGTTTCAAATTGTTCGGGAAAACCGGTAATGAAATCTAACGCATTGGCTTGTTGAGCTGCTATTTTTATTTCTTCAAAGGTAGCATCTGGTTTTCCATAGGCAATATTTTCTTTGATGCTTCCACCAAAAAGGATGACATCTTGCGGAACAATACTCATATTTCCTCGCAGTTGCTCCAAATCGTAGGAGTAGATGTCTTTATCATCAATTAAAATTTCTCCAGAGTTTAAATCATAAAAACGAAGCAGTAAGGCCGAAATTGTAGACTTACCAGCACCACTAGGTCCAACCAGTGCAATTTTTTGACCAAATTTTGCAGTAAATGAAACATCTTTTAAAACCTTAATTTCTTTACGAGAGGGATAACTAAAACTCACATTTTTAAAAGTTACATTTCCTTTAATTTTTTCAGAAACAATAGGTTGCTTGCCATTGATGTTTTCCGGTTGTTCGTCCAATAATTCAAAAACCCTCTCGGTTGCACCAACAGCCTTTTGAATTTGAGCATACAACTCGGCAATTCCACCAAAAGAGGCTCCTACAAAAGTGGAATATAATACGAATGTAATTAATTGTCCAACAGACATTTCTCCATTAATACTTAAAGTAACACCAAACCACACAACAGCGACAATAGCACCAAACAAACAAAAAATAATGAAGGAAGCAAAATAGCCACGATACTGACCACCTTTGATTGCAATTGATACAATTTCATTTATTTTACCTCGATAACGAGCAATTTCATACCATTCGTTCGCAAAAGCTTTGACATTGCTAATGCCTTGTAATGTTTCTTCAACAATCACCTGACTTTCGGCGACTTGGTCTTGAACTTTCTTAGAGTATTTGCGGATGAAACGACCGAATATGACTGCAGCGGCAGCTACCAAAGGGACAACAGCCAACATCATCAAGGTCAATTTAATACTTTCACTCGCTAATAGGATGACACCACCAATAATCAGAATAAACTGTCTTAAAAATTCGGCTATAGTAGTTGTTAATGTATCTTGAATTTGATTAATATCCGAACTGATGCGACTGTTTAATTCACCCACTCGTTTTTGGGAGAAAAAGTTCATCGGAAGTTTTATTAAATTGGAATACAAGGCAAAACGTAAATTGGCTAACGTGTTTTCGGTAAAATTCACAAATAAATATACCCTGAAAAATGAAAAAAAGGATTGTAAAAATAGTATTCCAATGAGACCTAAGGCAACGTTATTAGCTGCATTTATATCTTTGTCTTTAACACAATCGACAAGCATTCCCATTAATTTAGGGAAGGCTAGGGCAGTACCGCCGGTTAATAAAAGAAAAATTAAACCGATAAAAAATTTCCATCGATGGGTATCGGCATACTTAAATAGTAGCAATGCTTTGCTTAGTGATGAGGCAGTTATTTTTGCTTTGGGTAAATCGTTTTCTTTAAATCGAGCCATTATTTTTATGCAAAGTAAATAATTTTAAAGTAATTAGGTGAATGAACATTATATAAATTCCAGCCAATTAAAAACTAAAAAACTCTCCTGATAGAGAGTTTTAAAATGTATTTTAATCTGTATTATTCCTGCATCGTGTGATACACATTCATCACATCGTCATCTTCTTCAATTTTTTCTAAAAGTTTTTCTACGTCAGCCATTTGTTCAGCAGTCACTTCTTTGGTGATTTGTGGAATTCTTTCAAATCCCGATGATAAGATTTCTATATTTCTATTTTCCAATTCTTTTTGGATGGCTCCAAAGCTTTCAAAAGGTGCATACATTAGAATTCCGTCTTCATCTGCAAAAATTTCTTCTACACCAAAATCAATCATTTCTAATTCTAAATCGTCTACATTTTGCCCTTCAGCAGGAATTCTGAAGTTACATGTATGATCAAACATAAATTCAACAGAACCTTGTGTGCCCATCGTTCCGTTACATTTGTTGAAATAACTGCGGATGTTGGCTACCGTTCTATTGTTATTGTCTGTGGCTGTTTCAATCAAAATAGCAATTCCATGCGGTGCATACCCTTCGAACAAAACTTCTTTAAAGTTGGCTGTGTCTTTGTCTGACGCTTTTTTAATTGCTCGTTCCACATTGTCTTTCGGCATGTTGGCAGCCTTAGCATTCTGAATAACCGCACGTAAACGAGAGTTGGTTTCCGCATTCGGACCACCTTCTTTCACAGCCATTACAATGTCTTTTCCTATTCTGGTGAACGTTTTAGCCATCGCTGACCAACGTTTCATTTTTCGTGCTTTTCTAAATTCAAATGCTCTTCCCATTGCTTTTTATTTCAATATTCTGTTTTTCGTTGATCAGTTTAAAATTGTGATACAAAAATAATACTTAAACCGTTATTTCAAAATCTTTTACTTTTTATAAAACGGCATTTTCACTACCTTGGCTTTTACTTTATTATTTCTGATTTGAATGTAGATTTCAGAATCAGGGCTTGAAAATGCTGTTTTCACATAACCCATTCCGATTCCTTTTCCAACGGTTGGAGCCATGGTTCCTGAAGTTACGATTCCGATATTATTTCCGTCAGCATCCACAATTTCGTAGTCGTGACGTGGAATTCCTCGTTCCAACAATTCGAAACCAACTAATTTTTTGGTTACACCTTCTTCTTTTTGCTTTTTCAAATTTTCAGAATTGGTAAATTCTTTTGTGAATTTGGTAATCCATCCCAAACCGGCTTCTAATGGTGAAGTGGTGTCATTGATGTCGTTTCCATACAAACAAAAGCCCATTTCTAAACGTAACGTATCTCTGGCTGCCAATCCGATTGGCTTGATTCCGAACGATGCACCGGCTTCAAATACTTTGTTCCAAATTTGTTCTACTTCCGAATTTTTACAATAAATTTCAAATCCGCCTGAACCCGTGTACCCAGTTGCAGAAATGATTACATTTTCAATTCCGGCAAAATCAGCGACTTCAAAATGGTAATATTTAATTTCAGATAAATCGATAGATGTCAACGATTGCATTGCTTCCACCGCTTTTGGACCTTGAATGGCCAGTAAAGAATAATCTTCTGAAATGTTATTCATTTCTACACCTAAATCATTGTGCGAGGAAATCCAATCCCAATCTTTGTCAATATTAGATGCATTGACAACCAATAAATATTGCTCTTCTTTTATTTTATAAACAATTAAATCATCCACAATACCACCTTGATTATTAGGTAAGCAAGAGTATTGAGCTTTACCGATAGTTAAAGTAGAAGCATCGTTGGAAGTTACTTTTTGAATCAAAGCCAAAGCATTCGGACCGGTAAGTAAAAACTCACCCATGTGCGACACGTCAAAAACACCTACGCCATTACGCACGGTTTCGTGTTCAACGGTTACTCCTTCATATTGAACCGGCATGTTATAGCCGGCAAATGGTACTAATTTAGCTCCTAGACTTTCGTGAATGTGCGTTAATGCTGTATTTTTCATTAGTTTGTTGTGTAAAAATTGAAGTGGCTAATTTATTAAAAATAATACGATTTTTGAATGAAATTAATAC
Source organism: Flavobacterium lacus (assembly GCF_003268815.1). Classification (GTDB taxonomy): domain Bacteria; phylum Bacteroidota; class Bacteroidia; order Flavobacteriales; family Flavobacteriaceae; genus Flavobacterium; species Flavobacterium lacus. The sequence continues at coordinate 101,320 of NZ_QLSV01000005.1, read as the reverse complement.
TCAAATTTATTTAATTGTTACTATTTAATTCGATTACTCATTATTCTTGCATTTTTCAAAATTCTGTTAAAAAATATTTTTAATCACAACTCAAAAACCTATATTTACTTTTTATAAATAGTTACGATTACGATTAAAAAGATTGCATGAAGCCAGCAGAAAATATACTACCACAACGGCCTGAAAAAGAAATTATTGAACCCCAACTTAATTTGCTTTTAACCACCGATGAAGATGACGATCGGCCAGTTTATATATCCGGAAATTTTAACAATTGGATTACGCAAGACAAACATTTTTTAATGGAAAAGGTCGGAAAAGGCCTTTATCACTATAAATTTCCATTTGATTTTAAGTATCCCGACGAACTTTTGTACAAATTTACTCGCGGCGATTGGAGCGAAGTTGAAATTGATAAATATGGAAATCGGACAGAAAATCGTTCTTGTAAACAACATAGCGGCGTTAAAAAGGAACACGTAGCAAAATGGCGACACAATTGGTTGCCTTTTAAAACCAATTTTTTGCCCAAAGTGCATTTAGTTTCAGAAGAATTTGAAATTCCGCAATTGAATAAAAAACGAAAAGTTTGGGCCCTATTGCCACATGATTATGAAACATCAACCGTACATTATCCGGTGATGTATTTGCAAGATGCTCAGAATTTATTCAACGAAAAAGCTCAGTATGGTAATTGGGAAATTGATAAAAAATTAGCCGTAATGGCAGAATACAATATTGGAAACATTATCGTTGTTGCTGTGGAACATGCAGATAATGAGCGTATAATAGAATATAATGTGGGCAATACGGTTTTAGGATCTGGTCAAGGAAAAAAGTACATTCGTTTTTTAACCGATACGTTAAAACCATTTATTGATGATAATTTCAGAACAAAACCCGAGCGGGAATACACCGGAATTGGCGGTAGTTCAATGGGTGGATTAGTTAGTATTTTTAGTGGAATTATGTATCCGGAAGTCTTTGGAAAACTGATGATTTTTTCACCATCGCTGTGGGTGGTTCCCAAAATTAAATTGTCTTTCTTAGATATGGATGAGCCACAAGATACACGAATTTATTTGTATGCCGGTGGCGATGAAAGTGCTACTATGCTTGACCATGTCAAGAATTTTAAAAAACGCTTGCTCAAAAAAGATGCGTTGAACGATAAAATGAAAATCCGATTAAGCATCAACCAACTAGGAAAACACAACGAAGTCTATTGGAGTGATGAATTTCCAAAAGCGATAGAATGGCTATATTTTAGCACTAAAGAAGAATAATAAAACTATGAAAATAAATTATTTACAAAAAGTTACTTCAACAGAAAATTTAGTTCTTGTTCCCGTTTTAGAAACGGATGAAACGGTTCAGTTTTTATCAATAGCCGTTTCAAACGCTGTTTTTTCAGGAAAAAAAGATACCACTTATATCGTGGAAAAGGTAGGTGTAATTTACCTTTTTATTGGCTTGGGAAAAACCCCTGATTTTAGTAGTCTAAAAAAGATTTTTAGAAGAGTCAGCCATCAAAAGGATGCTTTTTTTAAAAGCGAAACATCATTGTTTATCCCCGATTTTTTTAACGATGATTGGACATCAGCAGTCATCAATGGTCTGGTTTTGGGTACGTATCGATTAGGCCACTATAAAAAAGAAAATGTAGTTCATCCATTATTGAATGCAGATTGTGTACTGAATGTTATATCAACCCAGACTAAAGAAAACGCCGTAGAGCGTGGTTTAAAAATTGCCAACGCTCAAGTAGAAACTTTTAATTTAGTTGATTTACCGCCAAATAAAATTACCCCGAAACATTTAGCGAATTGGGCGATTGATACTGGAAATAAATTTGGGTTTGCAGTTGAAGTTTTCGGTCAGCAAAAAGCCAAAGAAATAGGATTAGATGCCTTTGTTTCCGTAGGAAAAGGAAGTGCCAATGAATCCCAATTCATCATCATGGATTATCAACCCAAAAATGCTAAAAAGCACATCGGTTTGGTTGGAAAAGGCATCACGTTCGACACCGGCGGACTCAATATAAAAACGGCCGGAATGGTTCATATGAAATGTGATATGGCGGGTGCTGCAGCGGTTTTGGGAGCGATGCAATTGATTGCCGATTTACAACTTCCTTACCGAGTGACGGCGATTGTTCCGGCTTGTGAAAATTCGGTGGATGCCAATTCATTTTTGCCGAGTGATGTAATTGGAAGCTACAGCGGCCATTCCATCGAAATTATTGATACGGATGCTGAAGGAAGATTGATTTTAGCCGACGGTTTATCCTATTTAATCAAAAATTTCAATCCGGAAACGGTTATTGATTTAGCTACGTTAACCGGAAGCAGCGTGGCGACTTTTGGAAATGAATGTGGAGCTTTGTTTACAAATAATGAATCTTTGTCAAAACAATTACAACAAGCTGGCGATGGAATAGGAGAGCGTTTGTGGCCATTACCGTTGTGGGATGCCTACAAATCGGATATTGAAAGTGAAATTGCCGATGTAAAAAATTATTCAGGTAAACTGGTGGCCGGAGCAATTTCTGCTGCCAAATTTTTAGAATTCTTTACCGAGAATCATAGTTCTTGGGCACATCTAGATATTGCCGGTGTCACTTTCGTGGATGATGAATTTGCCAAAACCAAACACGCTACGGCTTTTGGCGTGCATTTAATTACTAATTTTATTGAAAACCAATAATTTATGGAAAAAAATACCAAAACCTTCATCTGTATTTCCAATTATTTTAAAGGAAATGATTTTTTAATTAATTTGAAGAAATTAGGAAACAAAGTTTTTCTGATTACTTCCGAAAAACTGCGTGACAAACCTTGGGCTTTTGATTCGATTGATGAGATTTTTTATATGCCCGGTCAAGATGTAGATTGGGATTTGGATATGCTTTTGCATGGTGTCGCCGGATTAATGCGGACAGAAAAAGTGGATGCTATTGTGGCTTTAGACGATTTTGATGTAGAAAAAGCAACCTTTTTGCGTGAAAATTTGCGTGTAGACGGAATGGGGCAAACCACCGGTAGGTATTTTCGTGACAAATTGGCCATGCGTGTCAAAGCTCAGGCCGAAGGAGTCCCGGTTCCGGCTTTTAGTGCGTTGTTTAATGATGAATACATCAATCATTTTGCAGATACAGTTTCGCCTCCTTGGGTGTTAAAACCACGTTCAGAAGCTTCTGCATCCGGAATTATGAAAGTGCATACGAAAGAGGAATTATGGGAGAAAATCCATGAATTGGGTGATAATCGTATTAAATATTTAGTGGAACAATTCAAGCCTGGAGCGGTTTATCATTGTGACGGATTGAATTTTAACAGTAAAGTTTTGTTCAGTTTAACTTCGCAATATTTGGCAACACCGATGGAGATTTCGCAAGGTGGCGGTATTTTTAGAAGTGCCAATATTCCGTATAATTCTGCCGATGACAAAGCCATTAAAAAAGTGAATGAACAAGTGATGAAAGCCTTTGGTATGAAGCACGGAGCTACGCACACCGAGTTTATCAAATGCAATGAAGACGGAAAAATTTACTTTTTAGAAACTTCTTCGCGAGTGGGTGGAGCTCACTTAGCCGAAATGGTGGAAGCTGCATCCGGCATTAATTTATGGGGAGAATGGGCAAAAATTGAAGACGCGTTGGTAAGAGGAAAAGAATATAAGGTTCCTTCGCAAAAGAAACAATTTGCAGGAATTGTGTTGACGTTATCTAAATTTGAACAGCCTGATTTAAGTGGATTTAATGATAGCGAAGTATGTTTCCGTGTGCCGTTGGAATACCACGCGGGATTGATTGTCAAGTGTGATAAACACGAACGAGTTCGAGAATTATTGGATGATTATGCAGAGCGATTGGTGAAGGATTTTGCAACTGTGGCTCAACAACAAGCGGTTAAAAAGTTGCATTAAATATTTTTTAGCCACGAATTACACTAATTTCACGAATTATTTGGATTGCTTTTTTTAAAAATTAGTGGAAATTCGTGTGATTCGTGGCAAAAGATAAAACTTCTACAAAAATAGATTTTGACTTTGAAATTTATATTCATTACACCTGACAGGTTTCAAAAACCTGTCAGGTGTAATTAACTAATAGAAAACAATTTTTTAGTAATGAAACTAATTTGCCTTATTTTTTTATTCTTGCTATTTGGATGTAAAAACGAAAAAGTTTTCAATGAAGCTGATTATGATAAAAAGCAGGGTTTAGTTACAGAAACTAAAATAGTATATAAAGCGTTCAGGATTAAAGAATACCATATTCACTATAAAGTACTTATGGATTCAACATTAACATTGTCCAAAAAATATTTTGAAGGAGATTTTATAACAAATGAAAATCAACCGATTGTAGTTTATATCAATAAAAAAGATTCCAACGATTATTTCATTGCTCATAAAGGAATAATTGATAATGATTTGTTATTTAATTATTTAAAAAAGGAAAAAGTTCCATATTACATAAAAAACACAAAAAGAATAAATCTCAAACATTGAAAACCTACCACTCCAAAAACTTCCATAAACACACTTTTTGCCTTTGGAAAGAAGTTTCTCAAACAGATTTTGAGTTGCAAAAATCGCATTTCAAAAGTAAGTCAGGAAGTGAATATTTTTTTACTGAGGATGGTGTTTACCGCAGCTCCAATCATTGGGGAAGAGCTGCTAATTGTCGTTGGCGATTGCTACCATTAACCGACTATAAAAACCAACACACCAAAATAGGTTTTGCTCGCTGGACTGATTTTTTCCCCAATGACGAAACCGCCAACTTGTTCTTTATTCAAGTGGATTTTGAACAGAAAACCATTGATTTTTTTCATAAAGATATGCCGTTTTATGATGGAAAAGCAGCGTTACGAAATGCTTCTGAAACTGCCAAAACGATTAAAACTATCAAACAAATTTTAAATGAAGAAGATTGGGCGAAGTATTTGGAGTATGAGGATTTGGGTATTTTAAGAAAAGAAATTGTGACGAGAATGATTTATGATGGGATGAGTTTTGGAGAGGTGAGGAGGAATTATAATAAATAATTAATATATTTGAAAAGCTTCAATAATTATAATCAAGTTATGAATAAGAATTTATTATTTTTTGAAAAAATGAAATTTAATACAACTATTTAAAATGTTTTCAAGAGCCGGACTAGATGCTATTATGTTGATGATTCTAAAGTTAAATGAAATTATTGAATCATTATTTAGAAAGAAACGTAAATCAGTCTCAATTGAATTAATCGAGTTAGATCATCTATTAAAAAAGAATTATGGTTTTTCTATTATTGCTGTTTCAGAGAATACAATAGTTGATTTAGAAAAGAAACTTGAGTTAGTTGATTTGTATGTGCTAGACAAAATAATTTTTAGTTTTTACAACGTAATCTATTCTGAAAAGGATGATTTAATTATACAAAAATTAAAATCCAACATAAATCTTAAGGAAAGGATTATGGAATTAATATTATTTACAGAAAGTAAATCAAATCATTTTTCGCTTGAAAGAAATAATATAAAAAACTCACTACAACATAATTAATTTATCTCTCAAACATCCCAACCGTTCCACCAACCCAATCTTTATCTTTATTGAATTTCACACCAATCATTTCGCCACGGCTGAGTCGGACTAAATTGGTGACTAAAGTAGGCGAGGGAGCATCTTTTTTCCAAACGGCTAATAAACGAACTTCGGCTTTTACTTTGCCATCCGGTGATTGAATGATGGGAAGATAGTTTACTTTTTTCTGGAGAATGTATAAGTCTTTTTCTGTGACGGCTTCGATGTCTTCTTTTTTGACGTGGAAGATTACGCCGCTTCCGGAGAAGGAAAACAAAGGTTTAAGCACATAGTTTTCTAAATCGGTCGGAATTTCTTTTAAATCGCTTAATAAGGTGGTTTCGATGAAGTATTTTCCTTTTAAATAAGGCAAAATAAATTTACTGATTCGGAAAAACCAATTTGGATGGCCGGCCCATTCTACTTCTAAATCGGCAGAAAAATCAAAGTTGAGTTGCAAATCGGTTCGTAAATCCAATTCGTCAAAAATGACACGGTTGTAGATTCGTTTTACTTCAATTTCAACACCTTTATTATTGGTATAAAATAGTTTTTTTCCTTTTTGAATTAATTCCGTCACACAAACTACCGGAATTCCGATGTCGCGTTTGCAATAGTAGAAATCAATTTTAGTATTTTGCTTTTCAGGTTCAATTTCCAGGAGAATTACATTTTCTTTCGGGTAATTGTTGCAAATCACTTCTTCGATTATTTTCAAATACGATTCGTTATCCAAACCATTTAAATAAGGAGTCAATTCATTCAGAAAAGGGTAGAGGTCAGCAAATTTTTGAGACAAGTGATTCTGAAAATTAAACAACGAAGGAAATCCTTGTACTTCAATAAGCTTCGGAATAACTTTTCCATCTTCTTCACAAATACCAAAATCGATGGCTAAAAAAGTGGTGTGATTGTCTTCGTTTGGAACTTTTCTGTTTAATTCTAATGCTTTGTTTGTTAATTCTTTAAAGTTGTCTTGTTGAATAAAAGCTATCACTTCATTACAGCCTTCTAACAATTGATTTTTAAGTTCATCGGAAATGAAAAAAGGCGTTTCACCAATTCTGAAAGTAGGTCTATAATTAAAATCAGTTGTTATCGAATCGATTAATTGATCGTATTTTTCGGTGGTAAATTGTTCGTTGAATTGTTTTCTGTACGCTGTATTCATATCAAAAATATTTTTAAAAAAGGCACAAAAGAAAATACTAGTGTGCCTTTATTGAAATTTAAAATTATAAAACTTAGTTAGAGAGTATTTTTTTATGTTTTAACAAATCGTTGATGGCGATGCGAAGAAAGTTTGGAATAATTGTTTCATTGGTCAAGTAAATTTTATCTTCTTCCACTAAATATTCCAACATTTTCAAGAATTTAACCCGACCTTTCATCGCAATAATTTTTTCGCGAAAAGCTCTGTTTTTCATGTGAGCTAAAAAACTGATGGGATCAGCTTCGGGATGAAATTGTAATCCGACGATTTCATTAGAAAATCGAATACCCATAATAGCTCGTTCGTATTGAACATGGTCTCTAATTTTTTCTAAGGCGATAATTTCGGCACCCATTTTCTTGAAAAGTTTTAAATGGGGTTGTACTACTTGGTAATCGCGACTATCAATAGAATAGAATGGATTGTTTAAGCCTTCAAACAACGGATCGGTCAAACCATGATTCACTTTGTGCGTTGTCATCACCCCAAAAGAAGTATCTTTTCGTTTATTAATTTCGGCTAAACCAAAGTGTTTGCAAGCCATCTGAAAGGAATGACAAATGAACAACACATGTTTTTTCATTTCGTTTTCCTTATTCCATTTCCAAATCGAATCGATTAAATTATAATAGTTTACATCCCATACACCATCACCTTCCAAAGGATTGCCCGGACCACCGGTTGAAATATAAATATCAAATCTACTGAGCTCCGGAAGTTCATTTTTTCCCCGCACATCAAAGATTTGAAATGAAATCATTTGATTGAATCGGTTAATGATATCGATGATACATCGCATACCTTGGTTAGGTTCGCCGTCATACATATCTAAAACCGCTATTTTGATTTGTGTGTTCATTTGGTAACTATTTTATGATGCAAAGATAACTTATTTAAAAAGAATAGGTTATTTGCAACTTTTTGGTTTGTAACAAACATATTAACACATTTTCTTGCTTTGCAAGAGATTGCTTTGCCAGTTCGCTTTCGCTCGTGTCGTCTTTCGACTTCGCCAGCTTTCAGAATGACAAAAGTGTTGTTAAATTCCTTTCGTAAACTCGCTGGTGATGAAATCCACTACTTTGGTTAAATCCTGTGTTTGTTCAAAAACGGCTAATTGTTTAGCGGCTCCGGTTCCTTCGCGAAGGATGGTATGCACGTAATTAATTTCGTCACGGCTTCCTAATTCATCCACTACATCATCAATAAATTCAAGTAGTTCGAGAATTAAATCTTTGGTAGGCACTTCTTTTTGCAAACCAAAATCAATCATATTTCCTTGCACACCATAACGAGCGGCTCGGAATTTATTTTCTTTAATCAACGCCAATCGGTACACATTAAAACTGGTGTTGGACATGTTTAGTTTATACAACTTTGCAACAATAGCTTGGATAATGGCGACAATACAAATCGTTTCATCCACCGTTAAACTCATATCACAAATACGGAATTCAATTGTGTTGTAAAATGGATGCAAACGTAAATCCCACCAAATTTTTTTCGGATTATCGATACAATTCGTTTTGACTAATGTTTCTAAGAAGTTATCATAGGACTGAACCGAATCAAAATATTCCGGTAAACCGGTACGGGGAAATTTATCAAAAACCTTGGTTCTAAACGATTTGTATCCTGTATTTCTTCCTTCCCAGAAAGGTGAATTGGTGGAAAGCGAAAAAATATGCGGTAAAAAATAACACGCTTGGTTGATTAATTGTAAGCCAACCTCACGGCTTTCGATACCCACGTGGCAATGCATTCCGAATATCAAATTGGAACGAGCAGCATCTTGTAATTCGTTCACAATCATGTGGTAACGAGGATCATCAGTGATGGGTTGATCTTGCCATTTAGAAAATGGATGCGTTCCGGCAGCCCCCACAACCAAACCTTGATTGGCAGCTAATTCAACTATTTTTTTGCGTAAGAAAGTAATTTCCTCGCGGGCTTCTTTTACATTTTTACAAATGTTTGTACCAACTTCTACAACGGATTGGTGCATTTCGGCTTTTACTTGCTCTTGAAGAATGATTTTGGCACCATCAACAATTTTTGACATGTGCGAACGCAAGTCTCTTGTTACGGGATCAATAATCAAGTATTCTTCCTCTACACCGAGTGTGAAAACGGGTAATTCTTTCTTTATAATCATTCGGTTATTCAATTAGTTAATTGAAAATTATTAAAATCGTTTGGCGTCGTTTACAGAACCTTTCATAAAAGTTCCCCAAGTTAGGTTCATTTGACCTTCTTTGTGTTTTTTAGCGTATTCAATGGCCATCTTTGCGGCTTCTTCGACCACCCATTCAAAATTCTCTTTTCCTACGGAAGTCAATTCAGCATCCGGAGCTGGATTTCCAAAATCGATGGCATACGGAATCCCATCTCGCACGGCAAATTCAACCGTATTAAAATCATACCCTAATCCTTTGCAAAGTCGAAGCGTATAATCTTTTACAGTAGCCAATAATTTTTTGTCTGCCGGTGGTCCATCCACCACATAACGCAAATGATGCGGATTACGAGGTTCATAAGGCATAATTTTAACCGCTTTTCCCCCTAAACAATAGACACGAAAATATTGATCAAACACAATTTCTTCTTGCAAGAGCATAACTAATTGTCCGGTTTCACGATGAACTTCCCAGAATTCATCACGGTTTTCTAGTCGGTACACATTTTTCCATCCGCCACCGGCATAGGGTTTCATATAGGCAGGAAACTTTACATAATCAAAAATAGCTTCCCAATTCATTGGATAGGCTAAATTTCTGAATGATTTGCTCGTTGTATCGGTTGGGTGTTCGGCAGAAGGCAAAATTACGGTATTTGGCAACGGAACACCTAAGACATCTGCTAGACAGTTATTGAAAAACTTATCATCGGCACTCCACCAAAATGGATTATTGATAACGGCAGTACCGGTTAACGCGGCATTTTTTAAATAAGCTCTATAAAATGGTACGTCTTGCGAAATTCGGTCAATAATTACCGCATATCCTGAGGCTTTGTTTTGCACGACCTGGTCGATAGAAACGGCTTCGGCTACAATTCCTTTTTCGTTTTTAGAATTTACACGGTCTATAAATGCTTGTGGGAAGGTATCTTCCATTCCAAATAAAATTCCAATCTTTTTCATAGTAAGTACGTTATGTTGTTTAAAAAAATTTAATTCTTGATAAATAGTGCGGAAACATTTCTTTCCACACCGGCCAATCGTGTTCACGATCTTGACGAACATCTAACCAATGCGACACATCGCGATGGGCAAGGACACGGCTGAGTTTTAAATTAGCATCAAAACAAATATCCCAATTAGAAGTTCCTAAAACAATGTCCATGTTCCACAACTCGCGATCGTTTAGTCCGTGTAAATAGTCTTCCGGACTGTTATAAAAGACATTGTCATCATGATGACCATCCATAAAATTTTTGATATTAAATGCTCCGCCCATTGAAAAAATGTGACTAACATAGCCGGGATGACGAAAGGCAAAATTGGCAGCATGGTAACCACCAAAACTGCAACCAGCCACGGCCACTTTTCCCGCATAGGTATTATTTTTTACTTTTTCCACAATTTCATGGCAAATCATTTTATCATACCAAACATGGTTTTGAATACGATGAGTAGGATGAATTTTTTTATTGTAGAAGCTGTCTTTGTCAATACTTTCCGGACAAAAAATTTGAATTAATCCTTGTTCGATGTACCATTTAGCGGAAGCAATGAGGCCTTGGTCTCTATTTTCGTGATAACTTCCCATAGAAGTTGGAAACAATATAACAGGATATCCGGCATGACCAAAAACCAACATTTGAATTTCTCTGCCCAAGTTAGGGGAGTGCCATTTGAAATATTCTTCTCTCATATCATTCGTTTTAACAATAATAATGAAAAAATATTAGAAGTAAAGACAAAAAAATCTGTTTTGATTATTTTTATGATATAGTCTTTAACAATTTAAAAAGGGTGTAAAAAGCTCAAAAAAAGACTTGATTTTGAGGGTTCGATTTAAGTATTTGCAAAAAAAATGTCAACTTTATGTATAGGATTATGGTGTATTGTATTTAAAAGCATACAGAATCAGTTGGTATGGGGTTAGATTTCAATCAAAAAAATTAAAATTCTTAGTTAAAAAGCGTAAATTTATAGTTAAAATTAAAGTCATTTGTAATGAAAAATATACTATTTATAACTGTAATTATTTTTTTTGCGGGATGTTCCACCACCACAACTATTGAAAATAAAAGTCTTATTCCTGAAGCCCCTTTGTTGAAATCAAAAGCAGAAGGTTATTTTAAAGCCATAGGCACAGAACCGTTTTGGAGTTTAGAAATTTCTGAAGAAAAGATTCGTTTTCAAGGAATAGAAGCTGAAAATGAATATATATCACCACACAAAGAACCTATTGGCTCCTCGGATACAAATGTGAAATTATATCGAGTAAAAACAGAAGGTGGTGAAATGGAAGTTTCGATTAATAGGCAAAATTGTTCTGATGGGATGTCTGACTTAAAACATGATTATCAGGTTGATATTAGTTTGAAAAGAGATAATCAAAAAGAAGCGATAAATTATTCCGGATGTGGAAATTATATGGCTGATTATCGATTATTTGATGTATGGCTTTTGGAAGAATTAGAAGGTAAAAAAGTTACGCTAGCTAATTTTTCAAATGAAATTCCAATGTTAGAAATTAATTCTTCTGCAAAGAAATTTTCCGGATATGCTGGTTGTAATCGTATTTCCGGAACAATTTTTCAGGAAAGAGAATTATTACGATTTTCAAGTATTGTTTCCACCAGAATGTCATGTAGTGAGACAAATATGGAAAATATATTTCTAAAAGCTTTGCAAAGCTCAACAGGGTATAAAATCAAAAATAATCGTTTGCATTTAATAAATGCAGACGGTGTAATTGTTGTTTTCAAAAAAATTGATTAAGAGGCTTGCTGTGTATCAAAAAGCAGAATATTACTTTTTAATCGTTCAATCAACATGTTCATCATTCTTTTATTAAGCTTTGATGAATTTTTGATGTAGTCTTGGTATTCATTAATAGTGAATAATCCAATCACCATTCCTTTTAAAGAGTTTCTAAATTTGATGTCTTTTTGGATGGAATTGTCAATAAACTGTAATTTCTTTTCATTGGAATACGAATAAAAATCGTTCTTATGTTTTGAAATATAATTTTTAAAAACATCAACAAACAAATCATTTTGAAGTTTGAGTATAGGGCGGAGGGTTACGTTCTGAAACTTCTCTTCGCTTGAAGATTGTTCGGTTACTACACCCAGAGCTTCACCTCTGTTTTCGATAATATAACGATCTCTTGTAGTCATGTTTTTTATTGGAAAGTTATAAAAAAACCTCTGTCGTAAAACAGAGGTTGATTTATAGTTATTAAGAATCGATTGTTAATTATTTCACTTTGAAAGTTACTCTTCTTACCAATTTTCTTGCTCCAGCAGAATCTTTATCCACCGATGTGTCTTCACCTTTCGAAATTACATTTAATCTTTCTGCAGTAATTCCTGCTTTCATTAAGATGTTTTTTACGTTGGTAGCTCTATCATTGGCCAACTTATTGTTGTATGGTGTATTTCCAATTTCATCAGCAAACCCAATAATATCAACAGAAGCGGAAGGATTGTTCAACAAATAAGTTCTGATAAAATCAATACCTTCTGTAGATACATTAGTTGGTTGTCTTTTGTTAAAGTCGAAATACGTAGCAACATAACCATCATTAATGAATTTCTTCATCATTTCAGATGTTTTTTCGTCTGCGTTGTACGTTTGATTCGTTACATAGGTATTATTTAAGTACTTTTCTAACTCATCCGGAACACCATTTTGGTTGATGTCAACCATTCTACCTTTTGTATCAACAGCTACACCTGCAATAGAGTTTGGTTCAGCATCCAAATAATCCGGCACACCGTCTTGATCACTATCGCTCATGTCATTTTCAATTTGACCTACGCGTTTTTCAAGAGCATTAATCTCCTCTTGTTGTTTGGTTGTGATGGTTGCAAAATCGCCATGAATTTTGTGTGACCCAAATGAATAAGAAAGACCTAACGAAGTTGTATACATACTTCCGGCTAGGTTGTTATTTCCATCTGAGTAAGAACCATCCCAATTAAAGTGTTGTCTAACATTTGATATTAACGTAAAATCAGCTGTTAAAGCTAAATTTTTAGTAACTCTAAATTCTGGTGTAAAACCAACCATGATTCCACCGTTCCACTCGTTACGACCCTCATTGATTCCCATTTGAGGAGTCATTTGAGCAACTTGAACACCACCATGAAACAACATGCCAAATCGACCTAAACTTTCTTGAATATCAAACAAGCGAGCGGCATTAATAACACCTTGAAGTCCAATTCTAATTTGACGCATTTCAAATTCTAAGCTTTCATCACTTAAATTTTGTAAGTTGTCAAAAGCACCATCTAATTTTAAACCAAATTTTGGGCTAAACATATAGCGTACTCCTAAATTAAAGTGATTGAAAGTAAAACTTCCTAATACTTTGTCAGGATTACTTGCATAGTATCCCGGAGAGTAAGGTTTGATACCTTTACTTTGACCAGCTCCTAGTTCAATAGACCATTTATTGTATTCGTCAACTTTTGAAACTTCTGTAGAATCTTGCGCAAAAGTAATTGCACATGTAAAGATTGAAAGGGAAAAAATAAGTAGGTTTTTCTTCATTTTGGTTTTAATTTTATTGAAAATTCAATTTTTTCATCGGTTGCAAAGATAGACTAAAAGTTGATAAAGTCAACTTTTTTGTTAAAAAATGTAAAAAATAATATCTTAATATCAAAGAAGTTAGCTATAAAAGCTATTCTATTTTAAGGTGTAGCAAGGTCTAAATGAAATAATTAAATTACGAAAACCTTTTCGCTAAATGTAAATTAAAATTGAGATTGATGTTTCAATTAATCTTAAATTTGTAATTAATTATTGTTCATATTTTATGAGATTTCACACTAGAAAATGGGTAAAACCCGAAGATTTGAATCCAAATGGAACCTTATTTGGCGGTAGGCTATTAGCTTGGATTGATGAAGAAGTAGCTTTATATTCAATCATTCAGCTGGAAAACGCTAAAGTTGTTACTAAACACATGTCTGAAATAAACTTTAAAAGTTCAGCAAAGCCTGGTGATATTGTAGAAATCGGTATCGATGTAGTAAAATTTGGAAATACATCAATAACACTGTCGTGTGAAGTGCGAAATATAATGACACGAGAGACTATTATTTCTGTTGACACGATAACGATGGTCAACCTGAGTGAAGACGGAAAACCACTAGCACATGGCAAAACACAAATTGAATATATTAAAGATCGACTTGAAAGATAGTGAATTATCTGACCAAGTATTTTCGTTCTACATAAAATGTACCAAATGGAATAATGGAAGCAATACTAATTATTGTAAATAATTTGTAACTCCAATTTAAAGAAAATTTTAGTAATATGGCCAGCACTATGTATGCTATAAATAATATGCCATGTGCCATTCCGATGGTTTTTACATAAATTTCTTGGTCAAAAATGTACTTCATTGGCATAGCAAAAAACAAAAGTGCCAAAAGCGAGATACCTTCTAAAAGGGCTATTTTTTTAAAGAATTCTAGCATATTATAACATTTGATAAATTGCAAATCCATAAACAACAAAACGCATCAATCTTAAAAGTGCAAACAACAAGAAATTCTTAAAATTAAATTTTATCATCCCTGCCGCCATGGCAGCCATTGCAAAAGGAAGTGGCAAAAGAGCACCAACGGCAATTAACAAACCTCCCCATTTTCGCATGTTGGCAATGTGTTTACTCATTTTATTAAACATAAAATTATTAACTGCAGGAATTATTAACATTGCTTTACCCAATAAATAGGATACAACACCACCTAAATAGGACAAAATTGCTAAAAGAGCTAGGTAAAGAATAGGGTAGTCGGTATTTTTTGTCCAAGCAATCCAAATGTCCGGTGGAAGTAAACCCAGAATTGATTCTGAAGCAAAAAATACAGAGAAGATTGTTAAATCACTATAGCGTTGTGTCAACAATGTTAGAGCATCGTTGATATTTATTACATAATAATGCACATAGAATAATGCCCCAACAATTAGAGCAGTAGGCAGAAAAGCACTTTTTAATCCATCACGAATAAATTTGTAAAAACCGGTATAGGTATAATACATGTGAAGTTGCTTCCATCTGTTTTTTTTAATTTTCTCGCGTTGCATGGTTAATGTATATTTGCTTCTGTGATTTTTACTGCAGATTTTTTTGTGCTGAAATACAAAAAGAAAAATCCTAATAAACCGCCAATTAATGACGCTATTAAAATTCCCATTTTTGCTTGTTGAATTAACATTTGGTTTTTAAATGCCAAATTGGCTATAAACAATGACATAGTAAATCCAATGGAGGCTAAAAAACCAACACCAATTAAATGTTTGATAGTCATTCCTTCAGGAAGTGGAGCGATGTTTAACTTAATTAATAGAGATGAAACCCCTACAATACCAATAAATTTACCAACTAATAAACCAAAAATCACACCTAATGCTACAAAACTCATTCCTGAACTTGTAGAATCGGAGGTAATCGTGACTCCAGCATTTGCTAAGGCAAAAATAGGCATAACTACGTAGGTAACAAAAGGGTGCATTCCGTGTTCTAAACGTTGTAGCGGAGTCATTGCTTGTTTAGATAATGTTCGCATGTCTTCTAAAATATGCAGTTGTTCCGGTGTAACAGTTGGAACTCCATTTGGATCCGCATGCTTGAACTTATTTAAATAATCTTTCATTTTTGCTATAAATCCAATTTCATCTACTTTAACGTTTGCCGGTATAGTAAATGCAGCGAGAACTCCCGCAATTGTAGCATGTACTCCAGACATCAAAAACGCCAGCCAAACTCCAGCAACACCCAAGATACCATAGTAAAATGTATTTCGAACTCCTAATAAATTTGAGGCGATAAGCAAAAGCATAAAAACTGAACCTACGATCAAACTTGAGAATGAAATGTCAGATGTGTAAAAAAACGCAATTACAAGAACTGCTCCTAAATCATCAGCTATGGCTAACACCGTTAAAAAGACTTTCAACGAGACCGGAACTCTTTTGCCTAATAAAAATAAAACACCCAAAGCAAAAGCAATATCAGTTGCCATGGGAATTCCCCAGCCACTGTGAGCTTCACCGGTTGGATTAAATAATAGGTAAATGACGGCAGGAAAAAACATACCACCAAAGCCAGCGACTATTGGTAATATAGCTTTCCTGGGATTAGATAATTCACCACCAATAATTTCACGTTTCAATTCCAAACCCACTACAAAGAAAAAAACAGCCATCAATCCGTCATTTATCCAATGGTGTAGTGTTTTGTCTAACATAAAATTACTATCAATACCAAAACTTATTTTATGTTCCCAAATGTTGTGATAAGCATCTTTCCATGGAGAATTTGCTAATATTAAAGCAATAACGGCGGACAGAAATAAAACTATTCCTCCTGTAGTTGATTTTCCAATAAAACGATTTACCGGATCAATAACCCATCTATCAATAGGAGTGATTTTTATTTTATACTTCATATTCTTTCTAAAGGCTTTCTGAAAAGGAGTGTAAAATTAAGAATATTCATTGAATTGGAATCTCCTGACAATTATTATTACTTAATTTTGTGTAAAATTTAACCTTTAGACTTTAATTTATTAAGTTTTTTAAAATTAATCTGCCTTAAATGGAATAGTGGGACTTTATCTGCTTATTTTTGCAAAAATTGATTATTTAAATTTTAGAAATGTCAAAAAAAGATATACTACTTGAAATTGAGGAGAAAAAAAAGCTTTATAGCTATCAATTAGGTGATATAGATTTGATTTTTGATAAAATTGAAACTGCTCCTCACAACTATCATTTGCTTTATCAATTGCCCACAGGAGGAGGAAAAACCGTTATATTTTCTGAAATAACCAGACGCTATCTTGAAAAATATGATAAAAAAGTTGTGGTTTTAACGCATCGAATTGAATTGTGCAAACAAACCTCTAAAATGCTGAAAGGCTTTGATGTCAAAAATAAAATCATCAACAGTATTGTTAAAGAATTACCCGATCAAAGTGAATACTCGTGTTTTGTAGCGATGGTTGAAACACTCAAGAATCGTTTGAATGATGAAAAATTACTTATTGATAATGTTGGGTTATTAATTATCGATGAAGCTCATTTTAATTCCTTTCGAAAACTATTTCACGCATTTAAAAATACGTTTTTTCTTGGTGTGACGGCCACGCCCTTAAGTTCAAATATTAAGCTTCCGATGAATGAAAATTATCAGGAACTTATTGTTGGAAATAGTATTGGTTCATTAATTGACAAGGGTTACCTAGCCAAAGCAACAACCTATAGTTAT
Source organism: Flavobacterium lacus (assembly GCF_003268815.1). GTDB lineage: Bacteria > Bacteroidota > Bacteroidia > Flavobacteriales > Flavobacteriaceae > Flavobacterium > Flavobacterium lacus. The sequence goes on along the minus strand of NZ_QLSV01000005.1, from coordinate 84,061 downwards.
GACGTTGGTTTAACTTCACTAAAGATCGGTATAAATGGTGATTATACGGTAAAATCATCAGACGAACTCTATACCAATATGGCGATGCAGGAGAAATTGATTCATGCCTACACCGCTCATTGTCTTGGTAAAAAAACGCTAATTTTTAATAATGGAATTATCACTTCATTGGGTGTTTTAGATGTTTTTAAAGAAGCAGGATTCAAGAACATCAAACATTTGGATAATACGAATTCAAACGAGGAACGAAAAGATATTTTAAAATGGTTTAAAGAAACACCCAATGCAATTTTAACCTCCGTTGGAATTCTAACGACAGGTTTTGATGAACCTACCGTTGAATCAATTATTCTTAATCGTGCTACAAAATCGCTCACATTGTATTTTCAGATGATCGGTCGAGGTTCGCGAAAACTGCCCAATAAAGATGATTTTACAATCATCGATTTGGGAAACAATGCTGCCCGATTTGGACTATGGACTGATAAACTGGATTGGCAGCATATTTTTAAATACCCGGAACAATACATTCACAATCTAAAAGGTGATGCAGAAATTGAATTAAATTTCTTTTATAATATGCCGGCTGAGCTCAGAGCTAAATTTAGCAAAACGGCGGATATTGACTTTGATGTAGAGTCAGAATATCGAATTGCTTTGGCTAATAATTTACGTCCAAAAGTAGTGGTTGAAAAATCAATTAACCACCATGCTTCCATGTGTGTTGATAATACAGAAACGTTGGTTGAAGCTAAGCTTTTAGCCAAAGAATTAGCCGATGATATTGAAAGTAGAGTAAGACATTTTGCCAATTGTTTGAGCCACTCTACAAAAAACTATAAAGAATGGTTAATTGAAGATTACAAAACACGACTTTCAGTTGCAATTGGTCGAAAATTTAGAGAAAAACTCTTTTCTGAAGAATAATTCTTACTTTTTTACTTGTTAAATTCTTTCTTAATTTTATTTAGAAGTAAATTTATTTTGCCGTTAATCGGCAATATAAGTTACTCATCTAGAGCACTATGCATTTCGTCGACAAAATCAGTGTTTTCAACAGATTTCAACGTATTTATTTTGTGCTATTTAGATTTAATTCTACCTTTGAATAGTATTTTAACCACGTAAAGTCTATTAATTATTTGTTAATATACTTTACAAAAAGTTAAAAAACTTTTTTGAAGTCGTCTCCAAAAGCCGGCATTCCAAAAAATACCACAGAACCACCCTAAGATTGTTAAAGTGCACCAAATTGTCTGGTTCTGCAAAGGCAGATTCATTGACGAGAGGAATCTTATTATCTAAATGTTATGAACAAAAAGCACGATGTAATGTTGATTTTAGAAGGGACTTATCCTTTCAACGGCGGTGGCGTTTCTACTTGGGCACACATGCTTTGTAATGAAGTGAAAAATTCAAATTTTACGCTTTATTCTATTAACGCTGAATTTGAGTCCAAATCTAAATACAAATTAAGCGAAAACGTTAAAAGCCTTATTCAAGTTCCATTATGGTCACCAATGGAACCACAAGAGATGATTGATTATGGCAAAAAATACTATAAAATTATTTCTCAAAAAGAGAAAAACGATATAGATAAAATCAATCAGGTTTTTATTCCTATTTTTCAAGATTTACTCAGACATATTTTCTCCGATAATAGAGATGTTCGGGCTTTTGACGGAACCATCCAAAAAATGTGGCGTTATTTTCAAAAGCACGATTACAAAAAAACGATGAAAAGCGAGCCTGTTTGGCGGACATTTTGTTACATGGTTTCTGATTTGAATTCAGAGCAAGAAAATGAAAAAGTATTTTTGTATGATTTAACTTCAGGTATGCGATGGATTTACCGTTTTCTGATTCCATTATCTGTTGATGTGCCAAGAGTTGACGTTTCTCATCTAACATTGTCAGGTTTCCCAGTCATTCCTGCTTTGGTTTTAAAATATAAATATGGAACGCCAATGATTGTAACCGAGCATGGTGTTTTTATTCGTGAGCGTTTGTTGGCAATCAATTCATCAGAATATTCGTTTTTCCTCAAAAAGATGTTAATTAAATTTTCTGAATGTGTTACTGAATTGGTTTATTACAAAGCGGACAGAATCTTGTCTGTTAATAAATTCAATATTAAGTGGGAAAAATTATATGGAGCCGACCCTGAAAAAATTGAAATTATATATAACGGAATAGATCACAACCTATTTAAACCAGCACCAAAACCGGAACATTTAAAAGATATTCCAACAGTGGTGGCTGCTGCTCGTATTTTTGATTTGAAAGATATAGTTACGATGATAAAATCGTGCGAAGTAGCCAAACGCCAAATTCCGAATATTCAATATCTGGTTTATGGAGACAACAATGCTGTTCCTGAATATACTGCAGAATGTGAACGTTTGATCGAAGAATTAGATTTGAGAGATAACTTCAAATTAGCTGGTTATCATGAAAATCCAAGTGAATTGTTTTGTGAAGGAGATATATCAATACTAACCTCTATATCTGAAGGTTTTCCTTATACAGTATTAGAATCAATGAGTTGTGGAATTCCTGTTATTGCAACGGATGTTGGAGGAGTGACAGAAGCTTTAGATAACTCTTGCGGTTACATTTGTAAACCAAAAGATGCCGAAGATATCGGAAATAGGGTAGTGGAGCTTCTTAAAAACCAAGCATTAAGAGAGCAAATGGGCATTAATGCCAGAAAAAAAGTAATAGACAATTTTACCATTGGAAAATTTATCAACGCGTATGAAGAAGTCTATGAAAGAGTCATTACTCGTGAAGTTAAAGAAGTACAAATGCCAATACTAATTGAATCTTTCAATGAAATAGAAACAGTAAAAGCCTCCTAAAAACCCACCCAAATTTACGCCAAAACCCAAACCTAACCAAAAAATAGAATGTATGTGTTCTACTAATGCAAAATGGAAAAGCATAGTGAAAATATAAAAGTATTAATCAATAATGTAAAAGATAAAATAGGCAAACCGGTTAGCAGCAGAGTTGTAGCCGCTACTATAGAATCTTTTGGTATTAGAGATATTGATACAGAAACTGATTATGGTGTTTCAGACATTCAAGATTTAGCAAATTATGTTTACAGACAACTAACAACGTCTTTGGAACATAAAGAAAGTTTGAATGTCAAACAACGCGAATACTTGGAGACTAATCCTGAGACAATTCAGCTTTCTGACTACATGGTCGTAAAAGCAAAAATCTTTGCACAGTATTATCCTTTGGGTATTTTTCATCTTCTTCCGGTTTTCCTTCAAATTGCAGCTATCGTTGTTTTTGGTTATTCGTTGTGGACACATGTAAATTTTAATCACTTGCAATCCACAGCAGTTGTATTGGGTGTAATTATTGGGATTGTTTCCACTGGCGGTTTTGTTCAAGTTATTGGTAGACAAGCGTCATTTTATTGGAACTACCTTGACTATTCGATGACTAAAAAAACAATTGATTACCTCTTAAAATTAGGAATCAAAACACTGTTTATAGTTTTTGCAGTAATACTTTTTGTTAATTCCTTCATTCATATTTACCCCTACAAAGTATTTTTTATCATATTTGCTTATGCTTTTTTAATTGGTCTTTTGCTTTTAGTTTTAGCACCATTACACACAATCAGACAACGATGGATGATAACTATTGCTGTTATTTTAGGGACAATGGTAACCGTGCTGTTAAACAAATATTCGTCGCTTTCGATTTATTACACGCATTGGTTTGGAATTAGTGTTGCTATCATTTCTGCCAAAACGTATTTGTATTTTTTCTTTAGAAATTTATTAAAAAAACATCCGCCAAAAGCTGAATTAAATATCAAAACATCCGTGTTTATTTATCAAAATCACCGGTATTTTTTATACGGAATTTGCATTTACCTTTTTATATTTATCGATAGAATCTTGGCATGGTCCACTACGGCAGAAGGTCAACTTCCATTTATGGTATATTTTGAAAAAGATTATGAACTTGGCATGGATATGGCAATTTTGGTTTTTTTATTGCTTTCCGGTGTGTTAGAATTTAGTATTGCTTCATTCACTCGCTTTTTAGATATCACCCAAAAGTTAGTTCAATTTGAAAATTCTAAACTTTTTAATAAAGAATTACATAAAATATATTGGCAAAATATACTTATTCTACTCATAACAGCAGCGGTTATTTTTGTAATTATCTACCAATTGATGTTCGCTTCTTGGGGATACAAAGGACAGTTTCATGAGGAACTAGAAGATTTAAGTGTAAAAGTCACTATTTTTGGAGGTATAGGTTACTTCTTTTTAGCTTGGGGAATGCTCAATACATTATATTTGTTTACTTTAGGTCAAACAGAACAACCACTTAAAGGTATTATTTATGCAATGGTTATTAACCTTACCATTGGTTTTATTCTCAGTCGGTTTGTGAGTTTTGAATACAGCGTAGTGGGCATGTTGGCGGGAGCACTATTTTTTATGTTCTACACATTAAAACACATTTTTCGTTTTTTTAAAAAATTAGATTATCATTATTATGCGTCGTTTTAATTTGTTTTTATGGCTTTTGCCGTCGCTACTTTCTGCACCTGTTTTCAGTAATTCTGTAAACAAGAGCACTGTATTGGTGTGCTATGGCAAATTAGACCCCGTTAAAATTAAAGGCTATAATTACGTCATATTAGAAGAAAAAAACTTTAAGAAAGAAGAAATATCCTTACTTAAAAAGAATAATAAGAATGTTTTAGCCTACATTAGTTTAGGTGAAGTAAATAGTAATGCAATCCATTATAATTTACTAAAAAACAGAACATTAGGAAAAAACAATAATTGGAATAGTTATTATTTAAACTTAAAAGACAAATCAACACCCGTTGTTTTAATGTCATTAATAAAAAAAGTGTTAGACAAAGGATTTGATGGATTATTTCTAGACAATATAGATAATTTTTCCTCTTTCGGACCTCAATTTTCACAACGAAATGATTTGATTGAATTAATCAAGAGAATAAAAAAAACATATCCTAATCATACTTTGGTTCAAAATTCAGGCTTAGAATTAATTCCTGATACCAAGAACTTTATAGATTCCATCTTGTTTGAATCGGTAGCAACAGATTTCAGCTTCATCGATAACTTGTACAAACTTCGCGAAAACAGTGATTTTTTGGAACGATTAAAGAATATTAAAAAATTAAGCACTACCTATAAAATACCTGTTTTACTTATAGAGTATGCAGACAACAAGCTGCTTTATGATCAGATCATTAAACGATTATCTTCAACCAACTTCGAGTATTTTATCGGTAAAATAGATTTACAAGCTATTCCCGATTTCTCAAAATAAACATGATACTTTCCAGCTCCATATTAATAGGATTCATTCGGCTCGTTTTCTTGCTTATGTTTTTATACTACTGCAACAACAAGTTGGTTAAGCGTGAATACAGTCATAACTTATTGCAATTTATTGTTAATGAGTGGTTTAAATACGGTAGCTTATCGTTAGTCATCATTTTTGTACTGATTCAATGTAGTGTTTACAGCTTAATTAATTATGTTTTAATCATGTTATTTATCATAGTAGTTGATGTGATTGGAATTAAAAATTTTAAAAACCCCGTACGCTTTTTCAAAGAAATATCAAAGATTCGTTTTTTTGAATTTTTAAAAGATAATGAAAACAAAAAACCACTACGAGATCTCGTTCAATTAGAAAAACCTAAAAAGTTAATAGACGATAGAGTCTTTATTTTTTATGCAACATTAGTTTTAATTGTGTCAGCTTTTGTTGGTAGGTATTTCTTTTACAGTTACGACACCTACCTACTTTCTGATTTATGGATAGCCAATTTGAATGAAGTACTGCTTTTTGATGAAGACATTTGGTTCAATGGCACCGTTTCTGTAGAAGGTGAACTCGCAATTAGCAATTTATATTCTAAACTAGTTGACGTGAGTCCCGAGGTTGGTTTGCAAAGTTTAGCAATATTAGAAGATATATTATTGAGTCTTATTGTGTTTTGGACAATACGTAAAATCACGCCGTCCCGAATTTTAGCTCCGATGATTGCTTTTCTTACCTATGTTTTTTTGTATACCTTTTCACCAATTGAAATTCATTATTTACTCCAAAACGAACCGGTTTTAATGGCGTTAACCTTTGCTATTCCTTGTATGGTTTATATTTTGAAACCAGATGTAATTAATTTTAAAAAGACCAATTTCTTTAGCAGTTTAGTAATCTGTTTTTTTTCCATTGGATTAATCGATTTGTTTACCTTATTAATTTTAATTCCTCCATTTTTTGTAATTGCATTAGTGTTTGTAAATAAAAACTTTCTTTCTTATAAGTGGATTGCTCTTGCTGCTTATCTAACAGGCACAGCTTCTGTTTTGGTAACCTACTACTTCATCTGTGAATTTTATCAAAATGATTTTTTAATATTCTTGCAATCAAGTTTGATTTCGGTCACTTCATTTACCTATATGCCAAATTTGATTATTCCGTTTGATGAATTACTGAAGTACTATCAATATGGTTCATTATTCAGTATTGTCATTTTACCTTTTTTAATTTGGTTTAAAAAAGAACAATGGAGACCATCGCTAGTTTTTATGCTTTATTTTAATCTTTTAGTTACACTAAGTTTTCTAAAAGTGGAGTGGATTGATTCCGATTTGTTGCGGTTAGCACTTTCAGTTTTTATTCCAATTTGTTTCGGAATTACAACTGCTGTTTTGTTACGAATACTATTTCCGCTCTATAAAAAAGTGATTCGCTTCAAAATGCCAATTGCTGTGGCCGTTTCATTGTTAGCCTTTGGCGGAATAATTTACTCCCAAATAAAGCCATTAAGCGATATAAAGACCTCAGACAAAACACCTCGAATGGTTTTAGATGCTTATGATAAAATCCTACATGAATTTTTCCCTCATAGTTATGCTGTTGTAAATGACAATATTGCTCAAACGATGAGTATTAATAAACATTTCTTTATTAACTACGAAGATTTTTTATTCAGTTACTTAGAAAGTGATTCAATTTATCATCACAATAGAAAGAAACCCAAATTCTTTGTTGAAAATCCTCAATATGTAATTCCCAAAAGCGTTTTAGTTTTTGTATATCATGACAATACGGAAACCGAAAATCATTTTGCTGATCAAAATCAATTAGAACCCCTTTTAAAAGAACACATCAACACACTTGAAAAAAGAGGAAGAACAGTCTCTTTGTATTATGAAAGCCCTTACGTTAACGTGTACGAAATTGTAAACGAACCCAAATCAAGTAAGATTGATGACCTAATCTATTAAGTATGAAAAACCGTGCTATCCTAAATAGAATATTGATACACTGCCTGCTGGCAATTGTGTTGATTTTTTCAAGCTGTGCCGACTTTGATGCAATAATGAATCCAGATAATATTGATTTATTTTCTAAGGATCAAGCCGGAAAAAACGGTGTATTAAAACACTACTCAGACACCGACTTGAATCTTCCTCCTTTGGTTGAATACATTGTAGATTTTGAAAACCCGATGAGCGTGAAATACAGTAATCACCTCAAAAAGGTCTCCAATTATACTAAAATTCCATTTAAGAACATCAACATTAAGGCTTGGAATGCAAATTTAGAAATTGCTCCTTCAACCCGTGTTTTGTGTGTATTAGAAACAAAAAAGCTAACGGATGAATCGGTGGCTAAAATTTTAAAATTCGTTTCAGATGGTGGAACACTTTATCTACCATTTGCCTGCGATGATAAACGTTTTGGTTTTATGATTGGAATGAAAATAAATTCAGATTATTTAACCGATGTAACTTCGTTTGGAATTAATTTCAAAGAAAACTTTTTACCAACTTTAGCAGGAACTTCTTCCCGAGAATCAATCATTCATTTTGGAATGAGCGGTGAAAATTTTGATATGTCAAAAATAAAAGTTCATGCCACGGCGATTAATAACGCATCATTTCCCACCATTTTGGAAAATAAAATTGGAAAGGGGAGGGTCATCAATTTGAATTCTACCTTTGAATTTGAAAAAATGGATAGAGGATTACTGTTTTCAGGAGTTATGATAGGTTTAGAAGGCATTCCGTACCCAATCGCAAACACTAGCACTATTTTTTTGGACGACTTTCCTTCACCTTTGTATGATACAAAAATGGAACCTATTAAATCAGAAATGAATCTTTCTATCTCTGATTTCGTTAGAAAAGTTTGGTGGCCAGACATGAAGGATTTAGCTAAAAAATACCAAATGAGCTACACCGCAATTCCGGCTTTTGATTATAATGTAAAAACAGAACCCCCATTTCTTTTTAGTCAATGGGATGCTAAAAAAGTTTCCAATGATGGTAAAGTAGAACCCGTTAGTAGTTGGCTAATGAGGGATTGTATTAAAACCGGACATGAGTTAGGATTTCATGGTTATAATCACGTTTCTCTTATTAAACGAGATTGGAAAAAACCGGAATTCATTGTGACAGCATTAGAAGGTGTTCAAAAAAAATGGAAAGTAAGTAACTTCGGTGATTTACCTATTTCGTATGTTCCACCATCCAATTATATTGATCAAATGGGGTTAAAAAGGCTCAAAGAAGGTCTACCTTCCATTAGTTTTATGTGCAGTTTGTATTTGGGAGAAACGTATGATGGAGGAAATCGTGAATTTGATTTTGATCCCTATCACCACGGGATGTTTGATTATCCCAGAATTTCCAGCGGTTTTGAAATTGATAATAATTCAAAATACAACATTCAATCGCTGTACTTGTATACCGGAATTTGGAATCATTTTGTTCATCCTGATGATGTGTATCAAATTCCGAGTCCATTTAATAAAAGTGCCGGTGATTTTGAATTGCGAAATGCAAAAGGATTAGGCTGGAAAAAAACAAATGGAAAACCGGGAGGTTTATTCAACCAATTTGATAAATACCTAAAAGAGTTTACAATGGCTTTTCCTCAATCTCGTTTTTTAAATGCAGGCGAAGGTGGTTTTATTGCATTGGATTGGAGAGCCTCAAAATTTAACCACAAAACGTATGATGGGAAATACATTGTAGAAGAATTAAACCCGGAAAATTCGCTCTCAAACAGCCAATATTGGTTTTTATACGGTTCTGATGAAAATTCCGAAAACATTGAACTTCAGTTAAAATCAATTGCGGTAATCTATTCTAAAACAAAGTACTTAAATGGTTATTTGTACTCTGTTTACACCAATGAACCTATCATTAACATCAAAGATTACCGCGAATATAAAGACAAAGAATTAGACTTTATCTACAGTAAAGTTAAAAATGATTATTATGCGTATGCCTCTAAAGTAAGAGAATTTGAAAAAGGTGAAGAAAATAATCAAAATTATGAAGAGCAAATTCGGTTAGAAAAAGCGGCATTAAAACAACGAATGCTCTCAGAATCAATAATTGATTACCCAACTTGGAATCAATATGCTGAATATATGTCTTGGGATAATAAAGGAGACGAGGTATGGAAAATGCTTGAGCAACACTGTGCTAAATATCCCACTATTGAAAATGTAATGTATTCGGTGGAGTTAGAAAAGCTGATTGGCTATCCAAATGATTTAGTAATGGAAAAATGGATAAACGCTCAATTGTTGGTGAACCCAAGGGACAAGGATTTATTAAACAATTATGTAGCCAATTTTAACACACCCGAAAATAAAGAAAAAATAAAACAAGCGTTAATTGCACTTTTAAGTGTTGATACCGGCAAACAAAGTTTTTTTAATTATTTGCAACATTTATTATGGTATGAACCACAAGCAGCTTTAGTAGAATTAGAAAAAATTGACCCGTCCGAGGAGTATCGTGAATTGGCAACTAATATTACTTGGCTTTATGCTAATGAAAAAAATTATCAAAAAGCCTATGATTGGTCGTTTTATAGTAATGAAATTGATATTGCCAACAAAATGGAATGGCTTTTTCAGTTGAAACAATATGAAAGTCTTGTTAATGAATATAAAAATTATATTGAAAATAATCTACACGATTATAAAACAAAAGCGTTGATGGCAAATTACTACCATGATATGGGTAAGTTTAAAGAAGCATGGATTCTTGCCAGTGAACTTCCTGAATCAAAAGAAAAAGAATCACTCAGAAAATCATTAAATGCTGATGTTGTTTATCAAGATGAGTTTTTACAACAAGATTTATTAGCCAATTATCAAGCATTGTTTTTTGACAATGTTAGATTGGCTGTTACCAAAACCAACCGATTAAAATATGGTAATTTCATAGAATCTGAAAATGAAATTCAAACCAATCGTGACCGAATGGCTTTGTTAACAACAAGACATTCCTATAATTTTTATGATACAAAAAAGAACCTTCATCGATTTGCTGCGACGTACTCTGAATTTTTCCCATTAATTCGTTCTACTGTTGATACAATTATAATTTTTCCACGCCCCGCAAATAGAAATGAAAATGAACAATTGATAATTTCGGATGATAATATATTTACCAGAGTTTATGGGGTAGAATACCAATATAAAAACCCTTTTTCATACGAAAAATATCAATATTGGTCTAGAATAAGGTTTGAAATGGATAATTTTGAAAACACCTATTTTCAGTTTGGAGCAGGTGTAAACAAAACATTCAAGAAAAACTTCAGCTCGGCACAAGTAAATGTATTTCCGGTTCAAACCGCTCCCGGACATGCTAAAGAAATTTACCATGTTCAATCGGTTCTGTACCAAAGTGTTTACTTTATGAAGAAAATTAACGCTACATTGGGAATTGAATCGAATTATTACACAAAAAGTAAGGATAACACCGATTTTGTAACCGATAATAATATTGATATCTCTGCAACGCTTCGGGTTGGATGGGATGATGGAGAACCTAAAAAATCAAAATTTATACCGTTTTTAGAATATTCCATTCAAACTGGTTCAGCCGATTTAAGTGATGGCTATCCGTATTGGATGCTAGACGGCCGCTTATTCGGTGGAGGAGGACTAAGTTTTAACTATGGTTTGGAGGCAAATGATTTTAAAGCAAAGCTAGAAGCTGCTTACTTTTTTGATGACTATGCAGAGGTTTTTCAACGATTTTCAGGAACGGTTTCCTATCGATTATTTAATTATACTGCTTTAGTCGCTGGTTTTGAAGTGTTTAATCAAGAAAAATTCTATTCTAATTCCATACAATTTGGTTTAAAACATAGTTTTAAAGAAAAGAATCGGACTAGATAAAAAAATGATGAAGTACATTTTCTGTACTTCATCATTTATAAAAAACATGAATTTTATTTTAGTGTTTTACAATAAATCGTCGGGAATCATTGATTTCCCCATTATTAAACTGAATGATATAAACTCCATTGGATAGAACTTGCGTATCAAAACTTACTTTATTTCCGTTATGAGTTGCATTTAATTTTATTTGTTGACCTAACGAATTGTAGATTTGAAAATTATATTCAGAAGCAGCATCCATTTCTACAGTTAATTCGCTATCAGCTGGTACAGGATGTAACACTACTTTTAAACGATTATTGTCAGCAATACCAAGAGTTTGAGTGATTTCTATTTTATGGTCCAGGCGGTTGTAGCCCGTTGAAGATTCCCACATATTAGTATTTGCAAATCGAATGGCATACTCCGGTCTGTTTGCTAACGAAGCATAGGCATCTGGTAAATGCAAAAACAGATCATAATCACCCGGAATAATTCCTTCAGGCAAAGTCAGATTTTCTGAAATAGTAACTTCACCTTGCCAACTTCTTGGGTCAGAATCCAACATAATTGGGAAAACTTCATTAGTTGCTGTGTTTTTTAAAACAATATAGGCATATCGCTCATTAAAAGGGGCAGCATATCCTACGTTATTTATATTTAACGTAACAGATAATTGATTATTCAATGCAATACTTTGAGGCAAAACAGCACTGGTTAGTTGAAAACGATACCCAAGATTTTTTTGAATTTCTTGGTAACAATCGCCTGTTTGCCAACCGTTAATGACACTTGGATGATAATCTAAATTAAGGTAGGACCAATGGAATTTAGCCATTTCAAATTGAGCGGTTTCACAATTTGTTCTCGACTCAAATACGGCACATGTTTCTCCTCCCATAGGAACAAATTGCGTTTCTTGATCCAAATAAGGATATTCTGTATTTACATTTGAATAGGTCCCTACATCAGTATTACTGGATAAAAAGCAATCATTATGATGACCAATTCTGGCCAAACTTGAATTTGAAAATGCTTGACTTGGTGGGAGAGGAGTAGGTGTATTATACATTTGTTGTTTCATTTTCGGATAACGAATTTGAACTGCTCTTGTGTTTGGTAAAGCACTTAAAATGGCATCCGTGATATTTTTTCTGTGAGCATAATTGGCCGATGTTAAACTGGTTTGATTATAACCCCAACCACCAAATTCTGCTTGATCAGTATAATACCATTCACCCCAAGCTCCAATAAATCCGGCTTGCATCACTGCTATAACGTCTGCATTAGCAATCAATAACGGTCTGATTTGATTAATATGTTCCAGCATTCTGGCTTTTGTTGCATCTAAAACAACACCATCGCCATAATCGTCTGAATAGGCAAAACGAATCACACTTTTTAATCCGGCATTTCGAATGCGATTAAAATCCGTTTGCATATTATCTAAATAAGATTGTGGAATGGGAGTATTGACATAATCATTTAAATAAAAATACCGAAAAACCAATGTAATGTTTTGATTTACACGAAAGTTTGTCAATGAAGATTGATTCAAAAGATTATAACCATTCGTAGAGGAAGACTGTGTGTCACTGTACTTATAAAATCCACGTTCAGGATTCGGAAAGTTCGCACTCGAAGCAGTATAGGTTACTGTCGTTGTCTGTGCACCGCCGTAAATAAACAGAAGGGCACCAAAAAAGGTAAAAACTTTTCTCATAGTAGTAGGTTAGTTTTGTGCTAAATTTGGGTTAGCGGATTAAACGTTTTAGTTTTATTAGTATAATACAATGTTGTGGCTCATTGTATTATGAGTTCAAATATAGATGAAATGTGCTTTTTTACCGATGAAATACGTTAATAAAAAACCTTAAAAATCGATAAAATGCATGTTTTGTGAAATTATATAAGATTAAGATGATAAATAATTAAAATTTTATGTAAGTTTTGAATCACTTTTTTCAAAATTTGTGAGAATTATGAAGCTCTAGTTATCAACGATTTAAGAAAATGATTACGTTGAAGATTTGATTTTTTCTTGTTTTGAAAATTTGAATAATTTTTTAGTCATTTTTTGTACTTTTATTACTGCAAGCACTAACTATTTTCGTCCTAAAATTTGAACACTTTTTTGAGGTAGATGTCAGGTTTAAAAATGAGTTATTTAGTATTCAATTTTGTTTTAATAATAGACAGGTAGTAATAAAAATTAATAGTATATTTTAAACTATAATTTATATTATGTAAAATAGAGTATTTTGTAAAAGGACCTCAAATCCTTCTATTACTGATAAATACAACTAGTAATGACACAAGAAGAAATGCCAACGCTATTCCCATACTGTTTATTACTACACGCGTACAACCTATTGCATTTATATCCAAAAACGGATATGGATAGTGATTTGAATAATTTCCAATCAATAAAACTGTAATTAAATAGAGTATCGGAAAAATTAAAATTTTAAAAATGAATTTATACGAGATAGAAATTTTGTTTTTAGCCATAAACCAATACAGTACAAATAGTATCGGATTTACAACATGTAACAATTCATCAACAATTCGCTGCAAACCGGTTGGATCCCAAATAAAACGTAAAATAATATTATAGATTATGGCTACAATACTAATGTAAACCGCAATGGCTGTGTGTACTTTATACGATTTAAAAAAGGAAGAAGAATTAAATAAGTTTGATGTAAAACACATCAACACTAAAATATTTGACAATATCGTAAAAAAAGTAAAAAATCGAACAATAGTATCAAAGACACCATCTTCTCTATTTTGAATCATGATTATGAATTGAGTAATCAATGAAAACCATCCTAACAGGAATCCTAAAATCAAAATAAATTTTTTATTTTGCATACTATTCTATTTTTGATAAAGTTAATAAATCTGTTTGTAAATTTGAATCTACGCTTAGAATTTATGTAACTTTATAACTGTAATTAATGATGGTATGAAAAACTCAATTGCTGAACGAATAGCTGATTTCCTGAAAAATTTTCCTCCTTTTTTTAGTCTTACCTACGCTGAATTGGTCGGAATTTCAAAAGAAATTCAAGTCGTTCATGTTGAAAAAAATCATATTTTATTCAAAATTGGTGATAAAACGCATCCTTTTTTTTATGTGGTTAAGGAAGGTGCTATCGGACTTTCCGTTACATCCGACGCAGAAGAAGCTTTAATTGATAAATGTGATGAAGGCGATATTCTGGGTCTTCGTCCATTTTTTGCCAAAGATAATTATTTAATGACCGCCAAAGCCCGCGAAGAAAGTCTTTTATACGCCATTCCAATTGATGTTTTTAAACCATATGTGAGCCAAAATGCGGATGTTTTAAACTTTTTGCTAGAAAGTTTTGCGTCCAATACGCGAAATCCTTATGATAAAGAAAACAAAGGAAAATTGATTTCTGAAAACGTAATCTATACCGATCAAAATTCTGAAATTCAATATTTTCAACCCATTTCCTATACCAAAAATCCAATTACTGCTTCCAGAAAAGACAGTGTGAAATTAGTGGCTAAAACCATGACAAATAGTAAGATAGGCAGTGTAATTATTCAAGACAATAATCTTCCGGTTGGAATTGTAACCGACAAAGATTTGCGTTCAAAAATTGCCACAGGCCTCTTTCCTATTGATATTATGGTAGATCAAATCATGTCCTCTCCCGTTATTACGGTAGCAGAAAACATCTCAATCGCCGAAACCCAAATGATGATGCTCAAACATAACGTCGGCCATCTATGTGTTACGGTTGACGGAACGAATAAATCCAAAATTATGGGTATCATTTCTGAACATGATGTTGTGTTAGCACAAGCCAATAATCCCGGTGTTTTGCTTAAACAAACCAAACGGGCAACTCGCTCTAAAGAGTTAAAAGCCGTTCGGGAGAAACTGAATGATTTGATTCAGAATTCGATAGATAAAAATATTCCTATTCAACATATTTCAAGTATCGTTGGTGAGATAAATATCGCCATTACAAAAAGGGCTGTAGAATTAGCTATTGAAAAAATGGAGCAGCAACCCCCTACTCGATTTGCTTGGATGAATATTGGTAGTCAAGGTCGAAAAGAACAATTGTTGATGACTGACCAAGATAATGCATTAGTTTTTGAAGATGTGGACGAAGAACGCTACGACGAGGTGAAAAAATACTTCCTTGAACTAGCCGAGAAAGTTACCAAAACGCTCAACAAAGTGGGTTATGAATTTTGTCCGGCAGAAATGATGGCCAGCAATCCAATGTGGTGCAAATCGGTTACAGATTGGAATAAACAATATAATTCGTGGATTAACAAACCCGGCGAAAAAGGAATTTTAATGTGTTCCATTTTCTTTGATTATGATTTTATTGTAGGCGATGAAAAATTAGTTGATATGATTACAGAAAACATCTTTGCCAACATACATAATAACCAATTATTTTTCGCGTATTTAGGCACGGATGCATTGAAAAACCCACCTCCATTAGGCTTTTTTCGTCAGTTTTTGGTGGAAGACGATGGTGAACACAAAGATACCTTCGATATAAAAAGTAGGGCAATTATGCCATTGGTAGATGCCGCTCGTTTGTTGGTTTTAAGCCAAGACATAAAAGGGATTAATAATACATACCTACGTTATAAAAAATTAGCCGAATTAGAACCTCAAAACGTTGACTTATTTGAAAGTTGTGCAGACGCTTTTTCAACGCTTTCGCTCTTTAGAACCGAAGAGGGTTTATTAAACAGTAATAGCGGTAGGTATTTGAATTTAAATGAGTTATCGAAATCAGATAAAGTAAAGCTTAAAAACGCTTTTCAACCTATTCGCGATATTCAAGATGCTATTAAAAATCGTTTTCAACTCACTTATTTTACTTAAGTTATGGTATTTGATTGGTTAAAAAAAGTGAGCAAAGATTATCCGAAATTTTGGGAGAATTACCTCGAAACTTTCGAAAACAAACCCAATGTCTCCGACCAAAAACGATATGTGGTTTTTGATTGTGAAACGACCGGATTAGATCATCGCAAAGATGTGATTTTATCTATTGGTGCAGTGGCTGTTATAGATAGTTCAGTATTGGTGAATGATTCATTGGAACTTTTTTTAAAACAAGAACTTTATAAACCGGAAGTTGCATTTATTCATGGAATTTTAAAAGAAGGAAAAGAAGAAAAAATTGTAGAAGCAGAAGCCATCATTCGGTTTTTAGAATTCATCAAAAATGCTACCTTAGTCGGTCATAACGTGAATTTTGATATTGAAATGATTAACCAAGCGCTCAAACGATTAAACGTTGGAAAACTCAAAAATGACAGCATGGATACGGATGCTATGTATCAAAAATTTAAAGGTTTACAGGAAGATCAACATTCTAGCTTAGACGAACTTTGTAAAATCCTAAAAGTAGAAAAAAGTGACCGTCACACGGCTTCCGGCGATGCTTTTATTACGGCTTTGGTTTTTTTGAAGTTGAAGAAAAGGTTAGCTATTAAATAGTTCTTATCACTTTTTCATACCTTCCGTGGTAACTTTTTGAAATACAAACTTTCTTCCCATTCTCAAGGATGTAAGGAATCTCATTTTTTTTAAATAGCTGAACTGATGATGAAATTTCAATAATTTGATTATGCAAATGATTTTGAGATGCAATTGTATGAATACATTCGCCTATTATTGATGTTTTTGCGTAAAAAACGTCGTCTTCAAAACAAACAATTCCGTTTTCAAAGTCGCAATTTTCAATTTTTAAAGGATAAAAGCCTCTAAGCCCATTTTGCTGCCGAATGATTTTGTACACTGCTTCCTTCCTACTCCATAAAGTCCAAACCATAATTGTTTGATTTTCAGAAGAAAAAATAAAATTTTGTTCGTTTGAAGTAAAAATTTTATCCAAATAGCCTTTGCGCCGCCAATTACTCTCTTTTTGAGCTAATGCTAAATCAATGACATCATTTCCAATCATTTTTCGGCTAATTTGGTTTCGATGATGGCTAAAGTCGATTTCACATCGAGCATTTTCTCCATCGATGCATTGTCTATCACAATGTCAAAAACCTCTTCAATATCCAAAATAACATCAACTAAATTGGCTGAGTTTATCTTTAAATCGTTAATGAAATCAGTAGTTTCAGACAGATTGTCAAAAGCTTCTTGATTTTTAATATAAGGTTTCACAACTGTTTTTAGTTGATCAATAATTTCTAATTTGTTCATTGTAATTTTTTTTACTAAGATAAGCATCCTATTTGAACTTTTTGAAAACAACACAGGCATTTACATCGCCAAATCCAAAACTGGCTTTGATCACAATATTTAATTCCTTGTGAATTAACTTTTTTGGGATTTTTGAAGAATCAATTGTTGCACTAATTTCAGGATGAAGATCTTCGCAATTGATATTTGGTGCAATAAATCCGTGCTTAAGTTGCAAAACAGCCGCCACACTTTCTACACTTCCGGAAGCAGAAAGACAATGTCCAACCAATGATTTTAATGAATTGATATAAGGAAATTTTTCATTGCTTAAACCTAAAGCTGCACTCCAGTTAATTATCTCTAAACTATCTTTTGATGTAGCTGTCAAATGACCATTAATCAAATCAATTTCATTTGATTGTAGTCCGGTAAATTTCAAACTGTCTTGAATGCATTTTTGCACTGCAACCGAATTAGGAGCTGTCATTGTTCCTTCGCCTCTTTGTCCGCCTGAGTTGCTATTTCCGCCTAACACTTCTGCATAAATGGTCGCTTTTCTGGCTAAAGCCGACTCTAATTCTTCTAGAATCATGGCTCCAGCCCCGCTTCCCGGCACAAATCCCGATGCTGATGCACTCATTGGCCGTGACCCTTTTTCCGGCGAATGATTGTGTTTAAAGGTACAGACTTTCATCGCATCAAACCCTGCCCAAATATACGGACCGCTATCGCTGGTGCTACCCACCAACATTCGTTTAGCTTGACCGGAAATAATTCGGTCGTAACCCATCAAAATACTTTCTGTTCCCGTAATGCAAGCCGATGAATTGGTTGAGACTTGATTGCCTAGACCTAATTTACCTCCTAAATACGCACTCACGCCACTGTTCATCGTTTGTGCCACAACCGTACTGCCTAATCGTCGGGTTTGAAAATCATCGATTTTATAAATGCTTTCTCTGAATTTTTCAATTCCTGAAGTGCCTGAACCAAAGATGGTTCCGCTATCCCAATCTGGATTTTCATTGATTTCAAAAGGCAAACCGGCATCTTTCCAAGCTTCCATTCCGGCAATAACGCCATATAAAATTCCGGTTGAATTGAAGTTTCTGAGTTCTAACTCAGTAAAATACTGTTGCTTGATTGCTTCGGTAATAGTTGGTTTTCCGGCAATTTGACAGGAAAATTGTAGTCGTTCTAATTCTGCATCGTGAGTAATACCGGAAATTCCATTTTTAATTGCGTTTGTAAAATTGTCAATACCAACCCCATTGGGTGCAACAATTCCTAATCCGGTGATGACGACGCGTTTTTTCATTTTATTTTATAATTATTCCGGATAGTGTTCCATTACAAACTTCTTCATTTTGACTATTCAACATTCGAACCTTACATTTTAATTTTCCAAAACGGAAATAGACTTTTTCCGAAATTACAGTGACTTTTTCGTTTGGATAAACCGGTTTTAAAAATTCTACTTCGGATGATGAAAAGGCAATTTTGGAAAAATTTTCATCGAATGTCAGGTAAATTCCCAAACAAACCAAGCCAATTTGAGCCATCGTTTCGATTAAAATTACACCCGGCGTAATTGGATTATCTTTAAAATGACCTGTATAAAATTCTAACTTTTCATCAAATGTAAAGGTTCCTGTTACTCCATCTTCATCAATTTGAAGCAATTCATCCACAAAAAGAAACGGTTTTTGATAAGGAAGTTTACTTAAAATTAAATCGGTTTCTTTCATTGCAATTTGGTTTTAAAGGCTTTCACCACCATCAACTTTAATAATAGTTCCGTTAATCCATTTGGCTTCATCTTTACAAAGTAAATAAACCACATTGGCCACATCTTCTGGTGTTGTTAAGCGTTTAAATGGATTTCGTTTGATAGCAATTTCTTTAATTTTTTCACTATTCGGAATCAATTGAAGCGATTTGGTATCAGTCACACCCGCCTGAATACAATTACTTTTGATGCCAAATGACGCAAATTCAGCGGCAATTTGTCTTGAAATCGCCTCTAATGTTGCTTTGGCAGCACTCACGGCACCATAATTTGGGATGGGTTTTAAACTTCCTTCACTGGTAAACGAAATAATCCTTGCATCCTGATGAAACAACGCAGCGTCAAAAATCGATTTTGTCCAATCGTGTAGCGAAATTGCCATGGCATGAATGGTTAATATAAAATCGTCGTTTGTTAAGGAATTTTCAGCTGTCATACTTTTTAAACTTCCTTTGGCGATGCTGTGAATCAGGCATTTTACTTTATCAGAACCTATTTCTGATTTAATCTGACTGATGATTTCTTGACGTTTTTCAGGTTGCAAAGCATCCAAATTGAAACTTAAGAAGGAAACACCTTTTGACTTGATTTCCTCAAATTCTTGTTCAATTTCAGGTAATTCAATTCGAGTATTTCTGTGAATGATGCAAATATTCATTCCGTTCTCGGCTAACTTTTTAGCAGAAGCCAATCCTAAACCGGAACTTCCGCCAAGGATGATTGCCCAAGTATTTTCAAATTCGTTTACCATTCTACTAAAATTCGTTGTGCAGTGAATCCGGGACCGAAGCTTAACATCAGTCCTTTTTCGCCTTGCGAGGGATTTTTATTCATGATGTCTTCTAAAACATACAATACAGTAGCACTAGACATATTACCATATAAACGTAAAACTTCTTTGGTTTCATTGATGTTTTTTCCTAAATCTAGAAACAAATCTTCGACTAAATGTACGATTTTTTTCCCCCCCGGATGAAAAATTAAATGGTCGATGTCAGCAATAGATATATCGTTTTTTTCTAAGAACGGATGAATTATAGCTGGAAAATGCTCGCCAATGGTTTCCGGAACTTCAATGTCTAAAACCATCTTCAATCCGTTGTTTGTCAATTCAAAACCCATCATGTTTTCTTTATCATAAAAATGATACATCGCCTCATCAACAATGGTCGGACCAATTTCATCTTCATGAGAAGACAACAAAACACAAGCCGCTCCATCGCCAAAAATAGCAGCACTGACAATGTTTGCCATCGAAAAATCATCCAACTGAAAGGTTGCGGTTGGGCTTTCAACAGCAATGACGGCTGCTTTTTTATTTGGATTTTCTTTGAGAAAATTTTTAGCGTAAATCATCCCGGAAACCCCGCCAACGCAACCCATTTCCGTTACCGGAAGTCGGACAATATCTTGTTTTAAATGTAATCGGTTAATCAAATAAGCATCAAGAGACGGAATCATAATTCCGGTGCAACTCACGGTGATGATATAATCAAGTTCTTCGGGTTTCCAATTGGCTTGATGTAAAGCTTTTTTTAAAACTTGTTCGCCCAAGACAATCATTTCACGGGAATAAATAGCATTTCGCTCTTCAAAAGAAGCAAGTGAAAAAACCTCTTCGGGATGCATAATAGAATACCGTTTGTCCACATTGGCTCCTTCAAAAATTTTTTTGACTTTTCGGATAAAACGATCATCTTGACCGGCTAACCAAACATCCAAAAACGGAATAATATCAGCTGTTTCGCGAGAATATTGAGGCAGTTGCTTGGCAACAGTTTTTATTTTAACGGGCATAATTTTTTGTTATTTCCAAATAATCCATTGGTAGCGAAACGCCCATTTCCATTGAATCGTTTGTTTTAAAGCATTAATTTTTTTTGAAAATTCGGTTAATTCCTCTTTTTTAAATCCACGTAAAATAGAAATTAATCCGTCATTTCTTGACATAGTATTCAATCTAAAAACGAAGCAAACCAATTGAAATAATCGATAAGCAATTTTAGAACGGTGTAAATCGTTGATGACGATTCCTAGACGACTTTGATTTGTAAATAAATTTATCAAATAATCTATTTGTTTATTTTTAAAATGATGTAATGTCAACGTGCACAGTATAATATCATATTTTAATTCACTAAAAGATTCACCAAAAATATCTTCACACTGATAGCTGATTGTGGGGTAATTTACGGATAACTTTTTGGCATAATCAATAGTAAACGAATTGGCATCGACACCAATGAGTTCAAAATTCAATTTATTTTGATTAGCAAAATTGGCTAGTGTTCGCAACATATCGCCGTTTCCACAACCAACATCTACGATAACAAATTTATCTGTAGTATTGTTTTGAAGCAATTTTTGAACGCCTTGTAAAGTTAGCGTATTTCCGCCAAGCAGTTGATTGATTGCCGCAATTTTATCTAATGCTTCAAGCAGTTCGGAACCTTGAAGTTCAAAATCATCCATGATTTCCTCGGCTTCAGTGCGAAATTTAGTTTGAATCAGCATTATTGAATTGGCTTTCCGTGTGTTTTTTGAATGATGTAAGGTAGTAATTTTGGGAAGATAATTAGCCATTTCATCAGCAGATTACTCAAAAAAGGATTGAGTAACAGTTTTGAGAGTTGTTTACCTATTTTAATTCTAGAATTAAAATTGAAATTCCATTCATTAATGTAATTCACCTCCAACTCTTTTCGATTTATTTTTCCATTTAGAAAATCAATTGTGCAACCGCTGGCAATTTTTGCACTGTGAATGGCCATCGCCATTCCGTTTCCGCAAAGTGGATGGATTAATCCGGCTGTATCGCCCAGCATCAGAATATGATTTTCCACTTGCTCTTTCGTTTCAAAAGAAATCTGACTGATGGTTAATGGTTTGTCAAAAAGCAGTTCTGAATTTTCAAAAATAGCTTTCAGTTTTGGATTTTTGTTTAAAACGTTGAGTTGAAAATCTAAAATTGATTTGTGTTTTTTAAAAGATTCATAGTTAGATAGATAACAAATATTGATAAGGCCATCTTCCACTTTTGAAACACCGCAATAACCACCTTCAAAATTGTGCAATGCGACTAAATCATTTGGAAAATCGCCCTTGTAATGTGCTTTTACGCCTAACCAAGGAGATTTTTTTTGAATGAAATTCCGCTGCAGTTTGACATCTAAATTGGAACGTTTTCCAAAAGCTCCTAAAACGACTTTGGCTTGGAAAGTTTCGTTATTTTCGGTTTGGATGGTAAATGAATCCTCCGAAAATTCAATTTCATTTACTTGTTGATGAATAATTAGACAACCAAATTCTTTTGCTTTTTCATAAAGATAATGATCTAATTGATAACGACTTATTCCAAATCCGCCCAAAGGTAAATGAGCTGAAATTGATTTTCCGGATGAAATAGAGATCGTTGTTTTATCAATTGAAGTTGGATTTAGCTCAGAAATTTTTAAACCCAATAGATTGAAATAAGGCAAAACTTCGTTCGAAATAAATTCGCCACAGACTTTGTGTTTTGGATAAGTATTTTTTTCAAATAGAACAACTAATTTTCCTGCTTTGCACAAATGAATCGCTGCCGTTAATCCGGCGAGTCCACCACCGATGATAGCTATTTGGGGAATTGGGTTCATTTGGCTAATTTAGTCAAATTTAAAGTCTGTTTAAACAAGAATTTTCTAAATTATCATTCCATCTCTCCCAAATAAACACTCCAAACCTCTCTTTGATTTTCGCCAAACGTTTTTAAATTCTCAGAAAAATAAACCCTTTGTTTGATTTCGATGATAGTGATTTGCTTACTTCGTTCTATCTCTAAATAATAATGATTGATCCAATAATCATTGAAAAATTGGACTTTTTCATTGGCTTTTCGGATTTTAAATCGACTATTTTTTTCTTTTTCTAAAAGAGTTAAAAATTTATTTAGAGTAATTTTTTCTTTTTCGGAAGAAAGAAAGTTAATTACAGAGACAGCATTTTCCTTAAAAAGTGAATGAACAGCCGTTTTAATTTCTTTTTTTAATTCGTTTGAAATGGATGGATTTGTGAGCAATTGAGCATATTCATAAAAATCATTCACTTTAGAAAATGAACTTTCCTGATAAGCTTGCAATGTTTCCAAAGAAAAACTTGCTTTCATACTTTTCTTTGAAAAACCGGCATCTTGTGCGAATCCAAAAATGGGAAAAAACAAAAATCCGATAAATAAAAATGTTGTTTTCATATTATTCCTGTTTGATTCGAATGAATTGAATTTTGCCTTCTGAATTATTTTTAATTTCTAAAATCTGCATTTTCTTGATGGTTGATGTTGGAATGACTAATTTTTCTGAAAACTCTTTTTTATTATAGTATTCGGCTCCCAAATTGTTGGGCAACATCACGATAACTTCTAAATCATCTGCCAAAATCTTTTGTAATTGCTCTTTTCGGGTTTGCCAATCTTTGATGTCGGATTGCATAAACGCTTTGAGCATCAAGGCATAATCGTCAGGTTGCATCAAAAGAATTTGATTTTCTGTGTTTGATTTAGCCACTTCAACTTCCCTTTTTTTGTAAAACGGACTTTCTACACTGATTTTAGTTTCCGGTGAAACGGAGTCGATTGTCGCTTTTCCGTCTTCTACTTTTACAGGAACTTTTTTGTTATCATCAATTTGATAAACTTTCACATCTTCATCAGCAATTTTTTCTTGCGTAAATTCATCTTGAATTTCAATGGTTTTCGAATCCGTCTTCATTTTTTTTGTCCAATAGAAAATGAAAAGAATGAGCATCAACCCTATTCCGATTATCCAAAAATAATTTTGCTTCTTTTTATTATTTTGAAGTGGTAAATCTTCTTTCCTATTTATAAAAACAAACTCATCCCAACCTGAAAAACCACAAAACTGACACAAAATATCCAACATATCTTTTCGTGGTAATTTTTCATTGGTTTCCGGTTTTAAATGCGTGTAAATCCACTTTTCGCTGATGCGTTGTTTTTGCTCTTCATCAATTAAATCAATTAAATTTTGAATGTCTTGCGAACTGAATTGTTTCCAATTGCCTTGAAAATAAGGATAATGCTTTTGATAGTTCAATAGCACTTCGTTTTTCAATAATTGAAATAATTGTGGTTCGTTCATCATAAAATTGAATTCGAAAATAAAAATACGCTTTTAATTCGGTACTGTAAAACTACTGTAAATGTATAGAAAACCAATTACAATCAGTTGAAAGTGGTTTTGCTAATCTAATTTAAGAATGGCAAACTACTATTGCATCATAAACTTTTAAATCAAAAAAAATGAAAACAATTTTCGTAGTACTTGGTGTTTTTTCTTTATCAATTAGCAATGCGCAACACGGTGCAAATGAACTGTATCGAAGTGGTGAAAAATACAATTCTACTGTTTATCAACTGAATAATACTGAAAATCAGCGTGTTACGCAAACAAAAAACGAAGCGGTTTACCGGATTAAGATTTTGAATAATGTAAAAACGGATGCCTACATCGTCACCTTTGGTTTAATTCAAGAAGCAAAATCGGTGAAGGAATGCAATGCAAAAATTAATCAACGAATTCAGGGTTTTAAATCAGCTGCCAAAAATTTGGGCATCAAAGAAGATGAAATGTATGTAGATTTTATTACTCAAAATAAAATTTACGATTACGTTTCAGAAACGCAAGGTTCGCAAGTAAAATTGAATCAGGTGGATGCCGGTTTTGAAATAAAAAAGAATGTCATACTTCGGTTTTCCAATCGAGTTTCTTTTGATGATTTAGTTGAAAAAGCATCTGATTTTGAAATTCATAACATTATTAAAGTTGATTATGTCAACCTGAACGCCGATAAAATCTACGAACAAATGTTTGAAGAGGCTCATAAATTACTTCAAATTAGAAAAAATCAAATGAGTAAACATATTGAGGAAGGTTCCGAAGATGAACCAACGATTCAAATAAGCTTTGTAGCCTTATCGCCTACTTCGCAATACAAAAATTTTCAAGCATTTGAAACATCGGAGCTTAGTTATTCAAACAATTCACGTTACAGCGATAAACACGTGATTAGACAAGAAGAGCGAAAAAGTAAAACATTCTATTATGATGGTTTGAATCCCCAAGGTTATGATAAAATCATAAATGCAAACACACCCGTGGTTGGAATGCAATATGTGATGGAAATTACAATGACGTATAGGAAAAAGCAGTAGTCAAAAAAAACTTTCCTTTAATTGGGAGAGTTTTCTCTTTTTTGTAATTCCTCTTTAATCGATTTTAATTGCTTGGAAAACACAATAACAAGAGGCAAAAATGCCACTGGTAGAATTGTAAAAACCGGACTTTTCATTTTTAGCATAAAAAATATGCCGCTAATTAGCATAATCGCCATTGCTATTAAGATTAATATAGACGATGTTTTAAGCGTTTTCTGTTTTGCTTTGAGTTCGTTAACAGTGAGTTGGGTTAAATCTTGTTCTTTCATAACTTTGCTAGTAGTAAAAACCGCTTGAACGTTGAAGTCAAGCGGTTTAAAATTTAACAAATATAATTAATTTACAATTTCCCTTCCTTAATTTCCTCCACAATTTCCGGATTTAATAACGTACTAATATCACCAAAATTAGAATAATCTCCTTCCGCAATTTTTCTCAAAATACGACGCATGATTTTTCCGCTTCTGGTTTTTGGTAATCCGGAAACAAACTGAATTTTATCTAATTTAGCAATTGGTCCAATTTGATCAGAAATTTGTTGATTGATTTCTTTACGTAAATTGTCTTTATCCCGTGTTTCGCCGCTTTCTTTTAGTATCACAAAACCATATAAAGCATTTCCTTTCACATCGTGAGGGAAACCAACAATGGCACTTTCGGCAACCGCCGGATGCTCGTTGATGGAGTCTTCAATTGGTGCAGTACCTAAATTATGTCCGGAAACAATAATAACATCATCTACTCTACCGGTAATTCGGTAATAACCGACTTCGTCACGCAAAGCACCATCTCCGGTGAAATATTTTCCCGGAAAAGCAGAAAAGTAGGTTTCTTTATAACGCTCATGATCACCCCAAATCGATCTGGCCATGGCCGGCCAAGGAAATTTGATACACAAACTTCCGGTGACTTGATTACCTTCAATTTCATTTCGCAATTCATCCATCAAAACGGGTTGAATTCCCGGCAACGGTAAAGAAGCATACGTTGGTTTAGTTGGCGTTACAAACGGAATGGGCGAAATCATGATTCCCCCGGTTTCGGTCTGCCACCAGGTATCTACTAACGGACATCTTTTTCCGCCTACGTGGTCATTGTACCAGTGCCATGCTTCTTCATTGATTGGCTCACCAACAGAACCTATTACTTTTAATGATTTTAATGGAAAACGCTGCACATAATCAATACTTTCCTTGGCTAACGCACGAATGGCAGTTGGAGCTGTATAGAATTGAGTGATTTTATGTTTTTCAATCACTTCCCAAAAACGACTAAAGTCAGGATAAGATGGAACACCCTCAAAAATTACGGTTGTTGCTCCGTTTAATAACGGTCCGTATAAAATATAAGAATGTCCGGTAATCCAACCAATATCGGCTGTACACCAATACACATCATTTTCTTCGTAGTTAAATACATTTTTAAAGGTGTAGGCTGTATAAACCATATAACCCGCTGTGGTGTGCAACATTCCTTTTGGTTTTCCGGTTGAACCGGAAGTGTAAAGAATGAATAATGGATCTTCTGCATCCATGATTTCGGCAACGTTATTGGGAATTGCTTCATCTAGTAGTGGTTGTAACCATCGATCACGACCTTCTTTCATGTTCACTTTTTCATTTGTTCGTTTAGCCACTAAAACAGTTTCCACACATGGCGATTTTTCTAAGGCTTCGTCAATAATTCCTTTTAAATCGATGGTTTTGTTTCCTCTAAATCCGCCGTCGGATGTAATTACCATTTTACATTCGCTATCATTTATTCTCGTTGAAACAGCTGTAGCAGAAAACCCTGCAAAAACTACTGAATGGATGGCGCCTATTCGTGCACAAGCCAAAACAGAAACAGCCAATTCTGGAATCATCGGTAAATATATACAAACTCTATCCCCTTTTTTTATGCCTTGATCTCGCAATACATTTGCCATTTTGGCTACTCTTGAATAAAGTTCATTATAGGAAATATGCTGAGCTTCTTCGTTTGGATTGTTGGGTTCAAAAATAATCGCCGTTTTTTCGCCTCTTCGGGCTAAATGGCGGTCAATACAATTTTTAGTGATATTTACTTTCGCATCCACAAACCATTTGAATTTTGCTTCTTGCATATCAAATTCAAACACTTTGTCCCATTTTTGATACCAAGTGAAATTTTCATCGGCAATGCGGTCCCAAAATTTTCTGGGTTCGCGAACCGATTTTTTATACATTTTGAAATAATTTTCGAGATCGTGTATTTTATAGTAACTCATGATATTTCTGTTTTTAGTCTTATTTTATGTAAAAATAACAATTCTAACCGTTCATTCCAATGTATAATTGCTAAAAAGATATAGATAAAATTGCATTTATGATTTTATTTTTGCTTTGAAACGGTATATTTTTCGATAACTTCTACTATTTCGTCAATAATTAATTCGTCATCAATAGTAGACGGAATGTGAAATTCAACTTTATCAACAATGTTTCGTAATAATTTTCGGAGAATTTTTCCTGAACGTGTTTTAGGTAGTCGGAGCACAATTAATACATTTCGCAAGCATGCTACCGCACCGATTTGGCTACGAATTAAATGCACAATTTCATATTCCAATTGAAAATGTTCGGTTTCATTTCCTGTTTTTAGCACGACCATTGCTAATGGAATTTGTCCTCTTAACTCGTCATTCACCCCAATCACCGCACATTCTGCTACAGCTGGATGTGAAGCTACAATTTCTTCCATTTCAGCAGTTGACAATCGATGGCCGGCTACATTAATTACGTCATCCACTCGACCTGTAATATAGATGTAATCCTCCTCATCTTTAAAACCACCATCACCGGAAAAATAATAGCCTGGAAATTTTTCTAAATAGCCTGACTTAAAGCGTTCACTATCTTTCCATAAATCAAGCATGGTTCCGGGCGGCAAAGGTAGTTTGATCACAACAAAACCCTCTTCGTTGGCACCAACTTCTTCTCCATTATCATTTAAAATACGAATATCATAGCCTGATACCGCTTTTCCGGCAGAACCGGGTTTAATTGGTAGAAACTCCACTCCCATCATATTGGCAATCATTGGCCATCCTGATTCGGTTTGCCACCAATGATCAATAGCAGGAACCGGAATGTGTTGATTATACCATTCTAACGTAGCCACATCACAACGTTCTCCTGCTAAAAATTGGGTTTTTAAACTCGATAAATCATACTCTTTGATAAATAATCCGTCCGGATCTTCTTTTTTGATGGCACGAATGGCGGTTGGAGCGGTGAACATGACATTCACCTTATGTTCGGCAATTACACGCCAAAAAGTAGAAGCATCGGGTGTTTTAATTGGTTTTCCTTCAAAGATAATAGTTGTGTTTCTATTGATTAACGGACCATAAACAATATAACTATGGCCAACCACCCATCCCACATCAGAAGCTGCCCAAAAAATTTCACCGGGTTTTACGCCATAAATGTTGTGCATTGAAAATTTAAGTGCCGTAGCATAACCTCCTGTATCTCTGACAATTCCTTTTGGTTTTCCGGTTGTTCCGGATGTGTATAAAACATAAAGCGGATGAGTTGAATTCACAACCACACAATCGGCCTCTTCTGAGCCATATACTAAGGCATCATAATCCACATCGTATTTTTTGAATGGTACTCTTGCACCTAATTTTCGATTAAAAACTACTACTTTTTTAGGTTTGTGATGGGCTAATTCAATCGCTTCATCCACCAGAGGTTTATAGGCTATTAATCGATCTACTTCAATTCCGGAAGAAGCGGTTAAAATGATTCGGGGTTTGCAATCATCAATTCGGATTGCCAATTCGTGCGGAGCAAATCCGCCAAAAACTACGGAATGTGTCACTCCTATTCGTGCACAAGCCAACATCGCAAAAGCTGCTTGCGGAATCATTGGCATATAAATCACCGCGGTTTCACCTTTTTTAACTCCTAAAGAAAGTAAGCCACCGGCTAATTTGGCTACTTCAGTTTTCACTTCGGAATAGGTGAATTTTTTGACGGTTTGCGTAACCGGAGAATCATAAATGAGTGCAATTTGGTCACCAAAACCGTCTTCAATGTGTTTGTCTAACGCTAAATAGCACGCATTTAATTCGCCATCAGCATACCAAAGCGGATAATCATTTTGATCCGTTGATAAAATGGTTTCAGGTTTTTGAAACCATTGGATATGTTCGGCTTGTTCTTTCCAAAATACTTCTGGATTGTCAAGACTTTTTTGATAAATTTCTAAATAATTCATTTTTGTGTGTTGTTACTGTTGTTGTAAATCAATCTTCCCTTATGGCTAAGGACTATGGAGTAAGGACTATGGACTAAGGACTCGTAGAAAGCAATTCATTCACTTGTTCCACTAACTTCTTAATCGAAAAAGGCTTCGTCATATAAGCATCCGCACCCAACTGCATTCCTTTTTCAATATCACTTTCTTTATTTTTGGCAGATAGAAAAATGACTTTACAATTGGTCAGCTTTTCATTCTTTTTAACCAATTCAATCGTGGCATAACCATCTACATTAGGCATCATGATATCTAAAATGATTAAATCAGGTTGTTCGATTTTTAAAATATCTAACGCTTCCTGACCGTCACGAGCGATGAATACTTCAAAATTGTTTTTCTTAAAGGTATATTCCAACGACATAATGATGTTGGGTTCGTCATCTACTAATAAAATCTTTTTCATGCTTTACTTATTTTTAGGAAGGATAAACGAGAAAGTTACTCCTTTTTGCACATTTTCTGCCCAAATTTTTCCTTTATGGGCTTCGATGATTTGTTTGCAAATGGCTAATCCTAAACCGCTTCCGATTGGTTTTTTAATATTTTGATTGTTTGATTGATAGAATTTATCAAAAATGGTTTCTAATTCATTTGGATTTATTCCTTTTCCGTTGTTAAAAACATTTATTTTGATAAAATCTTCTTCATTTAAAACGGTGATAATAATCAATCCTTGCTTTTCATCCGTAAATTTTATGGCATTGGAAACCAAGTTGGTGATGACTTGAATAATTCGCTCTTCATCAAAATCAACTAGTACTTTGAATTGATTTTCATCAAATTCTACATGAATCTTTTTATTCGAAATCAATTGTTGCAAAGGCGAAAGTGACTTGGAAATGGTTTGAATAATGTTTCCTGTTGAAAGATAAATTTTCTGTTTTCCGGTTTCAAATTTTTCTAAATCTAAAATTTTATCGATTAATCGGTTCAAACGGTCGGATTCAGTAATAATATTTTGAAGAAATTGTTTTTTAATTTCCCCCGGAATTTCATCATCGTCATGCAAAATTTCACTAGCCGCTCTGATAGCCGTTATTGGTGTTCGCAGTTCATGTGTAACTGTATCTAAAAATTCATCCTTTTGTTTATCTTTAATTACGAGCGTTTCATTGGCTGTTTTTAATTGAGCAGAAAGTACTTTTAATTCATTGGACGTTTCGGTTAATTTCTTATTGATGATGAGATTTTCTTTCGATTCTTCCAAGATTTTCAACACTTCAGGTAAACTGATTTTATCCTCCTTGGTTACACTTTCAATTAATATTTTGGCAGAAGCTGTTCCGATATGACCGGTTAACAGATTTTCTGCAAATTTGACTAAACGAGCATCGGCCAACAAATTATCAGGAGCGATATTGTATTTCATCTTGAAGATGGAAAGTGCTCGATTGGTTCGTTCTTCGCCTAAAAAGCGTTTTAAAACTTTTTTAATATCAGACACATAGGCCGTTCCTTTCCAAATAAAAGCATTTTCATGGTTGTTGATGTATTTGTCAATATCTACAAACATTTCGGCATAATTTCGTTCTCGGTAATTGCCTTTAAAACTCACGGAAACAAATAGATAAACCAACGAATTAAACAATAAACTCCAAAAAAGAGCATGCGGAATTGGTTCTAAATAATCTAATCCGAACAATTGAAATGGCTGCAGAAAAGTATAGCCAAAAAAACCTTCTTTAAAAAAGTTACTTTCAGGATTGATTGAACTTAGTAAAAAGGGCAACATGATTGTATAAAAACAAATCAACATTCCAACTATGATTCCCGCTACTGCACCATTTAGCGAACCTCTTTTCCAAAAAATAGCACCAAAAAAAGCGGGGCCGAGTTGCGCAACAATTACAAATGAAATCATTCCAACAGATACCAATGAAAAATCCATGATGAAAAAGCGGTAGTAGATAAAAGCTAAAATGATGAGCAAAAAAATACCAATTCGTCTGATATTTACGATTCGTTCGCTATTGCTTTCCTGATTGTCTTTTTGCAATGAACCTAATAAACCATACGGAATTAAAAGGTTATTACTTAACATCGTAGAAAGTGTAATCGATGAAACCACTATCATGGAAATTGCTGCTGAAAATCCGCCTAAAAAGACCAAAACCGTCATAAATGTATTGTCAAAAAGCTGCGGAATCAAAAGTGAAAACATATCCGGATTGACATCCTTTCCTTCAAAAAGAATATTTCCACCCCATGCTATCGGATAAACAAACAAATTGAATAACAAAAGATACAATGGAAACAACCAAATGGCAGTTCGAATATGTTTTTCGCGATTATTTTCTACGATTGACATGTGAAATTGCCGCGGTAATAGGAAGATGGAAAAAAAAGATAAAATAATGAGCATCATCCAGTTCATACCGCCTTCTAAGCCGTGAATTGTGTTTCGTTCTTCAAAATTATCCATTAACGAAGCTTTGGCATAAATAGCATCAAATCCGTCAAAAACATAAAAAGTGACATACAATCCCAAAATGATAAAGAAAAATAATTTTAGTACTGATTCCATCGCCACAGCGGTCACAATTCCTTTTCGTTTTTCGGATGCATCCACATAACGTGTTCCATAAAAAGAAGCAAAAAGTGCCAAAACTAAGGCTACATAAGTAGACGTATCTAAGAAAACATTGTTGGATTCCGTTGAATTGGTCACAATGTGAAATGTTTCAGAAATCGCTTTTAACTGCAACCCCACATAAGGCAAGATCGCCATGAGCGAAATAACCGTCACCAAAGCTCCAAGAAATCGACTATTTCCGTAACGAAGCGAAATAAAATCGGCTATACTGGATATTTTATTGACTCTGGAAATCCGGATAATTTTTCTCAGAATAACAATCCAAGCGGGAAAAGCGATTACCGGACCCAGATAAATTGGGATGTAATTTAGCCCTGAGTTAGCAGCTACACCAATACTACCATAATACGTCCATGTTGTGCAGTAAACAGCGAGTGAAAGTGAATAGACATAGGGATTGTTTGTCCATTTTGAATTGCCTTTTCGTTCTGCCCATTGAGCAATAAAAAAAAGTAAGCCAAGATACAACAGCAATATAACTATTAAAATTCCGCTATTCATTGTATTTTTTTAGAAAGATAAATGAGACGATGATTGACAATGTCCAAACTGAAAAAATATAAAAATAGATAATCGGTATTCCCATGATGGCATCGGCACTGCTGAATAATAACAGGACTGGAAAGTTAAATGCCAGCCACAACAACAGACTGATGATTACAAATTTTTGAATATGTCTTTTTTTCATTTTAGTTTTTCAATTGAATCACAAACTCTGCTCTTGAAATTCAAAAGCAGAGGCTGTAATTTTATCTAAAGATAATTCTTTTAATGTCCGGTTGCTTCACCAGCTCCGGATGGGATTCTGATATTTTCAACGATATCCTGAACATCTTGTGGTGGCTCAGGCGTAAATCGGTTAACGATTAATGCTACTACGAAATTCGCAATCATCGCTACTGTACCGAAACCTTCCGGCGAAATACCAAACCACCAATTTGGTTTTAACGAATCGACCATTTCTTTTCCACCATCGAAGATACCGAATTTGAATTTTAACATGTAATAAATCATTAATAACATTCCAACAACCATTCCGCTGATAGCTCCTTCTTTATTCATTTTTTTGTAAAAAATTCCTAAAATAATGGCAGGGAAGAAAGATGCGGCAGCCAAACCAAAGGCTAATGCGACGACAGCTGCAACGAATCCGGGTGGATTTATTCCGAAATAACCGGCTATACAAACTGCCACTGCAGCAGAACCACGAGCAGCCCAAAGTTCATTTTTTTCTGAAATGTTTGGATTGATCATTTTCTTAATCAAATCGTGTGAAACTGAAGAAGAAATTACTAATAATAAACCTGCAGCAGTAGATAATGCCGCGGCTAAAGCCCCTGCTGCTACTAATGCAATGACCCAACTTGGTAAATTAGCAATTTCCGGATTGGCTAATACCATGATATCGTTATCGATTTTTAATTCATTTGTTTCTTTGTCGGCAACATATTGAATTTTTCCATCACCATTTTTATCATCAAAGGTCAACAATCCTGTTTTTTCCCAATTCATAAACCATTGTGGCATAGCACTATATTCTTTTTCACTTACCGTCTGAATTAAATTAGCTTTGGCAAAAACCGCCACTGCTGGTGCAGTAGTATAAAGAATTGCAATCAACAACAAAGCCCATCCCGCCGATTTACGGGCATCTTTTACTTTTTTAACGGTGAAAAAGCGAACAATTACGTGAGGTAATCCGGCAGTTCCAACCATCAAAGCTAACGTAATCGCAAACACATCAATCATGGATTTTGAACCACTGGTATATTCGTCAAAACCTAGTTCCGTTTGAAGTCCGTTTAATTTATCAAGCAAATAAGTTCCTGAACCATCCGCAACTGTACCGCCCATTCCTAATTGCGGAATTGGATTGCCTGTCATTTGAATGGAGATAAAAATAGCAGGTACCATAAAGGCAAAAATCAATACACAATATTGTGCTACTTGTGTATAAGTGATACCTTTCATTCCGCCTAAAACGGCATAAAATAAAACGATGACCATACCAATAATCACTCCGGTATTAATATCTACCTCTAAAAATCTAGAAAACACTACGCCTACTCCTCTCATTTGTCCGGCTACATACGTAAACGAAACAATCAGAGCACAAAAAACGGCTACAGAACGAGCTGTTTTTGAATAGTAGCGATCGCCAATGAAATCAGGCACGGTGAATTTTCCAAATTTTCTGAGATAAGGGGCCAATAATAAGGCTAATAAAACATAACCGCCAGTCCATCCCATCAGGTAAACAGCTCCATCATAGCCTGCAAAGGAAATAATACCAGCCATTGAGATAAAGGAGGCCGCTGACATCCAATCTGCCGCTGTAGCCATTCCGTTCGCCAAAGGTGAA
Organism: Flavobacterium lacus; assembly: GCF_003268815.1. Lineage (GTDB taxonomy): Bacteria > Bacteroidota > Bacteroidia > Flavobacteriales > Flavobacteriaceae > Flavobacterium > Flavobacterium lacus. The sequence goes on along the minus strand of NZ_QLSV01000005.1, from coordinate 49,381 downwards.
ACACCACCGCCTGCAACATAAAATTCTTTAGTTGAGCCGGCACGCGACCAAATTGCAATTCCAATGTAGAGAGCAAATGTTGCTCCTACTATAATATAGGTCCAAGTTTGTACATCCATTTTATTTATTTTTTAGAGTTGCTGAGTAGCTGAGATACTGAGCAGCTGAGTTATTTGAATTTGTATTTTTTCGATTTATTTTAACAGAAAATTATTCCTCGCTGTATCCGTATTTTTTATCCAGTTTGTTCATAAGCCACACGTAGACAAAAATCAAAATCACGAAAACATAAATTGATCCTTGTTGGGCAAACCAAAATCCGAGAGGAAAACCTCCAATTTTGATGGCATCTAAAGCGTCTTTGAAAAAGATTCCTGCTCCGTAGGAGACTAGAAACCAGATGGAAAGTAGAATAAGAAGGTATCTTAAATTCTCCTTCCAGTAGGCGGTTGCATTGGCTTGGTTACTCATAATTAGTTAGTTTAAGTTTATAAATATATTTGTAATTGTACTAAGAATTCTCCTTTGTAAGAGTCAATTTTATCTGCTGCGGTATAAACCGGACGGTTGGAATATTGAGCTGTAATTTTAGCATGATGACCATCTAAGAAAAAATTGGTTCCAAAATCAAATTGATTACTTGCTTTGTCTAAAGCGTCAAAGTTTTTATACGTATAGGCTGCAAATGGTTGAATGCGCACCTTTGGCTTTTCGTTTGCATTGGGCAATAAAATACCAGCCTGTGTATACCAAATAGAACCGGTGCCAATCATCGGTTGTAAATTTCCCGGTCCGGCCAAAGCTCTTCCGCCTGTAAAAGTTGGGTCAACTACTCCTTCATTCATAATGCCGATATTCCGTATATAATTGGGTCCAAAATCATACGAATAGAATACACTGTATCCGGTAAAAGCCATTTTTTTCTCCTTATTTCCAATGGGTAAATCTAAAAAAACATCCCCGGCAAATAAGTTGGTAGCATGTTTTTCTACGACACCATTTAAAGAGCTTTTGGTGGAACTTGGTGCGGTGTAAAATCCAGCCCCTACATTGAACATTTTCTTGGTACCTAAATAGGAACCAACTTTAAAAGGAAGAAAATTAGATTCTTTATCAAAAAATTGATATTCAAAATAACCGGCTTTAGACCATTTGGCATTTTGATTGTTATCAACCGCACGAGCCAAATCAGCCTCTGCCACATCGGTTGGAACTTGATTTGTGGCAAAAGGTTTGTTTATGCTTAATCGATACTCCAAACGATTGTATTTTCCCTTTGCAAAAATTCCTATCTGACGTGCAAATTGATCTGAATTTTCAATTAATGGCCAGTTAAATATAGGTGCATCAATGGTCATATAATTTAAGGTAGACGACATAGTCAAGCGTGATAGTCCCATATAGTAATGCAAACCAGCTCCCATACTCAAACTAAAAGGCTTCTCTTCTTTAGGTAATACAACGGCATATTCATTCCAAGCATCATGAAAAAACAGTCCCGGTTTCTTGCCGTTTCCATATCCTCCAGTTCCGGATGAGCCGGAAGCTCCACCGTTAATAAAGGTTTGATTGTTGATACCAATATGTGTGACAATCATATAGCGAGGTGAAATTTGTGCATAAGCTAACAAACGCAATCGACGAAGTCCAATGTCTTCCTGTTTGCTTATTGCTTCATCGCCAATCATGGTGCCGGGATTCATGGCCGAGGAACGCATCCAAATTTGATTCCATGCAATAAAACGCATGTATTTGGTTCCTTCCGGATTCAAATTAAATTTTAGTCCTCCTCCATAATCCGGTGACCCTTGCGAAAACACAAAGCCGAAAGACAGTAAAAGACTAAGTAGTAAAATAGTTTTTTTCATAAATAGAATTTTGGTTAAATAAGGGTTAGTTTGTGTCTATTGACCGCACTAAATTCTATTTAAAAAATTCAGAAAAAAATTCAGTTATATATTTTTGTAAAACACTATAGTTAATCTTTAAAACGCTCCCATTTTATAAGCATAAATTTATCACCTAATTCCGTGATAATCATTCCTGCACCTTTTAATTGCTCTTTGTTTTTTAGGAATTCTACTAATTCTGGATGGTTATAAATCTTGTAGGTAGGATGATAATCGGTGTGGGCCGGTTTTTTAATTTTAAACTCTTTAACCCAATTGCTTACTGTTACATGTGAAACACCAAGAATACGCTCTATTTCACGGTAACTCAATCCCTCTAAATATAATTGGAGGGCTTTAGTGACATAGTAATCGTCTATTTTTTTTCCTAACTTGTTGACAGTAAAATAGTAATTGCATTTTTTACACAAATACCGCTGTCGGTCTTTAATGATGCCGCTCTTTACGATTTGATTGTTTTGGCATTTGGGACACGCTAAAATCTCCATATATAAAAATTTTGCATAAATATATTAAATTAGCAATAATATAAAAACATATTTTGTAATTTATTTTAAAAAAAATTATGGAGTACTCAATTTTATTGACTTAAAATTATATTCTTTATAATTTAATTGAATTTACAGCAAAATACCAAATTAGTACAGATTTCAAACAGTTCATTAAAAAATGATAATTTTTAGCTGGTTAGATGTGTAAATATTCAGGCTATTTTCTTTAATTTGTAGAAACATCACTAAACCTATGCAATTCAATACTAATGAAACAGATCCTACTGTTTTGTATAAATTATTAACCGGAACCATCATCCCAAGACCAATCGGTTGGATAGCAACAATGGATAACAACGGAATCAATAACCTTGCTCCTTTCTCTTACTTTAATATGGTTTCGAGCGATCCGCCATGTGTGATGTTTTCCACCCGAAGAGACAATAACCTATATAAAGACACACTAAACAATGTGTTGCAAAATGGTGAGTTTGTTGTGAATCTAGTCACCATGGACGTTGTGGAGCAAATGAATGCTACATCAGCCACAGTTGCTTCGGATGTAGATGAGTTTAAATTGGCCAACCTCACGCCTATTGATTCGGTTTTCATCAAACCCAAACGTGTCAAAGAAAGTCCGATTCATCTGGAATGCGAAATGATTCATCATTATTTTATGGATAATAACGAAGGTGGCGGTGCTTGCATTGTCATCGGAAAAATAAAAACAATCCATATTGATGATGCTATTTTGATGGAAAACAATCATATCAACTTAGACGTTTACAAACCTGTAGCCCGTTTAGCAGGTTCGAATTACAGTACGTTAGGAGAACTTTTTTCGATTAAAAGAGCGTAAAATCTTTAGAACAATGATTTTAAAAATTTGAGAAATAACAATAACAATAGAATTTTAAAAATTTTATAAATTTCTCTAATCTGTGTTCAAAAAGCGTCAACACTGATATTAAAAATGGGAGAAATGAGAATAATTAAATAATAAAACGTCGCGTCTCTGCGACTTTGCAAAAAATGAAAAAAATAACAATAATCGGTGGCGGTCCGGGCGGACTCTACTTTTCCATATTAACCAAAAAAGCAATGCCCAATTGCCAAATTGATGTTTATGAACGCAATAAACCCGATGACAGTTTCGGTTTTGGCGTCGTATTCTCCGATGAAACCTTAGGCGAATTTTTAATGCGAGACACCCGATCCTATGAGCTCATTCGAAGTGAATTTGCCTACTGGGATGATATTATCATCGCTCGCGACGGACAAACCGTAAACAGTTCCGGTAACGGATTTTGTGGTTGTTCCCGAAAAACGTTATTAAAACTATTACACCAACGTTGCCGTGAAGAAGGCGTCAATCTCCATTTCGAACAAAATGTGGACGATTTGAGTCAATTTGCTGATTCGGATATTATTGTCGCTTGTGATGGGATAGGAAGTGCCATTCGAACGCAATACAAAGAGGAGTTTGGCACGAAAATTAAAATGATGAAAAATCGTTTTGTGTGGATGGGTTCAACGAAACCGTTGGATGCGTTTACGTACTTTTTCAGAACAACACCCTTTGGAACCATTGTGGCTCATTCATATCAATACGAAGAAGGCATGAGTACGTGGATTTTTGAATGTAGCGAAGAAACCTACCAAAAATTAGGTTTTGAAGTCACCAACGAAACTGATACCATTCAAAAAATCGCTGAAATTTTCAAAGAGGAATTAGACGGCCATCCATTAATTTCCAACAAATCACATTGGCGACAATTTCCGCATGTAACAAACGAAAAATGGTTTCATAACAACATCGTTTTAGTAGGCGATGCCAAAGCAACCGCCCACTACTCCATTGGCTCCGGAACGAAATTGGCGATGGATTCTGCCATTGGATTATCCGATGCGGTCATTGCTAATCCAAACAATGTGCAAGCTGCTTTTGAACAATACGACAAAACCCGTCGAAATACGGTGGAAATGATTCAGTATGCCGCATTAGTTTCCTTAGATTGGTTTGAAAATATGGACCGACACATGCAACATCCATTCTATCAATTTGCGTTCGGCTGTATGACGCGATCCAAAAAAGTGACATTTGAAAATCTGCAAATTCGAGATAAATCCTTCACAGATAAAGTTTTAAAAGAATTCAAGGACAATCGCAATAGCAATGTCAACCAAAATGACAAAACCAGCCTACAACCTACAACCCACAACCCACAACCTACAACCTACAACCTACAACCCACAACCCACAACCTACAACCTACAACCCACAACCCACAACCTATTTCTCCTGCTTTTACAACATTCAAATTGCGTGACTTAGAACTTTCCAACCGAATTGTAATGGCTCCGATGGGACAATATTCTGCCGAAAATGGTTTGGTGAATAATTGGCATTTGGTGCATTACGGAAGTCGGGCAACCGGTGGCGTTGGATTGATTTTAACCGAAATGACAGCCGTTTCTCCAAATGGACGTATCACTTTAGGTTGTACCGGTATTTATAATGAAAATCAAGTAATTGAATGGAAAAAAATAACTGATTTTATTCATCAAAATACATCAACGAAAATCGGAATTCAACTCGGACATTCAGGAAGAAAAGGTGCAATTAAAAAACCTTGGGAAGGTCAAAATGAACCAATTGTTAAGGCATGGGAATTACTTTCCGCCTCTCCTATTCCATTCCATTCCAAAATGGCAATGCCGAAGGAAATGACGTTGGAAGATATGGATCAAATTACAGCTGAATTTGTCCAAGCTACAAAAAATGCTGAACAAGCCGGTTTTGATATGATTGAATTACAAGGGCATCACGGTTTTTTATTAGCTTCATTTTTATCGCCATTGACAAATACACGCACAGATGAATTTGGCGGAAGTATTGAAAACCGAATTAAATTTCCATTAAGAGTATTTACAGAAATGCGAAAAGTATTTCCGCAACAAAAACCAATGTCGATTCGCATTTCCGCTTCCGATTGGGCTGAAAACGGAATTTCGGAAGAAGATGTCATTGACATCGCCAATGCTTTCAAATCCGCCGGAGCAGATATTATCAACGTTTCTACAGGAAATACAGTGGCAAATCAAAAACCGCAAATGGGAAGAATGTGGCAAACCCCTTTCTCTGATTTGGTTCGAAATACGGTTCATATTCCGACCATAACCGCCGGATTTATTCAAGACATTGATCAAATTAACACCATTATTTTAAACGGAAGAGCGGATTTAGTGGCATTAGGCCGACCATTATTAGCGGATGCGAATTTTGTTAGAAATGCTCAAGCGTATGAAAATGTGCAAACCGATGAAATTCCATTACAATATAAAATGGGAAGTTCACACTTGTATCCGTTGAAAACAGCTGAACGGAAGCAAGTTGAAAGCATGAAGAAAGCATTGAAACCAAAAAGTAATAAAAAATGATTAATTAAAATCTCAGCAACTCAGCAACTCAGAAACTCAGCAACTCAGCAACTCAGAAAAATGAAAGAAAAAAAATCTAAAATAGATGTTCAAGGTTTTGAAATTGCCGTTGTTAATCAAAGTAACAACGATTATATTTCTTTGACCGATATTGCTAAACATAAAGATACCGCTCAAACAGATGATATTATAAAAAATTGGTTAAGAAACAGAAATACCATCGAACTTTTGGGTTTTTGGGAAATGATTTATAATCCAAATTTTAAACCCGTCGAATTCGACGGGTTTAGAAAACAAGCAGGATTAAATAGTTTTGTAATAACTCAACAAAGTTGCTATTACGCAAATGAAATCGTTAGTTCGTTCCAAAGAAATAAAAATACTTAAAGCGTAAGCAATGAAACACTTTGATGACAACTTCGCTCAAAATTCCCTACCAAGCATCGACTTGCAGCCTACCTATTTACAAGGTTGGTATGAGAACGAAATGCTCAATTGTGTCGAACGGCTTTTAGATGTTCACATCAAAAACGGGAATGGAACTGCTCCCTGTCTTCGCACGTTCAAAAAGACGTGGACGTATCAGGATTTATTTGAAAAAGCCAATCAAATTGCCAATGTTTTAGTCGATGAGTTAGGTTTACAATCCGGAAATCGGGTGCTGATTCGTTCTGCCAATAATCCAATGATGGTAGCATTGTGGTTCGGAATTCTGAAAGCAGGCGGAATTGTAGTAGCAACAATGCCATTATTACGTTCCAAAGAACTCAAAACAATCATTGAATGTGCCGAAATAGCGCACGTGTTTTGTGACATCGCTTTAGAAAGTGAAATGGATTTGGTGGATTCCGATTTTCTGAAAAGAATCTGCAAATTCTGTGGTTCAGAAAGCGGTACTTCCGAATTGGAAAATCTGATGATGAATAAACCTAAAACGGTTGCTAATTTTCATTCCAAATCAGATAGTGTTGCCTTAATTGGGTTTACTTCCGGAACAACAGGATTGCCCAAAATGACGGCTCATTACCATAAAGATATTTTGAATATTTGCGAAGCATTCCCAACGTATTCGCTTCAAGCTAACGCAAATGATATATTTACAGGAAGTCCGCCACTAGGTTTTACCTTTGGTTTGGGAGGATTGGTATTGTTTCCATTGTATTTTGGTGCTTCTACATTTTTAATAGAAAAACCAACACCCGATGTTTTGTTGCAAGCCATTCAAGACCATAAAATCACGATTTGTTTTACGGCTCCAACCGCTTGGCGAATTATTACAACTAAAGTCAAGGATTATGACATCTCCAGCTTACGCAAATGCGTCTCTGCCGGAGAAACCTTGCCGTTAAAGGTTTGGGAAGATTGGTACAACGCCACCGGATTAAAAATCATTGACGGTATTGGTGCAACAGAAATGTTACATATATTTATCTCCTCCAACGATTCAAATATGAAACCTGGCTCAACAGGTTTGGCTATTACAGGTTATGAAGCGAAAATCATTGATGCTAACGGAAATGATGTTCCAGTCAACGAACCCGGACGATTAGCCGTTCGCGGAATTACAGGTTGTAAATACCTAAATCGAATAGAAAAACAGCAAGAATACGTTCAAAATGGTTGGAATATTACTGGTGATATTTTCAAGCAAGATGAAGACGGTTACTTCTGGTTTGTCGCTCGTGGTGATGATATGATCATTTCTTCAGGCTATAATATTGCAGCAATTGAAGTAGAATCCGTACTTTTAACCCACGAAGAAATTCTGGAATGTGCCGTAGTGGGTTTACCTGATGATGAACGTGGGATGTTAGTTTGTGCTCATATTGTGTTAAAAGATACAGCTAAAGCAACAGAAAACATGAAAAACCATATCCAACACTGGTTCAAAGAAGTAGCTGCTCCATATAAATATCCAAGAGTGATTTATTTTACGGAAGCTTTGCCTAAGACGGAGACGGGAAAAATACAGCGGTTTAAATTGAAATAGCCACGAATTACGCTAATTTACACAAAGTAGATTCGTGATAATTCGTGAAATTCGTGGCAAAAAAAAACAAAAAAAATGAACAACATCTTCACCAAACAAGAAAAAATAAAATTCAAACACATTGACTACGCAGGCATCGTGTTCTATCCAAGATTTTTAGAAATGCTCAATGATTTAGTAGAAGATTGGTTTGAAGAAGCACTCGATAGACCGTTTTCAAAAATGCACGAAACGAACGGTATTCCAACAGTTGATTTGAAAATTCAATTCAAAAATCCGGCTCGTTTAGGAGAAGTCTTGACCAAAAAATTATGGGTAAAAGACGTTGGTTTTGCCTCTGTTTTATGCGGATTTCAATTCGTGAATGAAAAAGAAGTAACCGTTTTAGAAGGCGAAGTAACCCTAGTCAACGTTAAAATCGCCGAAGACCGGGAGAAAATAAAAGCAGAAGGTTTTTCAGATGAAATGAAAGAGAAAATCTCAAAATTCAAAATATAAAATGGGAACACGGATTTGAAAAATTAGAGAAATAAAAAAAAAATAAATTTTAAAGATTTTTTAAATTTCTTTAATCTGTGTTCAAAACTTAAAAAGAGGAACACGGATTTGAAAAATTAGAGAAATAAAAAAAAATAAATTTTAAAGATTTTTTAAATTTCTTTAATCTGTGTTCAAAACTTAAAAAGAGGAACACAGATTTTAAAAATTAGAGAAATTAAAGAAATTAAAGAAATAGATTTTAAAAATTTTTTAAATTTCTTCGATCTGTGTTCAAAAAAAATATTAATTATGATTCAATTCCACAAATTCAAAGCCGCCGCCGTCCAAACCTCACCCGTTTTTTTAAACGTAGAGAAAACCATTGAAAAAGCAATATCTTTCATCAAAGAAGCCAGTTCAAACGGAGCTCAATTAATTGCATTTCCGGAAGTTTTTGTGGCCGGATATCCCTATTGGAACTGGATTATGACACCCGTGCAAGGCAGTAAATGGTACGAGCAATTATATAAAAATTCAGTCGCTGTAACGGATGAGTCGATGAAACCGTTATTTCAAGCAGCAAAAGATTTCAATATGCACGTGGTCATTGGAATTAACGAACGTGGCGATAGTTATGGCGAAATTTACAATACCAATCTCATCATTGACAACCACGGAAATCTTATCGGAAAACACCGCAAGTTAGTACCAACTTGGGCAGAAAAACTGACTTGGTCAAGCGGTGATGGTTCCTCCTTAAAAGTATATAAAACCGAAATCGGTCCCATCGGAACTTTGGCGTGTGGTGAAAACACCAACACCTTAGCTCGATTTACGTTATTATCACAAGGCGAATTGATTCACATTGCCAACTATATTTCACTTCCAGTTGCTCCACCCGATTACAATATGGCGGAAGCTATTAAAATTCGTGCCGCTGCTCATTCGTTTGAAGGGAAATTATTCACTGTGGTTTCGTGTTCCACTATTTCCAAAGAAATGATGGACATTTTAAAACCGGATGTTCCGAATATAGAAGAACTATTGACGCGTAAAAGTTCCGCTTTCTCAGGAATTATAGGACCAAACGGAGCGGTTGTGGGCGAACCTTTGATTGATGATGAAGGAATTGTGTATGCCGATATCGACCTAGAAAAATGCATTCAACCAAAACAAATGCACGATATTCTCGGACATTACAATCGCTTTGATATTTTTGATCTTCGTGTAAACACCGCACCTACCCGAAAAATAACATTTATAGATAATCATGAAGATTTTAACAAAAGTTAAATAAAAATCGTATTTTTATCCGCCCATTGTAGATCTACCATTTAGAATTTTAAGATTATTATTGAAGTTATTCATTTATAAGTTATTTTCTTAATGGAAAAAATCAAAATTCTTATTGTAGAAGACGAGATGATTATTGGTGCTAATATTGCACTTCAATTGTCAAGTCTTGGGTATGATGTAATTGGAATCATTCCCAGAGCAGAAGAAGTTTTGCCGAAAATCCGTGAAAATACACCGGATATTTTACTCCTTGACATTTATCTCAAGGGTGATTTGGATGGAATCGAATTGGCTCACATCATCCAAAAAGAATTCAAAATTCCGATTATTTATTTAACTGCGAATGCGGATGATACTCATTTTAATAGAGCAAAAACAACAAATCCGTACGCTTTTATCTCCAAACCTTTCAAAAAATTAGATTTACAACACGCCATTGAATTGACGATTCTTCGCATTCAAGAAGAAAAAAAAGTAGAAGTTAATGAGTTAGATACTTTTGTGATGAGTGATTCGATTTTTGTTCGAAGCCACGATAAAATGATAAAAATTAACATCAACGACATTCTCTATATTGAAGCCGAACGCAATTACTGCAAAATCCATTGCAAAGAAAAAGAACACCTTATTGTCAGTACGTTAAAAGATTTAGAAGAAAAGTTGAATGTCAAAAACCTGATGCGTATTCATCGCTCTTTTATCATAAATATGCATCACATCGACGAAATTGCCACCAGTCATTTGGTGATTGCCAAAAAAGCCATTCCCGTAAGTCCTGAATTAAAAAAACAACTATTACTTCACATACAAAAAGTATAAATTTATCTGATGACTATGAAATTAAAACTACTAATTTTTCTGTTGTTCCCTTTTATTATTCATAGTCAACAAGCCACTTTGGCAGAATTAGAACGGAAACTAAATTCAGAAAAAAATCAAACCAAAAAATTTGAAATCATTTCCGAAATGGTCAACATTGCTTTTGGAAATGATATGAAACAAGCATTGGAATTAGCCAAAAAAGGTGTCCAACTTGCCGATCAAGTAAACGATAAAAACTGGCAACCTAAATTTTATGAAATGGAAGGCAGAATGCACGCCAACTTACTTCAGCTAGATTCTGCTAATCTATTTTTTGATAAGGCAATGAAAGGATATAAAGCCATTGAAAATAGAAGAGGACAAGCATCGACTTCGTTTAAAATGGCTTGGGTTTTAAAGAAAAAGGGTGAATATGAAAAAGCGATGCAAAAGAATATTTACGCTTTAAAATTAATGGAAAGCATTGATGATAAAGCCGGAATTTGTGATGCAATGACCCGAATTTCGTGGGATTTAACCAAGCAAAACCGATTGAATGAAGCCTTGGATTATGCTGAAAAAGCAATCGAAATGGCAGAAAAAAATAACTTGACTTCTGAATTCTTTTACGTTTATAGTAATGCCGGAGACGTTGCCATTGCGATGGAAAAAAATCAAGTATCATTAGACTATTTTAATAAAGCAGCCGCTATCGTTAAAGAACAAAATTTAGGATTGACCAGCTTGGTTGATATTGGCAACAGCCAAGGAAATGCACTCAAAAAATTAGGAAGATATGATGAAGCGATTCGTTTTTATACCAATAGTTTGCGAATGGCAAAAGAATCCAACTACCATAACGGAATCACCACGGTGACTGCCAATTTAGGGGAAATAAATCTGTTAAAAGGAAATTACAAAGAAGCTCTTCCCTATCAACTGGAAACCGTTCGATTGCAGGAAACGAATAATGACATTGCAAATCTAATTGAAAATTATCACCATGTTAGTACAATTTACCGGAAGCTAAACGACTTTGAATCTGCATTATCATACAAACAAAAAGCTTATGATTTAAGAGATAGCATCGGTTCGATTGAAAGTGATGCAAAAATGTCGGAACTGCTAACGAAATACGAAACTGAGAAAAAAGAGGAAACCATCGCTTTTCAGGAAGCTAAAATAGCCCAACAAAAGTTAGTTCAATATTTGGGAATTGTTGTTGTTGCTTTGCTTTTAGGGTTATTGATTTTTGCCTTGATCAGCTATCGAAACCGAAGCAAAAGCAATCGTTTGTTAGCTCAAAAAAATGCGGAAAACGAATTATTGATGAAAGAAATTCACCACCGTGTGAAAAATAATTTGGAAATTGTATCGAGTTTACTTGCTTTACAATCGGCTCAAATTGATGATTTAAAAACGAAAGAAGCGATGACAGAAGGACAAAATAGAGTGAATTCAATTAGCATCGTTCATCAAAAACTCTATCAAGGAACAAATTTAGGTTCTATCGAAATGAAAGATTATTTTTTAAACCTCAGTCAAAGTATTCTCGACAGTTTTGGTGCAGAACAAAAAGTAAAATTGAATTTAGCGATGGAAAAACTCGATTTAGACATTGACACAGCTGTTCCTTTAGGGTTGATAATCAATGAATTACTAACGAACACTATCAAGTATGCTTTCCCTGAAGGCGATAAAGGAACAATTACCATTAAATTAGAAAAGCAAAATGACCAACATCTTCATTTGGTTGTCACCGATAATGGCATCGGAAAATCCGGAATTACGCACGGAACCGGTTTCGGAACTCAGCTAGTTTCCCTCCTCACCCAACAATTAAACGGAACTATGAAAGAAGAATCAGAAAATGGAACAACCCATATTTTTGATTTTAAATTGCGAAAAGCGGCTTAATCATCACACTTCACATTGACATATTGACCAATAGGCACATTTCGATAAGTAAAACCCCTTCTTCGGACACTATTCCAGCCAATTCGTCCTAAACCTATTTCATTTTCAGTTAATTACATTTTACTTAGTACCGGATTTACATCCAATTCAACTAATCTTAAAATTAATTAAACATGAAAAAATTACTCTTTTTAGTACTGCTATTACCAGTAATAGCTATGGCACAAGTTGCAGAACGTCAAATTTTAACAATGTCTGAATTAACGATCAAGCAAGGTCATAATGAACAATTCAAGGCAGGTGTAAAAATGTATAAAGAATGTTATGAAAAAAACAAAGGCACCGAATCGTGGAACCTTTGGTCAAGAATACAAGGAGAAGGAACCGTTTATGCTTTAACAGGGTTAGTTAAAAACTGGGCAGAGTTAGACAAAGACGATGAAGCCGGCAAAGCGTGTAGAGATATTGTTATCAATATGATCATGCCTCACATTGAAAAAAGTGTATATCATTTGGCTTCTACTATGCCGGAAATGAGCACCAAAAAAGTAACTCCGGATCGCACCGTGGTGTGGGTAACGTACTTTAGAGTAAAAAACTCAACCGTTTTTAATGCAACCCTTAAAGAAGTTCATAACACACTAAAAGCTGTTGAAGGAGATATTAGAGGTTCATGGTACTCATTTATGGGCGGTGCCGAAGATGCACCTGATTATATGGTGACAACTTCGTATAAAGATTTAGCAGAAATGGATATCGAAAAAGATGGGGTTTGGAAAATCATGGAAAATAAACATGGCGTAAAAAAAGCCGAACAAGTGCGAAATGATTTTAGAGGTGCTATAGATGACTCATGGGGATATACCTACATACTTAATAAAGAAATGAGCAAATAAAATAATTCAATTAAACCTTATAAATTCAATGTACGCGTTCACTGTTGCTAAATCGAATAAAAATAATTTATTGATACGTGAACTAGAACAAATCATCTTAAAAATAATATAATCATGAAAAAAATAGCAATTGTAGTTATCGGTTTAGTTGTTTTGGCATCCTGTCAAGAAAAGCAACGGTACACCCAACAATCTCCGGAAATTGATTCGTTTAAAAAATCAATCGAAGCCTATGAAAAAGCAGATTGGGCAACAATGAAATCATTTTATGCGGACACGGCAAAAATTGAACACAATGTCACCAAAGACAAAGCAGTTAGCATAGATAAATTAATCGAAGTAAGTAAAGAAGACACGAAACTTTTTTCGAATATAGATTTTATTGACTCCGAATCAGAATATGAAATGGTAGTTACCGATAACGGCGAAACGTGGGTTAATTTTTGGGGTGATTGGAAGGGCACATTAAAAGCTACTGGTGAAGAATACATCTTGCCTTGTGCCATCACTGCTCAGTTTGTAAACGGTAAAATTGTTCGCGAAGTAGGCTTTTGGAATAACACTAAAATTGCCATGGACATGCAAAAACTTTCTGCCGCCACAACCGCGGTTGACAGTACAACCACAAAATAATTATTAATTCAAAACCTGTAAAGAACTCAAAAGCTTTGCAGGTTTCTTTAAAAAATGAAGAAATGAAAAAAGTAGGCATCATTGGTGGTTCCGGATTTATAGGAAGCTTTATCACCAAGCAATTTTTAGACAATGGTTTCGAAGTTAAAGTTTCTGCAACGGATATTTCAAAAGAAGAAAAATACCAACATTTGATGAATTTGAAAAATGCCCATCATCTGTACATCGAAGAACTCAATGTGGAAGACAAAGCACAACTCAAAGAATTTGTTAGTGAATGTGATATCGTTATTCACAGCGGAACACCTTTCCAACTGACCATTACCGACCCCGAAAAAGAACTCTTCACCCCTACCATCAAAGGCACAGAAAACTTTTTGAAAGTCATCAAGGAAACGCCAAGTGTGAAAAAAGTGGTTCTTCTTGCATCCGTTGCGGCTTGGAATACCAATTTTCCAATGCCGGCAGAGGGTAAAAGTTTTACGGATACGTTTGATGAAAACGACAAACGGTTCACTAGCGAAATGAGTCACCCATATAGTCAAGCGAAATTCATCGCCAATCAAGTGGTGGAAGAATTTATAAAAGATAATCCTAACCTTTCGTTCGAAATTAGTTCTGTTTCACCCGTGATGGTGATGGGAAAATCGATGTCGAACAGAGAAGATTCTACTTCGACCGGCATGCAATTTTTAATCAAAAATAAAATCGCTCCCGATGAATTTGTTCAATCTTTATTTGACAATGATGTGCCTTTTGCCATTGTAGATGTGAAAGACGTGGCACTGGCAACCTTTAAAGCAGCAACGACAAATAATTTACACGGTAAAGATTACCTGTTAACCAGCGAAACATACAAAGTATCAGATGTGCACGAAATGTTGAACGACAGAAAACCTAAATCATCAGCGGAGATAATTTACAAAAATGATTTGGCGAAAAAGGATTTGAATATGTCTTTCAGACCGGTTTTGGAAACTTTAACACAATAAAATTTCAATTTGAAACGATAAAAGAAATAACATAATTGTTAAAGTTCATAGCAATGATTCAGTACAACGCAATTAAAAATTAATAATTCAAAAAACTTTTATAAAATGAAAAAATCAATGATACTAATCGCTTTAGTACTTTTAAATATAACATTTGCTCAAAAAAGTACGGTTGGAAACGATATCAAAATGTATGAACAAGTTTGGGATAACATTGTCAATAAAGATCAAATTGATTTAATAAAGGACAAAAATTTTGATTCAAATATTACGCTTATTTCGCAACCCGAAAACATTGTAGGAATTGAGGCTTTTAAATCTTTTTACCAAAATTATATCTCCGGATTTTCTGAAAAAAAGTTTACGATTGTTGAAATTTTAAGTCAAGGGAATAAAATTGTAAAACAGTGGAATTTTAAAGGGAAACACACCGGAACTTTCTTCGGAATTCCCCCCACCGGAAAGTCAGTTGATTTATCCGGTGTTACTATTGCTGTAATGAAAAACGGTAAAATTGCTCAGGAACAAGATTTTATGGATAGTTTGGTTTTTCTGCAGCAATTAGGTTTAGTGTCTGATCCAAATAATACTACAATCGTAGATAATTTATACAAAGCATTCGCTAAAGGTGATATTCCAACCGCATTGAGTTATATGGATACCGAGATTGTTTGGAACGAAGCAGAGGGAAATAAATATGCCGATGGCAATCCATACATTGGACCTGATGCTGTTTTGAATGGTGTTTTCGGCCGTGTGGTTGGTGAGCACGACTTCTTTAGTTTGGATGGAATTGAACTGCACGAAATGTCAAACAACAAAGTATTAGCAACGTTACGGTACAAAGGGAAATACAAAAATGGAAAAGAATACAATGCTCAGGTAGCCCATTTTTGGACGTTGAAAGACGGAAAAATAAGCTGTTTTCAGCAGTATGTTGATACAAAAAAGTTGAATGATGCACTCAATAAATAAAACACATATCTTTATGTCATTCAATAGTTTAATTTTTACATCATGAAAAACACGAATTTCTTTTTAATTGTAATAATAGTTTTGCTGACAAGCTGCACTCAAAAACAAAAATCAAACGACGAGTCAGCTTCAAAATCACGCTACTTTGATTATTCCAATAGCGAGGACCAACTGACAGGCGGTATCAAAATGATTGCAATTAACACGCCGAAAGGCACTTTTAACGTTTGGACTAAACGAGTTGGCAATAACCCTAAAATGCGAGTGCTATTATTACATGGCGGACCTGGTGGAACTCACGAAGCTTTTGCTGCTTTTGATGGCTATTTGCCAAACGAAGAGATTGAATACATTTATTATGATCAATTGGATTCGTATTACAGCGATAAACCCAATGATTCAACGCTTTGGACAACCGAACGTTTTGTAGAAGAAGTAGAACAAGTGCGAAAAGCGTTGAACCTCACCAAAGATAATTTCTATCTGTTAGGACACTCTTGGGGTGGAATTTTAGCTATGGAATATGCCTTAAAATACCAAGACAATTTAAAAGGGTTAATCATCTCCAATATGATGATGAGTGCACCCGAATATGGCAAATACGCCAATGAAGTGCTTGGTCCAAAATTAAAACCGGAAATTTTAAAAGAAATCAAAGACTTAGAAGCACAGCATGACTTTAATAATCCTCGGTATAGTGAGTTGTTGATGAATCATTACTACACGGAGCATATTCTACGGATGCCACTTGAAAAATGGCCGGAACCGATAAACCGAATGTTCAAACATCTAAATCCTAACATTTATGTTTACATGCAAGGTCACAGCGAATTTGGGATGACAGGAAATGCCACTTTAAAAAATTGGGATGTAACCATTCGACTTAAAACAATCAAAACGCCCACCTTAGTCATTGCCGGAACACATGACACAATGGACCCCAAACACATGGAATGGGTGGCCAATGAAGTGCAAAACGGACGATTATTGCTTTGTCCAAATGGTAGCCATTGTGCATTTTACGATGATCCAAATACGTATTTTAATGGATTAATTACGTTTATTAAAGACGTCAATACCGGTGGTTTTAAATGACCTGCAATAGATTTAAAATGCGAAACAAATTCTGTTATTCTTGAGAACGACTCAACCAACCCAACAAAACGAACGCGAAACCTTTATGGATGCTCTTCGTGGATTTGCTATACTTGGTATTTTTATTGCTAATCTGGCTAGCTTTAGTTTTTATAATGGCAATGCTAAAGTAGTGAGTCCCTATATGGTGGATGGTTGGGATTATACCATGCGGTTTTTACATTACATGTTTATAGAAGGGAAATTCTACTCCATTTTTAGCTTATTGTTTGGTTGGGGAATTGCGCTACAATTCAAACGCGGTGTTGCAAAAGGCATTGACGCTTTTCCAATTGTAAGAAGGCGACTTTTTATCATGCTTCTACTAGGTGCATTGCATCTATTGATTTGGGTAGGTGATATAGTTTTCTTTTATGCATTACTTGGGTTTATGATGTTGCCATTGCGTAAGTTGTCGAATAAAACTTTATTGATTACGGGGGTGTTACTGATCCTCTCGCCAATTGCATTGTACGGATTAAAAATGAATTTTCCCATTCTCAATTTTCCTGCTGAAAAGCTATTCGAAACCCAAAGACACATCGATACGCTTTTTTATGATAAAATGAATCAAGAAAAATTCATGACAGTCATGCACGAAGGTTCTTGGTTGGATCAGCTTAAACTTAACATCGCTGCATTTTTCAGTCGCTTCGGCTATTTGTTCTATGTCAGCAGAATTTCAAAAGTGCTGGGGATGTTTCTAATTGGATATGTAATCGGCCGTTCCGATTTTTATAAAAACCTGCAAGAACATAAAAGAGCCGTTTACGCAATTATTGCACTCGGTTTAATCGTTGGACTCACGTTTAATTATTTCTTGGCTTCCTATATGTCATCAGACAAAAGCGGCGAATATTATGGCTTACAACGCAGCGGATGGTACCTAACTATCTTTTACGCTTTAGGGGTTGTTCCATTAGCGTTATCCTATGTAGGGCTAATGATGTTAGGTTTTCAAACCAAACCGGGTAAAAGACTTTTACTAGTAGTTGCACCGGTTGGCAAAATGGCCTTTACAAACTATATCACGCATTCACTTATTGGTAATTTTGTTTTTCTTGGTGCCGGATTAGACATGATGGGACAAGTTGGGCCGGTTTATTTCACTTTATTCGGAATCACTGTTTTTATTTTTCAAATCATTTTCAGTACCATTTGGCTCAAGTTTTTTCAATACGGACCGATTGAATGGTTTTGGCGATCGTTAACGTATAAAAAGAAACAACCTTTTCGCATAATCCAAAATACTACTCCTTCTGCTTAGGTTGTAAAAAGGTTTATTCAATTCGAACAATTTTACGATTAATGTATAGTATAACTCCAATATCAACTACAAAAACGGACTTGAAAAATTCAAAGAAATAGTGTAATTTTACAACATTACTTTGAACTTATACCATGAACGAAAATCATTCAGACGACCAATACGGAAGAGCTAGAGTACAAGATTCCGACGAATTGAAAGCGTACTACAAAGAATTAGAAAACCTAGGAGCCGGTGCTTTATGGACCGTAGCCAACGATATTGAACCCTGGGAACCTCGCTCCTCTTCTATTCCAATGCTGTGGAAATATGATGCTTTACGCGAATTAGTTTTAAAATCTTCCGAACTCGTTACTCCGGAACAAGCCGGACGTCGTGTGGTGTATTTGGTGAATGACAAACGAAAAGATGTGGCTGCTGCGGTAGGCTGGTTATATACAGGTATTCAGGTGACTCGTCCGGGCGAATTTACTTCTGCCCATCGTCACCGTGCTTCTGCCCTTCGTTTTATTATGGAAGGTGAAAAAGGATACACTGTAGTAGATGGGAATAAAATCATGCTGGAAGTCAACGATTTTGTGATTACACCCAATTCTACTTGGCATGAACATGGTGTGGAAGAAGGTGGAAAGACCTGTATTTGGCAGGACGGACTCGATATTCCGCTAGTCAATGCCTTAGAAGCCAATGATTATGCGGTTTTAGACGGTAAGCAAGAAATAGTAGCTCCATTGAATTACTCGCCCATTACCTATGGTTGTGCCGGATTAATTCCAGCGGATCAAACCTGGGACAAACCCTATTCTCCGCTATTCAAATATTCATGGTCAAAAGTATATCCCGCTTTGTTGGAAGCTCAAAAAGTGAGCGAAGTCAATCCTATTGAAGGAATTTTTATGAATTATACCAATCCGCTCAACGGTGGTCACGTTATGCAAACGATGGGTGCGTCAATTCAATTATTGCCTGCCGGTTTTAAGGGGAAAGCACACAAACATACCGGATCTTTTGTGTACCAATGTGCCAAAGGAAAAGGCTACTCAATCATTAACGGCCAACGTTTTGACTGGGCTGCAAGAGATATTTTCTGTGTTCCGTCTTGGGCTTGGCACGAACATCACAATCTTTCGGATACGGAAGATGCGTGTTTGTTTGCTTTTAACGATTTACCGGTGATGGAGAAACTGGGATTATATCAAGAGAAAATTTATATAGAAAATAATGGTTTTCAAAATTATAACTAAAATAACTTAAATGATAAGATTAAATATATCGCTGCTGTTTTTATTTGTTTCAAGTTTATTATTTTCTCAAAAATTAGCCTTTGATCAAGGAAAAATCAATCAAAAGAAGTACTACGAAGAAATCAGTTTCGAATTGGTTAATGATAAAATCATTCTTCCTGTCGTCATCAATAATAAAACGTTTAAGTTTTTATTAGATACTGGTGCACCAAACGTAATTTCAAAAACAGTTTTAGCGGAAATTAATGTCCAAAACAGTAGAAAAATTAACGTTTCAGATGCAAACAATCAAAGCGATGAAATGGAAATGGTTACCATCGAATCAATGAAACTAGGTAATCTTACATTTGATAACAATGCGGCTTTGGTGAGTGATTTGGATAACCATTTTATATTAAAATGTTTTAAAATGGACGGTTTTATTGGGAGTAATTTATTGCGTAATTCTGTGATTAAAATCAGTTTAAAGGATAAAAAAATTATCATTACCGATCATATTAAAAACCTTCAAACAAAAGCGAAGCCTTCTAAATTGAAACTAATTAGTGAACAAAAATCACCTTACGTTAAAATTTATTTTTCAAATAGTAATAAAGATAGAGTGTCCGAAGAAGTGCTAATCGACACTGGTATGGACGGTTTTTATGAAATGTCTAACCGAGCGTATTCTATTTTTTCTAACGAGAATATTCTTGAAGAAATGGCAAGAAGTACGGGTTCCAGTAGTATTGGATTATTTGGAGCCGCTCCTGAAAAGGAACAAATTCTACTCAAAGCTCCTTTTTTAAAACTAAATGAAACCACATTTGAAAACTTGATTACAAACACAACCGATGATAATAATTCCAGAATTGGATTAGATGTATTAAAACACGGCGATATAATAATCGACTTTAAAAAGAAGAAGTTCTATTTTGAAGCGGTTGAAAATGTCGTTTGGGATAAAAAACCGCCTGTTTACAGTGCTACAATTATTGATAATAAATATGCAGTCGGATTTGTTTGGGATGCTACTTTTAGAGATAAACTAAGTTATGGAGACGAAATTATCCGAGTAGATTCATTTGTACTGAAAGAAATGGAATTTTGTGATATTGTCAAAATCAAAAACTTCAGAAAAGATAATCAATCCTATGAATTGGAAGTTAAATCTAAAGATAATGTAACTACTCAAATTGTAAAAATTGAACAATAAGTCTTAACTTCAACTTAAAACCTTAGTACCTTAGCACCTTAGCACCTTCACACATGAAACTACTCACCTACAAAACAAAAAACACCGCACCTCGCCTAGGATTTCTACACAACAACCTAATCATCGACATGGAAGATTTTGGCGAAATATCCAATTTTCCGCTGCCAATTGATATGTTAGATTTAATCGATCTAGGATTTGAAATCATTGAAGAAATTACCGAAATGGTCAACGAAACACGTGAAATCGACTTTGAACAAATTGGCTATACGGTTGAAGAAGTGGAAATCCTGGCTCCGATTCAACGTCCGCGAAAAAACATCATCGGAATCGGATTAAATTATACCGAACACGTCGCAGAAAGTGCACGAACATTGGATACGACCGGAAAATTACCACAAAAACCCATCATTTTTTCCAAACCGCCTACAACTGTTACCGGTCCAAATACAGCTATTTTATTAAACCGAAAACTCACCCAACAATTAGATTGGGAAGTAGAATTGGCTGTTATCATCGGAAAAAAAGGAAAATATGTTCCAAAAGCGGATGCCTTGGATTATGTATTCGGTTATACCGTGATTAATGATATTTCTGCCCGTGATTGCCGTCGTGAAGGTCAATGGATTGTATCCAAAGGCCAAGACACCTTCGCTCCAATGGGTCCTTATTTGGTCACGAAAGATGAAATTCCAAATCCACACAATGTGAATTTATCTTTGAAAGTAAACGGAATTGAAAAGCAAAATTCTAATACTCAATTTTTACTTTTTAATATTAATGATTTGATTGAAGATTTAAGTACGGTTTTCACACTTGAACCAGGCGACATCATCGCAACGGGAACGCCGGCCGGCGTTGGTGCCGGTCGTAATCCACAAGAATGGATGTGGGATGGCGATGTGGTGGAAGCCACTGTGGAGGGAATTGGAACGATAATTAATACAGTGAAAGAAATATAAAAACAGTAAGAACACAGATTTTAGAAATTAGAATAATTTTAAAAATTTCTTAGATTTCTTAAATCTGTGTTCAAAAAAAATACAAGATGAAATACAGAATAGGCCAAATCGTCCCCTCCTCCAACATTACCATGGAAACTGAAATCCCAGCTATTTTTAGAGCTCGGGAAACCATTTTACCGGAACGATTCACGTTTCATTCCAGCCGAATGCGAATGAAAAAAGTCACCAAAGAAGAACTCGAAGCCATGGATGGCATGAGTCTCAAATGTGCACAAGAACTGTCGGATGCTCAGGTAGATGTAATGGGCTATGCCTGTTTGGTAGCCATCATGAGCATGGGTCGCGGGTATCATTGTGTATCGGAAGTGAATTTGCATCAAGAAACCGTGGCGAACGACTTCCCTACTCCTATTGTGACCTCTGCCGGTGCTTTAATCAATGGATTGAAAGTGCTGGGAGCCAAACAAATATCGATTATTACACCGTATATGCGTCCGCTAACGGATATGGTGGTGGATTATATTGAACACCAAGGCATTAAAGTAAAAGAAAGCATTGCGTTGGAAATTCCGGATAACTTAGAAGTTGCTGCTCAAAATCCAATGAATTTGTTAGAAATTTATAAGCAATTGGATTTGACTGATGTCGATGTCTTGGTTGTTTCTGCTTGTGTGCAAATGCCATCATTAGAAGCCATTGATTTGATTCAAGCCGAATGCGGTATTCCCGTGACTTCTGCGGCAGTTTGTACAACGTATGAAATGATGAAAAAGTTAGGCATTCCGGCAAAATCAAGTATAGGTGGGGAATTGTTGAGTGGGAAATATTAATTCACTGCAGCTTTACTCATAACCGATTAACAAACAAACGGGATTTAAAATTTTTTAAATCCCGTTTGTTTTTAAAAAAAGTAAATGTGTTTTTTTACATCATTTAGTTCCTGTTTGAAATTTATCCTGTGTTTTTTAACCCGCTCGAGATGGCATTAATCAAACTAAGTAACTTGGTTAAAATCCTTTCCTTTTCTATACTGTTTTCTTCTTTAATGCTACGCCACTCTTTTAAATAGGTTAAATGTAATTGATGTAAAGTGATCAATTTGTCATTTCGCCAATTTAAATTATCATATTGTCCGTTTCTTCTAAGAGAGGCAGGTTCATCAAAAAGCGCTTCAATCATCTTGAAACCATTTTCATGGTCGTTAAGAATTTTATCCATGAATAATTTTCGCTCTTCCACCTTTTCGTCTAAAGTTGCATAATAGTGCATCATCTCATGATTTGAAAGGATCAGATTAGTCTCTGTTTGAATAAAGAGAAACTTTAAAAACTTCCAATGCGGAATGGATTCCTTTAACTGTTCATATTCTTTTGGTCTTTCTGTTTTTAGTGCCTTTAATGCTTCCCCAAGACCATACCAACCGGTTAATGAAATTCTGGAAAGGTTCCAACTGAACACCCACGGAATGGCACGCAAATCAGTAAGTGTTCTTGTTCCGGTTCTTCTGGCCGGTCGCGATCCTATCTTACTCTTTTCCAGCACATCAATACAAGTAACTTTACTATAAAAATCAATAAAACCGGGTGTTTCTATTAAACTCCGGTAATGGTCAAAAGATTTTTGCGACAAAAACTCCATGGTTTGCAGCGGATAATCAATCGGTTTTGCTTGCAGCGTAGTATTAATAGTATGTCTCGCCGTTCCGGACGACAGTGCATTCAGGTTGTATTTAGCTGTTTGTGGATTGCCAAATAATTGTGCCAAAGACTCACCTTGCACCGTAATCTTAAT
The DNA here is from genome assembly GCF_003268815.1 of Flavobacterium lacus. Lineage (GTDB taxonomy): Bacteria > Bacteroidota > Bacteroidia > Flavobacteriales > Flavobacteriaceae > Flavobacterium > Flavobacterium lacus. The sequence goes on along the minus strand of NZ_QLSV01000005.1, from coordinate 25,963 downwards.
GGTGCCGTTTACTGTGTTTTCAGGCATACTTTCTAAAAAGCGATGATACTTGCCTCCACCTCGACTAATAGTTCCTCCGGTACCATGAAAAAAATAAATCGCTGTATGGTTTTTTCGTCCAACTTCCGAAAGCAATTGCTCGGTTTTATAGAGATTCCATTTACTCGCTATCGTTCCTCCATCTTTATTACTGTCACTGTAGCCCAACATGACTTCTTGATGAAAGGATAATTTTTCAGCTCTTTTTTTGGTAAGTGGATGTTGTAAAAACTTTTCTAAAATGACAGGTCCATTGGTCAAATCTTCTATAGTTTCTAATAAGGGAACAACTTTTATACTTGTACTTAACAATTGTGTTTCTTTCATCAGGAAATAAACCACCAGCAAATCACTTAAATTTCGAGTCATGCTAATGATAAACGAACCAATTCCGGCTAATCCATAGCGATTGATGTGTTGACGTACAACTCGGTAGCAATCTAAAACGTTGTCTGCCTCTACACCATAGGAAATGGTAACATCCGTGAGCAATGAATTAGTTGCTAACTGATTGTTTAAAAATTCAATACGTTTGTCTTCAGACCAGTTCTCAAAATCATAATCCTTTTCTCCACTGGATTGTAAAATCTGTGAAATGGCTTTATCGTGAAAAGCACTGTTTTGTCTGATATCTAATTTTGCCAAATGAAAACCAAAGCATTTTACGGTTCTTTCCATAGGAAAAAGTAAATCTTCAGCAAGTCCTTTCAATCCATTTTGCACCAACAGTTCTCTTAAAAATCTCAAATCTTCTTCTAAAACGGCACTTGATTTATAATAAGTAGTTGAATCTGCAAATTTTTCAGAAATTGTATTTTCAATTTTGAGTAAAAGTAAATTCAAATATTGTCTCCATGGTTCGTAATGGTTTCTTTGAACAGCAAAAGAACCAAGCTCGCCCAATGCTTTTGATTTTTCTTGGATAGCTTCTGTCAGCAAAAAAGGAACAGGATTAGTAAGACCCGATATTGAAAATTTCTTTACCAACTGCATCAATTCGTCTTTAATTAGTTGCAAGGCAGCTCTTCTGTGAAGCAGTAAAGTTTCCTCGGTTACAGAGGGTGTTACAAACGGATGTCCGTCCCGATCACCACCAACCCAACTACCAAAGCTAATTTTTGGAAATACATCTGGGTTTTTAATTTTGTTGGGGTTTAAACCCAATTCTATCCAAGAACTTTTAATTTGCTCGTCACTTTTATTCAAAACCAAAGGAAAAACTTTACTCAAATAATAGTGGATGTTGGCTCTTTCATCTCGAATATCCGGTTTTTCTAAATAAATTTCTCCGGTTCTCCACCATCGCTCCAAAAGATGGATGATCTTTTCCTTAATTTCATTTTGTTCTAAGCTGCTTAAAGAGGTATTTTCTCTCTGAACAAGGAGTAAATACAATTCCCTGTGAATTTCAATTACGGTTATTCTTTTAGCTTCGGTTGGATGTGCGGTTAGTACCGGAATAACCTTGGTTTTTGAAATTGCGTTAAGCATTTCTTCTTCCTTTACACCCGCATCCATCCATATTTTAAACGTCTCTGCCCAAGAACCCCTGATGGATGTTATTGTTTCATGATGTTCTAATTTCCGACGGTATTGTGTAGCCGCATTTTCTTCTACCAAAGTCATCAATTGAAAATATATACTAAAGGATTGAATTATTTTTTCACTGGAAATAACACTGCGGTCTACCGTGACTTCTTTGGAGGTTTTATTGATTAATTCAATGATCTCTTGTTCATTGATACGAGATAACATTTCTGTGTAGCAATTGATAATAAATAGTCTATCATCAGAAATTTTTTGAAAAGGGTTTTCTTTAATTTTCATTATCTTAAACGTGATTTAAAAAATAGGAACTGCATTTTAGGTTCTGAAAGGAATGTGCTTATTCCATGCTAAAGTAAATATCTATTTTAAAAGAATCGATTAAAATTACTTAAAAATAGAGCATCTATTCTATCACTTTCAAAGGTACAGAATTTAATGAATTGTAAGAAGATAAAAATAAACAAGTACTCTCTGTACCCAACTAGGCTGAAAAATAAAAACACCTAAAACAACGCTAACTGGCTCCCATCCTCTAATTCCAATAATTTTTTCTTGGCAGCTAATCCGCCGGCATAGCCTACTAACTCATGATTGCTTCCTATAATTCGATGACACGGAATAACGACAGACAAACCATTTGCACCATTGGCCGAAGCTACTGCCCGAATAGCTTTTGGATTGTTTAATTGTTTGGCTAAACCCAAATAAGTTTGCGTTTTGCCGTAGTCAATCTCTTGAAGAGCATTCCAAACGGTTTGTTGAAAATCGGTGCCAACCAACAATAATGGTAAATTAAACGTAATTCGCTTTTTTTGAAAGTAATCCGATAATTGTCGCTGGGTTTCCTCCAATAAAGAGGTGTTCCGTTCTTCATAAACAGCATTCAACCCGCTTTGAATTCGGTTATCAACTTCGCTTCGCAGCTTGCGATACCGCCAATCACACAAACACAATTGATTGTTATAATCACCCAAGATGAGTTCACCCACAGGCGAAAAATAATGAAGAATTGCGATCGTTGAAGTCAAAATGGTTGTCCCTTAAAATGATAGTCGTAAAGATAGCAAAAAATAGAATGTAGTAATGTTTTGTAGTCGTTTGAATTAAATAATGCTTACAAAATCCAAAAAAACTTTAGTACATTTGAAAATAAACAGTTGGTATGAAAAATCTGCTCTTGCTCTCGTTCGCTTTTATATGTTGCTCCTTTTTCTCGTTTGGTCAAACGCCAAAAACAGATTCGCTTTACATGCAAATGAATTATTCCAAATCGGAGCATCTCATCGCCATGCGGGACGGAATTAAATTGTATACAATCATTTACACGCCCAAAGACACCTCAAAAAAATACCCGTTTTTAATGAATCGTACGTGTTACAACGCGTCGGGAAATGACAATTATAAAGTGCGAACACCTTCACCTTTTTTAATTCAGGAAGGGTATATTTTGGTTTTTCAAGACGTTCGGGGTCGCTACATGAGCGAAGGTGTTTTTGACAACATGCGACCGAATATACCCGGAAACAATCCAAAAGACAAAAAAGCAATTGATGAAAGTTCTGATACGTGGGACACCATCGAATGGTTACTTAAAAATGTGAAACCAAACAACGGTCGTGTCGGAATGTTTGGTATTTCTTATCCCGGACATTATGCTGCGGCTGCTTTACCTGACGCACATCCGGCTTTGAAAGCAGTTTCACCGCAAGCTCCGATAGCTGATTTCTTCTTTGATGACTTTCATCATATGGGTGCTTTTTTACAAAGTTATACGGCTGCGTTCGCTGTTTTTGGGTACCACAAAACCACTCAAACCAAAGAAAATTGGTATGCGGAGGCGGCCAATCGTTTTCGTAAACAAAAAATTGCTGACGGTTACGATTTCCATTTAAAAATGGGTCCGCTGAAAAATTTTACAGAAGAATACCATTACGACAATTTCTTTTGGAATCAAATTGTCGACCATCCCAATTATGATTCCTTTTGGCAAGAGCGAAATATTTTGCCTCATTTGCGAAACGTAAAACCGGCTGTAATGACGGTTGGCGGATGGTTTGATGCAGAAGATTTATACGGTCCGTTGAATATTTACAAAAGTATTGAACGCAACAATCCAAAAACGGTAAACACATTGGTTATGGGACCGTGGGCTCATGGCGATTGGGCACGTGAACGGGGAAAATCAACCCACAATCATATCTACTTTGGCGATAGTATTGCCACTTTTTACCAAAAAGAAATCGAACGTAATTTCTTCGGAACGCACTTAAAAGACCAAACCAACAAAAAATTACCGGAAGCATATATTTTTGATACAGGCAGTAAAAAATGGGAAACCTTTGAAACGTGGCCACCAAAGGGGCTTCCCTCCTACACATTATATTTTAATTCAAAGGGAGTGTTAAGCATCAACAAACCTGCTTCTGAAAAAGAATCGTTTGAATACACAAGCGACCCAATGAAACCGGTTCCTTATACTTCGCAAACGGAAGGATTAACATTTACACCCCGACGTTTTATGAGTGACGACCAACGGCAAGCGTCTAAAAGACCCGATGTACTGACTTTTGAAAGTGAGCCACTAACCGAAGATATGGTGTTTTCAGGTGAAATAATGGCTCGTTTACAGGTAGCTATGACGGGAACGGATGCCGATTTTATTATAAAATTAATTGATGTCTATCCACAGGACCATCCCAATTATGACCATAATCCATCGAATATCATTATGGGGGGTTACCAACAATTGGTTCGCCACGAGACATTTAGAGGTCGTTTTAGAAATGGATTTGATAAACCGGAACCTTTTGTTCCGAATGAAGTGACTAAAGTAGAATTTCCGTTACAAGATATTTTGCATACGTTTAAAAAAGGGCACCGCATCATGATTCAAATTCACAGTACTTGGTTTCCTTACATTGACAGAAATCCACAGAAATATGTAGACAATATCTACAAAGCCGAAGCGGCCGATTTTATCAAATCAACCATTACAATCAGTGGAACATCCGTAATTGAAATTGGTGGGGAGAAAACATTGCTATCGGATTTAATTTTTCAAAAATAAAAGAAATAATATGCTTTATGATCATCAAAATTGTGGGTTGTAAAAACAATTTGTTCGCTTAAAAATAGCGGTAGGAAGAACTTAAACCAACCCGGTTCGCGTGCTTACTTAATTCAAAATTATAATGGATATTTTACCACGAATGCTCGAATTTTAAAAATAGGCAAACGCAATTATTTGTTCATCTTTGATGAAAATTTGAATTAAATCGAAAAATTATTCCAAAAAATTAGTGAATTGGTGGCAAAATCATTTTATAATTAAATAGCACCCAACGGGTTAAACCAGTAATTTAAACCGGATAAAATAGCAGACTAAAGCTAGCTCACCTGCTGTTGATAAAGTCATTAAAAGCGGTTTTTGCTGATGGACTATCGAACAGGGAGGTATGTCCGCCACCGTTTATTTCTATAAATTCACTTTGCTGACAAGTGGAACAACTCAATACATCTTGCTTAAAAGTTGGCCATGAATAGAGTTGAATGGGAGAATCACTGAGTCCTTGAATAAATAAAATATCTGATTTGAAACCTGCTGTGAAGTTTAATAATGACCTTTGAAAGTATGCGTTCGGATTAGTATCGGTTGTTCCATACACATTTCGTAATTTGGTACAAACAGCACTGGATTGAATTTGACTATTTTCTTCTAATTCACAGCGATAAACTAGATTTAATGGTCCCGGAGCATTTGCAATTACGCCGTTTGTTTGGTGCATTGTATTTAAACGAGTCACCAAATAGCCTCCTTGTGAGTGTCCTGCTAAAAAAATCTTATTTACAGTAATACCCAGTTCCTGACTGGCTAGGTTTTTAACCCATAACAAAGCGGCTTCTGCTTGAACGATATTGTCTCCGAAAAGGAGATTTTCTTGTGGGTAGGCAACACTGACAATCATCATGTTGGTGTTGTCCAAAATGCCCTTGAACTTATCTAGAGTTGTATTTGCAGCAGTTAGTATTGCACTATCAGTAGGCACCGTACCGTGAAATACAATTAAGACATCCGCTTCATTTAATGCTGGTTTGTATATAACAACATCAACACTAGTACCATTATAGGTAATGGTTCTGGTTTGTCTGAATGTTGTTGCCGTAATGACTTCTTTGTCCTCTCCACACGAAAAAAGAAAAAGCGAAACAAATAGCAGTAGGCTCATGATTTCATTTTTTATATCGCTGTAAGAATGCATTCGGTTAGTTTAGCTTATTATTTAAAGTAAAGTTATGTTTTTTTTTTTAATAATAGAAAAAGGAAGATAAAATCAGTGATAGAAAACTAGTTTACGGATAAACACCGATGGTCAATGCCGGAATTTTAAGAAAGGATAAGAAGTTAGCCAGACAATACCTCAAAAAAAGAGGATTATAAATTCTCTTGAATTTCAATCAAAACTAGTAACGAAATCCCTAAAGTGGGCGAACGTAGAAGCCATTCCGTTCCATAGGAGTTGCATTGGCGGCTTTGCAAGTCCACCGAAACGCTCGCTGTTTGCGGTAGTTTTTATTCTCTAACAATGATATATTTTCTCAAATCCGAACTGAGAATATCGTATAATTCTTTTTTATTTTTTTGGTCAGTTTTTGTAAAAACAAAACCAAAAAGAGGATATGTGTTAATATCTAAGGCTCTTATCAAAACAGGGTTTTCAAAATCATCAGCAAGTGCTTTATAATCAAACGCTGCAATATCAGCAGGCTCAATACCTGAATTATTATCTAAAACGATGATGCTAAAAATTTTGTTTTCGTTGCCTTCGTAAATCCTATCCCAATCGGGGTAAGTGTTTTCAAAATAGTATTTGTACGAATTAAGCCCGACTGTAATTCCCGATAAATCAGCCGTAGTACACCATCCTCCAAAACGAAGTGGGTTGATTTCGATAGGAATAATTTTGCCGTTCTTATCTATTCTCACTTCTGCATGAGCCGGAAAATTCCTTAAATGAAGTTGATTGCCAATGGTGCTTAAAAACTGCTCCAATTCAGATTTATATTGCTCGATTATTGCTTTAGAAGTCGAATATACTCTGTCGCTTGTATCTGTTCCCGATGAAAAAACGTGGTGTAAAACATTTAACAGAACCACTTCACCCTTATCGTTATGATAATAATCTACCGCGTATTCTTCACCTTGAATAAAATCCTCAAGAATAAAGTGCGAAGTATCGAGTACATTTTTTGGGAAAATACTTTTAAGATTTTCCGGCGTTATTTCCTCTTTTGCCTTAATCCAGTCATCTTCATCATTTATAATATAAACGCCAATACTTAAAAACCCGACGGATGGTTTTATGACAAATGGAAATGACAATTCCTCCGCAGGAATATTCTGAATGTTTTCAAACTTGATTTTTTGGAATTTAAATGCTGGAAACAGGGATCTAATTTGCTCTCTGAATTTTACCTTGTCTTTGAGGATATTTATTTGTTTTGACAATTCACTTTCCCCAAAGTGTTTATCTATCCAACTGAGAGCATTTTCCGAATTGGAATAGACCCGCTGAGAAGGGTTATTTTTTAGAGTCGCTATCGCCTCTTCTTCGCTAATCCAATGGATGGAAGCGTCTCGCACTAATTCTTTAGCCACTTTTGTTGCAACAACCTGATAGTGATTTTCTTTTATCGTATCGATAAGAAAATCTGAAATATAGGGTTTGTCTATGAGGTACATTTTTATTTTCTATTTATAGTTTCATCCAAATTACCGCCAACGGTTTGCAGATTGTGATTGTGGCGTTCTTCAATCACTTGCGTTTTCAAATAAAACTAAAATTTCAGTCAGCCGAGACATTTCTGATACGACCAAAACCAGCCATAATCACAAACTGCTGTTACCAGTAGTTTTTTTAGTTTGAATTGTCGTCCCAACTTTTAAGAATCCATTTTCCATTCTCTTTTTCAAAAAAATAATCTGTATCGATTCCATTATCATATCCTCTAATTTCAACATCGGACTTGTTATCTTTAGTTTTAATGTTTTGTGTATATCTGCTAGTTTCCCTTGTCAAAGCATCTTTTGGATATTCAAAGTCAAGTTTTGTATATTCATTTTTCTGAATAATCATTTCTAATTGCTCAAACGTATTATTTTGATCAACTTCCATAACCTTTAGCGGAAAATTTACACGACTTATTTGGAAGATTGAATCCTTACTAAAATAGTAAAGGAAAGTTTTGAAATCACCATCAACATTCTCAGGAATCTTAATTCCACTTATTTGTTTTCTACTTTCTGTTGTTTTTTTAACTTCTACTTTTTCAACTTCAGGTTTACATCCTAAAAAAGCTAAAACGAGAATTAGATAGAAGTATGTCTTATGTATATTCATGTCTAAAAATTACTGCTAACGTTCTCAGGCTTTGCGAGGTTGCGGACTAAACAAGCCCAAAACTTTCGATTAAACACTGAACTCAAAGATACAAAACCAACTTTAAATTAAGCCCAAAACCCGCAATCTTGGAACCGGTGTTGTAAGCTTGTTTTTTATAAAGTTTCAGTTATTTTTTCGTATTCGGTTGAGTTTAGTAAATAATTATAATTACCATCAATTTTTAGGATGTTTAAGTTTTTTACTTTTCTTTTACCTCTTAGAATTATAACTTTTTGTGCGTTTTGTCTTTCACACCAATCAAACAGAGTTTTTTTTAAAGTATTTTTATTATCCCAAACATAAACTTGACCAAATGACTTTTCTATTATTCCAATTTCGTCAAATTCAGATTCTTTGTTACTAAAATATTCTTTGCTACATTTCAAGATTAAATCACCATTTTCAACTTCTTCTTTTATATAAACTAAATCACCATATTTATCTTCATCAGCCATTAAATATAAACCATAAAAAACAAAGCCAATTATTAAGGTAATTGATATTAGTGTGATTCCAACAAAGGTTTTCTTTTTTGCACTCATTTTTTAAACTTGCTTACAACGGCTGTTAGCAGTTGCCATTTTATTCGTTTAGCCGATTTTCTATATCCATTTGTTGATGGAGAATTCGGATAATCTCTAACTCACTTTGTTTTTCGTTGATTTTGTAGAAAATAAAATGGGATTTGACCTGAGAACGAAAATAATCTTTTCTGACGTGGCTAGAATCAGAACCAGAATTTGGTTTTTGACATAGATATTCTATTTCATCAAAAATCAAATTCAAATACCTGTCAGCTTGTTCTGCAGACCAAGTTTCAATTGTATAAAGCCAAATTTTTTCAAGATCATTTGATGCTTCTTTACTTATTTTGTAAATCATTTACTCAAATGTTTGTTATGTAAATCTTTTAAAAAAGTATCTCTGTTAAAATCTTTTACAAATCCGGATTTTTCTCCTTTTTTAAGTTCTTTGATAAGTTCAGCTTTTTTTGATTCTTCTTGCTCAAACATTCTTAATGCAGTTCTTACAACTTCGCTTGCTGAAGAATACCGACCACTTCTTAATTGCTGATTAATAAAATCATCAAAATAATCTCCTAATAGTATTGATGTGTTTTTTGCCATGACAAATAAATTTAAAAAACAAATATACCAAGTTTTGGTATAATATCAAATTTTACGGAGATTTTTTTATGGTTACTGCTAACGTTTTGCAGATTGGCGATGGGCGGGCTTTTCAGCACAAAAGTTATTTCGGAGAACAGAACTTTCGGCTACCTCAAAACTGTCAAGCGGAGACGAAATCCCGCCTATTGCCAATGTGCTGTTAGCAGCTGTGCCTTCTGTCCGTGTTAGATTATACGTCATTTCGTTTATTGATAATTGGGTCAATTGTTATTTCTGTCTTGTTACCGATGAGTCCGATTTTTAATAGAAAGTTTATGACAATAAATATAGGAAAAAGTATAATCGATACACAACCAAATTTACTACCAACATATTTAAAGGGTGGTTTAGTTTTGTCTTTGTCTGCATAGGTCAGAGATTTGTAAAAACTGTCGCCAAGATAATAGTCAACTGAAATCCAACCTTTATAAATTGGTGTGTCAAGTATTTCGTCAATTGTGTTAAGATTTTCTTGCGTAAAAGTTCCATATTTATTGCAGTCAACAGCACAAGTTTCACCACTCCAACCTTGACATTCGTCACTTGAATATTGACAGTCTGTTAAAAGCAAACCAGTGTCTCCAAGTCCGTAAAACCAAATTTTAGTTTTATTCGTCAAGCTATTAACAATAATAAAAACTTCGTCAGCTTTATTTTCAATTTCAAAATAGTCTTGGTCGGCAAATTTCATTAGAATATAGTCTAACCAATTTGATATTTGTTGTCCGTTAAAAACTACTCTGTCCATTTGTTTAAATTGTCTGTTTGTGTCGTGGTGGCATTGCTGCTAACGTTTGGCGTGTATTAGAAGTAGCGGATTGAAAAGCACTTCACTTTCAGTTTGGCACTGACTTTTATTAAAAGCACTGACGTTTGATTTAGCACTGAACCCGCTATTTCTTATACACGCTGTTAGCGGCTGTGATTTTCGTTCCAATCTATTAACGTGATTTTATTGTCCTTAATTATCATTACCGAAACCTCTCGGTCTAAAGCTGTTCCGTAATGGTCCATATTAATCAAAGTATATGTTCCATAAGTTTTGGTTATTGGGTCGTGTGTGTATTTATCTTTATTGAATAATGGGTTTACAATTTGTATTTCCTTTCCATCAATTTCTGCTAAAAATGTACTTTCATTAAAGTTCGCAAGGAATAATCTTCGATTTTCGATTTCGAAAGTAGAAAATAGTTGAATTCCGGAAAGGTCTAATTCTTTCGAGTATTCATTTGATTTATCTTGATAACCTAAACTTCCTTGTTTAATTCTGAGCTGATTGCTTTTTGCTTTAGTCAACTTTTTCGGGTCGTCAATTACTTTAATTTCTGATGTTCCCATCATATGACCTAAATGTGCAAGAATTTGGTACTGTCCATTTTTTTTGATTACCGTATTTGCACAAGTTGATTCTGTAAAAAATGTTTCTTTGCTTTGTCTGTCGAAAAAGTAAATAGTCCCTCCAAATTCGCCACTACACTTTCGGTAAACTATAAACTTGTCATCAGATAGCAAAATTGATTGTTCATCTACTGGAATTTTTATCTCTGCACTTTCCCATTTAGCTCCATTCCATTGGTGTAAACAGCTAAATAAAATTGATTTGGATTTAGCATATAATTTTCCGTCAATAACCCAATGATATTTAAATTTTTTACTGTTTAGTTCGTTCTCAAGTTGTTTATTTCTTGAGTAGTCCTTTAGATTATGGCAAAGAAATTTACCATTACCAAATAAGGATATAAGGTTTTCATCATAAATGACAGAAAATGATTTAGGAAAATTTATATAATTTTCATCCCAATCGTCAAAGTCATCTGTAAAATATGGATTTTTAAGTACGAGTGTGTCAACCTTAAAGTTGATAGGGTTTTTACTTATCGAAACATTAAAATCCTTTGATTTGTATAGTGAGTTTTCGCTAATACTATCTCGTGGAGTTACTTCAAACCCCACAAAATTGTTATTCCTAAAATGTTCAATAAGTTTGTCGAAGTTTTGGGCATTCGATTGCGAAAAAATCACAAGGCTTAATAATATGTACAGGTGTTTTTTCATCATTGCCGCTAACGTTTTGCTGCTACCCGAAGGTGGCGATTTCGAAGCGATTCACTGTCAACCAAGCACAAAGCTTGATTTAACCACTGAACCGCCACTTTTGGGTAGGTGCTGTTGGGCACAGTATTTATTTGCATTTTTGTATTTTGTTGTCTCTGATTGAGTCAAATTCTCTCTCGTATTTAAAATCAAATCTTTCCATTAAGTCACCATAAGTCGAAACATAAAATTCGCTATAAGTGTAAAGGTTGTCTTGATTAGATACTTCTCCGTTTTCGTCAATCATTTTCCCCATGCTTCCTGTTCTTCCCCAATGGAAAACCCCAAGTTTGTCTCTTGGTGGCTCGTTCGGATTTTTCTCCAAAGTCCATTCTTCATTAAAATCTCGCACGTCCATTTTTGGCAATTCGGTTCGGTTGCCATTTTTGTCAATCAAATAATAAGTATGGTCTATAAACCCATATTTCTGTTCCTTTTCAAGAATTAGAATTCCGTCATTTGGTATGTTATACACCAGACCTTCATCGCTTTTCTCAAGCTTTATCCCGCATTCTTTTTTATAAACAATATTTACTCGTCCACGATAATTTTCAGGGATTAAAAAAATTTCTGGCCCAACTGAATTTACTGCTCTCCAAATTGGCCAGAAAGCTACAATTCCAATGATGAAAAGTCCGATTGGAATAAGACGTTGTTTCCAAGACTTTTTTAGAGAAGTCAAAATCAAGATTAGTCCAACGATAAAAATTGGTAATCCGATTATTGCAAAAAACGCAGCGAAAGTCAATCCGAATGCTCCAATTGCTAGTAGAATTAGTCCACCGTAGTATAATATGTTACTTATCTTCTCGGTCATTCTAATATTGTGCCCAACGTTTCGCAGCTTGCAGAAGTGGCGGATTAAGGAAGCCTAAACTTTCGGTTAAACACTGACTTTGCAAGTACAAAACCAACTTTAAATTAAACACTAAACCCGCCATTTCTGCAAACTGCTGTTACCTGCTGTTTTTATTTCTTATAATAATAACGTGTATAATTTAAGTTATTTTTCCAAGAAATTATTATTTCAGTTTCTGTTATTTTGTTAATAATACCTACTTCAACTTTATCTTTGTCAATCATAGTAATTATATTTTCTTTAATTGTAAAAGTTTTAAATTTTGATTTAGAATTTCTCCGATATTTTTCTTTTTTAACTTCAAAAATAAATGGTTCGGTTAACTTCATTGCATTCACGTGTTCATTAAATTTATAAATTCCCTCGTAAGCTTTCCATAACCCTTGCATATTTATTAATTTAATTTCACTTTTTTGAATTGAAGAACTTTGATCAAATTCTTCCCAATTTATATTCTTTTCTTTTATTTCTTTTGTTACTCCAACTTTTTCAGTTTGTCCAAATGCAAGATTAAAATTTATCAAAATAAAAAAGAAGACAATTTTCATTATTGTTTTTGCGTATAAAGATTTTTTTTGTTTTTTCAACATATTGGTTTTTTAATTTATTATATTTTTTATTTTCGTTTTTTTTCAAAATAGCAGGTAACGTTTGGCGGCTTGGCGAAGGTGGCGCTTTCACCACAAAACTCCCAAACACCGCTTAAAGCCCGAAATTAGCACTTAATTTTTATTTGAAAGCACAGGCGCGCCACTTTTGCCAAGGCGCTGTTAGTGGCTGGCGTTGTTTGTCATCATCTCCTCAATTCTAAAAGCATATTCTTTGCATTTCCATTATTTGGATTTAATTCTAAACTTTTCTCATAGTGTTTAATAGCCAAAATCTTGTCGCCTTTGTTCATATACGCTTCTCCTAAACTATCAAAAGCATTTGCAGATTTTGGAAATGCAAAAGTATTCATAATGAAAAGGTTTATTGCTTTTTCGTAATTTTTTTGCGACAAAAAATCGTAACCTTTTGCGTTTAAAATGTATTCTAAAATATTTTTGTTAGCAGTTCTTTTTTTATAACTTTCTTTACCAACTTCAATTCCTTTATTCAAAATTATTTCAATTATATTTTGAGAATATTTTTGATTGGCTTGATTGTCAGCAATAGGTATTATAGGGTTATAATTTTTTTCAAAAATCATTTTAGACAACTCAAAGTTTAATCTGTCAAAGTTCGTTTGATGCGACTTATTTGAAAGCATAATTAAAGTAATATTCTCGTCAATATATCTTATAAAGTCCCCATAAAAAATATTGTTTCCTCCGTTGTGCCAAACTCGGTTTGTTTTTCTGTCTGTCTGTGAAACGTCCCAACCATATGCGTATATAGCGTTATAATTTTCTTCTGTTCTTATTTTTGGATGGTATAATTTGTTTTTCGCTTCTTTTGACAATATATTTTCTCCTAGCAGTGCCTTATGCCATTTATACATATCTTCTGTTGTTGAAAGTACTCCACCATTAGCCGTAAGATGCCAATATGGTGCGGTTTTATCCCATTCTTTATCTGTTGGTTTGCCCCATATTTTATCGTCTTTATAATATCCGATGGCTATTTTGGATTTGTCAAACATTGGTCTTGAATATCCTGTCATTTCCATTTGTGCAGGTTTCCAAAGGTTTTCATATAAATAGGTTTCATAAGTTTTGCCTGATGTTTTTTCTATAATCATTCCTAATAAACTATATCCAATATTTGAATAGGAAAACTCTTTCCCAACTTCAAATAGCAATTTGGAATTCATAACCTTATCAAGAAATTCCGCTTGACTTATTTTGTCATAATCTTTGCCTACGTTACTTTGTAGTCCTGATTGATGACGAAGCAAATCGTGTATTGTTATACTACTTTTATCAATTGGAACATTATCGAAATACTTAATGATTTTATCGTCAGTAGAAAGTTTTCCCTGCATTTCCAATTTTAGTATTGCAGTAGCAGTAAATTGTTTTGTAATAGAACCAATGCACAAAACGGTGTTAGGGTCATTCTTAATTGACTTTGCCCTATCACTAAAACCATAACCTTTTGATATTACTTTAATCCCGTTTATTTCAACGAGGACACTACCCGAAAACCCAACTTTTTCAAGTTCGGTTAAGTAGGTTTCAATTCGTTTGGTTATTTGAGTTGAGTTTTTTTGTTGTCCAAATAATGTTGTATACAAACACAAAATCATCATTAGTGACAGTATTGAATTTTTCATATTTTGTTAATTTCTATTAATTTTAGGTATTTTGTTTTTGCATTACAGCGGTTTGCGTGTATGAGAAGTAGCGGATTAAAAAGCACTTCACTTTCAGTTTTGCACAAAGATAAATAAAAGCACAGACCTTTGATTTACCACTTCACCCGCTATTTCTCATACACGCTGTTAGGTGCTGGCGTTCTGGTCTTTATATTCTTCCACCTGCTCTAACAGTTCCATAGATTTCATTAATGGTGTCCATTCTTTTCCACTAAAAATAAGTTGAAACCATTTCTTATTTCTGTTCTCATATTTAATGTTGAAGAATAGCCAAATAGCAATTACAGTAAATGAAAGTGTAAAAAACAAGGTCATTATCCATTGCAAAATACCCCAATCTGTTAGCATAGTTTCGTTCCACCAGAAAGTTGTCCAAACAGGAAGTTGAAGAAAGAGAAGACGAGTTACCCAAAGCGTTGATATTTTTAGGCTTGACAATTTCTCTTGTGTCCTAATAATCGGTTCTGTTATATCTATTTGGTAGATAGTGATAAGCTGATAAAGGTAAATATATAATGAAATGGCGGTCAGCCCTACTTGTATTGAAGCCGAAAACAGAAAGAACTTATTCGCTTCATTAAATGAGTTTAAATAAATTGAGCTCAAAGCAATTCCTCCAATACCAACCCATAAAATACCAACCAATAGAGCGAAAAATTTAATTGGTTTCATTGAGCCTAAAAGGCTATAAACCTTCATATGGGTTATCTCTTCGGTGTTTTTCTTATCAATTACAAAGCTCTTTTCCAATTTGTCATTGGTAGATTGCCAAAGTTTTTTTATTTCTAGTTCGTCCATTGCTTTAAGATTTTAATTGTGCAAATCGTGTCTTTAATTTCTCTTTGATGCGACCTACTTTAGTTCCTACATTGCTTATTGACATTCCCAATATTTCAGCAATTTCAGTATGACTTTTGTCTTCTAAATACAATATCATCAATGCTTTGTCTATCTCTTTTAGTTCGCTAATAAATTGTTCCAATAAGTTCAATTGTTTTTCGTTTTCCGATTTGTCTTCGACTGGGATTTCCATCATTTGCTCATTCAAATCAGTAAATTTCTTTGTTCTTGTTGAATTTTTTCGATAATATGAGATAGCAACATTTAGTGAAATACGATACAACCAAGTTGTAATTTTATACTGGTCATTGTATTTGTGAACGGACTGCCAAATCTGAATCATCATTTCCTGTATTAGGTCTTGTCGGTCTGCTTCGTCTGGGCAGTATGTGCGGGCAACCTTGAACAAAATACCTTTGTGTTGTTCAATAATACTTTCAAAAATATGTCGTTGCTCTTGTTTGTTCATTACAATTTTGAAAACCAATCTTTGATAAAAATAAAAGACTGTGCGTTATGTCTTACACCATTATGCGAAGCCTTGTCAATCATATGAAACGCTCCATTGCTGTTTTTTAAAATGGCTTCTTTGGTTGCTACTGACGAAAAAGCTTCGTCTTCGCTTCCCATTAATACAAGTAATGGTTTGTTTATCGCGTTTAATCCCGCCACATAATCATCAGGCGTCATACTTTTATTGGCTCGATAGCTATATTTCCTCAAAGGAACAGCTTCTGGTAAATTAAAGAACAGTACGGGCAAACTGTCAGATTCGTGATTGTCAATTTCATTGAGCATAGTCAAACCAATTATTCGCTCAATATGGATTTTCATAAATGGTTCTTCGGTTATGTTTTCGTTGGCTTGGGTTTGCAGAAAGGCAGGTGAGTTGTGTCCGATTAGAGGTGCAAAGAGTAAAAAGCCATCAGGTTGTTCATATTGCTTTTCCATTGCATAACGCAAAGCTATACCGCCACCCATAGAATGACCTGCAATGATGATTTTACCATTGGGTTTCTCTTTTCGGATTTCTTTAATGATGTCTGCCAAATCATCTACATATTGATTAATGTAATCAACATCACCACTGTTTCCTTCGGATTGTCCGTGACCCCTTAAATCAATAGCGTAAACTTCTGCTTGTGTCGCTTCTTGTAGTAATCCTGCCGTTTTGTTATACATATAAGCATTGCTACCAACACCGTGAATAAGAATTATCGTATTGTCAGATTGTTTTGCAAACCTATAAGCAAAGATTCTTTTATCGTCACGAACATTAAAAAATCGATTTTCCGATTTGTAAACCTGTTCAAATCCCATATCTGCAATAAATGCTGGGTCTGGCTCAGTCTGTTGGTCTGAAGGTTTGAATGTCGGCTCAGGTGTATGCACAAGTTTGGTAGCTTCAGTTGTCAAACTGTCTTTGTTGCCACCAAAATACAAATCCAACATACTTTGAGCGGCAACAGAAGTACTTCCTAAAAAAAGGAAGGTTAGAAAAGCATAAATTTTTAAATTCTTCATTTTGCGATTTTTTAAGTGAAACTTGTTCAATCAATTATTCGCAAGTCCTTTCAAAAAATCACAGTTTTCAAAAATCTTTTTTTTATTGCTTCTATTTGTCGGATAGGATTGTTCGATTATTTCTAGCTTGTTTTCATTGGCACGGTCGTCTTTTACGCTTGCACCTAACGGTTCTCAGCTATACGCAGGCAGGGTTTTTAACCACTGAACTTCCTGCGAAGAACTGAACTTTAAATTTACCACTTTCCTGTCCTACGATGCACGAAACCCCTGCTTGCATATAGGTGATGTTATAGCACGTAATTCTCACTTTTTAAATTTTGAGTTCCTGAAAACTTTTAATAGCTCATCTCTATCTTTGTCATTGTTGTAGTTAATATTTACGCCAAAGTCAAAACCATTTATTAGTCTACTAAACATTATTTGTTTTAGAATAACTTCGCCTTTTGGACTGTAAATCCTAAAACTATATGTCTGAAATTCTAGTCCGTCAATTTTTTCAACTGTCGTAGCAGAAGAGTCAGTTTTTATTCCTTGGTTTAAATATGTTGTATATATAATTTCTTTA
The DNA here is from genome assembly GCF_003268815.1 of Flavobacterium lacus. Classification (GTDB taxonomy): domain Bacteria; phylum Bacteroidota; class Bacteroidia; order Flavobacteriales; family Flavobacteriaceae; genus Flavobacterium; species Flavobacterium lacus. Next base: position 8,583 of record NZ_QLSV01000005.1, on the reverse strand, counting down.
AGTGCTGCGTTGTTTTCTTCCCATTCTCCTTCATATTCAAGTTCAAATGGTTCTGAAGTTGATTGAAATATATTGAATTGATTTTTCTGAAATGATATTAGGTTTTTTAGACCGCTGTAGTCAACTTGTCCATCTATTGTTTCTTCTATTGCTTTAAGACCTTTTTCATTCGTTTCCTTGGTTTTTTCCTTGTCAATAACCGTCCAACCCTTTGGTATTTCAATTGTCCAACCAATTTCTTGACTTGTGTAGATGTTTCCTTCAACTTTTCCTTCGTCAATGTTATTATTAGGGTCAACTTGTCCGCAAGAGGTCAATGAAAGTGAGATTCCCACAATAATTGTAAAAAGTAATTTTTTCATTCGTTTAGTTTTAAAGTTTACTGTTCGTTGTGTCGTGTTTTATTATGTGCCATAACGTTTCCGGGCTTAGCGAAGGTGGCGATTTTTACCACAAAATGCGATGCGGAGAACCAAACTTTGATTAACAACAAAACTGTCTGCGGAGTACAGAACCGCCACTTTTGCCAAGCATCTATATATGTGTAGTGCTTTAGTCACAACAAGCACTTAAATTATATAATTCTGTAACTTCGGATGGTGTTACAACTCTGTTATAAATTATTATGTCATCAATTAAACCATCATAGAATTTTCCAATAAATAAATCACCTTGATTCAAAATTGGGCAACTGTATGACCCAATTCCACTTGAAACTAGAATGCCATTTACATACATTTGATTGTTTGTGTTATTTGAAGATATTACCACATGTTGCCAATTTGTATTTACTATTCCGGTATTAGACAAACCTCCATTTGGTAAGTTTGTAATTAAAAAACCATTTGAAAAACCTATCGACCATTCACCGCGTGAAGTATTAGTACAAGAAAGTTGATCATCTCTAGAAATAAACACTCCATAACCATATATGTTATTTTGATTATTAGATTTATACCAAAAAGAAACTGAAAGATTGTTTGCAGGTAAATTGTTTAGAAAAGTTGGATCCGTATATTTTAAAAACTCATTATTAGAGTGATTAAATTGATATGCACAATTTGGATTTCCAGCTCTATCTATTCCTGAAGTTGCTGACGTTGGATTTGTCAAATTATAATTATTCCCTGATGAATCGTTTAATGAGCCATTTCCAAAAGAATAAAATGCAACTACTCCATTTTGTAAATTAGTTGGTAAACAGTTAAGGTTTTGGACAACATTTTCTTCATTTGTTTTTTCGCAACGAATAGATATGAATACTAATATTACAAATCCTATTTTATACAACTTTTTCATATAATAATATTTTTTAATTAGACATGTTGTTAATCATTTAGTTGCTTTTGAAATGCTTTTATGTCATTATTTAGCATTACACACAACGTTCCCAGGCTTTACGACTGTTGCGGACTAAGGAAGCCGAAACTTTCGGTTTTGCACTAGCATCAAAGATACAAAACAAACTTTAAATTAAGCCCAAAACCCGCAATAGCGTAACCTGTGCTATGTGCTGTTTTTCTTTTCATTTCAGTAGTTCTGATTTGATATAATTAATTGCATCTTCATATTCATTTTTTGCCCAATAACCTATTTCAATATGCTTGCAGTCACTCCATAATACTATTACTTCACATAGTGGGTCAAGCTGAATACCAAATGGGAATTGGTCGCTTTTGAATTCAGCATAGCTGTCTTCTAATTGAAAATTCACACGCTTGTAAAACACAAGGTTATTGAAAATTTCAGGTAAATTCTCTTTAATTTTTGAATAAATTTCCTTTCCAAAACCCAAATAACGCTTTTCAAATTCGTCAAATGTTTCAATAACAAAATCCTCTCTTGGTTGTAGCAAATTTATTTCCATTCGTCTCGTAAATTTCTCCATTCTTTCCAAAACGTCAAGTAACCTTTTTTGTCAAAATCGTCAGTTGGAATTGTCTTTGGAATACTCGTTTTATAAAAGTTCTCAACTTGGTCTGCGAATTCCAAAACTATTTTTTTGTATTGTTCTTTGTCAATTATTGCTACTTGTCCGCTGTCTGAGAGATGTTTGATTTTATTGTCGTCTGTGTGTATAATTGTCCAATCAATACCACTTGGGCAACCACAAATATTTACAAAATTATTGTCATCGTCTGCAATTATAAAATGTCCGCAACAAGGAAGTAATTGGCTTACATAGTCGTCCTTTTTATAGTTGTCTTTAAGTGTCCGCATTAAATATAAACCAGTCGCACTTACTGTTACGTCTAAACTGTCTTTGTCAGCAATAACTTCGTCTCCGATTTTTACAAAGACGTGTCCGTGAGCATAAAGGTCTGTCGGGTCGTCAACGTCCTTTATCCAATGAAGGTCTAATATTTTTATGTCAAAATTGTTGTCGGTCATTGTTTGCTGTCGGTCGTCCTAAAATAGCACATAACGTTTTGCAGCTTGCAGAAGTGGCGGATTAAGGAAGCCTAAACTTTCGGTTTAACACTGACTTTGCAAGTACAAAACCAACTTTAAATTAAGCCTAAAACCCGCCATTTTTGCAAACTGCTGTTAGCTACAGTAATTTTTCTAATTCTTTATTAACACCATTCTTTTTATCATTATTAATCATGCTTTCATAGGATGTAATTATTCCATCTTTGTCTAAATATAGATTTAATGGATAGCTATTATTATTTAATTTATCTATTTCACTTTGAGCGTCAATAATATGATTAAAGTCAAATTGGTTTTTTGATAAAAACTTATTAACTACTTCTTTACTATTAAATGTCACAGCTAAAAAATTAACTCTATCACCATAATTTTTCTTAATTCTATTTAGTTCAGGTATCTCTTCTATACATGGTTTACAATTTACGAACCAAAGGTTAACCATTGTTGGTTTTCCATTTAATGAATTTAAATTAATTTTATTTCCCGCTAGGTCAATTAGGCTTTCAAAAGGCAATTTTTTCCCTATAAATTTATCTATCTCAGCATAAGGATTTTCTTCTTTTACAGTTGTATTAAATAACTTAATTATTGAATCATTTCTTTCGATTGAAGATAAAATCACTTCTTTTATTTCGCCTCTTTCAGACATTTTTAATTTTGCTTCTTGATATTCTTGTGCCGTAAAAACTTTCCCATTAGGTGCTTGGTAATATGTTTCTTTTTTATTATTACACGAAAATACTAATAATGTAGATGTTATAATTAACGATAATTTTTTCATTTTTAATTTCTCCTTTAGTTTGTTATTATTGTAGCTAACGTTTTTGGGCTTGGCGAAGGTGGGGTTTAGAAAGTACTAAAGTTCAAATTTAGTACAAAAGCTAATAGAAAGTACAAATGTTCAGCCTTGTACTAAAGCCCCACTTTTGCCATGTTAGTGGCAGTTAATTTTTTAACGGATTTATTGTCTTTTCAAAATCTATTGGCAAAAGTTCTAATGTCTTGTGAACTGCTTCGTCTATGTTTTTAGTTTTAAATGAGTTGTTTTTTTGTAAGTTGTCCAAAGTTATTCCGATTTCAAAGGTGTCTTTGTTGCAATAAATTATAGGTGATTTAAAATTATCATTTGGAAGTTCAAGAATATTGCTAAACCATAAATTGTCGTGACTGAAAAATGGAAATAAATAAGAAAGCTTATTTTTTAATTCTAAAAATAATTCTGCGTTAAAAAGTGTTTGTTCTTTAATTATACTTTTATATTCGTTTGTCCACCTTTTTTCTAAAACTTCGTCAATAGTTAATGTCAATAAGTTTGAATACTTTTCTGAAATGCGAAACTCATTATTTCCGTCTTTAAGTTGTCTAACGGTTTTGTTTTTTGAAAGCCAACCGTCAATAATGAAAGCGATTTCTGCTAAATTGTCTATTGTAATTTGTCCTGCTATTATTTCTCTGTCCACTAATTGAAGGTGCATTTGTTCACTATCTTCAAAACAGCAAACATCAATATTTCGGTTGTCAATTTCTGCAAATGCCCAACTGTCAAAATTCATTCTAATTGTAGTGTCCTTAATTGTAAGAAGTTTGACTGGTGAATTTATTTTGTCAAGTTCAGATTGAAGTTTTGTTGTCAAACCTATTATCATTTCGGGTCGTTTATTTAATTGCCACTAACGTTTTGCATATTTATGAAGTGGCGGCTTTTGAAAACCGATGTTTCTTTTTAGCACTTAACTTTCTTTGATGCACAAAAGCTTCTTTTTAGCACTAAACCCGCCATTTCATAAATATGCTGTTAGCCACAGTTTTTATTTTCGGTTAATTCATTTTTCAAGTTGTATGTTACCAAGTTGTTTGTCGTTAAATAGAGACTTGTCATTTTGAGAAACTTCCTTGCTTCCTTTAAATATCCTTGGTCAAAATTCTTACTCTCAACGGTTTCTAAATTACTGTTTGCTCTTATAATAAATCGTCCAGTTCCTTCGAACAGTTTACTCACAAATAGTGTCCCGACCATAGAAACATAGGAAACGAACTCATATTGAATATGGTTTCTTTTCAAATATTCTATTGGCAATTTTTCATTCATACTTTGAAAGTGCGAAATTATTCCTAGATCTTTCAAGTATTTTTCTTTCTCAATTACAAACCAGTCATCAACTACTTTTCCATTCAGATTTGCTTCGAGTTCGTAATATCCAATAGGTTCTAAATTGTCAAGCCAGTTTTGGCTTTCAACATAAAGTCCAATTCTTGTTCGAATGATAGAGCCTCCGTGCCGTCTGTCAATGTGATATTCGAATTTGTCGAATACAGGTTTAATTTCATTCTGCTCGAAGCCACACAAAAAGTCCTTGTCGTCTGAGTTGTCAGACAGTATTTTGTCGAGAGTGTCAAACGCAGTCTTTTTCAAGTCAAACGTTTTAACTCTTTCTGTCAATAATATTTCAAGTTCTTGGTCTGTCATAAAATTGTTGCTAACGTTTTGGCGCTACAAGCAGGCTGGGATTAAGAAAGCCTAAACTTTCGGTTAATGACTAATTTTTCAAATACAAAATCATCATCAAATTAAGCCAAATGCCCAGCTTGTTTGTAGCGTGTGTTGGCAGGCGTTTATTTCTTTTTTGCGATTTCCCTTACTTTTGGATTGACAAAATTAGGGTCTATTTCATCGGTTTTTTTTATGTATTTTGCTAAGCTATCTTTTTGCATTATATAAGCATATGAACCTGCTAATTGTCCTAATGCTCTTCCATTTTTCGGTTCAATTTTTATTGCTTTTTTTAAGTTTTCAATTGTTAGGTTTAAGTACTTAATATCTTTTGTTTTAAAAAATATTTGTACGTAACTAGTTGATATACATTCGTAAACTTTAGCATTGTTTGGTTCTAATTCGATTGATTTCTGTAAATATTTGACAGATTTTTCGAATTCGTTTTTTCTACCTAATAAGTTTCCAAAACCCCAATAGACTTGTGGATTTGTTTTATCTAAAAGCCAAGCCTGATTAAATCGTTTCATAGATGTATCATTATCATCTTTATAGAAATATTCCCAACCTTTAGATACATAGTATTCAGATGCTTTTTTTCTGTCTTTGAATTGTTTTTCTGATTCTAGAATAAATTCATCATCTAATTCAATTTGTTGTTCACATTTCTTTACTTCTCCATACATTGGTAGTAAATTTATTCCTTCGGGACAATCTGTTTGTGATTTGCAACTTAGTTGACTTAAGATAATTAAAAATAATATTTTCTTCATTCTATTTTAGATATTGGTTTCTCCTTCGGTTTTTTTAAATGTATGCCAACGTTCTCAGGCTTTGCGAGGTTGCGGACTAAACAAGCCCAAAACTTTCGATTAAACACTGAACTCAAAGATACAAAACCAACTTTAAATTAAGCCCAAAACCCGCAATCTTGCAAACCTGTGTTGGCAATAGGCTTTCTTCTATTGCTTTAAAAATCTATTGTCATTCATATTATATTCGTTTTCATAAGTTCCTATTTTTTTTAAGTAATAATATCTTAATCTCTCCGAACAAGTTTTATAGTTGTCATGTCCTGTCACAGAATATTTCAACATTTTTATTGGTTTAAAGTCGTCGTCCTTGTCAAACTTAAATCCTTTTCCAACATATTCAATTCTACCTTTCGGATAGTCTTTGTATTCGTTAAATACTTTATTTATTAACAATCCTGCAATAATATCTTTTCCGTTTTTTGAATAAAATAGTGTGTCAATAATTATTTCTTGATACTCAACATTTTTTGGTAAATCAATTGCCCAATCTCTTTCAATTGTATCATTATAATTTTGTCCGTTAAAATATCTTAGAGCTAATTCGGCTGGTCTTTCAACAGTTTTCAAATTTATTAAACTATCAATCAATTTCTCTATTTTCAATTTATCACGATTATAAATATTTGGGTCAACTTTTACATTGTAAAGAAACTCTTTTGGTGTTGTCGTTTCAGTCAGTTCTAGTGAATATTCTTTTGTCAAATGAGTCAATGACATAACTGCTAATGGACAACTTAAAATTAATAGAAACCAAACACTAATTTTTTTGATGTTTTCCTTAAATGAAGAAAAAATGTATATTAAAGTTGATAAAAATAGAATTATTGAAGTTATCGTAAAAGTGTCAATTACGTTTCCTAATCCAGAACCACCCTGGTCATTAATAATGTGAAAAATCGAAATTAAAATTCCGAATGCTAAAATTCCACATAAAACTTTAATTCCGTGTTCTTTCATTTATAAAGTTCTGTTTTAAGCTTGTTGCCAACGTTCTGCGGCTTGCTCTCAGTGGCGTTACACCAGCACCAAGCCATTACAAATATAACAAAACATTCCATTCAGCAGCGGATTTTCCGTAGGAAAATCCGGAAGTAGCCATTGAAGCAAACCGCTGTTACAAACAGTTTTTAAAAATTATATCCAAAAGAAAGTCTAAATAAGGTGTTTGTCAAAAAATGTTTTTCACCATATTCATCTTCATATTCAAATAGTTTTGAAAATCCTTTATATGTACCTAATTCAATAAAATATTGATCAAAATTAATTCCACAGCCTAAATTTAAGCCCAAGTCGATTTCAGATTTAACGTTGCCGTAATCTGAACTCATTTTTTTTGTGTCAATTAAATAACCAATTTGTGGACCTGTTAATAAGTAAAATTTATTACCAAATTTAAAATCAAGAGGGACATTTATATAATTCAATTTGTAATCTAAATTTGTTAAATTAAAGATTGAATTTTCGGCTGTTTTCTTTCTATCTCCCTGTTGAGAAAACATTAATTTGGGTCTAAAACTAATTTTCTCATTTATATCTATTTGATAAAGTATACCAATATGAAACGAAATTGAGTTTTCTGACATTAGACCTTCATAATTTCCTTTAGTCAAAAAGTTATAATTTAATCCAGTAAAAGCACCAAATTTCTTTTGAGAAAAAGAAAAAGATGTACAAAATAATAGAAGTAATAAATATTTTTTCATATAATTTAATTTCTTCTAGACATTGTATAAATCACAATATCAGCGATATCATCATCATTGACATCTTGATTTGATATTTTGTATTTTAAAGTAGTAGAATTAAGTTCTACTATTTCAGCAGTAACTGAACCCAAACCATAAGTTATTGTTAGATTATTGTTGTTGATTGACCAATTTGCTATTGTTGATTCAACTTGAATACATGATGTACCAGACGGATTGTCAAATTCTATATGCTCATAAGTACCATTATTTGAGTAAATTTGATACTCTTCAAATTGACATGTCTCTTCAAAACCAGAATCCACACCATTAATATTGCGCTCAACATAATCCCATTCTCCAACAATTAAAGAATTATTTGTACCAGAATCGTCAGAAGAGCAGGAAAAAAATGTTGTTAGTAAAAATAAAAAAAAAAATTTTTTTCATAAAGTTTGGTTTAAAATTGTTTGTAACGTTCCACGGCTTTGCTAAGTTGCGGACTAAAAAAGCCAAATCTTTCGGTTAAACACTGAACTTAATGATACAAAACCAACTTCCAATTCAGCCCGAACCCCGCAATTTTGCAAAACCGATGTTAACCACTGCAATTTTTAATTCCAAAGTAAATGTAGGAAAAAAATCTGTTTCATTATTTTCTTAGTCAGCTTTTTAATAAAAATCGGCCGGCTCGGATTTCTGTCCGCAACGTTTTGTCCGCTCGTTGGTTTGTCCAAGTCATCAATAAGTTCAGTGAATTGTCCGCCCTGATTTTTGTCCGCATCAAAAGTTCCGACAAAATGGTTCAGTTTTGCCATTAAATTCAAAATAAAAAAAACGTGAAAATTTTTGCCGAAAGTTTTTTAATAATCAACTAAAAGTGAACCATTTTTTCTGAACTCTTCATCGTCAATTTTGGTTGAGCGGTTTGCTGAGTTCATTGTTGTGGTTAACGGTTTCGGGCTTGGCGAAGGTGGCGATTTTCACCACAAATGTTTATGCGGAGAACCAAACTTTGATTAACCACAAATGCGTCTGCGGAGCACTGAACCGCCACTTTTGCCAAGCATCTATGTAAAAGCATAACTTTGAATTTCCTAAAAACGAAGATTATGCAATTACACGATGCCTTAACTATTCCAAAGATATTCATTGGATT
>NZ_QLSV01000004.1 GCF_003268815.1 Flavobacterium lacus | reverse complement strand
CACTATAATTGTAAACCAATTACAGGATTAAAAATGAACCGTAAACCAATACTAGGATTTAATTAAAAACTGTAAACTTTTTTTAGGACGATACAGTCGCCGGCACACCCGCAAAAACTCAACCTTTGTCCTGCGGGCTTTTCACTTCAATCCTTCACGCAGTTTGGTACATCAATGTGCTGTTTATCAAATTTGCTCTCACAACAAAAAAAAAGCGTTCCCCACAACGAGAACGCCTTAAACAAACAAACTAAACTTCAATCAAAAAAAAATTATACCGGTATATCCATTTTTGCAATGGTTGTGTCTGCTTTTACGTGAGCGGCATTGGCTCTTCCGCTTGGATCTTGGTTTTCTTGCCATTTCGGAATCCATTTTCGCACCGTTTGTGCAGCTGCCACTTGCGGAAAATGTTTGTGAAAAATTCTTCTGTAAAAAAATGCTTCTTTCGTAATGGGTGTATTATACGGAAATAATTCAGTCGCTTTTTCAAACTCCTCATCCGTAACTTGACTGGAACAGTATTCGATTAAGGTATCAATCCAGTTGTACCCTACTCCATCTGAAAATTGCTCTTTTTGACGCCATAAAACTTCTTGTGGCAAATAGGGTTGTTCCGGTGTGTCAAATGCTTTACGAAGGATATATTTTTCAATTCCGTCATACGTTGAGGGCATTTTTTCTTCCGGTTTTACCTTTACGGCTAATTCCAAAAAGGCTTTGTCTAAAAACGGAACTCTCGCTTCAAGTCCGTGAGCCATCGTCGATTTGTCTGCACGCAGTAGATCGGCTGTAAATAGCTTTTGCACACGCTCAATGGTTTCTTTCTGGAAATCTTCGACACTTGGAGCATTTCTAAAATATAAATAACCTCCAAAAATCTCATCGGCTCCTTCACCGGAAAGAACTACTTTGATTCCCATATCGGTAATCGCTTTTGACAAAAAGTACATTGGTGTACTGGCTCGAACCGAGGTGACATCATACGTTTCCAAATGCCAAATTAATTTATCTAAAATCTCAATTCCTTGTTCAATCGTAAAATGAATTTCGTGGTGTTGCGTTCCTAAAAACTCCGCCACTTTTCTTGCTGCTTTGGCATCAGGAGCTTCAGCATCTAATCCAATTGAAAAGGAATGCAACGTTTTACCCATTTCTTTCATATATCGTGAAGCAATAGAAGACGTTAACGACGAATCTAATCCGCCGGAAAGTAAGACGCCGATTGGCACATCGCTCATTAAACGCTTACGAACTCCTTCAGATAATGTTTCACGAATGGCTTTTAAATCCAATTCTTCAACTGCCAACGTTTCATCTTCCCATTTTGGCTGGTAATATTTTACAAAACCGGTTTCTTGTGTATAATAATGTCCAGGAGGAAATGTGGAAAATGTTTTACATTGATCGGCAATCGCCTTCATTTCAGAAGCAAAAAACATTCTTCCTCGCTCATCCAAACCGTAATAAAGTGGTTTGATTCCAAGTGGATCACGGCCGGCAATATAATCATCACCGTCAATTACTACGAAGGCAAACATTCCATCGAGCATATCACAAAAATCGTAACCGAATTTTTCATACAAATGCACAATCACCTCTGAATCCGAAGTAGTTCTGAATTTGTGGTCTTTCAAAATTCCGTCTCTTAATTTTTGGTGATTATAAATTTCGCCATTGTGAATCATCCAAGCCGATGAAGTGCCTTGAATAGGTTGTTTTCCGGTATGTAAATCAACAATTGACAAACGTTCATGAGCTAAAATGTGACCATTCGCCATGATATGCAAATCACTTTCATCCGGACCGCGATGCGACATTCTTTTAGATAATTCCTGAACTACTGATTCATCTTTTCCTTTTCCTATAATGGCTAAAATTCCACACATACTATTTTTGCTTTTCTAATTATACTTTATTTGATGAAGCAAAAATGATAAATATGTTTATTTATGTAAACACAAATTGATAATTTAGTTATAATTTAAAACTAAAAATCGAAATAAATAATAAATATGAAATTATAAAAGGATAAATGGCAATCAAAAACTTTAAAATTATAAAATTATTCCAAGTGATTAATTCTATAATTCAGTTGATTCATTTCAATTGAATCGCCTAAAACCCGTCCAATTAACTTCTGAGCTAACGGTGCTTGTGGCGAAATGGCAAAAATAGTCTTCCCTTCTAGTTCAACTTTTGGCAAACTGACCGAAATGAGAAAATAAATATCATTGGCTAAAACTAAACTTCCAACTGTAACTTTTGTATTTATTTTCTGAAAATCAATCGACTCAAAAATGGATTTGGCTTCTAAGAATTCTTTTAACTTCTGATTCAGTTTCTCTTGTTCCAAATGCATCATTGATAGAGCCGTTTCGTGTTTGTCTCCGGCTGAACCTTTGGCATCGTTTTTAGCATCTTCAGTTAAATCAGCTATCATTTGACGAAGTGAATCGATTTTGTTTTGGATAAAGTTGGAATAGTGTTGGGTAATTTTTTTTTTCATGGAGAGATGCTGAGTTACTGAGAACCTGAGTTGCTGAGTTTAAAAAAGTCCGCAAGGTTCATTTAAAACTCTGCGGACTTTGTGAAATCTTTGCGAACTTTGCGGTTAAATAAACTTAAAAATCAAATTTATAATTTGCTCCCAACACCACTTGAATTTGTTGTGCAGGGTAATTCAACCATCGTTCATACGATTGATTAAGTAAATTGTTTCCTCTTAAAAACAAGCTCAAACGTTCGTTGTATTTGTAACCCACGTTAGCATTTACATCGAAATAACTATCTAAAGTTTTGGTGGCAAAAGCATAAAAAGCAGGATCATTCAAAACATCCGGAGCAATAACTTGGTCTTTTCTTTCACCAACAAAGAATAAATTCAATCCGGCATACCATTTTTCAGTGATATTGGCATCCACATTAGCTCCGAAAGTGATGGAAGGTAAATTCCATACTTCCGCTTGATCTTTTGCAGAAAGACTTCGGAAAGTTCCATTAATTCCGGCTGAAATATTTTTGGATAAATCGGCTTTTAATTCTCCGAAAAAGCTCAATGTTTTTACGTCATCATATACTACATCAAACGAATTACCAAAAGCATAAGGCTCAACATCATTTGGTAAAGCAGGATCTGTTGTCATTGGAAACACATTATTTCTAAACAATGCTTTATCGTTTTCTTGTGCAAATGAACCACGCACATTATAACTCACATTTCCTGCTAATTTCCCTTTTAACCCGGCAAAAACATCATACGGTTTGCTGGTTGGGGCTATAAATAATGTTGGGGATAAAAACGGGTTTTCGTTGGTGAAATCACGATACGTATTTTGTTGTAAATTTCCATCGGCACCGGCATAAAAAATCATCAAATCGCCTACTAATTTATAGGAAGCCGTGATTTTTGGATAGATAAAAAACTTGCTTTTACTATTTTCTATATCGGCACTGTAAAAAAGCGAAACACCCACATCAAAAGCCCAATCATCCTGCGTTAGTGAAATGGAAGGATTTAAGCCGAAATTGGTGAAACCGTATTTAATTTCATTCAAATTAAAATAATTGCGTTCAAAACTTCCTGAAACATAATCTCCGATAACATTTGTTTTTACGGCAGCATCCATGATGTCGAATTCAAACGACGGTTTAACCAAAAAGCGATTTTCGGCCGAACCGTAATTATCCCAAAAACGATTGTATTGCAAACTGGCTCCGGTGAAAAAACTGTCTTCAAAACCGATTTTTCCGCCTAAATTGAAGTTGTGGTACGTATGTGACGGATCGATTGCTACATAAAAAGCTTCTTCCCTATTAAAATAATTTTGGTCAATTCCATACCAATTATATACTTGATGTTGATACCCTAAATCGGCATTCCAATTAAAATTGCGTTGCTGACTTCCGTAAGTTAAATCTAACGAAGTAGTATAGAATTTATCATCTAAAATTGCCTCATCAATACCACCTTGCGATGAGTGGTGACGCAACATTCCGCCCACATAATCCGTTTGGCTCAATTGTTCGGTTACAAATAATTCTCCGAGAATTCTCCCATAATTTCCAAAACCTAATGTAGCGTAGTTGCTGAATAATTTTTCTTTTTTAGGTTTATCAACTCCTGCTGCTTTTCCTTTTGCCGGTGTAAATGTAGAAGCAACCGGAAAAGAAAAAATGTTGTATTTTATTTCCTCTTTTTTAGAATTATCATCGTCGTCGAGCGATGGAGTTTCTTTTACCTTAAAGGCATCCGAAATGGTGGCGGAATACGGTTTTACCACATTCACAACTTCGGTTCCGATATTTTCATCTTTTTTTTGGGAAAAACCAATTTGGCTAATCAAAAAAAGAACTACTACGATTGATTTATTTAGAGTTGAAATCTTCATGTCTTTCATTTTGGTAAAAATTAGTTTTGAATGGATGAATTGCGTTTTGATTCTTCGGCTTTGATGGCATCTAATTCTTTTTGAGCTTCTTCTACTACATCTGAATACTCGGTAAAATTCTTGATCACACTTTCTAAAATATAGGTGGCTTGAAAACTATCGTTCAAGGCGTAAGAATTCTTAGCCATTAAAACCAAGCCCTTGGAACTAAAAAATTTGTAACCGGAATAATCCTTTATCAATTTTTGAACAACTACATTAGATGGCTCATATTTTCCTTCTTTATTTTTAAAATACGCATCATAGTATAGAGCTTCGGCAGCCAATTCGCCTTTTGCGATTGTTTGTAACTTCGCATAAGCTATTTTTGCTTTCGCTTCATCATTGGTTTTGATAGCAGAACGAGCGACAATCATTTGCGCATCACTTTTGATTCTGTCATCCACTTTTGGATTAGCCAACACTTTATCGGCATACAAAACGGCGTTGGTGTAGTCTTTTTGTTCGTAATACGATTTCATCAAGTTAGACTGAGCAAAAGTGATATTTTGAGGAAAATCGGCTTCGGTTTCCAAACGCTTTAAAGCTGGAATTGCTTTAGCATAATCTTTTTTCTTGAGATGAATTTCGGTTAAACGAGCCAAACTTTGCTCGGTGAATTCACTTCTCGGTTTAGAAACTACAAACTCATATTGCGGAATGGCGTTGTTTTCTAATCCATCAGCAAAATACAATTGAGCCAAATAGAAGTTTGCTTTTAGCGAATGAATTCCGTTTGGAAAACGAGTGACATAATTGCTAAATCCGGTAATTGCTCCTTTTGGATTATTCTGCAAATATTGTTTTTCTGCTGATTCGTAAGTCGTATTATCCAAATCGGCATTTGAAACTTCAACATAATCCAATGTTTTTACCCAATCGGCATACTCATTTACATTTCCGGTGTCCACATAAATTTGACGGGCCGTATTTACCGCTTCCAGCGATTCCGGGGTTCGCGGATATTCTGCAGCTACTTTTTTCAATTTTGTAATCGCCAATTGTGGTTTGTTATCGTTGTAATAAATTAAACCTTGACGCAAAATAGCTTTCGCAGCAAATGAACCGTTTTTGAATTCACTAATTAACTGATCATAAGTCTTTAAAGCTAAATCTGATTTGTTATTATTCGTATACGTGTTTCCTAACTCAAACAAAACATCATCACGGTATTGCGATTTTGGATAACTTTTTAGGAACAAATTCAAATCTTCAATTTTTTTGTCATTTCGGTTTACAAATCCGTAACTCAATGCTTTTTGATAGGCGGCATAATCGGCATCAACGCCTTTCATTTCAATCGATTTGTTGTACGCTTCCATTGCAGGCCAATATTTAGCAGACACAAAATGACTGTCGCCCATTCGCAAATAACTGTCGTTCAAACGAACTTTGTCATCTTTTACGGCATCAATATGATTTTGAAAATAGGTTGCCGCTTGTTCGTATTCTTTCAACTTAAAATGCGTGTAACCAATGTTGTAATTGATATTTTTATATTCCGGAGTTGATTTGGCTTCAGCAAAACCTGTAAATTGTTTGAAAGTCAACATTGCTTCTGCAAAATTATCCAACACATATTCGGTTTCACCTTTCCAGAAAGTGGCACGAGCGGTGAATTTTGCCTCTCTTGGTTCTGCGATTGATTTTTTAAACATTTTCATGGCTTCGGTAAAATCGCCGTCGGTATACAATTCTAAACCTCTATAAAAAGTCACTTTTTGATAAGCTGCTTTGTTGGAGAAGTTTTTATTTTTTTCGATTAGTTCTAAAGCACCTTTGTAATTTTTTGATGTGATGAATGAATTAATCAACAAATTTTCTACTTCTAATTTGTTTGGATTGTTTGGATATTTTTCTAAAAAAGCAGATAAAACACCTGGAATGGTTTGGTATGAATTTCCTATTTCATAACTCAACTTCGCATAATTTAAAAAAGCATCTTCTTGAATTTTTAAATCAAATTCCATTTCCGAAGCATTTTTAAACGCATTTAAGGCTTGTTGCTTTTTGTCTGTTTTTAAATAACTTTCCCCTAAATGATAATAGGCATTTTGGGCAACACCATCATTTCCGTTGATAATTTTATTAAACTGATTAATCGCATTTTCATAATCACCTTGCTTGTAATAGGAATATCCAAAAAGATAATAATCGGTATTACTCCATTTTCCTTTCTTTCCTTTATAATCTTTTAAATAGGGAATGGCTTTGTCATACTGTTTTAAGTTGAAATAACTTTCGCCAATAATTTTGTTTAACTCTGATTTTTCCATGGCATCACTTTTTGCCATCGCAGCAAGTCCTAAATCGATTGCTTTTTGAAAATTTCCGAGTTTAAAGTTCATGTCTGCTTGGTAGTACGACATTTTTTCTTTGTACTTCTGCTCGCCTTCCACTTGTTCAAAATATTCGTTGGCCACTTTGTAGTCGTCTTTTTCATACGACATATAACCTAAATAATATTTTGCCTGCGAACCGTATTCTTTGGAATTCACCACTTTATTGAAATAGCTTGTCGCTTCTTTTTTCTTACCTCCGGTAAAATTAGCATAACCTTTTTGGAAATTAAATCGTTCACGTTCACCGGCTGTTAAATTGCTTTCATCTACTTTTTCAAACCATTGCAACGCTTGCGGAAATTTTCCTTCATCAAAATAATAATGAGCAACTTCGATGTAGGCTTGATTGTGTTTGGAACTCGTCGGATAATCTGCGACAAATTTTTCCATTAACAAATCGGCATTCGATTGATTGAGTCGAATGGCACAATTGGCGATGTAGTAGGCACAATCGGCTTGCACATCATCGCTTATCTTTTCTTCACTTACTTTCTTGAAAATAATTTGAGCCGATTGATATTGTTTTTCTTTGTATAATTCAATGGCACGATTATACTCTTCTAAATCATGAGTATAAATTTCTGTTTTTTGGGCTAAAGCGGTGAAATTTACCGCTATCCAAAATAGGAAAATAAACCAATTTTTCTTTTGCATGGGATTCGATTTTGTTTAATTTACAAATTTAGGGTTTGCTTTGTGTAGTAACGAGGGAATGAAGGTGTTTATTATGAACAAGGTTTTAAACAATTCTTAAAGATGCGGGTTGCGAGTTACAGGTTTGAAAGTTGCGTTTTATGAATGAAATAAAATAATATTTTGAAAACCATTGTTAACTTAGTACTTTTACAACTTAAATTATACTTTATGTCGAATACGATCGCTTCTTTAAAAAACGTCACTATTTTTCAGGAACAAAACATGATATTAAAAAATGTCTCTTTGGAAGTAAACCGAGGTGATTTTATTTATATTATTGGAAAAACCGGTTCCGGAAAAAGTAGTTTTATGAAAACGCTTTATGCCGATTTACCATTAACCGAAGGCGAAGGTTCGATTGTAGATTTTGATTTAGCAAAATTGAAAGAAAAAGATATTCCGTATTTGCGAAGAAAAATCGGGATTGTTTTTCAGGATTTTAAATTATTGCCGGACAGAAGTATTTTTGACAATTTAGAATTTGTTCTAAAAGCAACAGGTTGGATTGAAAAAGCAGAAATGAAACAAAAGATTGATGAAGTAATGGAAAAAGTCGGCATGAAATCGATGCTTCATAAAATGCCACATCAACTTTCGGGTGGTGAACAACAACGAGTTGCCATTGCCAGAGCTTTGTTAAACGATCCGGAATTAATCTTAGCCGATGAACCCACCGGAAATCTAGATCCGCAAACGAGTGTGGAAGTGATGGAAGTATTACGAAAAATCAACCAAAACGGTAAGACGATTATTATGTGTACGCACGACTATGCGTTAATTATGAAATTTCCATCGAAAACACTGAAATGTGAAGACAGCACTATTTTTGAAGTGGTGCAAAGAACGGTTTAGATTTTAAATAATTGGCTAACAAAACTAGCGTAAACGGGTACGTAATGATATGGAAACGGTCACCTTGATCACTTGATATTCCTGATACTCCGATAATGTAAACTACTAATAGAGCTGTGAAAAACAAAAACTCATCTTTTCTGTTATTTTTTAGTAGAAAAATTAAGCTCAAAGCAATCCCTAAAGAGGTCATCATTCTATTTTGATATTTTGAAATCCAATATAAAAAACTTTGTATTTTACTGTAACTTGGCGAATTTGAAAAATTTGAATACGATTTAAGCACCATATTTCCGGATAACGAATTCCAAGTGAAATTGTGAAAATATGCTATTAAAATATTAATTTTATTATGCTGAATCTGCTCTAACATATCTTCACCGGCAATTTTCTTTTGCTCGTGTGCCTCTTTTGTAAATAAATATTCCGCTCTGGGATTACCAATTTGATTGTATTCAATTCCTTTTCGATAACAATCTGCTTTAGAAAATAAATAATTATGGAAAGTTACATTATCGATATAACTTATGGTAAAATCACCAAATTGATATTTTAATCCGGCGGCTTGAACAATACACAAACCTATTGAAGCATAAAGCAAAAGCATTACTTTTTGTTTGTACTGCATGAAGAGTGTTTTGCTGAAATAAACTAGTAATAAGATAGCGAAAAACTTGCTTCCGGGCTTAATCAACATACTCAAAACCAAGATTGACAAAGCGATAACTAACCATTTCACCACTTTTGTTTGACTATATTTTTGAAGAAAATAAAAACTCAATAGCAGAAAAAAAAGAAACGGAATTTCTGCTAGTAAATGAAAATTAAAAAGTGTAATTCCAATAGAAAAAACAAATAACAACGAAAGACTAAAAGCTACTTTTTTTGACACATACTGTTGTATAATTTCAAACAACAACACAATTGAACTCAACCATAAAAGTATATTAACGTAAATAGCAAAAGTATATAAAAAGTGGTCGGTAGCTCCCAACAGTAAAGGAAAACCATAAATGGCCGCCATCAGAATGGGTCGATAAGTATGGCCTCGCTGAAACCAATATAAATTAGTGGCCGATTCATTATAATTTCCTGCATCAGGAAAAATGATTGTTTGCAAATGAATATCCAATAATCCACATAAAATGAGCAACCAAATTATACCAATAAATAGTAAAACCAATTGATAAAGGTACTTTTTAAAAAAAAGTGTCATAAATTTTAATAAATAAGTTTTCAATTTGTTGAAAAAAGCTAAATTGCTCAATCAAAAATAATAGTCAAAAATAGGATATTATTTTCAATTCTATGGAAAACAAAAGCGGTTCAAAAAAATTATCCATTATCATTCCGGCCTACAATGAAGCTCGAACCATTCACTTAATTTTGAATAAAGTTCGGCATGTTGAATTAGCTGAAAACATGTTAAAAGAAATTATCGTTGTAAATGATGCCTCCACTGATGGTACTGAAAATGCTTTACTTAGTTATCAATCTGTGAATCCTGACACTATCATTCTCTATTACCAACATGATTTTAATAAAGGAAAAGGTGCTGCCATTCACACGGGAATAGCCAAAGCTACCGGAGATTATATAATCATTCAAGATGCCGATTTAGAATATGACCCGAATGAATATAACATTTTATTAAAACCTATTTTAGAAGGTCATGCTGATGTGGTTTACGGTTCTCGATTTATGGGTGGAAAACCGCATCGAATTCTGTTTTTTTGGCACACGATTGGCAATCGGTTTTTGACTTTTCTATCAAACATGTTTAGCAATTTGAATTTGACAGATATGGAAACCTGTTATAAATTGTTTGATGCTCGGATTTTAAAATCAATTCAATTAAAAGAAAAAAGATTTGGTTTTGAACCTGAAGTTACTCAAAAAATTGCTCGAATAAAACGAATTCGGATTTACGAAGTAGGCATCTCTTATTACGGCAGAACGTATGAAGAAGGAAAAAAAATCAGTTGGAAAGATGGTTTTAGAGCGATTTGGTGTATATTTAAATATGGGTTATTGAAGTTATAATGTAAATATATATTTTTCAAGTTGCTTAGCATTTTCAATAGTATTTAAAACGCTATTTAAAACAATTGATCGCTTATCATCAAGACTGTAAGGCTGCTTCATTAAATAGTGTATCTTTTCTTTATATGTTGCTTTTTCATTTGCAATGGAGCATAATTCCAAAACATTTTTATCATCAACCATATTGGAACTTATCAAGCAAAAACGACCATTGAATAAAGAATTTATTACTTTTAGCTTTGTTCCAGATTGTTGGAAAGAATAAAGTACGTGGAGATGACTTTCCTCAAATAATTTATCTAATGTTTTTTGGTCATCGGCTGGAACAAATGAAATATTTGGAGCATTTTTGATTTGTTTTAGTACGCTACTTTCGCCTGATTTTGATGCAATCACCAATTTATGTTCTGGTAATTCTTTAAAAATATTAATTAAAAATTCAACAGCACGTTGGTTGTCAGAAATGCGTAAATCGCCATGATAAAGTGCAAAATGTCCAAATTCATTCAGCTGAGCAACCGTTTCATTTCCATGAAAAACTGGAACATAAGTACTATTATTTGAAATTAGATTAACCTCATTATTTTCTGTTTCGGAAAGCGTAAAAATAGTTTCAAATTGGTTAAAAACTGATTTTTGATAGTGTTTGTATTTGATGGATTCTAACCAATATATCCCTTTCTTTAAATTGTTTTTCTCGCTTTTTGAAACACCTTCATAATACTTTTCTTCATTATTGTGCAAACGTAAAAAAAGTTTTCTTGATTTGCTTTCAAAATGGCTTAATATGGCTGTTGTTTGTAATCCTTCAAAAAGTATGGGAAAATCATCTTGATAGAGACGATGAATCATTTCTTTTGAAAAACGAGAATGTACAGAAAATGGCTTCGATTGAATATAACTCCAAAATTTTTTTTTTCGTTTATAAAAATAAACTTCTTCTGTGATTTTTTTTAAAACAGAAAAATCAGCAGGGATTTCATCCACAAAACAATGCAAATGAATTGAAACTCCAATTGAATGTAGTGCTTTTATCTTATAAAAAACATCAATGACACCACCGTATTTGGGCGGATATGGATTATCAAAACTAATAATATGTAACGAACGATTTGTCATTTTCAAATTCAAAAATAGCACTTTTTGACTGTTTTATGAGAAAATAAAGTATTTTTGAAGAAATAATACATCATGTTCGCCTCGGCAATAAAGAATTTTATCAAAAAGCATTTTTATATTCTAAAAGTTGGGAATAAACTTGCTCCAGCTGTTCAACTCGGGCAAGTGCAATTGTACCATCACTATCAAACTAAAAAAGAGCAAAATAAATTACCAAAATTCAACGAAACCGGTTTTAAAAATTTCTCCCAATTTGAAGAAGATGGATTGTTGCTTTACATTTTTTCGATAATCGGAATGGGCTCTAAAACCTTTGTCGATTTAGGTTCAAATGATTGTGTAAATAGCAACTGTGCCAATTTAGCAATTCATTTTGGCTGGCTAGGCTTATTTGTCGATGGTGATGAAACAATGATAGAAATCGGAAAAAAATTCTACTCAAAATACCCCAATCCATGGAATCATCCGCAGCAATTTTTGTGTTCGTTTATTACGGAAGAAAATATCAATACAATAATTAAAAATAATGGAATTGAAGGCGAAATCGAGCTACTTTCTATCGATATTGATGGCAATGATTTTTGGATTTGGAAATCCATTGAAGTCATTCAACCCAAAGTAGTTATCATTGAAAGCCAGGTTGCCTTTGGAGATAAAAATCTAGTTGTTCCTTATTTGAATGACTACAACAACAATATAAAATCAAACTTTTACAGCGGAGCTTCCAATGTTGCTTTGCAAAAATTGGCTCATGAAAAAGGCTATCGTTTAATCGGTTCGAATCAATATGGTCATAATTTGTTTTTTATGAAAAATGGAATTGGCGAAGATGAATTTCCGGAAATTGATGCTTTACAAACGTTACAACATCCGTTTGCAACCTCAAAGTTTCATGAATTTGAAAAAATTAAACATTTATCCTTTATTTCGTATTGATGCTTCCATTTTTTTCCATAATTATACCGCTTTACAACAAAGAAAATGCGATTGAAAACACCTTAAAAAGTGTTTTTAATCAGTCGTTTACCAATTATGAAGTGATTGTGATTAATGATGGTTCTACTGATAAAAGTGAAGAAAAAGTAAATGCTTTTTCAGATGCACGTTTACGATTGATTTCGACCGAAAACAAAGGTGTTTCACAAGCAAGAAATTTAGGAATAAGCGAATCAAAAGGAAAGCTAATTGCTTTTTTGGATGCGGATGATTATTGGTTTCCAACTCATCTGGCATCATTGCATCAATTACATAAAAATTTTCCTGAAGCCGGATTATTAGCCACCAATTATCAATTTTATTATTCAGATAAAAAAATAATTCAGCCAGTTTTTGATGCCTTTCCAACTGAAAAATGGAGTGGAATTGTTCCCGATTTTTTTAAAGCAAGTATGCAGTTCCGTTTGGCATGGACGAGTGCCGTGGCGGTAAGAAAAGATGTTTTTCAATCACTTGGTTATTTTGATGAAAACATCACCTTAGGAGCAGGCGAGGATACTGATATGTGGATTCGAATAGCGTTGAACTATCCTGTTGCTTTTGAAAATGAAGTTTCTGCCAATTATCACATGGCGACAGAAAATCGAATTTCGTTGAGCAAAACGCTTGAACGACGATTTTCTAAATTAGATAAGTTTTCAAATGAAGAAAAAACAAATTCTTCCCTAAAAAAATACTTGGATTTATATCGTTCAGAATTTGCTTTGAAACACAAATTGGCTGGGAATTTACAATCATTTCACTTTTATAAAAAAGCGATCTCAAAGGAAAATTTACATTGGAAAACGAAATTATTGTTTAATTTGCCTACTTTTCTTTTACAAATTTTATACTATTTTAAAAAGAAATTGGAACATTTTAATGTTCAAACCAATGCTTATCGCTAATTTTTTGAAGTTAAAAATTCTTCAAAATCTCTGATATAATCGTCTTCTTCAAAAACCTCAGAAGCCAAAACTAGACAAACAGAACCGGATGAAAAGTTTTTAAGTTCTCGCCAAATGCCTTCATTGATTAATAACCCTTCATAGGGTTTGTTTAAGGCAATTACCTTTTCTGATTGACCGTCATTTAAAATCACATCAAAACTTCCGCTGAGGGCAACAAGAAATTCTTTTTGTTCTTTATGTGCATGTCCACCTCGCTCTGCTCCTGCCGGTACATCATATAAATAGTAAACGCGTTTGATTTCAAAAGGAATTAAATCGTTTTCAATAACCGAAAGATTACCACGCGTATCTTCAATTTTAGGAATTTTAATTAATTTACTATTCATTATTTATTCTACTTTTAAAAACGTTTTCCAATGTTCTATTGTTTTTTCAAAGGAATGCAAATCTTTTTTATTTTGAGCATTTTTTTTACAGTTTGAATACAATTCTTTATCTGAAATCATTCGCTCCATCGCATTTTTCAGGGCTTCAAAATTTTGATTTTCGACCAACAATCCATTCACTTCATGGTCAATAATCTCGTTTGGACCTGATTCGCAATCAAATGAAACAACTGGTGTTCCACAAGCTAAAGCTTCGTTTAAAACGGTTGGAAAACCTTCATTTTTGCTGGATAATACCAAAAAATGAGCTTTTTTCATAAACGGATAAGGATTTTGTTGAAAACCATAAAAGTGAATTTTGTGTTGCAAATGATATTGAGCCGCTAACATTTCAAAATCATTTTTCAACACACCATCGCCTAATAAAACCAAATGAAATTCCGATGAGGATAAATTCGATTGCGAATAGGTTTTAATCAATTGATCAAATTGTTTAATATTGTCTTCATCCATCCGACCCACTGCTAAAAAATAAGGGTAATCAATAGAAATTGGCTCTTTTGCTTTTTCTAAAATAGTCGCACTGTCGATGGGATTATAGACCGTTTTCAAATTCGTAAAACCATATTTAGCAGCTATTTTCTCTTCAATAGCTTTGGAAACCGAAACAATTTTAAACACGTTTTGATAAATGAATTGGCTAATCAATTTATTTTTTGGAAAATAATAATCCAATTCAAAACTATGAACGGTTGGAATATAGTGGCATTTGAAAACTAATTTTACTAAAAGCAATTCCATCATTGGCTTAGTTCTGCTTCTAAAGTCAATTAAAAAATCGAAGTTTTCGAATTTAATAAATTTTCGAAGTAAATAAAACCTTTTAAGACGGTTAAAAATGCCTTTTTTATGCTTACTTAAATCAAAAACTTTTCCGCGATAATCAAAATCAATTTCCGAATTCACTAAAATATGATGTACTTCATAACCAGCTTTTTCAAAAGCAATGGAATAAAGAGCTTGCATTTTGTTTGCTCCTCCATGAGCCAAACAGGTTCCGATCAATCCAATTTTTATTTTCTTATCTTGCAATCGTTTTTGATTTAAATTCATACAAATATACTTGTTTCATGCGAATCTTATTGATAGGCGAATACAGTCGTTTGCATAATTCTTTAAAAGAAGGACTTTTGGAATTAGGTCATGAGGTGACTTTAGTAAGCGATGGTGATGATTTTAAAAATTATCCGAACGATTTATCGTTTGATGCAAAATGGAGTAAATCAAAACTTTTACACTATCCTAGAAGAGCTTTTCACAAATTTTTAAAATTTGACATTGCTGCTTTTGAACGGGGAATTCGGTTTTACTTTTTGTTGCCCAAACTAAAACATTTTGATATCGTTCAATTAATTAATGAAGCTTCCGTCAACACAATTGTTTCTTTTGAAATTTTTCTACTTAAAAAAATTATAGCTCAAAACAAAAAACTCTTTTTATTATCCTCTGGGGCAGATGCGATTTGTGTACAATACATGTTGGATAAGAAATTCAACTATTCTATTTTGACACCCTTTTTGGAAAACCCAACTGTGAGTAAAGAATATCCTTATATTTTGAGATATATTTCAAAAAGCCATCTAAAATTACATCATTTTCTTTTTCAGCGTATAAAAGGTGTGATTGCTTCTGACTTTGATTATGCAATTCCTTTACAAGGAAATGAAAAATTTTTAGGATTAATTCCAAACCCAATTAATACGGTCAAAATCGATTATATTTCGACAGAAATAAAACATAGAATTATTATTTTCCTTGGTATAAACCGACACAATTATTTTAAAAAAGGAATCTATTTTTTTGAAGAAGCATTACAGATAATTAAAGAAAAATATGATGAGAAAGTAGAAATTATCATCACAGAAAACATTCCTTACCAAGACTATATTTCATCATACAGTAAGGCACACATTCTTTTAGATCAGGTTTATGCCTACGACCAAGGTTACAATGCTCTAGAAGCCATGGCAAAAGGAAAAGTGGTTTTTACAGGAGCCGAGCAAGAGTTTACAGATTTTTATCAATTAACTGAACGTGTTGCTATCAATGCTTTGCCAAATGTGGATGAATTGGTAAAAGAGATGTCTTTTTTAATTGAAAATCCACACGAAATTGTCAACATTGGAAAAAATGCGAGAGCTTTTATTGAAAAGGAGCATGATTATGTCAGAATTGCTAAAAAGTATGTATCGGTTTGGGAATGATTTTTTCTAACGATTTAACAACACTTTTTTTAAGAATTTATCTAAATATTTTTTTTCAAATAAATTATATAAATAACTTGTGGTTATAGTTAAAACCATACAAATTGTAAATAAAAAAATTAATCTACCTACATTACTCAGACCAAAATCAAAACGTTCAAAAAAACGAATGAACAATTGGTGCCACATATAAAAAGGATAACTCAACGTTCCAAGAAAAATAAATAGTGGTCTTTTGAACATTTTATTTGAAATAATTCCTTTTTCGTCATTAAATATGAGTATCAAAACGCCTAATGGAATCCAAAAATAGATGGAATAGGCAAATGGTAAAAGACTTTCCGAAAATAAATTAGCTGTAACAAAAAAAGTAAAAAATAGCAGTAGCGATGCAATCTCAAATAAATTATAATTATACTCTCTGCTTCGGATTGCTTGACTTAATTTGAATAAAAATATTCCGAAAATAAAATCAACTATTCTAAAAATCGGTGAAATATAAAACACTGCATGATGCCATTTCTCTGGAACAAATAACATGATTAAAAAAATCAAAATTAGTGCAGAGATGATTAAAAAAGTAAATTTTTTTAAGCTAATTTTAGAAAAAAAAGGGATAAAAAAAGGGAATAATAAATAACAAAACAGCAACACGGAAACATTCCATGAAACACCATTAAAACTAAAATAAACTTCTTTTATGGGAATAAATGCTTGTAATAAAAAGACATTGAAAAATAATTTTGATATAAAAAACCAAAACTTGTCATGGATTTCGCTTATGACAAAAAAAAATGAAACAAACAGTGTAATTAAGTGTAGCGGATAGATTCTAATTAAACGTTTTAGAAAAAACTCTTTTTCAGAAATTGTATTTGAAAGTAATCTGTTTTCGTAAACATACGTTAAAATAAACCCACTCAAAATAATAAAAAAAGCATGACCTACGGAAACTTTTGTTAGCCCCAAATGTCCAATAAATACAAAAAAGGAAAAGAAAAAACGTAAAGACGACAATGAATTCTTCATTAAAACAATTGTTTTCTAAAGTAAGTTAAAAGTACCAAAAAATAACAAAAATATGTTATAGCATGAGCCATAACTGCTCCTTCAGCATCAAAATAATTTATCGCAAAATAACCTACTGAAATTAAGGTGAAATAGGAAAAAATTTCTGTGACAAAATAAGCTAAAGTTTGTTTTTTTGCTAAAAAGTGTAAGGCTAAAATCCACGAGCATACTTTAAAAAAATCACCCATCAATTGCCAAAAAAACAATTTTGAAACCGGTTGAAACTCGGCTGTAAATAAAATTGAAATTATGATATTTCTAAAAAAATAGATAGCAATAATTCCAATTAAAAAAACAGGAACTATAGTTTTGAAATAGTTATGAAATACAGACTTCGTTTCTTCTCCGTTTGAAATTGCTAATTGCGGTAAAAAATACATACTCATTAACGAAGAAACAAAAAGCATATAATAACTTGAAATTCTACTCATGGATTCCCAATATCCTGCCGTGTCAATTCCTGCCGTGTCAATGAGATGATTTCTTAAAAAAATATAAATGAACGGTCCTGTTAAAGCCGAAAAAAGTGCCATTGCCGAATAAGAACTTAAATTCTTTAAAATCGACTTATCAAAAGATTTTAGTGTTATAAATTGAAACAACTTAATTTCCTTACATACAAAAAAAAACGCGACAAAAAAGTTGGCTGTTGGGGCCAAAACCATCGCTAGTAATGCTCCTAAAATGTTATAATTGAGTACTAAAAACAAAGAGAACACAAAACCGATTATGTTTCCAATGATAGAGATGTAAACTACTTTTTTATATTTTTCTAATCCGTTGATTAACGAAGTGAAAAAAAGTGAAAATCCATAAAATGGTAAACTAAAAATAGTGGCTTTGATGATTATTTCAAATTCGTTTTCAGAACTGAATAAATAGGAAGTAATTGCCTCTTTAAAAACAAACAATCCAATTCCAAAAAGCACCATAAATGTCAAAATGGTAATGGTAACTGTAGAAATTAACTTCTTAAATTGCTCGTTATCTTCTTTAAATTGTGCAGTATATTTAATTATTCCGTTTTGAAAACCAAGTGTCGCAAAGCTTTCTAAAGAAGTTTGAAAATTACGCAAATTCCCAACTAAAGCCATTCCCGCCGGACCAACATAGATTGCTAAAATTTTTGAAATGACTAGTCCGAACCCGATTCGTAAAAGAATAGCAAAACTGTTCAATGAAGATATTTTGAACCAAGCAGCACCGACTATATCTTTAAAAAATTTCAATTAATATCGATTTATTACTTGAATAACATAACTTACTTCCTCCTCCGGCAATACCGGACTCATCGGTAAACTCAATACTTCCCGATGCATTTTTTCTGTCATTGGAAAAGATAACGAATTAAATGCTGCCAACGCATTTTGCTGATGCGGCGGAATTGGGTAATGAATCATGGTTTCGATACCGTTTTCTTTTAAATATTCCTGCAATTCATTTCTATTTTCTGTCCGAATGACAAATAAATGAAAAACATGATTTGTTGAACCGTCATAATGTGGTAAAACAATTTTATTATTTTTAATTTCAGCTAAATATCGATTCGCTATTTGTCTTCGCTTTTGATTATCCTTATCTAAATCGGCCAATTTTACGTTTAAAAAAGCAGCTTGCAATTCATCCAAACGCGAATTAATTCCGATAAAATCATTGACATATTTTTTTTCTGAACCATAATTTCGCATGGCTCGGATGATTCTATTTAAATCACCATCATTGGTAACAATTCCTCCGCCGTCGCCTAGACAACCTAAATTTTTAGAGGGATAAAAGCTGTAGGCCGCGGGGTGATGGGTAATTGGTGATGGGCGATGGGTTCCGTGCGACTGAGCAGCATCTTCGATGATTAAAAAATTATGTTGCTTAGCAATCGCCTCAATTTTATCCATTTCCGCCAACTGTCCGTATAAATGAACCACTAAAATGGCTTTGGTTTTTGGGGTGATTTTTTCAGTAATTAAATCCGGATTTAGATTGTAGGTTTCCAATTTTGGTTCAACTAAAACCGGAACTAAATCAGCATGTAAAATGGATAAAATACTGGCAATGTAGGTATTTGCAGGAACAATCACTTCGTCTCCCTTTTGCAGTTTTCCTAATTCGATATAAGCCTTAAAAATTAAAATCAACGCATCTAAACCGTTCCCTACTCCAATACAATGTTTTGACTGACAATAGTTTGCAAAATTTTCTTCAAACAATTTTACTTCATCTCCCAAAATATACCAACCGCGTTGCATGAACTGCTCCAACTTTTCTTGAAAAGCAGCTTCATAACGTTGATTAACTTTTTTTAAATCGAAAAATTTTATCATAGAATTACTTGCTCCAATTTGGTATAATTTTTTGTTTGAACTTCATAAAAATCTTGCGTCAAAATATGAGCACCAAAACTTTCTTTCCAATAGGAAAGTCCACCGTTTAATTTTTTCCCTTGTTCTTCATTTGAAATACCAAAATCGAAATATCTTTTATCCTTAAAAACATCTGTAATCAAAAAATGATGAAGAAAATCCAATGTACCAAGATCATTTTTTGAAGAATTGGCCGAAATGTATTGAGAATGAGCTACATTTTTACTTTCAAAAATAGTTGTTCCTCCAATTAATTCATTTTCTTTATAAATGTTAAATTGTCTAATATTTGAAGGAAATTTACTCTTCAAAAACGCTATTTCTTCAACTGTATGAACCGGTGAAGCATTGTATTTATTCTTTAAGTTAGGAATTAAAATAGCATTCCAAAAAGCTGAAAAATCATTTTCTTCTTTAACAATCAATTTGTTTTTCTTTCCTCTTTTTACACCTTCTTTTCTATCTTTTGCAAAAAATATTTCAGTAGATAGATCTATCACAGCAAGTGTGTCTCTTCTGATTAATTTTGCCTCTGTTAAGAATAAAATATATTTCACTTCATCTGATAAAAAATCACAGTAAATCATTGGTATTTCTTTCAAAATTAGCCTGCTAACGTTCGTTTTATAAAGTTCGTTTATAAGTGATTTAAAAATAAAAATAACTTTTTCTAATTTCAATCCTTCTTTATAAATCAATCCACCATAAGTTAAGCCCTGATGCGAAAAAACCTCATCACCTGCCCTATTGGCGGGTAAAACGGCAACCCAGCCTTTGTGGTCTTCAACAATCAATGAATAATCTTCAAATCGATTTTGATGGTATTCCATAAAATCACGATGAAACAAAAAAGTGGCGTTTTTGGCTTGATTGATAAAATCATTCCATGCGAGGTAATCGGCTGAAATATATTTTCTTATGGTATAATTTTGCACGAACTTTTATTAATTTTTTAACCTAAACAATAAAAATAGTATCTTTAAATCCCAAATCAAGTTGAAATTCAATATGAAACGAAAATACAACTATTTTCTGTTATGGTCGCTACATTTTTTTTTATTCCCCGTTTTTGGGCAACAAGTAACTTTGCATCAGCAGTTCAATGGTCGATTTGATTATACGTTTATAGGAAACACGATGAACACGGAGGAGAACAGAGGACTTGGCAATTCTCCCTGTATTATTAACACCACTTCCTCTGCAACTTTAGCTCTGCAACCCGACGATACTTTAGAAAAAGCTTACCTATATTGGGCTGGCTCAGGACCAGGCGATTTTAATGTCAAACTGAACGACATTGATATTGTTCCGGATCGCACATTTAATATCACTCAGTTATCCTCCGGTTTGGTTTTTTTTAGTGCATTTAAAGATATAACCGAACAAGTTTTAAATACCGGAAATGGAACTTACACACTTTCCGAATTGGATCTTTCAGCCATCATTCCAACCTATTGCCCCAATGCCACTAACTTTGCCGGATGGGCAATAATTATAGTCTACCAAAATGATAACTTACCCATTAATCAATTAAATATTTATGATGGATTAGATTATATTGGCGGTGGAAATTTATTTTTAAACTTTTCTTTGAGCAGTTTAAACGTAATTGATAATGTGGGGGCCAATATTGGTTTTATTGCTTGGGAAGGTGATTCTAATTTGGCTGTGAATGAAACGTTGCGAATCAATGGAAATATACTGAGTAATCCGCCGTTAAATCCTGCCAATAATGCGTTTAACGGAACAAATTCCATCACTGGAAGTAACGATTTGTATAATATGGATTTGGATATTTATGAAATCCAAAATTTCATACAGCCCGGAAATCAAACAGCTGAGATTGCTTTGACATCCGGTCAAGATTTTGTGATGATTAATGCCGTGGTAACCAAATTAAACAGTCAAGTTCCCGATGCAACTATTGTGATTGATGATTATTTACTAACGTGTGATTCAAGAGAAATTACAGTTGATTACACCGTTTTCAATTTGGAATCTACCAATCCACTTCCTGCCAACACGCCAATTGCGATTTATGCAAACGGTATTTTAATCGGAACAACCGCAACTGTTGGTGTGATTGAAGTAAATGAGAGTGAATCTAATTCAATCACACTTCAAATTCCGAGTGAAATCCCGTCGCTTTTTGAATTAACCATTTCTGTGGACGATATTGGAAATGGAACCGGAATTGTGAATGAAATCATTGAGAATAATAATTCCAATAGTGTGGAGATTTCTCTTATTTTTTCGCCTGAGTTTAATGTCTTAGAACCAATTTCTGTATGCAATGAAGGTTTTGGCATAGGAACTTTCGATCTAACAATTATTGAAAATGTTGTTTTAATTGATTTTTCACATACCATCAGTTTTCACCCAACGCTTTCAGATGCAGAAATGAATCTTAATGAGATTATCGATGTAAATAATTATCAAACTACTAATGGAACGAATGTTTTTATCAGGATTGAAAATGAATTTTGTTTTAGTATAACATCATTAGAATTACTCACGAACAACTGCCCGCCCACTGTTTATAATTTCATTTCAGCAAATGAAGACGGTTTTAACGATTATTTCTTTATTGATGGGTTACGCGACATTTTCCTCAACTTTCAAATTGAAATTTACAACCGTTGGGGATATCTAATTTGGAAAGGCAACCAAAATACGGAAGATTGGCGTGGCGAAGTGACGGAAGATGTAAAATGGAACGGCGATATTTCGGCAGATGGAACCTACTTTTATTTATTGTTTTTAAACGATCCCGATTATCCGAAACCATTGCAAGGCTTTCTCTACATTACCCGTTAAACTTTCCCAACTGTTGGCAAATACCATTTGAATTTTACTGCCATTAAACGAATGGTGATAATAACTGACGAAGTGACTAAATACAGTACATCGTTATTCAAATTAAAATATTTTAAAGCGAAGAACACTATTCCACCAATAATACAAATTGTAGCATAAATTTCTCTTCTAAAAATAATTGGAATTTCATTACACAAAATATCGCGAATAACACCGCCAAAACAAGCTGTCATGGTTCCCAAAGCGATACAAATGATTGGGTGTAAGCCAATTTCAATTCCTTTTTCTAAACCGATTAATGTAAAAACACCTAATCCAATTGTATCAAATAAAAAAAGTGATTTTCGAAGGCGGTCCAATTTTTTTCTAAAAATAAGAGCGGTGAAAAATCCGAGTGAAATCATGTACACATAGGTCAAATCTTGCATCCAGCCCACGGGAGTTCTTCCGATAAGTACGTCACGCAATGTTCCGCCGCCAACTGCTGTGACAAACGCAATGATAAAGACCCCAAAGGGATCAAGTTTTTTATTCAAAGCAGTCAAAACTCCGGAAATTGCAAAAGCCATGGTACCGATAACGTCGAGAAGATGAAACATTTTAATAATTCATTAGATTGGCTGCAAAGTTAGAAGTTCTTTTTATTTTTATATGTTTGTTGAAGCTTATTAAATAATTTCAGCAATCTAAAGATGATTCAAAATTTAAATGATTTACTTTTTATCATTTCAAATTATTTTTTTATCTCGTTCGGAATTTATTCAATTTTATACTTGATATTATCCATTTTTATAAAAAAGAAAATTCTGTACAAAACTGACAATGAAGTTTGTAAACTGATTATCTTTTTAGGAATTATCTATTTTGTAGTTTGGACAATAGCTGTTTTTATTTCTTTAGTAAATGAAGAAAGTAGAACTTATTTACTTAACAGAATGTTCGGAAAGTATTGGATCGGATTTTGGTTACAACCCTTATTTTGGATTGGAATGACTCAACTTTTAAGACTCGAAAAAATTCAAAAAAAATGGTTTTCCCGAATACTTTTCAGCTTCTTTTTTATATTTTCATTTGAAAAAATAGTGATCATTACAACCTCATTACACAGAGATTATTTGCCAAGTTCATGGACAATGTATTCGGATTTAGATTTTTTACCTGATTATTTTTGGATAAATCTAATTTTAAAAATCATTCTTTTTTTATTGTTTGCAGGAATATTTTATTCCATCAGAAAAACGATTTTGAATTTTTGGACAATAAAATAAAATTACATATTCTGTGTATAAAAACTATAGTCTTTCAAAACAGTTCTAATAAAATCGGTGTCGTTGCCGGAAATATTTTTAACGCCGGTCACTTCCTCTATTTTGTTGCGAAGTTTAATTAGCGTAGCATAATCTCTTTTGACAACCGCAACATTAAAAGTTTCCTTAATAATCCTAGCATCGTTATCGCTGAGCTTTATAACCAAAGGATAAGTAGGCACAAAAGCCATATCAATTTCTTCTAAAATCGTGTGATTAATATTGATGTCGTTTTTCAAACTAATCACCGCAGTTCCGGCAGTCATATCACCCAATCGTTGCGTTTTTGCGCTGGTTATCATGGCAATTAATCCGATTACACCGCTACTCATATTCACATCAATGATTCTAAACAGCCATCGAATTAAATAATCACCAAATGACGCTTGATAACCATCAATTTTAACCACTTTCATTTGCAACAGTCGTTTGCCAATGGTTTGTCCTTCCAAAATGCTTTCAAAAATCAGTGAATAAAATATAACCGGAGAATATACCACAATAATAATGGCATAATAAGACCAATTGTCTAAACCAAGCATCCGTTGATTTATTCCAAGGTAGTAAAAAAAGATACCCCATATCAGAACAGAATAAGCTGCTTTAACCATTAAATCAAGCAAGTAGCCCAACATTCTGTGGCCAACAGAAGCCGCTGAAAAATTTATAGTAACATTTTGTGTTGTCGTAATAGATAATTCTGACATATTTTATATTTTAGCAAACCATGAGAGAAGTTGCATTCATAAAGCAAAATAAAGCAAAATGGCTCGAATTTGAGCAAGCTATTTTTGGTAAAGCTAAGAAAAATCCAGATGAAATGGCTAGTTTATATATCCATTTGGTCAACGATTTATCATATGCACAAACCTATTACCCTAAAAGTAAGACGGTTGTCTATCTCAATCACCTTGCTTCGCAAATTTATCAAAAGATTTACAAAACCAAGCGAACAGAGCAAAATAGAATTGTTTATTTTTTCTCAACTGAAGTGCCTTTGATTGTGTATGAATACCGAAGATACTTGGTTTATGCATTTGTTTTGTTCTTCTTGTGTACAGGAATCGGTGTGATTTCGGCTAGATATGATGTTGATTTTGTTCGACTTATTCTTGGCGACAATTATGTAAACATGACTTTGGAAAACATCAAAAACGGAAATCCGGTCGCTGTTTACAAGAGCGGAAGCAATTGGGGCGGATTTATCGCCATAACCATGAATAACCTTTATGTGGGAGCTCAATGTTTCATTTGGGGAATTTTTTGTGGTGTCGGCACTTTTTATATCATGCTTCAAAATTGCATTATGTTGGGTTCTTTTCAATACTTTTTTTACCAAGAAGGTGTTTTTTGGGAGAGTGTTCGTGGTATTTGGATTCATGGTTCAATGGAAATTTTTGCCATTGTTATTGAAACGGCAGCCGGATTTATTTTGGGTGCTTCCATCCTATTTCCAAAAACCTACTCACGATTGAATTCTTTTAAAATTGGTTTTAAAAACGGATTAAAAATATTTTTGAGCACAATGCCTTTTACCATTGCTGCTGGATTTTTGGAAGGGTTTATAACACGTTATTCATTAGAAATGCCCAATTGGCTTAATGTGGTAATCATTTTGAGTACATTAAGTATGATCTCCTTTTATTTTTTAATTTTCCCTTTTATCGTTCACCGAAAAATGAAAACTATCCAATTAAAACCATAAAACTATGTTTCAACTTTTCAAGAAAAGAAATTTCAGCGATTATATAAGCGACACGTTTACCTTTTTTAAAGTAACCGGAAAACATTTTTTTAAGAATTATTTCATTATCAATGGCACACTTTTAATCATGCTAATGGTGCTTTCGTATTTTGTATTTAAAGTATATTTTGAAATGATTTTTGCCAACATTGGTTCATCTGCTCCTAATTTTTTGGAAGATTATTTTAACAATAACATTGGATTAATTATAGGTGTTTTTTTAGTATTTTTTCTATTGATTATGTTTATTTCATTAATCAATTATGCCTTTCCTGTAATCTACATGAATTTATATGATAGAAAAAAAGGAAGTGATTTTGAAACCAAAGAAATTATAGCCGAATTAAAGTCTAAATTTGGTAAAATTGTCGTGTTCTTTTTAGTTATTTTTCTATTAAGTATAACCGCCGGATTAATTATCATGGGATTAATTATTGCATTGATGTTTGTTTTAATCGGATTTGTTTTGGCTATCATTTTTATTCCGGCAATTTTAGCCCTCGTTCAATTGAGTTTTTATGAATATATGAACTCCGAAATTGGTGTTTTTGATGCTTTAGGAAAAGGTTTTGAAAAATTAAAACAGAATTTTTGGCCCATCGTTGGTTCCACCGTTGTAATGTATTTTATCATACAAATTGTAGTGAGTATTTTTTCATTGGTTCCTTATATAATCGGAATTGCAAGTATGTTTACATCGCTTGATAACGGAAACTCTCAAGAGGAAACTTTATCGTTTGTTTCGATTATGATGGTTCTTTTTATGTGTTTAACGCTACTTTTTAGCTACATTTTAAATAATTTATTGGTGGTAAACAACGGCATCATCTACTACAGTTTACGTGAACAAAATGAAAATAGAAATACGATTAACGATATCGATTTGATTGGAACTGATAGTGAATAAAATCTTTTACATATTCTTTTTACTAACTTGGCTAAACTCTTTTTCGCAAGATACATTACCCTATAATGAAGTTTTTGAAGAAAAAATAATTTTCACTGAGAAAGACATCGAAATTGATTCGTCAACTATCGAAACCAGAACGTTTGAAGGTGATTTTAAAGACAACTACCAAGACAGTGATTATATTTATGAACAAGCCGTCAAAGAATCCAATTGGTGGGAACGATTTAAACAGTGGCTGGCCGATTTCTTTAAAAACCTATTTAATTTAAGTAGTGACACCGTTTCTGGTAAAGTGGTTGATATTTTGATCAAATCGCTTGCCGTTATATTGATTGTTTTTGTAATTTACTTGATTGTAAAATCAATTATGAATGGCGAAGGACAATGGATTTTCGGAAAATCATCCGACAAAAAGGTCATTCATTATGAAGACATTGAGAAAAACATTCACTTGGTTGATTTTGAAAAACTCATCAAAGAAACACTTAAATCCGGCGAACAACGTTTAAGTATTCGCTATTACTACTTGTGGCTTTTGAAAAAAATGGCGGATAAAAACATCATTGAATGGGATATTGAAAAAACCAATTCCGATTATTTATACGAAATAAAAGACCAAACATTCAAACCTAATTTTGAATATGTTTCTTATCTCTACAACTACATTTGGTATGGCGAATTTGAATTAGACGAACAAACCTTTGAAAAAGCAAAAGCCGCTTTTGAAAAAATTATCAAATCCACCTGATGAGTAGAACCATTAAAATATACATTATTTTTTTAGTTGTTGTAATGGCATTGATAATTTATGTAGATGCTAATCGTCCGCGACCCATCAACTGGTCACCAAGTTTTGATATAAAATCAAAAATTCCGTTTGGTTTAAAAATTTTTCAAGAGGAAAAAGACAAGTATTTTAAAGGCGATTCAGTGTCCGAAATTCGCGTAACGCCGTATGAGTTTTTTGATGCTCATTATGATTTTGACACCTTAGTAAACACCTACACCATCAAAGGAACATTTTTGGCGATTGATAATTATTATGAAATAGATGAACCATCTACCGATGAAATTCTATACTTCGTGTCGCATGGAAATGATGCGTTTTTGAGTATGAGTGCTTTTTCGAAAAAGCTCCAAGATTCATTAAAATTTGAAACATTAAATCACTATTTCAAAGATCGAATCGTAAACACTTTAGCCAACAAAAAACTGGATGACAAAGAATATCAAATGAAAATGGGCGTTTCAGGTTATCATTTTTCCTCTTTTGACACTTTAAAAACTACTGTACTGGGTTATCAAAAGACAAACGATTCCACGTATGTAAATTTTATCAAAATTCCACACGGTAATGGTCATTTTTATCTGCATACGCAGCCTTTTGCTTTTACTAATTATTACTTATTAAAAGACAGAAATCATCAATATGCCGAAAAAATATTGTCTTATGTGCCAAAAGGAACTATTTTTTGGTACCCGAATAAAACCTATAATAGTGCTGTTTCCAGCTCGCCCATGCGTTTTATTTTGAGTCATGAAGGACTAAAATGGGCGTGGTATGTGTTTTTAATCGGAATGATTATCTTTATGATTTTCAATGCCAAACGAAAACAACGGATTATTCCAATCATAAAACCATTAGAAAACACAACGGTAGATTTTACCAAAACCATCGGGAATTTATATTTTCAAGAAGGAAATCACGACACCATCATGGAAAAGAAAATTATCTATTTCCTTGAAAAATTGAGACAAGACTATCTAATTGATACACAAAATTTAGACGAAGATTTTATAAAAAAAGTACATCAAAAAACCGGAAAAGATAGTACACTCATTGAAAAAGCAGTTTTGCTCATCAAACGACAACGAAAAACATTTAAAAGCACCGAAGCTGAATTGATTGAGTTGAATGGTGTTTTGGAGAAGATTTTGGATGTAAAATAATTCGTTTTAATAGCACACGGGTTTTAGTAGATTAAGTGGGTTTTCACTGATAAATAAGTCGACTTAGTCGAAATGGATTTGAACAGATTACGATAAGAATAAAATAAGTTTTCAATAAAAAATAAACGCCATGCAACACAAAGAAACAACAGCAGAAATTATTAATTCATTTTATAAAGTTTACAATACGTTGGGATTTGGATTTTTAGAAAAAGTATATGAAAATGCATTGTCAATTGAACTAAAGACAAAAGGATTTAATTGTAAAAGACAAAACCCGATTACAGTTTTTTATGAAGATGAAATTGTTGGAGAATATTTTGCTGATTTAATTGTAAACGATGAAATAATTATTGAATTAAAAGCATGTGAAACCTTAATAAAAGAGCATGAAATTCAAGTCATAAACTATTTAAAAGCAACTAAAATTGAAGTAGCATTATTACTTAATTTCGGAAAAACACCAGAAATAAAAAGAAAAATATATTCAAACGAATTTAAAAAAATTAATAAAAACCACTAATTTTAAACCAAATGAAATCCGCTGAAATCTTTTTTTGCTTTAGCAATTTAAAAAAATAATCAGCGTAAATCTATTTAATCATTTAAAAATCCGTGTGCCATTAAAAGTATAAAATATGGAAGAAAATCTAATCCCATCACAACCGGAAGGAACCGTCAACTTTGAATCCCGCATCGACCTCAAACCCTTGCAGGAAAGCATTCAAGCCATTAAAGAACAATTAAATACAGTGATTGTTGGTCAACACAAAATGATTGATCAATTGTTGGTTGCAATCCTTTCAAATGGACATGTGCTCTTGGAAGGTGTTCCCGGTGTGGCAAAAACAATTACAGCAAAACTGTTAGCCAAAACATTAAGCATTGGCTTTAGCCGAATTCAGTTTACGCCCGATTTGATGCCTTCCGACATTTTAGGAACATCGGTATTTGACTTAAAAAAATCGGAATTTGAATTCAAAAAAGGACCTATTTTTTCCAATTTAATTTTGATTGACGAAATCAACCGTGCTCCTGCCAAAACCCAAGCCGCTTTGTTTGAAGTCATGGAAGAACGTCAAATCACCATCGACGGAACGACTTATCCAATGACCGCTCCGTTTTTAGTTATCGCCACTCAAAATCCAATCGAGCAAGAAGGAACGTATCGTTTACCGGAAGCTCAACTCGACCGTTTTTTGTTTAAAATCAACATCGATTATCCAAAACTAGAGGAAGAAATCCATATTCTTCAAAAAGAGCACGCGTTGTTAAGTGAAAATAAATTGGGTAATATCAAAACCTTATTATCAGCTGCCGATATTCAACAATTTCAAGTTTTGGTCAAACAGATTATTGTAGAACCAAATTTATTGGAATACATTGCCAAATTGGTTGTCAACACCAGAGAAAACGGCTTTTTATATTTAGGAGCTTCTCCTCGTGCATCGATTGCCATTTTGAATGCTTCTAAAGGATTTGCAGCTCTTCGCGGTCGTGATTTTGTAACTCCGGAAGACATCAAAGAGGCAGCCATTCCCGTTTTGCAGCACCGCGTAATTGTTACACCGGAACGTGAAATGGAAGGCATTACCAGCAAAGAAATCATTCAACAAATCATCGAATCCATCGAGATTCCGAGATAAAATCATAGATTTTGAAAAAAGGTTTTAAACAACTCTATATCAACAATTTCTTTTTCTACTTGCTCGGTGGAATCGTGGCGGTATTTATTGTGAGTTTCTTTTTTCCGGTTTTTTATAATGTAGCTTGGTATTTTTTGCTGATCACATTATCCTTTTTTGTATTAGATGTAATTATTCTTTTTGCCGCTAAAATCGGAATTCAAGCTACTCGAATTGCTCCCGAAAAATTGTCAAACGGCGATGAAAACCCCATTAGCATTTCTATTCGAAATTATTATACATTTGCTGTTTTTTCAAAGATAATTGACGAAATTCCGTTTCAATTTCAAGTGAGAAATTTTGATATTAACCGAAAAATCAAAGCTTCTTCGCAAGATGATATTCAATATTTCCTGCGTCCGGTTGAAAGAGGTGAATATGTTTTTGGAAATTTGAATGTCTATATTTCTTCGCCTTTGCGGATAATTTCACGACGGTTTACTTTCAATAAAGACCAAATGGTGCCTACTTATCCATCCTACATTCAGTTGCGAAAATATGATTTGATGGCCTTTTCCAATAATTTGTTTCAATATGGTGTGAAAAAAATCCGCCGAATTGGTCATACCATGGAGTTTGAACAAATCAAAGAATACATTCAAGGCGATGACATCCGAACATTAAATTGGAAAGCTACGGCTAAGAAAAATAGTTTGATGGTGAACCAATTTCAAGACGAAAAATCTCAATCGGTTTACATGATTATTGATAAAGGCCGTGTGATGAAAATGCCTTTTAACGGTTTGAGTTTGTTGGATTACGCTATCAACGCTACCTTGGTTTTGTCAAACGTAATTCTGAAAAAACACGACAAAGCGGGTATGTTTACTTTCTCCAAAAAGGTTGAGAACAGAGTGGTTGCCGAAAAACGTTCCTCACAAATGCAATTGATAATGGAATGTTTATACAACATCAAAACCGACTTTTTTGAGAGCGATTTCAGTCGATTATACACCGATGTGAAGAAAAACATCAACCAGCGAAGCCTACTTTTACTTTACACCAATTTTGAAACGTTGGATGGTTTGCATCGCCAACTTCCCTATCTAAAAGGTATTGCCAAAAATCATTTGCTCGTGGTTGTCTTTTTTCAAAATACAGAATTGAACGATCTCATCCACAAAAAAGCCGAAACGGTTCAGGAAGTGTATGATAAAGTAATTGCCGAAAAATTCATGTTCGAAAAACGCCTAATCGTCAACGAACTAAAAAAATACGGTATTTATTCCGTCCTCACCCAACCGGAAAACTTGACTTTAGATACAATTAATAAATATTTAGAGATCAAAGCGAGAGGGATTTTGTAACTGTTGGCGGTTGTCTGTTATCCGTCAACTGTAAACAGACAACAGACAACTGATAACCTTCAGAAGCGAATGGCTCGGGCATTTCCAGCCATCCATTTTCCCGCTTTTCGTTCCAATTTTTTGTTCACGAGCAAAGCTCGCAAACAAAAAGATTTCCACTGGAATCGGGGCTAAAAAGTAAACAAATCGCCTACTTGGAAACAAAAACCGTAAAAAAAAATTTCTCACAGAAAGTACAAAATTTACAGAACAACCCGAAACCCGAAACTCGCCACGCGAAACATAAAAATTCCTATCTTAGCCAACCAAAATTCATCACCTTGAAAACAATCACTTCCGCACAAAATCCATTCATCAAATCACTGGTTCAATTGCAGGAAAAAGCCAAAACCCGCAAGCAAACCGGCACATTTTTAATGGAAGGCAAACGCGAAATTGAATTAGCCGTAAAAGGTGGTTATCAGTTAGAAACCCTTTTATTTTTACCCGAATTAATTTCAGAAAAAGACTTGAAAAAATTCAACGTATTAGATTGCATTGAAATTTCAAAAGAAGTCTATCAAAAATTAGCTTATCGGGATACTACAGAAGGAATTTTAGCCATCACCAAATCAAAATCGCATCAACTATCCGACTTAAAACTTTCCGAAAACCCACTCATTTTAGTCGCCGAAGGAATTGAAAAACCAGGAAATATTGGAGCTTTATTACGAACTGCCGACGCGGCAAACATCGATGCCGTGATTATCGCCAACCCAAAAAGTGATTTATATAACCCAAATGTTGTTCGCTCAAGTGTTGGCTGTTTGTTTACTAATCAAATAGCCATTGGAACGACCGAAGCAGTGATGGCTTACTTAAAAAAGAATAACATTGCTATTTATTCGGCCACGCTTCAAAACTCGAATTCCTATCACATAGAAAATTACACTACTCCAACCGCTTTGGTCGTTGGTACAGAAGCAACCGGTTTATCTGAGTTATGGCGAACCGAAAGCACACAAAACATCATCATCCCCATGCAAGGTGAAATCGATTCGATGAATGTGTCAGTAGCCGCGGCTATTTTGTTATTTGAGGCAAAAAGACAGAGAGGGTTTTAAACTTTTAACAACTCACATGCCTTCTTTTTGGAATTTGTTTTTTCTATCTTATATTTATCAACTTTTCCACTTGCACAGTTCAAATCAATTTTCTACTTTTAGTAGATGAAGAATATGCCATGACAGAAATTGATATAGAACAAGAAAATAAAGCTATTGCTAAGGAATATAAAGAATTGCTCCGCATTAGTTATCAAACACTAACTGCAGAAGACAAAAAAATTATCCGAAAAGCATTTGACGTAGCTGTTGATGCTCATAAAGACCAACGACGTAAATCGGGAGAAGCCTACATCTTCCACCCTATTGCTGTAGCAAAAATTGTAGCTTCCGAAATTGGTTTGGGAGCCACAGCCATTGCCGCTGCCTTGATGCATGATGTCGTAGAGGATTCGCCAATTACCGTTGCCGAAATTGAAAAAATGTTTAATCCAAAAATTGCTCAATTAGTTGATGGATTAACCAAAATATCCAAAGTAAAAACCGATCAGGAAATTTCGATGCAAGCCGAAAATTTCCGTAAAATGCTTCTGACATTAAACGATGATGTACGGGTAATACTCATAAAACTCGCCGATCGTTTGCACAATATGCAGACCATGGAATCGATGGTGGATTATAAACAAGCCAAAATTGCTTCGGAAACATTGTATATATATGCTCCACTGGCACACCGATTGGGTTTATACAACATCAAAACCAAATTAGAAGATTTAGGGTTAAAATATACAGAACCAGATGTTTATGCTGATATTGTTGGCAAAATGAAGGAAAGTAAGGAAGAACAAGAAGACTACATACGCTCTATTTCTGATATTTTAAAAAAATCGTTAGACGAAGAAGGCATTGAATACACGATTAAAGGTCGTCCGAAATCAATCTATTCTATTCGAAGAAAAATGTTGGCTCAAGGAGTTACCTTCGACGAAGTATATGACAAATTTGCCTTGCGCATTGTTTATAATTCCAATCAACACGATGAAAAATTCGTTGCTTGGAAAATTTATTCCATCGTAACCGATCATTACCGTCCGAGTCCGAGCCGACTTCGCGATTGGATTTCTTCGCCAAAATCTACCGGCTACGAAGCCCTTCACATTACCGTCATGGGTCCAAAAGGTCGTTGGGTAGAAATTCAAGTCCGCAGCGAACGAATGGATGAAATTGCTGAAAAAGGTTATGCAGCTCATTACAAATATAAACAAGGAATTTCGGAAGAAAACACCTTGGATACTTGGCTTAATTTATTAAAAGAAGCTCTTGAAAATTCAACTTCCAACGCGGTTGATTTTGTGGAGGATTTTAAGTTGAATTTGTATTCGAAAGAAATTTATGTTTTTACACCTAAAGGAGAAATAAAATCGCTTCCCAAAGGAGCAACTTCACTTGATTTTGCATTTAGTATTCACTCCGAAATTGGTGTGAGAACCCGCGGAACGAGAGTAAACGGAAAATTAGTTCCGCTCAATCACGTACTGAGCAGTGGAGATCAGATTGAAGTAATTACTTCGGCAAATCAAAAACCGAATTCACATTGGTTAGATTATGTCACTACTTCGAGAGCAAAAAATAAAATTAAAAATGTTCTTAACGAAGACACCAAAAAAATTGCAGAAGATGGCAAGGAAATATTAACTCGAAAACTTCGTCATCTAAAAGTTACCTTAAATGAAACTACGGTTAATGAACTCGTTATTTATTTTAAACTCAAAACAAGTTTAGATTTATTTTACCGCGTGGGAGTTGGAACAATCGACAATCAGCAATTAAAAGATTTTGCCGCTCAAAAAAGTAGTACGTTGATGAATTTCTTCAAAAAAATGAAGCGTTCACCGAGCGTTGCACCGGAACAAATCCAAAAATATGAGCTAAGCAAAAACTTTGACATGCTTGTTTTTGGGGCAGAACAAGACAAATTGGATTATAAATTATCAAGCTGTTGTAATCCGATTCCGGGTGATGATGTGTTTGGATTTTTAACCATCAATGATGGTATTAAAGTGCATAAAAAAGATTGTCCGAATGCGATTAGTTTACAGTCCAATTATGCTTATCGAATCATTCAAGCCAAATGGATTGACTCTTCCCAAGAAGATTTTAAAGCGGTTTTAAAAATTACCGGAATGGATACGTTAGGATTGACTAATGAGCTTACTAAGGTGATTTCCAATCAAATGCATGTAAATATTCAAAGTATTTCGTTAAGCGGAGATGCCGGCATTTTTAACGGACAAGTAACGGTTGTTGTTCAGAATAATACTATTTTAAAACGTTTAATCGAGAACATTAAAAAAATTGATGGCATTGATAAAGTTAGCCGTGTAAATAATGCAAAACTAGGTTAATTATTGACATTTTTTGTTGATAATCTCTATTGAAATATAAATCAGACAATCGTCAAAATATAAAAATAGTGTATCTTTGTAACTATGGAAAATGCTATGGAAAATAACAAAAATCAGGATATAGTAAAAAACGTTTTTACCAAGTTTCTGGAAGAGAAAGGACATCGGAAAACCCCCGAACGGTATGCTATTCTTCAGGAAATATATAATAATTTGGAACATTTTGACATCGAATCGTTGTATATCAAAATGAAAAATAAAAACTATCGCGTTAGTCGTGCCACGTTATACAACACCATCGAACTACTTTTAGATTGTGGTTTGGTGAGAAGACATCAATTTGGACAAAACCAAGCTCATTACGAAAAATCGTACTTTGATAAACAACATGATCACATTATTATGACCGATACAGGTGAAGTAATTGAATTTTGTGATCCGAGAATACAACAAATTAAGAAAACGATTGAAGAAATTTTTGGAATCGAAATTCACAATCACTCGCTCTATTTATATGGAAATAAAAAAGTGGCTCCTGCAGAAAGTCCTGTAGTTCCCTCAGAATAATCATAACACACAACTAAATCTGGGAAAAATTTCCCATAAAAACAACCAACTAAA
The DNA here is from genome assembly GCF_003268815.1 of Flavobacterium lacus. GTDB lineage: Bacteria > Bacteroidota > Bacteroidia > Flavobacteriales > Flavobacteriaceae > Flavobacterium > Flavobacterium lacus. Next base: position 262,037 of record NZ_QLSV01000004.1, on the reverse strand, counting down.
AAATGACTGTAGATTTATTGCTCGGCCTACAATGGGGAGACGAAGGAAAAGGGAAGATTGTAGATGTTTTAACTTCAAAATACGATATCATTGCCCGCTTTCAAGGTGGTCCTAATGCTGGACATACATTAGAATTTGATGGAATTAAACACGTTTTAAGAACCATTCCTTCCGGAATTTTTCATAAAAATGCCATTAATATTATTGGAAACGGAGTAGTAATGGATCCTGTAGTTTTTCAAAAAGAATTAGAAGGTTTGGAAAAATTCAATATGGATGTTAAATCCAAACTATTGATTTCCAGAAAAGCACATTTAATTTTACCAACTCATCGCTTGTTGGATGCTGCTTCGGAGGCTTCCAAAGGAAAAGCAAAGATTGGTTCTACTTTAAAAGGAATTGGTCCTACTTATATGGATAAAACCGGAAGAAACGGAATTCGTATTGGCGATATTGAATTAGCCGATTTCAAAGAACGCTACCGTTCATTGGCAGACAAGCACCAAGCTATGATTGCCTTTTACGATGTTGATTTACAATACGATTTAAAAGAAATGGAAGATGAGTTTTTTGCTTCGATTGAAGTTTTAAAATCATTGACTTTTATTGATAGTGAAGAATATTTGAACCAAGCCATTAAATCCGGAAAATCAATTCTGTGTGAAGGTGCTCAAGGTTCTTTATTAGATATCGATTTTGGAACTTATCCCTTTGTAACGTCATCAAACACAACAGCTGCGGGGGCTTGCACCGGATTAGGAATTGCTCCAAACAAAGTGAAAGATGTTTTTGGAATTTTTAAAGCATATACAACAAGAGTGGGTAGCGGACCTTTCCCAACCGAGTTGTTTGACGAAGACGGTCAGACTATGGCTAAAGTGGGTAACGAATTTGGTTCGGTTACCGGAAGAGCCAGACGTTGTGGTTGGTTAGACTTAGTTGCCTTGAAATATGCCGTTCAAGTAAATGGCGTAACTGCTTTATATATGATGAAAGGCGATGTACTTTCGGGTTTCAAAAAACTAAATGTATGTACTGCTTACAAATACAAAGGAAAAGAAATTAGCCATTTTCCATACAATATTGAACCGGAAAATGTGGAACCAATTTATACAGAAATGAAAGGTTGGCAAGCCGATTTAACAACGATGACTTCGTATGAAGAACTTCCTCAGGAACTAAAAACATATATTGAGTTTATAGAAAAAGAAGTTGAGGTTCCAATCAAAGTGGTTTCGGTAGGACCGGATAGAAAACAAACCATCTTAAAATAAAAAAAAATCCCATCTGCTCAATAGATGGGATTTTTAAATTAATAACTAACCTAAACCAATTTTTTATTTTTTCGAATGATTTTTTAAAAATTCAATCGCTTCTGTTGCTTTTGAATTTTCAGCGTGATTCAATGCAGTAAAACCTCTTTCATCTTTTGCTTTTAAATTTGCTCCTTTCGCCAGAAGTAATTTAATTATTTCAACTTGATTATAACGAGCAGCATACATTAACGGAGTTAAACCATTGGTCGTTTCGTTAATATCTGCACCGTACTCGATGAATTTTCTAACCACATCAACTTCACCTTTGCTGATTGCCACGCAAAGTGGAGTGGCGTAATATTTTGCATAAACATTTACTTCTGTTGAAGTCGTTTTTAACTCAGTAGCTGCATTGGCTAATGTACCAAAACCCAAAAGGGCAATTCCTAAGTAAACAATTGATTTTTTCATGATGTTCGTTTTTTGATTAATGATTGATTAATTTTTTTGATGATTGATATAGTAATAGACGTAGTATCGTTCAAATTGTTACATCGCTATTTTTAAATAACAAATTTTTAACAATTCAACGTGAAAAAGCCACGAATTACATTATTTACATCAATTAATTCGTGTAAATTCATGTCATTCGTGGCTAAACTAAGAAGAAGTTTCTGTGTCGAAACGACAGAAAATTATTCTTATTTGAGGTAATTCAATACGTTTTTTTCAATTCGTTCATGAATATTTGAAATGTCTGCTTTAACAAATTTTTCTCCTAGGATATTTTCATATAATTCGATGTATCTTTCTGAAACCGTTTCAATATAAGACTCTGTCATATCCGGAATTTGTTGACCTTCTTTTCCTTGAAATCCATGTTCAATCAACCAACGGCGAACAAATTCCTTAGAAAGTTGTTTTTGCTCTTCATTGTTATCTTGTCTTTCTTGATAACCGTCAGCGTAAAAATAACGAGAAGAATCAGGTGTGTGAATTTCATCAATCAACACAATTTTCCCGTCTTTTGTTTTACCAAATTCATATTTCGTATCCACTAAAATCAAACCTCTTGAAGCGGCAATTTCAGTCCCACGTTGGTATAAAGCTCTTGTATATTTTTCTAAGGTAATATAATCTTCTTCAGAAACAATTCCTTTTTCTAAAATGGCTTCTCGAGAAATGTCTTCGTCGTGCGAACCATTATCTGCTTTGGTTGTAGGTGTTATGATTGGTGTGGGGAATTTATCATTTTCTTTTAATCCTTCAGGCATTTCGACACCACAAAGTAATCGTCTTCCTGCTATATATTCTCTGACAGCATGACCGGACAAATAACCTCTAATCACCATTTCAACTTTAAAAGGATCGCATAAATGTCCGATAGCAACATTTGGATCAGGAGTTGCAATAAGCCAATTTGGTACAATATCCTGTGTTAATTGCATAAACTTTGTGGCAATTTGATTGAGAATTTGTCCTTTATACGGAATTCCTTTTGGCATGACAACATCAAAGGCAGAAAGTCTGTCCGTGGCAATCATGACAAGGATTTCATCATTAATATTATAAACCTCTCTGACTTTGCCTCGGTAAACCGATTTTTGATTGGGAAAATTGAAATTAGTAGTTGTAATTGTGTTCATTTTTGTGTGTTGTTGTGAAGTACAAAAATAGAAATTATAACTCACTTTTTATCCATGAGAAGCTGTAAAAATTTACATAAAAAAAGGATAGCGAACGCTATCCTTTTTGAATTTATTCTATTCTAATTTTAGAACATAATATTGTACGTAACTCCTAGACCTACCACTTGAATGTCGATGTCATTTTCGGCAAACGTGTGTTGGTAGTAACCATAGAAATTCCATTTTTCATTGTGGTAACCAATTTGTGGACTTAAATATAAACCACCACTGTTGTCATTGGCATTGGTTAAAAATCCGTAGCCGAAATCTGCTCCAAAAAAGATACCTGCTGGCTGAGCATAATATCTTGCGAAACCGGCTAAGGGAATTAAACCAAAATCTTCAGCTCCATCTTTTCCAAAAAAATGATTGTAACCAGAAGCTATACCAATCCCAAAGCTAGGATTTACCAAATACTGCCCTCTGACATCCGCCCCTACAGTAAAGGAGGCTACGTCTGCTGTATCACCGATTGGTAGACCAACATTTAATCCCGCTTTAAACCATGAATTGTCAGGTGTAATTTTCACTTCTTGTGATTGTGAAAAAGCAAAACTTGCTGTAAACAAACTGAATACTAAAAAGATTTTTTTCATTTTTAAAAATTTAATTAAATTAATTAACCATGATAATTCAATTATCATGCCGAAAAGCAAATAAATTCTTATTTTTCTGTATTTAAGTGTTTGAAAAATCTTATCGAACACAAAAAAACCTTTCCAATTTTATTAGGAAAGGCCTTTATTCTATTTTAAGTTGGTAAATCTTTCAGTATTAATCCAAATTCTCGATACTCTTATAAGCATCAATGACTTTTTTAACCAATCGGTGACGTACAATATCTTTGTCGTCTAAGTAAATTATACCTATCCCTTCTACGTCTTTTAAAATTAGAATCGCTTCTTTTAAACCTGAAATAGTTCTACGGGGTAAATCAACTTGTCCTGGATCACCAGTAATGATAAACTTGGCATTTTTTCCCATCCTAGTTAAAAACATTTTCATTTGCGAATGGGTAGTGTTTTGTGCCTCATCCAAAATAACAAAAGCGTTGTCTAACGTTCTTCCACGCATGAAAGCCAAGGGTGCAATTTGAATAATTCCTTTTAAAATATAGTCTTCTAAGGTTTGTGGAGGTAACATGTCTCGTAAAGCATCATATAAAGGTTGCATGTATGGATCTAGTTTTTCCTTCATATCTCCGGGAAGAAATCCTAAATTTTCTCCTGCTTCAACGGCAGGACGTGTTAAAATAATACGTTTGACTTGTTTTTCTTTTAAGGCTTTTACCGCCAAAGCTACTCCCGTATATGTTTTTCCGGTTCCAGCCGGTCCAACGGCAAAGACCATATCATTTTTTTGAACCAAATCAACTAACTTTTGTTGATTAGGTGTCATAGCTTTAATAAGTTTACCGCCAATGCCATGAACTAAAATCTTGTCATGATCAGGCATTCGTTGTTCTTCTTGTGAGTTACTTTGAATCACACGGTCAATAACATTAGCATCAATATTATTGTAACGAGTAAAATGAAGCATCAATCGGTTAAAACGATTTTCAAATTCATCCAGCACTTCCTTCTCGCCGTAAGCCTTCAAGGTGGTTCCTCGGGCTACAATTTTTAGCTTTGGATAATACTTTTTGATGGTTTCAAGATGGGTATCTTGAGCTCCCCAAAACTCTTTTGGGGCAATGTCGTGTAGTTCAATAATTCTTTCGTTCAAAAGCAACAGTTTTAAAATTAAAAAATAGTTTTTAATTAGTAGATTTGCATCACTCAAATTTAAACAAAAAACTTCGTAGGTTCTACGAATAGTTATAAACAAAAAAATGTCAATAATTACGCTTACAACGGACTACGGAATCAAAGACCATTTTGTTGGTGCTTTGAAAGGTAAAATTATATCTGAATTTCCAGATGCAAAAATTATAGACATTTCGCATAACATTGATCCGTTTAATGCTTCCGAAGCGAGCTATATTATTCAGGCAGCTTTTAACAGTTTTCCGAAAGGAACTGTTCATTTAATTGGTGTTGACGCTGAACGCAATGCCGAAAACGAACACATTGCCATGAAATGGAATGACCATTTTTTTGTGTGTGCCGATAACGGAATTCTCAGTATGCTCACCCAACATATAGTACCCGAAAAAATTGTAGCCATTAACATTCATGATCGTTTATCGCAGGATGCAACCGATATGGATGTGTTTAAAACTGTTGCTTGTCATTTGGCAAAAGGAGGTTCATTGAATGTGATTGGTAAAGAAATTGCAGTGTTAAAACAAATTACCGATTTGCAACCCATTGTTTCCAAAGACGGAAATTCTATCCGTGGAAACGTAATTTATATTGATCATTTTGGAAATATTGTCGTTAATATTTCTAAAAAGCAATTTATCGATTTAGGAAGAGGAAGACCTTATGAAATTGACATTAAACCAAGACCGTTAAAAACAATTTTACCCAATTATTCTTCTGTTGCTATTTCGGATAAATTTCCAATTAAAAATTATGAAGGTGAAAAATTAGCTATTTTTAACGAAGCCGGTTATTTGGAAATTGCGATATTTAGAAGCAATGCGGCAACCGTTGGCACGGCAACAAGTTTATTAGGAATTGGTTATCGTGACACTATTACCATTAATTTTAGATAAATAAATAAGTATGTTCGTTAGAATCGTAAAAATGAGTTTTCACGAAGAAAATATTCCGAAATTTTTGGAAAATTTTGAATTAATGAAAGAAAAAATACGAAATGCTCCAGGAAACCGTTTGTTAGAGTTATACCAAGACAAACAAAATCCTGAAATCTTTTTTACGTATAGTTATTGGGAAACCGAAACCGATTTAGAAAACTACCGAAATTCCGAATTATTTTATGATGTTTGGCAGTTTACAAAAAAATTATTCAATGATAAACCGGAAGCGTGGAGTGTGAATAAGTTAGTTTCTTTAGTTTAAGCTAGTTCAAATTGGTTTAATATTGTTCTTTTAAACTCTTAAACCTTTAAACTTTTAAACTTTTAAACCAAAAAAAATAAATGAAAGCAATTCTTCTACGAGAAATAAAATCATTCTTCGGTTCACCTATCGGTTACCTGGTGGTGGCGATTTTTTTAATCCTTAACGGACTTTTCCTTTGGGTTTTTGAAGGTGATTTCAATATTTTAAACAGCGGTTTCGCCGATTTAAATCCGTTTTTCACCTTAGCTCCTTGGATTTTAATTTTCCTAATTCCAGCAGTAACCATGCGGAGTTTTTCAGATGAAAAGAAACAAGGAACCATTGAATTATTACTTACAAAACCATTAACCAGTTGGCAAATTGTAAACGGAAAATTTATTGGAGCATTTGTTTTGATAATAATTGCGTTAATTCCAACCTTAGTCTATGTTTTTGTAATTTCCAATTATGGCTCTCCTGCCGGAAGTTTCGATTTAGGAAGCACAATTGGTTCGTATTTTGGATTACTATTTTTGGTTGCATCTTATACTTCTATTGGATTGTTTACTTCTACCCTATCCGAAAATCAAATTGTTGCATTTATTGTTGCTGTCTTCTTGTGTTTTCTATTTTATTTTGGATTTGAAGGAATTTCAACATTAACTGCCTCTTTTTCAAATTTTGTCGCTTCATTGGGAATGGATTTTCATTACAAAAGCATTAGTCGTGGCGTAATCGATACTCGCGATGTTCTCTATTTTATGAGTGTGACGGTTATGTTTTTGGCCGCAACAGTTTATCAACTTAAATCCCTGAAAAACTAATGAACGCTCAAACTAAAAAAAATATACTTCCGTTTTTACTGCTTTTTGCTGTAATTGTTGTCATAAATATAGTTGGGAATTTCTATTTCAAACGATTTGATTTAACCCAAGATAAACGCTATACCTTATCAGAAAGCACTATCAAACTAATCGAAAACATTGAAGAACCTGTTTTTATTGATGTTTTTTTAGAAGGTAATTTTCCTCCTGAATTCAAACGTCTTCAAAACGAAACCAGACAAATTTTAGAAGAATTTCGCAGTCATAATTCCAATCTGATTTTTCAGTTTACCAATCCGTTAGAAGATGAAAGCCAGGCTCAACAGTACGTAGAAGAGTTGATGAAGTTAGGTTTCATGCCTACTAACATCAACAGCAACAAAAAAGGTAAAAAAGAATTGATTCAAATATTTCCTTGGGCAATTGCCAATCAGAATGAAAAATCGGTTAGAGTTCCGCTTTTGGTTAATAATTTTGGGAATTCTCCTTCGGAAAACATCAATAGTTCTGTACAATTATTAGAATTTGCATTTGCTGATGCGATTACCAAAATCACCACCGAAAAAAAGAAACGAATCGCCGTTTTAAAAGGAAATGGACAATTGGCCGACAAATACCAAGCCGATTATTTATTGAATTTAAAAGAATATTATCAATTAGGTGAATTTAATCTGGATTCACTCCAAGATAATCCACAAAAAATTCTGGAAAACCTGAATCGTTTTGATGCCGCTTTAATTGTTAAACCAACCGAAGCCTTTTCTGATAACGAAAAATACATCCTAGATCAATTTGTGATGAACGGTGGAAAAACAATGTGGCTGATTGATAAAGTGGTGGCTGACATTGATTCTCTTCAAAATGAAAATAATGCTACGTTGGCCTATCCAAGAGAATTGAATTTAGACGATTTGTTTTTTAAATACGGATTCAGAATCAATTATCAATTAGTCCAAGATTTGCTTTCAACCCCCATCACCGCTCAGTCAGCTCAAGGTGATGTTCCAATAGACTGGTTGTATTCACCAATTATTAAATCAGATAACAATCATACGATTAATAAAAACATCAATTTAATAAAGCTTGAATTTGTCAATACACTTGACACATTGAAAAATGATATTAAAAAGACCGTTTTGCTTAAAAGTTCTCCTCAATCTAAAGCAGTTGGTGCTCCTCTTGAAGTGAATTTATATGAATTTATGGAAGAATTAGATGAGCAATCGTATAATAAAGGAAACCAAAATTTAGGTGTTCTTTTAGAAGGAAAATTTACATCCGGATTTAAAAACAGAGTTAAACCTTTTTCAGTAATAACCAATTTAGACGAAGGCAAGGAAAACAAAATGATTGTAATTGCCGATGGTGATATTGTAAACTATAACTACGTTAACAAAAAACCATTAAATGGAGGTATCGATCAATGGACGCAGCAAATCTATGGCAATAAAGAATTTTTATTGAATGCCATGAACTATCTACTGGATGATAGCGGACTTATTAACATTAGAAACAAAGAAGTAAAATTAGCCTTTTTAGACAAAGAAAAAGTTGAAAAAAATTACACCTACATTCAACTGTTAACTGTTGGATTGCCAATACTATTCTTGTTTCTTTTTGCAATTTTATTCGCCTATTTACGAAAAAGAAAATATGCTCGATAGATGTTGATAAAATACTTTTTTTCTTTCAATACTTAACTTTATATTTGTGGGATATAAAAAATAAAAACCGAAATGAAATTTATAGTATCGAGTTCGTATTTATTAAAGCAACTACAAGTTTTAGGTAGTGTGATTAACAGCAGCAATACGCTACCAATTTTAGATAATTTCTTATTCGAATTAGACAATAATCAATTGATTGTTTCTGCTTCTGATTTAGAAACAACCATGTCTGCCACACTTGAAATAGACAGCAAAAGCGAAGGAAGTGTAGCAGTACCGGCGAAATTATTATTAGAAATTCTAAAAACATTCCCGGAACAGCCTTTAACATTTACTGTTGAAGAAAATAATACCATCGAAATTAGTTCAAATTCAGGAAAATATGCCTTGGCTTATGCTTCGGGTGATGAATTTCCAAAGGCAGTTGTATTAGATGACCCTTCTTCCACCTTAGTGCCTGCAGAAGTGTTAGCAACGGCCATCAGCAAAACCATTTTTGCTGCCGGAAACGATGATTTACGTCCGGTAATGTCTGGTGTTTTCTTCCAATTTTCTCCGGAAGGATTAATTTTTGTAGCAACCGATGCTCATAAATTAGTAAAATATTCTCGCACAGATGTAAAAGCATCTGAAGTGGCCGATTTTATTATGCCTAAGAAACCTTTAAATATCTTAAAAGGTATTTTAGGAACTTCCGATAGTGAAGTAAAAATTGAATACAACGACAGTAATGCAGTATTTTCATTTGACAATTACATGTTAGTTTGTCGTTTAATTGATGGGAAATATCCAAACTACGAAGCAGTAATTCCGAAAGAAAACCCAAATAAATTGCATATCGACAGAACACAATTTTTGAGTTCTGTGCGTCGTGTGGCGATTTTCTCGAACAAAACAACACACCAAATTCGTTTAAAAATTGCCGGAACCGAATTAAATATTTCTGCAGAAGATATCGACTACTCTAACAAAGCAGAAGAAAGATTAACGTGTGATTACCAAGGTGATGATTTACAAATCGGATTCAATTCTCGTTTTTTAACAGAGATGTTGACCAACCTTCAATCGGATGAAATTCAATTGGAAATGTCGTTGCCAAACCGTGCCGGAATTCTGACTCCAGTTGACGGTTTAGACGAAGGTGAAGTAATCACGATGTTGGTTATGCCGGTTATGTTGAATAACTAATCATAAAAAAACAACAACTCAAACCGTAATTTTTTAATTGCGGTTTTTTTGTGCCTTATCCCGCCATTCTCTCCAAGATTTTTTGTTGGCTTGGCATTTTCAAAATGCTTTCCGCCTCTGTCGGGGGCAAAATGAGTGCAATCATAGCATTACAATTCAAAATTTTATTGTCAATGTCACTACCAACTAAAATAAAAAAACCCGTATTTCAATAAAAATACGGGTTAAATTTATTTATCATCGCTCATTAAGGAGCAATATATTCATATGAAGATTGCAACCCTAACGGAATGCCTAAAGCCCAATAAATCAAAAGGAATATCGTCCATAAAACCATAAAAGCTATTGAATACGGAATCATCATCGAAACCAACGTTCCAATTCCCGTGCTCTTGACATATTTTTGACAATACACAACCACCAACGGGAAATAAGGCATTAACGGCGTTACAATATTAGAAACTGAATCCCCTACTCTATACGAAGCTTGTGTTAAATCCGGAGAAATACCTAACTGCATCAACATCGGTACCATAATAGGAGCCAAAAGAGCCCATTTTGCCGAAGCAGAACCAATAAACAAATTGACAAAAGCGGTTAGCAAAATAATTCCAACGATTGTAATTTCCGGTGCAAGAGCCAATGCTTTTAAACCAGAAGCTCCTTTAATCGCTAACAAAGCTCCTAAATTAGATTTGGTAAACGCATCGATAAAAAGAGCACAGAAAAAAGCCATCACTATATAATAACTCATTCCGCTCATCGATTTGGTCATGCTGTCAATAATGTCTTTAGATTTTTTGAAAGTCCCAGACATTAATCCATAAACCACACCGGGAATTAAAAAAATAATAAAGATTAATGGCACAATCGAACGCATTAATGGGGCTGATAAGGCTGCTAAATCTCCGGATTCTGCTCGTAATGCCGAATCGGCAGGAGCTGCCCATAAAAATAAAGCTAACAAACAAATGACCATAACTAAACATGCTGCCCAAAAAGCTTTTTTCTCTTTGGGTAACAATCTATCCATTGTTGGTTGCTCGTCTGCATTTACTTCTACAGCAACCGATTTTAATCGAGGTTCAACAATTTTGTCTGTAATGTACCAGCCAATCGCCACTATTAATAAGGTAGAAGCGGATGTAAAAAACCAGTTATTCAATGGATTTAATTCAATCGCAGGATTAATAATTTGTGCAGCCGATTGCGTAAACCCTTGTAACAACGGATCGATTCCGGAAGGAACAAAGTTAGCACTAAACCCACCGGAAACGCCGGCAAAAGCAGCAGCAATTCCCGATAGCGGGTGCCGCCCAGCCGCATAGAAAATCACTCCTCCAAGTGGAATTACCAACACATAACCTGCATCTGTAGCCGTATGCGACACAATAGCTACCAAAATAAGCATCGGTGTTAATAGTGCTTTTGGAGTAACGCTTAGCATTGATTTTAGTCCGGCATTAATGAAACCGGCATGTTCTGCCACTCCCACTCCAAGCATCGCTACTAATACGATTCCTAACGGTGCAAACCCGGTAAAGGTGGTAACCATGTTAGATAAAAAGGCGGCTAAAGATGTACCACTTAATAAATTAATTACTTGAATTGGAGCTTGTGAACGTGGATCTATTACATCAAAAGCGACATTGGATAATAAGGCTGAGATAATCCAAATTCCAATCATAAGGCTAAAAAACAAAATAGCCGGATCGGGCAGTTTGTTTCCTTTTTTTTCAATAAAATCGAGGGCTTTGTTTATAAAACCCTTTTTTACAGGTTGGTTTTCTTCCATAAGGTTAGTTTGTTTATGGCACTAATGTAATAATTTTTTTGTTATCTGTTGTTGGTTATGGGTATTCTATTTTATGACCGCCGATATTGAAAAAGAACTACTAAGGTTTTGCCACAAAGAAAGGAAGGCACGAAGTTTAGGGTTGCGGGCTTGGAACCAAAAATAATCAAGTAGAATTTAATGCACTATCTATTTTGAAATCCTTCCTCCGTTAGGATGAAAAGATTGTAGAAAACTGTATCTGAGAACTATGAATGCAACTGAAAACTACCAACCGATAACTGAATTTGCGTTAGGGATTGCAGTGGAAACCCCGCAACAAATAGGCCTAATTTTTTACGGGTTTTGTGGGCGACCAACGGAAGCCCAACAAAACCCGATAAAAAATAGGACTAGTTGTGAGGAGTTGCAACGGGAAGCCCGCCCGAACGCCCTAATCTAAACGACTTTCATGAATAGCCAATAAAGGCACTTTAACATGATACGAAAGCTTCTGTGTTAAACTTTGTTTGAATAATTCTTCAAAAAAGCCACGTTTATAGTTGAGCATGGCTAACATATCAACATTATAAGAATCAATAAAATTAAGAATTGTTTGTTTCACATTTTCATCTTCAAAAATGTGAAAGACAACTTTTTCGTTTTTAAAAAGAAATTTCCAGTCCTCAATTATTACAGGGTTTACGTCGTCTTTTTTTGTTTTTATGTAAAGACAATGCACCTTCGCGTCAAAAAGTTTGGCTAATTTGAGTACTTTCTTTAGAGCCTTTAGATCTTTTTCACGAAATCTAGTTGTAAATACAATATTTTGAATACCTGAAAACTCAGATTCTTCAGGAACACCAATGACATAAGTATCCAATTCAGTAATTACCGTACCGGTATTAGAACCCAAGAAAGTTTCTTTAAGTCCAGAAGCACCTTTGGTTCCCATTACTACATAGTCAATATTTTCCTCTTTAGTTACTTTTTTGATTGTCCAAATCAAGTCGCCATGTTTTAAGATGTTACTTATTTTAACGTGACCTAAATTGTGTTTTTCGGCTATATCGCGAAGTACTGGAATTTGATCTTTAAAATTTTCAAAATTTTCTAACTCGATGCTGTCGTAAACATCTTTTAGTGTGGTTGGCAACCCACCCATGTGTAATTGAGGAAGTTCATAAGCGTGGAGGGTAATCAACTCACCTTTGATAGCATCCGCCAATTTCAAGGCATAGACAAAAGCATTGTTTGATGCTTCTGAAAAATCGGTTGGGAATAGTATTCGTTTCATGATAGTTCGTTTTAATCAGTTGTTTATAGTTCGCTTTTAGTGGTTTTTTTTATGTTTTCATTAGTCAACACTTATCTAAAGTAAAGTTAATCATTATCAATCAAATTTGAACTGATAATTGTCAGTTATAACATTTTATTAAGATGAATGGCTCGTAATTCTATTAATAATTTAAATCATTCTTCCTTGTCAATTCTTCTATTATTACTATTTTTGATAAAATTTACTTTTATGCTTAAAGTTGGCGTTTTAGGTGCCGGTCACCTTGGAAAAATACACTTGCGATTACTCAATCAATCCTCAAAATACGAATTAGTTGGCTTTTATGATGAAAATCATGAAAATGGAGCAAAAATAGCCGCCGAATTTGGTTATAAACAATTTGATACGATTGCCAAATTGATTCATGCTGTTGATGTAATTGACATTGTAACTCCTACTCTTTCTCATTATAAATGTGCCAAAGTTTCGATCAAATCAGGTAAACATGTTTTTATTGAAAAACCGATTTCAACTACCGTTGAAGAGGCGGAAGAAATTATCGCTTTAGCAAAAGAATATCATGTTAAAGGTCAGGTTGGTCACGTTGAACGATTTAACCCTGCTTTCATTGCGGTGAAAAATCAGATTGATAATCCGATGTTTATTGAAACGCATCGTTTGGCCGAATTTAATCCGAGAGGAACGGATGTTCCAGTTGTTTTGGATTTAATGATTCATGATATTGATGCGATTTTGAGTGTGGTTAAATCGAAAGTAAAAGCCGTTCACGCGAGTGGCGTCTCTGTTTTGAGTCAGTCACCAGACATTGCCAATGCTCGAATTGAGTTTGAAAACGGTTGTGTGGCAAACATCACTTCGAGCCGTATCTCGATGAAAAACATGCGTAAATCTCGCTTTTTTCAAAAGGATGCGTACATCTCTGTCGATTATTTGGATAAAGTGTGCGAAGTCGTTAAAATGAAAGATGCACCAGAAGTTCCCGGTGATTTTGATATGATTTTGCAAAATGCAGAGGGAATTAAAAAACAAATCTATTTTGACAATCCGGAAGTTTCGTTAAACAACGCCATTTTGGATGAATTGGAAACTTTTGCGGACGCTATCAACAATAACACAACTCCAGTGGTGACGTTGGAAGATGGAACAGAGGCGTTAAGAGTGGCGTATATGATTATTGATTCGATGGAAAAAAAATAAAACCATAATAAACTTTTAAATTATGAACCATTAAGAAATTAAGTTACATTAAGACTTAATGAAACTTAATTTCTTAATGGTTCAAAACAAACTAAAATAGAATGAAAACAATCGCAGTAATCGGAGCAGGAACTATGGGTAACGGAATTGCCCACACCTTTGCTCAAAGCGGATTTACCGTAAAATTAATTGATGTTTCCGAAAAATCGTTGGAAAAAGGAATGGCAACGATTGCCTCCAACTTGGATAGAATGGTGACAAAAGGAACCATTTCGGAAGAGGATAAACACAAAACCATTTCAAATATTATTACTTACACTGACATCAAAGATGGTGTTATTGGAACGGATTTAGTGGTAGAAGCTGCTACCGAAAATGTGGGTCTAAAAATGAACATCTTTAAACAATTGAGTGAAATCTGTGATCATAATGTGATTTTGGCCACGAATACTTCATCCATTTCTATTACGCAAATTGCGGCACAGGTGGTTCACCCTGAGCGAGTAATTGGAATGCATTTTATGAATCCGGTGCCGATTATGAAATTAGTTGAAATCATTCGTGGTTACAACACTTCGGATGAAGTAACTAAAATCATTATGGATTTATCGGTAAAATTAGGCAAAACGCCAACGGAAGTAAACGACTATCCGGGATTTGTAGCCAACCGCATTTTGATGCCAATGATTAACGAATCAATCGAAACATTGTACAACGGCGTTGCTGGTGTTCAAGAAATAGATACCGTAATGAAATTAGGAATGGCTCACCCAATGGGACCGTTACAACTCGCCGATTTTATTGGTTTGGATGTTTGTCTTTCTATTCTAAACGTAATGTATGACGGATTCAAAAACCCAAAATATGCTCCTTGCCCACTTTTAGTGAATATGGTTATGGCTGGAAAATTAGGTGTAAAATCCGGAGAAGGTTTTTATGATTATTCGGAGAGTAAAAAGGCGGAGAACGTTTCGAAGCAGTTTAAGTAAAGTATTCAGTGTTCAGTAATCAGTTGGCAGTTACTGAACACTTATAACTTGCATTGAATCTTGAATAAACAACTTCACTAAATAAAAACTTTTCATTTATTCAATTTTAAGATTTTAACTTAAATCATCTTGGAAGATTCAAAAAAGGACAATGATATTTTTATTACACAAAAACCTGCATCGAACAAGATAAGCAAGTACATTTCTTATTACTATTTTCACAAATCTGAAGATCAAAATTATCAAAAAAACTTTATTTTCTACCCTAATTATAAGCATGCATTAACGGTTTATAAAGATTCAGAAGTTCTTATATCAAATGATGAGTCTAGCATAAAACCGTCAAAAAATAGTGGTCTTCAACCACTCTATTCCATTAATAAAGAAAAAAGTATAAAAGTAAGTATATGCGGTGCTTTTGATAAAATTGGCGTTGTTTTTAATCCTTTAGGTATAAATCATTTCATAGAAAAGCCTCTACATGAAATAATTACATTTTATTTTGGAAATTTTACACATTTTGGAGATGAATTCAACCTTATTTTAAGTCAAGTTTATTCTGAAAAAGAAGTAGAAAAAAAAGTCATACTCTTAGATCACTTTTTTGAAAAAAAACTCAAGTCTTTTGACGAACCAATTCTTAAGAAAGCTCTTGGCGAAATTATAATTTCCAATGGCGGTATTAAAGTGGCCGAATTATCAGAAAAACTAAAAGTTAATAGAAAAACTCTTCTCCGTTTATTTAACAAACATACCTTTATGTCGGTTGAGGAATATAGAAAAATGGTGATGTTCCGACAAGCTTTTAATTATTTTCATCAAAATAAAGACAAAACAAATCTAACTGACGTTGCTTTATTTAGTATGTATTATGATCAAGCACATTTTATAAAACACTTTAAATCAATTACTAAAGAAACGCCGAACACCTTACTTTCTAAAGTTTCACATCTCGGTCTCGAAGACACTTACTGGTATTTTGAAAATTAATTTTTGCATTGTCTCAATTTTACAATTTTAAGATTTTATTGCATTGTAGTATTGCATTGTAATAAATCTAAAAACATGGTAAAATTAAGTTTAAAATTAATGATTGTGCAAACAATTATTTTGGGATTTACATATGCCAGTATAATGGCTCTGTTTGGATTTATTTGGGGAGAAAAGTTCAATATTTGGCAATTTATATTTAATGCTACTTTTTTTGGACTATTTATGGGGATTCTTTTTCCGGTGATGACAAAAATTGCAACCGATAGAGTGCTAAAAAAAACAATTATTGAGCTAAATAACGATGAACAATTGATTTTTGAAGGGGCTTCGACGTTAAAAAGCAAATCGCTTTCAGCGGGAGGAAAACTTATCCTTACTACAAAAAGACTAGCGTTTAAACCTCACAAACTAAATTCCAAAAAGACTTTCGTTGAAATTCCTCTAAAAGAAATCACCAAAGTGAAGCAACATAATACTTTAGGATTTATTTACAATAGTTTAATTATTCAAAAAGCAGACGAAGAATTAAAATTTTATGTTTCTGAAAATGAACGAGATGTTTGGACCACTAAAATTAATGATTCCATTAAACACTAAATCACTTAATAATCACATTTTTTTTAACCTTTAAATTATTTACATATGAAAAAGTCAATTTTTACATTATTGCTCGTATTAATCACATTGAATGTGAAAGCACAAGAAGAATCAAAACAAAAAGAATTAGGTTTTAATGTAACAGGAAAACTAGGTTTTGCGAAACAAAATCAATCCGGAATGGTACTATTGAATGGAAGTATAAATGCCGGAGATGTACTTTTCTTTTACAGACTTCCTTCTGGAACAACGTTTAGCACTGGAATTGGACTGATGGATTTTAATGCCAATGGCGTTTCTGCTGGTGAAAGTTATGCTTTAAAACAATCTTACTTAAGAATTCCTATCAACCTAAATTATTCTTTATATATTCTTGAAGACCAGCTAGACAGTAAACTTTCGGCTTATGGAGGAATTGGAGTTTATGCAAATGCACTTTTAAAAGAAGAAGTTCAAACAATTGATGAAACTTTTAAAAATAGAAATCAAGGTTGGAATGCTGGTTTAGGTTTTAATGTTGGATTGCGATTTGGTGTAGCAAAAAATTTAAACTTTGGAATAGGTTTTGAATCGCAATCTGATTTTACTAAAATGAAAAAAAATGGTGTTGAAAGAAAACTAGAAGAAATTAATACCATTAATTTTTCTTTCGAATTCAAATTCTAATTAAAGATTAAAGAAAACAAAGCTTAGACAAAGCATAAAATTGAAAATAACCGTAGCGTTGCATTTGTAAATTTGTAACTTTACGGTTATTTTTTTATTTTAATGTCAAAAATAGTTCCTTTTAAAGCTGTTCGACCAACACCGGATAAAGTTGGCTTAGTAACCTGCAGAAATTATGATGATTACAGTTCAGCGGAGCTGGCGGCTTGGTTAAGTTTTAATCCTTACTCGTTTTTGCATGTGATTCATCCGGCCTATGTTCATTCGCAAAAAATTACGTTGGATAAACGTTTTAAAGGAGTAGCTCATAAATACCAAGATTTTAAAAATGATGGTGTTTTTGTGGAGGAAACAAAACCCGTTTTTTTTGTGTATGAAATTCAGACAAAAACCAATTCGTTCACCGGAATTGTAGCCGGAACTTCCATTGACGATTACAAAAACAATGTCATCAAAAAACACGAAGACACGTTGCAATATCGAGTGGAATTGTTCAAGGATTATTTACATCAAACGGGGTTTAATACGGAGCCAGTTTTGATAACTTATCCAGATAATATTTCCATAAATCAATGGATTTCTGAAAAGAAAAAAAGTATTCCGATTTACAATTATACTACCACAAACAAAGAGAAACATCAATTGTGGAAAATTGATAATGATGCAGAAATTCAGTGGTTGCAACAGCAGTTTGACCAAATTCCGGAACTATATATTGCTGATGGTCATCATCGTTCAGCTTCGGCAGAGTTGTTATATGATGAATTTAAAACGGCCGGAAATGAAAATTTAAACTATTTTATGAGTTTTCTAATTGCAGAAAGTGAAGTGAAAATTTACGAATTCAATCGGATTATTCGTGATTTAAATGGACATGATGTGAATGCGTTTTTAGCTCAATTAGGTGAGCATTTTATCATCAAAAACAAAGAACAAGAATTATGGAAACCACAAAGTAAGTTTGAATTTGGGATGTATTTAGATGGAAATTTTTATGCTTTATTTTATAAATTGGAAAACAAAAATCCAACGATTTTAGAAAATTTAGATGCTCAAATTTTATACGATAATGTACTTCAACCATTACTTGGAATTGAAGATTTGCGTAACGATGAACGCATTGAATACATTCCTGGAAAGCAATCTATTTTAACCATCAAAGAATTGATAGACGAAGGCGAATTTGAAGTGGGTTTTATGCTTTTTCCTTCGGATATTTCAGAAATTAAAGCCTTGGCAGACAACAATTTGATTATGCCACCAAAAAGTACGTACATCGAACCGAAGTTCAGAAGTGGGTTGATGGTATATGAATTATAATTTAGATAAACGTTCAGGAACACAGATTTAAGAAATTTTAAAAATTTTAAAAATTTCTTAAATCTGTGTTCAAATAAAAAATTAAAGAATGTCAATAACAGAAAACCTTACTGAAATTAAATCCTCTCTTCCGCCTCACGTGATATTAGTTGCCGTTTCAAAAACCAAACCGGTTGCTGATTTAATGGAAGCATACATCGCTGGTCAACGTATTTTTGGCGAAAATAAAATCCAAGAAATGACGGATAAATGGGAACAAATGCCCAAAGACATTCAATGGCATATGATTGGCCATGTTCAGTCGAATAAGGTGAAATACATGATTCAGTATGTGAGTTTGATTCACGGTGTGGATAGTTTGAAGTTGTTGAAAGAAATCAACCGATTAGCAGCTAAATGGAAAAGAACGGTAGATTGCTTGTTGCAAATTCACATTGCCGAAGAAGACACCAAATTTGGTTTGGATGAACAGGAATTAAGTGAAATTTTGCGTTCGGAAGAATTTAAAAGCTTTGAAAATATTCGCATTGTCGGTTTGATGGGAATGGCTACTTTTACCGAAAATCAAGAGCAAATTAAACGTGAATTTTTACATTTGAAATCTATTTTTAATCAACATCAACAACTGACAACTGACAACTGCCAACTGACCACTTTATCCATGGGCATGAGCGGCGACTATCAACTCGCCATCGAATGCGGAAGTACCATGATTCGGATTGGAAGTAGTATCTTTGGAAGCAGATGATAGACTAATTACTAAGCACTAATTACTAAGCACTTTTTGTACGCAATACTCGACATAGAAACCACCGGAGGTCAATTTAACGAAGAAGGAATAACCGAAATCGCCATCTATAAATTTGATGGTCATACGGTTGTTGATCAGTTTATCAGTTTGGTCAATCCGGAAATTCCGATTCAGCCGTTTGTGGTGAAATTAACTGGTATTAATAATGCCATGCTTCGTTCGGCACCAAAGTTTTATGAGGTAGCCAAACGCATTATAGAAATTACCGAAGGGTGCATTGTGGTAGCACATAACGCTTCTTTTGATTATAGAATTTTACAAACCGAGTTCAGGCGATTGGGTTTCAAATTCCAAAAACAAACACTTTGTACTGTTGAATTGTCCAAAAAACTATTGCCAGGACATGCTTCCTACAGTTTAGGAAAATTGGTTCGAGCACTCGGAATTCCTATGGCTGACAGACATCGTGCAACGGGTGATGCAATGGCTACGGTAAAGTTATTCAAAATGCTTTTAGCCCAAGATGTAGAAAAAGAAATTATGAAAAGCTTGGTGAAAACCGAGATCAAGTCCGGTATGTCACCAAAATTATTGGATATAGTGGAAAGTTTGCCATCCAAAACCGGCATTTATTATATCCACAATGAAAAAGGTGACCTAATTTATATTGGCAAAAGTAAAAATATCAAAAAACGTGTCAATCAACATTTTACTGGAACGAGTCGCAAATGCAAAAAAATTCAAACGGAAGTTTATACCGTTACTTATGAAGAAACCGGTAGCGAATTAATTGCTCTTTTAAAGGAAAGCGAAGAGATAAAAATCAATAAACCAATATACAATCGAGCTCAACGAAAAACCATTTTCCAATGGGCTTTGTATACTGTTAAAGATGAAAACGGTTATTTAAAACTTTCCCTGCAAAAAACGGATTTGAGAAAAAAGGAAATCACCTCATTTACTTCTATTCAAGAAGGAAAAAGTGCCTTATTCAAGATTACAGAAAAATACAATTTGTGTCAGAAATTAAATGGTTTATACGAAACAAAAAATGCCTGCTTTCAATATAAAATAAAAGAATGTGACGGGGCTTGTCTGGGAGAAATAACAACTGATGAATATAATTCACGCGTTGAAGAGTTTATTGAAGCCAGTCAATTTCAAAATGACAATATGGTGGTTATCGATAAAGGAAGAAGCCTTGAAGAACGTTCTGCTATTCTGATTGAAAACGGAATCTACAAAGGTTATTGTTTTTATGATTTGAATTATCAAATAACAAATATTGAGGTACTTCGAAACATCATCATTCCGATGCAAAACAACCGCGATACAAAAAATATCATTCAAGGATACTTAAGAAAAAATAAAGTGATGAAGATTGTTACGTTATAATTTATTTATCTTTGAATAATAAGTTGTCGCTATGAGAGAGACTAAATCAGGTTATGAAATTTTTAGGCAGAAAACACACATCATTATTTATGGCACCAACACAGTAGCCGGGAGACTTTTTGACCTTATTCTTTTAGGTTTAATTCTACTGAGTGTTTTGCTGGTAATGCTTGAAACCGTGAAAGGTTTTGACATTAAATACCATAATCAATTAATTCTGTTGGAGTGGATTATTACTATATTTTTTAGTATAGAATACGTCCTCCGAATTATCTGTATTGATAAACCGAAACGGTATATTTTTAGTTTTTATGGAATCATTGATTTACTTGCAATCCTACCGATGTATCTGTCCTATTTTTTGGCAGGTTCAAATTTATTTGTCATAATCCGGGCTTTACGCCTATTGCGTTTATTCAAAATTCTAAACCATCCTCATTTTTCAGGTCAATCGCTCCAATTACGAAATTCGCTTATTGCAAGTCGTGGAAAAATTGTAGCGTTTATGTATTTTATTTTAATTAGTTGTATTCTTATTGGTTCTTTAATGTATGTGGTGGAAGGAAAAGAATCTGGATTTACTAGCATTCCCATTAGTATCTATTGGTGTATTGTGACGCTAACTACTGTTGGTTTTGGCGATATCACGCCTGTTACGCCACTGGGTCAATTTATCGCATCATTAGTTATGATTATGGGTTACGGAATCATTGCTGTTCCAACAGGAATTGTAACAGCTGAAATTGCAAAATCAGAATTTAAAAGAGGTCAAGATTCCAAACAGAAGCATTGCATGAACTGTGGTAAAGACAATCATGGTGACGATGCTAAATTTTGCTATAATTGTGGCGACGAATTAGATAAAAATTCATAAGTAAACTCCTTTGAAAAATTTAAATTTTCTAATCACCATTGTTGGTCCAACTGCTATTGGTAAAACAGCTCTGAGTATTGCTTTGGCGAAACATTTTAATTGCGAAATTATTTCGTGCGATAGTCGTCAATTTTACAAAGAAATGAAAATCGGAACGGCTGTTCCATCGGGGGATGAATTGAATGCTGCAACACATCATTTTATCCAAAACAAATCGATTTTTGAAAACTATTCGGTAGGTGATTTTGAACGTGAAGCTCTTTTAAAATTGGATGAATTATTTCAGAAAAACAACATCCAAATCATGGTCGGTGGTTCGGGATTATATGTAGATGCCGTTTTGAGAGGTTTTGATGATTTTCCGGATATTGCACCAGCAATTAGAGAGGAAATTAAAGCTGAATTTGAAATAAATGGTTTACATTATTTACAAAACAAATTAAAAGAATTAGATCCAATTTATTTTGAAAAAATAAGTGCTGAAAATCCGCAAACCCTACAAAATCCGCAACGGATGATGCGTTTTGTAGAAGTTTGTTTAGGAACCGAAAAACCTTATTCTTCCTTTTTAAATCAGAAAAAAAACAAACGAAATTTCACATCAATCATCATCGGTTTAGAGGCGGATAGAGAAATGATGTATGAACGAATTAATCGGAGAGTCGATTTGATGATACTAGAAGGTTTAGTAGAAGAAGCCAAAAATCTATATCCAAATAAAAAATTGAATGCTTTGCAAACCGTTGGTTACCGGGAATTATTTGATTATTTTGATGAGAAAACTACTTTAGAATTTGCTGTTGAAGAAATTAAAAAAAATACACGTCGTTTTGCTAAACGGCAATTGACTTGGTTTAAAAGAACCGAAAATGTGATAAGGTTTGATTTTGAAACAGATAAAAAAGATATTATTGCTTATATCGAAAAAAAAATAAAGCAACCAATTTAATTTTTACGCATCCTACAATTAAAACGCCATGAAAAAAACACTTTTACTTTTAGTTGCACTATTTTTTTTATCATGTGAAATTGAATATGATGGAGAAACAAAATTAGTTGTTAAAGGGAAAGTGCTCTTGGAAAATAACCTTCCACTTTCTAATCACGAAGTAAAACTTTTTGTTAGACGAGAATCGTCTAGTATTCCATTTATTTTTTATGTGCCTTCTGAAACCAATTTTGTGGGCAAAGCTACAACTAACGAAAACGGTGATTACACGATGGTTATACCAAAACCAAAATCGAATTATAATGAAATTATTATCGAAATAAATTCAAATTCTCCTTACCATAAAAGACAAATAAGAAACATCGATAGCGATGATTTTTCAAATTTTGAATTAAATATCGGAACTGAAAAACTCTTTCAACGTGAAAATTTGGCTAATCTTTATATCAATTTGAACCAAGTAAATGCGAATTTTCAATTTCTTAACATCAATTACA
Organism: Flavobacterium lacus; assembly: GCF_003268815.1. Taxonomy (GTDB): domain Bacteria; phylum Bacteroidota; class Bacteroidia; order Flavobacteriales; family Flavobacteriaceae; genus Flavobacterium; species Flavobacterium lacus. The sequence continues at coordinate 239,164 of NZ_QLSV01000004.1, read as the reverse complement.
TAGGCGATTATACCGATGAAATTAAATATTTCAAACCATTGTCAGATGAATACATTGATTATTTTGATAACCTTTCAAAATTAGTAAAGAAAAATCAAGAACTAGTAATTCAATGGGAAGTAAGAAATAACAGTACAAATATCGTATCTACTTTTGAAGAGTTACTCATTATTGACGAACAGGAATCAATTCAGTTTACCATAAATTATTAAGATGAAAAAATATATTTTCTTACTAATTCTATTTTCATCATTTACAGCTTGGTCACAAGATAAGGCCGATAAAAAAGTTCAATTAAAACCTGAGTTGAGTATAGCTTTTGTAAGTCATATTTATTTAGGAGATAATTATTTATCAAAAGGACATAAGCAACTAGCTATCGGTGCATTATTAAAATTGAATATATTGAGATATCAACAATTTTTACTCGCTTTTGAATATGAAAAAACTACTTTACAAGTGGATGATTTTGAAATCGGAGGTAACATCGATAAAACCAACATAAATACGTTTCGAGGGATTCTTTCTTATAGAATTTCGGAAAGTAATAAAATAGTATTTGATCCTCACTTGAAATTTGGTAGCGTGGACCTCAGACAAAAAAATGGTTCTAAATTTTATGGAAATCAACAAGGTAATACACTTGGTTTTGGCACAGATATTTTTTACAAATTAAACAAAACTTATATTTTATTTTCGAATATCGGTTACAATTATTATTTTTTTAGAGTAAATACAACCAATGAATTTGTAGATTATTTCAATCATGCGAGTTCACTAAATATTACTATTGGATTAAAAATTAATTAAAAAAAAATGAAAAAAATTATTCTTCTTTTTAGTTTCATCCCTTTTTTGTTTGCATTTCAATGTGAAGACGATGTGGCTTGTGGTAATTTTGTGGAATTTGAAAATCCAAATTTAATTACGATTGAAAATCCACAGGCAATCTATCAGTTAGGTGACACACTGTGGCTTGCTTCTAGTGTAAACCGGCTTCAAACAAATACTAATTCGAATACTGTTATAGATTTATTTCAATTGGACGAAAGTCTATCGTATTACATCGAATTAAAAAAAGCCTCTGCATTTAATGGATTTAATTATATTAATTTAAATGAAAATTCGATAGTAATTGATACCGGAGGAGCTTTTTATAATACATTTATTTTATTGAAAGAAGCTGACCACTTTGTAAGTAGAGCTGGAATAAAATTGTTAGAATCTGGTTCTTATACGGTGAATATATATAATGTAGCCTCGTATAATCCTGAACGTCAAGGCTGTAATTTCAAAGTTATTTCGATGCTTACAAATTTTGCTGGTTTGGAAAATAATTCGTTTACTTTTGAAGTAGAATAAATAGTTTAAAAATTTATATCAATGCCAGTATCATCCAATTTTACTTCTGAATTTTCGAAAGACTGGGAAATTAATTTTGTTCAGTGTTATCCGAATGGACAGCTTAAACATACCGAATTATGTAATCTTTTACAGCTTACAGCAGGGTTTCATGCTGAGTTGGGTGGATTAAGTTTTAGCGACATGCAAGAATTTCATCAAGCGTGGGTGTTGAGCAGAATGCGGGTTGAAGTCACCGATTTACCCAAATGGCGAGAAGTAGTAACGATGAGAACTTGGATTGTAGAAATGAAAGATTCACGTTCGGTTAGGGCATTGGAATTGTATGTTGGTGATAAAAAATTAGTGGGTGCTCTCACTTTTTGGGTGGTTTTGAATACGGAATTGCGAAAACCGCAAGCGTTAGCTTTACCGTTTAAACATTTTGAATTTTTTCCTGAAAAACTACCAACAAAACAATCGTTTGAAAAAATAAATTTCAATGTTGATTTTCGATTTATGAAAAGTAAATTGATTTTACTTTCTGATTTGGATATTGTGAATCATGCCAATAATGTAAAATATTTAGAATGGTGTTTGGATTGCATCAATCCGAAACTAATTTTGAAAAATAAAATTCAAGCGTTTGACATGAATTTTTTGAGGGAATTGCATTTGAATGACGAAGTTGAAATTAAGGCATCAAAAGAGGAACATCCTACATTATTGACAGTTACCAAAAATAGTAAAACCTGCTTTGCTTTGAAATTGGAATATAGCAGCTAACCCTACCCCAGATTGAAACGCAAAGCATTTTGGAAAAAAAATATAGAATTCTTAAAGCAAAAAAGCGACCAACGGAAGCTCTTTTTGGTTTGTAGAATTCTTTTTTTTGCCCAAAATCTTGTAGTGAAAAGCTGGAAAAAGGTTCAAAAATAAAAGCTCCCAAAATTGAGAGCTTTTATTTTATTGTGTTACTTTATTTTTGATGACTAATCGGAAACCTTCGCCATGAATGTTAAGGATTTCTACGTCTTCGTCTAATTTTAAGTATTTTCTTAATTTGGCGATATACACATCCATACTTCTGGATGTGAAATAGTTATCGTCTCTCCAAATTTTGGTTAACGCTAACTCACGCGGCATTAAGTCGTTTTCGTAAAGGGCTAACATTTTCAATAATTCGTTTTCCTTTGGCGACAATTTAATAGGCTCATCATTATTAAAGGTCAGAAAACGCAACTTGGAATTCAAATGAAATTTTCCAATTTGGAATTCAAATTTAAGGTTATCTGTTTTACTTTCAGACTGTTTGCGTTGCATGATGGCTTTTATTTTCATCAATAACACTTCTGAATCAAAAGGTTTATTTAGGTAATCATCCGCACCAACTTTATATCCTTTTAAGACATCTTCTTTCATTGACTTAGCGGTCAAGAAAATCAAAGGTACTTCTTTGTTTTTTTCACGAATTTCTTTCGCTAACGTATAGCCGTCTTTATAAGGCATCATTACATCCAAAATACACAAATCGTAGGTGTCTTTTTTGAATTTTTCAAATCCTTCCATTCCGTTTTTAGCTAAAACAACTTCGAAATCGTTTAGCATTAAGTAATCTTTCAATATAGCTCCAAAATTTGGGTCATCTTCTACTAAAAGAATTTTTTTGTTTTCTGCTTCCATAGGTTAATTTTAAATTTAGTGGTATTTAATTTATTAGTGGCAATTTAATGCTAAATGTACTTCCTTTTCCTTTTTCGCTTTCCACGGAAATTTGTCCGTTGTGTTCTTCTACAATTCTTTTAACATAGGCTAAGCCTAATCCGTGTCCCTTAACGTTATGAATGTCACCGGTGTGCTCACGATAAAATTTTTCAAAAATTCTTTTTTGGGCAACTTTACTCATCCCTGCTCCGTAATCTTTTATTTTTATAATTAGAAAATCTTTAATGTTTTCGGTGTAAACTTCAATAATTGGTTTTTCAGGCGAATATTTTACTGCATTATCTAATATGTTTACAAACACGTTGGTAAAATGAACATCGTTAAGCAAAACTGTTGTCCTATTTGCTTTAAAATGTTTAGTAATCGTTCCTTCTCTATCTTCAACTATTAAGCTTACGTGATCAATTGCATCATTAATAATATCGTTAATATCGAGCGGTTCTTTATTTATTTCAAGTTCTTTCTTTTCCAGTTTTGAAATACGCAAAACGTTTTCTACTTGTGCATGCATTCGCTTATTTTCGTCTCGAATCATTTGAAGGTAGCGATGTACTTTTTCTTTATCTTCAATAACTTTTGGATTTTTAATCGCGTCCAATGCCAAATTAATCGTAGCAATTGGCGTTTTGAATTCATGCGTCATGTTATTGATGAAATCTGTTTTTATTTCAGATATCTGACGTTGTTTGAATAATTGATTTAATGCATTGGAATAGGCGATTATGATAATTAACGTAAAAACCAACGAAAGCATTGCAATTCCTATTAAATCTGAAAAAATAAATTTCTTTTTTTCGGGAAAACTCACAAGTAGTTGATATTTACTCATTCCTTCGTTATCGGTAAATATAGGAATGCTGTACGTATCGATTTTGTTAAACTTGAAATTATCCGACCTAACTTTGGTGGCTAAACCATTGCTATAGATTCCAAATTCAAAAGGTGTATTTACACCGTATTCTTTGAGTTCTCTTTGCAAAAGTTCTTGTAATTTTTCTTTAGAAATTCTTCTTTGAATTGGATAAGTCAACGCAATATCATTAAAAGACATATCATAAAGCAATTTGTCTAAAATTTCCAAACTGCCTGATTTTTCCATCTTGTAGTCCGGTGTTGGTGAATTTTGCAAATTTGATTTATCGATGCCGTTATGATAAATTTCTGTTTTCCGTTTGGATGAAAAACTCTTAATTTTCAAACTGTCATTTTTTTTATCAAAGAACGAAGGGGATAGTGTAAAATCCTGGGAGTTTATACTATTGGAATAAATTATAGTTTCGTTAGTTTGTGAATTTCTTTCGTAATAACCAAACTCTAAAAAATCTGAAACAACTTTATCAGAACCTGTGCTGTCTTTAAATTGATTGATTTTCTCAACAAAAGCGAGTATTTCCTGCTGTTTTAATTTATCAGAAACATTACCTAGAACTTGTTTAACATGAAACTTAAACTGTTCTTGATTGTTTTCTAACGAAGAATTAAACCAATATACTTGTACAAAAATTATTCCAATGAGTGATAAACTCATCAAAAATACAAGTAGTCTAAACAAAACTTTATTCATCACGACAAATTTAAGATTTTAACATTTGCATTGTTAATAGATTAACCAAACATTAACATCATGTATGTTTTTTAAATTTTATTTAATACTTTAAGAATATCACTAACTTGAGTAGTAGTTTTCTCTAAATCAATGTTTTCAATGACAAAATCACTCAACAAAACCTTCTTTTCATCAGTCCATTGATTGTTAATTCGGTCTAAAACACTATTTTTATCAGATTTATCTCTTAAAATAACCCTTTCTATTCTTAACAATTGTGGAGCGACCACTGTTATAACTTTATCACATTGTTTATGACCTCCGGTTTCAAACAAAATAGCCGCTTCTTTAATTACGAATGGAACGGTGTTATGGTTTTTTAGCCAGTTTTTAAAATGTTTTTGCACAGCTGGGTGTATTATTTTATTGAGTTCTTCTAATTTTTCAGCCTTATTAAAAACAATACTAGCCAATTTAGCACGATCTATTTTTTGGTTTGTCAAAATTTCTTTTCCAAAGGCCTTTTCAACTTTTTTTATAATTACATCAGACTCCATTAATTTTTTTGCTTCCTCATCAGCAATATAAACAGGAATACCATGTGCCATAAACATTCTTGCAACGGTGGTTTTTCCGCTACCAATTCCGCCCGTTAAACCAATAATTTTAGTCATGCTTAATCGATTTAAAAAATAATTCAGGAAATTCTTCTTGAGGATTTTTACTCATCAATTGTATTAAAAAAAAAGATTTCAAAAATCCAAAACCATATCCGTAAAACTGAATAAAGCTGGCAACTACTGACAAAGACCCAATTTTAACACTTTTGTTACAGTAAGATGCTATGAAAAATAAGAGTAGATAATAAAATCCATACATGACTAACGGAAAATAAAACCCGAATAGTACAGCTACTGTAACTGCTGTAAAAAAACCAATCATAAATAAGGTGGGAAAGAAAAAAGTTGGCTTGCTGAATTCCGGATACCAACTGTTGAGAATTGGTCTGGCCTTTCCAAATTTTGAGACTTGATTGTGAAATTTTGTCCAATCTATTCTTCTTTTATGGTAAACATAAGCAGAAGGAATTAATCGCGTTTCAAAATTCATCTTCCACAATCGGATAGATAAATCGGGATCTTCACCGGGATGAATATTTCCGAATCCGTTTGAAGATTCAAAGGCTTTTTTAGAAATTCCCATGTTGAAGCTTCTGGGCTGAAACTTATCAATTTTTTCAGAACCACCGCGAATTCCACCAGTTGTTAAAAAGGAAGTCATACTGAAATTGATTGCTTTTTGAATATTTGAAAACGAATCCAAGGCCTTATCAGGACCTCCAAAACAATCTGTGAAATTCTCTTTTAAAGCCAAATCTACTTCGGAAAGATAATTTTTAGGGATAATGCAATCGGAATCAAAAATGATAAAATAATCGCCTTTTGCTTTTTTCATTCCATAATTCCGTGAATCTCCGGGACCTGAATTTGGTTTAAAAAAATAGCTAATGATTAATTTTTCGGCATATTTTTCGACAATATTTTTACAATCAATTGTTGAACCGTCTTCTACAATTACAATTTCAAAAGCAGTATTATAATCCTGAATAACGAGACTTTCGAGAAGTTCGTCAATTTCATCCGGACGATTATATACTGGAATAATGATTGAAAAATGCATATCAAAATTTTAACAAATATACAGCATAAAAAACAAAAGCCATGCGAGGTGCATGGCTTTTGAAAAATCTATGATTACTTTTTTATTGTTTAATCACTTTAATTGTTTTAGTTGCATTTTCTGTAGCAACTTTAACTAAATAAGTTCCATTTGAAAGTGAATTCATATCAATTTGACCTTCATTTGAATTTAATGTTTTAGTGATAACTTTTTGTCCCAACAAATTAAACACCTCAACTGAAGTTATATTTTGAATATAAGAAACGTTTAATACATCTTTAACCGGATTTGGATACGATGAAAAGTTCAAAGAATCAAAATCATTTGTTCCTAAAGAGGCATCATAAGCAGCAATTGCAAAATTTCCTGATGTCCCATTATATCCCCAAACTCTAATTATTAAAACTTCACCTGCTGTTCTTCCTGTTAATGGAATTAAAGAAAAATTAACATCTCCATCATCGTCATCACATTCAACCATTACTAATGATCCACAATCTCCTGAATATACTTCCATAACAGTGTCGGTTAGACCACCATTGCTTTTCGTTTCAATTGTAATATTACCAGAAGCTGGCACAGTTACGCTATACCAAACATCTTTTCCAACAGTATCAAAGTTGAATGCCCCACAAGAAGGAGTAGCTTGCGAACTCAGTGTTGCTCCAAAATTTGTTGTTTCTAAAGGATTTGAAGTAAAAACAGCTCCCGCCGTTAATGTTGTAGGAGTAGCACACTCGTCGTTATTAGGAACTGGTGGAGGAGTTACCGTTAAAACACCGCTTAGATAAGTTGTGCCATCCCAGAAGTTTCCTTCATCATTTGAATTAATACCCCCATATACAAATTGTCCATCGTTTAATCTAAATCTAGAAGCATAATAGTATGTTCCTGGTGTTAAATTATCTCCAATCGAAGCTTGATACTCGTCATTATTAGAAACCTGCCCTGCATTATGAGTTGCTAAAACCCAATTTGACCAAGTATTCGGATTTGTATTTGCTCCTACAGGGCTAATTCCAATCCACGCCTGAATACCAGCAGCTTGACCTGATAATCCTGGCTCAACATCGGTTAAACCTGCATGGTATATTTGAGCATAAACTATAGTTGACTCGCCTTGAGAAACTGTTGCTGATGATGGAAATTGAAGGTTAGCGTAATCTGGAGTTTCTTCTGATAGAATTCCACAAACAAAACTTCTGGTTCTATTAACATCTTCCCCTTCACATAACTCACTTAAATGAGAATAAAATCTAATAGCCCCAGTATAGTTAGATACCCATGTCAACGGAGTTGTACCAAATGCTGCTGCTGTTACACCTCCATCAGTGCTAATCGTAATTAAATCTGTTGTTCCGCTACTAAAAAAATAAGTAGTTCCAGAAACCACTTGAACAGAAGAATATTCACCAGCGTAACCAGCAGTTGTAACCGTATTCACTGTAACACCATCACAATTAGCTGTCGTGAATGTCGCCGTTGGCCATTGTCCAAAAGGTGCATTAAGGCAATAGCCAGGAATAGTCATTGTTGTAAAACTAAAAACAGAACATCCAACAGCATCACCCGCACTATTTTTAGCAACTACTTTCCAGTAATATGTTGTTTCAGGCAATAAGTCTGTAACAGTTCTTGTCAAAGCAGTTTGGTTACCCAATAAAGTTGTAGGATCTATGTTTGTATCTAAATACACATCATAGCTTGCAGCAGGTGCACCTGCTGCAGGTGCAGACCATGCTAAATTTAAAGATAAATATGGAGCATCAACAGCACCGTTTGCCGGAGTTGTTAGTGTAGCACAGTTTGGAGCTAATGCTGGAGGCGTGTCATTTACCACATCATCAAACAGCAACCTGAACTGATCGGCAGAAACTGCGTGAAATCCAATATAAATGGTTTGACCTAAATAGGGTGTCAAATCAATGGTGAATTGAGTCCAAACATTAGGTGCCTCAGCAACTGGCGTTACTGTCACAGTAAACGCATCGGCCGTTGGAGTTGTAGAAGATAATTTCACTTCATAACTTTCAACAAAAAGCGGGTCCTGATTTTTAACATAATACGTTAATCTATCATTTAGACCAGCAGTCACTGTAATAGCTGGTGTAACCAAATAATCATCATGAGCTGTTGCGTTAAAGTTAATTTGTGCTGCATTTGGTGCAGAAAATGCAGACCCAGGAGCCCCAACACCAAATATAAAACCATTTGCTCCACCGCCATTAATAACAGTCCATCCCGGTGGAGCTGTTGTAGCAGCATCAAAATTTTCTGAAAATTGTGCCGAAGCTACAAAACCAAAAAACAATAAAAAGAATAAAGTAATTTTTTTCATATTTTGTTTATTTAACATTTAAGTTATAAAAGTAAAAAAAAATCTCCTATTAACTTCTGTTAATAGGAGATATTTTTGCTTTTTAACAATTACTCTTTGGTAAAATATTCCATTACATCTTGGCTTACCCCCATATTTGAAAAACCTCCGTCATTGTATAAATTTTGTAAAGTAACTCGTTTTGTCAAATCTGAAAACATTGCTACGGTATAGTTTGCACAATCTAAAGCAGTAGCATTTCCTAGAGGCGACATTTTATCGGCATACGTTATAAACCCATCAAAACCCTTCACTCCTTGTCCTGCTGTGGTTGGCGTTGGTGATTGTGAAATAGTATTTACACGTACTTTTTTATCCTTTCCAAAGAAATAACCAAAGCTCCTGGCAATTGATTCTAAATACGCTTTATTATCCGCCATATCATTATAGTCAGGAAATACTCTTTGAGCAGCCATGTAAGTCAAAGCAACCACACTACCCCACTCATTCATGGCATCTTTTTGATAGAGGACCTGCATTACTTTATGAAAAGAAACAGCTGAGACATCCCAACCTTTGTGTGTAAAATCATAATTCTGATTCGTGTAATGATTTCCTTTTCTAACATTCACCGACATACCGATTGAATGTAAAACAAAATCTAATTTTCCACCAAGGATTTCTATTGCTTTTTCTACTAAATTTTCTAAATCAGCAATTGAAGTAGCATCTGCCGGAATAATTTGCGAACCGGTTTTTTCTGCTAATTGGCTAATTGTCCCCATTCGCATAGCAATTGGAGCGTTTGTCAACACAAAAGTTCCACCTTCTTCATGAACACGTTCTGCTGTTTTCCATGCAATAGAATTTTCGTCTAAAGCTCCAAAAATTATTCCTCTTTTTCCTTTTAATAAATTATACATAGTGGTCTTCTTTTAGTTTGTATGATATTTCAAATATAATTAAAATTTTAGTTCAATAAAGCTTTTGCGTGATTTAAAGCAGAATCTGAGACAGTTGAACCGGATAGCATTTGGGCAATTTCCACAACTCTATCTTCTCTGTTTAATAGCTTTATTTCTGAACTGGTTTGTGTACCGAAATCGGTTTTATAAACTTTATAATGCGATTTTCCTTTGGCCGCAATTTGTGGTAAATGTGTGATGGCAAAAATTTGCATTTTTGAACTCATTTCTTTCATAATATCGCCCATTTTATTTGCAATTTCACCTGAAACTCCCGTGTCAATTTCATCAAAAATGAGGGTTGGTAAATTGGAATAATTAGCTAAAATCGCTTTTACTGCTAACATTATTCTAGACATTTCTCCTCCAGAGGCCACTTTTTTCAACAGCCCAAAATCGGAACCTTTGTTAGTTGAAATTAAAAATTGTATCGTATCTTTTCCATTGGAATAAAATGATTCTGAAAGACTTACTTCTATATTAAATTGCACATTAGGCATGCCGAGTTGATTTAAAATAGAAACCAACATTTCGCTTAATTTTGGAATACTTTTTTCACGGTTGGTATGAATTTTTTGAGCAAAATGATTTAATTCTGCTTCGTTTTTATCTAATTGCTGTTGAATTTCAGCAATTTCGTTTTCTAACGATGTTACAGAAATTACTTTTCCTTCCAGCTCAGATTGAATCTGTAATAACTCTTCAACTGAATTTACTTGATGTTTCTTTTGTAAATTATAAATTGTTTGCAATTTTTGATTCACCAAAAGTAGTTGTTCAGGGTCGTTGATAACCGATTCCGAAAGAAGATTTAATTCGTTTACAACATCTTTTAATTCGATGGAAAGACTTTCAATACGTTCAAAAAGCTGAGCATAATCCGCAGAAAATGTGCTTATTCTTTGGATGGTACTTTTAAATTCTTTCAAATTAACCAACAAACCAAACTGCTCACTATCAGCTAATGCTAAACTTTTTTCAAGTTGTTCTTTAATTAATTCTACGTTGCTCAATTTTTCTAGTTGAGATTCTAACTCACTTTGTTCATTTTGAATTAATTTTGCTTCTGCTAATTCAGTGTATAAAAAAGAATTATAGTCCTGTTCTTTCAACGCACTGGCATAAAGTTGCTTTTTCTCGTCTAATTGAACCTTTAAATTTTTATACCTCTTTAATCTATTTGCATAATCGTCAAGAAGTGATAAATTAGACGAAACGGCGTCAATAATTTGAAATTGATACAACTCTTCCGTTAATTCTCTAGTTTGATGTTGCGAATGAATATCTAATAAAAACTCACCTAATTCCATCAACTCGTTTAAATTAACCGGACTATCGTTTATAAAAGCTCTTGATTTTCCGGATGGGAGAATTTCTCTTCTTATGATGGTTTGCTCTTCATAATCCAAGTCGTTTACTTCAAAAAAGGCTTTTAAATTATAATTTGAAATAGAAAAATGAGCTTCGATTACACACTTTTCTTCTTTATTTTTTAACGAAGATAAGTCGGCTCTTTTTCCTAAAACTAAACCCAATGCTCCCAGAAGTATGGATTTACCGGCGCCCGTTTCACCTGTGATTATAGAAAAACCATTCGAAAAATCAATGGATAATTTTTCGATCAAGGCGTAATTCTTTATAGATAATGATGTTAGCATTTCCGGATTATAAACTAAAATACTATGGCAATGTACTCAATTTATCAGAACTTTTTTTACTGAAGTTTTAGATAATATCGACAAAGTTATTAAAACTTTATCTTAGACCAATTTGATGCGTTTAAAGGTGAAACACGGTTTAAATTATCAACTAAATCGGTGATATCAACTTTTGGTCCTCCAGTAAATATTGATAGTATTTCGTCTGCTTTTGTATCAAAAAAAACTCGGGTCAAATAAGCATTTGGTCTAACAGAATTAATCTTAGAAAGAGCCAAAACAGCGTTTTTTACACCTTCTTTTCCTGCTGGCAAATCATCTGCCATAACATCTAATCCTAGTTTGTGGTAATCGTAAAAACCTAAACGAATTGGATCAAATGTATTGGATAACATATCATTAACTAAAAAAAATCTATTTTGTAGTCCATCCGATTGCGACCAACCTTTTCCTCCTGATTGTGAAACAGCTACAATATTTTGAGCGATTTCTAAATACTCATTTCCGCCTTGGTATTCAAATGAATCAGCATCCATTGCCAAAATCATATAGGCATAAAAAGCCACAACCGATACTAAATTGGAATCAAAGCTATTTGGATTGAAAAACAAATTTTCAAATTCAACATATCGAAATGTAAAGTCTTTGTCGTTTATATTTAAAATTGGTGTGCTGTAGGTTGAATTATATACCGGTCTTGCTGCTTGTACTTGAATGGTTGCCGTGAAAACATTGTTATTAAACTCCGATACATTGATAAACATAGAGCAATCGATTCGCTCGTTGTTTTTAAAATCGCGTGTGCTCCATTTGCTCTTATTTACAAACTCATTTAATGATGTTTCAAGCGTTTTAAAAATTTGTTGATTGGCAGAAGTAATTCGTTCAGAATTAACTTTTACGCTACAATTTAATTCTTGTGCTTGGGTCAAACTCAAGGTAATTAGAAAAACAAAAACGACTATTTTACGCATGATAGAATTGTATTATTTTATTCAAAATATCTTTTGCAACTTCTTCTTTTGATTTGAGTGGCATCGGTTCAATATGAAATGATTTATCGATAAATGTTACCTTGTTTGTTGCTTTTCCAAAACCGGCTCCTTCATCATTGAGCGAATTTAGGACAATCAAATTTAAGTTTTTTTTCTGAATTTTCAACTTTGCATGCTCAATTTCATTTTCTGTTTCCAATGCAAAACCAATTAAAAACTGTTCTTTTTTTATTTCTCCTAATGAGGCTAAAATATCCTTTGTCTTTTCCAATTCAATTGAAAAATCACTATCCGACTTTTTAATCTTATGATTGGCAACCACTTTTGGTTTGTAATCGGCTACAGCTGCTGCTGCAATAGCAACATCAACTTCATTAAAACACAAATGGCATTGCTGATACATCTCTTCTGCCGATTGCACGCGAATTAACTTAATTCTTGAATTATCTACATTCAAATGCGTTGGTCCGGAAATTAAAATTACTTCTGCACCCAATTGAACTGCTTCGTTAGCAAGATCAAAACCCATTTTCCCGGAAGAATGATTTCCTATAAAACGCACAGGGTCTATTGCTTCGTATGTTGGACCGGCAGTAATCAGTATTTTTTTTCCTTTGAGTGGTAATTTTTGTAAAATATCATTTTCTAAAAAGGAGATAATATTCTCAGGTTCAGCCATTCTACCTTCTCCTGAAAGGCCGCTGGCTAATTCACCGGATTCTGCCGGAATCATAATATTTCCAAACAAATGAAGTTTGTGAAAATTATCGATAGAAGTTGGGTGCTTATACATATCTAAATCCATTGCCGGAGCAAAATAGACTGGACATTTTGCAGATAAATAGGTTGCCATGAGCAAGTTATCGCAATTACCATTTGCCATTTTAGCAAGTGTATTCGCTGTTGCCGGAGCAATAATCATTAAATCTGCCCAAAGGCCTAATTCAACATGATTATTCCACAACGCATTTTCATCTTCATCATTATAAAATTCGGAAAAAACGGGATTCTTAGAAAGTGTAGATAATGTTAAAGGAGTAACAAAATCTTTAGAAGCAGGTGTCATAACAACTTGCACTTGAGCACCTGCTTTTATAAAAAGTCTAACCAATGAAGCAGTTTTATAGGCAGCAATTCCACCGGTAACGCCCAGTAGTATTTTTTTCCCGTTTAAAACTGACATGTGGTTCTTATTTAGTAGTATCTCTGTGGTAAATTTTTCCTTCTAACCACTCTTGCACAGCTAGAGCGTGTGGCTTAGGTAATTTTTCATAGAATTTTGACACTTCGATTTGCTCTTTGTTTTCAAAAATCTCTTCTAAACTATCGTTGTAGGTAGCAAACTCTTCCAATTTTTCAATCAATTCTTTTTTAATTTCAGAATTAATTTGATTTGCTCTTTTAGCGATAATCGTTATCGCTTCGTACACGTTTCCTGTAGTTTGCTCAATCGCTCTCTTATCATAAGTAATCGTGTTAACCGGAGCATTCGTCTTTTTTAAATCCATGACTAGTATTTATTTTGAATATTGTGGTAAAAGTTTATTAACGTTTTCTTTAATTTTATCTGCTTTTTCTCTGTATTTTGATTCAGGAAATTGCTTTAAAAATTTATCATAATTTTCTAATGTTTCATCTAGTCTAATTTTAACCTTTGATTCCACACTATTAACGGCATATTTATAACTTGCTTCTATTTTATAGTAAAAAGCATCTTCTCGATAGGGAGTTCCCGGGTAATCTGCAATAAAATTATCTAATGCTACAATTGGAGCTCTAAAGTCTCTAATGGCTTCTGATATTGTATGGTATTGCTTTGCAATTTCAAATGCTTTAAATTCCAGTTTTTCTCTCAACTCCTTTGCAATTTTATTTGCCTCTGGGAGATACTGTGAATCAGGGTATAAATCAATGAAAGCTTGCATTTTTTCAATCGATTTATCTGTATCAATCTGATCTAATGAGTATTTTGGCGATAATTGAGAATAACATAACGCTCCTAAAAAAGCTGCTTCTTCTACTTTTTCACTTTTAGGATAACCCGAAGCAAAACTTTCAAACTGATAACCTGCTGTATAAAACTGTTTTGTTTTGTATAAACTTTGTGCATACATATAAAACATTTTTTCAGCTTGAGGCTTTCCTCTGTATGATGCAGCTATCTGTTCAAACAATCGAATCGCTTTTTGGTATTTTCCAGCATTATATTTTTCTTCTGCGGCAGCGTACTTAACGGCAATATCTTCACTTTTCAATGCTTTTTGATAGGGAGTGCAAGAACTTAACACAACAGCAATAAGAAAAACAAAATATAATTTATTCATTAGGCGTATTTTATATGCAAATTTTCGTTAAATTAAATCACGAAAACCGAACTGCAAATTTAGTTAATAATTGCAGACTACAAAACATTTTTTTTATAGTCTTAAAAACGTGTAAAAAAACAAAAAGATGCGTTACAAATCGCATCTTTTATAGTTTGATTAACATAGTTATTATTTTGCCGGGGCCATTGGGCTCACAAAATTTTTCATTTCATTATCAAAAAGATACAAACCTCCCTTGTCATCGCCAATTAAATTGATTTTATCTAAGATATAACGAGCAGTTGCTTCTTCTTCAATTTGCTCTGCCACATACCATTGTAAGAAGTTGTGTGTTGCAAAATCTCTTTCGTCTAATGTTATGCCTACCAAATTATTAATACTTTCTGAAACTTTAATTTCATGTTGTAATAATTGTTTAAAAAGAGCTTTATAATTTGACAAATCAAGGTTTGGTTCTAAAGTTGCTCCAACGTTGGCTTCTCCACCACGTTGGTTTACATATTTTATTAATTTGAGCATATGCATTCTTTCTTCGTCTGATTGACTATACATGAAGGTTGAAATTCCTTCAAAACCTTGCACTTCTGCCCATGAAGCCATGGCTAAATATACTTGAGAAGAATCACCTTCCATTTTAATCTGACTATTTAATGCTGCTAATACGTTTGCTGATAACATAATTTTCTAGTTTTTCTTAATTTAATTAATTTACTGCTAATTTACAATTTTTTTGACAATTTGCTGAATTCTGTTTGCTAAGTCTTCGTTAACATTAACCAAAGGAAGTCTTAATGTGTTTTCACACAACCCTAAAATTTTAAAGACTTCTTTAATTCCGGCTGGATTTCCTTGCTCAAAAATCATATCAATTGCATCAGCTACTTGATAATGAATTTGATAGGCTTCATCCACTTTTCTTTCTAATCCTAATCGCACCATGGTTGAAAATTGTTTTGGGAAACCTTCACCAATAACCGAAATCACTCCTGCTCCACCAGCTAAAACCATTGGCAAAGTGACCATATCGTCACCTGAAATTACTAAAAATTCGTTCGGTTTTTGCTGAATTAATTTCATAGCCTGAACAATATCTCCCGCTGCTTCTTTGATGGCAACAATATTTTTAAAGTCATTTGCCAAACGTAAAACCGTTGATGGAAGCATGTTGCTGGCCGTTCTACCCGGAACATTATATAAAATGATTGGAACTGGAGAAGCTTCTGCAATAGCTTTAAAATGTTGATATATTCCTTCTTGTGTGGGTTTATTGTAATAAGGTGAAACTGAAAGAACAGCTGTAAAATCAGACAAATCTCTTGTTTGAAGTTCTTCAACTACTTGCTGCGTGTTGTTTCCACCAACGCCTAAAACAAGTGGTAATTTTTTATTATTCGCTTGGATAACCGTGTTGATTACCAATTCCTTTTCTTCTTGCGTTAATGTAGCGGTTTCTGCTGTTGTTCCCAAAACCACTAAATAATCAATTCCATTATCAATTTGATAATGAACGATTTTTGATAAAGCCTCCGTGTCTACAGATAAATCTTTTTTGAACGGTGTAATTAAAGCAACGCCGGTTCCAATAAGTGATTGCATAGTTATAGTTTGTTTAGTATTCTTAGGTATTTGAATAATTCTTCCACAAAAACAGTGTGCTTTTCAACTTGTGTATCAATCATAAAATGATTTAATCGCTTGTCTGAAGAAGCAAATCCAACTTTAAAATCGGCCATTGATTTATGTGTCACAATTTGCAATGGTGTTTTCTTTTCATCGTAATAACTGATTAATAAATCAAACTGATTCGACTTGAAATCTTTTGCCTGTTTATTTTCAATGGTCCCCAACCAAGTTACGTCTTTTTTGCTGTAATGCGGATAACCTATTTTTTCTTTTTTTTTGTACTTTGTTTTATAGGCCAATACCGAAATATTTTCGGGTTTGAATCCTTTTTCAACCAAAAGTTGAAGTAAAGCTTCTTTTTTATCAAAAACAGTTTCATCAACCAAGACACCAACAGTTTGAATTGGCTTGTTTGAAACAGGAGAATTTATATGAAGTGAACTTTTTTTTAATACTCTTTTAGCAGAAAAAGTTCTAAAATATTTTAAAAACATTGTACCTTTACTTGGTTTACAAAATTATAGAATTAAAGTTGTTTTTTGATGCTAAAACTAAAAAACTATCCTATTACAATAACACATTTTGTGTTATTTATAACATTTTTATTACTGCTTTCCGGATGTAAATCCAATTATGATGTTGTTAAAATTGAAGGAAAACAAATTCCTATTTCTGATACATCTTCCGAAAACCCTGAAATTGAAAACTTTATCAAACCTTATCGCGATTATATCAATAAAGACTTAGACAGTATTTTGGCTTTTTGTCCGGAAACGTTGGATAAAAGCAAAGGCGAATGGCAAACGAATATTGGTAATTTTATGGCTGATGTTTGCTTGAGCGAAAGCAACAAAATTTTCAATAAACGATATGGTAAAACCATCGATATTTGTTTGTTGAATCACGGCGGAATTCGTTCAATCATTCCAAAAGGGAATGTAACAACACGAACTGCTTTTGAAATAATGCCGTTTGAAAACAACATGGTTGTGGCGGCTTTAAAAGGAAGTCAGGTTCTAGAAATGATTACGTATTTAATTATTGAAAAAAAACCGCACCCTTTGAGCGGAATTCAAATTTTATTGAATAATAATAATTCGTTTAAATCGGCAACAATTAATGGTGAGGCTTTAGATCTAGATAAAAATTATTATGTTGCCACCTCCGATTATTTGGTTAATGGTGGCGATAATATGAATTTCTTTCAAAAAAATACGCGCCTTTTTGATTTAGATTATAAAATCAGAAACTTGCTTATTGATTATTTTAAAGCGGTTGATGTGGTGGAAGCTTCGCCAACTCAACGAATTATTGTTGATCAAAACTAAGGGTATGAAAAGAAGAGATTTTATAAAAAACACAGTCGCTGGCTCAACGTTAGTTGGTTTAGGAGGATTGCCGTTAACTGGTTTTAGTCAGCCAAAAACAAAACAGTTAACTATTTTGCACACGAACGACGTGCACAGTCATATTGACCCATTTCCGGCGGATCATCCTAAAAACCCGAATATGGGCGGAATTGTGAAACGCGCTGTTCTCATTGAAAAAATTAGACAAGAAAATCCGAATGTTTTGCTGTTGGATGCCGGTGATAGCTTTCAAGGAACGCCTTATTTTAATTATTACGGCGGCGAATTAGAATTCAAATTGATGTCGAAACTGGGTTATGATGCCACCACAATTGGCAACCATGAATTTGATAATGGCATTGACGGTTTGGCCGCTCAAATGCAGCATGCACAATTTGAAGTACTTTCGGCAAATTATGATTTTAAAAATACTGTGATGCTACCATTTGTAAAACCATACAAAGTATTTCACAAAAATGGCATTAAAGTTGGTGTTTTCGGATTGGGAGTTGAACTAGCCGGTTTGGTTGATAAAAAAATGTATAAAGAAACAATTTATAACGATCCGGTAGAAATTGCGGCAGATAGTGTAAAAAAATTAAAATTAGAAGAGAAATGCGACCTAATTATCTGTCTTTCGCATTTGGGATATGCTTATAAAAATGATCCGGATAAAATTAGCGATGCAAAATTAGCTACGCTAACAAAAGATATCGATTTGATTATTGGTGGTCATACACACACATTTTTGGACAAACCTACAATTCTTAAAAACTCAGAAAATAAGGATGTTTTGGTGAATCAGGTTGGATGTTATGGTATTAATTTAGGACGGATAGATTTTTATTTTGATACCGATTCTTCAGTTGTTTCGAAAGGTAAAGCGATTATTGTTTGATATTCGCAAAGCAATAAATACCGCATAAAAAGATAGTGTCCTCCAAAAAAGCTAATGGTTCTAATTGGTTTAAACACTTGAACGGATAAGTAATATTTTTCGATCATAAAAACAAAAATCAGTAAGATGAATAATAAAGTACTTATCAATAGCCAAATGTTCTTCATGTTATCTTCTTCTAAAACAAAATTCGAAACCGCTAATCCTCCAAGAAAAGAAATGATCAGAGCGTTAATAATAGATGGAACATAATTTAATCCTAAGGATGAATAGGTTAAAAATATCAAATAGAACAAAATGGATAAAAACGGCAGAAACCCAAGTATTACAGGAATAAAACTAATTTTATTTGTGTTTTTAATGACGATTTGAGTGATTAACACTATAAATATTAAAAAGAAAAGAGTTGCTGCTAAAACACCTATGTCTGATTTTAAAAATAAAAATAAAATAGAAAGCAATGAAAACAATAGTGAAATTAAATAACGTTTATTTTTTCTGAATGAACTTAAAAAATAAATAAAAAAAACTAGTAAAATAGCCATTACTCTGGCATAAAGAATAACACTTTCCATGTCAAAATAAACACCATAGGCCAAAACACCTACAACTAAAAAAAATAAGCCCGTTAAAGATGAAATTAGTTTGCTAGCTGTTTTCAAAAAAATTTGTTTTATGGTTTATCTAGTTGTTGCTCAGTCATTAAAATATAAAGATAAAAAAAATAGTGAGCCGACATCAAAACCAAAACACGAATTGGTTGAAAAATAGGAATAAACACGTAATACTTTTGAATAACAAATAAAAAAACAATAATAGTATAAAGAAAAGTGCTAATTAAAAGCCAAGTATGCTTGAAACCTTCTTCCATTAAATAATTGGACAATGACAATCCGCCTAAAATTGAAACTAAAACTACATTTATAATAGCAACCAGAAAACTTTGTCCTAACGAATCTTGAGTGAGTACAATAAAATAAAGCAGCGGAAATAGAAAAAAGACACTCCCAATTCCAACAGTAAAAAAGGAGAGTTTTGTTGAAGCCTTTATCACTAGAATTATCGTAATAATTCTATAAATTAAAAACGCAAATAAGCCATAATTTAACCAATCAGAATCTGTTGAAATAAATAAAATATTGGATACTGCTGCACTAAAAAGGGCAAATAAATATAATTTATTTTTTCTCACAGATGTAATTACATAAAGTAATAGTAAAACCGGAATACTAATCGATTTTAAAATAAATTCGATTGTTTTAAAATCAAAGAAGACAACGAATACCAATAGCAGCACCACAACTAAATAAATAGACGATACAACTTTAAAACTCCAATTATTTAAATATTCCTTCATAAAGTATATTATTAAAAAAAGACAAAGAAACTAATTAGAATTTGATCTTTCAATGATCAAAATAAATCTGTAAAAGGCATAATAGGCAAAAGCGTTCAGGCTCATTGCAATAGGTCTAAAAATTTGTAATTCAATATAAAATTTTTCAATAAAAATGATAAAATGCAACGTTACAAAGGACAAAACACATATTAATAACCAAGAACTTCTGCTACTGTCATTCATAATATAGTGTGATAAGGCAATTCCTCCCAGTAATGAAATTAAACTGTTGTGAATAATCATGATGTAATATACTTCTTTTGTAAGCAAATCGGTGTCAAAAAAGATATAGAAAAAGACAATTAAAAAAGGAACCGAGGCAAGAACAACCGGAATAAAATCTTTTGTTTTCATGACTTTAAGAATGTAATAAATATTGATTAATCGGTGAAAAACAAAAATGATTAATCCTACAAAAATAAATTTAAGATCATTGGGTATAAATAAAACATTAGTGATTAATGACGTTGTGATTGTTAGAAAAAAAAGAGTTTCCTTTTTGGTTGAACTAAGCCAATACAAAAGCATCAATACAATTGAAATGAGCGGTTTAAATACATAAATTAGAGGTATAATTCTAAAATATTCGGCTATTACTTCTATGAAAGCAATGATGAACAAAACAACAGTTAGTACTTTCACTTTATTCATACCGATAAATAATTATCAAATTCCGAATAAAGTTACTAAAAATTTAACAGAATATAAAAATATTAAAATTTATTATGCAAAAATCCCAAAGATTTGCTTAACCTTTGGGATTCAACTATACTTTATTTGATCATCTATTTAATATCAACCAATTCAGTTATAAAAATTAATGTGGCTTTCGCAGGAATCACAGGAGGTCTTCCATCTTCACCATACGCTAACCAATAAGGAATAATTAACTTGGCTTTTCCGCCTTTGTTTAGAAGGGCAATACCTTCTTCCCACCCCGGAATAACCATTTTTTGTCCTAATTTAAAATCGATGGGTTGGTTACGATCATAAGAGCTATCAAATTTCTTTCCGTCTGATAATTCGCCAATATAATGCACAGAAACATTATTTCCGGCAGTAGCCTTAGCTCCAACTCCTTCACTTTCCATCACATAAGCCAATCCGGAAGGAAGAATTATTGCTTTAGGGAAAGTCTTTTTTACATAATCATTAAATTTAACTTTCTCCAATTTCAAAGCTTCTTCTTTCTTTTTATTCATAGCTTCTTCAGCAGCAAGTCTGCCGGCAAAAACTTTTGGAGCATCAAATTTCTTGGCTGCGTCACCTACTCTAATAATGGTTACTCTATCCATTACATCATTTTGTGCAATGGCATTCACAACATCTTGTCCCTCAATTACATTGCCAAAAACGGTATGTTTTCCATCTAAATGTGGTGTTGGAACATGCGTAATAAAAAACTGCGAACCATTTGTTCCTTTTCCAGCATTTGCCATTGATAGAACTCCGGGTTTATCATGTTTTAAATCAGTAATTTCATCGGCAAATTTATAACCAGGACCACTTGAACCTGTGCCGGTTGGATCACCACCTTGAATCATAAAATTAGGAATTACTCGATGAAATTTTAATCCGTCAAAATAAGGTTTTCCTTTTAAATCGGCAGAAACCTCGTTGTTCTTGCCTTCGGCTAACGAAACAAAATTGGCAACTGTGATTGGTGTTTTTTCAAATTCTAACTTTAATAGAATTTTCCCTTTCAAGGTTTGAATTTCAGCATAAAGTCCGTTTTCCTTTTGAGCAAAGGTGGTCATTGAAATGGTAAGTAGTAAAATGGAAACTATCTTTTTCATGTTCTATAATTATTGATTTGGTGAATTTTCTAAAAGTTCTAATTCAAAAATTAAGTTGGTATTTGGTGGAATTACACCACCGGCACCGGCCTCTCCATAGCCTAAATGAGAAGGAATAAAAATGACTGCTTTGTCGCCAATATTCATTTTTTCCAAACCTTCTAAAAACCCAGGAATTAAACCGGTTTTATTGCCGTATTGAAAAGGAAAAGGAACATAGGCCTGAGCATCTGCTTTTTGTTGATTAAATTTGCCAAATGCTTTTGAAACATCTTCGTAGCTTGAATCAAATAATTCGCCACTTTCAAAAAAACCGGCATAGTGAACATAAACCGTTGAGCCAGCTGCCGGTTTCTTTCCCGTTCCTTTTTGATAAATGGTATATGCTAAACCTGTAGAAGTTTTTTGTGTAGCTTTTTTCTGAATTTCAAAAAAGGCTAATTTGGTATCAATCACATCTTTAAACTGAGCTAAAAATTCTGCTTTTTCAGCTGCTGCTTTTTCTTCTGCTATTTTTCTATTTTCGGCTTCCACTTTCAATCTGTCGTTAAAAACTTTTACAGCATCAAACTTTTTGGCCGCTTCACCATTTCTCACAATTTTTACAGACTCAATTACATCGGAAGCTGCAATAGCATTCACAACTTCTTGACCTTCTTTCACTTTTCCAAACACGGTATGTCTTCCATCTAAAAATTTAGTTTCTACGTGTGTGATAAAAAATTGTGAACCATTTGTTCCCGGACCGGCATTTGCCATCGATAAAA
Organism: Flavobacterium lacus; assembly: GCF_003268815.1. Taxonomy (GTDB): domain Bacteria; phylum Bacteroidota; class Bacteroidia; order Flavobacteriales; family Flavobacteriaceae; genus Flavobacterium; species Flavobacterium lacus. The sequence goes on along the minus strand of NZ_QLSV01000004.1, from coordinate 216,778 downwards.
TTCCGGGACCATCATGAGATAAATCGGTAATTTCATCCATAAAATTATAACCTGGACCACCACTTCCGTTTCCAGCAGGATCGCCACCTTGAATCATAAAGTTAGCTTCCACTCGATGAAACGTTAAGCCATCATAAAATGGTTTGTCTTTTTTTGCTTCATCTGTTACATGTTCATTTGTTCCTTCGGCCAACGAAATAAAATTGGCAACCGTAATTGGCGTTTTATCGTATTCTAATTGTGTAATAATCTCCCCTTTTGAGGTTTTAATTACGGCAAAAATTCCATCGCCTAAATGATCGTAATCGCCTCCGCAGGATACCAAAAGTATCGAAGATGTTATACTTAAAAACAGAAATCTTAAATTTTTCATTTTCTTATTTTACTGGTTTATTGATTGTTTGAACTATTTTTAACTTTTTTTAACTCACTTTCTTTTCCAAAATCGGTTAAGGTCACGGTGCACATGATTGGAATATTTGGACCAATTCTATTTTTGTCGCCTAAATACCCATAAGCAATATGCGACGGAAATAAGAACGTAACTTTTTCGTTTTTTCGCATTAGTTTTATTCCGTCTCTCAACCCCATCATAATTTCTTGTTTATCCACTAAATAATCTTGCGGACGAAGTTCAAGAGCCGTATAAATTATATTTCCTTTCAAATCATTAATTTCATAATCAAAAAAAGCAACATCGCCTGTTTTAGGTCGGAGCGTATCAGCTTGATTTTTAATTTCATACGTGTACCAATAGCCTTTTTTTGAAGCTAAATATTCTTTATCAGGATTACTTTTCATGATAGAATCTATCAATTTTTCTTCGCTGGCAATTAATTTTTTATTGCGTGTTACCGATTCTTTCATAAAACTTCCGGAAGATTTTTGAATTGGTCTTCTAGCCTCCGGATCCTGACAACCGATAGCGAATAATATGCCAAATAAAATTATAAAAATTCTTGCTTTCATTAAAATTTTAATTTGGGATGAACGTTTACAATATTTTCAAATTTTCTAATTGTTTCCTGCATTGACAGCATTGATTTTCCTCCGGCAGCATTGTTGTGTCCGCCACCTTCAAAATGTTCTCTTGCTAATTGATTTACATCAAAATCACCAATAGAACGCAGTGATATTTTAATAATTCCTTCTTCTTTATTTTCAATAAAAATGGCTGTAAAGATAACATCTTTGACGGATAATCCGTAATTTACAATTCCTTCCGTATCGCCTTTTTTATAATGAAAACGATCTAACTCTTCTTGTGTTAAAGTGATATAGGACGTTTTACGGTCTTTAATAATTTTCATGTTCTGAAGAGCTTTTCCTAACAATTGCAAACTCTCATAAGTAGTATTGCTGAAAAGAAAATTGTGAATTTCAGTATTTTCTACACCCAAATCGATTAAAGCAGCAACAATTCGATGTGTTTTTCCGGTTGTTTTAGGAAATTTAAACGACCCTGAATCTGTAACAATCCCCGTATAAATGCAAGTTGCAATTGTTTTATCTATCATTTTCACGTCACTTACTGCATCAATAAAATCATAAATCATTTCACAGGTTGAACCATAACTGGTATCTGAAAAAGTTGCTTTGGCATACAAATCCGGTGCTTGGTGATGGTCAATCATTATAAAAGGTGCCTGGAGTGTTTTTAAAACATTTTCCATTTCACCGGTTCGATGCAACGCATTAAAATCTAAAGTAAAAATTAATTCAGCTTGTTCGAGGATATTTTTTACACCATTTCGATCTTTTTCATAAATTAAGACATCAGCAGAACCCGGTAACCAAGCTAGAAAATCTGGAAATTCATTGGGTGCAATGACAACGGGGTGATGGTTCATTTTTTTTAAAAAGTGAAACAAAGCCAATGTTGAACCCATGGCGTCACCATCAGGATTTCGATGCGGAATAATGGCAATTTTTTTGGATCCTTGAAGCAGTTTTTTGGCTTCGATAATTTGATTTTCTTCCATAGGATGCGAAGTTACTTTTTTTCTGTTAATAACGAAAAAATAGGTGGAAATTATAAGTTTTCAAATGTAGTTTTTTTGAATTTTTTATAAATATCTCCTTTTACACCTCCGATAATTTGAGTAGAATAAATGCCAATTGTACCCGAAAACAGATAGGAAACCAAGCAAGCAATACCTATAAACAATCCACATTCTAATCCAAATAATTCCATTCCCATTACTGTGCAAGCAATGGGCGTATGTGTAGCTCCTGAAAAAACAGCTACAAATCCCATTCCAGCTAAAAGTGCTGTTGGTAATGGAATATAGAGTGAAAGAAAACTGCCTAACGTTGCTCCGACAAAAAAAAGTGGGGTAACTTCGCCGCCTTTAAAACCGGCACCTAAAGTAAAACCTGTGAATAAAATCTTAAGCAAAAAAACATAAACCAATTGTTTCGTTTCAAATGAATCTAAAATGGTTGGAATACCCAAACCAATGAATTTTGTAGTTCCCATAAAAAAAACAGCCACTGCTATTATAATTCCACCCAAAAAAGGACGAAGCGGTGGGAAAACAATATATTTTGAAAATATTTCCCCCCACCAATGCGTAGTTCTTGAAAATAGCATCGCTGTTAATCCAAAAGGAATTCCAACCAAAAAAGCCCAAAATAAATTTTGTAAAGATATGTTTGGCACGAAAGAAATAGTGTAATATGTATGATGAACAGGCAAAAATTCAACCGTAAAATAAGCAATATAGGCAACTAAAAAAGATGGATAGATGCTTTTGTAATTGATTTTGCTAAAAAAAAGTACTTCAATAGCAAAAATAGCTCCCGCTAACGGAGTTCCAAACACAGAGGCAAAACCGGCACTAATTCCGCAGATTAAAATAATTTTTCGGTCTTCATTAGACAACGGAAACCATTTGGTAAACTGATCGGCGATGGTTGCTCCCATTTGAACCGCCGTACCTTCACGTCCGGCCGACCCTCCAAAAAGATGTGTAATCAACGTTCCGAATAAAACCAAAGGCATCATTTTAAAGGGAATGCACTTTTTAGGTTCAGCGTATTCTTCAAAAATCAGGTTATTTCCTTTTACAACCTCTTTTCCGTAAACGTGATAACCATAACCAATTATGAGTCCACCAAAAGGTAATAGCCAAATAATCCAGTTGTTACCTTCCCTAAAATTAGTAACAAATTCTAAAGAATATAAAAAAAAACCAGAAGCTAATCCGGATAAAGCTCCAATAAAAAAAGCTAAAACTAACCATTTAATAAGAAATTTTGATGCTATATCTGAATACATTTGAATTTTTTACTTCTCAAAAATAAACATTTTGATTCAACAAAAGAGTCAAATTGCACGATTTAAAAGTAAAGTATTTTGAGAATTAAATAATATTGTTATTTTTATGCGATTATTAAATAAATATCATCCAAATACCACAAAATGCCCCAAAGAACAGAAGCATGGTTCCAAACCTTTTTTTTTAATAAATGTTATTGTTTGAATGATTTGATACCCTCTCATTTTTCAATTCAACCGACCTATTTTCAAAATCTCTCATTTTTTTCTAATTCGACCAGAGATTGGTTGTTTGTCATTATTTTTGTGCTGCTTTTGTTAACAATAACCTATCAATTATTCAGAAGAAATGCAGTTTATAACAACTCTTTTGTTAAAGATTTCTCAGAAATTGAATTTTCAAAAGTAGAATATCAAAAATATTTTCTGGCTCTTTCTATCATTATTCCTCTCATCGAAATTGTACTTTCTGTGTTTGATTTGCGAAATCAACCGATGGTGAAATCAAATTTAATTTTTGGAGCAATTTTTTTAGGAATTTATTTTCTAAGTAAAAAAAGTAGTCTTTTATTTAACTTTCTACCGGAGCTTTTCATTTTTTTCTATCTTACTTATTTATCCATTGTACTAAGAAATTTAGTTGTTTATGAACCAATGGAATTGATAACTTTTTCAGCTCTACTAATTTTAATCTTTTTTTCTTACAACGTTTTTAAAAAAATTAAGAATTATTGGATTTTTGTAGGTTTATTGTTTCTGATTTTTCTTACGTTAATAATCACAGAAAAATTGGCATTTGGGGTTGGTGTAATTTGTATCATCAGTTTTTTATTAATTGTAATTTTAAACTATGTTCGACACAACTCAATCTTAAATACAAAAGACAAATTTTTATTTGCTAATGAAATCGTTAACAAAGGAAACTCATTAGTCATCGCTACTAAAAAAAATGGTGAATTAACTTACTGTAGCGAAAATGTAAATGAAATTTTAGGATACACGGTTGATGATGTGTTGGGAATGGGTTTCTGGAAATTGACAGAAGACATTGAATTTGTGGGTGAAGATTACCATCAAGACTATCAAAAAGATCGGGTTTATAAACGAAAATTAAAATGTAAAGAAGGAAATTATAAATACATTCAATGGGTTGATAAAGAATTTGGTGAAGATCTATTCGTAGGTATCGGAATTGATGTAACCGAACAGATAAATATTGAAAATCAATATAAAAATCTAGTTGAATCAGCTACTGATCTTATTTTTGAAACGGATGAAAATGGTAAGTTTACCTACATCAATTCATTTTCGTGCGAGTTACTTGAATATGATTTAAATGAATTAATGAAACTGTATTTTACGCAATTAATTAGCTACGATTATCGCGAACAACTAACAAAATATTATACCGAAGAACTAAGACGATCGGGAATTCCAAGACTATTAGAATTTCCAATTATGAAAAAATCTGGAGAAGAAGTATGGATTTCTCAAAAAATCACTATCAAAAAAAATGCATCGGGCGATACTATCGGATATTCTGGCATTGCTCGTGATATTACCTTGATTAGAAATCTGGAAATTGAAAGAAATCAACGCCAAGAAAAAATAAAAAAACACAATCATGTCTTGACAACATTATCCACAACAAATTTTGCCAATTATGAAAACATCACGCCAATATTAAAAATAATTTTTGAAAAGGTAGCTCATGTTTCTGGAATACAAAGAATTAGTTTTTGGAATTACTTTTCTGACAGAATTGAATGTCAGAATTTGTATGAATTGAAAGAAAACAAACACGCTAAAGACTTTATAATTTACAAAGATAAATTCCCAATTTATTTTGAATCTATCGAAAAAGAACAAATAATTATTGCTTCTGATGTAAAACGACAAAAGGAAACTTCCGAATTTATTGATAATTATTTTAAAGAAAATAATATAAAATCATTAGTAGATTATCCGGTTTTTATAGACGGAAAATTATATGGAATTATCTGTTTTGAGGTAACAGATAGCAACCTGTATTGGGATAATGAAGATATCAATTTCACAAGATCCGTTTCAGAAATTATCACCTTGGCTATTGAAACAAATAAACGAAAACTTATAGAAAACAACTTAATTTATAAAAGTGAATTGTTAACAGCCGTTACAAAAATTTCAGAAAAAATATTACTTTCTAAGGACACTTTTAATAATTTTGACGATATTCTTGCAACGTTAGGAAATGTAACAAAGGCAGATAGAACATACTATTTTGAAGCCATTGAAGAAAACAGAACAATATCGCAAAAATATGAATGGGTAATAGGACAAATTGAACCTCAAATTGAAAACCCTGAACTGCAAAATGTTCCATATGAAGTATTTTTGGACATTGTTATCCCATTAAAATCAAGCAAGGTTTATCATAAATTAGTCCGAGATATGTTTGAAAGTGATTTCAAGGAAATTATGAAATCACAGGATATCCTATCTGTATTAATTTTTCCAATTCATGTAAAAAATATATTGGTCGGAGCAATTGGATTTGATGCCTGCACTAGTGAGAGAATTTGGACAGATGACGAAATAAATATACTACAATCGCTAATGAATACTATTTCATCTGCTATCGATAGAAACTTGAACGAAAGTATTATTTATAACAGCGAAGAACGATTCCGACTTTTAGCAGATAACATACCGGGAACTATTTATTTGTCTAAATACGATACCAAGTTTACTAAAATCTACCTCAATAATGAAATTGAAAATTTAACAGGCTACGCTAAAGAAGAATTTCTGAATGAAACAATTAATTACATAGACATCGTTCACCCAGAGGACAGAGCCAGAGTTGTAAAGGATCAGAAATATGCTTTAGAAAATCGTCAGAAAATTCATTTTATTTATAGGGTAATTCATAAAAATGGTTCTATCGTTTGGGTGGAAGAATTTGGCGATGTGATTATTAAAGACAATCAAATTAAATACATTGAAGGTATTTTTATCGACATAACTGAGAGAAAACTACAAGAAGCAGCAATCAAAGAAAAAGAAATGGCTGTTGCAGCCAATAAAGCTAAATCAGAGTTTTTAGCCAACATGAGTCACGAAATCCGGACACCTTTGAATGGAATTATCGGTTTTACAGATTTATTGATGAATTCCAACTTAGAAAAAGCTCAGGCTAAATACATGAAAACGGTTAATCAATCGGCAAAATCACTGATGGGAGTCATCAATGATATTCTTGATTTCTCGAAGATTGAATCCGGTAATTTAGAACTAGTAATTGAAGAAACAAAAATAGCCGACATTGCTTCCGAAGTAATTGATACAGTTAAATTTGATGCTATTCAGAAACAATTAGATGTTGATTTACACATTAATTCAGATGTTCCTGTTACCGTTTGGTTAGATCCAATCAGACTGAAACAAATTTTGATCAATTTATTGGGTAATGCCGTTAAGTTTACGTCCAAAGGAAAAGTGAAGCTAAAAATTGCTGTTGTCGATAAAATTGATACCCATCAAACCCGACTTCGCTTTGCAGTGGTTGATACCGGAATTGGAATTAGACGTGAAAATCAATCTAAAATTTTTGAAGCTTTTTCGCAAGAAGACAGTTCCACCACCAGACAATATGGAGGTACCGGATTAGGATTGAGTATTTCTAACAAACTTTTAGAGTTAATGAACAGTAAGTTAGAATTGGAGAGTATTCCTGAAAAAGGGAGTACATTCTATTTTGATATCGATTTGCAAACTTCCAGCAAAGAATCTATCGAATTCCCAAAAAACATAGCTGTAAATGGTGAATTTGTGTATGAAAATTTAGCCGAAGCAACCGTTTTAGTGGTAGAAGATAACAACATCAATTCGCTCTTAGCCAAAACATTGTTGAAAAAAATTCTTCCAAACGCAAAGATCTTAACAGTTTCAAATGGTTTAGAAGCACTGGAAAAAGTTCAAGAAACTGACATCGATATTATTTTTATGGACATCCAAATGCCGGTGATGAACGGTTACGAAGCTACTGCTGAAATCCGTAAATTAGAGAATGGCAAAAAAATGCCGATTATTGCTCTAACTGCTGGAACTGTTATCGGTGAAAAAGAGAAATGTCTCGAAATCGGAATGAATGATTACATCTCTAAACCAATTATAAAAGGTAGTTTAGAAGAAATTGTTTCTAAGTGGTTAAAGAAGTAATTTATTTTATATTTTTATACTACTATAAACCAATAAAAAATTGATATGAAATGGGAAGGTAGAAGACAAAGTAAAAATGTGGAAGACCGAAGAGGAATGGGAACCGGCGGAAAAGTAGTGGCCGGTGGTGGTCTAATAGGAATTATACTGTTACTTATAAATCTTTTTGGCGGTGAAGGTGCTCAAAATTTAACTCCAATATTGGAACAATTACAACAGCAACAAGCAACCGAAGCTCCTGCAGAACCACTTAGTCCGGAGGATGAAAAAATGGGACGGTTTGTATCAACTGTACTAGCTGACACCGAAGATGTTTGGCACAAAATATTTCGAGAAAATGGAATGACTTATAAGGAACCCGGCATGGTTCTATTTCGCAGTTCTGTGCAATCAGCTTGTGGTGGAGCAACTTCTGCATCGGGTCCATTTTATTGCCCCGCAGACCAAAAAATTTATATGGATTTAGACTTTTTTGATGAGCTTCAAACCCGATTTGGAGCAAAAGGCGGCGATTATGCCATTGCGTATGTGATTGCTCACGAAGTGGGGCATCATGTGCAAACTTTGTTAGGAACTTCAAGAAAAGTGAGACAATTGCAGCAAAACATGAATAAAACTGATGCTAATAAATTATCGGTTTCGTTGGAATTACAAGCTGATTTTTATGCCGGCCTTTGGACGCACTATAACAGTAAATACCTAGATGAAGGTGATATCGAAGAAGCGTTGAGTGCCGCACAAGCAGTGGGTGACGATGCGATTCAAAAGAAAATGCAAGGTCATGTGGTTCCCGATTCTTTTACGCACGGAACTTCTGAACAAAGAGCTAAATGGTTTGGTAAAGGTTTTAAAACCGGCGACATCAAACAAGGTGATACATTTGCTGCGTTGAATTAAATTCAATAATTGAACAAATAATCTTCTTTTTGCAAAATATAAGCTCCCTTTTTTAAAACATTCGTAAATCGTTTTAAATTAGGGATTTTTTATGAAATGTTCTCCTCAAATATGAATAGCACTTTTATAAATTTGCTTGCAAAAAGCACAAAAAATGAACGTTGGCATCGATAGTATTTCCTTTGATATTCCTAAGATACATTTACCCATTTCAACCCTCGCACTCAAGCGAAATATTGAACCGGACAAACTGATTAAAGGGTTGGGTTTGCACAAAATGAGTTTTCCTGACAAACATCAGGATGTAGTGACTTTTGCTGCTAATGCGGGATTGAAATTGATTAAACAAGAAAACATTAATCCTGCCGAAATTGCTCGAATATACATTGGTTCAGAAAGTGGTGTAGATAGTTCAAAACCAATTGCCTCCTATGTTTTATCTCTACTAGAAAGCAAATTAGGCGAAAGTTCTTTAAGAAATTGTGATGTAGTAGATTTAACTTTTGCATGCATTGGCGGTGTGGATGCCTTACAAAATTGCTTAGATTATATTCGATTAAACCCAACCAAAAAAGCAATTGTTATTGCTTCTGATAATGCCAAATATGATTTGGAATCCGGTGGTGAATATACACAAGGTGCCGGTGCTATTGCGATGTTAATTACTTCTAATCCAAGAATATTGCGTTTTTCTAGTGAAGTTGGCGTTTCAACAGAAGGTGTTTTTGACTTTTTTAAACCGAGAAGAACTTTTTCCAAATCAGATATAACAAATTCATCCGAAAATAAAGAATGGTTTGGTGTGTTAGAAAATGAAATTTCTGTTTATAAAGAACAACCTGTTTTTGACGGACATTATTCCAACCAATGCTACATCAACCGAATCACCGAAGCCTATAATCACTTTAAAAAAGAAAGTCAGCAAACCGGAAAAGTCTATGAAAATTGGACTTCCATTTTGATGCATCTCCCCTACTGTTTTCAAGGGAGAAGAACATTTATTGAAATCTTTGCCGATGAAAATCCGGAATTGTTAGCCAATCAAATAGGCGAAAGTGAAAAAGATAAATTAAAAGCTTTGACCAAAAGTGGAGAATATGTAGAACTCATCAACCAAAAAATTTATCCATCCGAAATTGCATCAGGCCAAATTGGAAATATTTATACGGGTTCCATCTTCCTCGGATTGCTCTCGTCGTTATGTTACCACGCTCAACAAAACACTGCTTTAGAAAATAAAAAAGTTGGCTTTATTGCTTACGGAAGCGGATCGAAATCAAAAGTGTTTGAAGCTACCGTTTGTGAAAATTGGAAAACAGTTATCAATCAAATCAATCTTTTTGATGACTTAGCACATAATCATCCAATCGATTTTGAAACCTATGAAAAATTACATAAAAAAGAATTACAACATTCAGTTTTAGAACCAAAAAATGAATTTGTCTTGGCTTCGATTGAAAAAGAAAATCCGGTTTTGGTTGGAGCGAGGTATTATGAGTTTGTTGAATAAATCATCTCTGTGCGGCAGCACTAAATTTCGTCCGACTTCAGTCGGATGATACTTCTCCTTTCTCAAAAACCTCTTTTATCTTATCAAACTCCTCATTAAATGATTTTTTCCGATGATGATTTTCTTGGTTTTTGATATTATTTCGCACTCGCTTCAGAATAGATTCAGAAACTGATAATGCAAAAAACTCACTTTGCCATTCAAATTTTTTCCCTTTTAAATTCGGAAATAAATCAGGGTTTTGATTAATCCATTACGAAGATTCCCCTTTAATTAATTGCATAATTTTTTCAACATTTTGATTTATTCCTAATGAAATTAAACAATGGCAATGATCTTCATAACCATTGACAAAATCAACATGAATTCCTTTTTGTTTTGCATTTTCTTTAATATGATTCCAAACCAACTGTCTCGATTCAATTGTGCTTAAAAATGGATATCTGTTTTTTGTGCACCAGACAAAATGGATGTATATTTTTTAAATAGGGAATATAATTATGATTTTGATTTTTTAATCCTCCGACTGAAGTCGGAGACAAGTTAGTGCTGAAGCACAGAGAATATTGATTATGCTATTGCAATTGATTTTTGACATTGATATTGATTTTTGCTTACCCCAGCCAACCCTCTCGATCCAAACTCCTATATTGAATCGCCTCGGCAATATGATTGGGTTTGATGTTTTCTAAAGCTTCCAAATCAGCAATGGTTCTGGCTACTTTCAAAATTCGGTCATAAGCTCTAGCCGATAGATTCAACCGTTCCATTGCTGTTTTAAGCAAACTCAACGAAGCCTCATCTAACGCACAATATTCACGAATATGTTTGCTTCCCATCTGGGCATTGTAATGGAGATTGTCAAAATTTTCAAAACGTTTCGACTGAATTTCTCTCGCTTGTGTCACTCGCTTTCTGATTTCCACACTACTTTCTGCTTTTCGGGTTTCGGTTAGTTTTTCAAACGGAACGGGATTTACTTCAATATGAATATCAATTCTATCCAAAAGCGGACCCGAAATTTTACTCAAATACCGTTGCATTTCGGCCGGCGAAGAACTGACAGGAGCATTTGGGTCATTAAAATAGCCACCAGGACTGGGGTTCATACTTGCCACCAACATAAATGAAGAAGGGTAAGTAATTGTAAACTTTGCCCGTGAAATCGTCACTTCACGATCTTCCAAGGGTTGACGCATCACTTCCAAAACTTCTCGTTTAAATTCAGGTAATTCATCCAGAAATAAAACTCCGTTATGAGCTAACGAAATTTCACCCGGCTGCGGATAACTTCCCCCGCCAACTAAGGAAACACTTGAAGCTGTGTGATGCGGACTCCGAAACGGTCGCTGACTCATCAATCCGGCTTCTTTTGTTTTACCGGCAACGGAATGAATTTTAGTAGTTTCTAAGGCCTCTTTCATGGTCATCGGTGGTAAAATACTTGGCAATCGTTTAGCAAGCATCGTTTTTCCTGAACCGGGCGGACCAATTAAAATGATATTATGACCTCCAGAGGCGGCAATTTCCATGCAGCGTTTGATTCCCTCCTGCCCTTTTACATCAGAAAAATCAAATTCAGGAAATTCTAATGTACGAGAAAATTCAGTTTGTGTATCAATGAGTGTTGGTTGTAAATCGCCTCTTCCTTCAAAAAAATCGATGACTTGTAGCACATTTTCAACTCCATACACATCTAAACCTTCCACAATGGCCGCTTCTTTTACATTATGAATGGGAAGGATAAATCCTTTAAAACCTTCTTCTTTTGCTTTGATAGCAATAGACAAAGCTCCTTTAATCGGTTGCAGACCTCCATCCAGTGAAAGTTCTCCCATAATCACATACTGACTTAGCTCTTCTGCTTTTATTTGACCAGTAGCTACCAAAATACCTACCGCCAATGTTAAATCATAGGCAGAACCTTCTTTTCGCAAATCGGCCGGAGCCATGTTGATGGTGATTTTTTTAACCGGTAAAGAATACCCATTATTCTTTAAGGCGGCAGCAATGCGGTAGCTACTTTCCTTGATGGCATTGTCGGGCAGTCCGACCAAGTGGTAACCCACTCCTTTATCGATGTTTACTTCTACGGTAATAGTGGTGGCTTCAACACCGAAAACGGCACTTCCAAATACTTTAACTAACATGGCGTATAAATTTATTATGACAAATATCACAAATTCATTCTCAAAAATGAAGTAATTTTGAGGAAAATTATTTAACAGTTATGAAATTTCTCAGAATTTCAATCTATTTACCTCTTTTTTTGGCAATCACAGCATCATTTTCTCAAAATAAAATTACTGAGAATCAACAACTTTGGCTTGGATATATCACAGAATCAAAATTTTCAGAATCATTCTCTTGGTGGAATGATACGCATTGGGTGCCCGAAAGCTTTTTGATTGTTCGTACGGGATTAACGTATCATTTTGGTGAAAAATATAAAATGACATCAACCCTAGGGTATGGTCATACTTGGATTTATCCACCTGAAGGAAGTTCTACTTTTAGACCGGAACACCGGCCTTGGGGCCAAACAACGCTAAGTCATCAATTTAATTCAATACGTTTTTTTCACCGACTTCGCTACGAAGCCAGATTTAGAGGTTTGATTGTAGACGATTATCTTCAAAACGAATTTAACTTCAATTATCGCTTTCGTTATTTACTGCAAGCGAGATATTATTTTAAAAATCAAGAAAAAGGAAAATTCTATCTTATGGCATCCGACGAGATTTTGTTTAATGCCGGACAAGAAATAAAAGACAATTTCCGACTGGATCAAAATAGAATTTCGCTAGGTATTGGTTATCAAATAAAAAAAATGACTTTTCAAATAGCTTATATGAATCAACTGGTTGAATCAAATACTAACTTCACATTCAGAATGAATCATAACCTACAAATTCTAGTTTTCCATAATTTTGATTTAAGAAAAAAATCATCCTCTGATTAATTTTTAAAACCATACCTTGTGTTTTTACGTAAATGGTACTACCAATTAGACTTAAAAAACACACTATATGAATGAACAAACTTTACAAGCAGATGAAAATCTGCGGGTAGCGGCCTTGAAAAGCTATTCCATCTTAGAGACACAACCCGAGAAAGATTTTGATGACTTGGCTGAATTAGCTTCACAAATTTGTCAAGTTCCTATTTCTGCCGTAACCTTAATGGACATTGACAGACAATGGTTTAAGTCAAAAATAGGTTTCGACAATATTGATGTCCCTCGACAAGATGCTTTTTGTACATACATGATGGATAATGGTTTGAAATCCATTGAAATTCAAAATATGAATGAACATTATTATTTTGCAAATAATCGATATGTTGTTGGTAATCCGAAAATTTCATTTTATGCCGGTGTTCTACTTATTGATCCAAACGGACATACACTGGGAAGCCTCTGTGTATATGATACTGAACCAAAAAAACTAACCCATTTTCAGCTAAGTGCGTTAGAAAAATTAGCAAACCAAGTTATTCAATTATTAGAACTTCGAAAAAAGAATGAACTTTTAGAAAAAAATAATGCCGGTTTATTGTCAAAATATAATGAATTAGAGCAATTTGCCAGAGTGGTTTCGCATGATATTAAATCACCTTTAAACAATATTATATCGTTAACACATTTGTTTCAAGATGAATATGGAAAACAGATAGATGATGCCGGAAACGAATATTTAGAATACATTTCAAAAGCATCGTTGGAATTGAAAAATTTTGTGGATGCCATTTTGGTCTATTATAAAAGTGATACAATTAATACAACCGAAAAAGAAGCAATTGACTGGAATAGTTTGTTTAACAAAATAATTTCTATACTCGATTCTAAAAATGAATATGATATTATTTTTCCCAAAAACAGTTCTCTTTCTTTTCATTCTAATAAAATGGCAATAGAACAAATTCTATCAAATTTAATTAGCAACAGCATCAAATATAACGATAAAGAAAAGGTGAAAGTTGAAATTGAATTGATTGATTTACCAACAGAAATTTTACTTTCAATAAAAGATAACGGAATCGGAATTGCAAAAACTGATTATGAAAAAGTTTTTTCATTCTTTACTACATTAGGAAAAAGAGATCGTTTTAATAATAACGGAACCGGAATCGGGCTTTCAACTGTTCAGAATATGGTTCAGAAATTAGATGGAAGAATAGAATTAGAATCAGAAATTGGCCTTGGTTCTTCCTTTAAATTATATTTTAAAAAATAAACAAGTTAATCCGTTTTAGCTAGTATAAAAGCCTCTTGCAATCTGCCGCAAAAGGCTTTAATTTTTTATTTTGTACCTTTGCACTCATCAAATTGATTTGTTTGGTTTACCTTCTTGAATTTTTTTTCATTCTACTAATCCAAATTTTTGATTTCCATTTAGCGAAATCTTCTTAAAATCAAGAAACAGTTTACTGTTCATTTGCCAAGGGAAAATCCCAAATACGGCATAAATAATCAAATTTAGCAAAAAGAGAAAAAGCGTAATGGCTTTGCTATTTTTATAAAAATGAATTATGGAATTTAATTTAATTACCACTCAAACCGGAACGCATTCAACTTATTCACCAACTGTTATTGCTGAATTTTTGTTCACTCATTTAGAACAATATGGCGATAAAACCGCAGCTATTTTAAAATGCATCGATTATGTGATGACTCCCTCCAAAGGTGGAACAATTATCGTTGGAACCGATGAAGATAAAATCGTTGGTGTGGTGATTCTCAACAATACCGGCATGAAAGATTACATCCCAGAAAATATTTTGGTTTACATCGCAGTGGATAATTCACAACGCGGAAAAGGCTATGGCAAAAAACTCATGCAAAAAGCAATTGATTCTACTACAGGTTCTATCGCTCTTCATGTTGAACCCGATAATCCAGCTTTTCATTTGTACAAAAAGTTAGGTTTTACCAACAAATATTTAGAAATGAGGTTGACTAAATAATCGGTATGGAAAATTTAAACAATCGACTGGAATCACTCATTCGTCTTCGAAAAGAATTACATAAAAACCCTGAATTATCAGGCAAAGAAACTGAAACAGCCAAACGAATTATTTCCTTTTTAGAACAATATCCACCGGATGAAATGCAAACAAATGTTGGTGGAACAGGAATTATTGCCATCTACAAAGGAGCTGAAGAAGGAAAATCAATTTTATTTCGATGCGAACTGGATGCATTGCCCATTAAAGAAACCAATTCATTTGAACATAAATCGATAAAAAATACTATTTCACATAAATGCGGACACGATGGCCATATGGCTATTTTGTGCGGATTGGCAAGTGAATTATATCATCAGCAACCGGAAAAAGGAAACGTAGTCATATTGTTTCAACCTGCTGAAGAAAATGGTTCCGGTGCCAAAAAAGTGGCTTACGATGAAAAATTCAAAGTACTAAAACTCGATTATGTTTTTGCCTTGCACAATTTACCCGAATTTGCAAAAAATCAAATTGTAGTGAAAGATGGTACATTTTCATGTGCCGTAAAAAGTATAATTATTCGGTTGAAAGGAAAAGTTGCACACGCTGCCGAACCTGAAAACGGAATCAATCCAGCGATGGCAATCGCCACAATGATTCAGCAATTTGATTTAAAAAATCAGTATAATAAATCAAAAAAAGACTTCGCGGTAATTACGCCTGTTTACAGTTCTTTTGGTCAAAAAGCCTACGGCGTTTCTGCCGGAAAAGGCGAAGTACATTTTACTATTCGTTGTCAAACCAATGATGAAATGGAAAGGCTTTCGAAAGAATTGGAAAATTTGACGGAAGAAATTGCAAAAATCAACCAATTGGAATTTAAAATAAAATGGACAGACTCGTTTCATGCCAATGAAAATAATTCAGAAGCCAATCACTATATTAAAAATGCTTCAAAAATTTTAGTTTTAGATGTAGTTGAAAAAGATACTCCGTTTAGTTGGGGCGAAGATTTTGGATTGTTCACACAACATTATCCCGGAGCCATGTTTGGACTAGGAGCAGGACAAGAAACACCTGCTTTGCATCATTCCGATTACGATTTTCCGGATGAAATTATCTTAACCGGCATAAAATTATTCCATCAAATTAGTAAGGAAATCAATCATGCATACTAATTCCATCATCGAACTTAATTCAGATTCCTATCGGAATAACTTACTTTTTCTAAAGAAAATGTACGGTAAAAACGTAATTTTATCTTCAGTCGTAAAAGGAAATGCATACGGTCATGGCATCGAAGAATTTGTAACAATGGCAAACAAAAGCGGCGTTGCTCATTTTTCTGTGTTTGATGTCGCCGAAGCTCAATTGGTCAAAAAACAACTTCCCAGAAAAGTCACCATTTTAATTATGGGATTTGTTACAGATGAACTGATGGAATGGGTCATTCAAAATGATATAGAATTCTTTATTTTTGAAAAAAAACGATTAGAACTGGCTCTTAAAATCAGTAAAAAACTAGAAAAAAAAGCGATTATTCACATTGAAGTGGAGACCGGAATGAATCGAACCGGTTTTGTTCAAAATGAATTAAACAGCTTAATTTCTTTACTAAAAAAAGAAGAAAATCATATCGAATTTAAAGGATTATGTACGCATTTTGCGGGAGCTGAAAGTATGTCAAACTACTTTAGAGTAAAACAACAAATTGAACGATTTGAAAAAATATATGCTTATTTCTGTGTAAGTAATTTAATCCCGAAAATAAAACATTCTGCTTGTTCAGCCGCTTCAATTATGTTTCCTGAAACGAGAATGGATATGGTTCGCATCGGAATTATGCAATATGGATTATGGCCAAGTCCGGAAGTTTTTGCCAGTTATATTTCTTCCAAAAAGAAAAAAATTGATCCGTTAAAAAGAGTAATATCTTGGAAAAGTCAGGTGATGAGTATCAAAAAAATTGATGCTTGCGAATTCATTGGTTACGGAACGAGTTTTATGGCGAAAGAAAAAATGAAAATTGCCACGATTCCCATTGGTTATGCTCACGGTTACAGTCGTTCGCTTAGCAATAAAGGTCGAGTTATCATCAATCAACATCGATGTATGGTGGTTGGTACGGTGAACATGAATATGATGCTAGTGGATGTTTCAGATATACCAACAATACAAATTGGTGATGAAGTAATCCTGATTGGAAGCCAAGAAAAAATGGATGTTTCTGTGGCTTCGTTTAGCGAAAACAGTAATCAATTAAATTATGAATTACTCACACGAATTTCAAAATCAATTCCTAGAAAAACTTTAAAATAATGGCATTTATCAAATTATATCGAACAAAACTGCAAGAAAACTATCATTTTTTAGATGATTTATTCAAAACCAGAAATATCGAATGGGGTGTTGTTTCCAAATTATTATGTGGAAATATAATTTATTTGAAAGAATTAATTGCTTTGGGAACAACCGAAATTCACGATTCGAGAATTAGTAATTTAAAGAAAATTAAAAAACTAAATCCTTCAATCCAAACCGTTTACATCAAACCGCCGGCAAAATTAAGTATTAAACGAATTGTTGAATTTGCCGATGTAAGTTTTAATACCGAAATCTATACCATCAAATTGCTTTCGGAAGAAGCTTCCAAACAAAATAAAATCCATAAAATCATCATCATGATCGAAATGGGTGATTTGCGTGAAGGTGTGATGGGCGAAGAACTAATCCAATTTTACGGCGAAGTTTTAGAGCAACCAAACATTGAAGTCCGCGGTATTGGAACCAATCTAAATTGTTTAAGTGGTGTCATGCCGACGCAGGACAAATTGATTCAGTTGAGTTTGTATAAACAATTGATTGAAGCCAAATTCAATGTTCAGATTCCTTGGGTTTCGGGTGGAACTTCGGTAGCAATTCCATTGATTTTAAAGAATGCCAGACCGATGGCAGTAAATCATTTTAGAATAGGCGAAGCATTGTTTTTTGGGAAAGATTTATTTACCGGTGAAACCATTGAAAATATGCATAATGATGTTTTTAAATTGTATGCCGAAATCATCGAAATTACTCAAAAACCAAATGTTCCCGATGGTGAATTAGGCGAAAATGTAGCCGGAAATTCCTTTTCAATTGCAAATATTGATGATTTAAGTGGAACATCACTTCGAGCGATTTTAGACATTGGTTTGTTGGACATGCAACCACAATATTTGGAAGTTGAAGATGAAAACATCACGATTGTAGATGCTAGTTCAGATATGTTGGTGGTTGATATTACCAATTCTGAAAACAACTATAACGTTGGCGATTTAATTTCATTTAAACTGAAATACATGGGCGCATTGCATTTATTAAGCTCCGATTATATTGAAAAATTTGTGGTATAAAAAAAGGAGCTTTTTAGGCTCCTTTCTGTTATTTTACAAACTTGTCAATTCCGTTTCGTAACCATTTTTCATATAAATTGATGTCAGGGTCATAACTTGCCGGTTCATCTGAAATGGTATTTCCATCCGTATCCAAAATCAAATAATACGGCTGAGCATTAGATTTGTATTTCGTGATTTGAAAATCACTCCATTTATTACCAATTGTTTTTATTTTTTTGCCGGTTTCTTTAGAAACATACTTCTCATCTTCGGCTAATTCCTTTTTGTCATCTACATATAATGAAATTAAAACCACGTCATTTTTTAGTATAGAAAGAATTTTTGTATCAGACCAAACATAATCTTCCATTTTACGGCAATTCACACAAGCATATCCTGTAAAGTCAAGTAAAATGGGTTTGTCTATTTGTTTGGCATAAGCTAAACCGTCTTCATATTCGTGAAAAGCAACAATTCCGTGCGGTCCGAAATGAGCTCCTTTTGGCAAAGCTCCTAATTCTGATGTGGATCCGTTCCCACCAACTCCATTTGGACTCTCGCTGTAATTCAACGGCGGCGGAAAACCGGAAATTATTTTCAACGGTGCTCCCCAAAGTCCGGGAATCATATAAATTGTAAAACTCAACACAAACAATCCCACGAACAATCGCCCAACGGAAATATGCGGCGACGGACTGTCGTGTGGCAACGAAATCTTTCCAAATAAGTACAACGCCCATACGCCAAAAACGGCTATCCAAATCGCTAAAAAGGTTTCTCTTTCAAACCAGTGTAATTGTAAAACTAAATCGGCATTGGATAAAAATTTGAACGCAAAAGCCAATTCTAAAAATCCAAGTGAAACTTTTACTGTATTTAACCATCCGCCTGATTTTGGCAAGGAATTCATCCATCCCGGAAATAAAGCGAACAACATAAAAGGTAAAGCGATAGCTGATGAAAACCCTAACATACCAACAATCGGAGCAATTCCACCTTTGGAGGCAGCTTCAACAATCAATGTTCCCACAATTGGACCCGTACATGAAAAGGAAACAATGGCTAAAGCCAATGCCATAAAAAAGATACCGATAATTCCTCCTCTATCCGCTTGACGGTCTACTTTATTAGCCCAAGAATTAGGCAAAACAATTTCAAAAGCTCCTAAAAATGAAGCTGCGAAGAAAATTAATAATGCAAAGAAAATGACATTAAAAGCAACACTGGTTGACAATTCGTTCAGAGAATCTGCCCCAAAAATTGCTGTAATTGCTGAACCTAATGTTACATAAATTATAATGATGGAAAGACCATAAATAATGGCATTTTTAATTCCTTTAGCTCTGTCTTTACTTTGTTTGGTAAAATAACTTACGGTCATTGGAATCATCGGAAACACGCAAGGCGTCAACAATGCTGCAAATCCAGAGAAGAAAGCGATGATAAAAATCGTCCAAAGTCCTTTCTTTTCCTCTTGTTTTTGCTGTTTTGGATTAATCAATTCAGACATTGGAGCCCCTTCATCTTTCACAATTAAGCGAGAGTCGGCATTTAAAGAATCATTCATCTCTAGAATATTTCCTTCCACAGCAGCACCTTCTTTTAACGGCAATAGAAATTCAAAATTCTTAAATTGCTGAATACATTGTTCCAAACAAGCTTGGTATTCCACCTCAACTTTTATTGATTTTAAGGCTGGATTTGTCACTTTTACCAATTGCTGAAATTGAGCTGAATTTTCAAACATATACTCATCTACTTCAAAAACATCACTGTAAACTTTTTTGTATTTACTTTCTGTTGTTTTGCCAATTAGTTGGTAATTATTTTTAGAATCTTCATAAATGAAAACCGATGGCAATGAACCACCATCCGGCGTAAATTGTGAAAAAATATGCCAATCTTTTTGAATAGTTGCATCAAATTTTAATAGAAATTCGGTGTCGGATTTTTGTTCAATGGATGTTTTCCATTTAACCGGATCTAAAATTTGTGCTTGCGCAATGGAAATTACAAAAAAGGAAAGTAGTGTAAAAAATAAATTCTTCATTATACTAATTGAATTTTTATGATAGTTTGTGTGTTTTCGGTTACTTTAAATCGGTCGTCTAAGCGTTTCCCAACGAGCCAAATAATTTGATTTTCAGAGCATAATAGCCAAGCATTTTCTTTATCAATGATGGAAAATTTTTCGTCTTTAAAAAATTTACTTAACTTCTTTTTTCCGCTCATTCCAAAAGGGTAAAAATAATCACCTTCTTGCCATTTTCGAAGTTTTAAAGGAAACTTTAACGCATATACATCAACAAAGATAGTTTTTGAATTAGATATAGTAATGTCACTTACGTTACAAAACGTCAACTTTAAGGGAAAATTAAGTTCCGATTGGTTTTTATGAATAAAATATTCGTCGGAAATTTTATCAGATCTTGTTTCAATAATCAGTGTTTCTCTATCTTTAACTAATCTGAAATGCTCCGAAAAAATTTGTTTTCCGGATTGGGCTTCCACCAAATCATAAATATCTTGCCAAGCCAAAAATCCGAAAGGCGATAACCATTGAAATAAATACGCTTGATAATTGGGTAATTGAAGTAATTCGTTTAAATCGATTATCTTTTGATTATCAACATCTTGCACTACTTTCCGATACACAATTCGCGAAGCATCATCCACTAAACTTTGAGCTTGATTGAGATGTTGAATGGTGTTTTCAAAAGAATTTAAAAAACTCGGATTTAATTCTTTCAAAATTGGAACAACGTGATGACGAATTTTATTTCGCAGATATGTATCGGAGGCATTACTCGAATCATCTCGCCATTTCAGCTTATTCTCGTTAGCAAACGTTGTAATTTCGTCTCTAGAAAAAATTAATAATGGTCGGATAATTTTATCGTTTTGTGATGGAATTCCGCATAACCCATCCAAACCTGTTCCACGAGAAAAATTGATTAAAAATGTTTCTAATTGATCGTCTAAATGGTGAGCTGTTAGCACAAAATCATAATTTTCAGTAGCTAACAATTCATAAAACCATTCGTAACGCAACTTTCTGGCAGCGACTTGAATCGATACTTTTTCATCTTCGGAAAATTGATTCGTATTAAATTTTTGAAAAAAACCTTGAATAGAATTTTCTTTACAATAGGATTTTACAAAATCTTCGTCCTCATCACTTTCATCTTTGCGAAGTTGAAAATTGCAATGAGCTACAGCAAACTCTAAATTTAATTGGGCAATTAAGTGGAGTAAAACCATACTATCCAAACCACCACTAACCGCGATGAGAATTTTCGCCTTTTGAAGAAAAGGAAAATGAAATAAAATGTGGTTTTTGAATTTCAAAAGCATTTTTCAAAAGTAAGGAATTTTGTGAGAATGGAATAATGAACACAAAAACTAATTCAACACTTCAAACATTGCCTTCGCTTTCAATAAACATTCTTCATATTCGCCTTCGGGAGTGGCTTCGGAAGTGATGGCACTTCCCACAGAAAAAGACAAATATTGATTTTTTGAATTGTACAAAATACTGCGAATCACAACATTGAAATCGAAATCGCCTTCCGGAGAAATATAGCCGATAGCTCCACTGTATAATCCTCGTTTGGTTTCTTCCAATTCTTCGATAATTTTCATGGCAGAAATTTTGGGAGCACCGGTCATGCTACCCATCGGAAAAGTAGTTTTGATAATTTCAACTGGAGCAGTCGTATTTTCTACTTGCGAAACTACCGTAGAAATCAGTTGATGCACTTGTTTGAACGTATAAACTTGACACAACTCTTCCACCGCAACAGCACCTTTTGCAGCTGTTTTGGACAAATCATTACGCACCAAATCAACAATCATAATATTTTCGGCACGCTCTTTCGGATTTACAGCTAAGTCGGCTTTGGATTGTTCGTCTAATTCACTATCAAAAACACGTCGAGCTGTTCCTTTGATGGGTTGCGAAATAACTTTTGTTCCTTCTTTTTTTAAATAGCGTTCCGGAGAAGCAGAAAGTAAAAACTGATAATTATTTTTAAAAAAAACAGCAAAAGGAGGTTGCGAAATGGCGTTGAGCTTTTGGTAAATTTCTATCGGATTAATTGTGGCATCTTTGGCAAAAAATTCCATACAAAAATTCGCTTCATAAATGTCGCCATGATGAATGTGTTCGAGCATTTTTGATACTTTTTGAAGATAATCTTCTTTTGAAATACGTTGCTGGATAGGAATAGGTTGTAGGTTGTAAGTTATAGGTTGTAAGTTTTGAATATAATTTATTTCCATAAAATCATTATCCATTTCATCATCACAAAGTCTCAAGTACTGCAGCTCAACTTCGTTATCTTTTAAAAAAAATAGCTTTTTAGGTTGAAAGAAATATAAATCAGGGAATGCTAAACCGTCAAAATTGTTAGAATTTAACGCTTCGGTATCGTTTTTTAAATCATACGACAAATAGCCAAACAACCAGTCTTTGGTATGCGTTTGGTATTGATGTAGATCTTCAAAAGCGTTAAAAGAATCGGTTTTAATAGATGTAAAAGCTTCAACTGCCAAAACAACATCATAATTGGAATAGTTCTGTTGATAATTGTTGCTATCTAAAAAAACTACTTCTCGAAATTGATTAGACCAAACCAACAACTTTTGTTTGAAGACTTCAGGATTTTCTAAAGCAAAAACTTTTACTGTTCTCAGCATTTTAGATAAAATTACTTTAAAGATACTTCCAATTGATGTAGTTTCTCTAAAATTTCATTTTTAATTTCATCATTAATAATTTTCGTTTCTTCAATAGAAAAGTTTTCTTTAAATGAAGGAAATGCATAAGTGCCAAAAACCTCTCCACCAAAGCGAGGAATCATTTTTTCTACTATTTCCAATGCACCTATTCCACCACGGGCACCTGTTGAAGCACTCAATAAAAATACTTTCTTATCTTCTAAAAACTTTCTATCTAATCGCGATAACCAATCCAAAACATTTTTAAAGAAAGCGGATGGATTGCTATTGTGTTCATTTACCGAAATGATAATTCCTTTAGAAGCCTGAATATGTTTGTAAATTTGGTTGATTGACGATGGAAATCCATTATCGCGTTGTTCATCTTCGCTATAAACAATCAAGTCCATATCGGCTAATTTGAATAATTCAAATGAAGTGCTTTTTAATTGTGTTGTTAAATAAGCTACAAGTGCATGATTGATTGAAGTGGAAGAATTACTTCCTGCAAAAGCTAAAATAGTTGACATAAAAAATCTTTTGGTAAAGGTAAGGAAGAAATAAATTCAATTCAAATTAAAATGTTGAATGATTAGTTCATTTTTAGAAATAAATCTGCTCCTTTTGATCGCAATCATGTTTAAAAAAAATCACGGTCCTCTAGCATATTTTCTCATAAACTGTTTATCATTTTCAAAATATCGTACGCTTTTTGATAAATAGGTAAGGCATATAATTTGTCTCGATTACTCATTGTTGTGTCGGCTTCTCAATTTATATTTTTAAAAATATAAAAAATCATACATCATTTAAAAAAAATAGATGAAACAAAAAAAGTTTCAGAATCGCTGGTTGTTATAATTTTATTTGATTTTAATATTAGCCATTCAAAACACAACAAATGCCGATGAATACACCTACATTATCGAAGAACGACACACAACGACATTTTATTTAACATTTTATTATGCTTTTTTGTTTAAAATTCTGTTAAAAATGGTTAGGTTTGCACAACCCAAAACAACTGAAACTTGACCTCAATTACTAAAAAAGAGCATAACTATGCTTTTATATTTCTTTTCACTAACCTAAAGATTTCTTTTTTTAGGTTAAATCTCAATCTAATAAAGATATTTCGTTCTCTATCTTTTAGCCTCATTGGTTTTAAAGAAGATTTTGGTGTTGATGTTGTACAAAAAAAACGAATGCAAAAACGTTATCTATTGATTTTAACCCCTTTTCTATAACATTCAAAAATTGCTTTTCATGATGATACCTGAATTAATTATAGTACAAAAAAACTTCTCCTTCTACAAGAAAAAAGTTGTTTTAACTAATACTAAAATTATCACAACTAATTGAATTACAACAATAAAACTGTTTAATTGACTTAATTTTGTCAAATTTAAAAAAGCCCCCAAAGCTTTCCTAAAAACGTATAAAAATAAATTAAATGAATACCTACACTTCAAATAAACTTGTTTCGAGGGTTAAAATAAAGCCAAAACTCGGAGGTTTACTGATTTATTTTCTTGTCTTATGTTTTGGATTGTTTATCGTTTACCTTCGGTCTGAAATTATTGCGAAAAACAGACAAAATGAAATGAGTAGTTTACTTTCAATTGCTCAAAAAAACATTCAACAATCGTTAAATAATTCTTATACTGCTAATCTAACCTTAGCCTTAACACTAGATAGTGAAGGGAAGCCACAAAACTTTGAAAAAGTCTCTCAGGAAATTATCCGACAAAACCCAGCGATCGATTTGGTTCAATTGGTACCGGATGGTGTGATAAGATATGTTTATCCGCTGGAAGGAAATGAAAGTGTTATTGGCTATAATATTTTGGATTCTTCCACAAACCCTATTGTTCGAAACGAAGCCTTAAAAATGATTGGTAGCCGCAAGATGTTTTTTGCTGGACCAATTGAGTTGAAACAAGGAGGAATTGGAATTATTGGTCGTCTTCCCGTATACAATAACAATAAATTTTGGGGTTTTTCGGCGGTGATTATTAGAATAGAAAGTTTAATAAAATCGTCTGGAATTAAAAATATAAAGTCGAAACAATTTTATTTTCAATTATCTAAAATTAATCCTATTACGAAAAAAGAGGAATTCTTTTTTGACAATAAAGCCGAAATTAGTGCTTCTAATTATAAAGTTGTAAAAATTAATGATGAAGATTGGAAGTTGTACATTATTGAAAAGCAAAAAAATCAGCTATTGGCCGAATTACTTCCTTCACTCCTACTTGCTTTTTTATTGTCTATTGTATCCGGTTTATTTGCTTATTTTATTTTTAAACGTCCGGCAGAACTGATTCGACTGGTTAATTTACAAGCTAAAGAGATTATAAAAACCGAAAGTCTTTTTAAAACAATCTTTGATAAAGCCGCAGTTGGAATAGTTCAAATTTGCGGGCAACATCAAGAATTTGTCACAGTTAATCAGCATTTTGCCAACATGTTAGGATATACGACAAATGAGCTGAAATCTAAAACATTGACTGAAATAACACAAAAATGTGATTATATTTTGGTTCAGGAAAAAGAACAATTACTTAAATCGGGTAAAATTGAAGATTATACTATTGAAATAAGGTTACAAGCCAAAGACAAGCGTGAAATTTGGGTCAATTTGATTGTTTCCACTGTTTCATCTTCGATAAACATGGCAATTATTGAAGATATTACAGAAAAAAAGGAAGCAGAACATTTAATTATTGAAACAAATAAACGTTTAAAAAGTTTATTTGAAGATTCGCCAATTCCGCTTTGGGAAGAAGATTATTCGGAAGTAAAAAACTACTTAACTTCACTTAATTTGATTGGTAAATCTAAAAAAGAAGTAGAAGACTATATCAACGAAAATCCGGAAGTTGTTACCGACTGCGTGAATAGAATCCGAATTATCACCATGAATCAGCAATCGCTTATTCTTCACGAAGCCAAAACACCACTGGAATTGATAGAAAACTTTCAATCAATGCTCACTAACGAATCGTTGCAAACCGTTAAAAAACAAATTATTATGATTTGTAAAAATAAATCTTCCTTTAAAACTACAACTCAAATTAAAACCTTGAAAGGAACAGAAAAATACATTCATTTGCAATGGAATGCAATTTCTGGTTATGAAGAATCTTTAGAACGAATTATTATAACAACAGACGATATCACGGAACGCGTTATTACTCTGAGTAAATTGGAAGAGTCTGAAAAAAAATTGAATGAACTGATTAATTCTATTGATGGAATCGTATGGGAATTTAATCAGGAAAACGGAAAGTTTAGTTTTATTAGCGATAAAGTTGATCATCTTTTAGGCTATTCTAAAAATGAAATCATGAGCAATAATTCATTTTGGGAAGAACATATTTACCCAGATGACCAAGCGGCTGTTATCACTAAAATGAAAGCATTAAATAGTAAGAATAACTATTTAGATCTTGAATACCGCATGATTTCTTCAAAAGGAAAAATTATTTGGGTACGAGGAATCATTAACTATTTTAAAAATAAAAGAACAAAAAATAAATTAATTCGAGGTGTTATTATCAACATCAATCAAGCCAAACAAATTGAAACCAATCTTTATCAATCGTTAGATATTGTAACAGAACAAAACCGAAGAATTTTTAATTTTTCGCATATAGTTTCACATAATTTGCGAACACATACCAGTAATATTCAATCGATTATTAACTTATTAGAAATAACTGAAAAACCAAAAGAAAGAGAAGAACTTTTAGACATGCTTAAACTGGTTTCGAGCGATTTAGACGATTCGGTTCATCATTTAAATGAAATCACCAATATCTACACCAATAGTAGTATTGAAAAACAAAAAATTCAACTTAAATTGGCTGTAGAAAGTGTTCTATTTAACCTAAACAACATCATTACTTTGCGAAAAGCAAAAGTTAAAAACTTATTGTCCAACAACCTTATTATCCATCACAACAAATTGTATTTAGATAATATAATTATGAATTTC
This sequence comes from Flavobacterium lacus, assembly GCF_003268815.1. GTDB lineage: Bacteria > Bacteroidota > Bacteroidia > Flavobacteriales > Flavobacteriaceae > Flavobacterium > Flavobacterium lacus. The sequence goes on along the minus strand of NZ_QLSV01000004.1, from coordinate 189,848 downwards.
TTTTATTATATCTTGAAAAACAAAGATTTAAAAACAATTCCAACTATTGAAGTCACTTCCTATTTAGAAAATAATTATGTTGTTTTGGAAATTAAAGATATAGGAGATGGACTAAATATTGAAAAAACTAGCGATAAAATTTTCAGTCTTTTTCAAACTCCCGAAAACGACACCGATATTAATCATGGTTTTGGTTTGTTTATTGCTAAATCACAAATTGAAGCGTTGAATGGAAAAGTTCAAGTGGAAAATTCAAAAAATGAAACTACTTTTAAAATTTATTTCAAATGAAAAAATCAGTTTTAATTATTGATAACGATCCGATATACCGAACAATTTCTCAAAAAATTATTGAAAAACTTGATTTAGCCGAAACAATTTTTGTAGAAAAAAACGGTTATACTGCCATCGATTTTATAATCAACGTTCTTGCAACTAAAAGTAAGCTTCCGGAAATTATTTTTTTAGATATCGAAATGCCCGTGATGAATGGCTGGGAATTTATGGACGAATACTGCAAAATTGAAAACACATTGCTCACGGGTATTGAAATTTATATTGTGAGTTCATCTATTTCTCAGGTAGATAAAGACAAAGCAAAAAGCTATTCTGAAATTAAAGATTTTATTTCTAAGCCGTTAACAATTGAAAATTTAAAAACTATTTTGGGATAATTGTTCATGTAATTTTCTGCATAAATTAATTTATAATGCTACTTTTGATATCGTATAATTCAAATCGAAAACTGCTACATGAAAAAATTATTGTTTTGTTTACTTCTTTTAAATTTTCTTCCGGCAAGTGGCCAATCCTATAAAATAACGTATGAAAAATGGAGCAACGGCACCAAAAATGACAACCAAGATCCTATTCTAGTTTTCACCAATTCAACCGTAACGATGGTGAGTTCGGTTGGAACTTTTTCGGGTAAAAATGAATTTCCTTTTGAGCAAACGTTTATTGATAGAAATAAGCAAAGCTTAATTCAATTGGCCTATTTGGCGGAGAATAAATTCATTGCAACACAAGATTCATTAGCTTTAGCAAAACAATCGTTTGAATTGTTGAACGAAACAAAAACCATTTTAGGCTATAAATGTCAAAAAGCCAAAACTATTATTAATTCTAATACCATTGAATTGTGGTACACCAAAGACCTCAAGGTGCAAGGTGCTCCAACTGTTTTAGGTCAGAATTTAGGATTGGTTTTAGAAATGAACCGGAATAATAACTTCGTTATTACTGCAACCAAAATTGAAAAACTAAAAAAATTACCAGCTGAAATTGATTTACCTAAAACAAATTTTTCCGACGGATTAACCTACCGTGATTTACTTTGGAAAAGCCGTTTTGTAACGCTCTCTGTCTTTGAAAACGAAACCATCAATTTTTCAAATCAATCAAAATCAAACGACAGCATTTTACGATTCGCTAATGGAACGATCATCTTACGTAAAGTGAAATTTCCTATTATAACAAACGGAACTCCTATTTTTGCGGAACTAAAAACAAATTCTACCGGTGATGCTTATGACAGAACTGGGTCGCTTTTTGTAATTCCTGTAAAAGATGAAAATACTTTTTTTAATGGTTTAAAAAACGGTATGAATACTTTACCCATTTATCAAAACGGAAACGGAAAAACCTATCAAGGTGTTGTGTTACAAGATGATTATCAACCCTTAACAGAGTTAATGCGGTTTTTTACGCCTTTTGGAATTAAGCAATACAATCATATTTCATTAAAAGATAAAACATGGTTCAATGAAGTTCCTTATCGTCAGGATATTTCAGAATTACAACCAATTTTAAGTAATCAAGAAATGTGGGTCGGAGCTTTTATTGGTAATTATGATCAAGGCGGACATCGGGTTTCAGTAGAAATTACAATTCATCCGCAAGAAAACGAAACTAAAAAAACAACATTCGCTTTGCCACTTTTTAATACAACTAATGTAATGGAAATGGGCGGACAAGAATATGCCACCATGTTTTCGGTTGAGAAAGGTTTAGAGGTTATTTTCAATTTAGAAAAACCGATTAAAAATGCACAATTGCGATACATTACCACCGGACATGGCGGCTGGGAAAACGGCGACGAATTTGTACCTAAGAAAAATAGTATTTACTTAGACGAACAACTTGCTTTTTCGTTTATCCCTTGGCGACAAGATTGCGGTTCGTATCGATTGTTTAATCCTGCTTCTGGAAATTTTGGCAATGGTTTATCATCCTCCGATTATAGCCGCTCTAATTGGTGTCCGGGCACAGTTACAAATCCAATGTTGATTGAATTGGGCAATTTATCTGCCGGTATACATACGATTCGCGTTCAAATTCCGCAAGGATTGCCGGAAGGCAGTAGTTTTAGTGCTTGGAATGTTTCGGGGATATTGTTGGGAGAATTGACAAAATAAACATTTTGTATATTAATTTTATTTCTTAATTTACGTAAACTCTAGCTTTTTCAAAAATTGAAATTATTTAATAGTTTATTTTTGAGTATTTAGCCCCAAATTGAAGTCATTACAAAAAAAATTGACCTAAAAAAACCCTATACATTGCATAGGGTTCTATTCGATAAAAGACAACAGGTACTTAATCTTTTACCTTGAATATTTTAGTTAAAATGTCATCCATTAAACACCATTTGGTTAAGGAAGATTGCAATAAATTGGCTCCCACAAAAGCGGTAAACCACAACCAATTTTGGTTGACATAAATTGCTAATAATAAACTAATGATAATAAATGTTCCTGCGATGCCGCGTACGATTCTGTTTTTCATTTTTTTTAAGGTTCTAAGGTTCTGAGGCTCTAAGGTTCTGAGGTTGAGGACTATTTTTAACTTAGACCCTCAATTCCTCAGCACCTTACTACCTTTTATATAAATTTTTCTATACTAAATGTTGCCAAATGCACTTTTGATTTGGTTTCTAATTCTTGATTGAATATTAGGATTAATTCATATAATTTTTCCAAATTTTCAACCGGCACAAAAGCATAAAAAGCAATGGATTCGTTTTCGTTGATTTCACTTCCAAACCAATTGGATGCCAAGGCTTCTTCTGACACATCTTTAAATCCGGTTACCTCACGATACGAATAGGTTTTTACACCGGATTGTTTGAGCAAATGCTGTATCTCTCGTTTGAAAGAATGGACAGCGGTTAATAAGACTAGTTTCATTTTTTTAAGGTGCTAAGGTTCTGAGGTTTCACTAAGGACTAATCACTATTCTTCTCCCATTTTTTGCGTTCTGTCATGTAATAAATCAACGGAACTACAATTAAAGTCAACAACGTCGATACAATCGCTCCGGCTACTAACGAGATGGCTAAACCTTGGAAAATAGGGTCAAATAAAATTATAGATGCTCCAATTACAACGGCTCCGGTGGTTAATAAAATGGGCGTAGTTCGCACGGCTCCGGCTTCGATGATGGCTTGTTTTAATTCGATTCCGTCGTTTAATCTGATTTCGATAAAGTCGATTAATAAAACAGAGTTTCGAACCATTACTCCAGCTAAAGCAATCATTCCGATGAATGAAGTTGCCGTGAAGAAAGCTCCCAACAACCAGTGACCTAACACAATTCCTACCAACGAAAGCGGAATGGCTAACATCATCACAATAGGCGTTTTAAAGTTTTGGAACCAACCTACAATCAACATATAAATCACCAAAATTACAACTAAGAAAGCCACGCCTAAATCACGGAAAACTTCTAAGGTAATTTGCCATTCTCCATCCCATTTTACAGTGAAATTGCTTTCATCGGAAGGTTGCTCCATATATAATTCATTGATGGAATAGCCTTTTGGTAGATTCATTTTTTGAAGTTTTTCTTCCATTCCCAAAATGGCATACACGGGACTTTCTAAATCACCGGCCATGTCTGCGGTGACATAAACAACCCGTTTTTGATCTTTGCGATAGATAGTGTTTTGTAAGGTACTCTCCTCTACTTTCACCAAATCACTCACCGGAACCACATTGCCTTGTGCCCCTTTAATTTTCAAGTTTTGAATATCTTGCAAAGACGTTTTATCTTGATCGTCAAGCGATAACACAATACCCACCGGGTTATTAGAACGTTCGTCATACAAATTGGAAACGGGCATCTCTCGCAACAAATACGTCAAATTACCCACCACTTGCTGCGGAGCAATGCCGTTCAACATGGCTTTTTCTTTGTCTACTTCCAAACGGTATTCTGTTTGAGCATCTTCCACCATCCAATCGATATCCACAATGTCCGGAGTAGTTTCCAAAATTGTTTTCACTTGTTTAGCCACTTTAATTTGCTCCTCATAATTGGGGCCGTAAATTTCTGCAACCAAAGTAGAAAGCACAGGAGGTCCGGGTGGAACTTCAATGATTTTTACATTCGCACCATATTTTTTGGCAATTTTTTGTACTTCCGGACGAACGATTTTGGCAATGTCATGACTTTGTAAATCACGGTCTTCTTTGTGTAATAAATTCACTTGAATGTCTGCCATATTGCTACCACCACGCAAATCGTAATGACGCACTAAGCCGTTAAAGGTTATCGGTGCAGAAGCTCCAATATAATTTTGATAATCTACTACTTCGGGAACTGTTGAAAGATATTGTGCAATTTCTTTGGTAACGGCTGCCGTTCGTTCTAACGTTGTACCTTCCGGCATATCAATCACTACCTGAAATTCATTTTTATTATCAAAAGGAAGCATTTTTACTGCGACCGATTTGGTAAAGAACATCAAAACCGAACCAATAAGCAATACCGTGGTAATTCCCAACATGACCATTCTTTTCTTAGAGCTTTCTAAAAACGGTCGTTCTAATTTGTTGTAAATTCTATAAATACGAGAAGTTTCTAAACCTTGTTCTTCTTTGTGTTCTTGTTCGTCTTTTTCTCTTAATAAATGATAACCCAAATAAGGCGTCACGGTTAACGCAACAAACAACGATAAAATCATGGCAATGGAAGCTCCAATTGGCATCGGACTCATGTAAGGGCCCATCATTCCGGATACGAAAGCCATCGGAAGAATCGCCGCAATGACGGTGAATGTGGCTAAAATGGTTGGGTTTCCTACTTCATTTATCGCATAAATAGCCGCTTGCTTAAACGGCAATCGCTTCATTTTGAAATGCCGGTGCATGTTTTCGGCGATGATGATACTGTCGTCAACCACAATTCCCACCACAAAAACTAGGGCAAAAAGCGTAATTCTATTCAGCGTATAACCTAATAAATAATAACTGAATAAAGTCAACGCAAACGTCAACGGAACAGAAAAGAAAACCACTAATCCGCCTCTCCAGCCCATGGCTAACATCACTAAAATTGTTACGGCCAAGATGGCAACTCCTAAATGCAACAACAACTCTCCTACTTTGTGCGAAGCCGTTTCCCCATAATTTCGGGTAACTTCCACATGCACATCATCGGGAATCAAATTGGTTTTGAGTTGTTCTACTTTTTCTAAAATCTTATCCGAAATTTTCATTGCATCGGCCCCTTTTACTTTTCCAACAGAAATAGTAACGGCTGAATATTCGGAAGGATTAGAAGTAAATTTTTCATTTGCTTTTCCATAGCCAAACGACACATAACTTTTGGCAGTTCCCGGTCCGTCTTTTACCGTTGCTACTTGTTTCAAATACACCGGCATGTTTTGGTTAACACCAATTACCAAATTTTCTACATCCTCGGCAGATTCTAAAAATCGTCCGGTAGTGATTAAATATTCCGTGTCGTTTTGCACAAAGCTTCCCGACTGCGAAGAACCGTTATTGGCTTGAATCATTTGCATAATTCCCAACGCATCGACTTTGTTTTCGGCCATTTTATCTTTGTCCAAAACCACTTTCAACTCGCGGGTTCGTCCGCCAATTTCTTTGGTAATCGCAACATCTTTTACTTTTTCAATTTCCGAAGTGACTTCTTCTGCCAATTGTCGAATTTCAAAATCATCGTATTTTTCACTCCATAATGTTAATCCTAACATCGGAACATCATCGATTGAACGCGTTTTCACCATGGGTTTATAAACGCCTTGCGGAAAAATATGTTCGTGTTTGGCTAATTCATCATACAATTTAACGTAGGAACGTTCAATGTCTTCGCCTACATAAAATTGAACAATAATCATCGCTTGTCCATTCATCGCCATGCTGTGCAAATGTTCAACACCTTTGATGTTTGATAAAACTTTTTCTAACGGTTTGATGACACGACTTTCTACTTCTGCCGGTGTTGCTCCGGGATAACCAATCAGTACATCGGCCATGGGAACATTAATTTGTGGTTCTTCTTCTCTTGGAATTAAGAACGAACTATATACGCCAATCACCATCAAAGCCACCATTAACAAAATGGTTAGTTTGGAATTGATAAAGAAATTGGCAATTTTGCCTGAGATACCTTCTTGCATGTTTTTATTTGTTTGAAGTTTCAAGTTTCAGGTTTCAAGTTATTGTAAACTGAAAACTGCGACTGAAAACTGTTTACTATTTACTGAACACTCACTTTCGCCCCGTTAAACAATTTCCCTTCTGCCGAAACGATATACGGTTCTTTGGAGGATAATCCGGAAAGGACCTCTACTTTGTCGCCGTAGGTTTTTCCAATTCGCAACCATCGCAAAATAGCTGTATTGTTAGCAACGGTATAAATTCCGGTGAGCTGACCTTGTTTTACTAATGCCGATTCGGGAACTAATACTTGTTCTGAACCTTCATTTGCATCTGCTATTTTTTCAATTGGAAATTGCACGTTGACAAACATTCCGGAAAGAATGGTTTTATCCATTTCATCTAAATTCACTTTCACTAAATATTGTCCGCCTGTGTTTTTGGCTGATAGACTCACTTCCGAAACTTTTCCCGAAACTTTTTTATTCATTGATTTGATAATGATGGAAACCGGCATTCCTTGTTTAATTTTTGAAATATCACTTTCAGAAACCATAGTGGTCACTTGTAATTTCCCGGAACCTTCCACACTCACTAACGGCATTCCCGGATTAGCCATGTCGCCTTCTTTGATGAATGTATTGGTAATTATTCCGCCAAAAGGAGCAGTGATATTAGCATAATTAAATTGAGCCATGACCTCATTACGCATTTGTTTGGCACCTTCTAAACCGGCTTTTGCCATTTCAAAACGAGCGGTCATGTCATCTAATTCTTTTTGAGAAGCACTTTGCTGAGCAAACAAGTTTACAAAACGATCGTAATCTTTTTTGGCATTGTTATACCCGGCAGTTGCTTGTAAAATAGAAGCATCCACTTGTGCTTTTTTGGCTTGTAAATCGGTATTGTTAATGCTTACTAACAATTGTCCGGCTCCAACTTTTTGTCCCACTTTCACATGTACTTTGGTTACGTAGCCCATCATTCGGGTACTCACGTTGGCACTGTTTTCGGCTTCAATTTTACCACTTGCCGTCACAAATGGACTGGATGAATTTTCTATTGAACCATTTACTTTTACTGCAATAGCAGGTAATGTTTTGACTTCTTTTTGATCGCTTCCGCAGGAAAAAAGGAATGCTGCTGACACAAAGGATAAGATTGCTATTTTGATTTTCATAAGGTTGAATTTATTTTTTAATATTTTTTTTCTTGAACACAGATCTAAGAAATTTTTAAAATTTTTAAAATTTATTTTATCCGTGTTCCTTCTATGATTATTTTGTTAAAAATTCTATATACATTTTGGTGAAATTGTATTCAAAAACCGCTTGTAAATATTCCAATTCTTTTTGAGCTGTTTGCGTTTCAGTCATCAATAAATCAGTTGTTTTTTCCAACCCTTGTGTAAATCTATTTTGGCGAATTCTGAAACTTTCTTGCGTTTGTTCAAAGGCCAATTTAGAAAGTGCTACTTTATTTTGAGCATCAGCCAATTGGCGATTCGTTTTGTTGAGTTCTAGTTGACTTTGTTTTTTGTATTGTTCCGCTTCAGTTTCGGCCTTTTGAAATTCAACTTTCGATTTTTCAAATTTTCCGATGGATTTGTAACCGTCAAATAAATTCCAAGACAATTGAGCTCCTACTGTATAACCATTTGCTCCAAATTGAAAGATTTCGGTATCGTATAATTCATACGTTCCAAAAGCATTCAAACGAGGTAAAAAACTCATTCTTCCGGAAGTCATCATATTTCTATACGCTTCAGTTGATTTTTCCATGGCTAAAAAATCTTTTCTTGATGCGGACAATTGAGCCATTTCCAAAGAAGGATTAATTTCGTTTTCTAAATTTTCAACCGGTTTATAAATGCCGCCTTTGGTATCTTCGTTTAATAAGAAAGCTAAATAATCTGATGCATTTCGCACATTACTTTTGGCATACGATAATTGATTGGTGATTTCATTCACACGTACTTGCACATCCAATAAATCTGTTTTTTGAAGCATGCCTTGTTTGAAATAATTGTTGACCAAATTCAAGTTAGCTTGTGCAGTAGAATTCGCTTTTTCTACAACACCAACGGCTTTGTAGGCCAATTGCAATTGCATAAACGCTTTGTTTACCTCCAATTCCAAGTATTCTTTAGTACGTTCGGTTTGCAATTGATAGGCTTCCATTTTTGATTTGGCAGCTCTTCTTTCGTATAAACCATCGGCATTAAAAATCGGTTGAAGCACTTCAATTCGGGTAGCATAATTTTGCACTTGAGAAGGATCATTCAACAAAGCAGGATTAAAATCAGCTTGCGTTAAAATTTCCTGATTCAATTTTGAACCAAATGCCATCAATGGATTTGTAGTTGTGATTGCCGTATGCGAAGCAGAAATACTCGGTAAAAAAAGAGCATTGGATTGGCGATAATCCGAACGAGCCGATTCAAAAGTTTGATTTGAGATTTTGAGTTGAAGATTTTGCTCTGCCAGTTTGGTTGATAAATCGGTTCTGGATAGTTTTAAGGTATCTTGACCAAAAGCAGACACAACAACTATCATTATACCGAATGGTAGACTATTTATTAATTGTTTCATTTATTATTTCTTATTAACGAAGCAAAATTAAATCAACGAGAAAAGATGCGCAGTAACATTTGTTACAGTGATACGATAAATATAAAAAGCAAGTGTCTAAAAAAAAACACTTGCTTAGTCAACTAATAAACATTATTTCAACCTCTCGAAACAATTTACGTTCGTGTGCCACCATGACCTCCGGCGACAATTTTTAATATTCTGATATTTAAATAGAAAAACTTAAAAAACTGTAAAAATGGATTTTGCATTTTTCTTTTTTGGGAAATAGATATTCTTTGCATATTAATATTTTTTATTACGGTATTAATTTATTCAGGAATCAACCACCAAAAAGGTTTCATTTTTGCTTTATAGAGAAAAGCGTAGTGCAGTGATAGTTTTACCCAATGTCCGGCCAAACCAATATCACCAAATGTTTTCTTTATATCGCGACCGCCTGTTTCGCCATATTTTTTATAATCGGGTACAATGGGATAAGTAGTTATACTTACGCCACTTCCTTGTGTTAGTCCATAACCGGCAGAAGCAATACAAGCTGCTCCCATATTTCCTAATGACCCTTTGTGGTGTAACGATTCTTTTCCGAGTTTAATAGAATCAATAATATTATCGGCTACTAGTTTGGCTGTAATTCCGGAAGGCATTCCGGTTCTGGGTGGAGAAGGAAAAATTTCAGTGCCGTTTTTGCTTTTTCTGGGTTTTGAAATGGAATGTGGCGGTGCAAAAGCAATTCCGGGTGCAAAAATATTTTTGTAGCTCGGGTTTTGATAGGTTTCCGGCCAATCTTGAACCGACCATTCTTCATAAGGTTTTGAAGTATAATCAGCATCAACAACCATAAATCCTTTGAATAATTTTTCGGTAATGTTTTGTCCGGTTTTGTCATACGCTTGAAATCCATGACCGGAAAATGCAGGAATCAGCATCGCAAAATCAAAGGTTTCTGTTTTAAATTCTCCCTCTAAATTTTCGTAATGTACATTTCCGTCTTCCACTTTTTGAACAGCTGCCCCTAAAATCCATTTTATTCCACGGTCTTCAAAAATCATTTCGATCATGTCTTTCGATTTCATGTTGAATCCGTTGTATTCCATCAACATTCCATCCATTCCAAAATCGCCCAATTCATATTCGTTGGAAATCCACGTAATTTCTGCTTTATCGCGAACACCAAATTTTTGCAGTTCTTTTTCTACATTCAAAATATATTCAAAGGCAGCACCTTGACAGGTTGCTTTTCCATGTCCGGTTCCGATAAGAATTTTTGATTTTTTATCGGATTTTTTTAATTGATTTATTAATTTATGAAGAGCGTCAGAAGCATGTTCCGCATGATCATAAGTACAAACCGAATATACTTTATTGGTTGCCGGAAGTAAACCTTCTGTTAAATCAAATGCTAATTTTGGGCCGGTTGCATTAATTAGATAATCATACGTCACTTTTTCTTGTTTACCGAGACTTTCTCCATACACTCCTTCAACTAAAATAAACGATTTATTTTCTGTTGCATCGCCTTCAGGATGAAAAGAAACTGCTTTGGCTTGTTTGTAACCAATTCCTTTTCGCTTATATAAAGGTTCCAAAGGAAAGATTACTTCTTTTGACTTCATTCGTCCAATTCCCACCCAAATATTAGAAGGAACCCATTGGTAATTTCGATTGGGAGAAACCACTAAAACTTCGTGTTCTTTAGATAATTTTCTACGTAAATGAGCCGCTGCCGTATGTCCGGCAATTCCTGCTCCTAAAACTACAATTTTTGTCATTTTTTCTGAAATATTTTACTAAAGTAAACTGAATCAAGAAGATAAAAAGCAACAAATGTTACATTAGTCTAATTTTAATACAATAAGCTTATCATAACTTATTGTTGATTTAATGATTCTTCTTTATTTAGACTTAGGTAGTTGACAATTTCCACTACTACACGTATTAAACAAGGCTTGAAAAAGAAAAAAAGCCGCAAAGAATAAGAAAAAATACTGTTGTGTGGTTATGGCATGGTAAGCAATTCCGATAGCGATAATCAATCGAATCCACCGCATTAGATGCCAGTTAGTGAAAAGTAATTTTTTCATAGTAAAACTTTTTGGTAAAAGTACTGGTGTTCATCTTATCTTTAGGTAACCTTTGTTACCAAGTTCTTTAAAAATCTCCCTGATATTTGTCATTGATTTCCAAAATGAGGAGGAATACCTTTACCAAAATATTTTAGTGAAAAATTATTTTCAAAATATCCTTTTACCCTTGATTGTTATTTCGGTGTTGATTTATCAATTTCGCCTTTCATTTTATGTTATTGAATATAGCATAGATAACAAGTCATTTACAGAAAAATATTGTACTAACAAAGACAAGCCTTTACTAGAATGTAACGGTAAATGTCACTTATCTAAAATAGTTAAAGAAGATTCCAAAAACAAGATTCCCATCACTAATTTATTGGATAGAGAAATAATTTTCAATCAAATAAATGAGCAAGAAATTTGTTTTTTTTCTTTTTCAGAAAAACAAAAATTGATATTTAGTTTAGAAAAAAACTTTAATTCTAGTTTTCAACTAACAGATTACCCCCCACCCAAAAGTTATTTGTTTAAAAAAAAAAAAGATTTTTAAGTAACTTTTAAACCAAATTATCATGCGAAATATAATTGGTGCTATTTTTTTTAGCACCACACTGTGCATTGCACAACAAAATGAAAACGCTACAACCCAAACAATCGATACTGTTAGTAAAAAAACGATTCCTTTGAAAGAAGTAATTGTAACCGGAGATGGCAAAAAAGATCCCTCTCAAGTGGTAGTAAAATCAGATTATCAAGAAAAAGTAGTTCAACCTAAAAACACAGGGGAATTGTTTCAAGATATAAATGGATTTTCATTAATAAAACGCGGGAACTATGCTGTTGACCCTTCTTTTAGAGCCACACAATATGAGCAATTGAATATTCAATATGATGGCGGTATAAAAGCCTACCATGCCTGTCCGAACCGAATGGACCCCATTACCACACTCATAAATCCTGAAGAAGTATCACGAATTGAAATTATAAAAGGTCCTTTTTCGGTAAGATATGGGACAAACTTTGGAGGCGTTATCAATATGGTTACCAATTCGGCAAACAAATGTGAATCAAAATTAGCGGGAAACCTCTCATCCGGTTATGAAAGTAACGGAAACTCTGTTGTCAACATGCTCTCTTTAATGAGTAAAGTAAATAAATTTCATTTTTTAGGAAATGTGAGCTATCGTGATTATGGCAATTATGAAGACGGAAATCAAAATGAAATACCATCTTCATTTAAAAGTTTAGGTTACGGGTTTAAAATTGGTTATGATATCGCAGAAAATCAAGTTGTACAAATTAGCGTAAGACAAAACTTCGGTCGTGATGTTTTACATGCCGGATTACCAATGGATACTGATGAAGATAATAGTTCTATCGTAAGTTTAGATTATAAATTAAATGCATCAAACAAGTATTTTAAAGCAATTGACACCAAGGTCTACTACTCATTTGTTGATCATATCATGAGTAATTACCGAAGACCTTCGTTTGCAAATAGTGAAGCAATAGCCTTGGTTGAAGCCACAACTATTGGCGGAAAAGTGGAAACCGAGTGGGATCTAGGCACAAAATGGAAATTATTTAGTGGACTTGATGTAGTGAATTTGAGCCGAGATGGTGGAAGAAATCGTTTAGTAAAAACAAACATGATGGGAAATCCTCTTCCAAGTCCACTCTCATTTTATGACAAAATTTGGCAAGATAGTTACACCAATACATTTGGTCTATTTGCTGAAAGTAAATATTATATATCAGATAAATCTACTTTAACGTTGGGTTCTCGGTTAGACTTTGTCAACTCTGAAGCTAGAGATTTAGATGATGATTTTGCCGAATTATATCCGTTAGTTGACAAACGTAATGAAACCAATTACAGTGGAAATATTTCATATAAACACAACCTATCCAATTCAAAATCAGTTGAAGTTTCATTAGGAAGAGGAACTCGTTCTGCTTCAATAGAAGAACGTTTTATTGCTTTTTTTAACATTGGACGAGACCCTTATGAATACATTGGAAATCCGAATTTAAAAGCAGAAGTAAACAACCAAATGGAAATTAGTTATAATGGTAAAAAAGAATTTGAAAACAAAACTTTAAATCAAATCAACTATGGAACTTCGGTTTATTATTCAATTTATGAAAATTATATTTTAGGCGTTGTTGATGAAAGTCTTGTTAGAAAGTACAATCCTACTTCACCTCCCATACATCCAAAAGTCTTTAGAAATATTGACCATGCAATGAAAACCGGATTTGAAGCATATCTAGATGTAAAATTTCACAACTATTTTAATTTGTTGACGGAAGTTGCTTATGTATATACCGAGAATAAAGATTTTAACGAAAGTTTACCGTTGACACCTCCATTGGTTACACGATTTAAAATTGGCTATGAAAGAGAAAAATATTGGTTTAGCATTCATTATAACTTAACCGCTAGACAGCCAAAAACATCACAAAGTTTTGACGAAATCGAAACGAGAGGTTACGAAATTTTGGATGTAAAAGCAGGATTTAAAGTATTTAAAAAATTGAATATTGGAGTCGGAGTTTTAAATGCTTTTGACCAATTTTATAACAACCACTTGACATTTGCATTTAATAACTTGAGTGGTTTTGGCAGAAGTCCAATTACTGAACCCGGAAGAAATTTCACATTATTTGTGAATTATAAGTTTTAGTCAAAAAAATAACCTCAAGCATAAAAACTTGAGGTTATTTTATCTTAGGAAAAAACCGTCCTACGTTCTCCTGATATTCCTTATACGTATTGAATTTTTCAGCAAGTTGTTTTTCTTCATAACTTGATTTCAAATAAAACCAAATGAATAACAAACCAGCAATTAAAAGTTTATAAATTGAATACTTATAAAGTGCATAACCAAACGCTACCATTAAAATTCCGGAGTAAATGGGATGACGACTGTATCGAAAAAAGCCATGCGTTAGTAAAACCGCTTTTTGGGTTGGAGTTGGAAAAACAGTTAAGTTGGTTTTCAATTCAAAAACAGTCAACAGTGCAATCATAAAACCGATAAAAGCAATCACCATTCCTAATGTTGCTAACTGTTTTGGAATTACTAATGGTTGAAAAAAATCAAACGTATAAGCTCCAAAAAGAAGAAATTGGATAAAAACAAAAATGTAATCTTTACTCGTTTTTTTCATGTTTTGTTCCAATAAACCGAATGACCACACCTTTTCCTTGGTGATACGGACCTTCGGTTAAATCAATAATTGCTGTTTTTAGAAAATCGAAACCAACGAACGAAAATTCCTCTTTTACTTCTTCTTCGGAGAATAGCATGGCTAGTTCTTTTGGTCCTCCGGAAGTAAATTGCAGTTGACTTTTTTCAAAAGCTTCAAACAAAATTTTGCCATTGGGTTTGAGAAAAGAGACTAACTTTTGATGAGCTTGTTTGCGAATAATTGTCGGAAAATGGGCAAAAATGAATACCATCGCATCAAAACTTTCAGTTTCAAAAGGTACATCCATCACATCAGAAACCAAATAATCGAGCCGAACATTTTGCTCTTTTGCAAGAGTTAAGGCCTTATTTTTAGCCGATTCACTATAATCAAAGGCAACAACTTCGTATCCATTTTGAGCTGCAAAAACAGCATTTCTCCCCTCTCCTTCGTCCACAAATAAAATTTTACCTTTGGGTAATTTGTGAAGATTTTCTTTTAGAAATTGGTTTGGTTCTTTACCGTAAGCAAACTCCTTTTCAGCATAACGTTCGTCCCAAAATTGTTTCATCATTCTTTTTTCTTGGGGGAAGTTACAAACAAATTAAACAATAAACCACCCATTAAACCTCCATATAAAGTGCTGTTTAATGGTTTGGAGGTGATGGCACAAGTTCCACTCAAACAACCAATATAATGATAATAGGCATAACCCAAAATCAGTCCGATTACAACCCCAATTCCCGTGATAATTATTCCTTTTTTATTCATTTAGTTTACCAATAGCGCAATTTACATATGATTTAGCTTTTTTTAAGACAGAATTAGTTCCTTTTTCAGGGTAACCTAATTCATTTAATTTAGACAATATAGCAGATTTTTGAACTAAACCCGTTACAAAAATGGTGTTTTCTTCAATACTAATTTCTACATCATCCACTTGATCAATCTTTAATAAATTTGATTTTATGCTATTCACACAACCACCACATTTAATATTTTCGACCTCAATAAATACGTTCATTTTTAACTTTTTAAATTATTTTTTAAAAGAAATACTCCAAATCCCACGCACTTCATTTTCATCATATCCAACCGCTAAATCCCTGGGATATAATTTCAAAATTTGACGTCGCACTTCCGGTTTGATTTGTTTTCCATGGCATTGCAAACACAATGTGTTGGTTTCAATCGGATAATAAAATTGAATATTATCTCCTTTTTCAAGAACAATAGGTTTGATGTCTTTTTTGTCAACCAAATCTTTTTTAAATTGAGCAATATAGTGTAATTCTTCTGCATTAGCTTTGTTATTAGGGTTTCGATTCTTGTCAGAAACCCTTTTTATGGTAGCATTAAACTGTGTAGACATACTATCCGTTAAAGGGATCGCTTGAATGTTACAAAAGGTCAAGGCTTCCATTGTTCCCTTTTGTTGAATCGCTTCCATTAAATTTTTACCCAATATTTTTTTGGTGCTCAAAGCATATTCCAATCCGATATCAGCATAAGTTTTTTCAATTTCACCTTCTTCATATTTTTTACCGGATTGTATCCAATTTTTATTACCGTGACCTTCCCAATGGGCTTCAAACCATCCAGGTTCTTCAATATGATAGTCATACATAAAAGCAGCAATTTTTTCAATACTACCTTCAGGAAAAGATTGTTTGGGCATTAGTCCGTGTTTTTTTACCGCACCATACATTAAGGCTTTGTCTTCTGTTGGATTGGCTACAAACGCTTTCACATTTTCAATAAATTCGGCTTTATTATACCCTTCTCGATCAATATACCTGGCTTTGATGGCCACCATTGGCGGAGCAATTCTACCTTGATTTTCATTAGCTGAGGGACTATGGCATAGATAACAATGGGTTTCCATGAGTTTTTTCGCTTCAAGTGGATCAAAAGGAGGAGCAATAGCATTTTGTTCTTCTACTGTTTGATATTCCTTTTTACCATTTTGGCAACTAGTCAAAAATAATACGAATAATATGAACTTAAGAACTTTCATAAAGTAATAGTTTTTTCAAAAGTAGGTCATCCACATAATAAAAGTTGTAACGTATGTTACATAAAAGTGAAATAGACTGTTTCAACTATAATAAACTACTAAAAAATATTTTATTTAAGAACTCAAAGCAATATTTATTATAAATCAATCAACTAAAACTTCTGCAATTTTTACAAAAAAGTTAGTGCTTGATACAATAAATTATTAGTAGTAAAAATGTGGAAAAACCGTTTTTAAGTGTTATTTACGTTGTATTTGAAATTTAATAACGTCTAAAAATTATTATAGCCCTAAAATTTTATCCATCACCCAATTGGTATGAGCGGCAGATTTTCCGAGAGAAGGATGAACAGAAATTCCCAAAAGATGATCACGCATATTTTGAACGTGATACAACTGGATATTTTCAGGATGATTGATAAAAACTTCTTTTGTGCCATTTTGATTAGTAAGTAAAAGTGGAACCTCATCAAAAACTGCAAATTCAATTTTACCTTTACTACCGATAATTTCTACTTTATCTTTTCGTTCAAAACTGCCAAAATTCCAAGTTCCTGATCCGGTTACACCCGATTTATACAACCAGTTTGCAACAATAGCATCTTTTGAGGAATATAATTTTTGCTGGTTTAAACAAATTCCGTTAACCGAAGTAATTTCTCCAAAATAATGCACAAATAAATCGAGTCCATGACTGGCTAAATCTTCAAAATAGCCGCCAGGAGCAATTTTAGAATCGGTTCGCCAATTGTCTATTTGAGCTAAATCAATTGGAGAAGGAGTTTTACTTAAATACCAACTAATATGACGTATTTCGCCAATTTCGACTTTCTCTAGCCATTGCTTAATTTGATTAAATCGAGGCAACGATCTACGGTAATAAGCAACAAACAAAGGCAAATTTTTATCTTCAAAAGCTCTTAAAATTTCTAAACATTCCTGATAATCAACCGCCATTGGCTTTTCGATGCAACACGTTTTTCCGGCTTGAGCGACTTTCAAAGCATAAAATTTATGTGTGTCTGGCGGAGTTGCAACATAAACAGCATCAATTTCAGGATGATTAATCAACTCGTCTGCATTTGTAAAATAATGTGGAACATTGTGTCGAAGAGCATAGTCTTTTGCTTTTTCCGCATCTCTTCGCATCACGGCAAACAATTCAAAACCCTCTATTTTTGAATAGGCAGGGCCACTTTTTTTTTCAGTTACGTTTCCACAACCAATTATTCCCCATTTGATGGTGCTATTCACTGACATAAATTACATTATTCATTTTCACTAAAAGTAATAAATTTTATATTCTCAACAAATTCATTTTTAACCAATTCAAAAAAGCTAGTAAATAAGTTTAAAAATAAGTTAATCTGTGCTACTCTAGTTTAATATTTTAGATACTTTTGCAAATGAAATTAATAATCATAAAAATGAAAAAAATACTTGTATTACTTATTACAGCATCTTTATTTGTAGCATGTAACAAATTAGATGAGAATGAATTTATTGTTAGTGGAACTGTTGAAGGTATTGCAGATGGAAAACTTGCTATCTTAGAAACTTTAGACGAAAACGGAATGGGAGTAAAACCAACCGATACCGCTATTATTATAAATGGAAAGTTTGAGTTTAAGGGAACTACAAATGAACCAGAATTACGTTTTATTCAAATTGATAGTGTTCAAGGGAAATTAGTATTCGTTTTAGAAAACGGTGAAATTAACATAAAAGCTTTCAAAGATAGCATCAATAAATCGATTATCGGAGGATCCTATAATAATGAGCAATTCGCTATTTACAATAAAGATCAAAACGCTATTCAGAAAAAAATTGCCGACTTTAGAACCTTAAATAAGGAAAAAATGGAATTGGCCATGCAAACAAACGATTCCATGACTATGAATAGTTTAAGAGATAATTTTGTGAAATTGAATGACGAACTTAAAGATTATAACATCAAATTCGCAGAAAGTAACCCAAAAGCATTCATCAGTGTTTTAATGATACAAAACATGTTAATGCAACCTGATGCAGACTTTGAAAAACTTCAAAAAACATTCAATAATCTTGATAAATCTGTTAAAGATACAAAACCAGGTAAAAGTGTTGGTGAATTAATTTCAAATAGAAGTTCCGCCGAGGTAGGGAAAGCAGCTCCAGAATTCTCTGCCCCTAATCCGGAAGGAAAAATAGTTTCGTTAAAAGAATCATTAGGAAAAGTAACAATCATTGATTTTTGGGCTTCTTGGTGTGCTCCTTGTCGTAAAGAAAATCCGAATGTAGTGGCTTTATACAATGAACTTCATGACAAAGGATTAAACATTATTGGAGTTTCTTTGGAAAAAGAAGGTGACAGTCAAAAATGGAAAGATGCTATTTTAGCTGACAAACTAACATGGCCACAAGTTTCTAACTTACAGTATTGGAGTGATCCAATCGCAAAGAAATACAATGTTCAAAGTATTCCGGCTACTTTTATTTTGGATGCTTCCGGAAAAATTGTTGCCAAAGACTTAAGAGGAGACGAGTTAAAAGCTAAAGTTATTGAACTATTAGGTTCATAATTTTAGAAGCAGATAATAAACTAAAATCCCCTATTTGGGGATTTTTTTATTCTACTCATTCCCAAACGCTTATCATTTTCTTAAAAATTATCAATAAAAAAGGTTTGTACAATGTAAAAACAATTCTATATTTGCAACCGCATAATGCAGGGGGGAGATACTCAAGCGGCCAACGAGGGCGGACTGTAAATCCGCTGATTACATCTTCGCAGGTTCGAATCCTGCTCTCCCCACAAAACAAAAATCCCTGACACGTCAAAAGTTTACTTTTGTAAGTGTCAGGGGTTTTTGTTTTGGGTAAGGTTTCCCCCACTCAGGCTCACCGAAGGTAATCCTCTATCTCTAGCAGATAATGTCCTATGAAATTCTAAGAAACCTTACCACAAAATTCAACTAAAAATAAAAAGTTTACTTTTGTAAGTGTCAAGGATTTTTGTTTTGGGTAAGGTTTCCCCCACTCAGGTTCACCGAAGGTAATCCTGTCTCACTAGCAGATAATGCCCAATGAAAAACCACGAAACCTTACCATAAATTTAAAAACACATCATTTTTTAAACCATTAAGGTATTAAATTGCATTAAGTCTACATTGCTTAATGACACTTAATACCTTAATGGTTTTTATACTTTTTATGGTTTTATAAAAATTACCTCGAATAATTCGGAGCTTCCTTCGTAATCGTCACATTATGCGGATGGCTTTCCCCTATTCCACTAGCTGTAATTCGCACAAATCTGCCTGTTTCTTGTAAGGTCGGAATATCTTTTGCTCCACAATAACCCATTCCGGCACGAAGACCGCCAATGAATTGTTGCATACTTTCGTTTAATTCGCCTTTGTATGGAACTCGGCCCACAATTCCTTCCGGAACTAGTTTCTTCACATCATCTTCCACATCTTGAAAGTAACGATCCTTTGATCCTTCTTGCATCGCTTCCACCGAACCCATTCCGCGATACGATTTGAATTTTCTTCCTTCAAAAATAATGGTTTCACCTGGCGATTCTTTTGTTCCGGCTAATAACGAACCTAACATCACACAATCAGCTCCGGCAGCAATCGCTTTTGGTATATCTCCTGTATAACGAATTCCACCATCCGCAATTACCGGAACTCCGCTACCTTTTATGGCAGCTGCAACTTCCAATACCGCAGAAAATTGTGGAAATCCAACTCCGGCAACCACTCGTGTGGTACAAATTGAACCGGGTCCGATTCCAACTTTCACCGCATCGGCTCCGTTTTCAACTAAATATAATGCCGCTTCGGGTGTAGCGATATTTCCAACCACCACATCCAAATTAGGGAATTTTGCTTTCACTTGCTTTAAAACCGTTACCACACCTTGCGTATGTCCGTGAGCTGTGTCGATTATAACCGCATCCACACCCGCATTCACCAAAGCTGTGGCACGTTCTAACGCATCAGCCGTCACTCCAAGAGCAGCAGCCACACGCAAACGACCAAATTTATCTTTATTCGCAATTGGTTTTTGAGTCAATTTTGTAATATCCCGAAAGGTGATTAACCCCACTAATTTGTAGTTTTTATCAATTACCGGAAGTTTTTCAATTTTATTTTGCTGTAAAATTCCTTCGGCTTGTTGCAAAGTTGTTCCTTCTTCAGCGGTGATTAAATTTTCAGTCGTCATCACTTCTAAAATGGAACGGGAATTTATCTTTTCAAAACGCAAATCACGATTGGTCACAATTCCTTTTAAAATTCCGTTTTCATCTACAATCGGAATTCCGCCAATGCTAAATTCACGCATCGCTGCTTTTGCATCGCCAACTGTTGCTGTTAAAGGTAAAGTAACAGGATCGATAATCATTCCGGCTTCTGCCCTTTTCACTTTTCGAACTTTCGCCGCTTGTTGTTCAATCGACATATTTTTATGTAAAACGCCAATACCGCCTTCTTGAGCCATGGCAATCGCCATCGAACTTTCGGTCACGGTATCCATTGCAGCTGAGGCAATTGGAACGTTGAGTGTAATGTTTCGGGAAAATTTAGATTGAATGCTTACGTCGCGGGGTAAAACTTCAGAGTAGTTTGGTATCAGCAGAACATCATCGTAAGTTAAACCTTCGCCGATGATTTTTGTCGAGTGTGCTTTCATGGTTGCAATTTGTAGTTAAATTGCGTGCAAATATACGCTTTTTTTTTATTAGAAGCTATTCCGTCTTTCCGCTCCAATTTTGTTTGTTCCGGTTTGTTTTTCTAAAAAATCGGGAGAGCTTCCGTGGGTCGCTTCCCGCTTTTAAGAAAAAACTAAACCGCAACGGCACAAAGATTTCCGCTGCAATACGGGCTAGGGAATTGTGCAATAAAAAAACATTTTTCTAAACTTAAAAAAATATCATTCGTTAGAAATCAACCAATTTAGTACTTTAGGATATATTTCCTTTCTAGAATTTTTCGATAAGATTATGCGTGAATGATTGTAATCTTCAAGATATCCACTCAATAGACTACAACATTCAAAAACATTTTTTTCATTATCAAATGCGTCTAAAAAAGTTTCGCATGCTTTTGGCGGAGAAATAAATTTATCATTTACTGAACAAATGGAATAGATTGGCATTCTTAGGGTTTTCATTTTGGGTAAATAATCAAAGTCTTTTCCTTTAAACTTACTTTTTAAATTCCAATTAAACCATTGCCGCATGGTGAAGTACGTTTCGTTATGGTTACCAATTTTTAATCTTTTGCCTGGAACAATTCCCAATAAACCAGAAAAAAAATTTGCAGTTAAAAGCTTGGTATAATTTAATTTTGAATAGTTTATACTAAACGCTTGACAAGAAAACAGCACGATTGAATCAACATATTGTTGAAAATTTGTATACTGCAACAAGAACATCGTCAAGCAAATTCCTCCACCGCTGTGGGTTATGCAACTTAAATTAGTAATTTTCAATTTATGAACTAAATAGTCAAATGAACTATAAATGTCATTTAAAGCGATGGTTTCAAAATCAAATTGAGTTGTCGATTTTGGACTATTTCCATGACTTCGCCATTCTAAAACCCAGCAATTGTATCCGTTTTCTACTAAAAAATCAGCCAATCCTATTACTGTTTTTTTATCCGAAAAAGTTCCGTGAGTCAAGAAAACATTCTTCTCGTTTGTTAGATTGGCAATTTTCCAAAGTACCACTTTTTCTTTGTCCGGTGTAATTAATTCAATTGGCTCATTTATTCGTTTCATTTGATAAATGTAATTAACAAACTTAAAAGAATACTAATTTAAAACTTGAATTTGTTAAACAAAAAATAGCTAAGTACCTTCCGTTGGTCGCTTCCCGCTTTTAAGAAAAACTAAACCGCAACGGCACAAAGATTTTTGCTGCAATACGGGCTAGGGAATTGTACTGTTAAGGAACTACTCCTCAGATATTTCTATTTCCAAAGAAGAAATACGATTCAATTCATCAATCTTGAAATTTTTATATCCAAATTCAAGTTCATCACGTTCTTTCGTTCCTAATTTTCCATAATTTTTCTCTTTGAATTCTCCGAGAGTTATTATGTTTTTATTTTTTGTATCATTCATAAGTATAAATTAATTATTCAACATCCCCAAAAAATCCTCTTCACTAATAATTGCAATTTTTAATTGATTGGCTTTTTCCAATTTTGCCGGGCCCATATTTTCTCCGGCTACCACATAATCCGTTTTGGCTGAAATGGAACTTCCTACTTTTCCGCCGTTGTCTTCGATGGCTTTCTTTAAATCATCACGAGAAAATTTTTCAAAAACACCGGAAACTACAAATGTTTTTCCGGCAAACTTATCACTTACTTGTGTGTTTTTCTCCACTATTTCAAACTGAATTCCAACCGATTTTAAACGTTCTATGGTTAATCTATTTTCAATATTCTCAAAAAATTCGATGACACTTTGAGCAATTTTATCACCAATTTCATCTACTAAAATCAAATCCATCAAACTTGCATTGGCAATTGAATCAATACTTTTGTAGTGTTTGGCTAATTTATTTATTTAACACAATTTCTTTACATATATAACCTTTATTTTCAACAAAACCTTTGGGAAAAGTCATTAAATAATTCCCTTTTAATTGCCATAATATTAATGTACCATCTTTAAGAAAAATCCATCTAGAAAAGCTTGTTTCAGTATCTCTTTTTTCTGTTAACTCATAGAAAATGGCGTCCTTATATCTACCGTTATATTTATTTTTATCAATACCATTATCTGCTAAATCTTCTTTAAAAGAATTTTCTGCCTCTTTACTCAAAGATTTAGAATTAACCCAATGTATTTCTCCGAGGCAATTATCGCAATTTAAAGTATAATTATAGATTGGATTTAATTTTAATCGATTAATCAATTTATCTTTTTCATAAAGAATTGTCTTAGGCGAGTTCATAATCTTATTTGTTCCGAAAATTGTATAAAATTCAACGTTTTTTGAAACTATAGAATCCTTTAAAGACATTTCAAGACAACGCCTGCCAAAGTCTCCGCCCCATTCAATTGAAGACATATCTACAATCTCAGCTTTCTTAATTTCAAATTCTTTTTCTAATAATTTAAAAGCTCTCGAATATTTATTTCTTGCCTCTAAGTAATTTTCTTTGTCTTTAATAAATTCTCGATAAAATTCATTAATAAAATGATAATTAAAATCTTTACCACTTAATCGTTCTTTATTGCTTGGAACTTTATCTGGTAATAATTCAGCGATTAATTCAGACAATCTAGAATTATAAACTTTATGTTTTTTGATGTGCCAAGGCAACATATATGGGTATTGCCCATTTGAAGATACAGACAAAGTATCATTTTTATTAATTAATTGGATAAAAACAAATGGATAATCATCCGTGCTATTCGAACCTTGAAGTGATATAGCTATTTTGTTTGCTTTTCTAACATCTTTTATTGCACCGATTGCAATTGAATCTATTTCCTTTGTCTTTTTCCAGTTTTTCCTATATTCTTTCCATAATTTTGCAGCATTCTGATCAAGCCATAATGAATCTTTTCCAAAAAAGCTCATTGACTCTTTTGATAAATATGATTCACCATTATTCTGTAGTAGACCGACTATTTCATTAATTAATTTAGGATCAACTTTTTTGATAATCGAGTCGGGTTTTTCTAAAGAAGTAAGTAATAAATCTTCCTTTTTAATTTGAAATTTGTTGTCAAAATATGACCAACCCACATAAACATCGTGTATCACAATTTTGTCCCAATTATTCTTTGAATTATCATTCTGTCCAAACACTATTTGGATAGAAAAGAGTAAAATCAATATGATTGTAATAGGTTTATTCATAATTATGTGCGACTTGTATATTAACCAATTTATCCAACTATCTGATTCTTTAAAATTTGATAATTATTTTAATTCCTAATCAAACCCTAATTCCCAATCATCCCCAAAAAATCCTCTTCACTAATAATTGCAATTTTTAATTGATTGGCTTTTTCTAATTTTGCCGGGCCCATATTTTCTCCGGCTACCACATAATCCGTTTTGGTAGAAATGGAACTTCCTACTTTTCCGCCGTTGTCTTCGATGGCTTTCTTTAAATCATCACGAGAAAATTTTTCAAAAACACCGGAAACAACAAACGTTTTTCCGGCAAACTTATCACTTACTTGTGTGTTGTTTTCAACTAATTCAAACTGAATTCCAACCGCTTTTAAACGTTCGATGGTTATTCTGTTTTCAATATTCTCAAAAAACTCGATGACACTTTGGGCAATTTTATCACCAATTTCATCTACCAAAATCAAATCCATCAAACTGGCATTCGCAATGGCATCAATATTTTTATAATGTTTCGCTAACTTTTTAGCGACTGTTTCGCCTACATACCGAATTCCCAACGCATACAAAACCCGTTCAAACGGGACTTCTTTTGATTTTTCAATGCCGTTGATTAAATTCTCCGCACTTTTTTGAGCCATTCGTTCCAACGGAAGAATTTGTTCGATTTTTAAATCATACAAATCTGCATAATTTTTTACTAAACCATTTTGATAAAGCAACGCCACCGTTTCGCCACCCAATCCTTCAATGTCCATTGCTTTTCGGGTAATATAGTGCTGAATACGACCAACAATCTGTGGCGGACAACCATAAAAATTCGGACAATAATGATTGGCTTCGCCTTCTTTTCGCTCTAAAGCAGTTTGACATTCGGGACAATTGGTAATGTAAACCGTTGGAAAAGATTCATTTCCTCTTTCGGCAACGGCAATAATTTTCGGAATAATTTCGCCACCTTTTTCCACAAAAACTTTATCACCAATGCGAATATCTAATTTTTGTATTTGATCCGCGTTGTGCAACGAAGCTCTTTTCACAATCGTTCCTGCCAATTGCACCGGTTCTAAATTGGCAACAGGCGTAATCGCTCCCGTTCTTCCCACTTGATACGAAATTGAATTTAATCGGGTGGAAACTTGCTCCGATTTGAATTTATATGCCATTGCCCAACGTGGTGATTTGGCGGTGTAACCCAATTCGTCTTGGTGTTGCAAACTGTTGACTTTAATTACAACTCCATCTGTTTCATATGGTAAATCGTGTCGGTGAACATCCCAATAGGTGATGAATTCCAACACTTCTTGCATATTTTTGGCTAATTTGGCTTGCGTTGGTACTTTAAATCCCCATTTACGGGCTGTTTCCAATCCTTCAAATTGTGTTTTGAACGGAAGATTATTTCCCACTATAAAATACAACAAACAATCCAACGGACGTTTGGCCACTTCTGCACTATCTTGTAATTTTAAACTTCCCGAAGCGGTGTTTCTTGGGTTGGAATACGGCGTTTCACCAATTTCAATCAATTCCTGATTCATTTTTTCAAAACCAGAAAAAGGCAAAATAATTTCACCTCGAATAGCAAACTTTGGGGGATAATTTCCCTTTAACTGCAGTGGAATAGAACGAATGGTTTTAACATTATTCGTCACCTCATCACCTTGAAAACCATCGCCACGTGTCACAGCTTTTTTTAATTTTCCGTTTTCAT
Source organism: Flavobacterium lacus (assembly GCF_003268815.1). GTDB lineage: Bacteria > Bacteroidota > Bacteroidia > Flavobacteriales > Flavobacteriaceae > Flavobacterium > Flavobacterium lacus. The sequence goes on along the minus strand of NZ_QLSV01000004.1, from coordinate 163,982 downwards.
AAGTGATGCTAATCGATGCACCGTCATATTTTAATTCACACGTATATTCCAAATCAACATTTCCCAATATTTTTTGAATTCGAACTTCCCAATCCATTAAATCCTCAGTAGAATACGAATTATCCAACGAATACATTCGATGTTCGTGAGCAACGGTAGTAAAATTTTTAGTAATACTTCCTCCTACCCGTTGCGTTGGCGAATTTTCATCAAAAAACTCCGGATGCTGCATTTCTAAATCTTGTAATTTTTTCAATAATTGATCAAATTCAAAATCGGAAATAGTGGGTTTATCCAACACGTAATAGTTGTGGTTGTGTTGGCTGAGTTCGTCACGAAGGGATTGAATTGTGGTTTGGATATCCATGGTCTGAGTTGCTGAGTTACTGAGTCGCTGAGTTGCTGAGTTTTTAGTTTGCGTTTACAATATTATCAATTTGTTGGTACAATTGTCCGTCACTTAAAATCGCTCCTTGCTGGATGATGTCAAAAATAGCGGCATTTCGTTCGCCTTGGTATTCTTTTCGACCTACGTGAATATCAATGGCGTCGGTGAACAAATTTTTCACCATCCATTCCAAACCTTGTGACGTCATAAAATCTACTTCGGGTTCTAAGGTTTTTAAAACAATGGATTTGACTTCTGTTTCCAAACAATGAAATAGAAAAATATGATTTTTAGAAAAATGCTCTAAATAATTGGTTTGAGCCAAAACACCTTCCCAAATTAAATCGGAGAAAACGTCGAGTTCTTGTTCAGCTACTTCCGGTTTATTGGTTTTTATCTCATCCCATTCTTTTTTGTCAATGGATTGTGTGGCTAAAAAATTAGCAAATTCTTGATGAAGGGCTTCGAATTGTTCTTTGGATAGTCTTGAGTATTTCATTTTTTTCTGAGTTGCTGAGATTCTGAGTTGCTGAGAAACTGAGAAGCTTAGTTTTTTTTTAATTATTCATTATTTTTTATGAGATTCCTCCTGCGTCGGAATGACAAAATTGAGAGAGCTTCTATTCAAAATTGGTTTTTATTAATCAACTTCCTTTTACCCATTACCTTTCACCAATCACCATTTTCTAGCCAATAACATCTAGTTTCGCAAACCTGAGCAACAACTTCTTAATCCCACCCACATCAAATTTAATTTCGGCTTTTTTATCTGCTCCTACTCCTTCGAGGTTTAACACTTGACCTTTGCCGAATCGTTCGTGCATAACGATATTACCGGGAACTAAACCGGAATCAAACAGATTATTTCCAGATGGTGCGTTGCCGGAAACGGGTTTTAGTTTTCTTATTGTTGAAGTCGGTTCTTCGCCATATTTTTTAGGTGGAGTTCCATTAGTTGGTTTTGCTAATCGTAATTTGGATTTGTCTACATCACCAAAAATATCCATATCCATCATCGGTTTGTAACGATATCCGGATTCGGTATGACTAATGTATTCCAAATATTGGTCGTCAATTTCTTCGATAAAACGAGAAGGTTCGCTGTCCATTAATTTTCCCCATCGGTAACGGGACTGAGCATACGTGAGATAAGCCTGATGTTCAGCTCGGGTTAATGCGACATAAAACAAACGACGTTCTTCTTCCAACTCGCTTCGTGTATTTAAACTCATCGCACTCGGAAACAAATCATCTTCCATTCCGACCACAAAAACGGTTGGAAATTCTAATCCTTTGGATAAGTGAATGGTCATCAAAGCCACACGGTCATCGTCGCCGGTGTCTTTGTCTAAATCGGTGGCTAATGCTACATCTTCTAAAAATTCTGATAAGGCTCCTCGTGCTCCATCAATTTCTTTTTGACCTTCGATGAAGTCTTTGATACCGTTTAGTAATTCTTCGATGTTTTCAATTCTCGCAATTCCTTCGGGCGTTCCATCTTTTTTGAGTTCTTGCACCAATCCGGTTTTTTTAGAAACGTGATCGGCAAGAAAAAAAGCATCTTGGTTTTCATTGATAACTTGAAAACTTTTGATCATCATTACAAAATCTTCGAGTTTTCGTTTGGTTCCTGAATTGAGTTTGAGGTCAATTTTATCAATATTTTCCATCACCTCAAAAATGGAACGCTTGTAATGATTGGCCGCAACAGTCAATTTTTCGATTGTGCTATCACCAATTCCACGAGCGGGATAATTGATTACTCGCACCAATGCTTCTTCATCTTTTGGATTGATAACCAATCGCAAATAACACAACACATCTTTGATTTCTTTACGCTGGTAAAAAGATAATCCACCGTAAATTCGGTACGGGATGTCACGTTTTCGCAAGGCATCTTCCATCGCACGGGATTGAGCATTGGTTCGATATAAAATAGCGAATTCACCGTTTTTCATTTGGTTTCGCATTTTTTCATCGAAGATGGTGGAAGCGACAAAACGACCTTCTTCTCCATCGGTAATGCTGCGATTGACTTTTATTTTTGGACCGTCTTGATTATGTGTCCAAACGACTTTGTCAAGTTTGGTTTTGTTTTTATCGATGATGGAATTCGCTGCTTCTACAATGTTTTTGGTAGAACGGTAATTCTGTTCTAAACGGAATAGTTGCACATCAGCATAATCTTTCTGGAAATTCAGAATGTTATTGATGTTGGCTCCACGAAACGCATAAATACTTTGAGCATCATCACCCACCACGCAAATATTTTGAAAACGATCAGACAAAGCTCTAACAATTAAATACTGCGAGTGATTCGTATCTTGGTACTCATCCACCAAAATGTAGCGAAAACGGTCTTGGTATTTGGCCAACACATCCGGAAAACGATTCAGTAATTCGTTGGTTTTTAATAACAAATCATCAAAATCCATTGCTCCCGATTTGAAACAACGTTCCACATAATTATTGTATATTTCACCAATTCGTGGTTTTTTACTCATTGCATCTTGCTCCATCAATTCCGGATTATTGAAATAGGCTTTTACGGTGATTAACGAATTTTTGTAGGATGAAATTCGGCTAAAAACTTGTTTTGGTTTATAAATGTCTTTGTCAAGTTGCATTTCTTTGATGATGGCTCCGATTAAGCGAACACTATCTTGAGCATCATAAATGGTGAAATTGCTTGGATAACCTAATTTTTCAGCTTCGATGCGAAGAATTTTAGCAAAAACCGAGTGAAAAGTTCCCATCCAAAGGTTTTTGGCTTCGTTACTGCCCACGATATCGGAAATTCGCTTCTTCATTTCGCGAGCCGCTTTGTTGGTAAACGTGAGTGATAAAATGTTGAACGCATCAACGCCAAGACTCATTAAATAGGCAATTCGCATTGTGAGCACACGTGTTTTTCCGGAACCGGCACCGGCGATCACAATCATTGGGCCGTCTTTTTGTAGCACGGGTGCACGTTGAGCTTCGTTGAGTTGATTTATATATTCTTGTATCATAGTTTTTTTAAGTTCATAAATATGAACCATATTTTTTTGCTCTTTTAATTATGCGAATTCAAAATTCATCAATTTTTCTTTAAGGGAATTCAATAGCAATTAAATTCTTAGTTTTTCTATTAAAAATTAATAGTATTGTAGCGTTTACTTTTTCAAACATTAAGACTTCTTTTACCACAATCAGTTGCCCAAAATTATTAGAATCTGCAAATTCAAATCCTTGAAATTGAAAACTGGAAGCTTTACCATATTGATTTTCCAATGTAACAAACAAATCTTCAATATTTTTTCTTTCAACATTTAACGATTCATCAAATTCACTTGATAAACTTTCAAAATCCTTTTCTTTAATGAATTTTTCAATTTTAATTAATTTTCTTAGTAAACTTTCAATTTCAATTAATTCTTTATCAGAATAACTATAATCATGGCTTTCTCCATTTGATAAATTAATTTTGACTTTAATTTCATCATAATTAGCCTTCTCTTCGTTTAAATTTGAGTAAAATAAATATGCAATATTTCCTGAATGAAACTTTAAATATTTACTATCTTGATTTAGCAAATCACTTTTACTTATTTCAAGCTGATAATTATTTGATTTTGTACCATTAACCAATGAAACACCTTTAGATTTTTTACATTCACCATTATAAAAATTTAAAACTTCTTGAACCGCATCTACTTCAACTTGACTTTCGCTTATTTTATTACAAGAAAAAAATGAAAGTAAAAATATTAGGAATACAAATTTTTTCATACAAAAGTTTAATTGAGTTAATTAATAAATTCTAAACAACTTTTTTTATCAATCACCAAAAATAAGCTTACTTATGATTTATTACAATTAAAATTGTAACGAATTATCAACTAAAATTCTATTTTTGCAGTAAACGTTCTAGCCCCGATTGCAGTGGAAAACATTTTTTTGGAAAATCTATTTTTTCTTGGCAAAAAAAAGCGACCAGCGGAAGCTCTTTTTTTGGCATTAGAAAAAAAGATTTTGCGAAAAAATTTTGGAACGGTAAGCGGGAAATAGCTCCAAATTAAAAAACTAAAAAATATGGAATCAATTAAGTGGATTGAACTTTTATCGTATACTTTGCCGGCGATTATTACCGGAATTGTGGCTTATTCATTTTTTCATTTGCATCATAAAGGTCTGGAAGACAGGCGAAAACATTTGATGCGAAAGGCGTTGCAAAAGGAGTCGTTGCCAATTCGTTTGCAGGCGTATGAGCGAATGGTTTTGTATTTGGAAAGGATAAATCCGGCGAAATTGTTGATTCGCGTGGCACCGTATTCGGATGATAAAAATGCGTACGAAAACCAATTAATCCAACAAATTGAGCAGGAATTTGAGCATAATTTAACGCAACAAATTTATATCACGGAAGAGTGTTGGACGGTGATTTCTACGGCTAAAAACACAATCATTCAATCGATTAGAAAGTCGAATATGAGCGACCGTGTGGATACTTCGCACAAGTTGAGAGAGGTGATTTTGAGTGATTTATTAGACAAGCAATCACCTAGTTATGTGGCAATTAGCTATTTGAAATTTGAGGTGATTCAGATGATGAGTTAGTTTTCGAGTTCATGAAAACCAAAATAACAAAAGTTTTAAAAATTACAACATTACTTTTTTTAGTAATGGTAATGATTTATCAATTGCTTTTAAGTGATCTTAATCCGATGTTTAAAAGAGATGATTTTATTGCAATCAAAGAAGAAATTAATAAATCTAAAAATGAAGATTTTAAACATTTTTTAAATCTTTACAACAAAATTTATAATCAAAAAAGCATTAAATTTTACAGTTTAAAAAACAGCAAATTAGGTTTTCCAAAAGACGATTGTCCGTGTTTAGATGTTGCTAGATATTATGGAGCTAATAATTTAAGAAATTTTAAAATTCCTTTTGTTAAAATTTTGTATACTTTAAAAATTGAAAAAGAGTTTAGTCAGGAAGATTGTTTGAAGTTAATTTTGTCAAAAGCTGATTTGTTGTATGACAATGAAGGAATCAAAGAAGCATCTCTTTATTTCTTCAATAAAAAAATTGATTCCTTAAATGAAAGAGAATTACTAGAATTAATCATTATGTTAGAAAATCCAATTCTCTTCGATCCTAAAAGGAATAGAGAAATTCGACAAAATAAAATTTTAGTTTATGAAAAGTTTTTAGAAAAAATAAAATAGTTCAACATAAAACTTAATCAGACAAAAGTCGTTTTAACTGATTTTGTTCGGCGTAATTTAATGTCGGCAACATTTCCTGAAAATACTTTTTATGTCTTTCGGTTTTAATTAATTCCCGAATTTGATTGCGTGCAAAAAGTGTAAACTGCCATTTATGATGTGTGGTCGCGTTGACCAAATTTTGAAGAATATTTTGGTCGTTTGGATTGAGATACAACAAGTTGGTTAAGGCATTTTGACGAATGGAACTTTCGTATTTTGAAGAAGAATAATCTAATAATTCATCGTAAAAATTTACTTTTTCATTTACTTCGTAACCTTCAGAAATTAAAGCTAATGTCAGCCACAAAATTCGCAAGTTTTTATCATTAAATCCGACCCAGTTTTTGGATAAATTGAGGTAATGCTCTTGTCGTTCGGGGAATAATTTCCACAAGGTTCCTAATGCAATTTCTTTGGTAATATAGGAATCATCGTTGAGTAACGTTTCGTATTCCGACTGAAAATTGCGTGGAATTTCGATCATAATTCGAGAAATTGCCTGACGAATTTTTATGTTTTTGGAATCTAATGCGCGGTTTAGCAATGATTCCTTTTCTTCAAACGGAATTTCTGCCAATTGATAAATGACTTCTTCTTTGATGGGATAAAAATCGTTGCTTTTTAAAATGGTTTCAAACAAGGCTGCCTTTTCTGCAAATGGTTTGGGCTGTAGTTGAACCAAGTCCAAATACGATTTCATGAAGTTGTTTTTCTTAAGTAAATCGAGAGCTTGGTTCACTTGAAAACCTGATTTTTCAAGCCAATTTTGTTGAAAAATTGCTGTGTTAAAATTAGAAACTGCGTTGACTTCTTTTAAAAAATTGGTTGTATTTACATTTTTAAAACCATATTTTTTCAAATAATTTTTGACTGCTTTTTGAAAATTTTCTGCTCCGATAGTTGATCGTAAATAATGCAAAGCCCAAGCTCCTTTTTGATAAAACGTGAGCGAACTCGCTTTTTCATTCAATAATGGAATCGTATCGGTTTTGGAAGCTTGTTGCAAACGCTCGGCCATTTCATACAATTCCCATTGAAAATAATCGTCGCCAAAAAGTTCTTTTTCAGCCAATAAAGCATAGTAAGTGGCAAAACCTTCTTGTAACCAATGGTGTTTTCCCGTTTCGGCGGTGATGAGATTACCAAACCATTGGTGAGCCAGTTCGTGAGCGTTGACGTTGATGTAGGTTTTGTCGTTAAAACCGATTTCATCTACTACAAAATCTTGCGAAAAAATGGTGGAAGTTGTGTTTTCCATACCCGAATACAAAAAATCACGAACGGGAACTTGGCGGTAAATTTCCCAAGGGTACTTCACGCCTATTTCTTGTTCAAAGAAATCAAAAATTTGAGTGGTGTATTTGTAGGTTGTTTCAAATTTATTGCCATCTTTTTGATCTAAATAAAATTCTAAAGGTGTTCCCGATTTGGTTTTGGCGGTTTGTTTGGCGAATTTTCCGATTGCTATCATTACTAAATAGGAAGACATGGGTTTGGACATTTGGTAATTATAAGTTGTAAATCCCTCCTCGTAACCATTCCTTTTATGATCTCTATTTTTCAAAACTCCGTTGGAAAGTATCGTGTAATCATCGTTAAACTTTATAGAAATGTTAAAAATCACTTTTTCATTCACATCATCAAAACTAGGCAACCAATGGCTGGTGTATTTTCCTTGACCTTGCGTCCAAATTTGTAAATTTTCGCCTTCACCAATAAAATAAAGTGTTTGTTTCGGAATGGCTTTGTAGTTAAAAGTCAGCGTGTTTTTTCCTTTTTTAAACCCTTCAAATAATTGCAACGCTTTTTGAGAATTTTTGAAATTTACTAATTTTCCGTTGATTTTTACGTTAGTGAAATCCATTCTAATGGCATCGATGGCAATCGTATCAATGGAAGACAAAACTTCAAATTCATACTTAACTTCTCCTGAAATTGATTTTTGAATTGCATTGGGAAGTAAAGTAGCATGTACTGTTTTGAAATCAACTTTTTGAGAGTGTTGAGCGAAGGAGATGGAGAAAAAAAGTAAAAAAAGGTATCGCATTTTATGAATTACTATTTTACAAATATACGTTGTTTCATTTTTATGATTTCTTATAAAATCAATCTACTAATATTATTTAAAAGGTACAATTATTGATTTAAAATTTTAAATTTATCTCATGAAAAAAACATTTGAAATTTTAATCTCTTATCTACTTATTATTACTTTAATGAGTTGTGAAAAAAAGGAAATTACAGTAAATTATTATCCCACAGAAGATATTGTTAACGATACTTCAAGTGTTGTATTTGATTTAGATTCTTTAAAAATGAACTTTAAAGAATTTGACACTATCCTTTATGAACTCGAAGAAAAGAAAAAGCAAACAATAATAGAGATTATTGATGATAATATTTTAAAAAAAATTAAAATTATTTCAATTGGTGATGGTACAATTTATAATAAAAATATTTTGAGTATTGAAAATGACTCTATTGTTAAAGAAAAAAATTATCCTCTTTCAGAATTAAAAGTAATAATGAAAAAACATTATTTTTATTATGGTAAAGATGAAAATTATTCAGATTCACCAGACAAAGCACTTGTAATAATATATTTCAATGAAGATCAAAAAATAACAGATTTAAAAAAATATCTTATACTAATTACAAGGGCTTTTGATGAGTTAAATAATAATCAGTTAATGTTACATATATTAATTAGCGGTATAGTGCCTCCACCACCCCCACTAACTCCTCCTCTGAATTAAATTAAAAAATTCAAATTAATAAGTTCAATTAACTCCACAAAAAAAGCCTCGAGTTTCCTCGAAGCTTTGTATTTCTGGGTGGAAGACGGGGCTCGAACCCGCGACCCTCGGTACCACAAACCGATGCTCTAACCAACTGAGCTACAACCACCATTTGTTTTTTGCATTACAGCACTTTTTCGAATTAAATTCGTCAAAGCTCTGTTTGCGAGTGCAAATATAGTGCAATGATTGAATTCTACAAAGATTTTTTTTGCAAATTTAAATCAAATCTCCCAAGCTATTGACAGCCACGTATCTTTCGGTTGTAAAACCTTCTGCAAAGTCAGTACCAATCAGTCGTCCCAAGTCTTGCGAACGGTATTTTATGCTGTCCAAAAAGTTTTTGGTGGCAATTGGTGTAACACTATCATTTGTGTTAGGATTATAAAATTGCGAATCATAAGCCATGATAGCTTCCACTTTTTTATCCATAAATCCCGAAATGTCAACCACAAAATCAGGTTTTAAATCTTTCCATTGAATGTAATGATAGACGACAAGCGGTCGCCAAGCTTCTTGCTTTTCACCCTCTAAATCGGTTTCAATTCGTTTTAAACCGGATAAAAAACAAGCATCTGAAACTAATTTTGCTCCTTTTCCGTGGTCGATATGACGGTCGTCAATGGCATTGCATAGCACAATTTTTGGTCGGTATTTGCGAATCATTTTAATCACTTCCATTTGGTGTTCTTCATCATTTTTGAAAAAACCGTCTCTCATTTTTAGGTTTTCACGAACAGAAATACCTAAAATTTCAGAGGCTTTTGCAGCTTCTTTGTAACGAATTTCAACGGAACCACGCGTTCCTAATTCGCCTTCCGTTAAATCGATGATGCCGACTTTTCTTCCTAACGAAATTTCTTTAGCCAATGTTCCTGCACAACCTAATTCTACATCATCGGGATGGGCTCCAAAAGCCAATATGTCTAATTTTAAACTCATTTTATAAAATGGATTTCATGATTTGTGATTTGTGTTCGGTTTCAAAAAATTCTTTCTCTGGATTGCTTTCTCCAGTGATTCCGCAACCAACATAAATGTTTATTTTATTTCCCTCAACTTCTAAACAACGTAAATTTACAAAAAGATTGGCAGATGCTTCATCTTCATTCCATAAACCTAAATAACCGGCATAGAATTTTCGGTCGTAACCTTCATTTTCGTTGATAAATTGCAATGCTTTTTCCTTTGGTAAACCACAAACTGCAGGTGTTGGATGCAAATTTTGAATTGTATTTTTGGTGTTTTCAATCGAAAAAACCTCGCCTGAAATAGTGGTTTTTAAATGAACTAACGAACCGGCTTCTACCGTGAATGGTTCGCTAACTTTCAAAGAAAGTACTTCTTTATGCAAACTATCCAAAATGTAATCCGTCACAATTTGTTGTTCATTAATTTCTTTAGTTGACCAATTTTTAAAACTGATTTTTTGATGCGTTCCTGCCAATGAAACGGTTTCAAAATGATTGTTTTCAACTTTAATGAGCTGTTCCGGTGTGGCACCCATCCAACAACCAATTTGCGGATGATAAAACAATGACCGAAAAGCAGTTGGATAACGATTAGCTAATCTTAAAAAAGTTTCAATCAAATCAATTTTTTTTTCAATTTCAATTTTTCGGGAAAGCACCACTTTTTCAAAATCGCCATTTTGAATGGAAGCTATTGCTTTTTCAACACTATTTTCAAAATTATTTTTTTCATATTCCGAAAAAACAACTAAATCTTCCTTATGTTTTGCAGCGTCAAAGCTAAACTCCTCTTCCATAAAACAGGAACTTTCCAAAGGAATAACATTTTTTTTGCTAGCATCGAAAGAGGCAAAAACAAATCCGCTTTGACCTTTGAAATCGTGGATGGAATCATCCTTTTGAAAAATACCACAAATCGTGTTTTGATTCGGAAGCACATACAAAGCAAAAGGCAATTTTTGCTCTACTTGTAATTTAATTTTTGACAAAATTGCCATTATTCGGAGGTCTTTTTAGGTAAAACAATATTTGACAATTTGCAAAGGCAGATTAGTTTTCCCTCTTCATCTTCAATTTTAATTTCCCACAAATGAAGGCTTCTTCCTTGATGAATCATTTTGGCGGTGGCAAAAACAGTTCCTTCTCGCTTACTTCGTAAATGGTTGGCAGAAATTTCAATGCCACGCACTTCTTGCTTTTCGGCATCCACAAACAACATCGAAGCGGCACTTCCTACGCTTTCTGCCAAAGCAACAGATGCTCCTCCATGCAACAATCCCATTGGTTGATGAATTCTGGAATTGACCGGCATTTTGGCTTTTAAAAAGTCTTCACCTACATCGATGAACTCAATTTCGAGGGTTTCCATCAAGGTATTTTTACTTACATCGTTACAATATTGAAGAATTTTGGCTTTATCAAATGTCATCTTATCTATTTTTTTGGTAAAAATAAAGATTTTTAGAAGGTGCATAAACTAAAATCCTCTTAAATTCGTTTACTAATTTGATTTTGCTATTTCAATTTAATGGTTAATTTTACCAAAAATCAGTCTCATGCGTAATTTACTTTTTCTATTTTTTATCATTTCTGCCATTTCACTAACTTCTTGTCGAAATGATTTTGAATTTAAACCCAGTTCTGGCGGATTGGAATTTTCAAGAGATACCGTATATTTTGACACTGTTTTTAGTAATATCGGTTCAAGTACATATACTTTGAAAGTCTATAACCGTTCCGATGAAGACATAAGCATTCCATCTATCCGTTTAGGAAAAGGATTGGATTCTAAATACCGAATGACTGTAGATGGTATGGTGGGAAACAATCGCATTTTTGAAAATGTAGAAATGCTTGCCAAAGACAGTATGTATATTTTTATAGAAGTAACCGCAGATGTTGCTGCTGCAAATCCGACCGATTTTTTATATACCGATCAAATTCTATTTGGTCAAGGAACATCAGAGCAAAAAGTGGAATTAATTACGTTAATTCAAGATGCTTATTTCCTTTATCCGCAACGATTTGATGATGGATTGTATGAAAATATAACTATTGGAGGCAGTCCGCAACGTGGCTTTATTTTAGATGAAAACGACCCGATTAACGGTAATGAATATATTTGGAACAATTCTAAACCTTATGTAATTTACGGTTATGCTGCCGTGCCTGCCAATAAAACATTAGTTATAGAAGCTGGAGCTAGAATTCATTTTCATGCGGAATCTGTTTTGATTATTGGCGACCAAGGAAGTGTCAAAGTCAATGGAGAAATTTCTAATAATCCAGATAATCCATTAGAAAGGCACGTTATTTTTCAGGGTGATCGTTTAGAACCATTATATGAAGATGTTCCGGGACAATGGGGAGCAATATGGCTCACACAAGGTAGCAAGAACAATGAATTTACGAATTGTATTATTAAAAACGGTGTAGTTGGACTTTTAATCGACGGAAACACCGGTTTAACCAATCCGGAAGCTGATGTTAGACTCAAGAACGTGCAAATTTACGATCATTCCAATTTTGGAATTTTAGCGAGAACAGCGTACATTAAAGGAGAAAACGTGGTGATAAACAGTGCCGGACAATTTGCCTTAGCTTGCACTTATGGAGGAAAATACAATTTCAATCATTCCACTTTTAATAATAATTGGGCAAGTTCAAGACAACTTTCTGTTTATTTGAATAATTTCTTTGATGAAGCAGAACCTGAAATTCTACCCATAGAAGAAGCTACTTTCACTAATTGTATTATCTACGGTTCAAACCAAATTCAAATGTTGGTTGATAAAAGAGGTGAAGGTATTTTAAATTATAAATTTGATCATTGCTTAATTAAGTTTAACAATGTTAACAATATATATACCAATAACTTACTTTATCAATTTACTGATACTACTCGTTATGTTAATTGTATCATCGCTACAAATAATTCGGCGGCAAATCCTAAGTTTTTGAATGTAATTAAAAACAAATTGATTATTGGTGATGATTCCGCAGCGAAAGGACAAGCAAATGCTAGCTTTTCAACGCTACCAGATATTCTGGATCAACCTAGAAATCCCCCTTTAGATATGGGTGCTTATAATCACACAATTTTTGTAGAAGATTAATTTCTTTATGCTAAACTTTTATTTCTGATTATAACATTTTCGCCATTAGTTGAATAATGGTAATTAGCAAATGATTTGTTAATGGCCTTGAAAAAAGGTTCTGAACACCCCTCATCAATCCAATCATGTAGTTCGATAATAACAATTTTATTTTTTGGAAGCCAATTTTCAAAATTACTCGAGAAAAGTTGCCTTTCGCTAGTCTCTATATCTATCTTCAGTACATCAACTGCATCAATAGAATATTTTTCAAAAAGACTATCCATCGATATCGCACCGATAGTACCTTTTTCAATATCCTCTTCTACAACCAAGCCCCATTTTCCAGAATTATATTTATCATAAACTTTCAGTAGGGTATCTTTGTTCCACAGTCCTGAGTTGATACAATAAATATCACTGTAATTTGAAATATTGGTTTTAAGCAATTCAAAATTTTCAGGATCAGGCTCAATACAAATAATTTTAGCCTCAGGGTATCTGTTTTTCATCAAAATAGCAAATAAGCCAACATTTGAACCACCGTCTATAATTACTTTAGGATTTAATTTAAAATCAATATCATATTCCTTTTTCACAAAAACCTGATAAAATGTTCTGATATCAGAAGTACCCGGTCTTAGTTTAATTGGAAATTTGATTCCTGGTACTTTCAATGCATTTACTATACCTAACTTTAATTTTAAATATATTTCTGCTCCTTTGATAATTCCAAACTGTCTTCTATATTGTTTAAATCTACTCATTTTTTCTAATCATAAAACTTGACTGCAAACATATGTTAAATTATACAAAAAAAATATTTTTTTTATGTCATAAATCTAAATTGACTTTCCACACGACAGTCTTTTTGTTTACAACTTGGTGAAAAAATATACTTTGAAACTACCTTTTTTCAACGTAAATTTGCACCTACAACAACACAAATCCTTTCAATATGATTCATTTCTTCGGAAACGAAAGTGCTACTGTTTTTGCCGTTCAAACGCAAAACGAACTTTCGGCTCAGGACATCGCAAAATTAAACTGGCTTTTTCAAGCTGAACTTGTTTCAGATTCTCATCGTAAACCAAAATCCGTCTTAGCGGATTTTTTTGTTGGTCCTCGTGCCGCAATGATTACGCCTTGGAGCACCAATGCAGTAGAAATTACTCAAAATATGGGAATTGAAGGCATCATTCGAATTGAAGAGTTTCATAAAGTGAAAAGCAATCATTCTGATTTTGATCCGATGTTATTTCAGAAATATACTGAATTGCATCAAGATATTTTTACCATCAACATTCAGCCCGAATCCATCAAAGAAATTGAAGATATTGCTGCTTATAACAAACAAGAAGGGTTGGCCTTGAGCGGAGAAGAAGTTAATTATTTGAATACATTAGCTATCAAATTGAAACGCAATTTAACGGATTCCGAGGTTTTTGGTTTCTCTCAAGTAAATTCCGAACACTGCCGTCACAAAATTTTCAACGGAACATTTGTGATTGATGGCGAAGAAAAACCTTCTTCCCTATTTAAACTAATCAAAAAAACTTCTGCTGAAAATCCGAACGATATTGTTTCGGCTTATAAAGATAATGTTGCGTTCATCAAAGGACCAACCGTGGAACAATTTGCTCCAAAAAGTGCCGATAAACCGGATTTTTATCAAACGAAAGATTTCGATTCAGTCATTTCAATTAAAGCAGAAACACATAATTTCCCAACTACGGTTGAACCATTTAATGGAGCTGCAACTGGTTCGGGTGGAGAAATCAGAGACCGACTTGCAGGTGGACAAGGTTCGCTTCCATTGGCCGGAACAGCAGTATATATGACTTCTTATTCTCGTTTGGAAGAAAATCGTCCATGGGAAAATGCAATGAAGGAACGAAAATGGTTATATCAAACGCCAATGGACATTTTAATCAAAGCGTCGAATGGTGCTTCTGATTTTGGAAATAAATTCGGTCAACCGTTAATTACAGGTTCTGTTTTTACTTTTGAACACGAAGAAGATGCTCGAAAATTAGGTTTTGATAAGGTTATTATGTTAGCGGGTGGAATTGGTTACGGAAAAGCCGACCAAGCTCAAAAACAAGAACCAAAAATCGGTGATAAAATTGTAATTTTAGGTGGTGAAAATTATCGAATCGGAATGGGTGGAGCTGCCGTTTCCTCAGCAGATACAGGTGCTTTTGGTTCAGGAATTGAATTAAACGCCATCCAACGTTCTAATCCTGAAATGCAAAAAAGAGCTGCCAATGCCATTCGTGGTTTGGTGGAAAGTGATGAAAATCCGATTGTTTCCATTCACGATCATGGTGCGGGTGGACATTTAAATTGTTTGTCTGAATTAGTTGAAGCAACCGGCGGATTAATCGATTTGGATAAATTGCCTGTGGGCGACCCTACTCTATCAGCTAAAGAAATCATTGGCAACGAAAGTCAGGAACGAATGGGATTAGTGATTGGTCAAAAAGATATGGATACGTTGCAACGCATAGCCAACAGAGAACGTTCACCCATGTATGAAGTGGGTGATGTAACAGGAAATCATCGCTTTACATTTGAATCGAAAACTACCGGAGCAAAACCAATGGATTTTGAATTGGCCGACATGTTCGGAAGTTCGCCAAAAGTGATAATGAATGATATTTCGGTGGTACGAAATTTTACCGAAATTAATTATAAAGAAGGGGATTTTGAAAGCTATTTAGAACAAGTTTTACAATTAGAAGCTGTTGCCTGCAAAGATTGGTTAACCAACAAAGTCGATCGTTGTGTTGGTGGAAAAGTAGCCAAACAACAATGTGCCGGACCATTACAATTGCCTTTGAACAATGTGGGTGTAATGGCATTGGACTACAAAGGAAAAGAAGGAATTGCGACTTCCATCGGTCATTCGCCTATTTCTGCTTTAATTGATCCAACAGCAGGAAGTCGAAATGCCATTGGAGAAGCTCTTTCAAATATTGTTTTTGCTCCATTAAAAGACGGTTTAAAAAGTGTTTCGCTTTCTGCCAACTGGATGTGGGCTTGCAAAAATGAAGGCGAAGATGCTCGTTTATATGAAGCGGTTGAAGCGTGTTCGGTTTTTGCTATTGAATTAGGAATCAATATCCCAACCGGAAAAGATTCGCTTTCCATGAAGCAAAAATATGCTGATGCCGAAGTAATTGCTCCGGGAACGGTGATTATTTCTGCTGCCGGAAATTGCAATGATATTACGAAAGTGGTGGAACCTGTTTTTCAAAAAAATGTCGGTTCTGTTTACTATATTAATCTATCGCAAGACGAGTTCAAATTGGGTGGATCATCTTTTTCTCAAGTTAGAAATGCGATTGGAAAAGAAACACCAACCATCAAAAATGCAGCTTTCTTCAAAAAAGCATTTAACGTCATTCAGGAATTAATCAAAAACGATGAAATTGCTGCCGGACACGATATTGGAAGTGGTGGTTTGATTACAACTTTGTTAGAAATGTGTTTCGCAGACAACAATTTGAGTGCAAAACTTGACTTTTCATCGTTTAAAGAAAAAGATGTGTTGAAAATTTTATTCGCAGAAAACATCGGAATTGTGCTTCAGGCGAATGATGATAACGTATTTGAATCATTCTTGAAAGAAGAAAACATCACTTTTCATAAATTAGGAAATGTCACTGAATCGAATGTTTTAGAAATTGAAAATTATTCGTTAGACATTTCAAAATTGAGAGATATTTGGTTTAAAACTTCCTATTTATTAGATCAAAAACAAACCAAAAATGGAAAAGCAGCAGCTCGCTTTGTGAATTACAAAAATCAACCGTTGCTGTATCAATTTCCATCCCATTTTAATGGAAAAAAACCGGAAGTTGATTTTTCAAAACCAAGACCAAAAGCAGCCATTATTCGTGAAAAAGGAAGTAATTCTGAACGCGAAATGGCCAACGCCATGTATTTAGCCGGATTTGATGTAAAAGATGTACACATGACCGATTTAATTTCGGGTCGTGAAACGTTGGAAGACATTCAGTTTATTGGTGCTGTGGGCGGATTTTCAAACTCGGATGTATTGGGTTCTGCCAAAGGTTGGGCCGGTGCCTTTTTATATAACGAAAAAGCAAAAACAGCGTTGGATAATTTCTTCAAACGAGAAGATACGTTGTCTGTCGGAATTTGTAATGGTTGTCAGTTGTTTATGGAATTGGAAGTCATCAATCCGGAACACGAAATTCACGGAAAAATGCATCATAACGATAGTCAGAAACACGAAAGTATTTTTACCTCTGTGAAAGTGCAGGAAAATAATTCGGTGATGTTAAAATCGCTAGCCGGAACAACGTTAGGCGTTTGGGTTTCACACGGTGAAGGAAAATTCAAATTACCTTACGAAGAAAGTCAGTATAATATTGTAGCCAAATATGGTTACGAAAATTATCCTGCCAATCCAAATGGTTCCGATTTCAATACAGCGATGCTCTGCGACAAAACCGGTCGTCATTTGGTGATGATGCCACACATTGAACGTTCTACTTTTCCTTGGAATTGGGCTCATTATCCAAAAGACAGAAACGATGAAGTTTCACCTTGGTTAGAAGCGTTTGTGAATGCTAAAAATTGGTTGAAAAACAAATCGTAAATGGCGAAATTTATTAAAAAATAATTTCGTTTATTTCATATAAATCAAGGAGTTGACAATTTTCAACTCCTTTTTTTATTAAAATCATTTGAAAATGATTGTTTTTTCTCTAATTTGCATCAAATTCTTTTAAAAGATGATTAAAATAACCCGACTTTTTGATTTTCCGTATTATCAACTTGCCAAAAATAATGTGCCTGATTGTTTGGTTACTAAATACAATGGTGAGTGGGTAAAAACGTCAACACAAGAATATGTTGACAAAGCCAATGCGATTTCCAGAGCATTTATTCGTTTAGGCGTTCAAAAAAATGATAAAATAGCTTTAATATCCTCTACCAACCGAACAGAATGGAATATTTTTGACATTGGTTCATTGCAAGTTGGAGCTCAAACGGTGCCAATTTATCCAACAATTGCTTCGGAGGATTACGAATACATCTTAAATCATTCTGAATCTAATTATTGTATTGTTTCAGATCAAGTGGTTTATGATAAACTCATTGCTATTCAGAAAAATGTTCCAACTTTAAAAGATATTTATTCGTTTGACGAAATTTTAGGTTGTAAAAATTGGAAAGAATTGTTAGAATTAGGTTCAGACACCTCTAATCAAGATGTGGTGGAAGACCGAAAAAACAATGTAAAACCGGAAGAATTAGCCACCATCATTTACACCTCAGGAACGACGGGAAGACCAAAAGGCGTAATGCTTTCACATAATAATATTGTTTCTAATGTGTTGGATAGTGCTCCGAGAATTCCGTTTGCCGAAGGAACTAGTGTTGCCCTGAGTTTTCTCCCAATCTGCCACATTTTTGAACGAGTAATTCTTTACATTTACCAATACTATTCCGTTTCAGTATATTTTGCAGAAAGCATTGAAAAACTTACTGACAATTTAAAAGAAGTACATCCTAATGTGATGACGGTTGTTCCTCGTTTATTGGAAAAAGTTTATGATAAAATTTATGGAAAAGGTGCTGAACTAACTGGAATTAAAAAAACACTTTTCTTTTGGGCCGTTAATTTAGGTTTACGTTATAAACCTTATGGACAAAACGGATGGTTTTATGAAAAACAACTTGGGCTGGCACGAAAATTAATTTTCAGTAAATGGAAAGAAGCCTTGGGCGGAAATTTAGACGTGATGGTTTCCGGTAGTGCTGCACTACAACCACGATTAGCGAGAATTTTTGCCGCTGCCGGAATCCCGGTAATGGAAGGGTATGGTTTAACTGAAACTTCTCCCGTAATTTCTGTGAATGATATGCGAAATGGCTTGTTTCGTGTTGGAACCGTTGGAAAATTAATTAAAAACGTAGAAGTAAAAATTGCTGAAGACGGCGAAATTCTTTGTAAAGGTCCAAACGTGATGATGGGCTATTATAAAGATGAAACATTGACTAATGAAGTCATTAAGGACAACTATTTTCACACCGGTGATATTGGCGAATTTGACACCGACGGGTTTCTTCGTATCACCGACCGCAAAAAAGAAATGTTTAAAACTTCCGGTGGTAAATACATTGCACCTCAATTAATTGAAAACCGATTAAAACAATCCTTCTTTATCGAACAAGTTATGGTGATTGGTGATGGCGAAAAAATGCCGGGAGCATTCATACAACCTAATTTTGATTTTGTGCGGGAATGGGCAAAAAGACATTATGTAAATGTCACTGATTCCAATGAAGAATTAGTAAATAATCCAAAAGTAATTGAACGCTTTCAAGAGGAAGTAGATCATGCCAATGAAAAATTCGGTAATTGGGAAAAAATCAAACGCTTCGAGCTAACGCCCGATGTTTGGTCTATTGATGGGGGGCATTTAACACCAACCATGAAATTAAAACGTAAAATCGTAAAAGAAAAATATAAACATCTTTACGACAAAATTTATAATTAATAACAACAGAAGCTCTTTTAAATAGGAGCTTTTTAGTTTTTAAAAAACACTTAACACAATAATAACAAGCAATAAAGATTGATTTTGTAAATTAGACAAAATATAAAATCAATAACGATGAAAAGACATGCAATAGCCGTTTGGAACGGTTCAGGAAAAGAGGGAAAAGGAAATTTAACTACACAAAGCACGGTTTTAAACAAAACACAATATTCATTTGGCTCACGTTTTGAAGAAGGAATCGGAACCAATCCAGAAGAATTAATTGCTTCTGCTCATGCCGGTTGTTTTACCATGAAATTGAGTTTCAACTTAGGTGAAGCCGGTTTTGTTCCAACCGAATTAGAAACAAAATGCCAAATTACTTTTGAAGATGGTGCCATAACCAAATCACATTTAATTCTAAAAGCTACTGTGGACAGAATTTCTGAAGACAAATTTGCCGAATTAGTGAAAGATGCCGAATTAAATTGTCCGATTTCAAAGTTATTGAATACCTCAATTTCAGTGGAACATACATTGAATTAATAATTCAACTTTTTAACAAAAAATCAAGGAAGACGGATACATATCCGTCTTTTTATTTTACTTAGTTTATGATTATCTATTTAAGTTAATTAAATTCATAGTGAACTTAAAAATGTTAAATTATTAAATTTACTATGCACGCATAATAAATTTTTATTATCTTTGAAAACGTTTGCGTAAACTATGAAAGATAAAACAATAGATTATATCCTTCGGGCAACTTGGCAATCAGTCGCCAGAATGTACAACGAAGAAGCTTCTAAATTTGACGGTTCAATGGCCATCGGCTTTGCGTTGCTCAGCATTGATAAGGAAGAAGGAACGCCTTCCTCCTACATCAGTAATCGAATGGGAATGGAGGCGACTAGCTTAACAAGAACACTCAAAACATTAGAAGAAAAAGGATTAATCATTCGAAAAAAAAATCCCGATGACGGTCGAGGCGTTTTAATCTACCTTACCGATTTAGGCAAAGAAAAAAGAGAATTATCGCGAAATACGGTATTGAAATTTAATGAAGTTATTCGTCAAAACGTTTCCGAAGATAAATTGAAAAATTTTATCGAAGTCGCCGATGTGATTACGGAATTGATTAATGAGAAGAAGATCTTTTGATAAGAAAATAGAGAAAAGAAAATAGAAAACAGATATTGGCAGTTAGATTTTTATAATTTTTCAAATCTGTGTTCAAAAAATAAAACAAACTAAAACCAGCGGAAACAAGCAAACCGCAATAAGATTATAAAAATGAAAAGAACTATCAAGAAAGTGGCTGTCATCGGTTCCGGAATCATGGGCTCCGGTATCGCTTGTCATTTTGCAAACATTGGTGTAGAAGTGCTTTTGTTGGATATTATTCCAAACGCACTGACCGAAACCGAAGAAAAGAAAGGACTCACGTTAGAAAGCAAAGCAGTTCGCAATCGCATTGTGAATGAAAGTCTGGCTAATGCTTTAAAATCGAACCCCTCACCTATTTACAGTCAGAAATTTGCTAACCGAATTACGACCGGAAACACTACAGATGATATGCCAAAAATCGCTTCGGTCGATTGGATTATCGAAGTGGTGGTGGAAAGATTAGATATCAAAAAAGTCGTTTTCGAACAAGTTGATAAATATAGAAAAGTCGGAACATTAGTCACTTCCAATACATCCGGAATTCCGATACAATTTATGAGCGAAGGCAGAACGGAAGATTTTCAACAACATTTCTGCGGAACGCACTTCTTCAATCCTGCTCGTTATTTAAAGTTGTTTGAAATCATTCCGGGTCCAAAAACAAGTCAAACCGTTTTAGATTTCTTAACTAATTACGGTTCACAATTTTTAGGAAAAACTTCGGTTGTAGCCAAAGATACTCCGGCCTTCATTGGTAACAGAATTGGAATTTTCGGCATCATGAGTCTTTTTCACCAAGTGAAAGAAATGGGCCTAACCATTGAAGAAGTTGATAAATTAACCGGACCTGTTATTGGAAGACCAAAATCAGCTACGTTTAGAACGGTTGATGTGGTTGGTTTGGATACGTTGGTTCACGTGGCAAACGGAATTCACGAAAACTGTCAGAATGACGAAGCTCACGATTTATTCAAATTACCTTCTTTCATTGATAAAATGATGGAAAACAAATGGTTGGGAAGCAAAACCGGACAAGGATTTTATAAAAAAGAAGGCAAAGAAATTTTATCCTTAGATTTAGATACGCTTGAATATAGAGCAGCAAAAAAAGCATCATTCGCGACGTTAGAATTAACTAAAACTATTGATAAACCTATTGATCGTTTTCGTGTTTTAGTAAAAGGAAAAGACAAAGCCGGTGATTTTTACAGAAAGAATTTTGCGGCTATGTTTGCGTATTGTTCCAACAGAATTCCTGAAATCTCAGACGAATTATATAAAATTGATGATGCAATGAAAGCCGGTTTCGGCTGGGAAAATGGTCCTTTCGAAATTTGGGACAGCATCGGTGTTGCCAAAGGAATTGAAATGATGCGTGCCGAAGGTTATCAACCGGCAGCGTGGGTGGCTGAAATGGTTACTTCCGAAAACGCTTCTTTTTATACAGTGAAAAACGGAGCGACTTATTTTTACAATATTCCAACAAAATCACAGGAGAAAATTCCGGGTCAAGATGCATTTATCATCTTAAATAATATTAGAGAAAGTCATAAAGTTTGGGGTAATTCTGATGCAACGATTCATCATTTAGGTGATGGTATTTTGAATTTAGAATTCCATTCCAAGATGAATACGATTGGTGGTGGTGTTTTACAAGGCATTAATAAAGCAATCGATTTAGCCGAAAATGAATACAGCGGATTAGTCATTGGAAACCAAGGAACTAATTTTTCTGTAGGAGCCAACATCGGTATGATTTTTATGATGGCTGTGGAACAAGAATACGATGAATTAAATATGGCCATCAAAATGTTTCAAGACACCATGATGCGTTGTCGTTACTCCTCAATTCCTGTGATCGTTGCTCCTCACGGAATGACACTTGGTGGTGGTTGCGAAATGAGTATGCACGCCGACCGAGTGGTTGCAGCTGCAGAAACCTATATTGGTTTAGTAGAATTTGGTGTTGGAGTTATTCCCGGCGGTGGTGGTTCTAAAGAAATGACCGTTCGTGCCTCCGATTTATTTCATAAAAATGATGTGGAATTAAATGTGCTGCAAGAGTATTTCCTAACTATCGGAATGGCAAAAGTAGCCACTTCTGCTTATGAAGCTTTTGATTTAGGCATTCTTCAACAAGGAAAAGACATTGTGGTCGTTAATCGTGATCGTCAAATTGCGGTGGCTAAACAAGTCGCGTTACAAATGGCAGAACAAGGTTACACACAACCTATCCAACGAAAAGACATAAAAGTATTAGGAAAGCAAGCGTTGGGAATGTTCTTAGTGGGAACCGACCAAATGCAAGCCGGAAAATACATTTCGGAACACGATAGAAAAATTGCCAACAAATTAGCGTATGTGATGGCGGGTGGGGATTTATCTGAACCTACATTGGTAAGTGAACAGTATTTGTTGGATATTGAAAGAGAAGCGTTTTTATCGTTATGTACAGAACGAAAAACATTAGAACGCATTCAATTTATGCTGACCAAAGGAAAACCATTACGTAACTAATCATAAATGATGGAACACAGATTTAAAAAATTATAGAAATTTTTTAAATTTTATAATTCTTCGTTCAAAAAATATAAACAAATGAAAACAGCATACATAGTAAAAGCGTATAGAACCGCAGTCGGAAAAGCACCAAAAGGACTATTCCGTTTTAAAAGACCAGATGAATTAGCGGCAGAAACCATTCAATTTATGATGAATGAACTACCCGATTTCGACAAAAAACGCATTGACGACGTCATGGTAGGCAACGCAATGCCCGAAGCCGAACAAGGCTTAAACGTAGGTCGCTTAATTTCCTTAATGGGATTAAAAGTAACCGATGTTCCAGGTGTAACCGTGAATCGATATTGTGCTTCCGGTTTAGAAACGATTGGAATGGCAACTGCCAAAATTCAATCCGGAATGGCCGATTGTATTATTGCAGGCGGAGCCGAAAGCATGAGTTTTATACCAATGGGTGGCTACAAACCAACCCCGGATTATGCCGTTGCTGCAGCCGGAAATGAAGATTACTATTGGGGAATGGGTTTAACTGCGGAAGCTGTGGCCAAGCAATTCAATGTTTCCCGAGAAGACCAAGATGAATTTGCCTTTCATTCCCACCAAAAAGCTTTAAAAGCTCAAGCAGAAGGAAAATTTGACAAACAAATCGTTCCAATTACCGTAGAACAAACGTTCCTTAATGAAAACGGTAAAAAAGAAACAAAATCCTATGTCGTAAAAAAAGACGAAGGGCCAAGAGCAGATACAAACGTAGCAGCCTTATCAAAACTAAAACCCGTATTTGCTGCTGATGGTTCTGTAACAGCCGGAAATTCATCGCAAATGAGTGATGGTGCTGCATTTGTTTTAATTATGAGTGAAGAATTAGTCAACGAATTAGGAATAAAACCCATCGCACGATTAGTCAATTTTGCATCTGCCGGAGTTGAACCAAGAATCATGGGAATCGGTCCGGTAAAAGCAATTCCGAAAGCATTGAAACAAGCAGGTTTGACATTAAATGATATTGACTTAATCGAATTAAACGAAGCCTTTGCTTCCCAATCAATAGCCGTAGTTCGTGAATTAGGCTTAAATCCTGATATCGTGAACGTGAATGGTGGAGCGATTGCCTTAGGACATCCATTGGGTTGTACAGGTGCGAAATTGTCTGTTCAGTTATTTGACGAGATGCGTTTACGTGGAAGTAAATATGGTATTGTTAGTATGTGTGTGGGAACCGGACAAGGTTCTGCGGGGATTTTTGAATTGCTATAACTAAAAGATAAAGGAACACAGATTTAAGAAATTTATAAAATTTTAAAAATTTCTCTGATTTTTTAAATCTGTGTTCCAAAAATATTAAAGATTAAAAATTAATTATGGAAAACATAACAAGAGGCGGACAGTTTTTGGTAAAAGAAACCAAATGTGAAAATGTATTCACGCCCGAAGATTTCTCAGAAGAGCAAATCATGATGCGTGATTCGGTAAAAGAATTTGTAGACAAAGAAATTTGGCCCAACAAAGACCGATTCGAAAAGAAAGATTATGCATTTACCGAAGAAGTAATGCGTAAAGCAGGAGAAATGGGATTTTTGAGTGTTGCTGTTCCGGAATCCTATGGCGGAATGGGAATGGGATTTGTTGATACGTGTTTAGTATGCGATTACATTTCGGGTGCAACCGGTTCATTTTCAACTGCTTTTGGTGCTCACACAGGAATTGGAACGATGCCAATTACCTTATACGGAACCGAAGAACAAAAACAAAAATACGTACCAAAATTAGCTTCAGGTGAATGGTTTGGAGCCTATTGCTTAACCGAACCGGGTGCTGGATCTGATGCCAATTCAGGAAAAACAAAAGCTGTTTTGTCAGCAGACGGAACGCACTATAACATTACCGGACAAAAAATGTGGATTTCCAATGCGGGATTTTGTTCGGTTTTCATCGTATTTGCAAGAATTGAAGATGATAAAAATATTACCGGTTTCATTGTAGAAAATGATCTGTCCAACGGAATTACGATGAACGAAGAAGAACACAAATTAGGAATTCGTGCTTCTTCTACTCGACAAGTTTTCTTTTCGGACACAAAAGTTCCGGTTGAAAATATGTTGGCCGCACGTGGTGAAGGTTTCAAAATAGCGATGAATGCATTGAATGTTGGTCGAATTAAATTGGCAGCCGCGTGTTTGGATGCTCAACGTCGTGTAACTTCCAATGCAATCAACTATGCCAATGAAAGAATTCAGTTTAACACACCAATCGCACAATTTGGAGCCATTCGTTACAAATTAGCTGAAATGGCCACTTCTGCTTATGCGGGAGAAAGTGCCACCTATCGTGCTGCAAAAGACATCGAAAACAGAATTAAACTTCGTGAAGCAGAAGGTGCAACGCATCAAGAAGCCGAATTAAAAGGTGTGGAAGAATTTGCTATCGAATGTTCCATATTAAAAGTTGCGGTTTCAGAAGATGTTCAAAATTGTGCCGATGAAGGAATTCAAATTTATGGTGGTATGGGATTCTCCGAAGATACTCCGATGGAAAGTGCTTGGAGAGATGCGCGAATTGCCAGAATTTATGAAGGTACAAACGAAATTAATCGTATGCTTTCTGTTGGAATGCTGATTAAAAAAGCAATGAAAGGTCACGTTGATTTATTAGGCCCGGCAATGAAAGTTCAGGAAGATTTAATGGGGATTCCATCGTTTGATACACCAGACTATTCAGAATTATTTTCGGAGGAAAAAGAAATGGTTGGCAAATTGAAAAAAGCGTTCTTAATGGTTGCCGGAGCTGCCGTTCAAAAATACGGAATGGATTTGGATGCTCACCAGCAATTGTTAATGGCTGCTGCGGATATGTTAATCGAAATTTATGTAGCCGAAAGTACCGTTCTGCGAACTGAAAAATTAGCTAAAAAAGTTGGCGAAGACAAAGCGAAAGAACAAATTGCAATGGCCAAATTATATTTGTATAAAGCTGTTGATGTAGTATCTCAAAAAGGAAAAGAAAGCATCATTTCGTTTGCCGAAGGTGATGAGCAACGCATGATGTTGATGGGATTACGTCGCTTTACAAAATACACCAATATGCCAAACATTGTAGGCTTAAGAGAAACGATTACCACGAAATTAGTAGCTGAAAACAGTTACTGTTTCTAAAAATTTTTAGTTTAGTTGTTGATTAAAGGCCACGTTTGAAAAAGCGTGGTTTTTTTATTAAAAAAAAACTCCAAATTTCTTTGGAGTTTTTAGATTAAACTATGAATCTTCAATTAGTTTATAATAACTTTTTTAGTCACCGATTGATTATCTGAAGTAATTTTTAAGAAATAAAACCCAGAAGATATATTTTCAATCGTATAGGTATTATTCTGTTGAGATGGATTTTGAATTAGTTGCATCACTTGTCCATTGATTGTAATCAATTGAATTTCATCTAAAATAGAATCCGATTCTATATGAATTCGATTAGAATTCGACGGATTTGGATAAATTGTCAAATTAAACTGAGTGGCTGAAACAGGAACAGAAAGCGAATTTCCCCAAATAACTTCCACCCATTGTGGATTATCTATAAATGGGTTTCTATTACCTTGGTATTGATAAATAGTATTATTTCTATCAATTTCCTTTTGAGAAACAGGATCATTAATATGCCATGAATAAAGAATATCTAAAAAAGGAGATGAAATAACTTTGTTTGAACTTCCATCAAACATAGCATAAGATGACCAATTTGAAATTAAATTTTGATAACGTGTAACAAAATAAAAATGAATTCTGGCAATATCTCCTTTGAATTCGTCTATTGGCTCAAAAACCACTCCGCTAAAACCCGATGCTACTCCTGTGTTAATATTATTCCCAGCCTTTGAACCATTTTGAGTTGGATTAGAAATTCCGGATTGAGAAATCAAATTTGAACCTACAATTCCAAAAGGATAACTACCTCTAAAGCCATTTACACGACCATCGGTTGGTAACAAATGATGCGCATCACCACGCATGGGTGTAT
Organism: Flavobacterium lacus; assembly: GCF_003268815.1. Lineage (GTDB taxonomy): Bacteria > Bacteroidota > Bacteroidia > Flavobacteriales > Flavobacteriaceae > Flavobacterium > Flavobacterium lacus. The sequence continues at coordinate 137,256 of NZ_QLSV01000004.1, read as the reverse complement.
TTGAACTGAAAACAGATTGAGGAATAATGTGTTCTTTATTATAACAATCGCCTTCACCATTATAATTTCCACAAGTATTAAATACAAAAAAATTATAAGGATCGGTACCATTTGGATTTTCAGAATAAACGTCTAAAATAGTATTGTCATTTTCATAATAAATATCTAGATCAGCAATAGGAAAAAAATTATCAATCGCATTATAACCTTGATCATTATGATCTTTAATAATGTTAAAGAGTTGTGTCTTTAAAGTAAAACCTGTTCCAGTTGCCGTATTGTAATATCCCGCTGGAGGTTGAGCAAATGCAACTAAAGTTGAAAAAATAAATAAAAGGGTGATTTTCAATTTCATATTAATTATAATTTTCGTTCCAATAAGGCCATATAAAACCCATCAAAACCAGATTCTGAGGCTAGAATTTTTTTATCTTGTACAAAGGTAAAGTTTTTTCCGTTTTCGGTTGTTAAAAAATGCTTTACTTGTTCCTGATTTTCAGATGGTAAGATTGAGCATGTAGCATAAACAAGCTTTCCGCCGGGTTTTACTATTCTGGAATAATTTTCTAAAACTTCGGCTTGAACTTTGCGAATATTATCAATAAATTCAGGTTGTAATTTCCATTTACTGTCAGGATTTCTTTTCAAAACACCTAAACCGCTACATGGAGCATCAATTAAAACTCGGTCTGCTTTGTCGTATAATTTTTTAATCACTTTCGTGGAATCAATAATGCGATATTCGATATTGAAAGCACCATTTCGTTTGGCACGAAGTTTCAATTGCTTTAATTTACTTTCATATAAATCCATTGCAATCAACAAACCTTTGTTTTCCATTAAAGAAGCCATGTGTAATGTTTTTCCACCTGCACCGGCACACGTATCAACAACTTTCATTCCAGGCTTAACATCTAAAAAGGCAGCAACCAACTGTGAATTAGCATCTTGAACTTCAAAAAAACCATCTTTAAAAGCATCAGTTAAAAAAACATTTGCTCTTTCTTTCAACACTAAAGCATCCGGTTGGTCTTTTAAAAATTCTGTTTCGATGTTTAAATCCATCAAAATAGCGTGTAATTTCTGTCTGGTTGTTTTTAATGTATTTACACGTAAAATCACCTGAGCTTGTTGGTTTTGAGCGGCAATTTCTTTAGACCAAAGTTCTTCGCCTAATTCTTTTACGCCCAACTCATCCATCCAATCAGGAATAGATTCACGGTATTTTCTAGTTTTAGATAATTCGTCAAAACGTCCTTTGATTTTGCGTTGTGGTGTTCCTTCCAATTGTCTCCAATCAGGAATGGTATAACCACGAAGAACAGCCCAAGCGGCGAACATTCGCCATAAATCATCACGATCGTATGGTTCTTTTACTTCGGCAATTTCGGCGTACAAACGTTTCCATCTCACAATTTCGTAGATGGTTTCAGCCACAAACTTTCTATCGGAACTTCCCCAACGTTTGTCCTTTTTTAAAGCTCTTGCCACCACTTTGTCGGCATATTCGCCTTCATTGAATATGGCATTCAACGAGTCAATGGTGGTATAAACTAAATTTCTATGTAATCTCATTATTTTTTTAATAGCCTGCAAAGGTATTACTTATTTGTGATTTATAAGAGTAGAAGAATTAATTTTAAGTTATTTATGCACAAAACCCGACATAAATAGTGTCGGGTTTTGAATAATTAAGGGTTGAATTGAGCTACACTAAAACAGTTTCCAAGGTAGGTCCGGCATAAACCAAACGTTTCCCGTCCTCTGTGTTCGTATATTGTTCAAAATTTTTGATGTATCGAGCAGCCAGATCTTTAGCTTTCACTTCCCATTCCTCCTCAGTTTTGTAAGTATCTCTTGGATCCAAGATTGCTTTGTCAACATTTGGTAGTTCAACCGGAATAGTTAAATTCAAGAACGGAATGTGTTTGGTTTCCATTTGATCAATTTCACCACTGATGATGGCATCTATGATGGCACGCGTATTTTTCAAAGAAATTCGTTTTCCGGTTCCGTTCCAACCTGTGTTCACTAAATAGGCTTTTGCTCCGTGTTCTTTCATTTTTCCAATTAATGTTTTAGAATACATCGTTGGATGTAAGGTTAAGAACGCTTCACCAAAAGCTGGAGAAAACGATGGTTCCGGTGAAGTAATTCCTCTTTCTGTCCCTGCCAATTTTGACGTATAACCACACAAGAAATGATATTGTGCTTGGTCTTCATCTAAGATAGAAACAGGAGGCAACACTCCAAATGCATCGGCAGATAAATAAATAATTTTCTTAGCGTGACCCGCTTTGGAAGGAAGAACTATTTTGTTGATATGATAAATTGGATAGGAAACCCTTGAATTTTCAGTGATTGAATGATCGTAATAATCTACTTCACCATATTCGTTTACCACCACATTCTCTAATAAAGCATCTCGTTTGATGGCTCTCCAAATGTCGGGTTCGTTTTCTTCGCTTAAATCAATTACTTTGGCATAACATCCGCCTTCATAATTAAAAACACCATTATTATCCCAACCGTGTTCATCATCACCTATTAAATAACGTTTAGGATCGGCAGACAAAGTGGTTTTTCCTGTTCCTGATAATCCGAAGAAAACAGCAACATCTCCTTCTTCACCAACATTAGCAGAACAATGCATGGAAGCCATTCCTTTTAATGGAAGATAATAGTTCATCATGGCAAACATTCCTTTTTTCATTTCGCCACCATACCATGTTCCCCCAATAATTTGAATTTTTTCGGTTAAATTGAACACCACAAAATTCTCAGAATTTAACCCGTGTGCTGCCCAGTTCGGATTAGTGGTTTTAGAACCATTCATCACAATAAAATCGGGTTCACCAAAGTTTTCCAATTCGTAAATGGATGGGCGAATAAACATATTGGTTACAAAATGAGCTTGCCATGCCACTTCCATCACAAAACGAACTTTTAATCTTGTGTCAGGATTGGTTCCACAAAACGCATCTACCACATATAATTTTTTGGATGTAGAAAGTTGTTTCAAAACCAAGGATTTCAATTCACTATAAACTACTTGAGTTGTTGGAAAATTCACTTTTTCATCCCAATAGATCGTGTCTTTTGTAACTTCATCTTTAACAATATATCTATCTTTGGGAGAACGTCCGGTAAATACTCCTGTTTTCACGGCCACTGCTCCTGTATCGGTTAACGCCCCTTTTTCATATCCTTTTCGCATGTGAGATGTCTCGGCTTGAAACAATTCCTCATAAGAAGGGTTATAAACCACTTCGTGATAGCCCGTTATGCCTAAATCGTGTAGTTCCTGAATGACTTTAATGTTTTTCATAATATGGATATTTAAGATTGTAATTTCATTTATCTTATGTATCAAATTTCCGATTTATCATTCAAAAAAAACCTGATAAATATCAGATTTTCAATAAATCTACGAAAACGTTTTCTTTATTAGCTGTTGATTTTCAGAACATTGACAAATAGTTGATTCATCCGCAATAAATTGGCTAAAGTTTAATAAGTTAATGCTTTAAAGTACTCTAAAACTTTCGTAATTTTGCAATCGTTTAACTGATTTTCAATTACTAAATAAAAATATATGAGTCAATTTGACGTGGCCATTATCGGTTCAGGACCTGGCGGATATGTTGCAGCCATCCGTTGTGCACAATTAGGATTTAAAACGGCTATTATCGAAAAATATTCGGTTTTAGGTGGAACTTGTCTAAATGTCGGCTGTATTCCTTCTAAAGCTTTACTTGCATCATCTCATCATTATCACGATGCGGTAGCTCATTTTGAAGAGCATGGTATCGAGGTGGGAAAAGTGAAATTAAATCTTGAAAAAATGATTGGTCGAAAACAAGCTGTGGTGGATCAAACTACCGGCGGAATTAAGTTTTTGATGGATAAAAATAAAATTACCGTTTTTGAAGGAATTGGTTCATTTGAAGATGCTACACACGTGAAAGTGACCAAAAACGATGGTTCTTCTGAAACTATTGAAGCCAAATATTCTATCATTGCAACGGGTTCAAAACCATCGAATTTGCCATTTATTACCTTAGATAAAGATCGCCTAATTACTTCTACGGAAGCCTTGAAATTAAAAGAAGTTCCGAAACATTTAGTCATTATTGGCGGTGGAGTAATCGGAATTGAATTAGGTCAAGTTTATCTTCGTTTAGGAGCACAAGTTTCTGTAGTGGAATTCATGGATAGAATTATTCCTGGAATGGATGCTTCGTTATCGAAAGAATTGACCAAAGTGTTGAAAAAACAAGGCATGAAATTTTATACTTCTCACAAAGTAAAATCGGTTAACCGAAAAGGGAAAGCTGTTACTGTGGAAGCCGAAACGCCAAAAGGAGAAATTTTATCTTTAGAAGGTGATTATTGTTTAGTTTCTGTGGGAAGAAGACCTTATACAGATGGTTTGAATGCCGATAAAGCCGGTGTAAAAGTAACCGATAGAGGTCAGATTGAAGTGAACGATCATTTGCAAACATCAGTCTCAAACATTTATGCAATTGGCGATGTGGTTCGTGGTGCGATGTTAGCTCACAAAGCCGAAGAAGAAGGTGTTATGGTTGCCGAAATTTTAGCCGGACAAAAACCACACATCGATTATAATTTGATTCCGGGTGTGGTTTACACTTGGCCGGAAGTTGCCGCTGTTGGAAAAACAGAAGAGCAATTAAAAGAAGAAGGCGTTGCCTTCAAATCGGGAAGTTTCCCATTCAAAGCACTAGGAAGAGCAAGAGCTGGTGGCGACACAGATGGATTTGTAAAAATCTTAGCCGATACCAAAACCGATGAAGTTTTAGGTGTTCATATGATTGGTCCACGTTGTGCCGATTTAATTGCTGAAGCCGTTACCGCAATGGAATTTAGAGCCAGTGCCGAAGATATTTCAAGAATGAGTCATGCTCATCCAACGTTTGCAGAAGCGGTTAAAGAAGCGGCTTTGGCGGCTACGGATAATCGGGCGTTGCATGTGTAAATCAAAATATAAAATACAAAAAAACCAACTTTCTCAAGTTGGTTTTTTTATGCTTAAAACTTCCAATCAAATTCATCCTGATTTTTGATAATTGCACCAATTTCTACTTTGATGACTTCATCAAATTCAGTTTGTAGAATCGTCCAAAAGTCTTCATTGAATAAATTTGAGAAAGAATCAAATGATTCCACTTCAAATGATTTTAATCCTTTTTTAGATAAATATTCTTTGGATTCATTGGCGTTTTGACCGATGATTTTTTCATCAAATAAAATCGCATTCGGGTTTGAAATAATAATGTAACCTAACTTAAAATCTTCTTCTGCATAAAAAGTTAAGCGAGCTTTCAAAGCATTATACATCAAAACCATATTATCCTCTTCATCAATAAAAGAATGATTGGCTTTGCCGTAAATGGCTTCTACATCCTTTTGTTTCATTCCGAAAAGAAGTTTATCAAATCCGAATTTTGGTTTAATTTCCATTATATATTTTGTTGATTAATTAATTTTTTTGTTAATAAGTTAAATCGATAAAACAAGAATAAAGCGGCTACGGTTAGTCCGGCCAGTAAACCAATCCAGATACCAATTGCTTTCAGTTCGGTATATAATCCTAAATAAATTGAAATAGGAAAACCAATAATCCAATACGCCACAAAGGTAATATACATCGGTATTTTCACATCTTGCAATCCGCGTAAAGCTCCTAAAACTACCACTTGCAATCCATCAGAAATTTGAAATAAAGCCGCCACTAACAATAAATTGGAAGCTATTGCAACGACTTCCAAATTGTCTTTCAAATAAACAGCTTGTTCCAAATCTAAAAATGGTAACGGTAAAACTTTATGGAAAACGACAAAAATCAATGCAAATAAAATTTCTAAAAGCGTAGCCAATAAAAAAATGGAAATGGCCACCACTCTTAGCTTCGTATAATCTTGTAATCCTTTTTGATTTCCAACTCGAATCATAGCCGTCACACTCAATCCCATTGCAAACATAAACGTTAACGAGGCTAAACTCAACGCAATTTGATTCGCAGCCTGACTGGTTGTACCAATCATTCCACTAAGCCAAATTGCTCCGGTGAACAACGCCACTTCAAAAAACATTTGCATTGCTGATGGCGTTCCTAAATTAACAATTTTTTTAATCATCGATTTAGAAATTTCATCCCAACTGAATTTTTCAAAATACGGATGAAATTTTGGTTTTTTAACCATCACATAATGCATAAAAGCCAACATTACAATTCGCGAAGTAATCGTTCCGATGGCCGCGCCAACTATTCCCATTTCGGGGAAAATCCATATTCCAAAAATCAAAAAATAATTGATGATAACATTCACAATATTACCAATAATCGTTGCCCACATCGAATATTTTGTTTCGCTTTTTCCATCAGCAAACTGCTTGTAAGCTTGAAACATAATCAACGGAATGAGTGAAAAAGCCACAATATCCAAATACGGTTTGGCCAAATTCACCACCTCTTCCGGCTGTCCCATAAAACTAATTACGGGTTTGGCAAAAAAGATGAGAAGAAACAAAATCACACCCAATAATGTGCACAAAAACAAACCGTTATGAAAAGCACTTCTCCCCTTTTCAATCGAATTTTCTCCATCAGCTTCGGCTACAATTGGCGTAATGGCGGTGGAAAAACCAATTCCCAACGACATCGCAATAAAAATAAAACTATTTCCCAACGAAACAGCTGCCAGTTCTTTTGGCCCGAGTTGACCCACCATCGCATTATCCACAATACCAACGACCGTGTGACCCAACATTCCAATGATGATGGGATAAGCCAATCGCATATTGTAGTTGAATTCTTTGGTATATGTTTGAAGATTCATAATTCGTAATTTCGACGGCAAAAGTACATCATTTGGACTGATAAAATGAAAAGAAAAAGTTAAGGACAGCAACATCTTTGGCTTAGTGGAAAGAAAACCCTAATTTTAACCGTAAAAATTATTCCTTGCGAAAATCAACAACTTCCTTATTACTTTTCGGATTTCTTTTTCTGATGTTTTTAGAAGGGAAAACACAAACGATAAAAGACACAACTGCTCTTTCTGAAGTGATTTTGATTGGTTCGCCAATAAAAAACACGATGCAAAAATCGGCTTCGTCGGTTGCTCTTATTTCTGCCAAGGAAATCAGTCAAACGGATGGCGTGATTTTAACTCCGCTTCTGAATAAAACGACAGGCGTTTATATGCAACAAGGAGCATTAAATACAAATCGAATTACGATTCGCGGTATTGGAGCCCGTTCGCAATTTAGCACCAACCGAGTGAAAGCCTATTTTGAAGAAATTCCGCTATCCACGGGAGAAGGTGAAACAACTTTGGAAGATATTGATTTGAGTGTGTTGAATAAAATTGAAATCATCAAAGGACCAAATTCCAGTAGTTTTGGTGCGGGTTTGGGTGGAGTGATTCATTTGCTAGGAAATCAATCTTCGGAAGAAAATTCGTTTGTTAAATCGGCGACAACGGTTGGTAGTTTTGGTTTGTACAAAAATTCGATTTCCGGTCAAATGTCAAATTCCAAAACAAATTTATATGCCAATTACAGTAATTTGCAAAACGAAGGTTTTAGAGCAAATAGTAGTTACGATAGACAATCGATTAATTTATTTGGAAAGCATCAACTTTCGGAAAAAGGAAAATTGAATTTTATTGCTATTGCGACTCGATTGAAAGCATTTATTCCAAGTTCGATAAATCAGACTGATTTTGAAAATTCTCCTGAAATTGCAGCTGCCAATTGGGCTGCGGCTCGCGGTTATGAATCGTATGACAAATTGCTTCTCGGAATTGGTTACGATCATCAATTTTCACAAAAATGGAATTGGAATTCAACGGTTTTTTCTAATTTTAAAGAAGCATACGAACCGAGACCATTTGACATTTTAGAAGATAATATCGTGAATTTTGGTTTACGAAGTAAATTGAATTACTCCGATAAACTTTTCTCTATACCAACAAAAATGAGCGTTGGAACCGAGTTACTGCGTGAAAAATATGCTTTTTCATTGTATGAAAATGAATACCAAACCCAACCTGGACAAGGAAGTATTCAAGGTGACAAATTTAGTGATGCTAGTCAGAACAGAAATTACATCAACTTGTTTTGGCAGATGGAAATGCAATTGACCAAAAAATTGAATTTAGAGTCAGGAATTGCTTTCAATCAAACGAATTATACTCAAAAAGATGATTTTCAGACAGATGAAAACACGAAAGAAAACTATTCCTTTGATGCCATTTTGTCGCCAAGAATTGGTTTATCATATGAATTTTCGAAAGGAAAAAATCTCTATTTTTCGGTTAGTAAAGGATTTTCACATCCAACTGTTGCCGAAACATTAACGCCCGAAGGTCAATTGAATCCGGACATTTTACCGGAAATCGGTATCAATTATGAAATTGGATTTAAAGGAAACTTTTTGAAGAATAAAATTTATACGGAAGTAAATCTTTATGCAACAACCATTAAAAATCTATTGGTTGCCAGACGAGTTGCCGAAGATCAATATGTTGGAATTAATGCCGGAGAAAGTCTTCATCAAGGAATTGAATTTATGATTAATGGCAAATTAATTTCAACCGAAAAAATTCAATTAAATTCCTATGTATCAGGAAGTTTAAATCATTTTGAATTTGTAGATTTTATTGATAATGACAACGATTTCTCTGGAAATCAATTGCCAAGTGTGCCGGAATTTCAATGGAATTTTGGTTTGGATTTTACGGCAAAATCATTCACTTTTTCAACATCGTATCGCACAGTTGGCAAAATGTTTTTAAATGATTCCAATTCGCTTTCTTCGCAACCTTATCAATTGTTAGACATCAACACAAATTATACTTTTTCAATTTGGAAAAATATCAACGTAAACCTTCAATTTGGTGTTCAAAATAGTTTAGATAAAAAATATGCGGCGAGCGTTTTACCAAATGCTGTAGGTTTTGGGAATGCAGCTCCGAGGTATTTTTACCCAGGAAATCCAAGAAATTATTATGGTGGGATGAGTTTGAATTATCAATTTAACTAGCTACTTTTTCACCGCTTTCACTTCAGAAACCGTCACCATTTTGGATTGCTTATTTCCCCAAGAATTCATAATATAATTCATTACATCGGCGACTTCTTCATCGGATAAACCCATCGGAGACATTCTGCCATTGTAATTTTTTCCATTTACTTTTATTGGACCAGATTGACCGAATTTAACGGCGTGAATACTTTCTTTTCGTTTATTTACCAACCAATCTGAACCTGCCAAAGGTGGAATGGACTCGTTCCCTTTTCCGTTTGCTAGATGGCATTGAATGCAAAAATCGGCGTATACTTCTTTACCGCGTTGGATACTATTTGCTAACTCATTGTTTGTTGGAACAATTGGTTCGTAAGAAGTTTTTTTCTCTGAAGAAAATAAACTTCCCATCACCAATAAAGTTAGAATAAAAAATACTTTCATTATCCTTTTGGTACAATTTTAATGATTCCTTTTCCTTCCACAGCCATATAAATATAGCCGTCCGGACCCTGTTTTACATCACGTAAACGACCAATATCTGTCGCAACTTTTTGACGACCAATCACTTTTTCGCCATCTAATTTTACCAATTCCAAATATTGAAAAACTAAAGAACCAACTAATAAATGTCCCTTCCAAGTTGGATAACGCTCGCCTACAACAAATACCATTCCACTTGGTGCGATAGACGGAAGCCAGTAATAAATGGGTTGTTCCATTCCTTCTTTCTCGGTAAGTGTTGATATCGTTGAACCATCATAATCTATTCCGTAAGTAATGACTGGCCAACCATAATTGGCTGCTTTTTTGACAATATTGATTTCATCACCGCCTTTTGGACCGTGTTCATGAGTCCAAATTTTTCCAGAAACAGGATGTTTTGCCATTCCTTGCGGATTGCGGTGACCAAATGAATAAACGGCTTCTTTTGCTCCTTGTTGACCCACAAAAGGATTATCAACTGGTATTTTTCCATCGTCGTGCAAACGATATACTTTTCCACCATCTCTTTTTATATCTTGTGGATTTTCAGGATGATTTCCTCTATCTCCAATTGTAAAATAGACAAATCCATCATTATCAAAAGCAATTCGAGAACCAAAATGATGTCCTTTAGTAGTGTTTGGCGTGGCTTTATAAAGCGCTTGGATTTGAGTGAGACTTTGTCCTTCTAATTTAGCTCGAATAAGTTGTGTATGAGCTCCTTTTTCTTCGCCTTCATCCGAAGAGTATGTGATGTAAATCCAACCGTTTTGAGCATAATTGGGATGAACTGCAATATCTAACAAACCGCCTTGACCTCTAGCCACAACTGTAGGAACATTTGAAATTTCCTTTTTTGTTTTGTCTTTAATGTGGTAAATTGCACCTGATCTTTCCGTAACTAACATTGAACCATCCGGAAGCCAAGTCATTCCCCAAGGAATATCAATATCGGCCGCAACTGTTTCAAAAGTATAATTTATTTCTTCCGGCTGAAGAACAATATCATTTGCTTTTTCTTGGGCTTTACAACTGGATAGTGTAAAAAGTATCAGTAAAATAATTGGTCGTATCATAATTTATTTTTTTTTAAAAATACATAAAATTGAAAAGAATAACTCCTAAAATTAAGCTAAAACTGAAATTAAAACGGATAACCAATCGCTAAATTGAATATTAGATTCTCTTTTCGCCAACTTCCGCTTCCAAAATTTATATCATCCAAAACCCAACGTTGACCATCCGGCAAATAAGGCTTTCTTATAGGAAACGCAAAGTCGGTTCGCAAAACTAAAAATGAAAAATCAAACCGAAGTCCAACACCAGTTCCAACGGCAAGTTCGTTCATAAAATCCTTTGAAAACTTAGAACCTGGTTTATTTGGGTTATCATTCATCAACCAAATATTTCCGGCATCAATAAACACGGCTCCTTTTAAAAATTTATAGATCTGAGCACGGTATTCGGTATTAAATTCCAATTTAACATCACCTGATTCATCTGGCAAAAAAACACCGGCATTAAGCGTGTTGTCGTATGTTCCCGGTCCGATCGAACGAGCTCTGAACGCCCGAATACTATTGGTTCCACCGATAAAAAACTGTTTAATAAATGGCATTTCCTCTGAATTTCCATAGGCAAATCCGGCTCCAACAATGAATCGACTTGCCAATTGCGATTCTTTTCCCAACTTTAAGTAATGACGAAATTCATTTTCAATTTTCACAAATTGACTAAATGGAACACTAAAAATTTCAACCTGTTTGTCATTTTTAACATCAGCTCCAGTTAACAATCCTGTTATGTTTCCAGAAAAATCGACACTTCCTTTATAGTAAAATGTGCTTTTTCTTCTTCGCTGCATCGTGTTGGTATACGTGTACGAGTAGGTTGGTCCGAAAATTAATTGCTTTTCAATAATTCGCTCCAAAGTTGGATTAATAGCAATTTGATCTTGATACAATTGCGTTACATTTTGCGGACTCGTATACGTGATTTCAGACAGCGTCAATTGGTGCTCTTTTCGTTCATTTTCTTTCCATAAATAACCAAAAGAACCTTTGAAAGTTTGAAGCGAATATAATTTACTGCGTTGTTGAAATTCATACCCAATAGTAGCTTTAGTTCTTGGAACAAAACCACTAGCTGATTCAAACTTAAACGGAGCGATTATTCTTGGCCAAACTAAACTGGCTTCGGTTCCAACCCCATAAACATTAAAACCATTATTTTGTCCTGAAACCTGTACTTCCATTCCACCAAAAGCAGAAATGGTAAGCAATTCAGCACCTTTAAACGTATTTCGATTACTCCAATTAATATTTAATTCTGTTCCCGTATAATTAGCCGAGTTGGTTTTTGCTAACAGTTCCATTCGAATGGATTTTTTTGGCATTGGTGTTAAGTAATAATAAGCATTCAAATAATTTCCGGTGGTATCAGCCACTTTAAATTCATTTTTTACAAACTTAAAAGTTCCCATGCTAACCAATCTATTTAGTGATAAATTATGATCTGTTCGGTTGTATAAATCATTCTTTTTAAAATACAAAGTGCGATCAAAAATTTGGGGCTTGAATAGATTCTCGGGATCTATAATCGTAAAATCTTTGTATTGAACTTTGGAATCGGAAGCTATTCGAATACTGTCATTTTGAATTGTATAATTTGGATAAACCACAATATCTTTGATACGAAATTGCTTCTTAGCCAAAGCGGGTGTTTCATTTTTAATTTTCACAACCAAATCCACTTGATGTGGAGCCACAGTTGTGTCGGCTTGAATTAATAAATAATCCGCATTGAAATAATAATATCCTTTTTCTTTTAAGCGAGAATCAATACGAATTCGCTCTTCTTTTATGGCTTCTAAACTATAACCTTGCTTAGGACGTAAGCGACTTCTTCGAGTTGATTCACGAATATCTTTTGCCAGCTGAGTAGAATCATCCGGAAAAGTTACATTTCTAATACTATATTGCTTTTTGGGTTTGACGGTATAAACTACACTTGCTTTTTTATTTCTTCTAGTCGAATCAGATTTTGTTTCAGCATTGAAATAACCACTATTTTCAACATAATTTTGCAATACATCTTGGTTATATTGTCGATCCACTTGACTAAATAAAACCGGTGCTTCTCCAACCGTATTTCTCAACCAATGACGAAATCCTTTTTCCTTTTTGGGTTCGCCAGCGAGGTTATAAAAATATAATTTCGGTTTTAACCCTAATATAGAAGAATTGGGTTTTGGGCGGGGTAATTCATTCAACTGCGTTTTTAAATCTTTTTTTTCGCTTTTGGAGAGACTGTCACCCTCTACTTTTACTTTTGCTCCGGTGTATAATAATTCCCCTTCCGGCAAAAAACGTGTGTTACTGCAAGAAGCAAGAAATGCAATAATGGAAAAAATATATAGATTATTCAACTTTTTCATAAATTACTTTTTTGAATTCTCTTCTTTTTTCTTGCTGAAAATTTCTCTGAATTTATTGTAGTCAATCGTGATGATAAATGCCACACCGGTTTCTACCACTTCACCTAACAAAGCTACTTGGTAGAGGTTTTTTCGATAGGCTTTAACACGATAACGACCATCTTTAGACAATTGATATTCAGCCGCAATATCACCGGCAATGTTTGTTGCATCTTGGTTTTCTTGTTGCGGACCTTCTAATCCAAAACTGCTTCCAACGGTAATTTTCAAACGATCGTCTAATAATTTTTTGGAAAGAGCTACATTCAAATCCGTTCTGGTTTCTCTTTGTCCAGTTGTAAAATCATCGGAAGAATCTAAATCGAATTCCATTTCGACACCTTTAATTAAGTCGCCCGCCAAATTGTTAAGTTGTTGCGATAAAATTTTACTGGCACTATCTCTTGCTAATGACTCCGCCGATGGTCCGCCCGATGATGCGAAAGTGGTTTCGCTCACAAATCGATTCAATAATAACAACGCAAAAACTTGTTTGTTTAACTCATCCGGTTGTTGACGCAATTGGGATAATTTAGGTTGAGTCATGTTGATAATATCCGCAGAAACACTATTATTTCCATCAGGTAAAACAATATCAAAAGTAATATCAGGTTTCATTAAATCCCCGGTCATAATCAATTCTGTTTCAAATGGGATGCGTTGCAAATAGCGAGTTCGCACATCAGCTGAAACCGCTCCCAATTGATCACTAACCAAATCCAATGGAGAAGTTTCGGTTTTATAAACAGCCGTAATACTGATATTGGCGGAAGTTGGTTCACCCGTCCAAAGAATATAACTTCCGTTTTTTATTTCAAATTTTCGTTTGATTAAATTGAAGTTCATTTCATAACTACCTTCGGTAAATTCATATCGTCCGGTCAAGGTTGTTTTTCCGGAAGGATCAATTCCGCCACTCAATTGAGCTTCACCTTTCAATCGTAAGAAATCTCCGTTGGCTTTGTCGATGATGATGGAAAACTCGGCTTCTTTATCAATTTCGATATTGACTGAAGCTAAAACTCCACGAATATCAGTCGTGTTGAGTGAATCTTTCAACGTCAACGTATCTTCAAATAGTTTGACTGTATTTGGATCGATAAACTCCACAATTCCTTCACGATCGGCAATAGATGGATCCGATTGTGGCAAAACAACTGTAAATTTTGTGTCTTTATTTACTTTTAAATTTCCATTTACAACCGGACTATTCAAATCGCCTTTAATATCTAATTTTGTGTCGATATACAATTCACCATAATATAAATCACTGTCTTTGGCAGTTGAATTGATAGCTTTAAAATTATCGGCAGCAACGGCTAAATCAAATTGAAAATCTTGAAAAGTGGAAGTTAAAATTCTTCCGTTGATATTCAAATCATTGTCTTTTTCATCTTTAATTCCAAAATTGTCAAATACAATGGCTTCTCCTGTAAATTTGATTTGATCATTAATGGATTTAAAACTCGAATTGAGTGAAGTCACTTTAAATCCGATTTCATTAAAATCTAACGTTCCCACTACATTGGGTTTATCAACTGTTCCTGAAATGTCAAAATTTCCGGTGAAAAAACCGGTGCTGTTGGTCAAATTACCCATGGTGAAACCTTGAATACTTTTTAAATTCAATCGGTCGATGGCTAATTTCATATCAAAACTACTGTCACTCGTGCGGTAAAAACCATTCAAATCCACTTTGTTATCTTGGCTTGTAATGGAAACTTCTGCGTTGAAAGTAGAAGCCGTTTCATTGTTCACTTTCAGTTTAACATCACCGACTGTATCTTTTTTGAACGTGAAATTTTCAATGGTTAAATCGGATGTGAAAATTGGTGTTGAATTGATAGCTCTAACATTAGCATTTCCCTTGATTTTTCCGGTCATTTCTAACTGACTATGTTGAGCGAAACTGGTCAAAGTTTCAATCTCAAAATTTTCAAAATCGATTGCAATTGGAGAACTCATATTGCTGGTTTCCGATTGAACAGTTAATTTATTCTCGCCTTTTGACAACTCAAAATTGGTTGCATTAACTCCTTGTAGCCCAAAACGAATGAGATTATCGGCCGCCAATTGCCACTCGTTGTAATTTAAAATCAATTTTTCAGGATCTAAACTCACTTCGTTGATACCGTTTTTTGCTGCTAAGGTTCCGGCTAAATAATAACGTTCTTCGTCTTTCGCATCGAGCAATAGTAAAGCATAATTCACCACATTATTTTCAACTTTTCCGCTAACAATCGTGTGCGGAATTTGAAATTGTTCACTTTGGATGTCATCAACTTCTAACTTATAAACCAAGGCATTTTTTTCGGTATTTAAATCGATTACCGCATTGGAAACTGTGATTTTTTCATATTTTACTAATGGAATTTTGCCTTTCATAATGATGGAATCATTCACCGTATTATATCTTCCATCGATCGAAATCGGTTCTAAACTGATTAAATCCGGAACAATTTTTTGAAGTATTGGTGTATTTTTTACCTCAACATTAAAAGCAAAATGTTGTTCTTCTGTATTTTTTACGGATGTCGTTTCCGATGAATTATAATATTTCCGAATTGAATTGGACAGTGATTCTCCAATTTTGGATAGTTTATATTTTCCTAAAATGGCAGCATCTACAAATTGAGATTCCAGTTTTACACTATTAGTTTCAGCGGTTGATTCAGCCGAAATTTTGATTGAATCGAGCACAAATTGTTCTTTTTCATTGGCTACAATAAATTCGTGCAAAACCACGTCACCATTCAGAAAATCAATGTCGGTGGATGTCATATCGGCTTCAACAATTCCTTTAAATCGGAAAGGTTTTTCCATAAAATTGAGTTTTTCCAAATCAACCATTTCTAAATTCAACTTCAATTTTCCTGTTGGATATTCAGTTTTGAAACTTCCTGAAGCAATTCCGTCAAACGTGACGTTTGGATCTTGACTTGCGGTTGTGATTTCAAAATTGCCATTTTGAATTGCTCCATTTAATGAAACATTTTGGTAAGTGTAGGAATTGTAAGTCGCTTTAATCACTTCTAAATCAGCATCGACAGAAGCTGATTTTGGTTCAAAACCAGTACCTTTTACATCCGCTTTTAAAGTTAATTTTCCTATGGAATCGTTTTTAATTAATTTACCTAAATCAAATTCTGTCAAGTCAATTTGAGCATCATATTTTTCGTTTCCTTTTTGGGATTGATCAAAAAGAGCGACCACTTTTGCATCGCCAAAACTGCTTTTCAAATTCAAATTGGTGGCAAAATCATTGATTAATCCTTTGAAATTTCCATTAAGATTAAATGTTGAGGGAAGCTGGATATTCGATGGAATTGTATTTGGTGGAACGAATGTCAACACATCTTTTGAAGTAGATTGAAATTGATTAATCGCAAGATCAAAATACGTTTTTTCAATATCGGGTAAACCAACGATTCTACCGGAAAGTGAAGCATTGGTTTGACCAATTCCGCTGATTTCAAAAAATGGAATTTGAAGATTATCCAATTTTCCTGAAAGTTCTGTATTTAATAGCACAATGGCGTTTGGATGACTTTTAAACGGATTATCCTGAGCCAATTGCGGAGCAAAAAGCAACACATCCTGAAAGGCTATTTTGGTTTGTAAAAGCCTTGCATTGATGGCAATTTCTCCGGGATTTTCACCCATTGATTCCAGTGATGAAAAACCTAAAACTAACCTATTTTTAATTTCGGTTTGCGGTGTTTTTATATCTAATTTTTCAAGCGAAATACCGGTTGGAGTCATCTTGAAATCGGTTGAAAAGGATTGAATTTCCAGACCGCTTTTGTCGTTTACTTGAAATGAATGAATGTTTGCATCCATATTCTCGTTGGCGTAGCTTAGTTTGGAAGCATCAAGGTTTAGGTTTTGTAGGTAAAGATGTTTATAATCTATTCCTTTGGCGATTGGTGCTGATTTTTCGTCGTCGAATTGAAAATCTAATTTTTCAACTAAAATTTTGTCGAGTTTAAATTTCCAATTCTTGGACGCGGTTTCAGTCGATGGTTCTTTGGTTACTTGTTCTTCGATTTTTCCTAAAACTAAGTTAGCTTTGGTTTGTTTCAAATCCAATGAGGCGATATCGATGAATTGTTTTTGTAAATCAATTTCATTAAAGTTGACTACTAATTTTTGAAAAGCTAATCCGGTTTTCAATTGATTAGATTCACTTTCAAAACGAATGTCGATTTTTCGTAAATCGACTTCGCCTATTTTTAATTTTAAGTTAGGTTCGTTTCTGGCATCTTCTGCCACTTCCTCTGTGTTTTGAAGAACCTGTGCGATTCCTTGTTTTAATTGAAGTGTTAAGCCATCAATCTTAATTTTTGGTACTTCGAAATCGAGATTTTCTAAATCGAAAGTTTTGATTCGGGTGTTGAAATGACCTAGATTAAGTTTGAAATCGTTTTGCGTTAACGCGTCATCGAAGGTGAAACGAATGTTGTTTAAGTTGATTTTGTCTAACGAAATTTCGGTTGGCTCTGATTCCGGTTTGGGTTCTTCGGAAGCGAAAGCTTTGATGATGTAATCGAAGTTGAATTCGCCTTCACTATTTCTGTTGATGTTGGCTACGATTCCGGTAAGTTCAACATTTTCGATATCGACTTTGCTGCTGATAAGTTTGAATAAGCTGATGTTGACCAATACTTTTTCGGCAAACAAAAGCGTATCTTTTTGTTGGTCTTGAAAATAAATTCCTTCTACAATGACGTTTTTGGGTAAACCGATTTCGATTCGGTCGATGGACACTTTGGTTTTAATTTTTTCTTCAAGGTAAGAAACTGCTTTTTCTTTGACAAAATTTTGTACGGCAGGAACTTGCAGTAAAACTACCAAAAGGAGAAACGTCAGCACGATGGAACCAATTATCCAAAGTAAAATTCGTACTACCTTTTTTAAGTTCTTTTTCAAAGTATCCTTTTTGGTTTAAAATTAGGCTTTTTATTGAGTTTTCTAGTATTACAAAATGAAAATCCTTACAAAGGTAATTTTCTGATAATGAAATTAATTATATTTTAACGTTGAGTTGTTATAGGATTGCCATATTTTATAATAAAATCGCCTGATTGCAACGATTCCGCCAGGGATAGCAGCGGAAATCCCGGAAAGCCAAAACACAAAAAAACTTGCCGCAAAAAAGCGACCAGCGGAAGCTATTTTTGCGGCTTAGTTTTTTGTGGTTTGACTTGAGGAATTGGAGCGAATAGCCCGAAGTGCGGCCAAATACTACTTTTCTGATTTTAGCAAATCGTGGTACATTTTGATGTTATCTTTGACTTTATCTTCGAGTTCGGGTTCTTTGATTTCGGTGTATTTTTGAAGCTCTTCGAGAATGGTTTTTGCCACGATATAGCGAGAGGTCTCTTTGTTGTCTGCCGGCACAATATACCACGGGGCGTGTGGTTTAGAAGTGCGGTTAATGGCTTCTTCATAGTAATTTTGATAGTCGTTCCACAACCCTCGTTCCTTTAAATCACCAGGAGAAAATTTCCAGTTGTGTTTCTCGGTTTCGAGTCGGCGAAGGAGTCGTTGACGTTGCTCTTCTTTACTAAGATGAAGGTAAAATTTAAGGATAAGTACCCCGTTTGAAGCGATGTGTTTTTCAAATGCATTGATGCTTTCAAAACGGTTTTCCCAGAATTCAGGCGTGATATCTTCGACGGTTTCGATGCCGGGAATATTTTCATTAAGAATATATTCGGGGTGAACGCGGGTTACGAGCACGTTTTCATAATGTGTTCGGTTGAAAACAGCAAATTTTCCTTTTTCAGGAAGTGCAATATAATGCCGCCACAAATAATCGTGCTCCAACTCGGATGAATTGGGTGTTTTGAAGCTGTGCACCACGACACCTCGAGCATTGAATTCCTTAAAAACTTCACGAATCAGGCTATCTTTTCCTGCCGTGTCCATGCCTTGCAAGCAAATGAGGACTGCGTAACGGTTGTGAGCATACATTTTATCTTGCAATTTGCTCAACTTTTCGCGGGTTTTTTGAAGTATTTTTTCCTTCTTTTTTTCGGAAGTTTCAATGTCTAAAAAAGTAGGTGTTGTCGCTAAACTGATTTCAGAATCAACTCTAAAATGCTCCGGTTTTAGATTTTTCATTTGATATGGATTAGATTGATTAATTTTACAGCAAAGTACAAAAAAGTATGGATAAATTTAAATTAGAACTGTTTTTTACGATTTTAGGAATTGGAGCAACATCGGGATTGGTCTTTGAAAATAATTCTCTTTTTTTAATTTCGGATTCGAGTTCGTTTTTGTATGCCTATAACGTAAAGAATGAAAAGTTGGATAAAATAAAGCTTTTTGAAAATAGCCAGCAAAATATAGTCAAAAAGGATAAGCCTGATTTTGAATCGATTACGCTCGTTGGAGATTCCATTTTGATTCTTGGTTCCGGTTCAACTGAGAAGAGAATGGTATCAGCCTTTTATGATACAAGAACGAAGAAATCAGTTACAACGGATTTGACCGATTTATTTGAAAAAATTTGTGAATCGACTGAAGTAGATAAAAAAAATTTGAATATTGAAGGAGTTGTTAGTTATCAAAATAATTGGCTTTTATTTCAACGCGGAAATGGTCTAGCTAATCAGAATGGAATTTTTGTTTTAGCGGAATCATTTGCGAATCCGAGCCATATAAATTATGTTCCAATTATTTTACCAAAAGAAAAAGGTGTTCATGCTACTTTTACTGATGCGGTTTTGGTTGATAACAAAATCTATTTTTTAGCTGCAGCAGAAGATTCAAATTCTACGTATGAAGATGGTGATGTGCTAGGCAGTTGGATAGGAACCTTGAATCCTGACAATTTTGAGATAGAATTTACAGAAAAAATTAGTGATGCTCTTAAATTTGAGGGTTTAACGGTTTATAAAAATTCTAAATCGGAAATCTCTTTTTTACTTTGTGAAGACAATGATTCAGAAATTTTGAAAGCTGATATCTACGAATTAACCATAAAAAAAACCACTCGATAACGAATGGTTTTTCTTAGGTTAAGGTAAATTCGGGGCAAAATTACCTTTTCATAAAAATGTTGGTGTAGTATTTTCTTCCTGTAGCAGGATTTGTTTTAACTGATATTCCGAAGTGAGTGAAATCACCTTCGATGTTGTCTTTGTGTCCGTCGCTCATTAACCAAGCATTTAATACACCTGCGTTAGATTGATAATTGTAAGCTACATTTTCACTTACTTGAACTGCACCCAAAACTTGTCTGATATTGGTCGCTCTTTGATCAAAATACTGGTGACCAACTACATCATTTTCAATCATGTAGTCATTGTGCTCAGAAGATTTAAACGATATGTGGTTGATTTGTTCTAGAGGATTTAACCCAACACTAACTCTGTGATTGTTGATTTTATTCATTAAATCCAGCTCGGTATCACTGTAAGAAAAATTTTCGACGATAGGAGCAATAGTATCTTCTGACGCATCAGAAGAACAAGAAACTAAAGTGAACATAATTGCAATTGGCAACAATGCTCTGAACATTTTTGCTTTCATAGTAGTAGGTTAAGTTTTAAAAGTAGATGTGGGGCAAATACCTTTTTATTATCTAAATATTTTTTAGCTTTTGATAGATGTGGGGCAAATATCTTGGTGCTTTATAATTTGTGAACGTGTTATCTTGTTAGACAGTTCAATATTACTACTATGTCGTTAAAATGCCAAATAAAATCGATGAACTACATTTTTTTTATTTATAAATACTTATTTTCTTACAATCTAAGGTGCTAATCGTTCTATTTTCCAAGAATAATCATTTTGTAACTGATACCGAATTCGGTCATGAAGACGATTTGGGCGACCTTGCCAAAATTCTACTTCTTGCGGACGAACTAAAAATCCGCCCCAAAAAGCCGGTCGTGGAATTTCTTTCCCCAAAAATTCAGATTCCAGAACTTTAAGCTTTTCCTCTAAAACAGTTCTGGATTCAACTACCCTACTTTGATTGGAAACAATTGCTCCAAGTTTACTTCCATCCGGACGGGAATCAAAATATCCATCGGAGATTGATGAAGCGGTTTTTTCTGCAATTCCTTTAATAATGACTTGTCTTTCCATCGAATGCCAAAAAAAAGACAGACATACGTTTGGGTTTGCTTCAATCGCTTTTCCTTTTTCGGATTCATAATTGGTATAGAAAATGAAACCTTCCTCGTTAAATTTTTTTAAAAGAACTACACGAGACTTGGGAAAACCATCCAATCCAATTGTAGCAACTGTCATGGCATTGACTTCTTCAATATCGCTTTGCTCCTCGGTTTCATAAAACCAACGGTGAAATAAATTGATTGGATCCTCCGGAATATTGGTTTCCAAAAGTTCGCTTTTTTCGTATGATTTTCTGTAATCGCTTAAATCTTTCATTTTTTTTTGAGGTATTATGATACTGAGTGGCTAAGGTACGAATAAATGGAAAAGTTGAAAAGGTTAGTTTTAGTGCAATAATAAATTTTTAATAGCACATATTTTTTTATTGAGAAGATGGACTTGCTCCAATTGAATAGCAAATCCATAAAAAATGAAATCACAAAGTTTACTAAATAGGTCCGAAATCCAGTTTTTAAAAAAGTAACTAAATAAAAAGCCTAAAGACAAAATAAAAATACATTTGATAAATTTAAGCTCTTATCTTTGCGACAATAATTTAACCTCTGTTAATCAGCAACTCAAAAAATATGAACAACAACGATATCTTCAAAAAACTCCGTGTAGCTCTTCAACTTCGTGATGATCAAATTGTAGAAATTTTAGAATTAGTTGATTTTCGCATTTCGAAAGCTGAGTTAGGAGCTTTTTTCCGTAACGAAGACCATCCCAATTTTATGGAATGTGGCGATCAAGTCCTTCGTAATTTTTTGAACGGATTGGTGATCCATTTACGAGGGACAAAAGAAAACCCAAAAAATGCAATGGATGTGATTAAAAGCCACAAACCAACCGCACCAACCGCAGAAAAACCAAAAGTTAAAACCTTTAGCGATAAAAAACCAGCCCAAAAATCAACTCAAAGACCCACAGGTAAACCAGCTGGAAAACCAGGTTTTAAAAAGAAACCGGAGTCCAAACCAGAAATCGTAGAGAAAGTAAGATATAACAACGGAAAGAAAAAATAGTATTCTCTTTTTACAAATACCGTTCGGTAAAAATGCGTTGGTGATGCTTTTGATGTCCTACAGCAATAAATCCGATGGCTCGCACTGAAAAAGAATTAGTTGAAGCAATTCCTATGTGCATCAATTCTTCCTCAGTAAACGATTTAAATAAATGTACTGTTGACCATCGCACGGATTTGTATTCTTCCAGTAAATTGGCTAACGTTCTTTTGCTAGCATCTGTAGCCTCCACATACTCATTTTCATCAAAACCATGAAGCGGCGTTTGATCTTTTCGGGCGAACCGTAGGGAGCGATAAGCAAAAACACGTTCGGTATCAATTAAATGTTGTACAATATCTTTGATGGTCCATTTTCCTTCGGCATAGCGAAATTCATGCTTTTCAAGTGGAATTTGATTTAGAAATTCTTCAAAAGTTGTCAATGACCTTTCTAATTCTTCAATCAAATTAACTTCACCTACTGCTTTGATATAAGGTGAATAATACGATGCGTATTCGGTTGGTTGTAAAGTGGATGAGTTCATTTTGTTTAAAATTTAGTGGTTTTTATGCCGAATTTCTACTCGCATTAATATTTCCAAACAACGATCGGGTTACAATTTTTTCATACACGGCAATTTGCTTTTCGTTCGGATTTTTTTGTTTTTTTAGTTCATTGATTTTCAATAAAGCATATTGCTGAATCGTCAATAACGGCAACACAATTTGTTCTCGAATTTCGATGGAAGCTTTTCCGTCCGGATAATTCTCCATCAATTCGGTAAAACCCGATAATTTGAGTAATAATCGTTTGGTTTCCAAGTATTCATCATAAATAATCTGCCAAAACTCACCAAACTCTTCATCTTTTTGCATATACGCCGTAAGCGGAAAAAATGATTTTGACAACGACATCATACTGTTCTCAATCAATGTTTTAAAGAATAATGAGTTTTGATATAACTGCGTTACTTTTTCCCATTGATTATTTTCTTCAAACTGTTTTAAAGCCGTTCCCACTCCGAAAAATCCAGGTACATTTTGCTTTAATTGACTCCAGGAACCTACAAACGGAATTGCTCTCAAATCGCTGAAATTCAATTGCTCACCTTTATTTCGTTTAGACGGACGACTGCCAATATTCGTTTTGGCATAATAATTCAACGTACTCATTTTTTCCAAATAAGGGATAAATTTAGCATGTTGTTTAAATTTCAAATATTTATCATAACTGAACTGCGACAATTCGTCTAAAACATTATTATCAGTTTCAGACAACACATTATCCTCTTTGCTAAAAAGCTGATTGGTTGCCCCGGCACTCAACAAATTTTCTAAATTATAGCGACAGGAATCCAATGTTCCAAAGTTCGAACTGATGGTTTGCCCCTGCACCGTTACTTGAATCTGCTGATTTTCAATCGTTGGTCCCATCGAAGCATAAAATTTATGCGTTTTTCCTCCACCTCTTGCCGGCGGACCACCTCTACCGTCAAAAAAGAGCACTTTTATGCCGTATTTTCGAGAAATTGCTGTAAGTGTTTGTTTAGCTTTATAAATACTCCAATTGGCCATTAAATAGCCTCCGTCTTTGGTGCCATCTGAAAAACCAAGCATAACCGTTTGGATATTATTCCGATTTTCAAGATGTTTTTTGTACGCTGAATTGGTGTACAATTGTTCCATGATTTTATCGGCAGCCTGCAAATCATCCACCGATTCAAACAGCGGAATAATATCTACCGAAGGATTTTTCCATCCGCAAAGGCTAAACATAGCAAAGGTTTCCATAACATTCAACGCACTTTCGTTGTTGCTGATGATGTAGCGATTGCAACCTAATTCACCATTTTTTTCCTGAATGGTTTTCATGGCATGAATCGAACTGACAGTAGATTTGGTGATTTCGTTTTGAAAATCGGTTTCGGTTAACGAGCTGTTGACTTTCGCTAAAATCTCAATTTTTTCCTTTTCGCTTAAGTTTGCATATTTTGTTGGGAATAACGCATTTTCCTTTTGAATAATATCCTGAAAAACCTCTTTGTGAATGCGGCTATTTTGACGAATATCCAACGTGGCAAAGTGAAAGCCGAATAAATTGAGCTTATTCAACAACAACTCAATTTCATCTAAATAAAGCGATTGATGCTCTTCTTTGATAATTGTTTTGATGTTTAGTAAAACCGATTTGAATTCTTCCAAAGTAATGTAAATTTCACCTCTGGAATAAAAAACAGAGCGGTATAATTTGTTTTCCACCTCAGCAACTAAAGTATCAACGCCTTTGAAAGTGAGCTTTCGTTTTAGTTTTCGAATGTCTGAATAATATGATTTTAAGATAGCTGTTCTAAGTCGTTCGGCTACATTCAACGTAATTTCGGTCGTAACAAAGGGATTTCCGTCCCGATCTCCACCGGGCCAAAAACCTAAATTAAAAATAGAATTTTGTATTTCATCTTCCTCAAAAATATTTTTTTGGAGGTATTGAATCATTTCACCAACGGTTGGATAAAACACATTTTCCAAATACCAAATCAAACTCACGGCTTCGTCAAATGGAGTTGGTTTTTCTTTCTTAATGAAAGGTGTTTTTCCCAGTTGAGCTAGTAACTCTTTAATCTCAACCAAATTATTTACTCGAATAGCTTCGGTTAAATCGGTAATAATTCCTAAAACAGAACCTGGATAAAATTGCGTTGGATGAGCTGTTAAAACGGTGCGGACTTGAAATTTTTGAAGAAAATCTTTCAATTCTTTTCTTTTTGATCGTTGGTCTGCTTTTTCCTTCATATCTCTGAGGGAGCCGCGACCTTCCATGTTGTTTACCACAGGAAAAGCAGCGTCTTCAATGGCATCAAACAAAACGATTTGTCGTTCTACGTATTGAATAAACCGAAACATCAGTTCGACTTTCTGCTCTTCGGACGGATTTTCTAAGTATTTTGAAGCAAATGAATTAAAAATTTCTTCCGGATTTTGTTGGTTTTTGAATCCGTTTTCACAAACTTCTGTAAAAAGTGGCAACAAAACGCCCGTGTTATCAATGGCATCAAAGGGAAGCGTAATGAAAACACTGTTATAAATTTGATATTTAGATAAAACGTTTTGGTGAAATCGTTCAATTTTGGGAAGCGTATACATAGTCTGAATTTTGCTCACTAATTTAGTGAATTAATTTAAAAAAGATTCTTGAAATTGATCATAAAAAAACCCTCTCGATAGCAGTGGAGAGGGTTTGTATACTTGAAGATTCTCATCTTACATGTTTTTGAAAATCGTATGCATCAAACGTTTTTTATCGTTGATACTTTCCTCTAGCGAAATCATGGTTTCAGTTCGGTAAACACCTTCAATATCATCAATCATAAAGATAACATCTTTGGCATGTTTGGTGTCTTTCGCACGAATTTTACAGAAAATGTTGAATTTTCCGGTTGTCACATGAGCTACCGTTACGAAGGGAATTTCGTTAATACGCTCTAAAACGAATTTTGTTTGCGAAGTATTATTCAAGAAAACGCCAACATAAGCGATAAATGAATAGCCTAATTTTTCATAGTCTAACGTTAAGGATGATCCCATGATAATTCCGGCATCTTCCATCTTTTTTACTCTTACGTGAACGGTACCCGCTGAAATTAATAATTTTTTAGCAATATCCGTAAAAGGAACTCTTGTGTTGTCAATTAACATATCAAGAATTTGGTGGTCTACTTCATCTAAACGAAACTTACTCATCAGTTTTTTATCTATTTATTTTGTTTATTCTACTGCAAATGAAATACAATTTGTTCAATAAAAAAACCAATTCATTAATTTTTTAGCAAACCATTAACAAATTTACTATTTTTTCCTAACGTAAAATTAGCTTTTTCATTGATTTTCGGAAAATTATCATTTTCATCTTGATATGAATCGCCTTGTGCATCATATTCCAAATGACCATAAAAACCATCTAAATCACCAACACTTGAAACGTAAGCATTAAAAACCAGTTGGTTTCCGATAATTTCTTCCTTAAATTGAGCTGCAAAATTCGTTATTAATTTTGAATTATCATAATTTATTTTGACATTTCTATAAACAATATCGAAAAAACAGACATTATTTTGCGGAATTTTTAAATAATCATCAATTTTGTTATCAACTATATCGTTTTCGTAAAGCACTTGAAATCCACTCAATAAACTGATAAAAACATATTTTCGCGTTTCTTCTCTTTCATAATCATGCTGAAAATGCCCTGCTTCAAACAAAACAGTAGGCACACCCATTTGCTGAAACGTATCACCTACGCAATTTCGATTAAAACCATCGTCAAAACGACCAACTTGATTTGGAATAAACTGCTGAAGTTCTTTATTTATACCTGCGATAAGGTTAATAGCTTTCTGACGAATTTCGTTAATCTCTCTCTCTTCATTGTGGGAAGGAGCTAAAAAAGAGACTGTTGCCGGATTCTTAGTTTTTCCCGCAGCAAAAATAGTTCGTTGGTCATGAAGATTAAAACAAAAATTGGGTTTAAACTCATTAAAAATCTTCATTAACAGCAGACTTTCCGGTTGCGATAAATGAACAAAATCTCGATTTAAGTCGATTTGATTTGCATTTTCACGCGTGTATGATTCGGCTCCATCCGGATTGAGCATCGGAATAAAGTAGAACGTAAACTTTTCTTTCCATTTTTTTACTTCCTCCACATCGGAATCCAAAAAATTAAAAAGATCAAAAAGTGCTTTTGTAGTGGTACTTTCATTTCCGTGCATTTGAGACCAAAGCAAAATTTTGACACTTCCTGTTCCTACTTGATAGCTGTAAATCGACTTTTCTAACACTGAATTACCAATTACTTGAATTTCATTTTTGGCAATATGTTTCCCTAAAATTGGTTCGATATCTTGAAGCGTAATGTACCGACCGGCTAACGCTGTTTCTTTATTTTTTTCAAAGACAGAAAGGTAGTTCATTTGGGTTAATTTTTGCTCAACAAAGGTAAACATCTTTGTGATAACATTTGTAAACAGATGGAAAGCAGTTAATAATTCAACTTTGTAAACAATAAATTGTATCAAATTAACATGTGACACTACTTTATGATTAAAATATTGTTTTCCAATTATATAATTATTATTAAGTAAATGATAAGTTTATATACATTGATTCATTAAAAGTTAAATTACATTTGTAACACCCTACATCTCCGCTTAATTAATTACATTTGTAACCAATAATTTTTTCTTAAACCACCCCATGCAAAACACGCAAGATTTTGTTCAAAAACTAGAGATAATTTTACAGTATTTCAACCTGAGTGCTTCTGCTTTTGCAGATAAAATTGGCGTGCAACGTTCGAGCCTTTCTCACCTACTCTCGGGCAGAAACAAACCTAGTTTAGAATTTGTAATAAAAATTACAGCGGCTTTTCCTGAGGTAGATTTGTATTGGTTTTTATTTAATAAAGGAAGTTTTCCGAAATCAAATTCAACCGAAACAACTGCAGAAAGCGAAGAAATTCAATTAAAAAATAAAGAAACAACCAAAGCAGAAGTCAATAAACCCGAAAAAAACCTATCTCAAAACCAAGAAGATGTTGAGAAAATAGTGGTTTTCTACAAAAACGGCTCTTTTAAAACCTATTTACCTAAATAAAGAAAACCTTAGCTCACAAGGAGTTAAGGTTTTCAGTACCAATAAAACAAACACAAAAAACTATCTTCGAACCAAGAAAACAGCGGCACAACCAGGCTCTAACCTGTTCATTACGGGAGCAAAATCTCCACTAGCTATTGGAACAGAAAAAGTTAATACTCTTCCGCCTCCATTTGCTCTTTCAGCTACATATATCATTTTAGTTACGTTGTCATAAGCCACATCAACCGGATTTCCTAACTTAGCGTTTGCACCATAAATTCTAATTTGATTAGCCATAGCAATTGTTCCGTTATTTGCTGTTGACGAAAAAACAGATGAGAAATTAGCAATGATAATTATTCCTCCATCAGAATCAGACGTTGCAGCGGCTACATCAGTCAGTACCATTGTATTTTCAATGCTTGAATACGTAATTCCATGTG
Source organism: Flavobacterium lacus (assembly GCF_003268815.1). GTDB lineage: Bacteria > Bacteroidota > Bacteroidia > Flavobacteriales > Flavobacteriaceae > Flavobacterium > Flavobacterium lacus. The sequence goes on along the minus strand of NZ_QLSV01000004.1, from coordinate 109,027 downwards.
TTCGAACCAAACCTTCGATTGTTACACGTTTACTTGGCATAAGCGGACCGGAAGGATTGGTTAAAAAGTTGTTGTAAGCCACTAAATCACCCGTTAAGTCAACAACTGCATACAATGTGCTTCCATCAAAATGAATTCCCCACAATTTAATATCAACGTTAAAGGTTCGTTGTAAAGTGAATCCGGAAGCTAATTTCTCATAAACAAATAATTTATTTTGATTTCCGTTTGATTCTGCCTGATCTTGCGCAACAATTACTGTATTACCTGAAACCGCAATTTCTCTAGCATTAGTAAAATCTGAAGTACTACTGTATGACAAAGTCAAGCTAGAGCTGTTATTCATCATCGCCTCTTTTACATTTCCATACGCTTCTAATCGATTATTTGAACGAGAAGCAAGGACAATTTCATCACTTGACGGATAATAATGAATTCCATCTGCATCAGCAGAATTTACCGAAAAGCTTTGAGTAAAAGGAGATGAAGAAACTAAATCGGATATCGAAACCATTCCTGAAGTGTTGCTAGAAGTAAATAGCTTTACCTCACTAACCATCTGTTGGTTATTATCTTCATCACTACATGACATAAATAAGACCGAGCTTAAGATAACCGCTGTAAATAAACTTTTGTTTTTCATGCTGTATAGTTTTAAGTGTTTATACATGCATTTACGAAAACAAAATACAATTGGTTTTTATAAAGTGTTTTTTTTTATCAAAAACTATTTTCAGGTATTTTCCCAATTACTCCAACATAAAATTTTTGCAAAAATCGAATATCCTCCTCAATTTTCCCTGTTGGATAAAATGGATTTCCGAGTTTAACTTCTTTTTTACCAAAGTCAAAAGCAACGGGAATTATCGGCACATTTGCTTGAAGTGAAATGTAATAAAATCCTGTCTTCCATTCTTTTACTTTTTTTCGAGTTCCTTCGGGCGCGATAGCTAGTCTGAAAACTTCTCGTTTTTCAAAAACTTTTGCAATGGCTTCCACTTTGTTTAAACCGCCTGATCTGTCCAACGGCTCGCCACCCATCCATCTAAAATAAAAACCAAAAGGAAATTTAAATAATTCTTTTTTACCCACAAAATTCATTTCCAATTCTACAATTCCTCTTGTAAAAATTCCCAAGTAGAAATCATGCCAGCTCGTATGTGGCACCACAATCATCACGCATTTTTTGATAGAGGGTTCAATCCTGCCCGAAATCTTCCATCCCATCAACTTAAAAAAAATCAATTTATATATCCATTTCTTCATCACAATAAATATTTTAGTAAAAATACGATTTATAGATTATTTTTGGTAAAAATTATCAAATGTTCAAAAAAATAATCAGCTACTTCTACCCTATCAATTTACACAAAACTACTTCTGCTATTAGTAAATCGCTGGAAGTTACTTTGGTAAACGGGCAAGTAGTCTTGGATAGTTTGAATACCAATTATTCGTATGGAAGTCTGCAACGTGTGCTTCGCAAAGGACTTTTAAGCATCGGTTTTGAGAAGATCAAACCCATGAATCATATTTTGGTTTTGGGCGTTGCCGGCGGAAGTGTGATTAAAACATTGGTTAATGAGATTGAGTTTACCGGAAAAATAACCGGCATTGAATTGGATGAAAAAGTAATCGATTTGGCCAATGAGCATTTTGGACTGAATCAAATTAAAAACCTCAACATTATTCACCACGAAGCTTTTGAATTTGTATTGAAAACGAAGTTAAAGTACGATTTAATAATTGTTGATATTTTTCAAGACACCACTATGCCTGGCTTTTTATTTGAAAATTTCTTTAAGAATCGATTAACCGAAATTTTAAACATGAAGGGATATATTCTTTTTAACACGATGATTTTGAGGGAAGATGACAATGCCCGAAATAAATTGTATATTTCATTTTTTGATACTGAAAAATATAAGGTTTGGACGCTTCCACGAATTGAACAGCATAACGAATTAATTTTAGTTAAAAAAGAAAAATAAATTGGTACACTAATTGCAACCTAATCGAATGAATCTCAATTAAATTATTACTTTTGAACTCAGATATCCGCAGCATGAAAAAAATATATTTTATACTTCCAATTAGTTTAGTACTACTTATTTTATTCGGTTTTGAAATGGATGATAAAGATAAAAATACACAAAAAGCAGGAAAAAAAATGCAGGAAATGGTGATTGGCATTTCAAAATATGCCCGGAAATTTAATCCTGATTTTATTGTTATTCCGCAAAATGGCTCTGAATTAGCATTTCAAAATGTTGATCCGGATAAAAAGCTGTGCTTTGAATATCTTAATGCAATTGACGGAATTGCCATCGAAGAATTGTTTTTAGACGAAAAAGGCAAAGCAGACAACTATCGAATAAACAATCTGAAAAAATTACCAAAAGATAAAAAAGTGATTGTTTCTGAATTTGTAAAAGAAAAAAAAGAAGAAGAAAAAATTGCACAATTGAATCAGGATGCCGGATTTGTTCCTTTTATAAGAACGGCAGACAATTATCATTATCATTTGATTCCTGAAAAAATGTTGAATGAAAATTCAAATACGATTACAAAATTAAATGATGTTCAGAATTTTTTATATTTGATTAATGCCGATGATTATGATACTAAAAAAGAACTGATTGATAAAGTTGCTGATACAAATTTTGATTTAATTTTAATTGATTTATATTATTTGAGTTTTCCCTATACAAAAGCCGATTTAGAAAAACTAAAAGTCAAAAAAAATGGCGGAAAACGATTGGTGATTTGTTATTTAAATGTTGGTGCAGCCGAAAACTGGCGTGAATACTGGCAACCCAATTGGAAAAAAGGAAACCCAAAATGGCTCAAAAAAAACTATAAAGGCTATGAAAACGAAATATATGTGGAATTTTGGGAACCAACTTGGCAGAAAATGATGTTTGGCAACGATGATTCGTATATGAAAAAAATCATCAATGCCGGATTTGACGGCGTATTTTTGGATAATGTGGAAGCCTATTACGCTTTATACAATTAAAGTAAAAGTCTCGCTTTTTCTAAATCTTCCGGTGTATCGATGCCAATGCCGACGTGATTGGTTTCTACCATTTTAATTTTTTTACCGTATTCTAAATACCGAAGTTGTTCTAACTTTTCGGATGCTTCGAGCGATTTCATTGGTAAACGATAAAAATCCAACAACGCTTGTTTTCTAAAGGCATAAATTCCGATATGTTGAAAATAACGAACACCTACATTTTTTTCTCTCGGGTACGGAATTACGGATCGCGAAAAATACAGTGCCAATCCGTTTTGATCAACAATTACTTTTACGTTATTCGGGTTTTCAATCGCTTCCCAGTCTTTGATTTCTCTCATAAGCGATGCTAAATCTACTTTTTGCTCTACATCCTTTTTAAAAACGTCAATCACTTTTTCGAGTGGCTCTTTGTTGATGAAAGGTTCGTCGCCTTGCACATTGACAACAACATCCACATCTAAATTTTCAATCGCTTCGGCAATTCGGTCGCTTCCACTTTCGTGCTCTTTGATGCTCATGATTGCTTTTCCTCCTTGTGAGACGATTTCGCTAAAAATTAAATCGGAATCGGTTACCACAAAAACATCATCAAATAAAGTAGTGTTTACGGCCGCTTCATACGTTCTCCAAATCACCGTTTTTCCGCCTAAATCTTGCATTAATTTGGCAGGAAAACGAGTGGAAGCATAACGAGCGGGGATGACGGCGATGATTTTCATATTTAGAATTACTAAGTTGCTGATTTTTTACTATTTAATTATTTTTTTGAACAATTTTAATCCCACAAAGAAAATAAAAAGCACTAAAACAAATGCTATAATCGGTATAAAAATGGAGACAAACGACATAACTGTGGCTGTTCCGGTTTCTATTGTAGAAATAACTGAATTACCAATTCCACCTGTTGTTGCCGACGATGTTATACGTGTGGCTGCTGTAGCAGAATTAATGGCTGCGGCTGTTCCACCTCCGGCAATAATGGCTAAACCCCACGTGAATAGCGGACTCAAATCGACCAATGTGGAAGCCATCACAGCTGTTCCGGCAATGGAGGCTAATGGAATAGCAATTGTATCTAATAAATTATCAACAAACGGGATGTAGTAGGCCAAAATTTCAAAAACCATAGCCATTCCCAACGCTATTAAAGCGGGCATTTCGCCAAGCCACTGCCACGAATCGTTTATAGGAATCCAATTCAAATGGGAAGCTAAACTCAAAATAAAAAGCGGCACAAAAACCCGAAATCCGGCTGATGCGGCTAAACCTATTCCAAGGCAAATGCTAATGAGGGTTTCTATGGATGCCATCTTTCAAATTTATTCAAAATTCTCATCTTTATAACCAATGAGATACAATTTTTCTTTGGCTCGCGTAATGGCTGTGTATAACCACCTAATATAATCTCGATCCACTCCTTCGGGTAAGTACGGTTGTTCTACAAAAACGGTATTCCATTGGCCGCCTTGCGATTTGTGACACGTTATAGCATAGGAAAACTTCACTTGCAAGGCATTGAAATATTCGTTTTCCTTTACTTTTTGGACTTGTTTATATTTTGGCCCTTCATTTTCATAATCTTGTAAAACTTCTTGATATAAACGATTGGATTCTTCGTAGGTTAACGAAGGTGAAACGCTCGTAATCGTATCTAACAACAAAATCGTTTCAAACGGCTTTTGATTGGGATAATCAACCATTCTAATTTTTACTTTGGCAAATTTGAATCCGTATAATTCTTGAATTTTGTGAATTTCGAGTACTTCAATAATATCGCCATTGGCAATAAATCCGGCTTCATCGGTCTCTTTAAGCCAGAAATAATTGTTTTTGACCACCATCATAAAATCGCCGGCAGATAAATCGCTTTCGCGGAAAAGAATCGTGTTTCTAATTTGCTGATTATATTGATTCGCTCGTTTGTTGGTGCGAACAATAAAAGCGGTTTCTTCCATCCCATCCTTACTGTAGGCTGTGTTGATGGCGTCTTGAATATCATAACCGTCGGTTAAACGCACAATGTCTTTGAATCCTTTTATATTAAATTGAAACGAATCGATAAACTGTTCTTTCAAAACTTCTCTTAGCAAGGTTGCATTAAAAAGAATTCCTGAGTTTTCTTCTTGTCGCATTACTTCATCCAATTCGATATGCAATACTTCTTTATTATAATAGGAAAGCAAGGTTTCAATATTTAGTGCCGGGCTTACATCCATGTGAACAGGTGGCAACTGAGCTGTATCGCCCAATAAAATCATTTTACAATTTTCACCGGAATACACATAACTCATTAAATCATCTAAAAGCGAATTATTGTCCATTGATTTTGAGTCGGTATTAACATCCGAAATCATGGAACTCTCATCTACAATAAAAATCGTGTTTTTATGTTTATTTACTTGTCTGGTAAACGAAACGCCTCCAGTTGGATTTTTTTTTGGAAAATAAATTTTTTTGTGAATGGTAAAAGCCGGTTTTCCTGAATAATTGGCAATTACTTTTGCAGCACGACCCGTTGGAGCCAACAAGACATATTTTTTGTTTGCAGAGATTAAGTTTTCAACTAAAGTAGAAATCAATGTTGTTTTTCCGGTACCGGCATATCCTTTTAAAACAAAAAGTTCATTAGAATCCGAATTTGTGGCGAAATTGGCTACCTTTTCAAAAAAAATAGTTTGTTTTAAGGTAGGACTAAATGGGAACGATTTTTGTAAGATACTGTAAAACAGAGATGAATTCATTTTTGAAAAGTTAGGAAACTATTAAAATTCAAATATACTGATGAATTTTGTGGGAAATGCTTTTGAGAAAAAAAAAAAATTGTAGATTTGCCTTAACTGAAATTAAAAAAAATCAAAATGATTAAATTAGTTATAATTGTTGTAGTACTTGCATTGGCCATTTTTGGGATTGTAAAATTACTTGATAAAAACACAAATAAAAAATTGAAACCTGTTATTTCAATTGTCTTGTGGGCTGTTACCCTCTTGTTTGGATATTTAATTTACGAATCAATTCAAGATCCGATTCGTTTTGACAAATTAAAACAAAAGCGTTTTCAAGTTGCGGTAAATAAAATGCTTGATATCAAGGCTGTTCAACAAGCTTACAAATCCATTAATGGAAAATATACTGATAATCTTGACTCGTTGATTACATTCATTGAGAATGAAAAATTCACCATCATCGAGAGAAAAGATACTTCTGTAATCGATGCTGCAAAAAATGCTGCTTATCGTTTAACTGTTGGCCCGGACGGAACAGGTGGCTATTTTAAGGACATTGTTGTAACTAAAGAATTAGGAAAAGTGAGCATTAAAGATTCTTTGTTTAAGAATTCTGACCGCTACAAAAGATTAAATCTTGTTAGAGTTGATGGCATTGAAGCTAAAATTGATTTAAAATCGGGATTTATTAAGAAAAACGATTTAAATGTTCCTGTTTTTGAAGCAAAACTTGAAAAAGCAAAATTGCTAACAGATCAAGATCAAGGATTAGTTGCAAAAGAAAAGAAAGTTGTTTCTGTTGATGGAATCAACGGAGAATTGATTTTGCTAGGGTCTATGGAAGAAGTTAGTCTGTCAGGAAACTGGCCTAAAAAATATGGAAATAACGAATAATTCAATTACCGAAAAAAGCTATAAAAAGTTGTCCATTCAGGTTTCACTGGATGGGCTTTCTTTTTGTTGCCGTGACACTTTGTCTGGGCAGATAACTTCTTTTGACTATATTGATTTTACTAAATTTCCGAAAAACTTTACGATTGAAAATAGTCTCTGGAAATCTATTTTAGACTACAGCGATTTAACTAAATCCTATGATCAAATTACGGTTTTGCACGAAAACAATTTGAGTACTTTTGTCCCAAAAGCTCTTTTTGACGAAGAATATAAAGGAAGCTATCTGCAGTATAATACCAAAGTGTTTGAAACCGATTATTTTGCGGTGGATGAAATTGAAAAATATGAAATCGTGAATGTTTACGTTCCCTATGTAAATATAAATAATTATCTGATTGACCAATTTGGTTCGTTTCAATACCAACATTACTCCAGGATTTTAATTTCTAAATTACTTGATTTATCTAAAAATGATGTGTCGCAAAATATGTTTGTGCATGTAGCGAAAACTCATTTTGAAATCATTGTCATTCAAAATCAAAAATTACTCTTGTTCAATTCATTTGAATACCTCACTGGCGAAGACTTTTTATATTATTTATTATTTACCGCCGAGCAACTTCATTTGAACCCAGAATCGTTTAAATTAAACATTTTAGGTGATTGCACAGAAAAAGATGACGTATATCAAAAAGCATTCAAATACGTTCGAAATACAGCGTTGTTAGATGTTTCCGATTTGCAAAAATCAAATACATTTTCGGCACAAGAAAATAGAACCCATTTTATACTTTTTAACGCTTGAGAATCATATCCGGAAAATACAAAGGTCGCCGATTATCACCTCCCAAAAATCTACCTGTTCGACCCACAACCGACATGAGCAAGGAAGCCTTATTCAATATTTTAAATAATCATTTTAACTTTACTGAATTAGCTGTTTTGGACTTGTTTGCCGGTACAGGTAACATTAGTTTTGAATTTGCTTCGCGTGGCAGCGAACCCATTGTTTCAGTAGATGCCGATTTTGGCTGTATTTCTTTTATCAAAAAAACAACCGACGAATTTGAATTTAATATTACCGCCATCAAGAGCGATGTATTTAAATTCTTAGAAAAAACCAAAGGTAATTACGACATTATTTTTGCCGATCCGCCTTACGGAATGACACAAGAAAATTTTGAAAAAGTGATACAAATCGTTTTTGAAAGAGAACTTCTTTCAGAGGACGGAATGATGATTGTAGAACATTCTAAACACACCAAATTGGAGCATCTTTCCAATTTTTCTTTTCAAAAAAATTATGGTGGCTCTACTTTTTCTTTTTTTGAATGGGAAAGTGAATCTGAAAACGATGAAGATGATGAAAATGAACATGACGACGACAGCGAGGAATAAAATCACCTATTTGTGGCTCTTTATGCTGCTTTTATTTTGCAATTCCTGCTATTTTCCGCATTATCGGTCTATTGCAGAATCAAGTTTATATGACATTGATTTCTCACAAGGAAAATGGTTCTTAAATCATGTTACCGTAAACGGAAAAGCATGGAATGATTTATCTACTGCAACCGAAGAAACCCTTTCACCTTGTCTAAACGATTCGCTGTATCTTAGTTATGGAAAAAGAAAAGCAGCCTATAATGTTCCGATTCTGACAGAAAAAAATTCAAAGGAACAACTAACCATTTTAAAAGCTACCAATAGTGTTGATTATGTAATTCAAGTTGTGGGCAATGTTTTGGCTAACGATATTGGAGGAATAAATCTCAAACCGATGAAAAATGCTGAAGAATCATCTGCCTCCATCACCATTCAAGTTTACGATGCTAATGAAGGAAGTCTAATTTACTCGCACACAACCACCGGAAGCATTGAAGTAGAAAATAACCGTGATGATGTTGTTTTTGGAAAATCGGCTCAAACCATGTTAAAAAAATGTTTGAAAAAAGAATTGAAAACATTCACGAAATATGGTGGTTGTGAATAATTTTTCAAACCCTTTCCATTAACATAAAAAAAGCAGACCTATAAGCCGGATTCTGTTAATACTGAATTAATTTCAGCATCACCTCATCATTTATCTAGTTCAATAGTTACCCATTGAATCGAGCTGCCTACCCTTCAACATCGGACGAGTAGCCCTTATCTGCCGGAGCAGAACGTTGATTTACATGGCATTTCACCGCATAGAGTTTACCTGGTTTCACTACAGCCGAACTGTACATACTTTCTGTTGCACTGGTCCTTCTCGTCCCGAAAGACGAGAGACGGGCGTTACCCGTTATGCTACTCTGTGGTGTCCGGACTTTCCTCTTTATTCTGAACTTGATTCAGAATCTATAGATAGATGTTGAAACAAGTTCAACATAAAGCGATAAGGCGGTCTGCGGTGCAAAAGTAAACTTAAAATATGATTATTGTGCAAAGTCTTGTGGATTAAATTTTCCGGATGACACCATATAAATTATCATCAATATAGCGGCTATTATTATAAATATGATATACAATAATGTTAGCATCAAAAGAAATAACAATGTCTTTTTTATAAGTTGCTTTCCCGTTAAATTAAAAATTCTCTTTAATGCAAAGCAATGATAGACTAGCAAAAATGTAAAGGTGAGAATAGAATAATAATAAAATTCAATTTTTAGAAATAGTAAGAAAGGAATCATCAATAAAACCGAAATTGATGACTGCGAATAAGTATAAAAGTAGATCAGATTATGTTCGGCATAATTGAATTGTTTATAATTAAAAAAAACAATTTTAGAAATAAAAGCTAAAAGAGGTATACTTAGAAATACCATGACACTATTATAATCATAAATAGTATTCATGTATTCTTTCATATCAAAAGGTATTTTGTCATTGCCTTGCATTGATTTGAAATCAATCTCGCCAAAATAACCTCTTTTAATTAAATAAATGGAGATACCACTTAATGTAACCGCTATAATTAAATACGTTATCGGATTGACATAGCGAACCCTCAATCCCTCCAAATAACCATTCACTACCCACTCTGGATGTGTGAACAGGGTTTTATAAGTAGATAAAAACTTATTATCAAAACTCAAATAGCGTTCAGAAAATTCGTGAATCACTTTTTTAACTGTTAACTTTTGAGTGACTACTTGTGCTCCGCAATTGGAACAAAATTTATCTTCTGCTAACAATAACTTTTGACAGTTTTTACAACTCATGTCGATTTTTTTTTAACGAATATAAAAAAAATAACTTTGTACATTTGAAAAAAGTTTCAAAATGAACATCAAATTAATCGCTATTGGTAAAACGGATAATAAAAATCTTCAAGCGTTGATGGATGAATACCAAAAGCGATTGTCTTTTTATATCAAATTTGATTTAGAAATTATTCCCGATATAAAAAACGCCAAAAACCTCTCGGAAGCCCAACAAAAAGAGAAAGAAGGCGAATTGATTTTGAGTAAACTAGCTCCTACAGACTTTTTAATTTTATTGGACGAAAACGGAAAATCCTTTGGAAGTGTTGAATTTGCCAATGAATTACAAAAGAAAATGAATGCCGGAATTAAAACGTTGGTTTATGTAATTGGTGGTCCGTATGGTTTTTCCGAAACAGTTTATCAAAAAGCACAGCAAAAAATTTCGCTTTCTAAAATGACTTTTTCACATCAAATGGCTCGGTTGTTTTTTATTGAACAGGTTTATAGAGGGTTTACTATTTTGAGGAATGAGCCTTACCATCATCAGTAATTTTTCTCTCACAGAAATCACAGAATTTTTAAGTTGCCATTAGGTACAAAATCCGTAAGAATTAAAAAATCTAATTTTATGAAATCCCTCCTTCGTGGGAATGACAACATTGTGTTGAAAAACTTGAAACTTGAAACACGCAACCCGCAACCATCCAACACGCAACCCTTACATCCCACAATCACAATCCGGTAATTTCTTTTTATCATAAATAAAATGAATTGGGGAAATGGAAACCATGTCATTTTCCAATGCTTTGAGTTCAATCAATTTAGATAAATACTGATTAAATGTAAGTCGCTCATCAAAATTCAAATAAATTAAAACGCGTTTTCCTTCGCTGGAAAAAGCAGTATATTCTTTTAAAAAAGTAAGCAATTCACTCATTTCTACTTCATTTCCATCCACCGAAACTTTATTTTTAGGTTTAAAATTAACCGAAAATGTTTGAAAGTGGAGATGATAATCCGGATTTTCTTTTACATAAATAGAAGAGTAATAACTGTTGTAGCTGTAATTCACCTCTTTAAACGGCATGAATGCCAATGTTTTTTGAAGACTGTCTGTATAAGAAAAATAATTCCCGGCTTCCTCGTTTTTGTGAAATTGAGCTTTGTCTCTTCGGTCTTGCAAAGCCACAATTTCAGGAATTGCTATATTCAATGGAAGTCGCTTATCCACATGAAAAATCCAATTGGTTGTTCCGATGGTGTTTTTTCGGTTTACTTCAGCAAGCGTATCTTTATTGTTTGCATCTAAAAAAATATAAATTGGCGAATGATCTACGACGGTAGAATCAATTGTTCGATTTGCTTTTACTAATTCTAATTCCTTTTGACAAGAAATCATCATTAAAACACAAAAAAGTAAGGTCATTTTTTTCATCTTACAAACTCATTAAAGAAAATAATTTTACACATTCTACCGCTTCTTTCACATCATGAACTCGTAAAATCGAAGCTCCTTTGGTCAACGCAATCATATTGAGTGCAGTAGTTCCGTTTAACGCTTTTTCGGGTGTTGATTCGAGCGGTTTATAAATCATTGATTTTCTGGAAACTCCGGCTAAAACTGGTAATTCTAAACTTTCAAACAATTGTAGCTTTTGCATCACTTCATAATTTTGTTCAACCGTTTTAGCAAATCCGAAACCGGGATCGATAATCAAATCATTAATTCCGAAACTTCTGGCTTGAGCAATTTTTTCAGAAAAATAGAAGAGCAATTCTTTGACGATGTCATCATATTTAGTCAAATTCATCATCGTTTGTGGCGTTCCTTTCATATGCATCATAATGTACGGAACTTGAAATTTTGCCACCATTTCCATCATTTTATCGTCTAAACTACCGGCAGAAATATCATTAATTATCGCCGCACCATTTTCAATAGAAGCTTTGGCGATTTCGCTTCTGAATGTATCAACTGAAATTATCGTAGTAGGAAATTCTTTCAAAACCGATTTCAAAATAGGAAGTAATCGACTTAATTCTTGTTCTTCCGAAACAAATTCGGCATTGGGTTTACTGGAATAAGCTCCAATATCAACAAAATCGGCACCTTCGGTCAACATCACTTCCACCCTTTTTAGAATTTCTGTTTCTTGTTGGTATCTTCCTCCGTCATAAAAAGAATTGGGTGTGACATTCAAAATCCCCATCACGCTGGGTGAAGATAAATCGATTAAATTTCCGAGACAGTTTATTAACATATCGTTTGAAAAAAGGCATTAAAAAGTAGTAACTACTTGTTTTGAAAATTGTATTTTTGAAAATCTTTACAAATATAATTCAATAATGAATAGTACATCCCAACAATATGATAAAGTAATTGCCATTTGCCGACAATTATATTGCAACAAAATGAAAGATTATGGAAGTGCTTGGCGAATTTTACGTTTGCCGTCTTTAACCGATCAGATTTTTATCAAAGCTCAACGCATCAGAAGTCTTCAGGAAAATGACGTTCGTAAAGTGCAAGAAGACGAAACGGGAGAATTTATTGGCATTATTAATTATTCCATCATGGCTTTGATTCAATTGGAAAAAGGCGTGGTCGATCAACCTGATTTAGGTTTAGAAGAAGCCACTCGTTTGTATGACGAAAAAATTGCCGAAACCAAGTCGTTAATGGAAAACAAAAACCATGATTATGGCGAAGCATGGCGAGAAATGCGTGTGAGTTCGTTGACCGATTTAATTTTACAAAAACTACTTCGCGTAAAGCAAATTGAAGATAACAAAGGTAAAACATTGGTTTCCGAAGGAATCGATGCCAACTATCAAGACATGATTAATTATGCCGTTTTTGCCTTAATTCATTTAGGTTTCCACGAAAAATAACCCACATTGCCACATTAACTAATTGACAAATTATCAACATGAAAATTATCACTCATATTTCCAGAATTTTAGTCGGATTATTATTCATCATTTCCGGATTAATTAAGCTAAACGATCCTGTTGGATTTTCATTTAAATTGGAAGAATATTTTTCAGAAGGCGTATTAAATCTCCCTTTTCTGATGCCAATTGCTTTGATGATTGCTGTTTTTGTAGTTATTTTTGAAGTGGTTTTAGGTGTGATGTTACTCATTGGTTTTAAACCTAAATTCACGGTTTGGAGTTTGTTTTTGATGATTGTATTTTTCACTTTCCTCACCTTCTACTCTGCTTATTTTAATAAAGTAACCGATTGTGGTTGTTTTGGTGATGCTTTGAAATTAACACCGTGGGAATCGTTTACAAAAGATATTGTTCTATTGGTTTTGATATTAATTTTATTGATTAATTTGAAATACATTCAACCTCTTTTTGGAAGATTACCTTTAAATTTAACAGTTCTAGTTTCTTATATTTTATGTTTGCTGATGGCTTACGCTGTATTGATGCATTTACCATTTATTGATTTTAGAGCTTATGCCGTGGGAACCAACATTCAAAAAGGAATGGAAATTCCGGCCGGTGCTCAAATGTCGGAATATGAAATGATTTTTATTTACAAAGTGAATGGTGTAGATACCGAATTTTCACAAGCCGATGTGATGGCCACTAAAGTGCCTGAAACCGCTGAATTTGTAGATCGAAAAGATAAATTAATTAAACAAGGCTATGTTCCGCCAATCCATGATTTTACAATAGAATTGGACGGAAGCGATTATACGGAAGATATGTTGAATGAGCCAAAATTAATCATGCTTATTTCGTACGATTTAACGAAAGCAGAAAAGGGTGGTTTAAATCAATTGGAAGATTTTTACCAGAAAGCAACTAAAAAAGGCTATAAAGTGATTGGAATGACTTCTTCAGACAAATCGATTATTGACCAAATTAAAGCCGAATATAAATTGAGTTTTGATTATTATTTCTGTGATGCAACTACCTTAAAAACAATTGAAAGAGCCAATCCCAGTATTGTTGTTTTAGAAAAAGGAACAATTGTAGAAAAGAAGCATTTTAACGATATTGACAAAGTAAATCTCAACTAACTTGATTCGCTATTTGCTATATAAAATCGGTTACGCTTTACTTACACTTTTTGGTGTAATTACGGTTATTTTTATTCTATTTACGATACTTCCGGGTGATCCGGCAAGAATGATGTTAGATCAAAATGAAAATTCGGAGCAATTGGCAATAGTTAAGAAAAAGTATGGTTTTGATAAACCGATTTCAACTCAATACCTGTATTATTTGAATGATTTGTCACCTATTTCTTTTCATAGTTCAAATCAGGAAGATTATACTTTTTTATCGGAAGGAAAATACAATGCTTTTCAATTAGTTCAATTAGGAAATACGACTACTGTTCTAAAAACACCATATTTAAGAGAAAGTTTTCAAAAGAGTGGTAAAAAAGTTACGGATGTCATCGGGAATACCTTGCCCAATACATTTATTCTTGCTCTATTTGCTATTGTCATTGCTATTGTCATTGGTATTTTTTTGGGAATCATTTCAGCACTTTATAAAGACACGTTGTTAGATCGCTTTATTGCTCTAATCAGCACCTTAGGCATGAGCGTTCCATCGTTTTTTAGTGCAATTTTATTTGCTTGGTTATTCGGATTTGTGTTGCACAATTACACCGGACTCAATATGACGGGAAGTTTATATGAAGTGGATGATTTTGGTGAAGGAAGTTATATTCAATGGAAAAACATTATTCTTCCGGCAATAGTTTTGGGAATTCGTCCGCTGGGCGTAGTGATTCAGTTGATGCGAAATTCATTATTAGAAACATTTGGACAAGATTATATCAGAACTGCCAAAGCGAAAGGATTGAATTCGTATCAAATTATTAAAAATCACGCATTAAAAAATTCGCTAAATCCTGTCGTTACAGCCATTTCTGGATGGTTTGCTTCGATGTTGGCCGGAGCCGTTTTTGTAGAATATATTTTCGGATGGAACGGTCTCGGGAAAGAAATTGTGGAAGCGTTAAACAACTTAGATTTGCCTGTAATTATGGGTTCTGTAATCGTAATTGCTACTACCTTTGTGGTAATTAATATTTTGGTGGATTTGGTTTATGCCTATTTAGATCCAAAAATCAGGATAAGCTAAAACGTTTTCGGTTTTAATTAGGACTTTTTTGGGATTTCATTTCCTGAGTTATCGTAAATTTGTGTGATAAAAATTAAATTATGAAAAAAATAATAGTGTCTTTTTTTGTTGCGTTGGGATTATTTTCTTGCTCAAATGCACAAAAAACTGAATTTTCAAAAGAAGCTTTAGCCGATAAAATGTTGTCTGTGGACGGAACTGAATTAGCTTTTTCCGACATCCTAAAAAAATACGAAGGCAAAACCGTTGTGATTGATGTTTGGGCCTCTTGGTGTCCGGATTGTATCAAAGGAATGCCAAAAGTAGAAGCGTTACAAAAAGAATTTCCTGAAGCTGTTTATTTATTTTTATCGTATGACAAAACGCCTGAAAGTTGGGCAAAAGGAATTGAAAAATATGCGGTAAATGGTGAACATTATTTAATTTTATCCAAATGGAAAGGCGGAAAGTTTAGTAATTCAATTGATTTAGATTGGATTCCGCGTTACATCGTTCTGGATAAAACAGGAAAAATTGCTTTGTACAGAGCCATCGAAGCAGATGATGAAAAATTGATATCGACCATAAAAAACCTTAACTAATGAGACAAAAAATCGTTGCAGGAAACTGGAAAATGCATAAAAATGCAGAAGAAACCGAAGATTTATTAAACGAATTAATCAACAAAATTCCAACCGATATTGAGCAAAGAGTAATTGTTGCTCCAACGTTTGTAAATCTATCTGCTGCGGCTGATCACTTGGAATTCACCAATATTGAAGTGGCGGCACAAAATATGCATCAAGCGGAAGCCGGTGCTTTTACTGGCGAAATTTCCGCTTCTATGTTAAAAAGTGTTGGTGTTAATATCGTGATTTTAGGTCATTCTGAACGAAGAGCCTATTTTCATGAAACCGATGCCTTGCTTGCCAATAAAGTAGATACCGCTTTGAAACATGAAATGGAAGTCATTTTCTGTTTTGGCGAAGAGTTAAAAGACCGTCAATCTGGTCAACAGTTTAATGTAGTAGAAAACCAATTAAAAGATGGTTTATTTCATTTAGAAGCCTCGGCGTGGAAGAATATTATATTGGCTTATGAACCTGTCTGGGCGATTGGAACAGGTGAAACGGCCTCTCCTGAACAAGCTCAGGAAATGCACGAATTCATTCGTGGCATCATCAATAAAAATTTTGGTAATAACGTTTCAGACACTGTTTCCATTTTATATGGCGGAAGCGTTAAACCTGAAAACGCGAACGAAATTTTCTCAAAACCCGATGTGGATGGTGGTTTGATTGGAGGAGCTGCTTTAAAAAGTGATGATTTTACTAAAATTGTTTTGGCCGCAAACTAATCATTTGAAAATAAAGTAAAAAAAAGTCGTCTGGTTAGACGACTTTTTCTGTTATTTATGTACATACAATTACCCATTATTCATCGAAATCAAAAACTCTTCGTTGTTTCGGGTTTTCTTAAATCGGTCATTGATAAAATCCATTGCTTCCACCGGATTCATATCGGCTAAATATTTTCGCATGATCCACATACGTTGAATGGTGTTCTCGTCTAATAACAAATCGTCTCGACGTGTGCTTGAAGATGTTAAATCAATCGCAGGGAAAATACGTTTATTCGAAATTTTTCTATCCAATTGAAGTTCCATGTTACCGGTTCCTTTGAATTCTTCAAAAATAACTTCGTCCATTTTCGAACCTGTTTCAGTAAGAGCCGTTGCAATAATACTTAAAGAACCACCATTTTCGATGTTTCGGGCAGCTCCAAAGAAACGTTTTGGTTTTTGTAAAGCATTAGCATCAACCCCACCACTTAATACTTTTCCTGACGCCGGCTGAACCGTGTTATAAGCTCTGGCCAAACGTGTAATCGAATCTAATAAAATCACCACATCATGACCACATTCTACCAAACGTTTTGCTTTTTCTAAAACAATGTTGGCGACTTTAACGTGGCGATCGGCTGGTTCATCAAACGTAGAAGCGATTACTTCACCACGCACATTACGTTGCATGTCGGTTACCTCTTCCGGGCGTTCATCTATCAATAAAACGATTAAATATACTTCAGGATGGTTGGCGGCAATAGTGTTGGCAATATCCTTCAACAACATGGTTTTACCGGTTTTGGGTTGAGCGACAATCATTCCGCGTTGCCCTTTTCCTATCGGAGAAAATAAATCGATAATTCGAGTTGAAACGGTAGCTTGTTTTTCGGCTAATTTGAATTTTTCCTGTGGAAAAATAGGTGTTAAATGTTCAAACGAAACACGGTCTCTCACCACTTGAGGATCATGACCATTGATTTTTAAAACTTTTACCAAAGGGAAAAACTTCTCTCCCTCTTTCGGTGGTCGAACCACACCTTTTACTGTATCTCCGGTTTTTAAACCAAATAAACGAATTTGTGACGTGGAAAGATAAATATCATCCGGAGAAGCCAAATAATTGTAATCGGAAGAACGCAAAAAACCATAGCCATCGGGCATCATTTCTAAAACACCTTCACTTTCAATAATTCCGTCAAACTCATAATCGGCATCCCGATAGTTCGTTTTTTTGTTTTTGAAGTTTGGGTTTTGGTTTCCGTTTCCATTGCCATTTTGATGCTTTTGAAAAGGCTGGTTTTGCTGACGCTGCGGTTGATTTTCTTGAGTGGAAGGCTGATTATCATCGTTTGAAGCAGGCGGTAGAGCTTCTGAAGATTCAGTTACTTCAGACTGTTCCTGATTCTTTTTAAAGACTTTTTTCTCAAACTTTGATTTTACAAACTTAACCGGTCTTTGATTATTTTTTGAATCTTCTGTCGATTCGTTTGAATCCGGGGGTTTTTCTACAAGAGTTGGTTTTTCAACTTCAACAATTTTAGTTATGTCCGGTTCAGAAAACAAAGTAGAAACTTGTTCTTTACTCTCTTTAGGAGCAATAATTCGGGCTCTTTTGTTTTTTGATTCAGGTTCTGAAGGCGATTTTTTTTCAGAATTAGAGGCACTGTTTTGTGTTTCAATAATTTTTTGAATTAAATCGTCTTTTTTTACGCCGTTGAATTTTATTGTTTTGGCTGCTTTCGCAATTTCTTGAAGCTCAGAAAGCTTCATTTCTTTTAATACAGAAATTTCAAACATGAATGTTCTATGATGTTAATTTTTAGTCGGAAAATGCTATGAGGTACACTATAAATATTTTATCTGCTGTAATGAAGAAAAAACAGATTTACATTGCAATATTACAAATATTTTTTAATAAACAATAGCATTTATTAAAAAAGAAAATATATTTTTGCTGAGTTAATACAAAAGCATGTTACAAAGAATACAATCTGTGTACCTACTGGGTGCCTTTCTATGTTCAGGGATTTTGCCTTTTTTTCTTCCTTTATGGTTTGATGAAAATGGTTTTCCCTATTTTTTTCAAGGAGATTTACCTATTTCAATATTGTTTGGATTTAGTGCTTTATTGTCTGTATTAGCAATTGTCTCTTACCGAAAAAGACAACATCAATTTGTGCTTTCACGATTGAATATGATATTAAATATAATTTTATTGCTATTATTTGTTTTGTATGCCCCAAAATTATCTGGAGACCCTTATGTGTCGAAGAAGGGTATTGGGCTAGTTCTTCCTTTACTTTCTATTATTTTTTTAGCGTTAGCCAATATCGCTATTCAAAAGGATGAAAAGCTCGTAAAATCGTCGGGCAGACTGCGTAAATAATACTGTAAACTTAGTTTATTTTAGTGCGTTAAAAATCCGAGCCAATAGGTTCGGATTTTTTTTTCTAACTGATTTTTTTATCTGTATTTAAAAACCATTTTTAAATTACCTGTGAAATTGAAAATATTAGTATTTTTTTCTACATTTGGTATTAACTAATTTTTATATACAAATTATAAAACCACATGTCTGAAAAAATAAGAATTCATTTGGCCGATGATCACCAGGTTTTGATTGATGGAATGCTTGCCGTGCTCAAAACGAATTCAAAGTTTGAAGTTGTAGGCCATTCGTTAAATGGTTTAGACTTAGTGAAAAACATAGTTTCAAATGGTGCTGACATCTTAATTATGGATATAAATATGCCTCATAAAGATGGTATAGAAGTGCTCAAAGAGCTTTCGGAAACAGAACATAGTTGCCGAGTAATCATTTTATCGAGCTATGACGACCTCAAATTAATCAAAGAGGTTCTGAAATTAGGTGCCAACGGTTATCTTTCGAAACAATGTGCCGGCGAAAGCATCATAGAAGCCATTGAAAGTGTGGCAGCAGGCAAAGATTATTTTTCTCAAAATATTCAAGAAAAAATTTTCAGTTCATTTTCTGGAAACGGAGCCGAAAATATTACCAATGAAATCACAATTAAGTCAGCATTAACCGATAGAGAACTTGAGATTTTAAAACTTATTTCATTAGAATATAGCGGTAAAGAAATTGGTGAAGAACTATGTATCAGTTTAAATACTGTAGAAACACATCGTAAAAATTTAATCAAAAAACTAAACGTTAAAAATACAATTGGGATCGTAAAATTTGCAATCAAAAATAATTTAATCAAACAATAATTATGGAACTTTTAGGCACTTATTCAACAGCAAGAATTAATACAAACAGTTATAATTTAACCTATAGCTTTCCAGACAACTGTAATGCCGTTGTTAGTAATAAAGAAGGTGTTTATTGCGTAACAATAAATTTTAAAAAAGGACAAACAAAGCCTTCTTCCAATTATATTTCAGATAACGTAATTTGTGAAGACTACAATGGCGTTATAGAAATCCAATTTGTGCAACAAAATTACAATCCAATTGGAAATGGCGATGATAATGGAAATGGAACTTCAACTAAACCAAAAGTGAAAATTTATGTAAATGAATAAATTTTTAATTTATATCTTTTTTTTATTATTTTCTGTATCAATAGCTTTCAGCCAATCTAAAGTTGACTCGATTGATTATTATACTGAAAAAAAAGAGCTAATTAAGGCTCTTAACTATGCAACAAAAATATCTGATAATTATTTAGCTCAAAAAAAATATCAACCTTTTTGTAAAATTTCAGTCAGAAAATCTAAGCTTTTTGGCAAACTTAATGATCATGAAAAAGTACTGGTCACACTTTATAAAGCTCTTTCTATTTCAGAAAAAAACAAAGTGAAAGGTAGAGCAGAAATAATTGAGCAAATTGCAACTCGCTACTCTATGGTAAGTGATTCTTCCAAAGCATTCAAAAATTATTACAAAGCCAAACACATTGCTTTATTTGAAAAAGATACAGCATCATTAATTCATATTTACCATAACCTATTTAGGTTACATACTACCAAAAGAATTGATAGTTCATATATTTACATGAAAAAGAAGTTTGAATTGGACAAAAAAACCAACTCAACAAGTGGATTATCAATTAGTTATAACAATCATTTTGCTTACTACAATATAATTAATGAGCTTGATATGGCCAAATCCTATTTAGACAGTAGCTATAATTTTGCAATAAAAAATGATAATAAAAAATTAATTATTTCTGCATTAAGTAATTACGGTTACTACTATATGGAATATGAAAATGATTTTAAAAAAGGAGCTGAAACGTACGAAAAAATTAAAAAAGAATACAAAGATGATTTATCAACATATGATTATGTTGACTTACACCGTAATTTAGTGTATGCTTATGAACAAATGGGTGAATATCATAAGGCTAATTTTAATAGTTCTTTGGCTTATGATTATAGTCAAAAATTATACAATGAAAACCTAAGCGATAAAATTCGCGAAATTGAAACCAAATACAACATTGATAAAGTTGAAGACGAATACAAAGAAAAATCGAAACTACTTGAAGAAAGACAAAGCCGAAACAAAAAAATCATTTTTATTTTTGTGGCTTTATTTGGATTTAGTTTAGTGCTTTTTTACTTTTTTTACCAAAACTTACAATTAAAACAACGCAATAAAATTAAAGAATTGGATAGTGAAATTCAGGAGAACATTATTAACGCTTCCATTGATGGGCAGGAAATTGAACGAAAAAAACTATCCGAAGTTCTACACGATAATATTAGTGCTTTGCTATCTTCTGCCAGTCTACATCTTTCTGCCTATTTAGTGGGTCATAAAGACGAAATTCCCGAAGAAATTGTGAAAGCAAGATCACTTTTAAAAGAAGCCCATGATCAGGTTCGCGATTTATCTCATGAATTAGTTCCGCCCGTTTTAACCAAATTAGGATTGTATCATGCCGTGCAAGATTTATGTGAAAAAAATTCAAATTCTATTATTACTTTCACATTTAATTATTTTGATTCTAACCAAAAAAGGTACAATGAAGAATTTGAAACGAAAGTGTACTTCATTATAACGGAGCTAATCAATAACATTGTAAAACACAGTCAAGCAACTAGTGGTTATATAACACTTGAAGAACGAAATAATCAAATTATTATTAACGTAGAAGACAATGGAAAGGGATTTGACAGCACAAAAACCTATAATAGTGACGGTTTTGGACTAACGCAAATTAAAGCTCGTGTTAAAAATTTAAAAGGAAAGATTACCATCAATTCTAAACTGAATGCGGGAACGTTAGTTTACATCAAATTACACATTCCAAATCAGTAAGCCTTCTTTTCCATTTCAATAATTTCCAACGCTTTAATTTGCTCTCCGTCAATTTCAAATCGTAGCATCGTTCGTACTTGATGAAATCCGTGTATTCCGGCTGCTCCCGGATTCATGTGTAATAAATTCAACACTTTATCAAATTGTACTTTTAAAATATGTGAATGTCCACAGATGAATAATTTTGGAGGATTGTTTTTGAGTTCTTCCCAAATGGCTTGATTATATTTTCCGGGGTAACCACCAATATGTGTAATTAAAACCTCCACCCCTTCACAAAAAAAGCGATTGTTCAACGGAAATTCCATCCGAGCTTTGTCGTTATCAATATTGCCATAAACTGCCCGAAGCGGTTTGAGTTTTTTAATTTCATCGGTCACTGTCAAATCACCAATATCTCCGGCATGCCAAACTTCATCAGCTAAACGGATATACTTGAGGATTTTTTCATCTATAAAACTATGTGTATCAGAAAGAAGAAGAATTTTTGTCAATTTTTATATTTTTTGTCACTAAGACACGAAGATACGAAGAGAAAATTGAGCAGAATTTTTTATTTTGAAATAAATTCCAATTACCTTTTAGCAATTACCCATTACCTTTAAAAAAGTTTAACGTAAAATTATATCCTTCGTAAATTTGATACAATTTCAATTCAATTATCTTTGTAGATTGAAATATGAGATACTTTATCAAACTGGCATACAACGGAACCAACTACCACGGGTGGCAAACGCAGCCCAATGCAGTATCTGTTCAAGAAACAGTAGAAAAAGCACTTTCTCTTTTACTTAAGAATAAAATTGAAATTGTGGCTGCCGGTCGCACTGACTCAGGAGTTCATGCTAAAGAAATGTTTGCTCATTTTGATTTTGAAGAAACCATTGATGGTGCTTATTGGATTCCTAAATTGAATTCATACCTCCCAAAAGACATCGTAATCTATTCCATTTTTGAAGTGAATGCCGAAGCTCATGCTCGCTTTGATGCCATTGAAAGAACCTATGAATACCTTATTCATTCTACCAAAAATGCTTTTATTAACGAATTAAGTTTTTATCATTTTTATCCATTAAATGTGGAAAAAATGAACGAAGCCGCAAAAATAGTAGTGGAATACAGCGATTTTGAATGTTTTTCAAAAGTAAACACCGATGTTTTTACCTTTAATTGCAAAATAAAAAAAGCCGTTTGGGAACAAAAAGAAAATCAATTAGTTTTTACGATAACTGCTGATCGTTTTTTGCGAAATATGGTGCGAGCTATCGTGGGAACTATGATTAACATTGGTCAAGGAAAAATTGAACCGGAACACCTTCGAACCATCATCGAAAGTAAAAACCGGAGTCAAGCCGGATTTTCTGCCCCGGCACACGCACTCTATTTAACCCAAATTTTATATCCATACAGCACAGAATGAAAGCATTTGACACTCAATTATTCAAACGGATTTTATTCTACACAAAACCCTATCAATGGCGTTTTAAAAGTGTTATATTTTGGGCAATCGGACTTTCGGTTTTTGCAGCACTACGCCCCTATTTATTAAAAAACACTATCGATGATTACATTAAAACCCATGACGGAAATGGCTTGATGTTTTATATTGTATTGATGGGAATCGTATTAATTCTTGAAGTACTGTCTCAGTTTTACTTTGTCTATTGGGCCAATTGGTTAGGGCAAGACATTGTTCGCGACATCAGAATTAAACTTTTTGACCATATGCTTCGGTTTAAAATGAAATACTACGACCATTCGCCGGTTGGTCAATTGGTTACCCGATCTGTTTCGGATATTGAAGCGATTGCACGTATTTTCAGTCAAGGATTATTCATGATTATCAGTGATTTAATGAAAATGGTCGCTGTTATTTTTGTGATGTTTTTTATGAATTGGAAACTTTCCTGGATTGCTATTTTGGCCATGCCTGTGTTAATTTATGCCACACGGATTTTTCAATTAAAAATGAAATCGGCTTTTGAGGAAGTGCGAACGCAAGTGGCTAACATCAATACGTTTGTACAGGAACGAGTAACCGGAATGAAAATTGTTCAACTTTTTTCAAGAGAGCAAATTGAATATGAAAAATTCAAATCCATCAACGACAAACATAACAAAGCTTGGATAAAAACAGTTTGGTATAACTCGATTTTCTTTCCTATTGCCGATTTGGTTACCTATTTCACATTGGCTTTAGTGGTTTATTTTGGCGGACTTTCGCTAATTGGTGGCGATACCACAACTACTTTTGGAGATTTATTTACGTATACGATGTTGATTGGAATGTTATTCAATCCGCTCCGACAAATCGCTGATAAATTCAATGAGATGCAAATGGGGATGATTGCCGCCAATCGTGTTTTTGCCATTTTGGATATTCAAGACCAAGTTCAGGAAAACGGTACGATTGATGCTCCACATTTTGAAGGAAAATTGTCGTTTCAAGAAGTGCGATTTGGTTACATCAAAGATGAAGAAGTCATAAAAGGAATCAATTTGGAAGTAAATCCCGGCGAAACTATTGCTATTGTAGGATCAACCGGAGCAGGAAAATCTACTATTATCAACTTATTGAATCGATTTTACGAAATTAATAGCGGAACCATTTCCATCGATGGAACAAACATTAACGAATTTGAATTGCAAAGTCTCAGAAAACAAATTGCCGTAGTTTTGCAAGATGTATTTTTGTTTGCCGATACGATTCTAAATAACATCACACTCGATAATCCTGAAATCACAAGAGAAGATGTGATTGAAGCGGCCAAAAAAATTGGTGTAGATGAATTCATTATGACTTTACCAAACGGCTATGATTATAATGTAAAAGAACGCGGCGTGATGCTTTCATCCGGTCAACGACAATTGATTGCTTTCTTACGGGCGTATGTGAGTAACCCAAGTATTTTAATTTTGGATGAAGCCACCTCGTCAATTGATACCTATTCAGAAGAATTAATTCAGCGAGCTACCGAAAAAATAACCAAAGGAAGAACTTCCATAGTCATTGCTCACCGCTTAGCAACCGTTGTGAATGCTGATAAAATTATTGTAATGGATAAAGGAAAAATCGTCGAACAAGGCACGCATGCTGAACTATTAGAAAACGAAAAAGGTTTTTATAAAAATTTATACGATTCACAGTTTGTAACAGAACATTAAAAGTTGTCCGCTGTCGGTGATCCGCCATCAGAAAACAGACAACGGATAACTGACAACAGCTAACCGAAAACTGTCTTCAAAAAACTTTTTAAAAACATATTTAATCCTTAAATTCGCAATCTGTAATTACGAAAATTCAAAAGAAAATGAAATACGATATTATTGTTTTAGGTAGTGGTCCCGGTGGATATGTAACAGCCATTCGTGCCTCACAATTGGGCTTTAAAGTAGCCATCATTGAAAAAGAAAATTTAGGCGGCGTGTGTTTAAATTGGGGATGTATCCCAACCAAAGCACTGCTAAAATCGGCTCAAGTGTTTGAATACCTAAAACATGCTTCCGATTACGGATTAATCGTTAAGGAATTTGATAAAGACTTTGGAGCCGTAATCAACCGAAGCCGTGGCGTAGCAGACGGAATGAGTAAAGGCGTTCAATTTTTGATGAAAAAAAATAAAATTGATGTGATTGAAGGTTTTGGTAAAGTAAAACCAGGAAAAAAAATTGATGTAACTGCTGCTGATGGAAAAGTAACCGAATACAGTGCCGACAGTATCATTATTGCTACTGGAGCTCGTTCCCGTGAATTGCCAAACTTACCGCAAGATGGTAAAAAAGTAATTGGTTACCGTCAAGCGATGACATTACCGGAACAACCCAAAAAGATGATCGTGGTAGGTTCAGGAGCTATTGGAGTTGAATTTGCTAGTTTTTATAACGCCATGGGAACGGAAGTAACCATTGTTGAGTTTTTGCCAACTATTGTTCCTGTAGAGGACGAAGATATTTCAAAACAATTTGAACGTTCGTTAAAAAAAGCGGGCATCACTATCATGACAAGTTCTTCTGTAGAACGAATTGATACGAGTGGAAATGGTGTAAAAGCGTATGTAAAAACAGCCAAAGGCGAAGAAGTTATTGAAGCTGATATTTTACTCTCAGCAGTAGGAATTAAAACGAACATTGAAAACATCGGTTTAGAAGAGGTTGGAATTGCCGTTGACCGCGATAAAATTTTAGTAAACGATTATTATCAAACGAATATTCCGGGTTATTATGCCATTGGCGATGTAACGCCGGGGCAAGCATTGGCTCACGTGGCTTCCGCAGAAGGAATTTTGTGTGTAGAAAAAATCGCAGGATTGCATGTTGAACCATTGGATTATGGAAACGTTCCGGGCTGTACATATGCTAGTCCAGAAATTGCTTCGGTTGGTTTAACCGAAAAACAAGCCAAAGAAAAAGGATACGAATTAAAAGTTGGTAAATTTCCGTTTACCGCTTCCGGAAAAGCAAAAGCTGCCGGAACTCCGGACGGATTTGTAAAAGTTATTTTTGATGCCAAATACGGCGAATGGTTAGGTTGTCACATGATTGGTGCCGGCGTAACCGATATGATTGCCGAAGCTGTTGTAGCTCGAAAATTAGAAACAACCGGTCACGAGATATTAAAAGCAATCCACCCTCACCCAACGATGAGTGAAGCGGTAATGGAAGCTGTGGCTGATGCGTATGGAGAAGTGATTCATTTGTAATCAAAGCATAAAATATATGAAGCCGTTCAATTTTTACTTTGAACGGCTTTTTTATGAAAAAAATCCAAATTCGAAAAAATTATATAGTAAAAATATTTTTTAATAATATATTTGCAACCGTAAGAAAAATTGGAGAAATGAAAAGAATAATTATTGTTATCGTTTTGTTTTTTAATCTTGTGGGAAATGCTCAAGATAATAGCGTTGAAAAAAATATTTTTGGCATTCAAACCGGATTCTTCGGAGTTTGGATAACGAACGAAACTCGGTTAGCAAACAAATTTAGTTTAAGGTCTGAAATTGGTATGGACTTAGGATTGGCTGTAAATTATGGCGATGATGTTACTTCGCTCTTAATTCCAACAATTCGAATGGAGCCCAGATGGCATTATAATTTAGATAAAAGAGTGGAAAAAGGTCGTTCGATAAAAAATAATAGTTCTAACTTCTTAGCGTTAAATTTTATCTATAGTCCAGATTGGTTTTACATCTCCAAAACAGATAACATAAACGTTATCAAAACAGTAGTAATCATTCCTAAATGGGCAATTAAACGTAATATTGGAAATTCCAACTTTAATTATGAAGCTGGTTTTGGAATAGGTTATGCTGTTTATCTGGAAGATTATTTTGGCGATAATGGAAGTGCTGCGGTTGATTTACATGCGAGAATTGGTTATACTTTTTAAAGCATAACAACTTCCCCCTTAGCCATTTCAAATTCTTCCATCACCGAATCAATAATTTCTTTCACCGGTTTGATATCGTGAATTAATCCCGCAATTTGACCGATTTCTAATTCCCCTTCCACTAAATCGCCTTCAAACATACCACGTTTTGCACGGGCTCTTCCTAATAACTCTTTTAATTCTTCGGGAGTTGGACATTTAGAGTACAATTCCTGAATATCATTGTAAAACTTATTTTTTATCAAGCGAACGGGAGCTAATTCTTTTAACGTAACCAACGTATCGCCTTCTTTCGTATCAATAATCGTTTGCTTAAAATCGGCATGAGCAGAACTTTCAGTGGAAGCTGCAAAACGACTTCCCATTTGAACGCCATCAGCACCTAAAATCATAGCGGCCAACATACCTCTTCCGGTTGCAATTCCGCCCGCAGCAATTAACGGAATGGAAATATTTTCCTTCACCATCGGAATTAATGTAAAGGTAGTGGTTTCTTCCCTTCCATTGTGTCCTCCGGCTTCAAAACCTTCGGCAACCACCGCATCTACTCCTGCTTCTTGAGCTTTTAAGGCAAATTTTGAACTACTTACCACATGAACTACAGTAATTCCTTTTTCCTTTAAAAAAGCGGTCCACGTTTTCGGATTTCCGGCAGATGTGAAAACGATCTTCACCCCTTCTTCCAAGATAATTTGCATGATTTCTTCAATGTTGGGATACAACATCGGTACATTTACACCAAACGGTTTGTCAGTTGCTTTTTTACATTTTTGAATATGTTCACGCAAAACATCCGGATACATCGAACCGGCTCCAATTAAGCCTAAACCACCGGCGTTGCTGACGGCACTGGCCAATTTGTAACCGCTGTTCCAAATCATTCCGCCTTGAATAATTGGGTATTGTATGTTGAAGAGAGAAGTAATTTTGTTCATGAAAATCAATTTAAAATAAAAGACCAAGTTACGAAATTACACCCGAACCTACTAATTCATCACCCACATTCCAAGCTACAAATTGTCCTTCGGTTATGGCAGATTGCGGTTCATCAAAAACAACAAACAAACCACTTTCAAATTGATGTAACGTTGCGTTTTGCAAAGCTTGACGGTAACGAATACGTGCCATCACTTCCATTGTTTCACCTCTGTTCAAACGCAAATCTTCACGAACCCAATGAATTTCATTCGGTTGAACTTTCAATGCTTTTCTGAATAATCCGGGATGAGTATGACCTTGACCAGTGTAAATTGTGTTGGTTGCAATATCAGTGGCAATGATAAATAATCCTTCTTTTGTTCCGCCTACATTCAACCCTTTTCGTTGACCGATAGTGAAATAATGAGCACCT
This sequence comes from Flavobacterium lacus, assembly GCF_003268815.1. GTDB lineage: Bacteria > Bacteroidota > Bacteroidia > Flavobacteriales > Flavobacteriaceae > Flavobacterium > Flavobacterium lacus. The sequence continues at coordinate 80,723 of NZ_QLSV01000004.1, read as the reverse complement.
TGATGTTTGCCCACGATTTTTCCCATACTTGGCAAATACTTGAAAGGTTGAGCATCAAAATTCAGTTGCTCTTCAATTGAATCAAAAGTTGGTTTTTGTAAAGTATAAATCGGATCATTTTTATCAATTTCGATAATAATTCCTTCTTTGGGTTGTAATTTTTGTTGTAAAAATTCCGGTAAACGTACTTTTCCAATGAAACATAAACCTTGCGAATCTTTCTTTTCGGCTGTAATTAAATCTAATTTTGAAGCAATTTCACGTACTTCCGGTTTTGTTAATTCACCAATCGGAAACAACGATTTTGCCAATTGTTCTTGCGATAATTGACATAAAAAATAGGATTGATCTTTATTATCATCTTTTCCGGCAAGCAATTGATAAATTTCTTTTCCGTCTTTTTCAAGAATTCCTTTGCGGCAATAATGCCCGGTGGCTACATAATCTGCTCCCAAAGAAAGAGCAATTTTCATGAACACATCAAATTTGATTTCGCGATTGCACAATACGTCCGGATTTGGCGTTCGACCGTTTTCGTATTCTTTGAACATATAATCCACAATACGATCTTTGTATTCTTCGCTTAAATCGACTGTTTGAAAAGGAATTCCGAGTTTTTCGGCTACCAAAAGAGCATCATTGGAATCTTCCAACCACGGACATTCGTTTGAAATCGTCACTGAATCATCATGCCAGTTTTTCATAAACAAACCGATGACTTCGTAACCTTGTTCTTTCAACAAATACGCCGCAACACTAGAATCTACCCCGCCGGAAAGTCCGACTACTACTCTTTTCATTTCAAAAATTTTTGCAAAGGTAGGGATTTCTAAAATTACTGCTTGAGTGCTTTAACTTTTCTTTTGGCTTCGCCTGCCACCGTTTTAGGTTTGGCTTTTTTCTTTTCGCTACGGTTCTCTTCTTTTACCAGTTTGTCTTTGTCATAAAACTTCCAAATTCCAACTGATTGTCCGTTTTTATATTCTCCAACCGTGTATTTTCCTCCGGCTGCTTCTCTAAAAATTGCCGGTCCGTGGTATTCGCCGTTTTTAAAATTTGTTTCTTCTAAAACGATACCGTTTTCAGCTACTTTTTTATAAGGTCCATTTTTAATTCCTTCAACATAATTTACTTCTTCTGCAATTAATCCGGTGTTATAAAATACTTTTTTTACACCATGTAATTTACCATTTTTATAATTCTCTAAATTCATAATAGTATCCGATCGAAGATGATAAAATCTCCATTCTCCTTCATGAATTTTATTTACTAATTTTCCTTCGCTTACTTTATGTTTTCCATTGAAAACAATCGTATAACATGATCCATCTTTGGCAGAAAAATCTCTTGTAGCAACGATTTTCTTCACTTTTGTATTGTCAAAAAAAGTAAAAACCCCAACTTCTTTACCATTTTTAAATTCACCTTCATATTTTGGATATTTAGTATCTTCATATACCCCTTTCCAAAGTCCGTGTTTGTTTCCTCTTTCATCAACTTGATTGATTTTGTCTTGTGCAAAAATTGCAGAGCTAATGAAAAAGATAATCAGAAGTATTTTTTTAGAAAATTGGATATTCATGGGTTTATTATTTTTTATTTATAAAACTAAACAAAAGCAAAAATAGTATATGATGAGCAGAATTTGTTTGAAAATTCATAAATTTGAGGTGATACCATTTAACATTCAAAACTATGAAAAAATTTCTACTCCTATTCATTTCTATTTTTTCCATTACATTTTATGGTCAAGTAACGTTGAGAATTACTTCAATTCCTGGAAACACGCCCACTGGGGCAACAATTTATTTGGCCGGAAATGTGAATGGTTGGAATCCTAGCGATAGTAATTCTGTTATGCAACCGGACGGATTTGGAGCTTATCAACTTATTATTCCCGAAGGAAGCGGAACAGTTGAATATAAATTTACCCGCGGAAGTTGGCCAACTGTAGAGGGAAACGTAAGTGGTGGTTTTTTACCAAACAGAACATTTGCGTTTACCGGATCTCCACAAACATTAACCTTAACCATTCAATCGTGGGAGGATATAACTGGCGGAAATAATAGTACAGCCGCTGCTAATGTGCAGATTTTGAGTCCGAGTTTTTATATGCCACAATTAGACAGAAATCGAAGAATTTGGTTGTATTTGCCTCCCGATTATTTTACATCAACCAAAAATTATCCGGTTTTGTATATGAAAGATGGACAAAATCTATTTGATAATTTAACTTCTTTTTCGGGCGAATGGCAAGTAGATGAAACATTGAACACACTTTTTGAAGAAGGAGATTACGGTGCAATTGTGGTGGGAATCGACAATGGAGGCGGTAGCCAACGTTTTAACGAATATTCGCCGTGGGTAAATACACAATATGGTGGTGGCCAAGGAGATGAATACATGCAATTTATTGCTGAAACATTAAAGCCATATATAGATGAAAATTTCAGAACTCGTCCTGAACCGGAGATGAATGCTTTAATTGGAAGTTCACTAGGTGCATTAATTGCGACCTATGGTGTTTGTGCGTATCCAAATTTATTTCAGAAGTTAGGATCATTTAGTCCAGCTTACTGGTTTACTTTGACCGATTTGAATTCCTATTTAAGCGTACCGATTGACTTATCAAATCATAGAAGTTATTTTGTTGCAGGGCAGAATGAATCATCTACTATGGTAACAAATACAAACACTATCAAAAATGCCATGCAAAATAACGGCATGACTTCTACTAATACGTTAACGAAATTTGATTCATACGGAACTCATTCCGAAAGCTATTGGCGAGGAGAATTTGCAGCCGCCTATCAATGGCTGTTTATGAATGAAAATTTATCGGTTGTACCTGTTAAAAACATAAAACCTATTGTAATTCAAACAGCAAGCGGAGAACTTTGGTTAGAAGGTTTTGACCATAAAATTACATTTGAACTCTTTGCTATAACCGGACAAAAAATAACTTCTTTAGAACTTGAAAATGGATTTGCTACTTTACCAGAAAACTTAGCGAGCGGAATTTATATTTTAAAATCTGAAATAACGACCGTAAAGCTATTCAAAAAAGAATAGTTTTTATAATTTGTTTATTAAATTTTTGTTAAAATTAAACAAAAAATCTTTAAAAATTTAACTTCAACAATTCACAAAAAACCCATATATAACTAGCTTTTGATGTAAAAATATGACTAATTTTAAATTTAAATTTGACTTTAATGTTTATTCTATCTTTAAAATGCTTAAACAAAATAGAAAATTATTTCTATATTTGTACCAACAATAAAAAACTCAATAACTATGAAAAATTCAAATTTTTTAAAATCAGTTCTTTTTGCTTTTTTAGCAATTACAACTTTATCGTGCAGTGATGATGATTCTAATCCACCACAAAGCAATACGATTGCTGCTATTGCATCACGCACACCGGATTTAAGCATTTTAGTGCAAGCATTAGACCGAGCAGGTTTAGTAGCTGCAGTTGATGGAACAACACAACTTACTGTATTTGCTCCAACTAATGATGCTTTCGAAGACTTTTTAGACGACAACGGATTTGCTAATTTAAATGCTGTTCCAGTTGACGTTTTAAGACAGGTTTTATTAAACCACGTTGTAGCTGGAGCTGTGCAATCTACACAGTTATCAACAGGTTACATCGAAACAAGTGCTACTTTTGGTGGAACCCCGACTGGTAACGCATTGAATATGTATGTAAATACTGCCGCAGGTGTTAGACTAAACGGTGTTTCTTCTGTGGTGACTCCTAACATTATTGCTTCAAACGGTGTAGTTCATGTGGTAGATGCTGTAATTGGATTGCCAACCGTTGTAACTTTTGCAGCAGTTGATGCTAATTTCTCTGCGTTAGCCGGTGCATTAACTGCGCAAGGTTTAGTTTCAACATTACAATCAACAACTACTCCTCCATCTCCATTTACAGTATTTGCACCGACTAATGCTGCGTTTGCTGCTTTGGATGCTGAGATTCCTGGTGTTGTTGCTTCATTAACATCTGCTCAGTTAACTTCTGTTCTAACTTATCATGTAGTAGCTGGTGCTAATGTTTTATCATCAACTTTAACGCAAGGTCAAGTGGTTACTACTTTTGAAACTGGAACATTAACTGTAGGTTTAACAGGTGGTGCTAAATTGACAGACGAAAGAGGTAGAATAACAAACATTGTAGCGGTAGATGTACAAGCTGCTAATGGTGTAATTCACGTTTTAGATAACGTTTTACTTCCAAACTTCTAATATATTTTTGCTATGAAAAAGAAAAGCTTCGATACACTCGGAGCTTTTTTTATATTCTAACTTTATTTCTTTTGCATTTTAAAAAATAGCTTTTAACTTTATTTAGGCATTCAGAAAAGCATGTATAAAATTAATAAAATTGGTGGTACAAAAACTAATGAAAATGATAAAACTCCTTTGATTTTCCATTCTTTATTTGTTCTATCATAATCTTTGTATTTATTCTCAAGAAAATCAATCTTAGGAAGAAAGAAGGAACAGATAGTAAGTAATGAAATTGAAACTATAATTAATGTATTTACATACTTTTCGATACCAAAAAAATCATCAATTGAGAAAATTATGAGTCCCGACAAAGCTCCTGCACTATACGTATATCCAAAACCTAAATTAAATTCAGATATTGATTTGTCGTCATTCCATTGCTTTTTCAAATGCAAATAATAGCGATAGTAGGAATAATGTAAAATCGAAGTGAATAAAGTATTCTTTTTCATTTTAAATTAATTGAAATCTAAATTACAGCTACCATAATTTCTTTCGAAGGCTACTCAATAATAAATACCAATAATCAAAGATAATCAAATCATACCTTTACCAAAAAAGAAAAGCTCCAAACTAATTCGGAGCCTTTTTATTCTTATTTTTTCTTTAAATTCTTTTGCTTTTCTGCCTCTTCCATCATTTCCTGCATTTTGCGTTGGAAGCGATTCATGGTTTTTGGCTTGGTTTTATTCTCTTGAATTTTAGCATGAATCTTTTTATCATCAATAATATAGTTTTTAATCACTAACATAATTCCGATGGTAATTGTATTTGAAATAAAATAATACAAACTCAATCCGGAAGCAAAATTATTAAAGAAGAACAACATCATTAATGGAGAAATATAAATCATAATCTTCATGATTTTACCCATATCCGGCATGCCTTCTTGCGGTGGAGCAGTCATTTGATCGCCTGTTGTCATCTTCATATAAAAGAAAATTGCGATAGAAGCCAAAATCGGGAACAAACTTACGTGGTTTCCATAAAAAGGGATATAAAAAGGTAAATTAATAACCGAATCAAACGACGATAAATCATCTGCCCAAAGGAAACTTTTTTGTCTCAAATCAATCGCTGAAGGAAAGAAACTAAACAACGCATAAAATACCGGAATTTGCATTACCGCAGGCAAACAACCTGCCATGGGATTCACTCCTGCTTTGGAATACAATTTCATGGTTTCCTGCTGCTTCTTCATTGGATCTTTTGCATACTTAGTAGTCAATTCTTGAATTTCAGGACGTAAAACTTTCATCTTAGCTTGAGACAGATAGGATTTATACGTGAACGGCGACATCACAATTCTAACTAAAATGGTTAAGATGATAATGGCAATCCCGTAAGGTAAAAACCCAATCAATAGGTCGAAAGTTGGTATAAAAATGTATCGGTTTATCCAACCAAACATTCCCCATCCTAATGGAACGATTTCGTCTAAATTCTTTTCGTAATTGTTTAAAATATGATAATCAGCCGGACCGTAGTACCAATTCATATCATAATTTACTTCACCATTTTTAAACGCTAACGGAACCGATGCTTTGAATTGTTTGGTGAATAAAGTATCTTTTTCTTCATCTTGAACTAAATTTTCTGAAACAACTACTGCTTTTTCAAAAGCGGTATCTGTCAACAAAACAGAAGTAAAAAAATGTTGTTTAAAAGCAATATAGGTAACGTCTTTCGGCTCATCTGATTTAGATTCTCCTTGTCCTAAATAATCATCTTTTCCATCTTCGTATTCAAAAATAAGTTCAGTGTAACGATTTTCATAACTTACACTTTTCTCATTTCGATACGTTTTAATTTTCCAATCTAAATTTAATGGATTAGATGTATTAAGAACCGAATTCAAACCTTGTGAACGAACGGCAAAATCAAGCATATAGTCCTTTGGTTTCAACACGTAGCGGTATTCCAAATATTGATTTGAACCTGCTTTTAACTTTAAAGAAACGACTTGATTTTCGCCTTCTTTGGTTAACGTTGGTTCAAAAAACAAATCTTTTGTGTTTAATGTTCGGTTGTCGCTGGTTTTTAATTCGATGTTAAAATCGGCATTTCCATCTTTAATCAAATGCACTTTTTTGCCGGAACCTTTACGGAATTGTTCAAATTCTTTCATTTCGGCTTCTACAATATAACCTCCTTTGTTGGCGATTTTTAAACGAACTACTTCATTTTCAATCGTTGTGAAAGCTTCTGTCGCAGATGGAAGTGAGGCAGAATAAGCAAAAGAACCCAAACTGCTTTGCAATTGAGCTACTTGAACTGAATCTGAAACCGGAGCAACCGCTTTTGTTTCTGTTGTTACAACTTTGGTTGGAACTACCGGCTTTTCTTTGGCTTCAACTTGTTCTTGTTGGGCTTTCTTAGCTTGTGCTTCGGCTTCTTTTTGCTGACTGTTGTACATCACCCAAATCAGAATCACGAAAATTAATCCGAATCCGATTATCGAGTTTAAGTCTAATTTTTTTTCTTCCATTTACTTACTTATTACTTATTTACGTTTCAAATTTAGACTGAAACGGCTTTATGTTGAACGGCAGCTTTTACAAATCCAACAAAAATTGGATGCGGATTAGCTACTGTACTTTTATATTCAGGATGGTATTGCACTCCGATAAAAAACGGATGGTTTTCAATTTCAATAATTTCAACCAAACCGGTATATGGATTTATACCACTTGCTTTTAAACCTGCTTTTTCTAACTGCTCTTTAAATTGACCGTTAAATTCAAATCGATGACGATGACGTTCTTCAATTTGATCTTTTCCATAAATTTGATGAGCCAGACTGTCTTTTTCCAAATTACATTTCCAACTTCCTAAACGCATGGTTCCGCCTTTCTCTGTAATTGTTTTTTGTTCTTCCATTAAATCAATCACCGGATGAGACGTTTGCGAATTCATTTCGGTTGAATTGGCATCTTCAAAACCTAAAACGGTTCGAGCATATTCAATTACCGCCATTTGCATTCCCAAACAAATTCCGAAAAAGGGAATATTATTTTCTCGAACGTAACGAACTGCTTCAATTTTTCCTTCAATTCCTCTTTCTCCAAATCCGGGTGCGACTAAAATTCCATCGAAACCTCCAATTTTTTCTGCTACATTTGATTTATCAATATATTCTGAATGCACACTAACAATATTTACTTTCGTTTCGTTGGCAGCACCTGCGTGAATAAACGCTTCTAAAATTGATTTATAGGAATCTTGTAATTCAACATATTTTCCAACCAAACCAATATTTACGGTATGCTTTGGATTTTTCAATTTGAACAAAAACTCGTTCCATTGTTTCAAATCCGGCGTGGTTTTTTCAGGTAAATTCAACTTTTTCAACGCTACTTTATCCAACCCTTCTTCCAACATTAAATTTGGCACATCATAAATTGTTGATGCATCAATTGATTGAATTACCGCTTCACGTTTTACATTGCAAAATAAAGCCAATTTCTGCCGTAATTCATCTGATAATTCATGTTCTGTTCTACAAACCAAAATATCCGCTTGAATTCCGCTTTCCATCAAGGTTTTTACCGAGTGTTGCGTAGGTTTTGTTTTTAATTCACCCGCTGCAGCCAAATACGGAATCAACGTTAAATGAATGACAATTGCATTTTCATCACCTAATTCCCATAATAATTGTCGCACGGATTCAATATACGGTAATGATTCAATATCACCGACTGTTCCGCCAATTTCGGTAATTACAATGTCAAAATTACCGGAATTACCCAACAATTGCATTCTTTCCTTAATTTCGTTGGTAATATGTGGCACCACTTGCACCGTTTTCCCAAGAAATTCACCTCTTCGCTCCTTTTCAATCACAGAAAGATAGACTCTTCCGGTGGTTACGTTGTTGGCTTGCGAAGTGGGTACATTTAAAAATCGTTCGTAATGACCTAAATCCAAATCGGTTTCTGCTCCATCGTCTGTGACATAACATTCGCCGTGTTCATAGGGATTTAATGTTCCCGGATCGACGTTGATGTACGGATCGAACTTTTGAATGGTTGTTCGATAACCTCTGGCTTGCAATAATTTTGCTAACGAAGCCGCAATAATTCCTTTTCCTAAGGAAGAAGTTACGCCGCCGGTTACAAAAATATACTTAGTCTGATTCATTGTGTTGTTGTTTGTTGTTGTAGTTGTGCGTGATGAATTAATAGAATATACTTTAATGCAAAACGGTGCAAAAGTACGATTTAATTAGTCAATGTAAAAATGAAATAATGAGATAATGATGTAATAATTGAAATTAAAAACAATTACTTGCCATTCAATCATTAAGGCTTTGGAAATTTGATTTTTATGGTTCGAATTAAATGTTCTAAACCGTTTAATTTGAGTTCATAAATCAATTGAAGTTGTTGCCCTAGTTCTCCTTTTGGAAAACCTTTGTTATGATACCAAACTACATAATATTCAGGAAGATCAATCAAGTAGCGACCTTCGTATTTTCCGAAAGGCATTTTGGTGTGGGCTAATTTGATGAGTTGTTTTTGTTGATCCATTGACGGTTGTCCGTTGTCTGTTGTCTGTTTACCGATAGCGGACAACGGACAACAGACAACAGATTACAGATTACTATTTCCAGTTAAAAGTAACTTCTTTTTCAATATCCGGATGTAAACTTAGCATTACCGGACAAGTCATGGCAGCTCTTTCTAGTATAGTTTTGGTTTTATCGTCCGCTTCAAGGTTCATATTCAAAACAGTGCTGATTTTAGCAATTTTACGAGGTTCTGCTTGCATAATTTTGGTAACTTCTGCGGTTGAACCTGTTAAATCAACATTCAAATCCCTTGATTTTATTCCCATAATAGAAATCATACAAGTGGCTAAGGAATTAGCAACTAAATCGGTTGGCGAAAAAGCTTCTCCTTTTCCGTGATTATCTTTGGGAGCATCAGAAAGAATTTCTGTTCCTGATTGAATGTGAATTGAAGTCGTTCGTAATTCACCGATATATGTTACTTTTGAAGTCATTATTCTACTGGTTTTGCGGTTAAATCTTCCTCGTAACGCATGATATAAACACCTTTATTGGAATAACCGGAAGCTAATTTTTTCTCGTAATCAAACTTGTTTTCTATACCTTCAGAGGCGGTTGTTTGAATGGTAGTTTCAAAATCTTCTTCTTGAGAAAGTCGCAACATTGTGTCAAAAACCAAATCAAAACCTCGAATAGCATATTGGTTTGGATAAACATTGTTCTTCTTTTTATAACTGGTTGCAAATCCTAACGATTCTGAAGTATCTTGGAATTTAGCCAACGAAGGAAAAATTATATTTTGCTTTAATATTCGTGGAAAAACTTCGTCTGTTTCAAATGTTGGATTAATATCTAAAACCACCAATTCTGCCCGATAACCATCGCTTTTCGCTTTATTACATTGAGCAACAGCATTAAAAATCATTCCGGTTGCCGCTGTTTCAAGAATAAAATAATTAACTTTATTCTTAGAAAGTTTTGGTGTAATACTATCGCCAATTACGCCACCTTTTTCACCTAGAGGAGCAATATAAATGTCTTTATGATTTTCTTCAATAAACTGTTTAGAGGAACCTTTTTTTCGATCAATCAAAGCAATCATATTTCCGTTTTTAGAACGAATATAATCAAACATCACATTCTTGACAAAATCGCCGGATGGCATGGATTGATACAAATTGCTAAACGATTTTGACGTTTCCCGCAAAGGCGAAATTACCGGGACATTATGCGGATTTAATAATTCTGCTGCTCTTTCAACATATTGCGGATAAAATGGTCCGATAACCGCGTGAGCTTTGTCAACATTATTGTCTCTGATGATTGAGAGCACGTTCGAAGAATTTTTTGTTTCCTGAGAATCGAATATTTTTACATTAAAATTTAGACCTAATCGTTTGGCTGAATCAATTGCCATCAAAGCACCGGAATAAAAATCCAACGTCATGTTTAAAAATCCGTCCCGTTTCAATCTGGCTTGAGTAGATAAAGTGGTGTCGCTTTCAATATTAGAAACGTTGAAAGGAAGTAGTAGAACAATTTCTTTTTTTTCTCTTACAGTAATCGATTTGCTTAAATCTTTTACCAGACGCATATTTCCAGTATTCAAGGATACATTTAAAGGAACTTTAAGTATCATTCCGTCTCTAACGCCATCTTTTAATTCCGGATTCAACGTAATTAATTCATCTTGGCTCAAACGAAACATTTTTGCTAATCCGAATAATGTTTCTTTCGGTTTTACCTCGTAAGTTAAATATTTTCCTTTCTGTGGTACTTCAATTTTCTTTGTTGGAATAAAGGAAATCGTTTCAACGGACTTTCCCTTTTTGATGATTAATTTTTGTCCGATTATTAAACCTGATTTTACTTCAGGGTTCAATAACTCCAGTTCTTCTACCGAAACATTATATTGTTTAGAAATGCCATACATGGTTTCTTTAGGCTGAACTTCATGATAAACTGCTTGCCTATTAGAAGTTATTTCTTGTTTAGCTTCTTCTTTTTTTCCATTAATTTGAATGGTTTGTCCAATTTTCAGACCTTCCTTTTTAACTTCAGGATTAAGTCGCTCTAACTCTTCTACTGTAGTATTATATTGTTTGGCTATACCAAAAAGCGTTTCTTTGGGTTGCACCTCATGTGATTTGCCATTAACTAATTTTTCACTATCAACAATCGAATTAGGAATTAGTATGATTGCATTTTCTTGAATACCGTTTTGAACATCGGGATTCAAACGATAAATATCATAGGGTGTAACCTTATACTTTTGGGCAATTTGAGTAATCGTCTCTCCTTTGGCAACAGTATGCTTTTTGTAATTAGAAGTTTGTGCCATCAAAAAAGTAGTGACACTCAAAAAGACAATTACTGTTTTAAATACTAATTTCATTCTTGTAGGTTTGTGCTTTTTTAAACGCAGTTATTTGGCTTTAATTGTTAAAACTTGACCCGCTTGTAATCCATTCTTTAGCGCTTTTTCGTTTTGATTGATAATATCATCAATCGACACGTTATATTTTTTTGATAAACCATAAAGTGTCTCTTTAGGGGCAACTGTATGTTTAAAAATTTCCTCTGATTTTTGATTAATCGATGAGGGTTGAATATTGTTTTTTGTCTCAGCCACAATATCCATTTGGTTATTACCAACAATTGTGCCATCAGGAATCTTTAGTGTTTGACCCGCTTGCAAATTATTATTCATTAAAATAGTATTTGCATTTTTTAATTCATCAACCGAAACGTTATACAATTTAGATAACCCATAAAGTGTTTCTCCTGATTTAACTTTGTGATTCACTCTGTTAGTTACTTTAGTAACTTTTGCTTCTGATTTTTGAGTCTTTTTTGGGACTTCAATCTTATTCATGAGCATCATCTCTGGTTGTTTTGAAACTACTTCGGTAGTATAATTTTCTTTCGCAATTTCAATAACCGGTGATTTTTGTGGAGCATAAAACTCCAATACCATGCCTTCTGTAACGCCATCTATAGCAAATCGATTGGCTCTGTAAATTTCGGCAGGATCAACGACGTATTTTTTTGAAATATCCAAAACAGTTTCACCCGAAGTTACTGTGTGTTTCACAGTATCCATTCCGGGTTTGACTACAGTTTGAGAAAAAGTGATTTGGGGGCTTAGCAATATCATTGCTCCAAACAAAAACTTCTTCATCTTTATTGATCTTAAAAATTATTCCCACTCAATCGTTGCCGGCGGTTTTGAACTGATATCATATACTACACGATTCACTCCTCTAACTTTATTGATGATTTCGTTTGATATTTTCATCAAGAAATCATACGGTAAATGAACCCAATCGGCGGTCATTCCATCAGTTGATTCAACGGCTCTTAACGCGACTACTTTTTCGTAGGTACGTTCATCTCCCATTACTCCTACGCTATTCACCGGAAGTAAAATTGCACCGGCTTGCCATACTTTATCATAAAGTCCGTGTGATTTTAAACCTTCGATAAAGATAGCATCAACTTCTTGCAATATACGAACTTTTTCTTTTGTTATATCGCCTAAAATTCGGATTGATAATCCAGGTCCAGGAAAAGGATGTCTTCCCAATAATTCAGGGTCAATTCCGAGAGAAGCTCCTACTCTACGCACTTCATCTTTAAACAACATTCGCAACGGTTCCACAATTTTTAATTTCATAAAATCTGGTAAACCTCCTACATTATGATGGGATTTTATGGTTGCTGATGGTCCTTTTACAGAAATAGATTCAATTACATCCGGATAAATTGTTCCTTGGGCTAACCATTTCACGTCTTCAATTCGGTGGGCTTCGTCATCAAAAACTTCTATAAAAACGCGTCCGATGGCTTTGCGTTTGGCTTCCGGCTCTTCAATTCCGGCTAATTGATCTAAAAATCGATCGGCGGCATCTACCCCTTTTACATTTAAGCCCATTCCTTTGTATTGATCCAATACATTTTGGAATTCATTTTTACGCAATAAACCATTATTCACAAAAATACAATACAAATTTTCGCCGATAGCTTTGTTTAATAAAACGGCTGCTACGGTAGAATCTACTCCACCTGAAAGACCTAAAACTACTTTATCTCCTTTGATTTTTTCTTGTAATTCGGCTACAATTTCTTCTACAAAAGCATTGGGTGTAAAATTCTGAGGCACTTCTGCAATTCGAACTAAAAAGTTTTCTAACATTTGTTTTCCATCGGTAGAATGATACACTTCGGGATGAAATTGAATGGCATACGTTTTTTCACCATCAATACGATACGCTGCATTTTCTACATCTTTTGTACTGGCCAAACAAATGCCATTGGTTGGTAATTTTTTGATGGTATCACTATGACTCATCCAAACTTGACTGTTGAGAGCCACTTCTTCAAAAAACGTATCGTGATCATCTACATAACTCAAATTGGCTCTGCCGTATTCGCGGGTGTTGGAAGGAGTTACTTCGCCACCATCAAAATGGGCTAAATATTGAGCACCATAACAAACGGCAAGCAAAGGCATTTTACCTCTAATTTGAGATAGATCAGGATGTGGAGCATCATCTGCTCGAACAGAAAAAGGACTACCGGAAAGAATTGTGGCTTTAAAGCTTGACAAATCTTCGGGAACTTTGTTATAAGGAAAAATTTCGCAGAATATGTTTAATTCCCGAACTCTTCTCGCAATAAGTTGTGTGTATTGCGAACCAAAATCTAAAATAAGTACGTTGTGTTGCATGGGCAAAAATAGGGATATTCTTGGAAAGTGAAAAACACAAAAGCGGTTAAGTTTAAAAAAAAATAACCGCTCGATTTATTTGATATAAAATAACTAGTTAGATTCCGATTTCAACTTGAAAGCGAATGTACCAATTGGTTTTGCTACTTCCGTCAAAATAAGTTAAATCGTCCAGTGTAAATTCAGATTGAATTTTGAAAGCGTGTTCCCAGAAATATTTGGTTACACCAACACTATATTGTCTTGTATTTGGCGTAAACGCACGAATGTCTTCATTGACTTTTTGGGTAGAAAAACGCCCGATAAGTTCGTAATTAGTTCGTAACAAATAACTCAACTGATAATCAAAACCTTCTCCAATATAAACATAATTAAAATCGGTTGCATCTTCTGGATTAAAGGCGAAAGGATTTTCAGAAGTCCGATTCATGTAAGAACTCATCAAAGACCAACCGTTGTACTTTAACATCGCATCCACAAAAAGTGACTCCATGGTTCTTTTTTCAAACAAATCGGAACCTAATTGACCTTGCGATTGACGAGCTTTTACATTTCTATGAAACGTGCCTGCCAGCAATAATTTTGGTTTTTGTTCACGGGCAATATCCCCTTCAAAAGTGGTTCCGTCTTTAGCAAAAGCTCCCATCGGAAAAAGCTCGATTCGTCCGGTTAAAGCAAAACCATCATCAGGACTTTTGGTTACATTTCGACCATTTCCGGTACTGATTGCCGACTTTAAATTATACGAAAATTGCTCGTTCTTTTCATTTAGAAAATACGTTTGAAAACCAAAATCACGGTCGATATTAAAACGAGCATTATTAATTGAACGATCAGTTAACTGTAAAGCTCCCGAAGAATTAACACGTTGACGATTTCCCGGCAACTTTGTTTGACCAAAAGCAAAACTCCAATGTTTATTGGGTCGATAAAACATGACGGCATCACGTATAATATTGATATTTTCACCTGCTTCAATTTCTCCTACGTCGCCGGGAGCAAAAGATAATTGAATAGCATACAAGAATTTAGGATTTCCAACATAACCATCAAAACGCAAACGCAAACGTCTCACTTGCCCTTCAAAAGCATCTTCTTGGTCTTCATTATTCAAAAAACCCATTCTATTTTGCATTCTAAAACGAATGTTGAGTTGAAAAATACTATCCGGAGAGGTCAAACCCAACCCCCTACCATAGTTATAATAGGGCAAAGTGGCTAATTTTAAATCGTTGTCTTTTGTACTAAATTTAATATCTTGAGCAATTGAAAATAAAGATATTAACAAAAATAAAAGTAGAAATTTAGTTTTCATTTGTAGTAGTTGTGATTGCTCGGCAAAAGTAATTTAATTTTTGTAATGTAAAAGTATTGTGAAGGGATTGTTACCTTTGCAAAAAAAACAAAATGTCAAATATATATTTAGGATACCATTTTACGGTTGAACCGAAAGAATTAGGTTGCGAAATTTTAGTGGCCGAATTGGGCGAAAAGCCTTTTGAAAGCTTTATTGAAACCGAATTTGGTGTAACAGCTTATGTTCAAAAAGACCATTGGACAGCCGATATTTTGGAGGATATTTTCATCTTAACTTCACCCGAATTTATCATTTCATATGTTGTGGAAGAAATTGAACAAGTGAATTGGAACGAAGAATGGGAGAAAAATTTTGAACCGATTGATGTAGATGGAAAATGCCATGTTCGTGCACCCTTTCATCCAAAAACAGATGCTGAGTTTGATATTATTATCGAACCAAAGATGAGTTTCGGGACTGGTCATCACGAAACAACGCACATGGTTATTCAACACTTATTAGAAACCGATTTAGTTGGTAAAAAAACCTTGGATATGGGTTGCGGAACCGCCATTTTAGCCATTTTAGCCGAAATGAAAGGTGCTAAACCTATTGATGCGATTGACATTGATAATTGGTGCTATTTGAATTCGATTGAAAATGCAGAGCGAAATAATTGTGATCACGTCACCGTTTATGAAGGGGATGCTTCGTTGTTGTTGGATCAAAAATATGATGTGATTATCGCCAATATCAACCGAAATATTCTTTTGAACGATATGAATCGCTATGTTAATTGCTTAAATCAAAATGGTTTATTATTTTTGAGTGGATTTTATAGCGAAGATATTCCAGCCATTGATGAATGTTGTCAAAATTTAGGTTTAAAATTGGAGAAAACAATTGAACGTAATAATTGGGTTAGTTTGAGATATAGAAATTAGAGTTTATAATTCAGAATTACTTTTTAACTAAAATAAAATGAGTACGATAGAAAAAATTCAAGAAGAAGTTTTAGTCGAAGAAGCCGTTGGCATTAACAACGAAATTGTGCTATTTAATGATGATGTCAACACTTTTGATCATGTGATTGATACATTAATTCGCGTTTGTAGTCACACCAGCGAACAAGCCGAACAATGTGCTATTTTGGTTCATTATAAAGGAAAATGCACTGTAAAAACCGGAGACTTTGATGAACTAAAACCACAATGCACACAGTTGTTGGAAGCCGGTTTGAGTGCAGAAATCATCTAAAAAATAGTGGAAGAATACGGAAAAATACTCGTGATTGCCATGCCGGCATTTCTATTACTAATTGTGATAGAAAAAGCGTATGGATTTTTTAGAGGAAACGATACTGCTCCTTTGATGGATACCGTTTCGAGTTTGAGTTCCGGAATTACAAATGCCGTTAAAGACGTTTTAGGAATCAGCATTTCGATTTTAACATATGATTGGATGGTTTCAAAAGTGGCAATTTTTACAATTGAAAATACAGTTCTTACCTACCTAATTGCCTTTTTTGTCATTGATTTTTATGGGTATTGGACGCATCGCTGGTCGCATCAAATCAATATTTTTTGGAACAAACATGCGATTCATCACAGCAGCGAAGAATTTAATTTAAGTTGTGCTTTGCGTCAATCCATTTCTTCTTTCGTAAATTTATTTACTTTTTTATTGATTCCTGCAGCCTTTTTAGGTGTACCGGCAACAGTGATTGCCATTGTTCTTCCGCTGCATTTGTTTTTGCAATTTTGGTATCACACTAAACACATTGGCAAAATGGGGTTTTTAGAGAAAATCATTGTTACGCCTTCGCATCACCGAGTTCATCATGCCATTAACAAAGAATATTTAGACAAAAACCACGGACAAATTTTTATATTTTGGGATAAATGGTTTGGCACTTTTCAGGAAGAATTAAAAGAAGTTCCGGCTGTATATGGAATTACAAGACCCGCTCAAACGTGGAATCCAATTAAAATTAATTTTCAACATTTGTGGTTACTGATGCAAGATGCTTGGCGTGCAGAAAATTGGAAAGATAAATTTACCATTTGGTTTAAACCAACTGGTTGGAGACCGAAAGGTTTTGAAGAAAAATATCCCGTTCACAAAATTGACGATGTGTATGCTTTTGAAAAATACAATCCAAAACATTCTAAATTTTTAACCTATTACTCAATTGTGCAACTTTTGATAACGTTGGGATTTGTGAGTTATTTATTTGCGCATATCGGAACAATCGGTTTGCCGACTATTTTTATATACGGTATGTTCATTTTTATAACCATTTACAGTCTCACCGAATTGATGGATACGAATCCAAATGCTTACTTTTTTGAATTATATCGATTGCTTTTGGGTTTTGGAATTGTGTTTTTTTACGGTGATTGGTTTGGACTAAATTCACTATTTCTATTTAGTAATTACGCAGTAGGGTTTTACTTTTTGACTTCCTTTGGGTTTTCGTATTATTTTTCTACTTATGAATTTGCAGGTTTCAGAAGTGCCTCAAAATCTATCAATTACTAATGAAGGTAAAAAAATATACACGCAGTTTTATTGTTATTTGCTTGTTATACTTATTCTTATTGATTTCAGGAAAAGAAGATTTTGCGTGGTGGTTGAAACCATTACTAATACCTTTTTTAATAGCCTTGGTGTCTATTTCTGAAGAATTTAAAACACGAAAAATTCTACTTTGTGCTTTATTTTTTTCTTGGATTGGCGATGTTTTATTACTTTTTGCAGATAAAAACATACTCTTTTTTATTACTGGGTTAGTCTCGTTTTTAATTGCTCATTTAGTTTATATTTTCTTATTCGATAAACAAATTAAAATCAATAAGTCTAAAACTTATTTGCGTTTTATGCCAATTGTATTGATTTATCTTTTTGGAATTTTAAGTGTATTGTGGTCCTCGATAAACGAAATGAAAATATCGGTTTCCTTTTATGCCTTTGTAATTTCCACAATGCTCTTAATCACTATCAAAGCCTATTTTGAATGGAAAAAACCAGCCAATCTTTTGGTGTTAATTGGTGCTGTGTTATTTGTTGTTTCAGATAGTATTTTAGCGATTAACAAATTCTACACACCATTACCAATGAGTTCATTTTTGATAATGAGTACGTATTTAGGTGCTCAATTTTTTATTGTAAAAAGTGTTTTGATAAATAATAAAGTCTAACTCATTCTTCCCATCGCACAACTCACATACGATTTGGCTTTTTCACCTAATGAATTAGTTTCGCCTACTTCGGGATAACCTAATTTGGCTAATTTAGATTTTATTCCATCCAGATCTTCCTCCTTTACATACGATACAATCACGGTGTTTTCTTCTGAATCCACTATCACATTGGAAACTGATTTCATTCTATTTAATTTTTTAGTGATTGTGTTTGCACATCCATGACATTTCAAATTTTGAACAGTTAATGAAGTTCTCATTATTTAGTTATTTATCTTACAAAGTTAGATTGTTACTTAAATAAGAAATGTGATAAAAGTCACATAAGAATTCAATTTTATTTAATTATAATGGTATAATGTTGTATTTTTATAGTTTCAAAACGATTACTATCCGTATGCTTAATAAACTTTTTAATCTTAAAAAGAGACAGTTGCTTCTATTGAACTGGATTTCAAAGTGCTCTATTTTTATATTGCCTTTGGTAGGGTTTTCACAAGAATTACCACCTATTATAAAATTTTCACCAAGTACGTATAAAGCCGCCAATCAAAACTGGATGATTGCTCAAAACAAACAAAATGTTATGTTTTTTGCCAATAATGATGGTTTATTAGAATTTAATGGGTCTGAATGGACGCTTTATCCTTCTCCTAACGAATCGATTATTAGGTCGGTAAAAGTAATTGACGATAAAATTTACAGTGGATGCTACATGGAATTTGGGTATTGGAAACGCAAATCGGATGGGTTGTTAGAATATATTTCGTTAAGTGAAAAAGTAAAATCAAAAATTCTGGATGACGAACAATTTTGGAATATTTTACAATTTGATCACTGGGTAATATTTCAATCATTAAATCAAATTTTTACCTATGACACCAAAAACGAAACATTTAAAACCATTAAACCCAAATCAGGTGTCTTTAAGGCATACGCAGTAGCTAAGTCAATCTATTTTCAAACCATTAAAGATGGTTTATTTGAAATTGAAAATGGTAGTAGTAAACTTATTTCTAACGATCCTTTTTTTACTAATAACAAAATTGTATCTATTTACAAGCGAAATGACGGATTACTAATGCTAACCCAACATGATGGCTTTTATGAATTTAAAGAAAATAAGCTATCCAAATGGATTACAGATGCAGATATAGAACTTAAGAACAGTAGTGTATATTGTGCCCATCAATATGATAATAGCAGTTATGTCATTGGAACTGTTTCAAACGGTATCTTCATTATTAACTTAGAAGGAAAAACAGATTACCATATTACACAAAGTAAAGGAATAAGTAACAATACCGCTTTGTCGCTTTTTGAAGATGCAGACAAAAATATTTGGATAGGATTGGACAATGGCATCAACTGTGTAAATTTAACATCGCCCATTCGAAGTTATTATGATGATTCCGGAAAATTAGGTACTGTTTACGCTTCCACTATTCATAAAGACAAACTGTATGTTGGGACAAATCAAGGTTTATTTTATAAAAATAAGGACGGTATAGATACTTTTAAATTTATATTGGGCACAAAAGGTCAGGTTTGGTCACTTTTCTCGTATGATGACTTGTTGTTTTGTGGTCATGATTCAGGAACATTTTTAGTTGAAAATCAAACAGCTACTTCTATTTACAATGCTTCAGGAACTTGGAAATTTGAACCAAGTCCTCTAAATAAAAACATTTTATTACAAGGAAATTATTCAGGAATATCTGTTTTAGAAAAAACAAACAATACATGGCAGTTTAAAAATAAAATTAAAGGATTTGATTATTCTTCCAAATATTTTGAATTTTCAACTTCGAATGAAATCATTATTAGTCATGAGTATAAAGGCATCTTTCGGATTAAAACCGACCCAAGCTATTCAAAAGTTACCCTTTTTGAAGCACATGAAAATCCTAAAAAAGGTAAAAATGCCAGTATTGCCAATTTCAATAACACGATATATTATGCTTCTAAAGAAGGAATTTTTGCGTTTAGCAATAAGGATAAACGATTCGAGCAAAGTGAAAAATTAAGCTCAATATTTCAAAAAGATGAGTATTTGTCCGGGAAATTAATGTCTGATGAATCCAATCGGCTGTGGTTTTTTTCAAAAAATTACATCAATTATTTTTCATACGGAAAATTAAGTTCCACCCTAAAACATAATGTCATTCCGATTCCGTCCTCGTTAACCAACTCAATGTTAGGATATGAAAACATATCACAACTTTCTGAGTCGTTATATTTAGTAGGTACCACAGATGGTTATTATACCATTAGCATAGATGATTTATTGTTTAATAATAATCATTTATACATTACCAATATATCGACCAACAAACAAAATCAGTTATCAACGTTTGAATCGATGGAAGAGGAGGGAAATTTTAAATCAAATAATAATAATATCACTTTTTCATATACCGTCCCTAAATACAATAAATATATAATTGCCGAATTTCAATATAAACTCGAAGGCTTTCAAAATGAATGGAGCCAGTGGAGTTCAAAATCAACGGTGAATTTTAAAAATCTTCGACCGGGAAATTATACTTTTATTGTTCGATCAAAAATTGGAAATTCAATCAGTGAAAATTCTGAAAAATATAGTTTTACGATTCTAAAACCGTGGTATGCTACAAATCTAGCCCTGATTATCTATATACTATTATTACTCATACTGGCCTATTTCATTAACAAAGCGTATCAAAAATATTATTTTAAACAACAGGAAAAACTAATTGATGAAAACAATCGCTTGTTAGAGATTAAAGAACTTGAAACGGAGCAGGAATTAATGCGAATTAAAAATCAACAATTAGAGCAAGACTTTGAAAGTAAAAACAGAGAACTAGCGGCATCAACGATGAATCTAATAAAGAAAAATGAATTGCTGTCGATGATTAAAGAAGATTTGAAAAACACAACCGAAACGTTACCCAACAAAAGTTTAAAATCTTTGATTACAAACATTAACAAAAACATTAATGAGGAAGACAGTTGGAACGTTTTTGTAGACGCTTTTAATAATGCCGACAAAGACTTTTTGAAGAAAATCAAAATTGCTCATCAAAGCTTAACGCCCAACGATTTAAGGCTATGTGCGTTTTTGAGATTGAATCTTTCATCAAAGGAAATTGCACCTTTGCTCAATATTTCAGTAAGAAGTGTAGAAATAAAAAGATATCGTTTACGTAAAAAAATGGATCTGTCGCACGAACAAGGTCTTGTGGAATACATCCTTTCGATATAGAGCAAACATTAATTTATTTCGTTGGATTTCTTTTTATTAAAAGCTATTAATGAGGTAATCTATCTTTAATTAATCCATACAAAAATGTACCCAAAACAGCTCCAAGAAGTACAAAAGTAACATTATAAAAACCCGCTCCTAAAAGTATAAATATTGGTCCGGGACAAGCACCTACTAACGCCCACCCGAGTCCGAATAAAATACCTCCAATCCAATACCTGGCATTTCCTTTTTCTTTGTCTAAAATCTCAATAGGCATGCCATCAATATCGTTCAGTTTTTTACGTTTGATAACTTGAATACCAACAAGACCGGTTGCTATTGCGGTACCAATAATGCCATACATATGAAAGGATTGAAAATGAAACATCTCATAAATTCGGTACCATGAAACGGCTTCTGTCTTAGTTAAAACGATTCCGAAAAGAATTCCAACTACTAAATATTTTACTAAATTCATACTTAAAAAATTAAAGGTAAAAGAAAATGAGCCATGATTAATCCGCCGATAAAAAACCCAACTACTGCTTTTAGAGATGGAATCTGTAGATTACTCAATCCTGAAATTGCATGACCAGAGGTGCAACCGCCTGCATAACGACTGCCAAAACCAATTAAAATTCCGCCAACAATCAAAATAAAAATCATTTTGGGTGATAAATTTTCAAATATAGAACTCGGTACTAATTTTCCGTTTGGCTCATCGATACCCATTAGACTCAATTGTTCAATAGTTTTTGGATTGATGGAAACTTTAGACGCATCATGCAAAAACTGAACGGCTATCAAACCACCAATCATTGCACCTGCAACAACAACCAAATTCCATCGCTGGCTTTTCCAATCCCAATCAAAAAAAGATACCTTCTTCCCTATTCCGGTCATGGCACAGAGTGAGCGAAGGTTAGAGGACATTCCGAACGTTTTACCAAAATATAGTAATAGTAACATTACTACTCCGATTAAAAACCCGGAAATGGACCAATGCCAAGTTTGTGAAAGTATTTCCATAAATTTTTTTTTACAAAAATAGAGCATGAAGTGCGTTATTACAAATGAAATTGTAAATGTTATCCGAAAAAACTTTTACCTTTGGATAAAATATGTATTTAATCTCATGAAAAAAAATAGCTTATTAATCCTGTTTTTTATAGCGTTGATCACCGTTTCTTGCGGCGGAATCAAAAACTCAATCAAAAATATTGATGATTCGGCTCCCATACCCATGTTGAAAAAAGATAATTCTTTTGTGTTAACAGAGGTAAGTGATGACTCAAAATATGGCTACGATTCAGACTATCCAATTAATATTTTTTATCGAACAACATCCAATGACACAATTAACCAGGAACGTTTTCTCAAAGCGTTAGCCGGACCTAATGGCGAAAAAATATTTTATAAAAAAATGGAAAGTTGCTGTCCATTTCCAACAAAAAGAAGTGATATTGGTGCTGGATTTTTAGATGTTTATCAAGTTCAATGGGTGGGATGTAAAAAACCGTTAGTGCTCTATTTTAATATCTATGAAAAAGGAAAATTGATGGTTCCAAAAGGTTTAACTGCCAGAAAAGATGAGTAACATATGTTATAAAATCTAAGCAAATTATTTGTACTTTTGCACTTTAAAAATTGACAATGGATATCACTAAAATACCTCAAATAAAACACCTAAACAGCGGAAACTTCTTTGTTTTAGCAGGACCTTGTGCCATTGAAGGCGAAGAAATGGCTTTACGTATTGCTGAACGTTTGGTAGAAATCACTAATAAATTAGAAATTCCTTATATATTTAAAGGTTCCTTTAAAAAAGCAAACCGTTCCAGAATTGACAGTTTTTCCGGTATTGGTGATGAAAAAGCACTAAAAATTTTACAAAAAGTATCACACACTTTCGGAATTCCTACCGTAACCGATATTCACACGAATGAAGATGCAAGTATGGCTGCCGACTATGTTGATGTGTTGCAGATTCCGGCTTTTTTAGTTCGTCAAACAGACTTAGTGGTTGCCGCCGCAAAAACAGGTAAAACAGTCAATCTGAAAAAAGGACAATTTATGAGTCCGGAAAGTATGAAGCACGCTGTTCAAAAGGTCTTAGATTGCCAAAATGAAAATGTAATGGTCACTGATCGCGGAACCATGTTTGGCTACCAAGATATGATTGTGGATTTTAGAGGGATTCCAACCATGAAGCAATTTGCTACGACCGTTTTAGATGTCACGCATTCGTTACAACAACCCAATCAAATGTCGGGCGTAACAGGAGGTCGACCGGATATGATTGAAACCATCGCCAAAGCAGGAATTGTAACCGGTGTGGATGGCATTTTTATTGAAACCCATTTTGACCCGGCTAATGCCAAAAGTGATGGAGCAAACATGCTTCACTTAGATTATTTTGAGAATTTAATGACCAAATTAGTCGCCATCAGAAAAACCATCAATCAATTTTAATTCAAAATTAAACAGTCCATTGAAAAAGCAATCACTCATGATTGTGTACCTTTTTTGTGCCTTTTTTCAACACATATCTGCCCAAGATCGCCTTATAACAATAGAAAAATACACAGCCCATAACAAAGGAAAGTTCTATATCTTTTGGGGTGGAAATAGAGAAGATTTCACAAAATCAGACATCCGTTTTAAAGGAGCGGATTATGATTTTACTTTGTATAATGCAGATGCACACGATAAACCCAAAGGTTTCCATATCGATTATTTTAACCCTGCTCGAATGACCATTCCGCAAACTAATTTTAGATTGGGATATTTTATAACAGACAAATACAACATTTCAATTGGTTTTGACCACATGAAATATGTAATGCGTCAAGACAGAGCTGTTGATTATTCTGGATTTTATCCTAATCAAGGAAGTTATGGAGAAACATTACCAAACGGACAAATTTTATTGACCGAAGATTTTTTAATGTTTGAACATACCGATGGCTTGAACTATGTGAATACCGAAATTTCAAGAGTGGATGATATTTCAAAATGGTTTAGCATTAAGAATACTGATTTACTTCAAATCAACTTCACTGAAGGCATTGGCGGAGGCTTTTTATATCCTAAAACAAATACAAAATTATTAGGAAAAGAACGGTATGACGAATTTCATGTTTCGGGATATGGAATTTCAACTAAAGTAGGATTAAACGTTACCTTCTTGAAAAATTTCTTTGTTCAAGGTGAATTAAAAGGTGGTTATATCAGCATGAATGACATCCGAACAACCAAAGATAAAACCGACCGAGCGGAACAGAATTTTTGGTTTTTTCAAAGGATTTTGGTAATTGGTGGTATATTTAGAATTTAAAAAAAATAGTATAACCACAGTATAAGCTTTCGTCTCTGAAAGCTTTTTTTTTGCTTCGTACAAAAAAGATTTTTTCTTTCAAAAACTTTTGTTGTTCACAAAAAAATGCACTGTGATAAAACTCGGATTAATTTCAAAATAGATAGTAAGAAATATTTAAGAATGTATAATCTTCATAAACTTTTTAATATCAAAAAATTTTAACAAAAAATAAAAGAAGTTGTTGATTTTATTAGTATTTCGGTACAATTTAAATTCTTAAAAAAAATTTAAACCATAAATTATATTAATACTATGTATTAAAAATATAAATAAAAAATTATGAATTAGAATCCTGAACTTTGTAGTATTAATAATTAAATCAATTATAATATGACAAAAGTTACAGTAGCAAAAGGAGATGGAATTGGTCCGGAAATTATGGATGCCACTTTAGAAATTATTCTAGCGGCAGGTGCCAAAATAGATATCGAGGAAATTGAAGTTGGTGAAAAAGTGTACCTCGCAGGAAATACATCCGGAATTTCAAATGAATCTTGGGATATCATTCGAAGAAATAAAATATTCTTAAAAGCTCCTATTACAACCCCACAAGGAGGCGGTTACAAAAGTTTGAATGTTACCACCCGTAAATTTCTTGGATTGTATTCAAATGTGCGGCCTTGTATGAGTTTGCATCCTTTTGTAGACACGAAACACCCTGTCATGGATATCGTAATTGTTAGAGAAAACGAGGAAGATTTATATGCCGGTATTGAACACCAACAAACGGACGAAGTGGTTCAATGTTTAAAATTAATTAGCAGACCGGGTTGCGAAAAAATTATTCGCTATGCGTTTGAATATGCTAAACAGCAAAACCGTAAAAAAGTCACTTGTTTTACCAAAGACAATATTATGAAACAAACCGATGGATTGTTCCACCAAGTGTTTGATGAAATTGCGAAAGAATACCCTAAAATAGAAAACGAACATTGGATCATCGATATTGGAGCGGCTAAAATGGCCGATACGCCTGAGGCATTCGATGTTCTTGTAATGCCTAATTTGTATGGAGACGTGTTGAGCGATATTGCCGCTCAGATCACAGGCTCTGTTGGTCTTGCAGGATCAGCAAACATTGGGGAAGAATGTTCCATGTTTGAAGCCATTCACGGATCGGCACCAAGACGAGCCGGACAAAATGTAGCCAACCCTTCGGGCTTACTGCAAGGAGCCATTATGATGTTGAATCACATTGGACAAACCGATGTAGCCGAGAAAGTACAAAACGCTTGGTTAAAAACACTAGAAGATGGCACCCACACCTATGATATTTTTAAAGAGGGAACAAGCAAACAAAAAGTAGGCACCAAAGAATTTGCACAAGCCGTTATTGCAAATTTAGGTCACAAACCTTCCACACTTAAACCGGTTTCCTATGCGAACAGTGCTGCCTTAAATCTCCCAAAATACATTCGTAAACCTGCCGCCAAAAAAGAGTTAGTTGGCGTAGATATTTTCGTCCACTGGCCGCAAACAAATCCTGATGAGTTAGCAGCAAAAATGAAAAAGATCGAACTAGAAGGTATTCACCTAAGTATGATAACAAACCGAGGTATAAAGGTTTGGCCCGACGGATTCAAAGAAACTTTTTGTACTGATCACTGGCGTTGTCGCTTTAAACCGAACGAATCAACAACGATGAGCAAAATGGATATTGCTCAGCTTTTGAAAAATGCAATTGAAAAAGATATCGATACAATTAAAACTGAAAACTTATACACATTCGATGATAAAGCAGGCTATTCTTTAGGACAAGGTCAATAACTTAAAATTTATACACCATGATAAATGTCACCATTTACTTAAAAAAGCGGCACAATGCGAGGGACTTAGTAAAGTATTTATTACTAAAGAAACTTATTTCCTCAGCGTCAATCGATGAAAATAATATATCGTATCGACTAGTTGATTCAGTTCTGGTAGAAGATGTAAACAATATTATTACAGCACAATCAAAATCACTCCTATTTACCGAAATACTAAAAGCAGTAAGAAAAAACATAGGAGAAGAAGTACCAATCAATTCTACCCCAATTGTTGGTGTCAACAGAATTTTTGATGAAATTATTCGAACAAATACGCTTCCTATTTAAACCCATTAAAAGAAATAATATCCAAGAAAAACGGACTAGCCGAACACCGTTTTAAGAAGTAGGCAAATAAAAAATAAATTATGAAAAAGTATATTTTATTAGTTAGTGTTTTTGCTGTGTTGTCCCTAACAAGTTGTGCCATTGTTCGCCCCGGAGAAGTTGGAGTAAAACAGCGTTTAGGAAAATTATCGGATGAGGTGAATATCCAAGGTCCTGTTTTTTACAACATTTTTACCAGCAAAGTTATCATGACATCTATTCAAACGAATGATTTAGAACTTACGTTAAGTTTACCTTCTAAAGAAGGTTTGAGTGTGGAATCGCAAATTTCAATTCTTTACCGGTTAGAAAAAAACAAAGTTCCAAATATCATTAGAACGTATGGAATGAATTATGAAAATATCATATCAAATGTATTTCGCTCTGCTTCGGCTGATGTTTGCGCCCAGTATTTTGCCAAAGACATGCACTCCGGAATGAGAGCCAATATTGAACAAGCTATATTGGAAAAAATGGGTGGTATTTTGACAGAACAAGGAATTATTATTGAATCTGTACTAATGAAAAGCATTAAACTTCCCGCTGGACTCGCTAATTCAATTGAATTTAAATTGCAAGCTGAACAAGATGCTATGCGAATGGAATTTGTTCTCTTACAAGAAAAACTAGAAGCCGATCGCGTTATCATCAAAGCTAAGGGTGAACGCGATGCACAAAAAATAATGGCAGAAGGTCTAACACCTGAAATCATAAAATTAAAGAGTATTGAAGCATTTAATGAATTATCGAAATCAACGAATAGTAAAACCATTATTACAGATGGTAAAGCTCCCTTTTTGATTAACGAATAAAATAATTGCCATTAGGACAAGGAAGCGGACTAGCCGAACACCGTTTTAAGAAGTAGGCAAACAAAAAAATCACAAAATGAGAAAAAAAGCAATTATCGGAGTGGTTGTTATGGCAAGTTTTGCTCTATCTTGCAATCAATTGACAGAACAGGCAAAAGAAGAAGCAAACAAAGTTGTTTCACAAACCAATGAAAGTGTGCAAAAAGTAATTGATGATTTGGGATTGGTATATGTGGAAGAGGGTGCTCAAAATATTATTACCTTTGACGAAGTAAATGCTGCTCAACAAGCGTGGTGTGACGCACTTGTTAAAATTGGTCAATTAAAAGAAGAAGGTGGCGATTACAAAACCTATGCTGAGCAAGTACTTTCAGAAGCTTATAATTATGATAACGGGAAGGTGTTTTTTAAACCAACTTTAGCGTATGGAAGTCAAACTTTTAGAAATGACAAAAAAGGTGCATTGGCCTATTTTATTGGGGGTGACCCAAATTTTCCAAATGATAATGGTTTTGCTTTAACTCCATGGGTAAAAGCAAGGTACGACAATGCCGGCGAAAGTAATGAAGGTATCCAAATTTATGGTTCAGTCGCCATAACTATGGGTAATGTCTGGGTAACAGGAAAAGATGGAAAAGAAGTTATGGTTGATAAAACTTGGGTCTTTAGAAAAGGAAAAGACGGAAAATTGAAAATAATCGTTCATAAATCATCCTTGCCATATAGTCCTGTAACAAAATAAAATTAACAGGGTTGGGCTTCAAAGTCCAACCCTGTTTCACAATTATGAAAAAATTTAGAACCGTTTTTATTTTTATGCTGGTCGTGTTTTTCAACACATTAAATGCACAAAATACGCGTATTGACAACCGTAATTCCATTGGTTGGTATAATTATTTCGGAACATTAAAAATAGCTGAAAAATGGGGTTTTCATACTGAATATCAATTTCGAAGAAACGAGCTGGTTACTGAATGGCAACAAAGCTTATTACGCGTTGGTGTTAATTATCAAGCGAATAAAAACGTTCAGTTTCGTTTGGGTTATGCTTGGATAGAAACCTTCCCATATGGTGACATTCCAATTAACGGAATGGGAAAAGATTTTACAGAACACCGAATTTTTCAAATGGTCACACTAACGGATAAAGTTTCAATAATTGATTTATCTCACCGCTTTATACTGGAACAACGTTGGGTTGGTACCTACTCTGATTCTAATTTAAGGGTAGAAGATAATTATCTTTTCCTTAATCGTCTTCGGTATATGTTCCGACTTCAAATTCCCTTAAAAGGAATTGAAATTAAAGACAATACTCCTTATTTAGCAATTTATGATGAAGTATTTATTGGTTTTGGAGAAAATGTCAACGAAAATGTGTTTGACCAAAATAGAATTGGCATTTTACTGGGCTACCAGTTTAACTCTAAACTTAAAGTAGAAGCCGGCTTTCTAAATCAAATTGTTCAACTTGGACGCGAAGTGGATAGCCGTAATGTATTTCAATACAACAATGGCTTCATTTTAAATGCTATTTTCAACGTAGACTTGTCTAAAAAATCAAAAACAATCAATTAAATACTACTGAGCTACAGCCGAACAAGATTTTTGGTTTTTTCAACAGATTTTATAAAAATGGTATTGTTGTTTATGATTTGCTACTTGTTAGGCTATAAATCAAAAGACTATAATTTCATTTAAAACTTGAAAATCAACAATACAATTTGATTGATTAAAGTTGTTTATTACTTTCGTGATTAGAATAAATTAAAGAACTTAATCAATTATTCAAAAGAGCAATAAGTTGTCCTCTACTTTTTACATTTAGCTTGATATAGATATTTTTCAAATGAGTTTTTATTGTATTGACTGATACATATTGAGCTTGAGAAATTTCATAATTAGTTTTTCCATTCATCAAATGTTGAATTACCTCAAGTTCCCGACTTGTTAATTCAGCTATACTTGATTTTTTTAATTTATCAATTTGTTTTTCTCCATTCGGTCGCCATTTTAAAAAATTAGCAACGCCAACTTGAATAGCGGCTGAAAGGCCGCCTTGGCTGATAGGTTTGACTAAATAACCTGTTGGAAAAGTTTCTTTCGCCTGATCTAAGGTTTTTTCATCAAAAAAAGAGGTAATAAACACAAAAGGAACGCCATAATCTTCTGAGAGTTTTTTACCAAATTCAATTCCACTATCTTGATGACCTATTCGAATATCGACCAGCGCAAAATTTGGGTGCTTTGTTTCTAATTCTATCAAAGCTTGCTCATAGCTATAGGAAACGGAAACTACCTGATGACCTAGTTCTATGCAATACTCTTTTAAATCCATTGCAATTATGGGTTCATCTTCAAGGATTAAAATTGTTAGAGCTTCCATTTTTATGATTTAAATTTTAACGTAAAAATTGTGCCTTTTTCACTTTCAAATCGTTGTTCCCCATTTAATTTGATACTAAAAGCTTGAATTAATCGCATGCCTAGTGATTCATTTTCTGCATCATGAATATCATTTTTGATTCCAATGCCATCATCTTTTACAATCAATTCGAGCATATTGTCGTTTGCTTTTCGCAAAATTATCTCAATAAGTCCATCATGACTTTGAGTAAAAGCATATTTGAACGCATTAGACAATAGCTCATTCAAAATCAGCCCGAGACTCATTAGTTTTTCAATATCTAAATTTATATCTTCGATAGCCGAGTTAATTTTTATTTTTTTCTCAGGAATTTGATACGTGATATAAAGTTGCTGAATTAATTTTTCAATATATTCTTTAGGATTTAATTCAACTAAATTGGTGTTACTGTAGATATTTTGATGAATAATTGACATGGCTTGAATACGCGAAATACCATCATCAAATATTTTCTTTGAATCAGGATCTTGTACTTTGCGAACGTGCATATTGAGTAAACTACTAATAACTTGTAAATTGTTTTTTACGCGGTGATGTATTTCCTTAACAAGATCTTCTTTTTGAACAAGTAAAACATTTAATTTTTTATTACTTTGGTTTAGTTTATAACGCAACCAAAACAATCTAAAAGCTAAAACCAACAACAATGATGTTATAATACTGATAATCCAAATGGCATTTGTACGGCTCTCAATTATACGCTTATTCACTTCAATTTCCTTTTCTTTTTCTTTGGTTTTGTAAATTGTTTCGAGCTTATCTGTTTCTTTTTTTCGATCACTTTGAATCACCATATCAGTAGCTTCGTGGTACATTTTTAAGTGTTCAAAAGCTGATTTATAATCGCCTTTGATAGAGTCTAAATGTGTATATAATTGATAAATATCCAACTTTTCATGAGGCATATCGATTGATTTTCCTAAAACGATTGCTTGATCTAAATATGCACGTGCTGCCTCATATTTTTTTTGTTTTATTTTTAAGTTTGCCAAACTAACATAAGAGCTTATTAAACCATTATTATTTTTACTTCTGTTTTGAAAATCAAGTGACTTTAGCATCAATTGCTCCGCTTTTTCAAATTGTTGCATATATTGATACACAATACCTAAGTTGTTTAATGCAATAGACATTCCAAGCGTATCTTTCGCTCTATCTTTGAGTTTATAGGATTGATTATAGGTTTCAATTGCCTGGTTATATTTTTTTTGAATGCGATAAATTGCCCCTAAATTATTGTATGCTGCAGCAATTCGAACTTCATTATTCGTACTCTTGAACAGGTCTAATGCTTTTTTATAATTTGATTCGGCTTTTTCGTATTCTTTTTGATAAAAAAACATTACGCCAATATTTAGAAAAGTATTTGCTTCTCCATTAACATCGCCAATTTCCCTTTTTATTTCTACAGATTTTGAGTAATAATAAAAAGCACTATCGGCAATGCCTGAATAATCATAGGACAAACCTTGTAAATGATTAGACCAAGCTTGCATTGCTTTGTTTTTTATAGCATTTGAAACTTTCAATCCTTTTCTGGCATAAAATACTGCTTGTTCATTGTCTAAACCAATAAACTCGGTAGCTAATTCATTATATGCATATACGGTGAGTGTGTCAAGTTTTGGTGCTTTTAGCACATTAAGTAAGCTGTCAATTTTTTTATTTTGTTGTGCTTGACTTAAAAATGGGACGAAGCTAATTAATAATATGATTTTTAACCTTTTCATTTTTTATTGAAAAATTTTAATAACAAGATTTAATCTTTAAATGTAAATATTAAAATTTTATTATTAAATAAAGATTTATAAAAAAACTTCAGGAATTATTAAAAATCACCCAAAAGTAGTAGTTAAACCATCCGTAAAACGGCCAAATTTGTATTCGATTAAAAGTATGATTTTCAAACTTTTGATAAAATAATTTTATTTTAAAAGCAATTAATTTGTAGGTAGTATGGCAAGGCAATTTATATTCATTTTCATTATAAGTATTTGTTCCATTTCGATTTATAGTCAAGTTGGAATTAACACAACTGCACCAAAATCTACACTTGATGTTGAAGGTAAACCGGGAATTCCTACTGAAATTGATGGCATAAAAGCACCAAACATTTCCGGAAACGAATTAAGAGATAAAGATGCCGTTTATGGTACAGATCAAACAGGTGTAATTGTCTATGTTACTTCAATTCCATCGCCTATATCAATAAAAACAATTCATATTAATGAAATTGGTTACTATTTTTTTGATGGAACGAGTTGGAAAAAACTTTCCTATAACAGTTTAAATGAAATTGGAGATATAAAAAGTAGTCTCAAAACAACAGATCATAATGGATGGGTTTTGTTAGATGGAAGGCTAGTCGCTTCGCTATCATTAACGCAACAAACAAATGTTTTTAGCTTATTTGGTGGTACTACGCTTAATCTTCCGGATGCTTCAAATAAAATAGTCGTACAAGGTGGCACAATTGGTACGACATCAACTGCAACAAACATTACACAAAATCAACTACCAAATGTTACCCTTACAGGATTTACAAATTTCGGCGGAGGTCATTCACATACTGTTGATCCCGCTCCTATTTCAACTAGTAGTAATGGGAGCCACACACATACGCACAATGCTAATCGAAACGCAACAGATGATTATTATGGCTTAGTTAGAGCTACTGCTTTAGATAGTGGTGGTGCTGCCTCATTTACTACTGCAACTGGATTAGCCGGATATAATGGCCGAGTTAACGCTGGTTTTAACGGAAACCCAAGAGCACTTTCTATTAATTCGGGTGGAGACCACACGCATACCATTGATATTCCATCAACAGCAACAAATACCGTTAGTGACCATTTTCATTCTTTACTAACAACTTCAATAAATGGTGGTGTAACCCAGCAAAGACTTACAACTGATAATTTACCAAGACTTAATGTGAATATGTTTGTTTATTTGGGGTTGTAAAAATTATAAAATGGTTAAAGTTTATTTTTCATATAAAAGCCTTTGTTCGTTTATCAAATCAACCAAAACTTCATTATCAATTTCTTCCAATGAAAAATAACGCAATGATTTAAACGTATTTCGCTTTTCACCCACCAACAATCCCGTATGTTGTTGAAGTTGATAGCCTTTGTTAAATGCTAAATCAATATATTGTCCTTTGTGACTTGCATTTAAAAAACAAAATGGTTTACCATTGACATAGTAATAAGGAATTTTCCATTTGAAGAGCAAAACAGCTTCCGGCAATTCCCTTTCGATAATGACTTGCAAATTCAAAAGTATCTCTTTGTATAGTTCGGGTTGGTTCAAAATGTATTCTTCTGCTGGTTTCATCAAAAATTAATTTTTGCCAATTGTTTCAATGCCTTCATTTTCTTTTGTATTTCTTTTGCCTCGCATCAAACGATAACCATATTTAAAACAATTAAAATTTATAAAACAAAATATAAGAATAAGTATAATTTTCCCAGAATAATAGCCAACTACATAGGATTCATCTTGTCCTATTATATCTTTTTCTTCGATGAGAATCATTTGTAATACGGAAGAAAGTATTGAAATTAAGAGAATTAAACCAATCAAAAACAAAAAGACACCTAGAACTTTTTTTATCATTTTTTTAAATTTTGAATAAAAGTAAAAAATAATTGCACAGAATAAAAAGTTTTATTTACTTTGCAATTCAAAGTACTTTAAAATGGAAAACGAGAAATACCTCAACGACCTTTCTGAAATTAAAAATTTGATGAACCGATCCTCACGCTTTTTGTCGTTGAGCGGACTATCGGGAATTTTAGCCGGAACGTATGCCTTAATTGGAGCGTGGTTAGCCTATAAAACGATTTACTTTGATACCTCAACCATGGGGGCTTATAAAAATTTAGTGATTTCCGAGGAGGCTGTTATCCGATTACTAGTGATTGCTGCCTCCGTAGCTATAATTTCTTTGCTCACCGGAATCCTTTTAAGTGTTCAAAAAGCAAAAAAAAATAACGAAACAATTTGGAACAGCACAGCAAGACGATTAGTAATCAATTTTTTGATTCCTTTAGTTACCGGAGGTTTCTTTATACTATTTCTAATTGAAAAAGAAATGTTAGGACTAATTGCTCCACTTACCTTAATTTTTTATGGTTTGGCTTGTGTAAATGCAAGTAAGTATACGATAGGAGGCGTTCGCTACTTAGGACTAACTTTTATTGTTTTAGGTTTAGTCTCCACTTGGTTTTTAGGTTATGGCTTATTGTTTTGGGCATTAGGTTTCGGTGTTTGCCACATTTTATATGGTAGTATTATGTATTTTAAATATGAACGAAACTAGATTTTTGGATTTTTAGATTCTTTCAATTTTTCAAATTTCACTAATCTGTGTTCAAAAAAAATTTAATTCCTTTCCTTTGCCTAATGAAAAACATAATCCAACATATCAACAAAGCCTTTGACCATCGCATCCGACTGGGCATCATGTCGATATTGATGGTAAACGAGAGTGCCGATTTTGCTACATTAAAAGAATTGTTAGGTGCTACCGATGGAAACCTTGCCTCTCACGCAAAAGCGTTAGAAGCTGAAGAATACATTGCCATTGAAAAACAATTCATTGGAAAAAAACCCAACACCAGTTACAAAGCAACAAAACTTGGAAAAAAAGCCTTTCAAGAGCACATTGAAGCCCTTGAAAAATTAATCAAAAAAAGCTAACCTATTTTTTTATCTATTAACTTTGAAATACAAAGTACTTTACAAATGAAAAAATTACTCTACTACCAAAACATCAGAAAAAATGAAGTCATCGTTTTTGCAACGTTAACGCTTTTCTGTCTCTTGTTATTACTCATCAGAGCCAAAGTAACACAAAGTGTTTTCTTCTTTTTTTTGATTTGGAATTTATTCCTCGCCTTTATTCCCTACTTGATTTCATTCTTTCTTTTTACGTCAGTTACGTTTCAAGAAAGGAGATTTTTACGAATCGGAACGCTTTTGGTTTGGTTATTATTTCTACCTAACTCTTTTTATTTATTAACCGATTTTGTCCATATCAATAAATTTCCGGATGTACCTTTTTGGTTTGATTTGGTATTGGTTTACTCCTTCTCCATTACCGGATTTGCGTTGGGATTATTCTCCATCCGAACCATCGAAAAAATCATTCAATTGCATTATTCCAAAGTCCAAAGTAAAATCATGCTGTTTAGTATTCTTTATTTAACCGCTTTTGGTATTTACCTCGGACGATTTTTACGTTTCAACAGTTGGGATTTACTAGCTAATCCAATCGATTTATTTGCTTCTTGTGTGGATTGCCTTTTCATTCCCGATGTACAGAATTTCACGCTCGGTTTCGGCACTTTTTTACTTGTTCTATATTTCGTTACAGCTTCCTTCATTTCTAAAAATAATAACATCTAAATCACTTCAACCCTTTTAACCTTTTAAACCTTTAACCTTTTAAACCTTTTAAACTTTTCAATCATGGAAAAACAAACCAATTTCTTTCAGTCCAACACCGCAAAAATCATTATGGTTGGCTTTTTAACACTCATTTTACTAATTCCGCTTCAATTTGTAAAAAGTCTTATTGAAGAACGATCCATTCGTCAAAAAGAAGTCGTTTCCGAAACTTCAGAAAAATGGGGTGAAGACATTTATTTTTATGGACCAATTTTGAAAATTCCTTATAAACAAACCAGTGAAGTAGTTGAATACGATGCTAAATCCAACGTTCAGGTAAAAAAATACGTCACCGAAACTAAACTAGCTTATTTTTTCCCGGAAGAATTAAAAAACACTACCGATGTCACGATGGTCAAACCCTTGCAACGCAGTTTGTATAAGTCGAATGTGTTCAATGCTCAAATGGATTTTTCGGGAAGTTATGTTTTTCCCAACTTTAAAATCAATTCGATTGCAGATGAAAACATCCTATGGGACAAAGCCACAATTCAAATTCGAACCACCAATTTAAAAAGCATTAAAAGTCAGGTGAATTTAAAATTAGGCGATTCAGTGTATCGTTTTGAACCTACACAAAACAAGCAAAACGATTCGATGTCCACTTTAGAAACCGGTTTGGTGAATTTGCAATCGCTTCAGCAAAATAGAAAACAAAATTTCACATTCAACATCAACTACGACGGAAGTAAAATGATTCATTTTGCTCCGATTGGCAAAACGACTTCGGCAAAAATGACTTCCAATTGGCCATCACCGAGTTTTTCAGGTAATTTTTTACCAAACGATAAAAACAAAAAAATCACTTCCAAAGGTTTTGAAGCCGAGTGGGAAGTCTTGCACCTCAATCGACCTTTTCCACAACAATCATTTGAAACCTTACCGAATGTGAAACCGCATGCTTTTGGCGTCGATTTTATTACGACTGTGGATGAATACCAACAAAACGAACGAGCTTCCAAATATGGATTTTTAGTGATTGGATTGACATTTTTAATCTTTTTTCTCATTCAAAGTATCAGCAAAATCAACATTCATATTTTTCAGTATTCGATGATTGGGTTGGCGTTGATTATGTTTTATACGTTGCTGATTTCGATTACCGAACACAGTAGTTTCACGTTGGCGTATGTAGTGGCCGGAGCTTCGGTGATTGTGTTGATTTCGCTCTACTCGATTTCGATTTTAAAGAATAAAAAGTTTCCGGCTTTCATTGGCATTTCGCTCACATTTTTATACACATTTATTTTTGTGATTATTCAAATGGAAGATTACGCGTTGTTGGTGGGTAGCATCGGATTGTTCTTGATTTTAGCCGCTGTGATGTATTTTTCGAGAAAGATTGACTGGAGTTCGGGGAATTAGATTAATTTATTTTTAAAACCATTAAGAAATTAAGGTTCATTAAGCTTGCTTGGTGAGGTTGATTTTTTGGTGGTTTTTTGTACTTTTGATTTTTAATAAATTTTGTATGAAAGCCGAAAAATATCATTTAAAAGCCGAAAGTAAATTTACACGTTTTGAATTTATAAGTGAAGGTTCAAAAGGTACAATTAGAAAACTTATTGAATTTCAAGAAACCACAAACCCAGATGTATTTAATTTAGCATTTGGAGATTTTAACCCTCAAACATTTGAAATAGATGATTTGGCCGTTTCAGATAATGGCGATACAGAAAAAGTACTAGCAACAATAGTCAATGCAGTTTATACATTTTTCAATCAATATCCGGACATATTTGTCTATGCTACAGGAAGTACAAGAGCCCGCACACGATTATACAGAATGGGAATATCCCGTTTTTATGATGAAATGAAAAAAGATTTTTATCTTTATGGTCAAATTGGAGATGATTTTGTTGAGTTTCAAATTGGCATAGAATATGATGGCTTTTTAGCACAACGTAAATTTTAAATAAAGAAACATGAAATCAGTAACAAACATATCAAATCAAAATACACCTTTAGTGGCTATCGATAAAAATTTAGATAAGCTGAGAGATAAAATTATGTTTCCTAAAAAATTAGAAAAAGCAAACAAAGTCTTATCTACCGCAAAACTTCCAAAGAAAAAGTAGTAATAACTATAATTTTTTTAAACCATTAAGAAATTAAGGTTCATTAAGCGTGGCTCGGTGAAGTTAGTTTCTGAATGGTTTTTTCATCAATAACTTATAACAAATAGTAATTTTTTTATATTTAATAAATGAAAATATATAATTACAAACAAATCTTTACGATTTAAATTAATAACTGTAACTCTATAAATAAAAAAATCATGAAAAAATTAAGAGAAAATACTTTGTTGATTATTCTATTCATGGGATTTATAAGTTGTCAAAATAATGATGACAGTACTGTTCGATACATTCCAACTAATCAATCACTCACTGCACTGTATGATAACGCATTGGAAAATAAAACTCAAAGAGTGACTTTTGACGCTGGAACAACTTTTACTTTTGTTTCTCTAGATGGTGTAACTTTAACAATTAACGGTAATCTTTTACGTAAAAATGGGAATGTTGTAACTGGAAATGTCAATTTAGAGTTTATTGAAATCTTTGATAGAGGCTCTATGCTGGTCGCCAATAAACCTAATATGGGTCTTGAAAATGGAGAAATCAAACTCTTAACTTCGGGCGGTGAATTTTTTATCAATGTAAAGCAAGACGATGTTAATCTAACTTTAGATGGTCCAATTTATTTACGCGTACCAACCTCATTGACCGGAGGAACTGACAATGATATGCTAGCTTTTACCGGTTATATTAACGAAGATAATGATTTAATTTGGGAACAAGATACAACAACACAACTTCAGGTTATCGGCTCACCAACAGGTGAAGAACAATTTTACTTTATTGCATTAAACGGTTTTGGTTGGTTTAATTGTGACAAATATATAGCTTATCCGGGTGAAAAAACCACGATTACATCATTTGTACCGCAAGGTTATAATAACGATAATGCCTCAATATTTGTCGCAGTAAGTGATCTTCCAAACTCATTAGGTTCATCATGGGGAGAATTTCCGATTGGTCTTGAAGTAAGTTTGATTTTTATTACTGAAGAACAAGGTAAGTTCAGGTATGCAGTTAAATCTAATGAAATTTTAACGGCTAATCATCAGGTTACATTCAATTGGTCTGATACTAATCTCGCTACAGAAGAAGAACTTATTGATATTATAAATGCATTATAACTTGCTTTTCAATAAACGAAACAAAAAAAAACGGAAACAACTACTCAAAGTGTTTCCGTTTTTGCATTCAGTCCATAACGTGACGGACTTTCATTTTTTTAAGAATTAATCTTTTTCATATACGGTAATAAAACCGGCAGCGTCTCTCACTTTTAATTCAGAAAGCGTAAGATTCATGATATCTTGTGTTTTGGTTACACCGTCAATTGTAGTCGTTAAATTATTGTGTGATCTTGAATACGTTCCGGTTTCTGTAATCAATGCACATGGAGTATCAGTAGAATCATATTCACCTTGATTCACGTCGTTGTCAATCTTTAGGTCTAAATAATCTTTATTACAACCCGGTTCATTCTGTGGAGCATCAATTAAAACTTCCTGTCCGGAGATTACTGTTCCCACTTGGGCTACATTCCACTTTCCAATTACGGGTAAAAGTGTTTCACCGTCGTTATCGTCGTCGCTACAAGAAGTGGCAAATAATCCGATAGTTAAGGCAAAGGCGAATAATAGACTTCGATTTTTCATAATTTGTTTATTTAAATTGTTAGGTGTAAAGGTAGATGAGTAATCGAAGTTGCTTGTTACAGAATTATGAGTAAGGTTTATACAATTACGCCCCTAAAGCCAAAAATGCAAAAACCCGACAATCACTTGCCGGGCTTTGCTATATTAAGTTCAAATTTTATTAATGACTTCCTTCTGCTTCGATTTCATCCACATTTATGCCTTGTTTCTTTAAAATCCCTTTAACTAAAACCGCAAATAACGTAAGGTATCCAAAACATAAAACCGGAATAATATACGAATTATGAATACCAATGATATCCGATAATTTTCCTTGTAAAGGAGGAATAATGCCTCCACCCAAAATCATCATTACTAAGAAAGCAGAACCTTGGGCTGTATATTTTCCTAAACCAATAACAGACAAACTGAAAATAGCCGGCCACATGATGCTACACGCTAAACCACCGGCTAAAAAAGCGTAAATCGCTACCATTCCTTCTGTTGTTAAACCGATTACCATGGCGATTATTCCCATTAAACCAAAAACGGTTAATGTTCGTGCGGGTTTGTCTTTACAGATAAAAAAAGCAATAATTTGAATGAATACACAAAAAATATAGTAGTATAAAGGCGACATATCTTTATCGGCAATAATATTTACAATTAAAATAACCGCAAATGCAATCAAAGGAATAACGATCAATGCAATGGTTTTCTTTATTCCACTTAAATTAAAAACAGCAATAGCACCTGCCCAGCGGCCAATCATTAAACTTCCCCAATACATGGAAATGTAAGGAGCAATTTCAGACGATTGCAAACCGCCGAATTCTTTTAAGCTTAACAATTCGCCCAAATTACTTCCTACGGCAACTTCCACACCTACATACGTGAAAATGGCTAACATTCCCAATACCAATTGCGGATATTGCATAGCTCCCCATCCGTCACTTTTCTTTTGAGCACTTTTATTCGCAAACAATAAACCGCCAATAATTACAAGTAATGCTCCGGAAAGCCAATACATTCTTTCTTTTTCCAAAGGATGTTTTAAGGTTTGTATTTCAGCATTTTTATTCGCTATTTGTGCTTCATAATCTACTACAGTATCATCGGTTGAAATCTGAGCTTTTAAATTTGATAATTCAATTTGCAATGCATCAATTTTTAGAGCCTCTTCACTTTTATAACTTGAAAAAACAGGGGCAAAACAAATGGCCAATAAGCCTGTCATAATTACTAATGTGGTTAAAGCTTTGTTTGCCTTTTCCATCGGTTCGTTTGAAATACCATCCGGCACTTTTTTAGAAAAGAAAAATAAAGCTGCGGCTACTAAAAATAAAATTCCAACGCCTACATATAATAAAATTACTTTATCTAAACCTAGATTTTTTATTTGATCATCACTCACTGAAGCCGCTGAACCGAATAAAGCAAAAGCTACAATGAGCGGACCAATGGTCGTTCCAAAAGAATTAATTCCTCCCCCTAAATTCACTCTACTTGTACCCGTTTTTGGGTCGCCAAGCAAAATGGCAAATGGATTAGCAGCGGTTTGTTGCAATGAAAAACCTAATGCAACGATAAACAAACCGACTAACATTCCGGCATAAACATTCGCTTGTACAGCTAAAATCATTGCTCCTGCTCCTAAAGCGGAAAATAATAAACCATATACAATACTTCTTTTATAACCCCATTTACTTACTAAATCTTTTCCATTTA
The DNA here is from genome assembly GCF_003268815.1 of Flavobacterium lacus. Lineage (GTDB taxonomy): Bacteria > Bacteroidota > Bacteroidia > Flavobacteriales > Flavobacteriaceae > Flavobacterium > Flavobacterium lacus. The sequence continues at coordinate 39,805 of NZ_QLSV01000004.1, read as the reverse complement.
AGGCTCCAAATGCAAATAAAAATAAAGCTCCTAAATAATAAGCTGTGTAAAAAGCAAAGTCAACTAACTGTGATTGAAATTGATCTAATGAAAAATAACTCTTGCAAAAGGGAATAAAAATACTGTTTCCGGCGGCTATAAATCCCCAAAAGAAAAATACCGTTATCAAGGTATAAAGAGCAGGATAATTTGTTTTTGTAGTGGCTTGATTCATTATTGGATTAGTTAAAAGATTTAGTGATAAAAAATTTATGAATAGTTAAAATTTTACGATTTGAAAATGATTTAAATATACTGTTATGCTCCATTAAATTTGATTGTGATACTAAATAGTTATCAACGAAAAAGTGTTTAAAAAGATGGTGAGAATGAAACATGATTACTCAGCCTTTTTGATTTCACTCTTGGGTCCGATACCATTATTATTAAATGCTTCTATTTGAAAATAATACACATCGGAACGATCCAATCCATTAAAATAATATTCGTTTTTGCCATACACCATGATTGAACCGTATAATTTATCCGGTGATTTTCCAAAGTAAATCACATAACCATCAGCCGAAGGTTCTTGTTGCCATTTGAACCATACATTTCTGCGTTCCCCTTCCACTTTTGGTCCGGAACGTAAGGGGACAAAATTCTGCACCAATCCCGGTTTTTCGCTACTTCCTTTTCCGAAAACTCGAAAACCACTAATTGCAAATTTTCCCGTTGGCATTTGAATGTTAACCAACTTTAAATAGCGTGCTGTTGTTGGCGATTGTAATTCGATGTATTCATGCGGAACATCTTTGGTGCTTTTACTTTGATCCACTAAAACTTTCCAATTTTTACTATCATTCGATTGGTACAAAATGTATTTATGTCCGAGAGTCGTTTCCGGTTTTCCCATCAATTCCACATCCTGATCGGCATAATTAATTTGAATGGCATTAATGGTGCTGCGTTCGCCCAAATCAGTAATCATAAACTCTCCTTTACTCGCGGTTTGTGCACTCCAATAGGTTTTAATGTCTTCGTCAACAGCAAAATTGGGTTGGTAACCACCCAACGTGGAAGATACTTGAACGGGTTTGTTATAATTCAATAACATCCAACCTGAAAAATGATTGGTTAAATGATTTTTATTCTCCGAAGGAAGAAAAGTCGGGTAATCACCATAGGCGGTGTTGCTATACATCACATCGTCCTTATCAAAACCTGCCGGCCAAATGCCCAATCGGCGTTCAAAATTGTTTTTGGTGCAAATTCCAATCGTGGAAACATGCCAATAATTTTTATTTACATCTTGATAAGTCGCTCCATGACCCGCACCTCTGGCAAATCCACCCGGTTTATACGAAAACGGATTGTGTGGTTGATATTCAAACGGACCTAGCGGACTTTTACCTACATAAACGCCATCGGCATAACCGCTAAATTCCGTTCCGGGAGCTCCGTATTGCAAGTAATATTTATTGTTGTATTTGGTCATAAACGCACCTTCGGTAAACGGTTGTAAAAACGTATTGTCGTTGTTTTCACCAAATCGTTCCCAGCCGTGTTCAAAATCATTTAATGCTAAAACAGGAACAGGTTCGCCTTCCGGCTGAAAGGTTTTACGATTTAATTTCAAACCATATAACGGGTATAAATTACTGGAGCCATAATACATGTACAATTCATCCTTTTCTTCGTCCCAAAAAATTTGCGGATCCCACGCACCGGCTTGGTGTTTGTGCACTAATTCTTTCCAATCGTCAACTTCGGGATTGGTACTCATCCAAATAGGAAAATCTTTGGTATGTGTAGAACCAATAACCAATAACGTATCGTTTATAAAAGACAAAGAAGGAGCACACAATTCGTCCCAAACCTTATGTTCGGGTCGGAGAAATTTTCGCGGAATAAACTTCCAATCGAGCATATTTTCACTGTGCCAATACCCCCATTGGTTGGTGGAAAAAAGATAATATTTTCCTTTGAAAAAAGTGATGACCGGGTCGGCGGTTGCACGGTGTTTTCCTTGTGTAACAAAAGGTTCAATTGGGCAATAGCCATAATCGATATTGATGGGATTGCAATAGGTCTTTTGTTGAGAAAAAGCCGAAATGAACCCAATCAGAAAAAATAAAATAATATAGAAATTCTTCATAAAAAAAATTTAGAAAAAAACCCTTTGAAAAGCTCAAAGGGTTTTCAAATAAAAAAAACTCACTTATTTAACTAACTCAAATTGTACTTTTTCGGTGGTATCGGAATTTGTTCCGATAAAAAGGTCAAATAGTCCCGGTTCGGCAACAAATTCTAAATCGTAATTATAAAATTTCAACTCTTCTTCTGTAATTTCAAAAGAAACGGTTTGTTTCTCCCCTTTTTTCAAATTTATTTTTTGAAAACCTTTTAGTTCTTTTACTGGTCTTGTTACCGAACCTACAATATCACGAATGTAAAGTTGAACGACTTCTTTTCCATCATAATTTCCGGTATTGGTAACATCAACAGAAGCAATAATTTTTCCTGTAGAAGTCATTTTACCATCGGAAACTTTTAAATTGGAATAAGAAAAAGTAGTATAACTCAAACCATATCCGAAAGGAAACAAAGGTTCATTCCGTTCGTCAATATAATTGGAAAGGAATTTTACAAATTTTCCTTCTGAATTATTTAAAGGTCTCCCGGTATTTTTATAACTGTAATAGATTGGAATTTGTCCCACACTCCTTGGAAAAGTTGCAGTTAGCTTACCGGAAGGGTTTTCGTCTCCAAACAAAACATCAGAAATTGCATAACCTGCTTCTGTTCCCGGAAACCATACGTTTAAAATGGCAGCCACTTTTTTGTTTTCTTCCACCAAAACCAAAGGACGTCCGGTGAATAAAACCAAGACAACCGGCTTTCCTGTTTTTAATAATGCCTCTAATAATTCTATTTGCACATCAGGTATTCCCAATTCGGTTCGGCTACTAGATTCGCCACTCAACTCAGCTGATTCGCCCAATGCGGCTATAATTACATCGGCTTGAGCAGCCGTTTCTAAGGCTTCTTTTAGTAACTCTTCTTTGGTTCTATTGTCGCGATTTAAGGTTTTTCCAAACATGGTTGCTCGCTCTTCATAAGCGGCATCGGCTACCAAATTACTTCCTTTGGCATATATTACTTTGGCCGATTTTCCTACAACTTCCTGCATTCCGTTCGTAAGCGTTACTGCCTTTTCATGTTTGGTAGCTACGCTCCATGTGCCGGGCATATTCACAGCGTTATTTCCTAACGGTCCGATAACAGCAATGGTTCCTGATTTTTTTAAAGGTAAAATATCCTGATCATTTTTCAATAGAACGAACGATTCTGTTGCTGTTTTTCTGGCTTCTGTACGATTGGCTTGTGTAAAAATATCGGTTTTGTTGCGTTTCAAATCACAATAACGATACGGATCTTCAAACAAACCTAAATCATATTTTGCACGTAAAATCAAGCGAACAGCGTTGTCAATTTGTTGAATGGTAACTTTACCTTCGTCTAGCGATTTTTTTAGCGTATTTAAAAACCCACCGCTAACCATATCCATTTCAATTCCTGCTTGAAGGGACAATGCTGAAACAGTTTGAAAATCGCCAATTCCATGCTCTGACATTTCTTGAATTCCGGTATAATCGGTTACTACAAAACCATTAAATTTCCATTGGTTACGCAAAACTTCGGTCATTAACCATTTGTTTGCCGTTGCCGGAATACCATCTACTTCGTTAAATGATGCCATTACTGAGCCCACTCCGGCATCAACGGCTGCTTTATATGGAGGAAAATATTCGTTGTACATTCGGATTCTACTCATATCAACTGTATTGTAATCTCTGCCGCCTTCGGGAGCTCCGTACAAAGCAAAATGTTTTACACAGGCTAAAATTGTATTATTTAAAGATAAGTCCTTTCCTTGGTATCCATTTACCATTGCTTTGGCAATTTGACTACCTAAGTATGGATCTTCGCCTGAACCTTCTGAAACTCTTCCCCAACGAGGATCGCGGGAAATATCCACCATGGGTGAAAACGTCCAATTGATTCCGTCTGCACTGGCTTCTTTAGCGGCAATTTGAGCACTTCGTTCAATCAATTGCAAATTCCATGTACTCGATAATCCGAGTGGAATTGGAAAAGTAGTTTCGTAGCCGTGAATGACATCCATTCCAAAAAGCAACGGAATTTTTAATCGCGACTTTTCAACCGCTATTTTTTGAACTTCACGTATTTTTTCAGCAGATTTTATATTAAACAGACCTCCTACTTTACCTTCTTGAATATTTTTTGCTACGTCGGAACTATTGGCTTGGCCGGTTGTGATATCACCGGAGGTGGGTAAATTTAACTGACCGATTTTTTCATCCACAGTCATTTTGGAGAGTAATTCCTCAATAAATTGTTCTTTAGGTATTTTAGTTTTTGATTTGTCTGCTTTTTGAGCGATTGCTAAAAAGTGAAAAAGTAAGAGTAAAAATAGGGTAAAATATAGTTTCATGAATTTATTTTTTTACTTGAGAAAAGAGCCAATCATAAATTTTTGAATCGTCGTAAACTCGCGACCAACTGTCGTGATTAGCGTCATCAAAAATGGTTAATTCAATGTCTTTACTGCAAGGTTTTAGTTTTTTATAAATTTGTATGGAATACTGAACATCCACCACATCATCCAATAATCCATGAAAAATTCGGGTTGGGATATTGGCAATTTTGCAGTTTTCTATCATGGGCACACGATCAACAAATCCGCAAATAGGCACTAAAGCAGCGAAAGTTTCGGGATAAGCAAAAGCGAGATTCCAAGCTCCCCACGCTCCCATACTTAATCCGGTGAGGTAAATTCGGTTGGCATCAATAGTATTCTCTTTGATGACTTTTTGGATGAGTTGATGCAACGATTCTGATTCCCAATATTCCTCTTGCGGACATTGCGGAGCCAAAATAAACGCATCTAATTTTTTGTTTTTTATATAATTTAAAGGTCCGTGAATTTTTACTTTTTCTAAATCATTTCCTTTTTCACCGGAGCCGTGAAGAAAAATGATGAGTGGTTTTTTTATTTTAGTATTTTCAGGTTTTTGAAGAATGTATCCATATGATACTGGTCTTTTAATTTCGGTAGAAAAACTTCCTTTAGATTCTTGTGCATAAAATTCAAAAGAAAAAATTACTACTAAAATAAAAAAAAGTGCATTTTTCATATGATAAAAGTTTAAAACCCGTGTTGACTAGATGAAAATCCTAAGTTTTGAAGTCCTGTTTGTACTTCCGGTGCTTGCATGAACAAATTCCATAAAAATCCGGTTCTGTAATTTTCAATCATAGGTACAATTGTTCCTTGATCGATGGCTAAATAGCGTTTAGTTACCCAGTTATGATGGGGCGAAAACGCGTCATACGGTCCGGCGATGCCAATCAGGCGGTCTTTCCATTCCGGGTTTTCATAAAAATACCGCAAGGCCTTCATCGATTCAACCGGTGTATATGGAAAAGAAGATAAAGCTGCTGTTGGTGTAATTACGCCTCTATCGTTCCCTGGTTTATGATCAGTGTAGCCTACACTTCCATTGTTATTTCGGGTATAACTTGCGGTTAATCCCCAACATTCATCGCTATATCCATTCCAATTGTTCGGATTGGCTACCGAATACGCATGCATGATTTTAGCATGATTTTGAGTGAGTTCCCAATAATTAGCATATTGATCGGTTAATCCTCTTGGATCAAGACCTAAATAGGAATAATGCGACCAAAACATTGGGCCAACATTTCCGGTGGCACCATTATAATTAAAAACTACCGGGATGTTGTAACGCATTCCGGGATGGGTAATGTTTCCATTTCTTGCCCAAGCTTGGTGATAGGCTTGTGCCGGAATTGGATGAGTTGGCGAGGCTGCTCCCATCACATAAGTAATCAAACATTCATTGTAACCTTCCAATTTAAAATTCAACTGCCATTCATAATTGGGCGACCAATGCCAATACAATGCATTTTCACCTTTGGTATACCAATTCCATTCGACACCTTTCCACAATTCATCTGCTTGTAAAGCAAGAGCTTGTTCTTCGGGAGTTCCATTTTTAAAATATTCGCGAACACAAATAAGGGCCTGACAAACGAAGGATGTTTCTACTAAATCGCCACCATTGTCAATTGTTCCAAAAGGTACAACATTTCCGTTGGTACCATCAATCCAATGGCTCCAAGCACCATGAAATCGGTCGGCATTTTCAAGAAAATTTAATCCGGTTTGCAAACGACCTACTGCTTCTGCACGCGAAACAAAACCTCTTTCTATTCCCACTAAAATGGTCATCAAACCAAAGCCTGAGCCTCCGGAAGCAACTAAATTGGCATCCACAAAACTTTCATCTACATGATACCGTTCTCGTGCTAATTTAGAATTGGTTTCGGCATAGTTCCAAAAATATTTGAAAGCATCTCGTTGAGCCAAATCCAAAATTTGTTGATCAGACATAGGCGGATCAAGAACCACATCATCTTCTTGAACAACGACGTCGTCAGTGGTCTTTGAACACGAACATGAAATGATAAAAAATTGAAAAACAAAGAGTATCCTAAGTAGATTTTGCATGAAATTGTGGTATTTAAACGTAAAATGATTGTAAAAAAAACCTAACAGAAAAAATTCTGCTAGGTTTTAAGAATGAAAACAAATTATCTTCCTGCTTTTTCAAGCTGATAAAGAGCATTAACGTCAGCTGATGATAAAGCTTTTTTCCACACTCTAATTTCATCAACATTACCAGTCATCGGTTTATTCCATGAATCGGACGTGGTGGCAACAGTTCCAAAAGCACCAATGTATGGTGTTACAGGTGTGTCAAAAACAATAGAAGAATTATCTCCTCTAACTTCAAAAGCTGGATTAGAAGACTTTACACCATTGATATAAATAATAAATTTGTTCGTTGCTCCGTCCCATGTTGCAACATAGTGTGCCCAAGTACTTCCGGTTGCAACTGGATTTGCAACATGTTTTCCTGGATTTGTAATATTATCTTCAATCATCCAAGGCTCTAAACGAAATAAATTTTCGTAAGCTTGTCCTCCAGAAGCTGTAGTTCTAAAACCTGCTTTAACTACAATAGTGTCGTTAACAGCACCAGTTAATTCTACTGCTGGTCTTTGACCTGTTTCTGCATAGAAATTTAGATTACCTTCCCATTCGCCTGGTCTTGCTAAAGATAAAAATACCGAAACTGAACCCGACTCTGGCGTTTGATTATTCTTAATATTAGCCCAAGTACTAATAGTATATGCATTCATGTCAGATGAAAGATTAGTAATTGATGGAAATTGTAAATATCCGTTTGTCAATTTTAAACCTTGGCCTTTTGCACCAACTTCATAACTAGCTCCTACTGTGTTTGAAGGTGCGGTATTCGATAATCTCTCAATACCATTTCCTTCCAAAGGCCAGTGTGCAACTAAATCTGTAGCACCAATTTCATTCGAATTGTTGTAACCGCCGATTGGTGGCAAAGACGCTGCATCATCATCACCACAACTAATAATTGCTGTACTAATACATACTAAAGCAATTGATTTTAAAAAAAATTTGTTTGTTTTCATAAGTGTAAAAATTTAAATATTTAAGGTTAATTAATTAATATCCTGGGTTTTGCATCAACAATCCACCACTCACAATGATTTGATCTTGTGGAATTGGAAACAATTCATGTGTTCCAACAAGGAATGTTTTGCCGTTAGCAGCCATGGCGGATTGAGCCTGACCTGTTCTAACGATGTCAAACCAACGGTCATGTTCCATGGCCATTTCTAGTCTTCTTTCTTTCCATACATCCTGGATAGTCATAGACGTTAAATCCGCTAATCCGGCTCTAAAACGCAATTGATTGATGCGGCTTAATGCTTCTGAAGTCATCCCTAATTGATATCCTGCTTCTGCTCTGATTAATAGAATATCACTGTATTTTAAAATTCGCAGGTTTTTTGCCGTTTCGCCTAAATTTCCATTCCATTGTTCTAAAATACTGCTTTGGTAAGCTTTGTAATTATACCTTGGATTGTTCCAATTTGATCCGCCTTGAAAACCATCCCAAAGTTGAAAGGGTGTCGATTGAACAAATAGAATCGTTGCCTCTCTGCGTAAATCGCCAGGTTCATAGGCATTTGATAATGCTAATGTTGGTGTATTAAACCCCCAGCCTAAATCGGGTGTTCCGCGTGGTCCTTGAACGTTGGTATAATCTCGGATTCCGTTGTTTAAACTCGCTTGTATTTCATAAATTGATTCGGACGAATTTTCGCCCACTTCTCTCCAAACATTGGCATAACTAGGTAAAAGTCCGTATTGTCCGGACGAAATTACGTCTCCGGAAGCATCATAAGCCAGTTGCCATTTTTCTTGGTACAAATAGGCTTTTGCTAAAAGTGCTTGTGCGGCACCCTTTGTGGCACGACCTAAATTTTCACCTGAATACTGACTTTTTAATGGTAAAAATTCGATGGCATCAAGTAAATCAGCTTCAATTTGAGCATATGTTTCTTGTTTTGATTTTCTTGTATAGACGACACTATTGATCAGTTCTGCATTGTTGATATCTATTTTAGAAGTGACAAGAGGCACACCTCCAAAACACCTAACCAGATCAAAGTAAAAAAGAGCTCTTAAGAATTTAACTTCTGCAATTAATCTATTTTTTAAAGCACTATCAATGGTTAATTGTTCAAGGTAAAATAGAGCATTATTAGTTCTGTAAATTCCTTCGTACCGACCATTCCAAACATCACTAAATGAGATATCAGAAGCACCAAATGTCAAATTATCCATTTTGTGTTTGTCCGATCCTGTATCACTGGGTGTAGAACCCTTGTCTGCATCATCGGAAGTAATACTGGTCATCCCGATCCACGAGAACGAATACATATTAAAATCCAATTGTTTATTATATACTCCATTCACCAGTTGAACGGCATTATCCGGATTATTCAGAAAATCAAATTCTGTCACAGCATCTCTTAGTTCTACATCTAAATCATCTTCACAAGAAGACAGTAGAAAAAAACATGATGCAATAAAAAATAATTTAAAATTTATGTTTGTTTTCATAGTGTTTTTTTTTTAGAAGCTAACGTTTAAACCAATTAGAAATGACTTATTTGTAGGATAAGCATCTAACTCAATTCCGGCATTTCCGAGCGGATCGGCATTATTATTTCCTGCTATTTCCGGTGAAAAACCAGAATATTTTGTAAAAATAAATGGGTTTATTGCCGTTACATATAACCTAACTTTATCAATTTTTTCGTAAAATTTGGGGAAAGTATAGCCTAAGGTAATATTGTTAATTCTTAAATAATCCCCATCTTCAACATAATAGGTTGATGCCACGGGCACATCATTAAATGGTCTTGGATTAGTAGCATTTGGAGTTGATGGTGTCCAAAAGCTATTTAAAACATCAAACTCCACATTCTCTCCGCCAAAACGTTGGGCTTTTTTTCCGTTGTAAATTTTGTTCCCTCCAACACCATATAAATCGGTTGAAAAATCAAAGTTTTTAAAATACAAATTGAAATTTAATCCATACGTATAAGTGGGGATATAAGAGCCTGCATTAACACGTTCTTCGCTGTAAGTAAAGGCACCATCGCTATCAAGACCAGTAACTTCAAACACATAGAAGCTCCCTAATGGTTGACCTACAAGAACTTGCTTTGTAAATTGACCATTTCCTAAACCACCACCAATAAAATCGGCAAAATTGGCACTATTTACTTTGGTTAACTCATTATTATTGTTTGAAAAGTTTGCCCCTATTGAATAACGCCAATTGTCATTGATTTTATCCAACCATCTCAGCGACATTTCAACTCCTTTATTTACAACTGTACCGGTGTTTAAAGTAACTCGACCCGGTGATAAAACACGTGGTAGAACAACTGGTAAAATCGCATTTTCAGTGTTTCTGACGTAATAATCAACTGTACCGGTAAGCCGATTGCTAAAGAGTCCGAAATCAAATCCTACGTTTACCTCTTTCATCGTTTCCCAAGTTAGGTTAGGATCAACTTCATATTGGTTGGCAGCACCAGGATTAATTTGAGGGTTTTCCCCAAAACTATAGTTAAAACCAGACGGGAAATTAATGTAATTTAAAGAATTTAGCGTGTTTCCATTTCCTACTTCACCGTAACCGATTCTGACTTTAAACGACTCAATGACTTTTTGTTTCTTGAAAAATTCTTCTTCACTTACTATCCATCCCGCGGAAACCGCAGGAAAGTTACCCCATTGTTTTCCTTTTTGGAAAGAACTGATACCTTCTCTTCGCAGTAATGCTGAAAATAAATATTTTCCTTTGAATTCGTATTCCGCTCTGGCAAAATAAGCAATAGAAACTACAGGAGTTGAAATCAAGTTGGAAACCACAGAACCAGGCGCTATTAGATCATTATTTGTTGAAAGATTCAAAGACCAATAATTGGATTGTTCAGGCACGTCTAAACGGGTTGCATTTAAAAACTCAAATATACCTCTAGTGGAACGCGACATCCCTGCAACTGCTGTAACATTGTGCTCTCCAAAGATTTTTTTATACGTTACAAAATTATCCCAGTTCCATTCGTAGGAATCAGATCTACGTTGATTTAATACATTTATCGGACTGTTCTCGGGATAATCTTCCGCATTTTGTGTTGGATTTTGAGAAAGCCAAATTTCTCTGCTGGCTACATAGGAATATCCTTTTGCAAAATCAACAGTAGCACCAAAACTTGAATTAAATTTTAAGTCATCTAAAATTTTCAACTCAGCTCCAATTGCTCCTGATACTAAAAAGTTTTTATTCTTTTCGTTGGCGTAAAATAATTGAGCTACCGGGTTTGCCACATTGTTATATCTAATACCGTCAATATCATTTAAACCATCTTCGTTTATAAAAGGATTACCCCACCGACCATTCGGATACCTTACCGGCATAATGGGAGCTTGTTTGTACGCATTGCTGAACGCACTCAATGGCTTGGGCGTATTTTTTACTATGGACATATTGATGGACTGGTTAATTTTTAATCTGCCATCAAATAATTTAAAATCATTTCTTGAATTAATGTTGGTTCGTTGAAATTCTGTACCGTTTAAAATACCTTCATCCTGAAAATTTGTAATTCCTAGATAATAATTAGCTGTTTCATTTCCGCCTGAGAGCGAAATAAAATTACTTAAGACGGTGCCTGTGGAAGTTATCTCATCTAACCAATTTGTATTAATAGGCTGTTGATTGAGGTTAAAGAAATCGGTTGAACCTAGAGCAACGTTGTTATAAAAAGAATAACGCAGCGCATCAGCCATTTTCACTTCTCGTTGAATAAAACGTTGACCATAATAGGAGTCGTAAGTCACTTTAATTTTTCCTTGTTTCCCTTTTTTGGTTGTAATAATAATCACTCCATTCGACCCTTTTTGACCATAAATTGCCTGGGAAGACGCGTCTTTTAAAATATCCATTGACGCTATTTCATTTGGACTTAATCCGTTGAGACTTCTCGATTCAATTCCGTCAATAATATATAAAGGATCTCTTCCTCCTAATAAAGTCCCTAAACCTCTAATCCGGATCGATGGATTAGCACCAGGCTCATCATTAGTAACAATATTTACTCCTGCCATTTTTCCTTGGACGGACTGAATAGCCGATTGAGCGGGGGTTTTTAGTATTTCTTCCGACTTAATTTGTGAGACAGAACCTGTAATCGAACCCAATCGTTTGGTACCAAAACCAATCAATACCACTTCATCTAAATTTTGCTTGTTGTCATTTTTTAAAACAACAGCCATGTTTTGGGATGCTTTCATTGTCAATTTTTCAAAACTTAACATTGAAAACTGAATCTCATCCCCTTCGTTTGCGTTGATTTGAAAATTGCCGTCAAAATCAGTTACTGAATTTTCTTGCGTTCCAATTACCAAAACAATAACATCCGGTATTGGCATTCCCGTTTGATCCGTTACTTTGCCTTTGACTACTTGTGCTGAGACTACACTTACTGACAAAATCGCGAGTAACATTAAAAATTTAGTCATTTTAGTTCATTTAATTAGTGAAGTAAATATACGAACTAAAACGTTATAGTGAACTCGATAAAAATACTACAACAACACATCAAATATGCTTAAAATAATTTTTAAATGCTCTAAATCAATATCTTATACTAAAACTAAAGAAATATCTATACATCAACAAAAATTTAATTGATGTAGTAGTGATGAGTCTATTATTTTTTAAAAAGAAGTAAAAAAATTAGTAGAAATCTATTTTTAAGGAAGTTTTTATAAATTAAGCATAAACTTAGAAAGACTTTCATCTGGATTTAATTGAATTTTTTTTCGTAGTCGATAACGGTGTAATTCCACGCCACGATAAGAAATATTCATTAAAGGAGCAATTTCTTTTGATGATAAATTCATTCGCAAGTAAATGGATAGCTTAATATCTTTTGAAGTTAACTCAGGATAAGTGTTGGTTAATTTTTGAACAAATTCTTCGTGACTCTGAATAAGATTTTTTTCAAAATTTTCCCATTCCCGTTGATTAATGGCATTCGATTTAATGGCTTTCTTAATCTTTGTTTTGACCGTATTAATATTCTTCTCTTCCTCTAAAATACGTTGAATACTTTCAATCATTTCCGATTGTTTGGCTATAGATAATGATTTTCCGGCAACTTCAGAAGCTTTTGATTGCACCTGCATTTCCAAAATATGTTTTTCATAATCTTGAAGTTTGAGTTTATTTTCTGCTTCCATTTCAAGTTCCATAATTTCACGGTGGTGTTTAAGCTCTTCTTCTTTTAACTTTATTTTTTCTTGGTAACGAATTTTATTCCATCGGTAATATAAAAATAAAATTCCTCCAACTAAAGTAAAATAAAGAAGTACCATCCAAAATGATAAGTACCACGGTTTTAAAACTGTAAAAGTAAACTCGTCTGTTTTAATAAATTCAAATCCGTTTGTAAAATAGACTTCAATACGATTTTTTCCGCTTGCTAAATTATTTAAAATCAGTTTACCATCTGGTAAGGGTATTATATCTTGATTGTTTAGTTTATAAAAAAGTGTCGATTTTTTGTTTCCAAAATATTCAGAAACAAAATGCAAGTTTAAACTTTGATTATTCGGAATTCTTGCCTCATTAGTCAAAATTTTGCCTTTCAAATATGCTTCTATTTCAACTTTTTGGTTGGTAAAATCATTTTTACTCGATTCAAATTGTAAAAATCCATCATCAAGGTTAATTAAATATTGATTATTGAATTTAAAAATTTTTGTCTCCTGATTGATGATTTTTCCTTCGTAATATTTTTTTGGAATTAGCTTCCAAGAAAATTTATCCTTTGATTGATTGATAATATAGAACAAGCCTTCTTTTATAATTGCAAAACTCGAATCGTCTATTGGAATTACTTCGTTGATATTTCTGAAATTCTGATTGAATAAATCATACTTTTTAAGTACATCTGTAACGCTATCCAGATAATACCATTCTGAATTTATATAGTATAAAACATCATTTTTGTATTTAAATATTTTAACCCCAAAATCATTTTTAATACTATTTTTTTGGGTTAGATTGAGATAGGATTTAAGTTCCAGATTGTCATCGTAGTTTATTTTAAATAGTCCACGATAACTATCTGATGCAATAATTTCATTTTGTCCGGTTTGAACAAAATCTTTAATTGGTCTGTAAACAGTATTAAGTCGCTTGTGTTTTGACAAATCATTTTTATCGTCAAAAAAAGCTAATCCAATGTAGTTAGATTGGATGTACCGGTCTTGGTAATTATCCTTTTTTAATTGCCACCCGCCGGTTAAAGAATTTACTTTTCGATATGATTTAAAATCATATAAAAAAGTACCGTCGTTATGCCCAATAACAAAAGTACCATCTATTGCGGCGACATTCCACACTTGTCCTTGCGAATTAGGAATGATGTTCAACGCTTTATTTTCATATGTAAAAACACCGTGATTTGACCCTAGTAAATAACCTTTTGGAGTTGATGCAATAGAGTAGACCGTTCCTAATTCCCCGGTATTATCAGAAAAAATCCGAAAAGGTGAATTGATTTCAATGTGCGAAATACCATTATCTAACCCTAACCAAATATCATTTTCTTTATCAACTGCAATACTCAAAACAGAATTATTGTACAGACGATTATTACGATTGATGTTTATATATTCTCCCGAATCAATTTGAATGATGTAAACACCTTTGGAAGCCGTCCCAATAATCAATTTATCCTTTTGATAAAATTTAGCGGTAATGATCACTTCCGATTTTAAAGCATCATTTATGGGATGATTCCATGCTTGCAGCACTTCATTTTTTTCGACAAAAACGCCATTCTTCTGTGTGAAAATAAAAATTTCATCGCTATTTTTGTCAATGGAATGAACCACATTGTTTGCAATGACGCCCCATTTTTCAATGTAGGTAAAATCTTTGCCATTGAACAAGTAAATTCCCTTATTGACAGAAGCTACATAAATTTTTGAATCAATGACAAAACAATAGGAAATTAAAAATGGAACTGCTACTCGTTTAATGCTTTTCTCATTATAAATAAAAATTTCATTAAACGATTGAAAATAAATAGCTCCATTAATCTCAAAAATCTTCCAAATTTCTTCGTTTTTGGAAGAATCTTTAAAAAAATCTTTATCCTTAGAAATAGAATAATAACGCATGACTCCATTTTCTCGAATCCAATAACCAAATTCGTTATAGGAACCACAATAAATCTTTTCCTGATAGGCAAAAACGGAGCGAATTACAGTTTTATTAGGTAATGCATAACGCTCCCATTTAACTCCATTGTAACGAAAAAAATAATGATTATTAGCAAAATACATCGCGTTATCGCCTCCTTGCGTCAAACTCCAAACCTGGTTGTCGCCGTTATAATTTGATTTGGTGAAATTTTCTACAAACGGAAGTAATTCCTGAGAAAATAGATTCAAAGAAAATAAAAGAAAAAATAAAAACTGAAATCTCAATTTCATGCAGATAGATATAATTTCTCAAATGTAAAAAACAAATTGGACTTAAGCACTACATGCAATAACGAACCTATTTTGCGGTAGATAAATTTTCATCCACATAGGCTTGCAAATAAGCAAATCGGGGTGTTAATTTTCCGTTTTCAGTAATTTTGGCTCGTTGCAAAATGCCATCTTTATCCCCATTAAAAAAAGCCGGAATCACATGTTGCATAAACATTTCGCCAAAACCTTCGCTGGCATCTTTGGGTAACTCACAAGGCAAATTATCGACACTCATGACCATAATGGAGCCCGGATGTGTATAGGCAACTTCTTTGTTTTCAAAAGGTAGATAACCAAAAAATGGATCTGCAATTGTAGATGCTTTTATGGTACAAGCAATTGGACCGTCTACATCACACGAGATATCTGCAACCACTTTAATTTTGCAGTCTTTTGCTTTGAGCATTTCCTGCGTTAAAATGTAGGGAGAATCATTTCCATAAAAATGTCCGGTAATAAAAACATCGGAAACTTTGGTGAAACGCTCAAAATCGGAAACGTATTCTATAGGATTTTTATAAAAGTCTTGATTGTCTACTTGTTTACCGTCTTTTCGCTTATTGTAATCTAACACATCTATTTGGACATAAACCGGTTCTGAATATTTTTTAGTCAGAAAATTGTCAACAGAAACTTCTTTCATTTTTATTCCGTCTAAAATTTCTTTTGCACCCATTCCGACTTTTCCTTTTCCGGTAAGAACAATTTTGAGGGGTGGTAAAACCTGCCTTTTTAGTTTGGAAATTAACTCTTCTTTACCTTTCAACGTCTCTGCTTTTGGTATATTAAAAAGCTCATATTTAATTCCAAACCCTCGAAAAGCATTGTAAGCTCCTACGATTCCGGCATAGCGACCAAAGCCAATTAAACGACGATTGTGAGAATCTACAATGGTTTCATGATCATACAATTCAATCTTTTTTTCTAAGATCGCTTGTAATAATTTCCGATTATACACTTGCTTCTTAATTGTATGAGAAAAGAAAAAATACTTTTTATTAGGAATTAATGCGTCCACAGGAACTTCTTTCACACCGATTAGCACATCACAATCTGACAAATCTTCCGTCACTTCAATTCCTTTTGCAAGATAATCCGCATCGGGAAAAACCCTAATAGTTGAAGATTCAACTTTTATTTTCGCTTCCGGAAATTGTTGTTGTAATCTAACCAATTCCTCGGGTGTAAAAACTACTCTTCTGTCAGGTGGATTTTTGCGTTCTTTGATGATTCCGAATGTCATTTGTGATATTTTTATAGTAAATCTCTAAAATTGTTTCAAATATAACATTATTGGTTTGTACAGACAAGTTTTATTTATGACAATTTTAATTGTATATTTGTGGTCTGGTTTTTGAATACAGTTACGAGTTACGAGTTACGAGTTACGAGTTACGAGTTACGAGTTACGGATAACGGATAACAGATAACAGATAACAGACAACTGATAACAGACAACTGATAACAGAAAACAGAAAAATGGGGTCGACCGGTTTTGACAGCGGGTGGAACTAAACGGTAAGCACGTCGAGCATTGGACATTTGGCTCGTAAATATCAAGGTTCACAACTTATAAACGGCGAAAATAATTACGCTTTAGCTGCTTAATCTGAATTATAGTAAGATTTGCCTTGTTCCTACTAGGTAGGAAAGCTGGATTCTCCTCAAAAGCCTTGGTTTGTGGCGTTTGATCAAGGAGAACTGTAAAAATAAACCTAGGACGGGTAAAGCTTTAAATCCCTTCTGACAACTATAAAGCTAAGCAAGAAGTGGCTGCCTTTGGCCTTGCTTTTTGTCGAAAACCCAATCAGAGGATAAACGCGTAGAAAGCTCTTTGGTTGCTTGTTTGGACGAGAGTTCGATTCTCTCCGACTCCACTAAAGTGGACAACTCGATTTTTTTCGATAATTGTCCACTTTTTTTATTTTGTAAATCACTATCAATCAATAACATATACCTCAAAACATCGTTGATTCTAGAAGTTCGACATTTTTTTCCATCAAATTCAAATTTTTCAGGGAATATCGAACTAATTAATTGTTGTTTATCCCTAATTGCTGAGTTAGCATAATGAATCTTTAGATTTGACAAGGCAACTACTCCATTTTTCAGCCAATTTAAATAATCACTATCCATCTTTTTAATTTGATTGATTTCATCTGTAAGACTAAACTTTTGCGCAGTATATCTGGCCATTGTATCACTATAATGGTTATGTTCAATTTTACCGTCGATAAATAAATCTTGTAATTTTTCAATACGTGCTAAAACATCATTTAAAGTTTTGTCTAATTGAGTATGCTTTAATTTGGAATCTTTTGCATCAGCCGATAATAAATCTTTCACCATCAACTGATAAATTTCTTTTGCTTCATTTGTAAAAGTAAAATCAGCAAGGATACTTTCAAATGTTTGATTAACCAAATCCATCGGATATCGTTCTTTAGCACAGTAATTACAATGATAATAGAAATAATGATTTCCCGTAGCGCTTTTGGAGCGACTTCCAGTTAATTTTTCGCCACATTGAGAGCATGATAACATACCTCTTAAAGGTAATTCTTCTCTCAATGATTTATAGACTGGAAGTTTTCTAATTTTATTATTGTTTGACAACACTTGTTGCACCTGAAAATACAAATTTTCAGATATAATTCCTTCGTGAATTCCATCAATAATCATCATGGGTTCCTCTTCGCTTTTTGGTACGATTATTTTACCCATGTAAATTGGATTCCGTAACAATTTCGATAAATTACTTCTACTTATCTTAATTCCTTTCTTATAAATTTCGGTTCTTAGCTCACTTTGCAATTTACCGATAGCTATTTGCTCAAAAATATACTTAATATGATGTGCAATAGTAGAGGGAACAATTATAGGCTTATTGTTTTGGTCTCTTAAATTTTTGTATCCTATCGGTGCTATTCTGCACCATCGACCCGCTTTTAATGAGCCTCTTATTCCACCTCTTATCTTAATCGACCTCCTATCATTATCAATTTCTGGAATAGCAAGGAAAATAGCCAGCATAGCTTTATTTTCAGGAATACTCATATCGATTGGCTGCTCAACGGCTTGTACTTTTACACCATACTTTTCAAGGGTTCTTAACATAACTAAAGAATCTGTTAAGTTTCTGGAAAATCTGTCCCATGACGTAATCAATAACAAATCAACTTCCTCTTTATTCTTTTTTACAAATTGCAAAAATTTTTGAAATTCTGGCCTATTAAAGTTTTTGGCAGAATGGTCCTCCTTATACTGCTTAACTATTGAAATATTATTTCTATTGCAATACCTAATAAGTTGTTCAAGCTGGACATCTAAGCTATAGCCTTTAGCTTGTTCATCGGTGCTTACCCTGCACATAATTACCGCTCTCTTCATAACTAAATCGAATTTTTATAATTACTAACTGTCTGTTTAGCAACTAGTGCTAAAAACTCCAAAATTTTTTCAATTTGTTCATCAGTTAGTTCAGGATTTTTTTTAATTAAAATTTTTTTATATTTTTCACACTCTACCACATTTTATGTAATGTGCTTAACTTTCGGCATATCCGATAAGCTTACTATGAAACGTATGATCTGAGTTATTCAGTATCTATAATTTTAGTTTTTGTGTATTTTCAAAATTAACAATTTTACCGTCAACCGTATCAATAGAAATAGTTTGATAATCTCCTTTCTTGATATGCTCTAAAAGTCTACTTTCTAATTTTACTTTCTTTATGGAGGTAACTTCAATCATATCCATTTGATTATTTTTAAACCTTATTTTGACACTTTTTATATCGTTATACCCTTTTCTAATCTGCTTCAATAATTTATGCTCATTTTTAGTTAGTATAGAAATAGTTCTTTCTTCAAAAGAAGTTTCACCATCAACTAAAAATTTAGATATAATATCACTCAAAGAAACACTTAAAAAAGTTTTTGACAATAGCTCTATAAGAATCCCAGACTTATCAATTAGATCAAAACCTCTAAATACTTCTTTTGAAATAGGGCGGCAAAATCCAGGCATTTCTTTACAAAAGAGGATAGACCATTTTTCAGCACTTATGATAGCCTTTGCCATAATAGTTTCAAAAATACTAATCCCTATGTTCAAGTTTTCATCGTAGTCTGAATCTGAAATCGCATTTAATTTTTCAAGAGCTTCAGAACCAAGTTGCTGACTTATATTTTGGCCATCAATCTTACTTGCCTCAATAATTTGCTCGGCCGCAATTTGCTTAAATAGTTCGGTTTTATAGGTTAGTATTTCATCATAATTAAATCCATATTGTCTTAACTGTTGTATGATTTTAACCCAAGTATATTCGATATAGTTTAATTTCTTCCAATCACCCTTGTCAGAATCTCCTCCTATGGATAATAAATTTGAACGTTCCCAGTTAACTAAATCCGAATAAACAATATCTAATTCTGTTTTCAAAAAAACACGTTCTCTAAGTAAGTCAAATAATACTTCAGCGGCATTTGGGTTATTAGCAAAACTTTTGTTGGAAATCATTTTAAATTTTTTATCAAATATACATAAAGTTTGTATTGTAACAAACTTTTTTATAATTTTGTTAATTAAAAAAATTAAAATTACATGGGAAAAGAAAACTATAAATTAAACAAGAGGATTTCAAATAGACGATATCCTTTACGTAAATGCAAAAAACCGGAGTGTAAAGAAGATTTTGTGCCTTCAGATTCTAGGCAAATTTACTGTTGTGAACAGCATCGTATTGACTTTAATAACGATAAGAGAAAACTAAAAGAAGCAATTAATATTTTCTTTTTAAAAAGTGCTAATAGCAATAGAGCTATTTTAAAAAAAATTAAAACAAGTGCTTTTTACAAAAAACATGGATACGCTTATAAGTTTTTACTAGATTATGAAGGTTATGATTTTACTATATATCACTGCATTATAATTAACAAAAAAACAGGGAGAGAAGTTCAAGTTTGCTTTGACTATACTCTTGAATTAATAGATGCAGTAGAAGAATTTTTTTCAATTAATAATACATTAGATTATGACTTATAGAGTACCAACCTTTCAAGAATCATTTCCTTTATCTCACAAAATAGATTTGCTAAATCAGCAATCGGAATATTTTGTAAACAAGTCACTATCTTCAGGTGGCCTGACTGAAGGTCTAAAAGGAATACCAACAACTATTCCGGGTAAGGAAATACTAAATAATGAAATTCCTAAAGGAAAAATTGCAGAATCACTAATTAGAAACTATATTAAAAACAACTGGAAAGTAATGCTAACTTGTGCGATTGTAGGAGGAACATTAATTTATATACTAAACAAAATTGACGAAGGAAACCGAAAAAAAAAACTAGAAAATAATTTTTTTTTCTAAAGCTAAAAAATTCAATACACTTCAATTTGTGTCAATACAGGTCTATCCTTGTCAATATATATACTTACAAATCAATACAAATCAATACGTAATTATCTATTCTATTTATTTTGATTTCAGTAATTCATTTGCTAAAATTCAACTTGGAAAATTAAAAATATATTATAAATGTGATTATAATTCATTAAATAGTTTAAATGAAACTGCAAAAAAAAGTAATTTCATTTTAAAAGAATATACTTGTGAAGATGATGAGAATATTAATATTTTACTTGGTGTTATTGTTCTGTGTCTATTCTCAATTGTAATAATTAGAATTTACAAAAAATTAAATCTTAAATTGCATATCCTTAAAAATACTATGCTTGAAAAAAGTGTCTATTTATCAAACAAATACAACCCAAAATTGGTTAGATTGGCGCTATTTTTTCGCATATATATACAAGTTACCAGCAAACGTCCGCAAGCGGAAATCGACACTATTAGTTACTTCCAAAAAAAATAAAATCTTTTGAAGTAAATGACAATCATTTGAAGTATTTTTGACAATAAATATACGGCTGTATAAATCTGATTTATATGAAAAATATTGATAAAAATAGTTTAGAGAATGCATATCGTTTGTTCGAATCAAATGACATTGACAAAATCGAAGTAGGAACAACAAAAGGTCTTATGGAGATACACTATTATCTTTTTAAGGGTTTATACGATTTTGCTGGAAAAGTGCGCAAACATAACATATCGAAAGGCGGTTTTAGATTTGCAAACGCTTTATATTTAAACGAAATTTTGGTGAAAATTGAAGAAATGCCTGAGAATAATTTCGAGGAAATTATCGCTAAATATATTGAAATGAATATAGCTCATCCTTTTATGGAAGGTAACGGAAGAACAATGCGTATTTGGCTCGATATGATTTTAAAAACAAGACTTAAAAAATTAGTAAATTGGCAATTTGTAGATAAATCACTTTACTTACAAGCTATGGAAAGAAGCCCAATTAATGGTTTGGAATTAAGAACTTTATTAAGTCAAAACTTAACTGACGAAATAAACAATAGAGAAATTATTTTTAAAGGAATTGAGCAGTCATATTATTATGAAGGATATGAAAAGGAAGATGATGATGAATAATTCCTCAAATTTCACTTAAAACGCCAACTGGTAACATAGATGCTAACCGCTATTGCTGGTTTTTCTTGACTTCAACTCTGTTTTTCACGTAAAACTATTATAATTACAACCCACAACCTTACCTATTCAAAAAATCAAGAAAAAGAATAGAAACACTATTTTCTAAATTATGCGACCAGTTCTTAATTAGAAGAAATTATGCTAAAACTTTTGATGGTTTTAAAACCAGAATTTTAGCAAAAATAACAGCATTAACATTGGTTCAATATATCAATAAATTTATCTTTGGCAGACCAATAAATAACATCAAAAATCAATTAATTTAATTTAACCCAACGGGTTATAGTTAATTTAAACACCAATTCACATGTAAGAAGCTAATAAAATATAAATCCCCACATTAAGTAGGGATTCATTTGAAAAAACAACTAGCTCCAACAATAAATACCACAAATTATTGAATTAGAGTTCTTTCCATTATTAAATAAATATATTTTCAAAGTAGCACAGTCAAGAAAAGTACTATTTTAAAATGGGTACCATCCCCTTTTATACTTGGTATTGTATCGCTTTCAAGTATTTTTTAATTCTTCCAACTATTTTGACCTTTTACATATTTTACATAAAATTTATCCGGCGATTTATCCTTGAAGTAATACCTTTTGTTCATGCTTTTTTGGCCACAGTTTTCATACATTTTAAATTTAACATTTTTAAATCCTATTTCTATAATATATTTCATAATGTAAGAAGTAGAAACACCCATATATATTGAAGTAAATAGATTTTCTTTATTAACTAAATAACCATGTAATTACTATAGCATTCAACAAATAAAAAATCTATTTGATGATTAGTAAGAATATAAATAAATAGTATATCTGAAAACATTACACTACCGAGTAGTAATTATCCACATATAATTGGAGTGTATACTGGAAAAAACGGTTAAATTGACCACCTAATTCCGGAGCAAATTGACCATCGATTCCGATTCAAAATGACCACCTAGTTTCGGGTCAAATTGACCACCACTTTCCGGTTGAAATTGACCACCGAAAAATACTACTTTTTTTCATGCTGTTAGCCACCTAAATTCGTTGAAAAACGAATTATGGCAAATAAAATAACAGACATGAGTAAGATAAGAAAAGTCATTAAATTTCATTGTAACGGCAAGAGTAATTTATTTATCAGTAAGTACCTTTCACTTTCCAGAAACACGGTAAAAAAGTATATTTCTTTGTTTAAAGTATCGGGCTACAGCCTTGATTATATCGCAGAGAAGACAGATGCTGAACTAGAAGCTATCTTCGTTGGAAATACTGCAGAACAGGTCAATCCTAAGCTAGAGAAGCTTTATAGCTTTTTTCCACAAATGGAGCGACAACTCAAGAACGTTGGGGCAACTGTTCAACAGCAGTGGGAACTGTACTTTGCCGCAAACCCTGATGGAGTGCGGAGCTCACAATTTAGAGTTCACTTTAAAAACTGGAGCAATCGTGTGAATCCGGTGATGCATATACAACATAAATCCGGCGACAAGATGTATGTGGATTATGCCGGAAAAAAACTTTCTATCGTAGATGAAAATACCGGAGAAATAAAAGAAGTTGAGTTTTTTGTAGCGATTCTTGGTGCCAGCCAATACACCTATGGAGAAGGCTCGATGAGTCAACAGAAGGAAGATTTTGTAAATTCTGTTGAAAACGCCATGCGTTATTTTGGTGGAACTCCAGCAGCTATTGTTCCTGACAATTTAAAATCGGCGGTCATAAAAAGTAGTCGTTTTGAACCAACGATTAATGAAACTTTAGCTGATTTAGCGGAACATTATGAAACTACCATACTACCTGCTAGGGCTTATAAACCAAGAGATAAATCATTGGTCGAAGGAGCAGTTAAGATTTTATACCGCAGAATTTATGTGTATCTTAAAAACAGAACATTTTTTAATTTAGAGCAATTGAATGAAGCAATTTGGGAATTATTAGATCTTCATAATCGTAAAAAACTCACCGGACGACCTTATTCTCGCTACGAACTCTTCCTTGAAGACGAGAAGGACAAACTACGTCCATTGCCACTAGAACGTTTTCAAATCAAGTATCATTCTTTTGCTACGGTTATGCAAAACGGACATGTATTACACAGTCAGGATAAAAACATTTATAGTGTTCCCTATCATTACATCCGCAAAAAAGTAAAGCTTTTGTATACGCAATCAGTAGTTGAAGTGTATTACAAATACAATCGTATTGCTATACACCAAAGAAGCAATAAGGCTTATGTATACACCACCAATGCGGAACATCTAGCCAGTACTCATCAGTTTGTAGCCGATTGGAGTGCTACTCGTTTTATTGATTGGGCAAACAGTATCGACCCTTGTGTGGGTGAGTTTATCATTAAAATCATAGAGAACAGAAACCACCCTGAACAGGCTTTCAAGAGTTGTTTAGGAGTTCTGAAGTTCGAGAAAAAAGTGGGTAGAATACGATTAATCAATGCTTGCAAAAGAGCTCTTGATTTTAAGATTTACAACTTTAAAACCATACAAAACATTTTGGAAAACAACTTAGACTCTATTGATGAAGATAAAGACTTGAATCAAGAACTACCTGAACACCAAAACATTAGAGGCAAAAACTATTATGAATAATTTAAAACCATTACTTATGAATCAAGCAACAGAAAGCAAAATGAAACAAATGAAGCTCTATGGTATGCATAGTGCTTTTAAAACCGCATTAGAAAGCGGTAAAACAGACCATTACACCATTGACCAATTTGTGTCAATGATTATTGATGCCGAATGGGATGAAAGGCATAACAGACGCATTGAGCGAAGCATTAAAAACGCCCGATTCCATTACAAGTCAAACATTGAAAATATCCATTTTGATGAATCCCGGAATCTGGACCGTACTCTTGTTTTTCGATTGGCAGAATGCGAGTTTGTAGAGAAAAATCAAAACGTTTTAATCACCGGAAGCACCGGTGTCGGTAAAAGTTTTTTAGGTACAGCACTAGGTTATCAGGCCTGTATACAAGGTTATAAGGTTAGTTATTTTAATACCTCGAAGCTTTTTGCCAAGTTAAAAATGGCCAAAGCATACGGCTCGTATTTGCGTGAACTTGCCAAAATAGAAAAACAAGATGTAATTATTTTAGACGATTTTGGTCTCCAAGCTCTCGATAGTCAAAACCGAATTACACTCTTAGAAATCATTGAAGACAGGCACAATAACGGTTCTATTATCGTTACTTCACAGATACCGGTACAAGGTTGGTATGACATTATTGGAGAAAAAACAATCGCCGATGCTATCTTGGATCGTTTGATACATCATTCACACAGAATCGAATTATTGGGTGAATCGATGCGGAAGAAAAAAACCATTAATAAAGATTAATTTTTTTAACTATTTTTGAATAGAAACTAACACATGAAAAAAAGTAATTTTCGGTGAAAAATCGGGGTGGTCAATTTGAACCGGAATTGGGTGGTCAATTTGACCGGAATTTGCAATTTACTGTCAAAACTTAATAAATATTTTATTTGCAAAACACTACACAATCTGTAGTAAATCGCAAATGAAATAGCACACACTTTGTCCCAGAAATGGCAAATAATTGCGACAAAATTTAGATCAATTAACTTCAACTAAAAATGAATTTTGATTCATATTTCAGTTTGATTTTTATCGCTTTATTAAAATACATATCATCAAAAATGTTTTGTAAAGAAGGATTTTGCTGAAGCAGTTAAAGATAATTTGCCTAACAAACAAATATTTAAAGAAATGGGAGCTGGAAATGTTGAAGCAGAAGAGTTGTTTAGATTATTGCTTAGTGCTTCTAATCTATAAATAGTATCTAATGTATACACCTGTAATAAATATTTTTACTTACGGACTTCCTTTCAAATTAGCAAATCAAATATATAAAGAGTTCCGACGAAAGACCATAAGATAAATGTAACTGTGGATAATTTTTTCATAGGTTAATGTAAAGGTATTTATTGGAAAAAATTTAAAATTCAGTAGATTAAAATTGCAAGTCGTGAAAATACTATTATTGATTGACATATTGATTTTATCGCTTATAAACTAACCAACAATAAGAAATATCGATAACTAATAAGCAGTGCAGAAGTGAACCGAAAGACGCTGCAATCAAATACTAAAATTAATTGGATGGCTGATTGTGGAGTAAAAAAACCGCCTCAATTTTAGTTGAGACGGTTTTTGAATTACCTCAGCACCTTAGAACCTCAGTCCCTCAGCACCTTTGTTCTATTGCTTCACCACCCGCAAAGTTCTCGTCTCATCCCCTTGGGTTACAATCACGTTGTAAACACCCGATGGATAACGGTCTCCAATTTGATAGTTGGTTGCATCTTGTGCTTTTACTTCTTTCACTTCCAATAATCGTCCGGCCATGTCATACACGGTCAAGCTAACAGTTTCTGTGTTGGATGTGCTTACCTCAATACCAAAACTTGTGGCAAATGGGTTTGGAATAGCAATGGCTTTGAATCCATTGACATTATTTTCATCCATTCTGGTTACTTCATCCGGTCTTCCGGCTCCTGGCGTAATAATAGTACACGATTTACCATATGGTCCCCAAACTCCATTCAAACGAATGGCTACTCTAACAGTGTAAGTTGTACCCGGTAACAAACCGGTGAAATTATTCAACGTTACTGTTCGCAAGGGTCTATCAAACGTTTGGCTGTATGACTGACTCTCGTTTTCTAACAAGAAACGGTATTGTTGGGCACCTGGATAAGACGCTGCAAAAAGAGTTGTTGTGTTTGAAGTAACTTGGTATTCATCACACTGAGCATCTTGCAAGCCAATCGTTGGGAATAAGGGGGTAGTAATGTTACAAACCGATCCGTACGACAAGTACGTTCCATCTGTATTTCTAACCGCTACCTCAACATTATACGTCGTGTTGTATTGGATGTTTGGTAAAGTATTTAATCTTAAATCCCTAATCACACGATCACTTGTTTGAACGTCAGTTGGATCCAAGGAATTGGTAATTCTAAATCTATACCCTGTGGCAAAAGGAACAATGTTTGCAAAAATTGCATTATTGATATTGTTCATTGTTGTATTGCACTGCGAAGCTTGAATTTGTGTGGTCGTATCCGGTGTGGTTATTGTACATGGTGTGCCGTAAAACGGTTGCCACACATTGTTGATACGCACAGAAACTTCAACCGCATAGGTTGTATTAAACGCATAATTGCTTAATTGCGTGATACGGAATTGACGTAAAAATCGATCAATTGCCTGCACTTCGTTGGTTGCCGTATTGGTTACTCTAAAGCGATACCCTTGCGCACCAGAAACAATATTCGCAGTAACATAACTGTCAACTGCTGCTAAAGTTATGCCACATTGTGACGACTGAACACCCGTTACAATTGGAGTACAACCGTTATCGATAGTGCCATCACAATCGTTGTCTAAACCATCGTAGCAGATTTCTGCAGCTCCGGGGTAAACCGTGTTGTTCGTGTCGTCGCAATCGTCGTTATTAAGTACATAACCTGGAGGCTGTATGCAAGATAGTTGTAAAATAGCGGCGTTTCCATATCCATCGCCATCGGCGTCAGCATAGTATGTGATTGGAGTTAGTATTGTTACTTCAATAAGTGTTCGTTCACTCTCAACCCCAGAAACAGTCTGGGAAACATAATAATTACCTGCAACTAAAGTTGTATTTAGATTTAGAGCAGCACCTCCTGTGGCAACATCATACCATTGTAAATCTGTACCCGAAGCTACTAAATCTGATACTACTACTCCTGCACAAAAGATTTGATCAAAAGCAGTTGGTGGTAATACTATCACTTCACTAT
Source organism: Flavobacterium lacus (assembly GCF_003268815.1). GTDB lineage: Bacteria > Bacteroidota > Bacteroidia > Flavobacteriales > Flavobacteriaceae > Flavobacterium > Flavobacterium lacus. The sequence goes on along the minus strand of NZ_QLSV01000004.1, from coordinate 12,307 downwards.
ATCTATAAAAATTATCTCCAAATTGATCTTGGGCATAGAGAGTATTTCCACCAGCTACGCATTTTTGAGCGTCCATTTGATTAAGACCCGGAGCTAAAGGAATACTTTGCCATGAAACACCATCATAACGATAGAAATTATCACCATATTGGTCTCCGGCATAAAGGTAGTTTCCTCCGGCTACACATTGATAAGCAGCCATTTGATTAAGACCCGGAGCCAAAGGAATACTTTGCCAGGAACTACCATCAAATCGGTAAAAATTATCGCCAAATTGATCTTGGGCATAGAGATAATTCCCTCCGGCTACACATTTTTGAGCGTCCATTTGAATTAGACCAGGGGCTAACGGAATACTTTGCCAAGAGCTTCCATCGTATCGATAAAAATTATCGCCATATTGGTCTCCGGCATAAAGATAATTCCCTCCGGCTACACATTGGTAAGCACTCATTTGATTTAAACCCGGAGCCAATGGAATACTTTGCCAGGAACTACCATCAAATCGGTAAAAATTATCGCCAAATTGATCTTGGGCATAGAGATAGTTCCCTCCGGCTACACATTTTTGAGCGTCCATTTGAATTAGACCAGGGGCTAACGGAATACTTTGCCAAGTGCTTCCATCGTATCGATAAAAATTATCGCCATATTGGTCTCCGGCATAAAGATAATTCCCTCCGGCTACACATTGATAAGCAGCCATTTGGTTTAGGCCCGGAGCTAAAGGAATACTTTCCCATGATTGACCAGAACAGTAATTACTAAATAATACTGATAGAAGAAAAAATTTAAAAAGTAATAAAGGGGGATAATAATGATTAAATTTAATGAAAGTTGAAATTAATTTTGGGTTCATAAATTTTTATTTTAAAATTTTACTGAACAAAGAAAAAGAAATAAAAAAAGTTTAAAAAAAGAAAAACTATTATATAAGTTAAACGATAAAATAGATTAACTGATTTATCCTGTTGGTTCTAATTTACAAAAATTATATTTTTAGAAAAGTGGCGGTTCAACCAATTACATCTTATAAAAGAACATCAAATACTTAGTTTAACTCCGCTATTATTTTCAATATATGACATAAACAACATAAAAAATAATAAAAAACAATACTGTGTTTAAAATCCTGAATAGTGAATTACAAAATATAGTTTATTTAATAAACTGTAATCAAGTAATGTTTACTAAAATTACGAATTAAAATATTCCGTTGGTGTAACTCCCTTCATCTTCTTAAAAGAATTGTAAAATGTAACCTTATTATTAAAACCACAATCTAATGCCACGGAAAGAATAGTATTTTTTGCTGATTTTTTAGGATATTCTTCAATAAAAAAAGTAATTCTATACCCATTAATCCAATCTCTAAAATTTTCACCAAATTCACAATTCACAAAATGTGAACACTGATGTAAGGGTAGACCAATGTGTTGAGCCAAATCATTCAAAGTAAAATCAGAACGCAAATATGGCTTTTCTTCTGTCATGTAGAATAGAATTTTGGATTTATAATTTTCAATATCAAAATCGTTGATTGAAATCCGCTTTTTTTTATCTACAGCGTCCGAGATTTCCAAATTATCAGGAATTAATAACTCGGTGCTTTCAACAAAAACCTGCTCTTGTAGAAATGGTTCTTTAGAAACAAATACATATCGGTAGGTGATTTTTGGATTGTAAAAAACAAAAATAATAACCACTAATATAATAGCACAAAGTAGTATGATGATATAATTATAAAACAACAATGCATCACTTTTTCCGCCACTTGCAATGTTTACAATACTTGTAATAAAGAAATTAAAATTGGTAAAACTCATTATTATCAATAAAAATAAAACCCAATTGTATGAAATAATATTTTCTTTTCTATTTTTTATAAATTCCGATTTTAAAAACAATTTCCAACTAAAAATCAGATAAAGAATGATTAAAAGATTACGCAAAAAAAAAGTTATTGCATTGGAAAAAAAACCATAATTTTCGTCAATATACAGTGTTTTTTTAGCTATTACATCTAAAATTATAGCATCTCGTGTTGATGCGTCCAAAAAGTACCAGGATATAATATTGATGATTGCAAACAATACAGGAATAAAATGAAACCAATCGCTTTTTTTAAACCGGTTTTCATTATAGATGAATCCTCTAATATATAAATAAATACAGGCAGGATAAGCAAAATAAAGAGGATCAAAAGAATTAAAAAAAAAGGAAACAAAGTATTTTTGGTTTGTTGCAACAAAAATATAATATAACATTTTTAATCCGCGGAATAACAAAATCACCGCAAGCAGCCTATTTAAATAAGTATTTCCATTTTTTGTGAAAAGTAAATGTAAAGCAAATCCAATAAACAAAAATGAACCAATTGAAAAAAAATATAAACTATAGTCCATTTAGCATCATTTATTAAGTGGTACAGGTTGTCTTAATTTTGCCGCTAGATTTTCTTGTTTGTTGTTAGCAAATAACTTGTTAAAACAATTAAAAAGTAATAGTTCAAAGTTCACTCTTTTTTGTAATTTTACTTTCTATTTTAATCATTTAACGATTATGGACCTAAAGGTAATTTTTAGTGAGCAATTTAACTGTAACCTAATGTATTTCTACAAAAATTTTACGTAAAAATTAAAAATTGATTTGGATAAGAACCCTACGTTCAATAAAAAACCGAATGAACCTTAATTGAGACGGTTGTTGAATTTCTCAGCACCTCAATACCTCAGTCTCTCAGCACCTCAGAAAAATACCATCAAAAAAAAACGCCTCAACCTAAATTGAGACCGTATCTTAGTTTTTTTTAATCAAAACTTGTTTAGCGTTTAATCATCTTAAAGGTTTGTGTTTGTTCACCCTGACGAGCAAAAATCACTTGACAATTTACCTAGTCATTTTACAATTTAGTTGGTTTTGATCGGTTATTGTTAACCGTTAGACTCGGACTTGCTGACCATGCCTATCCTATATAACGCAGGGAACAAGCACTATATACCAAACACCGCAGCCCTAAACAGTTTAATGATTTACTCATTTGGTCTGATAAAGTGAGTTTTACTGTTTGGTGTAGTAAAAAAGAACTATTCTAACGGACATTGAAATGATTTTTTTTACTTTTTTTCCTGGCCATTTTGATACAGATAATTAGATGGTATTAATAAAATAGTTGTCGCCGTAATTAGTCAAAATAATAGTTTTAACTTTTCAATCATTTTTTTTAAAAATAAGGCATGGAGCATATGTTGTTCTTAAAAGAAACTTAATTTAACATACTAATTTAAACCAAAATTCCAATTTAATAATTTCTCTATTAAAGTATTGAAAAAACTATTTTATTATGGATATAAAAAAATTGGTAATATGATACTCGATTTTCAGAAAAACGAATTGAGATTTTATTAAAAAACAACTAGTAAACAAAAAAAATATTGTTTTCAATATTAATTCTAAACGTCTTTTTGCTTTATACCCTTAAAAACCAGGTAGCAATCTCATCCGTTTTATCAATACGGCAATTTATATTCAAAGCCCAAAAGTTTCAGTTATTATAAAAAATTATACAGTTTGAACTCAACAAGTAATTTATATAAAAATTAACGTATTTAAATTAAGTATTTAAAAAAAATTATAGAGAAATATATAAAAAATATGTTATGAAAAGTAATAAATTAAAATATCCATTGATAAAAAAAAGTTTATCCTTTTTGTTCATTTTTTTTGTCTTTTTAAATCCCTCAATAAAATCTTACGCAACAATTATAGAAAATGATAAAATTGACATAAACAGAAATGTACTAGCTGTTAGTTTTACTACTAATCCTGCAGAAGTAGGAGGAGCTGTAACTATTTGTCGAGGTCAAACGATTAAATACACCGACACTTCAACGGATATGGGCACAAACCCAACCTATAGCTGGACTTTTCAAGGGGGAAGCTCTACCTCCTCTGCAATAGCTGGACCACATACAATTACCTACAATACTGCTGGTAACTACACCACTACATTAACAATAAATGGAGTAAGTAGTAGTGTCAGTGTGGTGGTTTTAAATTCAAATTCAACTATTCCTGTAATTGATGTTGTACCTAATATTGGTTGGGTAATAACAAATTTTAACAACACACCCTATTTTAATTATTGCGCTGATGGTAATGCAGGAGGATTATTTTTGTTCTCAACTAGCTCAACAAATACCAGTAACGGCTCACAACACATCATTAATTGGGGTGATGGTTCTGCAAATACAATTTTTAGTGGACTCAATATAGTGGATGAGTTTCATCCCTATACATCAAATGGAATTTACCAAATAACATACACTGTTATCTTAGAATCGGGATGTAGTTCAACCAAAATATATAATGTTTTCTTGGGAGCAAATCCAACCGCTACTATCATTAACTACGGTGTTCCTGTTTTATGTAATCCTGGAACTGTTCAATTTACAATTATTCCGGGAGCCCAAAATACAGCTGGAACTATTTATACTTTTGAAGTAAATGACAACTCACCTCCACAAACATTTACCCATTCAGAAATTACTAGTCCTGGCTTTTTTGTAACTCATAATTTTAATGCCATTTCTTGCGGAACAAGTTCCAATATTAACCAAACAATTTACCCCAATTCTTTTCAAGCATCTGTAACAGTAACAAACCCTTGCGGAAGTAGTTCAAGTGCTATAGGACCTGTAAATATTCAATCTAAACCAATAGCGGGAATTACAGCAAACCCTTCAAATAATCAAGTTTGTATAAATTCTTCTGTTATATTTACCGATAGCACAACACCAGGCACGAACATTGGTAGTAGTCCCTCGTTTACTTGTACAGAAAACTATAAACGTTACTGGCAAATTGATGGTCCTTCAGGTCTATTAACAGTTGGTGCTAGTGGTGTTATAAATCCAAATCCCTTTGTTACTGTTGTTGGTAATTTAGGCTTTAATGGAACATTTCCAAACAATCCATCAGTTTGGACTCAAACAGCCACTAACACTTTAAACATAACTTTTAATACTGTTGGAACATATTCCATAACATTATTTACATCTGGAAACAATGCCTGCGGTATTACATCTGAAACGCGAACAATCTGTGTTAACCCCGAATTGATTGCCGATTTTACTTTAAATCCTCCAATAGGCTGTTCCCCAACCGATGTTCAAATTGAAAATTTATCGAGCCTCCCGGGATGTAACAACGATACTATATTTAACTGGCAAGTTTCCCATACTAATCCTGAAAACTGTCCAAATACTTCGATTCCAGGTTGGAGTTTTTCTTCTGGTAATGCATCATCTTCCGAGCCAGAAATTACATTTACAAGTGCTGGTGTTTATACCATACAACTAACCACATCTTTACAAAATGCTGTAGCCGGAACTTTGTGTCAACCTGATGTAAAAATACAGACCATAACTATTAAAGATAAACCTGTAACTACTTTAACTCCACAAACCATTTGTCAAGGCGATGCTTTAACCTTAGATCCAATCGTTTTTAATTGCTATGCTTCTCAAGCTGTTTCCTATTTGTGGGATTTCAGTAGCACTCCGCCATCATCAATTTCAAGTACAACAGCTGCCAATCCAACAATAACTTTTGATTCAGTTGGCACCTATAACTACACGCTTACACTAACAAATGAATGTGGAAGCAATACATTTTCAAGTAGTATTATTGTAAATCCTGCCGTTCAAATGACAGCATCGGGACCAAGTGCAACATGCTTCAATACAAACATCCCTTTAATTGGCACTATTTCTGACGGAACAGCAGCTATAAATTGGACCGCATCAATTATAGGTGGGACATTTTCGCCAAATGAAACGATTTTATCTCCAACGTATACACCTCCAAATAATTATACTGGAACTATAACTTTTACTTTAACCTATTCAGACCCAAACGATCCTTGTCCTACAGAAGCAATTTCATTTCAAGTTGTCGTTAACGAACAAGCAATAGCTGAAGCAGGTTCATATAATCCTATATGTCAAAACGGAAGTGTCCAATTGAACGGAATAGTAGGAGGTGCCGCTTCAACAGGAACTTGGAGTTCTTCAAATGGTGGTTTGTTTTCTGATCAAAATAATTTAACAAGCAACTTTTCACCTCCTGTAGGATTCTCAGGAACAATTATTTTAACATTAACTACAAATGATCCATCTGGACCCTGTAATGCTGAAACGGATTCAGTAATAATAACTGTCATTCCAAGTCATATTATTTCCACTCAACCAACTGCTACACAATCTATTTGTGTGGGCGGTTCAATTGAATCACTTTCTGTAGCTTATACGGGTGGTGAAGGAACTGCAACATACCAATGGTATAGTAACACGGCTAACAACAATTCAGGTGGTACTCTTATTACGGGTGCTACTAATAGTTCATACACACCTGCTACTTTTACTTCTGCTGGAACGTATTACTTCTATGCAACTGTAACACTTAGTGGTAATGGGTGTGGTAGCACTACTTCGAATACGGCGGAAGTAGTTGTAGTAGCTGACCCTATTTTAGACACACAAGCCTTAGCTACACAATCGATTTGTCAAAGTAGTATACCAACTGATTTAACGATTACCGTTTCTGGTGGTATAGGAACATTTGCTTATCAATGGTATAGCAACACAACAAATAGCACTTCGGGAGGAACACCTATTGCTGGTGCTTCAAACGCAACATTTACTCCTCTTACTACAACTTTAGGCACTCAATATTATTACTGCTTGGTTACCCAAAGCGGCACAGGATGTAATGTGATTAGTGCAGTAAGTACTATAATTATTGTTCCTGAACCTGCCGCGACCATACAACCTAATCTTAGTTCAGTTTGTGAAAATGGAACACCAACGCTATTAACCGTAGCTTATACAAACGGAACTGGAACTCCAACTTATCAATGGTTTAGCAACACAGCTAACAGCACTACTGGTGGCATGGTTATAACAGGTGCTACTACTTCATCTTATAGTCCACCTGCTACAATAGTAGGTACTTTATATTACTACTGTGAGATTACTTTCTCTTCGGGTGGTTGTACTAGCGTTTTATCTAATACAGCTGAAGTAATAATTAATCCATTGCCAACGATATCTACTCAACCAACTCCTTCGCAATCTATTTGTGTGGGCGGTACTATTTTAAATCCATTAAGCTTTACTTTTACTGGCGGTACAGGAACACCGTCTTATCATTGGTATTCCAATACTACTAGTTCCAATTCTGGAGGAACATTAATTCCTGGAGCTACAGAAGAGTCATACATTCCTCCTGTTTTTGATACTCCTGGAAGCTATTATTATTATGTAATCATTAACTTTTCAGGAAGTGGATGTGGTGCAATTACAAGTAATGTTGCAGAAATCAATATTGTTAGCAACCCTATTGTTCTTTCTCAACCGATACCATCTCAAACTTTATGTCAAAATGCAATAGTAAATGTTTTAACTGTTATTGCTTCTGGAGGTGTTGGGTCTACGTACAATTATCAGTGGTATGTTTCTAGTACCAACTCAACTACAGCAGGCACTGCAATAGTAGGAGAAACGAATGATTCTTATACTCCGTCTACAGATATTGCCGGAACATTATACTACTATTGTATAATTACCCAACCAAATGATTCGGGTTGTGAGGTTACTAGCGAGGTTGCAGAGATAAATAGTATTTTATCACCTGCCATCGATAGCCAGCTTTTATCAAATACAATCTGTTTGGGACAGACTACTCCTGCATTAACATTTACTTTCATTAATGGTACGGGAACTCCAATCTATCAGTGGTATTCAAATACGGTCAATTCTAACATCGGTGGAACAGCAATAGAAGGGGCAACAAATGACTCTTACAGTCCACCTGTCCTACTTGCCGGTGTATTTTATTATTATTGCGAAGTTACTTTTCCAACTTTATCAGGAGGGTGTGAAATGATTACGACCGATGTTGTTGAAATTAGTATTGACCAAGTACCCGTTGTAAGTCCAGAAATTACAACGATTTGTAGTGGAAGTACATTCACAGTAATTCCAACAAATTCGGGTGGAAACGTAATTCCAATTGGAACTACTTATATTTGGTCTAATCCGGTAATAAATCCATTAGGGTCAATTACTGGAGGTTCGCAACAAAATATACCTCAAAGTGAGATAAGTCAGGAATTAGTGAATACAACTTCAATTGTGGCTACAGCAACATACACCGTTATTCCTACTTCTGGTATTTGTCAGGGTGATGCATTTACTGTAACTGTAACTGTTCATCCTTCTATTAACCCCAACACTACGGTAACTAATAGCACTTGTTTTGGAATAAATAATGCCTCAATTATTACAAATATAACAGGAGGTATTCCTTTTTCTATTGGAGCTCCCTACTTAATTACTTGGTTAGGACCGAATGGTTTCACTTCTACAGCTACGAGTATAACAAATTTAGAACCAGGAATTTATACCGTAACAGTCGAAGATGCCGGGGGTTGTCCTTTTTCTAGCACTTACACGATTACTGAACCGGATGAAATCGTAATTATAATTGACAGTGAGAATGATATCTCTTGTTTTAATAGTGTAAATGGAAGTATAGACTTAACTATTACTGGAGGAACAGAACCTTACTTTTATACTTGGACTTTTGATGGCAATCCATTTGAAAACACAGAAGATATTGCAGATTTAAGTCCAGGTACTTATGTCGTATCGGTTACTGATGCCAATAATTGTGGGCCAAAATCTGCTACATTTACTATAACACAACCGCCATTATTAATTGTAGATTTAGTGAGTCAAGTAAATGTAGAATGTTTTGGAGATGCTACTGGAGCTATTACCATTTCTGTGGTAGGAGGAACTCCAATTGAAATTTCTACAGGAATATTTGATTATAGTTATTTATGGGAAGGGCCGAATGGATTTACTAGTACAGATCAAAATCTTCTCAACATCGCAGGAGGTAATTATAATTTAACAGTTACTGATAATAATGGCTGTACTGTTGCTTTAACCATTGTTATCACACAATCTCCGGAGATTATTATTACCTACACCACAACACCAATCAGCTGCTATGGAGCGAATGATGCATCACTAGCTGTAACTTTATCAGGTGGTGTTCCGGGCTATCAGTTTACATGGAATAATTTGTCAACTAGTTTAAGTCAAAATAACCTTTCCGCTGGAAATTATATTATTACCGTTACGGATGCCTCAGGTTGTGTTAGAATAGAAACAATCAATATCCCCGAAGCTACTGTTTTTATGGTTAATCCAATTGTTTCAAATGTATCGTGCTTTGGTGCAAGTGATGGTAGTATTAACCTTAATTTAACTGGTGGTATTTCCCCTGTTACATTAACATGGAGTGATGGTAGTACGGCAGGCTTAATCAGAAATAATCTAAGTCCAGGAACTTACACCGCTACAATATCAGATGGAACACCCTGCTATATTGTAAGAACATTTATTATTATTGAACCGCAGGTTTTAGTTTTATCTGCTAATCTCACAAATCCTCTAGATTGTGATAATGCAATTAGTGGAGCAATTAATTTGATAGTTGCTGGAGGAACTCCTCCTTTTAATTATTTATGGTCCAATGGAGCTACTACCGAAGATTTAAACGGATTGACCTCTGGTAATTATGTAGTAACTGTAACCGATGCAAATGGTTGTTCCAATACAGGACAGTATGCTTTAACCCGGCCTAACCCTTTAGAAGTAAATGTGAACACGGAAACCGATGCAGATTGCGATACAAGAGAAGTAACTCAATATTTTGTGCCTCAGGCATCTGGAGGAGTTCCTCCTTACAATTATGAGTGGTCTAGTGGAACAGTTTCAGGAGTAAATAATGAAATTATGCAAACTGATGAAAATGGAATGGTTATTTTAACCGTTACCGATGCTTTAGGTTGTGCAATTAGTTATAATGTAAATGTTGACAATCTCGTTATTGGAGACCCGAGTATTGCTATTGAATCATTTGGTTTTTTAACTTACGGAATTTATTCTGTAAATGATCCGATTCAATTTTACAGCAATACAACAGGTGATTATTTAAATATAATTTGGGATTTTGGCGACGGTACATTTTCAAACGAAGAAAATCCTATTCATACTTATTTGCTTGAAAAAGAATATATCGTTACACTGACTGTGACATATCCTTTTGGCTGTGTTTATGTGATGACCGTTTCTATTTTGGTTGAAAAAGGTTATTTATTAGTTATTCCTACAGCTTTTACGCCTAATTCAGATGGTTTAAACGATACATTTCTGCCCATTTCAAAACGATTAAAAAATATCAGAATGGATGTTTATGATTCGTGGGGTTCTCTAATCTATTCTGAAGTAGGTGACTCGCTTACAGGATGGAATGGAAAAATAAAAGATGTAAATGCTGAAAATGGTAATTATTATATTGTTATTACGGCTGAAACTTTTTACGGTCTTATCATTCAAGATAAACAAACATTTGTTCTTTTAAAATAATTCCATTATGATTCGAATCTTGATTGTCAGCTTTTTAATGATGTTTGTTTTTCATGCAAAAGCACAAGACCCTGTATTCACTCAATTCAATTTAGTACCCGAAACGTTAAATCCTGCTTTTACGGGAGTAACAAATACCTGGAGTTCAGGAATTATGCATAGACGACAATGGCCAAACGGTGACACAAAGATGGATACTCAGTTTGCTTATGTCAATAATTTAGTAACGGATGAAATTGGGTTAGGTATTACCGTTTTAAATCATAACGAGGTGTTTACCAACTACAATTATTTCAAATTTAATGCAGTAGGTTCTTATATTATAGAACTAAATTATGATTGGCGTTTGCGATTTGGAGTAGAAAGTGGTTTTGGTAGAAAAGATTTTAATTTCAATAACTTGGTGTTAGAAGACCAAATTGATAATAATACAGGAGTTATAAGTCCCAGCAGTATAGATCCAGGTATTTTAGATTTAAGCAATAAAATCAATTTTTTTGATGTAACTGCTGGTTTTGCTTTTGATAGTGAAGATGCTTGGTTTGGATTGTCAGTAAGACATTTAAATCGACCGGATATTTCTTTTCGTGAAAATGGGAATGTTCCTTTAAACATGTTTTTCACTATACATGGGGGCTATTATTTTGAAATTAGCAACTCACCTTCATCAATTATTCCTGAAGGTTCAAATTTATTAGTAACTGGAAACTACATGCGACAATCGCAATATAACCGTTTGGATGTGGGAGCAATTTTAGAGACCGAAGTAGTTGGAATTGGAGCACTAGTAGCAACCAATCCGGAAGGAAAGAGTTCTAATAGTCAATTAATGACATCCATTAATCCGATTATGTATCTTAAAATGGGCGAATTTACTTTTGGATATTCACATGACTTCAACCTTTCAAGATTTAGAGGAAACCAAGGTGTACATGAATTTTCTTTAATGTGGCAATCAAGCAGAGATTGCGGTCGATGTAATAACTACAAAGTGAAACTTAAACGAGGGGGAGGATTCCGATGAGTTTGGTTGTAAAACAGGTTGTAATTTTTTAAAATCAAATTGAGATACTTAGTCAATCGCTAATTTTATTTTTTTTAAAATATATCATTTTTAAAATATATCATTCTTTTTGGTTACTAAAAACTATCATTCTAATGCTTTCCGTCGTAAAAAAAACGCCTCAACCTAAATTGAAACGGTTTCTAAATTTCTCATCAACTCAGCCCCTCAGCGACTCAGTCACTCAGCAACTCAGCAACTCAGCCCAAAAAAACCGCCTCTACCTAAATTGAAACGGTTTCTAAATTTCTCATCAACTCAGCCCCTCAGCGACTCAGTCACTCAGCAACTCAGCAACTCAGCCCAAAAAAAACCGCCTCAACCTAAATTGAGACGGTTTTTGAATTTCTTAGTACCTCAGAACCTCAGAACCTCAGAACCTGAGCACCTCAGTCCCTCAGCACCTCAGTCCCTCAGCCCCTCAGTCCCTCGAAAAAAACCAATACCTATCGCTTAATCATCTTAAAAGTTTGTCTCGTATCGCCTTGAGTGGCAATCACCAAATACATTCCCGATGGATAATTTTCTCCGATGGCATGAGTGCCGATTTCACTTGAGTTAACCGCTCTACTCTCTAATAATTTACCCGTGATGTCATACACTTGGTAAGTGACACTTGAGTCAACTCCTTCCAGTGGCCGTAACATAAACGATGTGCTAAACGGATTCGGATACGCAACTAAAACCAAAGGACTTGATGGTGTACCCAATTGAGTTGATTCATCATCATCCATACTTGTTT